>NZ_JBQFVO010000001.1:0-1543613 GCF_056539785.1 Ruegeria sp. B11 | reverse complement strand
GTCACTTAAAGTGTCGCGGGATGGAGCAGCCCGGTAGCTCGTCAGGCTCATAACCTGAAGGTCGCAGGTTCAAATCCTGCTCCCGCAACCATTACAGTCGAACGCAGTGTCAGACGAGCCGCCTCAGGGCGGCTTTGTTCGTTCTGAGATGCTCCCAACGCAAGCAAACCTGCCAACTCTCCAACAAGTTCAATCGCATACTTTCCATCATCTGGGATCAACCTGATCTCCGATAGACAGCTGCGAATGATGGATGTCGTTTTCGCTTGAGATGACGGATCGCGCAAACGAGATCAGGATCATTGCCATCGAGTGTGTCAAGGACGATGAGTCGTCCTATTTCCTCCCAATGATTGCGGCCCAGCCATCACGGCTGGTGGGTTGATAGTACTCTTAACCTGTGAGCCGTTGCTTGCCTGTCAAGGGCAGCACGGCGTGGTTACCTCACGGTTACCACTACTGAGATCAGGCCCGACTTCTACACGTTTAACTCAATGAAGTTATTTAAATTTTGTCTGTTTTGACTTTGGGTGGTTATCCGGACGTGATAGTCTCAAGCGCAAGGGTGCCGGGTGAGTGCCTGGATACCTCCTCTCTCTGACAAGCGACGAGGCCACTCCGGTCGGTTAACGCCGATACGTGTCAACCCGGCCCCGATCTCTTCTGCGCAACTGACAACAGGTTCAGTCCCAGCCCCGCTTGACCGCACCGGACAGCATTACGGTGATCTTCTCTCTTATCGTTTGATCGGGATTGCGTTTGAACATGAAGATCTTGCTGAATCCGCACCGTGTTCAAAGACCGCGACTGTGCTGGATACGGTAGCCATGGCTCACGCGTTCGCGGACTTCTTTTACCATGTCGTGGTCGTTGATCTTCAAATCCCGGATCGCGTCTTCTTTCAACCGACGTCTAACCCGTTCGGCAACTGCGCCTTCAAGTAGTAGTTGTGCTTCCGGCACAAACAGCGCACATCCTTTGACATTTGGCGCGAGTTCTTGTTGGCTTCATTAATCCGGGATTGGCTTCGCGTTAACCGGCCTGCCAGAACCGTAGAGAATTGAAGGGCCCGTTGCCGATGCTTACATTAAAGTCATGGCTCGAATCTCTGAAGTTGGAAAAATACCTCGACGTGATGGAAGCCAATTCCATTGATTTAGACGTCATCGGAGAGCTTTCTGAGCAGGATTTCGCAAGCCTTGGCATCGCGCTTGGCGATAGCAAACGACTTCTCAAAGCGATGAGGGCGCTGCCGGAGGAGAGGGAAGACCCCGACGTTGCCGGTTTTCAGGAATCCGCCTCCGCCTTCGAAATCGCGACAGAACGGCCGCGAAGGTCCATCGGCGAGTTGCGTCAGATGACGATCATGTTCGTTGATTTGGTCAACTCGACAGGGCTCGTGCAGGAACTGGGGATCGAGCAGTATCGAGACTCGCTCAAGGCCTTTCAGAACCTCTGTGCTGAAGCGATCAAAGAGAATTTCGGCTATGTCGCTCAATTCGTCGGTGACGGGGTGGTTGCCTACTTCGGTCACCCGGTAGCCAACGAAGATGATGCAGAGCGCGCAGTGCTCACGGCACTTGCAATCATCGAAAAAGTGAGCGTGATCCCTGTTCCCCCGCTAGAAAAACTGTCCGTGCGCATTGGCATAGCGACCGGCGATGTTCTGCTCGAAGATATTATGCACGGCACACAACAGGTCGACAGTTTCGTGCTGGGGGATATCCCCAACCTCGCCGCCCGCCTTCAGGCGCTGGCCGATCCTGGGCAAATTGCCATATCTGGGCGAACGCGGCGGCTTTTGGGGTACAACTTCCGCTGCACTTCGATCGGCAAACACCAACTGAAAGGATTTTCGCGCCCTGTAAGTGTTTGGCTGGTCAAAGAATCTCGAAAGACAGAGCTACGCTTCGAGAAGCGGATGCACGGCGCGCTAACCCCCCTGATTGGACGTGAAGGCGAATTCAACTTGCTGCGCAGACGCTGGAACGCCGCCTGCCGTGGCGAAGGACAGGCAATATTTCTCTCTGGCGAGGCGGGGCTCGGAAAGTCGCGTCTAGCAGAGGAAATACAGCAAACGCTCGTTCTCCCCATGGGCCAGAGGCTCAGCTTCCAGTGCTCACCCTACCATGAAAACAGCTCGTTCTTTCCAATAAAGTCACATATCATCAATGCTGTCGGCCTTAAGGAAAACGACACTCTCAAAGAGCGTGAATCCAAACTGAAAACGTTTCTGGAAGAGCGCGGCAACGCCTCCGACGAAGTGACCTCACTGTTTTCCAACCTGCTTTCTTTCGGTGCGCCGGAGCAACGCCCGCCTGTGGCGCCCGAAGAGATTAAAACGCGCACTTTTGAGATCCTGCAAAACTACGTCGAACGCGCCTCGCTCAAAAAACCTGTCTTTATCCTCTTCGAAGACCTGCAATGGATCGATCCCTCTTCCGAAGAGTTGCTCAACAACCTGCTGGAGCGAATCGGCAATCTGCGGGTCATGGTACTGGGCACCTACCGCCCTGAATACACACCAAGGTGGTCGAACCTGCCCAAGGTCACCACATTGTCGTTGCCCAGTTTGGGCACGCGCGAAACAGCACAGCTACTCGAAGCACTGATGAGCGACGGAATGGCACTGAACGGGCTTATGGAAACCATCATCACCCGCTCGGAAGGCGTACCGCTCTTTGTTGAGGAAATGGTGAGTATGCTGGCCCGCTCCGCGGGTTCAATCCAGCCGGACGGCCATTTGAAACAAGAAACACTATTCCCGTCGAACTTGAAGGACCTGCTCCGGGTCCGGCTCGACCATCTGAGCGTCGCACCGGACACGATTTCAATTTGTGCCGCTCTGGGACAGGGCTTTACGAGTGATCTCGTCGCCGCCGTTGCTGGGCGACCGGTCGATGAAATCCTGTCAGAGCTTCAAAACCTCGCACGCGCACAGACCATGGTGGAGAAATTTGAAGGAGGCGAAAGCAGTTTTTCTTTCCGCCATGCCCTGATCAGCGATGTCGCCTACGAGGCGATCTTACCACAACAGGCAAGGAGTCTTCACCTCCGCATTGCCGAAACCATGGTAGCGCGTTTTGCGAACCTTTGCGCACGTCAGCCCGAAATTCTGGCGCTACACTACAAAAAGGCGGAACAATTCGACGCTGCGCGGGATCGGTGGCACGAAGCTGCCAAGCTGAGCCTGCGCAACTATGCCAGCAACGAAGCAATTGCCCAGATGAGCGCCGCGATCGAGGCGCACGACAGGCTTGAGCACCACGAAACGTCCGACCAGATCGAGATCAAATTGCGCCAGTCTCTCGCCGTCGCCCTTGAAATGCGCAGCTGGGGCTCGCCCGACATCACAAGAAATCTGGAAAAGCTGATCGCGCTTAACGAGAAAAGTGGCGATCACGAAGTGGCTTTTACCAACCTCCACCAGCTCATAGGTGAACACTTGATCGGTGGCCGCCCCGATGCCGCCTGGCCGTATTGCGAACAAATGACTGACATGCTGGCCGATGACCCCAATGCCGCTTTGCACACCTTAAGCGAACACAATAGCGGCTTGGCTTCGCTGCTTAGGGGCGAATTCGACCAGGCGATTTCTCATCTGGACCGTGCAATTGAACATCGCGCCCAGTGCGACTTGAGCGAAATCAACCGATTCTATCCAGCGGATACGGAAATTGTCGATATGGTGATGCGCTGCTGGGCACGTACTCTGCAGGACCCTGAAGATGACAAGGTGCGCTCGGAACTGGAGCAGGCGATAGCCAAAACCCGCGCCGAACGCAGCGAATTCTCCCGCTGCTACGCGTTGAGCATTATCGCGTCCATTTACTGTACCTACGGTGAGCCCGCACCCTGTCTAGAATTTGCCAAGGAAGCGTACGAAACCAGCAAAAGAAAGAAATTCAAGTATTGGGAACACTGGTCCGCCGTACTTGTGGGATGGGCCGAGACCAGATGTGGCGAAGCAACGGGTGTCAAGACCCTACGGGACGGGCTTGAAAAATATGTGGAGACAGGATCGGGTCAGATCGTTGCCTTCTCGCACAGCCTGCTTGCGGATGCCTTGCTCCATCAGGGCGATCCGGAAGAAGCCGCCGTGGAAATGTCCAAAGCCCGTGAGATTCTTGCGGTCTCCTCCATCAGGTTCCATGAACGGCTGACCGATACAATCGAAAAGAAGATTAAGGCCCATCCCGCCGTTTGACCACGCTGCACCCTGCAACCCGAAATCCCGTTCACAGTCCACATTTTCCCGCAAACCGGGGGAATTCTTAGATTTTTTAAACCGAACGTGCTACGGTTCTGGCATTACTCGAATTTTGTTGTCGGAGTAAATTATGAAAAGACCCAGTTTAAGTATGTTGCTGTTAACTTGCATTGTCGCTCTTTTTTCCGGTTGTTCCTATGTAGTGGAAGACGAGAAGGGATCATCATTCAACACGATCAACCTGCCCGACCAGAAGGTGGTCGCGGGCGGAGTATCTCCTAACAAGAATCTGGAAGACCCGCCCAAGCCAGTGAAAGAGTTCACGGAAGCGGATTTCAAAAGGCTCCTGTCGCAGCTCAGTGAGCCCCCTTGCGATCCCCAGCAGGAGTTTTGTCCTGCCATTAACCGTGCGTCGGTTGTCCGTGACTACGGCGGATTTTCCGGGGTCGCAACCGAGCCGGTTGTAAGGGTTGCGAACAACAGGAACCTGTTCGGCACAAGGACAGTTTCGGTCAAGGGGCAGATATTGGACAAATGTCTGCACGACTCTAGGCTCGCCGGGTATTATTATTCGGGCGGCGCAGATGGTCCGTATGCAAAATCAAGCGGCGACCTTCGTCTCTGTGTCCTGATGCGAACCGCAGTCTCGCGTGCGGGAAGGCTGACGCCAGCAGTTCGTTACCAGTACTTCCACGTCGAGGCCGGGAACGCCAGGGTCGACAAAAAAACTATAGAAGACGCGATAAAAGGTGTATTTCACAAAGCCTTTGATGCGACAGAACTGAAGGTCAGCGCTGCCATGGCGGAGCCGTTCGAATACAAGCTTTATGCCGCGAAACAGGACATCAAAATCGTCAACTATTGGGAAGCGAATTGGGAGCTTGGCAAGGGCCGCGCAAAATGGAAAAAATTCGATCAAAGCACAGTTCCACCCGGAAGTCTGAATCGTATCCCCCTGATCTTTGCGGATAACGGGACCGCCTGTATTGACATGATGTTCCCGGAGGAAACGGGCGTACCAATGACACTAAAACCCAACGCCGCGGCCGGTGTCCACTATTGCCTCGGTCGTTGTTCAAAACCGCCCATCGTGAACACGCGCTGACAGAGCGGTGAGTTTGGCGACCCTGTCGCGCGTTGCGTGTTTCAGCCGGCGCCGTTTTTTCTACTTCGCGAACGTTGCATTTGCCCTTTTAGGCGAGCCGGCATGAACTTCCATGTCGAAGGCTCCACCAGCGATGTCCCGTAGAAAGCTGGATATAACTACGCACGTGAAGGGTCCTGTGCGGGGCTTTTCTCGCTTGGTCGTCCTTCATCTGGCTTTGAAATGCACGCAACGCAGAGGCGTCTGTGAACCCATGCCGGACTTCAAGAAACTGGGAGCCGGTGTAGCAGATCCGCAGGCGATCATTCTGATCGAAGGAAAGAACGCGAGTAGGAAGGTCCAGACCTGCTCGCATGTTCTCTTTCAGAATGGGCGTGTGACCCACACCTGCTCGAAAACGCACACGGCCTGCATATGAGGACCGATATCACACCGGGTTGGACATCTGATTATCGTGGTTTCGATTTGGTAAAGGTAGACAATCTGCCTTAGCCGCGCGTGTTGATAGCTGATCGCGGCTATGATGCTGACAAAACACGTAGACAGATGAATAATCGAGATGTGATGACCCAGATACCGATGCTGAAAATCATATAGATGCGCGTTGGTGTCGACCGTTCACTCTACCGGCCGCGAAATCGGGTCTCGCGCTGCTTTTACAGGCTCAAAAACGCTCGACGTGTTGCGACCCGCTACCACAAGACCGCAGAGAGCTTCCTCGGATTCATAGACATTGAGTCCAACCGACTTTGGCGTCGCCATTTGTCAACATGAACTAGTCGCCAGTTCTCTTGATTTACGGCGTAAGTCGCGATCACTACCGCAGGTCACAAAGCCCAAAGCGCCATTCGCTGCGCTCACATAAGCGCATCTCGTTTTTATCGATGCCTCAATTTTGGCGTGCGAGAAGAATTGACCTATCGCGTCGCATCCAAACCCGGTGGAACGCCCTTGCAATAGCCGCCCGCACAAAACACACCTGCGTTTGGCAGCGACGCCGGCACGGAAATGTCAAAACCATTAACCTTATCCACGAACCAAATGTCGATACAGGCATTCCCTACAATCAGGTATGCAGGGTTGTTGGGCGGCAGCGCCGTGCCGTCAATTTGCATAAGTACAAGCTGAATTCCCGTTCCTCTTGCAATAAATCGCTGCTGATACGAACCACCATTGGGCGGCGGGTTTGAAAAGCCGCCTGATTCTTCGACTTTCAGGCTTTGGCCATTCACATTGAATACCCACCGCACATTGATTGGGATGCCCTCTATGTCGTTCGTAAGTAGATTACGACATAGGACAAACTTGGTGGTTCTTATGTCGAATTGGCCACGACCAAGGCCCTCGTTCGCGTCTTGATCAAAAGCGTACTGGACGGCAGTCATGGAACTGCGACCCAAAATAGCCGTTTTGTAGATTTCCCATTTGTTATTTGGATTGCCCAGATCTGGTGGGGCAGGCGGAAGCGCCTTACACTTTTCTGCGCCGATGTCAGAAACTGTTAGCATTTCTATCGCTGCCGCGGCTTGCACTCCACCACCGTTCAGTTCTTCATCTTCAAAATACCCGAGTGAGTCACCAAGTGCTTCCAACCCAGGGTTATCACTTTGTCTCAGAGCATTGATAAAAGCATCTTCGTTCAATGATCTATAACCATCCTCCTCCGAAGCATTTATCGCAAGTGCGGACTCGGAGCTTAGGCCCAACTCGCTTATTTGGTCGGAAAGCTCTTTTAGGTCAAAAAACTTCTTTATGTGGTTACCTTCAGAATCTTTTTCCTCGGACAGATAGCTGTAGAAAACACTTGGCACCGTCACGATTTCGTTGTCCTGACCGCGAACATCCGTCGCAATGGACAATGAAACCAATAAACACATCGGAGTTCCGTAACGAGCCTTGCTAAAAAAGGCTGCGCAAAGACTACTGATCATAAAACCCTCCCGGAAAAACTTAACGACAAAAAAGCAAAGACTTAAAAACAACAGCTATCAGCTGAGTGCGCTTGAACGGCAAAACGTTCACGCAATGAGCAAACCGCTATAGCGGTGTAAGGTTAGCACAATTCAGCATTCGCTGCACTGGATTTGTAGCAGTGCGACGTACAGTTGCCGCTTGGGCACTTTGTTTTCGCCGGAAGCTTCATTCTTAGCAACTAAACCAAGTAAACTGCCAAACACAGCATCAGATGTAAAAATTATGGTGATTTATTCGGCAATAACGCGAAGCTCAGCCTCGTCTCGTGCCGCTAGGCCGAGAACTATGATTTTGGGCTAGACCATGCGTGGTGTGTTGAGCTTTCCAAATTGCTTGGTCTCGTGTGCCAAACAAATGCGCAGAGCTAGGCCCATAGTGTGCTTCGTCAAGTGATAGAAGCGGTCACATCACCGACAAGAGCACGATCGCTTTGAAAGCATTTAAAAGCGTCCAGCCTCTTTGCTCTAAGAATTGATTGGGTTCAGCGGCATCATAGCCGCCACGCAAGATGCGCGCAAAATGCAGCGTCCGCTGCGGTTTCATTCGCCCCCGTGCCGTTATCGTATCTGACCTGAAAACCCCGAACAATTTCGCGTTTCAAATCGTTCCATCCTTTCGGTCTGGAGTTGGGAAGGCTGGCAATGGTGACCCTCCCGGGCCGCTCCTCTTGCAGGCTTTAATTCAGTACAGTCGCTCAGAATCTTCTCGAAGAGACTCCGGACTTTTTTGTATGCCTCTAACTTGACGTTTCCAGACACTTTTTTAACTGCCGGTAAAGCTCTACCGCTTCTACGAATAGGTTGTTAACTTCCGTGTCATTGTTTTGTGCTCGCACTTGGAATGCTGAAATGCAAAAAAGCAACCGCCAGCAAAACGGTTCAACGCACGTGTTGCGACGATCCGTTGTAATCACCGCCTATACCTGGCATTTCAGTTGCGTTCGGCATCGGTGGTTGCGCCCTCCCGCAAGCAATTGGGTCGAACAAAGCACCGAACAGACCGCCGCAGGGCGGCTTTGTTCGTTTTGAATCTCAACCAACGCAAATACACCGACAGTTCCTCGACAAGTTTAATCGCATACTTCCGTTCTAACGGGATCAACTTGATCTCCGATAGACAGCTGCGAATGATGGATGTCGTCTCGGCTTCTGTGCATTGAGCATTCAACGCTTCTTTTCAAAGTTAACTTGATGATTGTCGATGACTGAAGGCGGCTTTTGCGACGAAAGTTGTTAAGTGTCATTCATTAAACGCTATAGGTCGCAACCAGACAATCTGGTGCGATGTCTGCATCAGATACAAACGTTTACCGGAACTCCAATCTCAGAATGGCAACATTTCAAACTGCCTATTCGAAGCGGTCTAAGTACGTTTTCGATTTGTCAAATTTTGTGTTGAAGGAACCCTTATCAAAGGTCTGAGACGGCATCGGCGCAGATGGTAAGCCGGCAAAGACTACGTTTCACACGACCAAGTTACTCGCAGCGAGTCAATGCGTTACGGAAAAATCAAGAAAACGTAGTTGAAGTAACATAATGCTTGCTGCGAATCGATGAGAGGCTTATTAACCGACCTATCGGTCACTTAATGATGTGAATTCAAATTCGGAGTAATCGACCTATGGACGCCTTTATCTGCGACGCCCAGCGCACCCCGATCGGACGATATGGTGGTGGACTAAGCCAGGTGCGCACAGATGATCTTGCCGCCCTGCCAATCGCTTCGCTTGTCGCGCGTAACCCACAGGTGGATTGGTCCAGTCTGGACGACGTGATTTATGGCGATGCGAACCAAGCCGGTGAAAGCAACCGCAATGTGGCGCGGATGGCGGCGTTGCTGGCAGGGCTGCCGGTGGATGTACCGGGAACGACAATCAATCGGCTCTGCGCGTCTGGCATGGATGCGGTGGGCATGGCTGCGCGCGCCATCAAGGCTGGGGATTATGACATGGCGATCGCGGGTGGGGTCGAAAGCATGTCGCGTGCGCCATTTGTGATGCCCAAGGCAACATCCGCCTTTACTCGTGCCAATGCCGTTTACGACACCACGATCGGCTGGCGCTTTGTGAACCCGAAAATGGAAAAGGAATTTGGTATCGACTCGATGCCCGAAACAGCGGATAACGTAGCGGAAGCTTATGGTATCAGTCGCTCCGATCAGGACGCGTTTGCCGAACGCAGCCAGGCCCGCTGGGCCGCGGCGCACCAGACCGGGGTGTTTCAGGAGGAGATCACCCCGGTCACAATCCCCCAGCGCAAAGGTGACCCGGTGGTGGTCGATACGGACGAGCATCCGCGACCGGGGACTACAGCAGAGAAACTGTCTGGCCTAAAGGGCATCAACGGTCTGGACAAGACTGTGACCGCTGGAAACGCCTCGGGTGTTAACGACGGCGCGGCGGCGATCCTGATGGCAAATGAAACTGCTGCGGCAAAGAACGACCTGACCCCGATTGCCCGTGTGGTTGGCATGTCCGTTGCTGGAGTGGAGCCGCGCGTGATGGGCATCGGCCCGGTTCCAGCCAGCCGTAAGGTGCTTGCACGGGCTGGGCTCAGCATCGATCAGATGGATGTGATAGAATTGAACGAGGCGTTTGCCTCGCAGGGCCTAGCCACGCTGCGCGAACTCGGGGTGCCTGATGATGCGCCGCATGTGAACCCAAATGGCGGGGCAATCGCCATTGGCCACCCGCTTGGAATGAGCGGTGCGCGGCTAGTGATGACTGCTGCCTATCAACTGCGCCGCACCGGAGGCCGCTACGCGCTCTGTACCATGTGTGTCGGGGTAGGGCAGGGTGCCGCACTTATTCTTGAACGTGTGTAAGGGAGGAGACCTCACATGTACGCTCAGATGATCAAAACAGCCGGAACAGGCGTGAAATCCCGCGAGGAGATGACCGAGCAGGAGCGCGCGTTTCAGGACAAGATCGACGCCGATATCAAGATCGAGCCCAAGGATTGGATGCCCGACGACTATCGCGCGACACTGATCCGTCAAATTGGCCAGCACGCACATTCTGAAATCGTAGGCCAGCTGCCCGAAGGAAACTGGATCACCCGAGCGCCAACGCTGGAGCGCAAGGCGATCCTGCTGGCCAAGGTGCAGGATGAGGCCGGGCATGGGCTGTATCTCTATTGCGCGGCAGAAACGCTGGGTGTCAGCCGGGATGAGATCACCGAGATGCTGCTGGACGGGCGCATGAAGTATTCGTCGATCTTCAACTACCCGACACTGAACTGGGCCGATATAGGCGCGGTCGGATGGCTGGTCGATGGCGCTGCGATCATGAACCAGGTTCCGCTGCAGCGGACATCCTTCGGACCATACTCGCGCGCAATGATCCGCATCTGCAAAGAAGAGAGCTTTCACCAGCGCCAGGGCTATGATGCGATCCGCAAGATGGCAGAGGGTACGCCAGAACAGCGTAAGATGGCGCAGGATGCAATAAATCGACTGTGGTACCCGTCGCTGATGATGTTCGGGCCGTCGGACAAGGAAAGCGTGCATTCGGCGCAATCCATGGCGTGGAAGATCAAGATCAACACCAATGACGAGCTGCGCCAGAAATTCGTGGATCAGACCGTGCCTCAGGCCGAATATCTGGGTCTGAGTATCCCTGACCCGGACCTGAAATGGAACGAAGAACGGGGCCATTATGATTACACCGACCCGGACTGGTCCGAGTTTTTCGATGTGATCAAGGGCAACGGCCCCTGCAATGTCGACCGGCTGGCCGCGCGTAACAAGGCGTGGGACGACGGTAAATGGGTTCGCGACGGGCTGCTGGCTCATGCCCGCAAGAAACGCGCCGCAAATCTGGCTGCAGAATAAGACTGCCCTGAGGAGGATACCAAATGAACAACGAATGGCCCCTGTGGGAAATCTTCATCCGCGGACAACATGGCATGAGCCACCGCCATGTTGGGTCGTTACACGCCCCGGACGCGGAAATGGCGATCAAGAACGCGCGCGATGTCTACACGCGCCGCAACGAAGGCGTTTCGATCTGGGTGGTTGAGGCCAACAACATCTCGGCCTCATCGCCCAGCGACAAAGGTCCGCTGTACGAGCCCAGCGAAAGCAAAGTGTACCGCCATCCAACCTTCTTCGATATTCCCGAAGAAGTGGGGGCGATGTAATGAGTGTTCCGGTTTCCAATGACGCTTTGCTGCAGTTTCTGCTTCGGATGGGGGACAATACCTTGATCCTCGGCCATCGCGTCAGCGAATGGTGCGGCCATGCGCCTGTGCTGGAGGAAGACATCGCGCTGGCCAATACCGCGCTGGACCTGATCGGTCAGACTCAGATGTGGCTGGGTCTTGCGGGTGAGATCGACGGCGGCAAATCCGCCGATGATCTGGCCTTTCTGCGCGACGCCTGGGATTTCCGCAATGTGCTGCTGGTCGAAGTGCCGAACGGCGACTTCGGCCGCACGCTGATGCGTCAGTTCCTGTTTGATGCTTGGCATTCGATCATGCTGGGGCGTCTGATGACATCCTCTGACGACCGGGTCGCGGCGATTGCCGCCAAGACCAGCAAAGAGGTTACCTACCACCTCGAACGCTCGGGCGACACGGTTGTGGGCCTCGGCGACGGGACCGAGGAAAGTCATGCCCGCATGCAAGAGGCGCTGGACTATCTCTGGCCATATGTCGGCGAGATGTTTGCCAGTGACGATGTTGATGCAGAAATGGTTGCGGCGAGGATTGCCCCGAACCCGGCAGATCTGCGCGCAGAATATGACGCTCTGATCGAGCGTGTGCTGTCCGAGGCGACTCTAACCATTCCCGAAAGCCGCTTTGCCCATAAGGGCGGGCGCGATGGTCGCATGCATACCGAGCATCTAGGACATCTTCTGACACAGATGCAGTGGCTGCAGCGCGCCTATCCCGGCGCGAAGTGGTAAGGATCAATGCGGGCTTCAACGGATCAGGTTTGGGAATGGCTGGACGCTGTACCAGACCCTGAGATTCCGGTGATCTCGGTCGTCGATCTGGGCATTGTACGCGATGTGCGATGGGATGAAGACACTCTGACGGTTACCGTCACGCCGACCTATTCGGGCTGCCCGGCGACCTCGGTCATCAGCATGGATATCGAAACTGCGCTGCGTGATCATGGAATCGACGATCTGCGGATCGAGACAAGTATCGCACCGGCTTGGACCACCGATTGGCTCAGCGACAAGGGCCGTGCTCGGCTCGAGGATTACGGCATCGCCCCGCCGCAGCCTGCAGGTGGACCTGAATGCTGCCCACATTGCGGTAGCAAGGCGGTTGAAAAGGTCAGCCAGTTTGGCTCGACCCCTTGCAAGGCCCATTGGCGCTGCACCGACTGCCTGGAACCTTTTGACTATTTCAAGTGCATCTGAGGGAGGATCACCGGATGGCACGCTTTCATGATCTGGAAGTTACCGATGTTCACAAAACCATCCGCGATGCGGTGGTCGTGACGTTGAAACCTGTAAACGGTTCAGCCGATGAATTCGACTTTACCCAAGGCCAGTACCTGACCTTCCGCCGCGATTTCAACGGAGAAGAACTGCGCCGGTCCTATTCGATCTGCGCTGGTAAGGATGAGGGCATTCTGCAGGTGGGGATCAAGCGCGTGGATGGCGGCGCATTCTCGACCTGGGCCAACTCCGATCTAAAGGTGGGCGATACGGTGCAGGCGATGCCGCCGATGGGCAGCTTTTACACCGCAATCGATCCCTCCGCCGAAAAGCATTATCTGGGCTTTGCGGGTGGGTCGGGCATCACGCCGGTTCTCTCGATCCTGAAGACGACGCTTGCCCGAGAACCACATTCGCGGTTCACATTGGTATATGCCAACAAGGGCGTGAACACGATCATGTTCCGAGAGGAGCTTGAGGACCTCAAGAACCTCTATATGGGGCGTCTGAACGTGATCCATATTCTGGAAACAGACGCGCAGGAAATCGAGCTTTTTACAGGTCTGGTCACGCAAGACAAATGTGCCGAACTTTTTGAACACTGGATCGATATTCAGAACGTCGACACGGCTTTTATCTGCGGCCCCGAGCCGATGATGCTGGGCATTGCCTCAGCCCTGCGGGCGCATGGGCTGAACGACGGGCAGATCAAGTTTGAACTCTTCGCCAGCGCTCAACCCGGTCGGGTCAAGCGCAAAGTGAGCGGGGCGGACACGGCATCTCAGGACAACCAGACCAAAACATCAATCACCATGGACGGGGCAACGCAAACGATCACCATGCCGAAGGATCAATCGATTCTCGATGCCGCGTTGGAGAATGCGATGGACGCGCCTTACGCCTGTAAGGCCGGGGTCTGTTCAACCTGCCGCTGCCGAGTGCTTGAGGGCGAGGTCGAGATGGTCGCCAATCACGCATTGGAAGACTACGAAGTCGAGAAAGGATACGTCCTGAGCTGTCAGGCCTATCCGATGACCGACACCGTTGTCGTGGACTACGATCAGTAGACGGAGGGAATGATGGCTGAAGACATGACAATCGAGAGCTATTTGGCAGCGGGTGGTGTCCTGAGTAATCCAACCAACGTGCCTCCGCGCTATCGTGCAGAGCTCATGAAACTGATGGCGACCTTCGTGGACAGCGAACTGGCCGGCGCAGCGGGCTTTGCCGACATCATAAATCTGGGCCCGGGCATCAAGGAACGCATCGCGGCGGCCAAGATTGTGCTGGAAAAGACCGACAACGCAGATCGTGTCCTGAAAATCATGGGCGAGTTCGGAGCCAACACTGACCGCTATGCAAATCACCATCCCTGGACCACACGTCTGGATCGTGATGCGGATATCGGGGCTACGCGGTCCGAACACGACATGCGCCTTGCTGTATTCAACTATCCGATCGAAGGATGGGAAGATGCCGTGGTTATGAACCTGCTGATGAGCCAGGCGGTTGACGTCCAACTCGCCCAGTTTTCGCAGATATCCTATCAGCCTCTGGCCGAGGCCTTCCGCGGGATTTCCCCGATCGAGGCGCGCCATGGGGAGCTTGCGCTTGAGGGTGCGGGCAAGCTGATCGAACAGGGAAAGGCTGCAGAAATGCAAGCGTCGGTCGACTATTGGTGGCCCCGGGTCGCGGCAAGTTTTGGGGCAGGCACAGCCGAGAAAACCGAAACGCTCCGCAAGCTGGGGCTGCGGCAATTAACCGGGATTGAGATGAAAGATCAGTGGACAGTAAAAGCGACCGAACAGATCGAAAAGCTGGGACTTAAAGTACCCTAGCTTTCAAAGTTGGCGTTTACGGCTCAGCAACCCATACTTCACGGCCAA
This sequence comes from Ruegeria sp. B11, assembly GCF_056539785.1. Taxonomy (NCBI): domain Bacteria; kingdom Pseudomonadati; phylum Pseudomonadota; class Alphaproteobacteria; order Rhodobacterales; family Roseobacteraceae; genus Ruegeria; species Ruegeria sp. B11. The sequence goes on along the minus strand of NZ_JBQFVO010000001.1, from coordinate 1,529,046 downwards.
TCCGCGAAGCGTGCGACGCTTTCGCCGATCTTTCTTCAATGACTGCTGGGCTTTAGCACCACATTTCCGATTGAACTCAAAAACGTCAATCACCCGCTCGGCGCAGCCACAGGCTTCGCCCAGTCCTACTTTGGCGAAATAGAATTTATCGAAACGATCAGGGCGTTGCATGGGTAACCTCCGCCCTTATTGAACCTCATCCTGACCGAAGAGCCAAATCAACTCTGTGCCAACAAGGGTTCAAAGGCCATCAACACCTGATAATGTCAGATTGCTTACCAACGCGGCGTAATCGCTGCGCGCGTTGGCATCCGCCCCGGCATTCCACATGTAGAACCAGTTCAACATTCCGAAAACGGACATGGTCGTGGCTCGAAGCTTGGCCGCATCATCCTTAAAAGTTGCAGGCGAGATGCTGGCGATGATGTCGCTGACGAACACCACCAGATCCCGCTGATAGCCACGCAGCAGATTCTGCTGCTCTTCGGGCAATGCGGACATGCCGCTGGTTTGCACGCGATGCTCATCATCCACGCCTTGATAGGCCAGTAGGATTTCCCGCACCACCCGTTTCAAGCGATCCGCGGGTTCCATCCCGTCAAGGTCCAAGCCGCAAACCTGGTCACGCAATTGCAGCAGGTAACTGTCGAGAATATCAAACAGAATGGCGTCCTTGCTGTCGTAGTAATGATAGATATTGGCCTTGGATATCCCGCACTCCCGCGCCAGCTGAGACATTGACGCCCGATCAAATCCTTCCTGCGCGAAGACGCGGGCGGCGCATTTCAGGATACGTGTTCGTTTATGGTCGTGGTCTTTTGCTATCGTGCGCGCCAAATCCTGACCCTCCGTCTGTCGCTTAGCTGTCCCGATTGTCAATCACGCGCCGGGCCTTGCCCTGTGAGCGTTCAACCTCGCCCGGCTCGCCTATATCGATCTCGGTCGAGATGCCAACCACCTCTTTAATCCGACGAGATAGCATCCGAGCAGCGGCGGTTTTGCTCAGCTCATCGGCTGCATCTGGCGTTGCTTCGACATGCACGCGCATCGCGTCCATCCGGCCAGCTTTATAAAGTTCGATCTGGTAGTAGGGCGCCAGACCGCCGGTTGCCAGAACCTGCTCCTCGATCTGACTGGGGAAGACGTTGACACCCCGCAGAATGATCATGTCATCCGAGCGGCCCGTGATCTTTTCCATCCGACGCATCGACCGCGCCGTGCCGGGCAAAAGCCGCGTCAGGTCACGGGTGCGATAGCGGATCATCGGAAGACCTTCTTTGGTCAGCGTGGTAAAGACCAGTTCACCAATCTCACCATCAGGCATGACCTCGCCGGTCTGCGGGTCGATGATTTCGGGGTAGAAGTGGTCTTCCCAGATCACGGGCCCATCTTTGGTTTCGACGCACTCATTGGCGACGCCCGGTCCCATGATCTCGGACAGGCCATAGATATCGACGGCATGCATATCGAAAGCCTGTTCAACCTCGGAGCGCATCGAATCCGTCCAAGGTTCAGCGCCAAAGACGCCGACAGCCAAGGAACTTTCGCGCGGATCGAGTCCAATCTTGTGATACTGCTCAAGAATGTTCAGCATATAGGATGGTGTTACCATAATCCCGTCTGGTTTGAAGTCGGTGATCAGATCAACCTGCTTGCCGGTCTGCCCACCGCTCATCGGGACGACCGTGGCCCCCAGACGTTCGATTCCATAATGCGCGCCCAGGCCGCCGGTGAACAGGCCATAGCCATAGGCGTTGTGCACCATGTCGCCCCGGCGCAAACCGCTGGCACGCAACGACCGCGCCACCAGATCCGCCCAATTATCGATATCGCCTTGCGTATACCCCACGACGGTTGGCTTGCCCGTGGTTCCCGACGAGGCATGAACACGAATGATCTGCTCACGCGGGACTGCAAACAGACCAAAGGGATAGTTTTCCCTCAGATCGTTTTTGTAGGTAAACGGAAACCGTGCCAGATCACTGAGGGACTGAAGGTCGTCAGGATGCACACCGGCCTCATCAAACCGCTGCCGGTACATAGGCACGTTGTCATAAGCATGGCGCAGCGACCATTTCAGCCGATCCAACTGTAGGTTGCGGATTTCATCAATCGAGGCGATCTCGATCGGATCAAGATCCGCCTTGTTCGGAGTAAGATCCTTCATGCCATCCCCCTCATCTCAGGTCTCGTCAAACACCGGGCCTTTGACCGCGCGGGAAAAGCCCCGAAATTCTGCGATCTTTTGTCCGGCTTGGTTGGTTATGGATACGTCATAGATGCCGCTGCGCCCTGTCAGGCTCAGTTCCGTTGCGCGGGCCGTCAGCAGATCACCGGATCGCGCGGGCGCGACGTAGCTGATCACATTGTGCTGGGCGACTGTGGACTGGTTGCGACTATTGCAGGCAAAGGCAAAGGCGCTGTCGGCCAACATGAATGTCACGCCGCCATGGCAGATCCCGTGCCCGTTGCAGTGATGGTCAGCCACCTGCAACGCCAGCGTCGCAGCGCCTTCATCCATCTCCACCAGTTCCATGCCTGCCCATTTCGAGGCATTGTCCCGCCCCCACATGGCAGCAGCGGCTTTCTGGGCGCGTTCCTTCGGCGTCATCTCATTCTCCCCGAAATACTGGCGCACGCTTTTCCAGAAACGCAGTAACGCCCTCGGCATAGTCGACGCTTTCGCCGCAGGTTTTCATTGCGTCCGCCTCAATCTCGAGATGATCGGTCAGGGTATTCGTGGCAGCCGCCTGTATCGTCTGTTTCGTCAGGCCAAGTCCCAGCGTTGGACCATTGGCGAACTGTTCCGTTAGCGCGCGCGCCTCGGTCATTAGTTCAGCGTCTGGAATTGCTTTCCAGATCAGCCCCCAATCCGCAGCCTGCTTTGCTGGCAGGGGTTGCCCAGTCAGGGCCAGCCCTTTGGCTCGGGCTTCACCCAGCAAACGTGGCAGATGCCAACTGCCGCCGGTATCAGGGATCAGGCCCACTTTGGAAAATGATTGGATAAACTTGGCGGAGTCAGCGGCAAGTACCACATCACAAGCCAAGGCGAGATTCGCACCCGCCCCGGCGGCAACGCCATTGACGGCGCAGACAACAGGTAATTCCAAGGACCTGATCAGGCGGACCAAAGGCGCGTAGAAGGTGCGAACCGTATAGCCCAAATCCGGCGGACCCTCCATCGTGGCAGGGTTTCGATCGCCCAAATCCTGCCCTGCGCAGAACCCGCGCCCCGCGCCGGTTAACAGCACCGCTCGTGCACCACCGTCACGCGCGGCCTCAAGTGCAGCGCGCAGGGCATAGTGCATCTCATCCGTGAAACTGTTCAGGCGATCAGGGCGATTGAGTGTAATTTCAACCCATTGACCCATATTCTGCGAAATAATCGTGTCGGACATGCCCGGTTCGCTTTTCATAAGTTACAACAAACTTCTTGCATAAACCGAACGGTTGGTCAATAAATTCTATAGCCGTTTGTGACTCGGCGATCGGAAATGCCATTTGGCCAGCGGGCGGAACAGCATTTCTCGTCGTTGATAGTTACAAAACGTACCATTAACACATTCACGACTTGCGATTTTGAGGAGGAGACCCGGTCATGAAATTCACCAAGCTCACCACATTGTTGGCGTCTGCAACCTTGGCGGTGTCCGGCACCATTGCTTTTGCGGCTGACTACACCCTGACAATTTCCAGCTGGGCCCCACCCACCCACGGCATCAACGCAAAGATGTGGCCCAAATTCGTCGAAATGGTAGAGGAGGCCACTGACGGGCAGGTCACCGCAGAGCTTAAGCTGGGTATCGCTCCACCGCCTGCGCAGATGGACCTGATTATGGATGGCGCGGCCGATGCCTCGATTATCTTTCATGGCTATCAACCGGGACGCTTCGTCACCACCAAGCTGATCGAACTGCCTGGTTACGAAGGCTCGGCCGAGGACGCTTCGGTTGCCTACTGGCGCGCCTACGACAAGTACTTGAAAGCTGCTGACGAGCATCGTGGTGTCAAAGTCATCGCCTTGCACACGCATGGACCCGCGCAGCTGCATTCCAGCGCGCCAGTAACCACTCTGGATGAGGTTTCGGGCCTGAAAGTACGTATCCCGGGTGGCGTTGGCGGAGACGTTGGTGCGGCGCTTGGTGCGACCGGCATTCAGGTGCCTGCTCCGAAAGTCTATGAAACACTGGCGTCGAAAGCGGCGGACGGTGTCGTCATGCCGCTGGAATCGCGCAAGGGTTTCAAGCTGACAGAGGTTGCGCAGAATGTGTATGAGATGCCCGGTGGTCTTTATCGCGGTTCGTTTGCCTTCATCATGAACGAAGACACCTTCGCAGATCTGCCACCCGAGCTGCAGACGGCGCTGGAAGAAAACGTGTTCGGCGAACCGCTGAGCCGTGAGATCGGCAAAATCTGGGATGAGATCGACGCCACTGGACGTGAGGCAACCGAGGCGGCAGAAGGCAATGCCATCAACGCTGCCACAGATGCGGATATGGAGAAGTTCTCGGCGATCGCCGAAGACATCCGCGGCAAGGTCATCGCCGAGGTTGACGCAACAGGTGTCGACGCTCAGGCCGCATATGACATGATCAAATCGGAAATGTCCTCGAACTGATCCGACTGCAGGGCGGCTCTTGCGCCGCCCTGACTTACCCTGCGCGAGTTTCCCATGACCCCTATTATTCAGCTTGTGCGCCGTGCCAGCGCCCTTCCCGTGATCGTGGCCTGCATTGCACTGTTTATCCTGATGGTAATGACCTTTTGCGACGTGATCCTGCGTTCGGTCTTCAATGCGCCCATTGAGGCCGCCACCGAGCTGACGCGCATTCTGATGGCAATTCTGGTGTTTTCTGTCCTCCCGATCGTCTCCACCACCAATGGCCATATCGCGGTCGATCTGACAGACGGGTTCTTCCACCGTCTGCATCTGTCGCGTGCGCGGGACGTTGTGATCTATGTGGTCAGCGGCATCATGCTGTTCTGGCCGGTCCAGCGCGTTTGGGTCCTGGCCGAGCGAGCGCGGGATTATGGGGATGTAACCGAATATCTTTCAATCCCCACCTACCTGATCGGCTGGTTCATTACCCTGTCTGTTGCCATCACTGCACTGGTGATGATCGCCACTGGGCTGCTAAAGGCCTTCGCCCCAAATACACTGTCGGAGCCTATGTAATGACCGCAGCGCTAATCGGATTTGCGATTGTATTGATCTTGGTGCTGGTGCGCCTTCCTATCGTTTTTGCCATGGGTCTGGTCGGCACATTGGGCTTTGCCTATGAGCGTGGCGGCTCGATCTTTGATGAGCGCGGGATGAAGGCTGCCATGTCCATGGTGGGCCGACAGATCACCGACACTGCGCAGGACTATGGTCTGTCGGTTGTACCGCTGTTCATCCTGATGGGCCTGTTCGTGAACAAGGGCGGCATGGCGCGCGAGCTTTACGCGGTGTCCAACGCCTTTCTTGGCCACATGCGCGGTGGTATTGCCATGGCAACGGTTGCGGCCTGTGGCGGATTTTCGGCTATCTGCGGATCGTCGCTGGCAACCGCCGCCACGATGTCAAAGGTCGCGATGCCGCAGATGCGGCGTTACGGCTATTCCGATGAACTCTCGACCGCCTCGATTGCCGCCGGTGGTACGCTTGGCATTCTGATCCCTCCATCGGTCATTCTGGTCATCTACGGGTTGCTGACCGAGACCTCGATCGGGAAACTGTTCATGGCGGGCATCATCCCTGGCATCCTCGGCATTCTGTTCTACCTCTTCGCCGTGCGCTGGACCGTCTGGCGCAACCCCGAGGCCGGCCCAGCCGGAGAGCGTGCCACATGGTCCGAACGCATCCGTGCGCTGGGTTCGGTTTGGGCGGTGCTGTTGTTGTTCTTCCTAGTGATTGGCGGGCTTTATGGAGCCTTCGATTTTGAGCCCCTAAACCTGACATTCTCACCCACCGAGGCCGCAGGTATGGGGGCCGCTGGGGCCTTTCTGATTGCACTCTTTCGTGGGGGCCTCACGGTTGGCTCGACATTCGAGGTGCTGAAAGAGACCTGCTTTACCGCGTCTGCCCTGTTTGCGGTGTTGATTGGTGCGCAGATATTCTCAAATTTCATCAATCTGGCCGGTTTGCCCGAAGCCCTGATCGCGATGGTGACCGCCTATGATGTGGCTCCGTTTGTCGTGATCCTGATGATCCTTGGTATCTACATCATTCTGGGTTGCGTCTTCGAATCCCTCTCGATGCTGTTGCTGACGGTTCCGATCTTCTTCCCGTTGGTCACGTCTCTGGGCTATGACCCAATCTGGTTTGGCATCGTCGTCGTGGTTGTCACCGAAATCTCGCTGATCACGCCACCCGTTGGCCTGAACGTCTTCATCCTGAAAGGCGTGGTGGGTGACGTCTCGACCGGCACCATATTTCGTGGCGTCACTCCGTTCTGGATCGCCGATATCTTCCGCCTCGCGCTGATCGTGCTGGTGCCCATCGTGGTGCTGTATCTGCCGCAGCAAATGGGCGCTTTGGGACACTAGTCCCACCGCATCAAACAGGAGAACACCATGTCCCTGCATCAGATTTCCAGCTTCGCCGCTGGTACTTGGGTCGCGCCTGGAGAAGGCGCACGCACCATCGCATCCGCCATCACCGGCGCACCATTTGCCAGCGCTGGCAATGCCGCGCTCGACGTACAGGCGATGCTTGACTATGCGCGTAATACCGGTGGCCCCACGCTGCGCAAGTTAACGTTCCACGACCGTGCTCGGATGCTCAAGGCGTTGGCGCAAGAGCTTTCGGCGCATAAACAAGCCCTTTACGACCTGAGTTTCGAAACCGGAGCTACGCAGAAGGACCACCTGATCGATATCGATGGTGGCATCGGCACGATGTTTGTCTTTGCCTCAAAAGGCCGGCGCGAGATGCCGGATGCGCAGGTTTATCTGGACGGCGAAATCGAGCAGTTGTCACGCAATGGCACCTTTTTGGGGCAGCATATCTGCACGCCCCTGCAAGGGGTCGCGGTTCATATCAACGCCTTCAACTTCCCGGTCTGGGGGATGCTGGAAAAGCTGGCCCCGACGCTGCTGGCTGGCGTGCCTGCAATCGTCAAGCCGGCTACCAACAGTTGCTACGTCACCGAACTGGCAGTGCGGATCATGCTGGATAGCGGCATCCTGCCTGCCGGTGCGCTACAGCTGGTCTCGGGCGGGTTGGGCGACATGCTCGATCACTTGGATTGTCAGGATGTGGTCAGCTTCACAGGCTCGGCGAACACCGCGTTGAAGCTGCGGCAGACGCCTGCGATCTTGCAGAACTCGGTCCGGTTTGTGGCCGAGCAGGACAGCTTGAACGCTTCCATCCTCGGGCCCGATGCCACGCCCGGCACGCCCGAATTTGACCTGTTCGTCAAGGAAGTCTCGCGCGAGATGACCACAAAGGCGGGCCAGAAATGCACTGCCATCCGACGCATCATCGCGCCCCAGCCGCAGGTCGACGCCATAATTGCCGCGCTGTCTGACCGATTGGCAAGGATCACCATCGGCGACCCCCGTTCCGACACCACTCACATGGGCGCGCTGGTGTCGAACGGGCAGAAAGCCGACGTTCTGGAAAAGGCAGCTCTGATCGGGCAAGAGGCTGAACGGGTTTATGGCAACCCCGACGCGTTCGACCTGCACGGCCCTGAAACCGGCGCATTCGTTCCCCCGATGCTGTTTTACTGTGCTGACCCCGACAAAGCGCAGCGCGTGCACGATACCGAGGCCTTCGGCCCAGTTTCGACCCTCATGGGCTACTGCGATCTGGATCATGCGGTGGCACTTGCCAATCGCGGGCAGGGATCTCTGGTCACGTCGCTGATCACTCACGACACAAACGTCGCGCACAACGTAGTGATGGGGGCCGCAGCCTATAACGGGCGGATTTACATCAACGACCGCGACTCGATGGCTGAATCGACCGGCCACGGATCTCCGCTGCCCCATATGGTGCATGGTGGGCCGGGCCGTGCGGGCGGCGGTGAGGAAATGGGCGGCGTGCGCGGTGTGAAACACTATATGCAGCGCACGGCCATTCAGGGCTCCCCGCGCATGCTCAGTGGTATCAGCACCAAATGGGTGCCCGGAGCGCCCGAAATCCAAGGTCCGGCCCATCCGTTCACCCGTAAATTTGGTGAGTTGCAGGTCGGAGAGACGCTGCACACAGCCCCGCGCACTGTCACGCTGGAGGATATCGAACACTTCGCCAATTTCACCGGCGATACCTTTTATGCGCATATGGACGAGGACGCGGCGGCGCGAAATCCGTTCTTCCCCGGTCGGGTAGCGCATGGCTATCTGTTGCTCAGTTTTGCGGCGGGCCTATTTGTTGAACCGAACGAGGGGCCGGTGCTGGCCAATACCGGACTGGATGGGCTGCGGTTCATGAAGCCCGTTGTTGCTGGCGACAGCATCAAGGTGCGCCTGACGGTAAAGCAGAAAACCCCACGCAATGAAGATTATGGCGAGGTCCGCTGGAACGTTTCCCTGACCAATCAGGATAATGAGCCGGTCGCAGAATACGAGCTTTTGACCATGAACGCCCGCTGAGCCGCTGTACTACCTGTTTTTCTTATTGGGCCTAATGGGTTAAACTGGTCCCATGACCAAACAACGCTCGTGGTTCGAAACGGCTGTGGCCGAACTGGCGGACCCGCAAGACCAGCGGGTCTGGTCGATTATCGTCTCGCTGTTTGGTGACATGGCACAAGAGCCCGGCGCGCAAATCTCGGGCGGTGTTCTGACCCGGATAATTGAGCCGATGGGCATCAAACCCGAAGCGATCCGCGTCGCTCTGCACCGGCTGCGCAAGGACGGCTGGATTGAAAGTGACCGGATTGGACGCGTCTCGCGCCATGTCCTCTCGGAATTCGGCCGGACGCAATCCGCCGCCGTCACGCCGCGCATATATGCGCGCGGTCCTTCGCCCATTGAAAATTGGCATCTTCTAATCGCCGAGGATGGATCGGGCACACAAGTGCTTGAAGACGTGATGCTCAGCGATGACTATATCCCTATTGGGCGCAACGTAGCGATGGGTGCGGGTCCCGTTCCAGATCAGTCGGACGGTTTGCTGGCCTTGGACATCTCTCCGCACGCAGCCCCCAAGTGGGTGCAGGATCGGTTGTGTCCACCCGAATTGCGTGCCTCTTGCAAGGCTCTTCTGGGCGCGGTCGAACGCGCGGCGAAGTCCCGCCCCGAAGGCTGGGCGCCTACACCCTTGCAGAGCGCAACACTGCGCACCCTGCTGGTGCATCGGTGGCGGCGCGTCGTGCTACGCCAGCCGGACTTACCTTTGGCTTTTTATCCTGTGGATTGGGCTGGCCCTGCTTGTCGCGATAGCGTGTTCGGGCTGCTTGATTTGCTGCCACGACCCTCTGCTGATGTGTTGAGCGGTACGAGTTGACCGCTGAGCGGTCTGTTCAACCATATTATCAGTGCGGCGCACATACCGGGTGCTGGGAGCTTTTCTGACCAAGTCATACCAATTTACACACCAATAATTAGGTTGCGGTTATCTGCCTGCCAATTCAGCCGTTCAGAAAACGCATGGTGCAATCGGGCCCCGGGCAATACCATCGCCTGAGCAAACCTACCGGAGATCCGTGATGTCGATTTTGCTAACGATTGTCTTGTTGCTGATGTCCCTATTGCTGGGGATGCACATCTGGACTCGTCGCCTAACGCGGCAGGGCACCGAAATGGTGCCGCAACTGGGGCGGATCGTGCCCGTTCACGGTGGCGGCATTCACTATGTCGAAAAAGGCGACCCTTCCAACCCGACAATTGTCATGATCCATGGCCTATCAGGCCAATTGCAGCATTTTACGTATGCATTGGTGGATGATCTTGCTCAGGATTATCACGTTCTCGCGGTTGACCGTCCGGGCTGTGGCTATTCCACGCGCGATGCTGCCCAGTTGGCGGAATTGCCCGAACAAGCCCGAATGATCCACGAGTTTCTGGAAATAAAGAACGTCGATCAAGCCACACTGGTCGGTCATTCTCTAGGTGGCGCCGTGTCTCTTGCGATGGCACTGGATTATCCCGACAACACGGCGGCGTTGGCGCTTCTGGCCCCCTTGACGCAACAAATGCCGGAACCGCCCGCCGTTTTCAAACCACTTGAAATCCGTACCGAGTGGCTGCGCAACCTTATTGGCAATACAATCGCCGTCCCGATGGCCCGAAAAACCGCACCCCTCGTGCTGAAAGACGTCTTCGCACCCGAGCCCGCGCCCTCAGACTTCCTGAACCGTGCTGGGGGTGCCCTTGGTCTTCGCCCCTCGGCCTTTATCACCGCCTCACAGGATGTTGTTGGGGTAGAGGCCAGCATGGGTGCCCTGACTTCACGCTATAACGACCTGCGCGTGCCCGGAGGCATCCTGTTCGGCACAGAGGACCCGATCCTGTCCGCCGAGCTACACGGTGCTACAATGACGAAATTCGGCCTGACCTTTGAGGTCCTGGAACACCGGGGTCACATGATACTCATCACAGAACCCGAAATCTGCGCGCGTTTCATCCGCCAGATCGCCGAGAATTCCCGCACCCGGCTGGCAGAGCAGGATGCGCATTGAACAACGCAATAAAGAATCTCGGCAGGCACGCTTTTCCCTCTTGACCCTCCCCGGCCCCTCGCTTAAATCGCCTCACACTCGTGGCGGAGTAGCTCAGTTGGTTAGAGCAGCGGAATCATAATCCGCGTGTCGGGGGTTCAAGTCCCTCCTCCGCTACCAAATCACCAACATAAAACATTGAAAAAATGTAAAAAATATTATTCTTGAGTTTCTACCATCACCCTTACCACTATTTGTCCGATATTCAGCAGCATTTGATCAGTGGAGCTCGAGATTCTCATCTGGCTAGTAAGATTCGAAAACCGCTATAGGACTTCCCCAGAGAGTGGCGGTCGCTAGCTGTCCAGCTTGAACTATATGCCCCTATCCGATTAGAGGTTTTCTGGATACGACCGATGGAATTCAGCTACGCTGAAAAGTCACAAATAACTATGTCCGACTAATCCGCTTTGTCCAAAACCCATCTTCCGTTTGGCTTCAAAATTGCATTGGTGTTTTGCAGAGCACTTGATAGCTGTTGACGATCGCAACTCCTTTTCATTTTCTCGGATACCCTTATCCTCAAAAGGTCGAAACTGCACCCGCCTTCGGCCTCCGCTACAGCCTCCTCCAATGTCTCTTTCAATGCCGCCGGAAGTGATGTTCTTCTATCGTCGTTCCAATGCGAAAGATAGACATTCCGCCCACTGCTTACTCGAAGCTCCGAGGAAAGTGAGAGCAAGCTAAACAAAGCCTCCGGATCCATCGTGGGGAGCCCGGGTAGGTATTTATCAATTTCAGATATGTGTATTCCATGATTCAAGGAATTAAGAGTATTGCAGGCATAACTAGCTAACCGCGGTTGGTCGTTTCTCTGTGCCTGTGCCATCCTATACCCGACAGCTTCTATAACGCGCAGATGGTAGTGAACCCGGTCACTAGCCACATCTAACTTGAGAATTCGGTGCTTTGAGGCTGCAATGACCCCATTCAGGTCGCCGAACTCAGCCAGCAGACGTTTTGCCAATGGCTTAATGTCGATCCTCGGAATTGCTTTGAAAAGTAGCAGCTCTGAAAGCTCATATTCCGGCATTGGATCGTGACCGCCTTTGAGAAAGCGTTGCCGCAGTCGCTCGCGATGCCCCCAATTGTGAGGCCGGTTAGCCCCGTCGTCGTCTTTAATCAGGCCACCACCAGCAGCATTCTTTCGTGAAAGTCGGTCTCGATACACGTATGACGGCGGGTGTGCAGGTTCGGTTATGGCGTTAGGTGGTGGGCTGCGTGCGTACAACTCATCCAATCCCTTCAATTCTTCCTCTGAAAATCCGTTGTGATCGTCATACTTGACCAGCTTGCCGAACCTTTTTCTATCTCAGCCTATTACCTCTTTTAAATTGTCCAGTATTGCCGACTTTTTCATGGTTACCGCTTGATGCACCAGCCCATGGCCCATGCCCACAAGTTGGTTAACGAGTGGTAAAAGCTTATTATTTGTTGCGAACACGTGGTTGAATTCATCATGTTCGTTCGAACTGATGCAGCCAGACTTAGGTGAAGATAAACTCGTCCGTCAAAAGGAGTGTCTTTGTGTAGTGCCGACCGCGAGGCTCAAGTGCTGAAGGGCGCGTAGGAGTGTTAGCGGCTCGGTCAGCAAATCCGATGTGGAGTTTGCGGCGCTTAGGTCTACTGAGCAAGAAAAACACTGCGGCACGCGTGCCGACAAGGTCACTAGGTATCGCGACCAGTTCAGTTCTTGTCCGAGAATGCTGAGCCATTCTCTACTCCAATTGTCTGAGCATGCAGGACAATAACTCAATCGGTATTCGGTCGCAGCAAAATTTCCTGTTGCTAAAAGAAACGGCAAATTGGTGCTCAATGAGTGCATCTCAAAAACCTCCTTTGAGTCTTATTTGTTCCCTTCTTGTTCTTTCTTTTTTGGGTATTATGACACCTCAATGGCATCGATATAGGGGCAGAACATGGAAGCGCACACGAAACAATTCAGAAGTCAGAACAGAGGGCGAATGTACGTTTAGCAATATGGAAAAAGCACACTTTAGAAAGCAAAGGCCCCGCCTAAGCGGGGCCGTTACAGATAGGTCGAGAACAACACAGCAAGCCGCTCTTTGTTGCGTTGAGACGTAAACGGCGTCCTCTGCATGGCTTCGTGAATTTGCGCCACAAAGCTTAGGTCCAATCTGCCGATGATACCGCCTCGATTGAGTGCATCGTCGATTTCGAGCTCGTCGATTTCGCTCAAGGTAAGGCGGGGTCCGCTCATGGCCGAGAGTCGTGCAGCGTGGGTTTCATTCGACGAAAGAAGCGTTTAGCCTCCTCTATATGAAAAAAATTGTCCAACTGGCTTTGGTCTCATTCGCTGTGGCCACGGGCACCGGTGCAAAATCCGGGTGTCTGAGAACGAACCCAGTTTATGTGGCGTTTCTATCTTTGCATTGAAAGTGGTGGGTTTCCATTGCTTCACGTCTTCCTGGAACCAGTGCGGTACAAGCCGCCAGCGGGCCGTAGAGCTAATAAGTCGGTCGTCATGGATGGAACGCTATATCCAACATTTAAGTTGGCTTGAGTTTCAGCTCATGGACAGGTCTTGGGCGTTTGGATCGCGCTCAGTTGGGATAGGAACGCCGTTCACGTTCCAGTTCTGCAGGGCATAGAGTTCCGCCCATGTCATTTCAGGTCTGCCGAAGCGTCCACACATTCGGATAGCATAGCGGAGCGGAGAAACACTTAGTAAACATTTTTGTTAATTCAAGCCAAGAAACTAGTTTGGCGAGTCCTCACGCTATTCCACCAAGCTTTGCGTGGAAATCAAACAGAATGGCGACCCCGGGAGGATTGGGCCACCATTCTCACTCAGCAGGATAGCCGTTTCTGGGGGGGGGGCAAGACCCCTGCCTCTTCTGCAACCTGAATCTCGTTTTGATCCAGTGTACCATCGCCATTGGCGTCCATGGCAGAAAAAGTCTCTGCATCAACGTTCGGGGCAACAGCCTGCACCTCTTCGATGGTCAGTACACCATCTCCGTTAGCGTCTGCAGATTGTGCGGTGACCAAAGTGGGTAATGCAAAGGCGACTGCTGCAAGAACTGCGACTTGTTTGGTTTTCATTGTATTCGCTCCTAAGCAAGAATTGAGCATTTCTGTCCTGACACGGACTAGAAATATGCTTGTGCACGCAGCGTCGCCCGTCATACGTGAATCGTAAGTGTATGCGCCAATCTCCGCGTGTTTTCTTGAGTCGCTCGCACAAAGATCTGCGGGGCAAAAAATCCCCTAATATGGCTAGGTAATTAATGCCCGAGCTGAACCGTGTAACATGGCAATGCTCCGCTCAAAGCCTCTGACATGTTTGGTTTCGCGAGTGGTGGTCTTCAATAATGCTGAAAACCATCAGGAATGTTGAGATCGAATATCATTTAGTGGACAAAGCGGCCTTTGACTGCTGCTGTGCCAAAAGCCGCATCCATGATACGTTTACTGTTTTCCTCCTATTAGAACGCGCGACTTAGTTTCTCCAGCATGTTGTCAGCTATTTGATCAAACAAACTTAGTTTCTAGGGCGCGGGGCAATGGAAAGATGTCGTGAAAAATGAACTGGAAAATGTCCTTCCAAAGTTCAGATATTGAACGACGTACTTTTGAGTTAATTGCCCAGGTTCCTTGCAAAAAGAACATGATTGGTTGCTCAGACCCGATTGCCTGCGTCAAGCACTATTTGTGACGTCTGACCGCGCGTTCAACGGCTTGGATTGATTGACGAATATCCTCGGATGTTGTGCGGTGATTGACCAAGGCTGCACGTAGACACGCCTTGCCTTTGATGACGGTTGTTGAGAATACGGCATCACCAGAAAGCTGAAGCTCGGCTGCGATTTTGTTCACGTCTCCATAGGCAATGTAGAAACAGCAAATATTAGAAGTGACGGGAAACGAAAGGTCCAAAACATCAGATGCCTCGACCAGCTCAGCCATCAATGCAGTCTGCTTGCAGTTGTTCGTAATGGACGCAGAGAAGGCCTGTGTTCCGATCGATTTAATCGCGGCCCAGACCTTAAGGGCGCGAAATCCGCGCGAAAGCTCCAGCCCATAGTCGCAGAACCACAGATCGCCTCCTCCAAGCCCTTCATTTTGTTGTTCAAGGTAGCTAGGGCGTGACGTAAACGTGTCGAAATGCAGGGAGCGATCGTAGATCATGCAGGCTCCGCAGTCATAAGGAACGGACATCCATTTGTGAAAATCACATGAGATCGAATTTGCCCGTTCCATCCCGTCAACAAGCTGTGCCCAAGGATGATCCGCGAGTCGTGTCCAAAATCCAAAGGCGGCATCCACATGAAGCCAGATATTTTGGTCTACACAAAAATCCGCAATCTCGTTTAAACTATCAAACGAACCTGTGTTGACCGAACCCGCTGTGCCAATCACGGCCAAAGGAACGCGATCAATGGACTTGTCTTTTGCAACAGCGCGTTTCAATGATGCAATATCCATCCTCATGTCATCGTCTGTGTCGACAACATGAATTGCATCTGTCCCGTAGCCCATCGATTCAAGCGCCTTACCGATACACGAGTGCGTACCGCGGCGCACGTAGACAGCTACGCTTGGCAGCGCTCGAATACCGGTCTTTCTAACGTCATGACCAAATTGCTTGTTTCGCGCCGCCGTCAGCGCTAAGATCGTCGCTTGCGACGTACCAGTCGTTAGAATGGCAGATGCACTCTCGGGCAATCCAGAAACGCCAAGCAGCCAATCCAGCGTGACCCGCTCGACTTCGATGGCCCCGTGATCGCGGCCGCCGCAGTTGCTGTTCATCGTGGCTGCAACCAATTCTGCCCCAACGGAAACCGGCAGTCCGGCCCCATGCACCCAACCGAAGAACCGTGGATGCGTGTTGCCGGTCGCGTAGGGCATGATGTCATCAGCCAACTGAGCGAACGTTTGCTTAATACCAACACCAACGGCCTCTCGCGTCAGGGACAAGCGACCGGCAAACCCGTCAGGCTTAGGTTGCCAAGGCAAGTCCCTCGCGCATTTCATTCGAGCTATGCATTGATCCATTAACTTGTGCAAATGATGGCTAAAATCATCCCAGTCTTTCGGATCCAAATGGTTGCCTTCAGAAGTCATAGCAAAGCCTTTTTTGATGGGCGATTGTCGATAGCATTAGAACATCGCAGATCTGCGATACAAGCCGCGTTAGGTTTGCGGTCTTCAGATGGGGCGGGTCAATTGAGACCTGCCGCCGATCTTACTGAGATCATCCGCTTTGCTATGAGGCGCAGAGCTAACGAAAGCCGACTTTGGTTCAGTCTGTAGGAACAGTAACTCTGGGCTCAAACCAGCCATCTGACATATTAGGTTGGAAATTAACGCGGTTCTAACGGTTTGATGCCTGCCTCGCGGACAAGCCATCGTTTCGCTACGCCTGCTCAAAGGCCCACTTCATTAAAATGCGCCAGCGCTAGAAAGTCGTTTCTGCCAGTGAGTGAAGGCAACGGGTATGTCTATACTACAAAGAGAAGGAACCCCAGTTCTTGAGCAGGAAGCCTTCATTTACCGACTCACGCACTACCAGTGGTTTGGATTATCTAGTGGACCAACGCATCGAGAAGTGCCTTTGAGTGGGGTGAATTGATCTGCTGTCAGGGATTGACCAAGCCATCCCTCCGGATACTGGAGTGGCAAAGGCGGCTGAGCATCGGCTTCTGTAATGTGAGCGAAGCCCACCTTCGAATAGAAGTTGTTTTCCCCGTAGGTCAAAGCAACATCAACCCCACTGTCTCTTAGAGCTTGAAGCGCGTGACCAATCAGGCGTTGCCCAAGCCCTTTACCCTGCCGATCGGTTGAGACCGCGACTGGCGCCAGAATGAATACCGTTCGATCATCTTCCGGATATGTCATCCGTGTGAAGATGATGCTGGCCAAGACGTCCCCGTTCTCAACCGCAGAGAACACGAGCATGTCGTTAGTGGTCAGCGAAGACAGCATTTCGGTGACCAACGCCTTTATCAGTCCGCCAGCTTTGGGTCCTTCCGATGCGGAGAATGTGTCCAAAAACATCGAGATAATGTCATCAGTTATTTCATTGTATTCAGTTGTGATTTCCATGGTCTTTCACTGCGGATCAGTTTATCTTTGGTTGAACCCCAGTCCAGTCCGACAATGGAACGAATGTCGGGTATGCGGGACAAAGCTGCCTTTTGCTGGTGCAGCGTCATTTGCCTTATTGAAGCGAGATTGCCAATGACAGTCTTCACAGCGCCGGAGTATCACTGCGCAAGCCTGCATCAATAAATCGTGAATAGAGTCACTGCGATCTAAGGCTGGCGCAGACATCATCGCGTGCCGCTCCCAGATATTGCTCGTGTTGTTGCGTCCCTAAAACGCCATCGCTCAGGTTGCATGCTGCCTTGGTGCTCAGAACATCCCAAATACGCACTATTCCGTCTTCACCGGAACTTGCAAACTGCTGCCCATCTGGATGATTTGCTAGACGCCAGATGGCTCCTGCATGTGCATTTGGAATGCGGCCAATCAATTTTCCAAAGCTCAGGTCCCAGACATGTTGCCCACCGCTTCTGTCGGATGCTACTAGGCTGGCGCCATCGTGCAAAAAAAGGAGGTCCGTGGCTCCGCGGGCATGGCCTGTGAAGTTCTGCAGTCGCATTCCATCTTCCAGACGCCAGACTGACACTGTTTCGTCGCTGTCCGCAGCGGCCAGCAGTGATCCATCGGGGTTGAAGGCCACTGACCAAACGAGATTATCCGATACCTTCAAAGTCAGGGGCATTGCAGTCTGGTCAGTTGGCCAAACGAGCACTTCACCCATGCTTGTGGAAACCGCTATTCTAGATGAATCAGCGTGCATGGTTGCTCTGGTAACACTACCGTAGTCGTGCGCAAAGCGACGCAGTGTTTCAGCGGTTGAAACATCAATCAGATGCGCACCACCTTCCGCACCAGCTAGAAGGCTACTTCCATTTGATGTGAAAGATAGCGACCAGATTGCTTCGCCGAGCGCAGGAAATCTAATTTGAGCGCCCAAAAAGTCAGGCGACGAAATTACGATCTGCCCTTTGCGGTCCGCGGTCGCCAACTGCCTGTAGACCCCTTATTTTCTTATCTCAGACACAATTCAAACACGCTGCACCGATACAAGCAGGTGAGGCGCGTCGTGATGGGATTAGCGATTTCAATGAGGGGGTACGAGTTTGACGCGTCGTAACTCCAGCCTGTGGGGCTACCCTCTAGGAAATTGAATCTTTGGTGCGATAGCTTAAGATCGTCAAGAAGTGCGAGAAATCACATGCTCTCAATTAACCCGCGTGGGCCATTATAGACAGAACTTGGTGGAAAAATGCTGACGCGTTTGTTGTTGATTCTGGCGATTCTTTTGCCCGCGCCACTCGCTGCAAATCCTATAGCAGCGGACGAACTAAACACGTTTCGCAAAAGCCAAGGGCTTCAAGGGTTAGTCTATAGTCGGAAGTTGGAGAAAGCCGCCAAGTCTCATGCTGAGGACATGGTGAAGAAGGGGTTCTTTTCGCATACCGGCTCCAATGGGTCTGACGTGGACCAAAGGGTGCGCAAGGCAGGCTACGAATGGTGTTTTGTGGCTGAGAACATCGCCAAGGGGCAGAAAGGTTTGGACGCTGTGATGTCAGCTTGGGCGCAATCGCGGGGGCATCGTGCTAATATGCTGTCACGCAAGGCCGAAGAGTTCGCGCTGTACGAGGCGGCGGATCGCATCTGGGTGATGGTTCTAGCCGCCCCGTGTCGGTAGTATTTGGGAGATAGCCTTGTTTTCTCGCTTAAATATGCAGCAACAAAACTGCAAAGCGTCACCAGCTTCAAACCACTGACTACATCCAACGAAACGCGATGATTTTAGTATCGTCCGACAGGCCTTTCATCCACCGAACTTCTTGGACATGGGCATTAAGTTGCTCTTCGGTCAGTACCGGCTCCACCCATGTGTAGTGTACCTTCGATTCTAATGAATGCACTTCGAGCTTCTGTAGTCGGTTAGTTAGATTAGGCATATGAACCTCCATTGCCTTTGAGTTCGGCTAACAAATTCGGATCGTGCGCTGAAATGAACGCATCAAGCGCTTCTCCGCACGCTTCAAGCGTCGGAGTATCCAACTGTTGATAGAATGGGTCACCATTTCCCGAACGTGTCTGAACCGATTCCAAGTGAACACGCTGCCGGAAGTCGGATTCAGCCTCATCATCAATTCGATTTACGCGTGCCAATCCAAGCTGTGGTAAGGTTTTCAAGGTATCTGTTCGTTAACATCTTCTTCATCGCTCTGGGGGACTCATGGGGACAAAATCAACTGGATTGTGGCGGACAATTATGGACAACTGTAGACAATAACTATTCGGGGAAAAATATATAGAGCTCGGTATTTACAAACTAAATTGGGGTAGGGTTGGATAATTGTGGACGGCCATAGACTGTAGAGACTTACAGCGAAATCAGTAGGTGAACGGAATCATAATCCGCGTGTCGGGGGTTCAAGTCCCTCCTCCGCTACCAGAACTTCCCAAACAAGTGCTAAGGCCCTGTTAGCGGCGTTTCCATTTGGATCGCGCCCTCGGGTTCCGTGCGAATTCAGACCAAGCACTGCAGTTCTTTGCGCTTCGTTGCTCTGAGGCCGCGAAGCAAGTTCTACCGCAACGTAAAAGGTTAGTTCCGGGCATGAACCGCGTGATTATGGTACTAAATCCGAGAAAATCAAATAAACCGAACGATCGGTCGAAAATGTAGTTGAATACGAACGCAGACCGGGCCAGTCTTTGATCGCGCCGTGTCCGGGGATTCCCCGATTTACTACTGGCATCGCATTTCGTCTGAGGAGGCACGATCATATGACCCAAGTCATCGGGTATGAGAAAGTGGGCGATATCGCCGTTTTGTCGGCTGAGAACCCACCCGTTAACGCGCTGGGCGTGGATGTGCGCCGGGGTTTGTTGTCGGCGATCGAACGCGCCGAAACAGAGGGCGCGCGCGCGGTTTTGATCTATGGTGAGGGGCGGACTTATTTCGCAGGCGCAGACATTCGCGAGTTTGGCAAGCCGCCACAGGATCCGTGGCTGCCCGCACTCTGTGATCGGATTGAGGCGTCACCCTTGCTGGTGGTTTCTGCGTTGCATGGAACTGCGCTTGGTGGTGGGCTTGAGGTTGCTTTATCCTGTCATTATCGCGTTGCCGTGCCGTCTGCGAAGGTGGGGTTGCCCGAGGTTAATCTTGGTATCATTCCTGGCGCTGGCGGCACCCAGCGCTTGCCGCGTGTTGCCGGAGTCGAGGCTGCATTGGACATGATCACGACGGGGCGGCACGTCCGAGCTCCAGAAGCGCTTGAGATGGGTGTGCTGGACAGAGTTCAGGATGGTGATCCGCGCGAGATCGGCCTGGCCTATGTCAGAGAGCTGCTTGCAACTGATGCAGCTCGGCGCCCTGTTTGCGATATGGCCCGGCCCGCCCCAATCGATTTTGATGCGGCCTATAACGCGGTGCTGAAGAAGGGCCGGGGCCAACTGTCGCCTGCGATTGCAGTGCGGGCAATACAAGCCAGTTGCGAGGCCGAGGATTTTGCATCCGGTTTGGCTCGCGAACGGGAATTGTTCATGGACCTGATGGCCTCGGATCAGCGCAAAGGGTTGATCCACGCATTCTTTGCGGAACGTGCGGTTGCAAAATTGCCCGAGTTGAATGGGGTCGAGCCGCGGGACCTGCAACAGGTCGGCGTCATCGGCGGCGGCACGATGGGCGCTGGGATTGCCACCTCAGTTCTGCTGGCGGGGCTTCCTGTCGTGCTGCTTGAGATGTCACACGAGGCAGCGCGGTCCGCTAAAGATCGTATCGCGGCAAATCTGGCGGGCGCCGTGAGGCGCGGAAAGCTGAGCCAGGACAAACATGATGATATTCTGCAGAACCGGCTGACCCTGGCCACGGACTATGACGCACTGAGTGGCGTCGATCTGGTGATCGAAGCCGTGTTCGAGGACATGGCAGTGAAGAAAAAGGTTTTTGCGCAACTGGATGCGGTCTGCAAAAGCGGTGCGGTATTGGCGACCAATACCTCATACCTTGATATCAACGAAATTGCCGGATCGACCGAAAGGTCACGGGATGTCATCGGTCTGCATTTCTTCTCCCCAGCACATGTGATGAAACTGCTTGAGATCGTGGTGGCGGATCACACCGCGCCCGAAGTTGTGGCAACGGGTTTCGCGTTGGGCAAGAGGTTGGGCAAGGTGGCCGTTCGGGCAGGTGTGTGCGACGGGTTCATAGGTAATCGGATTTTGGGCACATATCGGAACTGTGCTGATCACATGGTGCTGGATGGGGCGAGCCCATTCCAGATCGATGCTGCGCTGACCGGGTTTGGATTTGCGATGGGCCCCTATGCAGTGTCAGACTTGGCCGGATTGGACATTGGCTGGGCGGCGCGCAAGCGGAAACGGGCCGCAGGCCAGGATCCACGCGTTCGCGACAGTTTCTATGCCGACAAGCTGTGCGAGGCCGGACATTTCGGCCAGAAAACCGGCAAAGGCTATTACATATATGAAAATGGCAAGCGGGGTGGAGAGCCGAACCCCGAGCTGACATCATTGATCGAAGCCGAGCGTGCGGCTCAGAACATAACTCCACGCGCGTTTACGGATGAGGAGATCATACGTCGCTATATGGTCGCGATGGTGAATGAGGCGGCGAAGGTGGTAGGCGACGGCATCGCGCGTAGACCGCTGGATGTGGACGTTACGCTGCTCTATGGCTACGGTTTTCCGCGCTACTGGGGTGGGCCGCTGAAATGGGCAGATTTGCAAGGTTTGCCGGGCGTATTGAACGATATCCGCAAGTGGGCTGAAGAAGATGCCTATTTCTGGCAACCTGCACCCCTGCTCGAACAACTGGTGGCCGAGAACCGCTGCTTTGATGATCTCAACAAAGATGCCTGAAGTCTCGGGGCAAAGGCTCCCGTGCCTGCGCAACATTGGCTGCGCCAATATTGCTAGCCGCCTTGGGCCCGGCATCGCGCAAAGCGCAATGCCGGGCCCAACAGGAGGAGGCGTTTCGTAAGAAATGTAGACGACTGGCGGGAGGGTTTGTTGTTAACCCAGTGCACCTTCGGCAGCAGTCCGCACAGCGCGAATATTGTCGCCATAGACTGACGGGTTTGAAACTGACCCGCCTTTAAAAACTGCTGATCCGGCGACCAACACGTCAGCGCCTGCAGCGGCCACCAGAGGCGCTGTTTTGGGATCAACACCGCCGTCGATTTCGATATGCACCGGCCGGTCGCCGATCATCTCGCGCAAACGTTGCACTTTTGCGGTCATGTCGATGAATTTTTGCCCCCCGAAGCCGGGGTTGACGGTCATGACGCACACCAGATCAGTCAGGTCCAACAGATGTTCGACGGCCTCGGCGGGCGTCCCGGGATTCAACGCGATCCCTGCTTTCATTCCCGCAGCGCGTATCGCCTGCAGCGTGCGGTGCGAATGCGGCCCCGCTTCGACGTGCGCGGTCAGCACATCAGCGCCCGCATCGGCATAGGCTTGAATATAAGGATCGACCGGAGTGATCATCAAATGCACATCCATGACGGTCTTAACATGTGGGCGAAACGCTTTGACCGCTGGGGGACCAAAAGTGAGGTTTGGGACAAAGTGGCCGTCCATCACGTCCACATGAACCCAATCCGCCCCTTGCGCTTCGATGGCCTGAATCTCCTGTCCGAAATTTGCGAAATCGGCTGACAGGATCGAGGGAGCGATCTTGATGGAACGGTCAAAGCTCATGACTGGCCTCATGTGGGTGTGCTGTTGCGGTGGCGTATACCCTCGACTCGCGTCAATGCATAGGCCTGACTGCGGTGAATCTGATCGATAGATTCAATATACAAACCCGCCAGTTCAAAGCCTGCTCAGGCGCGATAGAAAAGATATCGATCTGGCGCGATGGTCTCGGGGCCTTCAATCTGAGCAAAACCCGTCAACGGTTGCCCTGAAATCAACAACCCACCGGGTCGCATGACCTGTTTGATCAGAGGGCTGAGGCGCGCCGCTTCCGCAACATCTTCGGACTTGATCCCGCGGCCGAAATCGTAGTGCGCCAGCGCGATTGTTTGGCCTGCGTCCGCCAGTTTACGCAACATCGGCTCAGCCTCACCCTGTAGGAAATCCTGTGCCGGTGGCGTGCTGTCGGGATGACACTGCAAGACGCGATCCATCACCCATATACGCCGAGAGGGCAGGATCTCACGCAGATGATCATAGGTACGTCCGTTACCTAGCCCCAGGTCCAGAACGTCCCCTTCCATGGTGCCGATCTGTGCGACGGCCCAGTTTAGCCCATCGCGTTGCGCCGTCAGGCGGCGCAGCATGGAATCCAGTCGGCTCATTCGGGCTCTCCTTGCGAGTTCAGTTGCGTGGTGCGGTCCAGGGTGTGCCCGGTCCATCAAGCAGCCTGAGCAACAGATCCTGTGTAAACGTCCAGATGTCCTGATCATGGACTAGATGATGCGTCAACACCCCAAATGCTTCGGCATCGTCTGCGCGACCGGTGCGTCGGTCATGCAGCAGCTCAACTGTCTGTGCGATCAGTCTGTCAGGGTCGATCAAACCGCGCGTCCCGCGCCAGTCGATTGGATCGAGATGTGTGTTTATCTGCGCGAGGCCGGGCGCCGCGAGCGGTATCTTTCGGGGGGTCGCCGTCGACAGTATCCGATAGCCCAGCCCGTGAAGCTGCATGGCAACTTTGGAGTCGATCCGATTCCACGGGGGCACAAACATCGGACGCAAGTTGTCACCGAACAAACCTCGCAGCCGGGACAATCCAGCCTCGGCATCTGCAACTACCGCTTCAAGGGGCCGGTGCAGGCGAAATTCGGCTTTCTTCTCGTCTGCAGGCGCGTGGTTCTGATGCGCCCAGCCATGCACAACCGGGATCAAAACAGATTGATCTGACACATACTCTGCAAGTGCCGCTTGCGCATCACGCGGGATCACAGCCAGATGGACGGGTAGGCCAAGCGTGCCCGACATGGCGGATAGCTTTTCAAGCTGCGGTGTCACCGCAACTGCATCGTCATCACGCCACCACAAGGGCAGGGTCAATCCTGCGTCCTGCCACTGCTGCAACTCGGATTGCAATGTGTGCCAATCAGGCCTCATCGGCTAGCCTCGTACAAGCTCTCTGCAATTTCCACCGACCGGCGTGCACCATCAAACCCGTTGGTCATAGGGGGGCGTTCAGCACCCGAAATGACATGCTCCAGCGCATTGGCCAGCGAGCCGGCGGTCAGGTCAGAACTGTTAAGCACCTCGATCCCGTTCAACTGCGAAAGAGATCGCGCGCGCAAAGATTGCTCAACCTCTTTGCCATCATCGAAGGGGATCAGAACCGCCGGGGTACCGCTTTGCAGCAGGTCCATGGCCGTGTTGTAACCGCACATGCTGACCGAAGCGGCGGCAAGCGGCAGCATTTGGCGAAAATCAGGGCGGACGGTTTCAAGAAGAACCGATGAACCCTCGGCCATTTGCGAAAGCTCGGCGATCCGCGCATTGGCATCCTGCCCGCCCACCAACAGGCGCCAGCGCCTGTTGGGCATCTTTCGGGCGGCCTCGATGGCCGCTTGAAAGATCGGCTGGCCGACCGACCCGCCACCCGCGCTGACCAATATCTCGCCCTGGCCTATGCCATCCGGATGACTTGGCGCAGCACTTGGGGCCACGAAACCGGTGTAATGCAGGCGCGATGCCAGTTGATCCGAGACAGGCCAACTGATTTCAAGTTCGGTGATCTTGGGGTCGGAATGGACCAGAACGCCGTCGTAAAACTCTGCGATAACCTCATCCGTTTGAGTTACCTTTGCGGGCTTCGATGGCGGCGCAAGAATGTCACGGATCGAACCAAGGATGACGGGTGGCCGAGGTAGGTCTCGTGCGGCTTTCAATGCAGATTTGAACTCCGCGGCCAAAGAGCGCCGCCCGAACGGATAAAGCTCGGTGATCAGAACCTGCGGCCCGAAGCTGCTTACCGCCTGCGTCAAGGCGTTTGTGCGCGCAGCGAAGTAGGCCAAGTCGGCCACAGCGCCATTCTGATCAAGCAGGCGGGTGAAATCGGTGCCATCAGACCGCAGCGGCGGTAAATTCAGTAATGATAATCCACGTGTGCCAAGCTGAGGCGCAGGCATGCCACCCGAGACCACAAACACCTCGTGGTCCTGTTCGGCGAACGCGCGCCCCAATGTAAGGGCCCGGCTAAGGTGTCCGGTCCCTAACAGATGGGTAACAACGATCATCACCTTCATGGTCAAACCTCACGCGCAATCAATCGAACGGGTTCGGGTTCAGGCCGCATTTCGTCCAGGTTTACGATAAACAGTCTGTTACGCTTGATCTTAAACGGTGCGGGTCCGGCAAAATTCCAGCCCCAGGCCTTGGCCAATATTACCCTCATGATTCCGATGTGGCAGACAGCAAGATTGTCTCCCCGCAACTCGGTCAACCATGGATTAAGCCTTGCCCATAATTCAGCCGGGCTTTCACCGCCCGGTGGCCGATAATCCCAGCCCCAGTCTTCGATGTGGCGGTAACCGCTATCGGGTGTCTCGATCAGCTCAGCACCGCGCTGTCCCTCCCATTCGCCCCAATTCATCTCGGTCAGCGCCTGAGATGTTTTGGGCGCTTTATCCGATACCAACTGCGCTGTTTCAGACGCGCGGCTTAGCGGGCTGGACCAGATTGATGCTGCGTTCCACGGCGATGGCAGGCAATACCCCGCAAGTTCAGCCCGCGCGTCGGTATCCAACGGGATGTCGCTGCGCCCCTGAATGCGACCCGCGCGATTCCAATCCGTGTGTCCATGGCGCAGAAGGGCGAGACGGGTCATCAACTTTTCTCCAACAAGGGGCGCACAGTGGTCCAGAACCGCTCGGTGGCGGATGGCATCAGATGGCGGTGCGCGACATAGGCGCGGGCACGATTGCCCTCAGACTGGCTCAGGTCGGGATGGTCCAGAAACCTCTGTATACGCGCGGCCAACCCTTTGGCACCCGATCCGGTATCGGGATGATCGGAAGGTATCAGCACATCACGAACACCGGGGCGATCTTGCGCTGCGACGGGAACGCCGCAGGCCTGGGCCTCAAGATAGACCATACCATAGGCTTCGTTGACCCCAGGCCAAACGAACAAGGACGCTTGGCTGTACCGGGCCCGCAACGCGTCCCGATCCAGCTGACCCAGAAACCGGACACGAGGTCCGAACCGCGCCATCAGCGCCTCGACTTCCAATCGGGCCGGGCCATCGCCTACCACGTCCAACGCCCAATCCCCTGTCAGATGTTCCAGCGTGTCGGCCAGAATGGCGTACGAGGCCTGCTTGTCCCCCGGCCGCATCATGCCCACGGTCAGCATCGGCCCATCACGGGTCGAAACAGGGGGTAATTCCGTGATGGGAAGAAACGGAGGCAGCTCGACGAGCGCCTGCGTACCGAACCTTTCCCGTTCTAACGTGATCAGATCGTTGGCAGTGTGGTAAAAAATCACCTCCGCAGAATCGCACGCGTCGTGCGCCGCTTGCGCAAAATCAGCCCATGGGCCTGCAAGCCGGCTGGTGGCGCGGGTACTTTCCAGCTGCACATACGGGATGTCTCTTGCGCGGCTCACGGCCGGGCCGAGCAGGTCGGGGGCCTTGTAGTAGTTGTGATAAGTCACCCACAGGTTCGTGTCAGAGGGCAGTTCCTCAGCCAGTCGTGCAGCCTCGGCATTTGCCTTGCGGCGGAATTCGTCCTGAAGCGCGCGGTCGCCTGCTTTGTCGTAAATCCGCAAATGCGAGGCCAAGTCGACAATGTCTCCCTGAGCGCCGAGGGCCTGCATCAGGTTGCGGGCCATTTCGCGATCACCCGAGGGCTTGGGACTGTCGGGGGACTTCATCGGTGCATAGAAAGCCACCCGCGCCATCAGGGTCCGTCCGCGCACAAGGCGCTGAGCCGCTCGGACAAGCGACGTATGCCCGGGTCCATCCGGAAGTCGGCGATCAACCGGTCATACGCGGCCTCAGCCATCTCGGCCGTTCTGGTCGGGTTCTGGGCGAGATCCGCAATAGCCGAGGCCAGAGAGGTCGGGTCATCTGCTGACAACTGACCGTGAACACCGGAATCAATGAACTCCGGGATGGCTGACACCGGCGTTGACAGGATCGGGAGGCGCTGGGACGCGGCTTCCATCAAAACATTGGGTAAACCATCGCGGTCGCCGTCGGCAGCAATTCTGCTGGGTAGGACAAACAGATCAGAGCGGCGCATCTCGGCAATGACTTCCGGTTGATCGCAAGCCCCCATCCACGTGATCCGATCGGAAATCCCTGCGGCATCGGCTTGTGCGCTCAACTCATCGCCCAGGTTTCCGCCGCCGATATGGGTCCAATGCCAATTCAGCGATCTGGGGAGCAGCGCGAAAGCTTGGAGAAGCCGGTCAAAGCCCTTCTTTTCGACAAGACGCCCGACCGACAGCATGTGAAAGGGTGCATCCGCTGCACGCGAACACTGCTGGGGAGGTGCAGGAAACCGCGACAGGTCCAGCCCATGATAGATCAGTTCTACCCGCGCAGGATCATCAGCCAGTTCGCGCAGATGTGCGGCACCAATGGCGGTACAGGTTGCCCCGAAGATGGCGCCGTGAGAGGCCAGTTGCAGCTTTTCCCGCTTTTCCCAGTCTGGTGAGGTCCAGATATCTTTGGCATGCGCCGAAAAACTCCAGGGCAGGCTGCGCATGATAGACGCATAGCGGGCGACCGAAGACGGAGTGTGCATGAAATGCGCATACAGCGCCCGCGTTTGATCGGGCAGCTCAGCGGCCAATACGCAGGCCTGACCAAACCGGCGAATTCGGTTGTGAGTCGGGTCTCGGTGAAGGTCTTGCCGCCAGACCTGGTAAGCTTGCGCGTATCCGGGCAGACGAGCTGCAATGTCTCGCGCAGTCGCCAGCCGCTCAGGCTCTTCATAAAGGTATTCCGGCAGGTAATGCACCTGCCCCTTGAAGCGATCGTGCAGAGGATGGCGCTTGGTATCGGTCGGATGGCGCAACGACCAGATATCGAAGCTGTGCCCTGCCTCCTGCAAGGCCACCAATTCTTGCGCGATGAACGTCTCGGACAGGCGCGGCCAGCCTTTGACCAGCACCGCCAGCTTGGGGGGTTCGCGCGTCATCCGGTGGCGCGCTCTTGTTCCGCGCCTAGCAGCGCGTTTATACGATGAGTGACGTAGCTTAGCCCGTCCAACAACCCTGCGCGAATGGCCTGCGAAGGCAGCGGCTGATGGGGCAAGGCGCGGATCGCGCGGATCATTGCATCCGCCGTCAGACCGTCACGGTTTTCATCCAGCATGCGTACCAGACCCAGATCCTCGGCGCGCGAGGCACGAATCCATTGCTCCAGCCGCGGCGTCGTGCGCGGAACAATGACGGCGCGTTTGTCGAAGGACAAAACCTCGCAGAAGGTATTGTACCCGCCCATGCAGACCACACCAGCAGCGCCCGCGAACAGCGTTTCGATCTGCGATTCAAAGCCAACGGCGGTCACACGGCCATTTAGGGCGGCGACACGGGTTTCAAAATCTTCGCGTAGTTCGCCTGACAGGAAGGGCCCATAGACCAGCACAGCGCGGGGTGACAGATCCGGGTCTTTTTCATATGCGGACAGCACCAAATTGACCATCGCCTTGCCATCGCCGCCACCACCGGGGGTGATCAGGATATACGGTTGTTCTGGTGGCTCACCAACCGGCCCAAGATCGCGACGTAGATACCCTGTCCAATGAATGCGCTGTTGCGTCGCCGGGCTGAGGGGAAGGCCTTGTGTAGGATCGTAGACCGATCGCAACCCATATACCCAGATCTCATCATAGAATCGTTCAGTCGCCGAGATCGCGTCCTTACGCTCCCATTCGGCGGCCAGTACTTCGGGCTCATCCAGAACGTCGCGCAGGCCCAGAACCAATTTGGTTGAGCAGGAGTTTTCAAGATACTCAAGCGTCGGCAGCAGCTCACCGCGAAAACCGGTAGGCTCTTTGTCGACGATCAGCACATCGGGGTCGAACTGTTCGACAGATGTCTGGATCAGGCTTGCGCGCAACTCGGTCACATCATCGATGCCCATGCCGATGGTCTGCGAAGCATACGAGCCGTCGGCGCGTTTGGTGACCCCGGGTAGACGGACATGGTCAACGCGACGCGGAAAAGTAAACCGTCCGGCAATGGGTGAACCGGTCAATATGAGGGCCGAAGCGCGTTGATCGGCTTGTGTTATGGCCGCAGCCAGCGCGCGTGACCGGCGCAGGTGACCCAGGCCGAACGTGTCGTGACTATATAGCAGGATGCGCGGTGCGCGGCCGTGATTTTCGTTTTTGATCCCTAGGCTCATGCCTTCGCCTGTTTCGGTTCCGGTGCAACTCCGCGCGTCTGCACCTGATTATCGTAATTCTGCCAGACCTTCTTGCCAAAGGCACAGATTCCGCCGTCCAAATGCGCCAAACATTGCGAATTGGCAACAGCATAATGCCACCGCCGGCAACAGGCGCACCTTGCGATATGCAGGCCGATGGTTCTTCATGCACAAGCCAATTCCGAGACCGGACGCCTCAGGTGGTCATATTCAATTTTTGTTGTCTTGGAAACACTTTATCCCATCCATTGCGTCAGGAACACGGGCTCTCACGATGTTGACACCGCGTGTGCGGATGATTTGAACAGCCTTCTGAGGTTCTATAGTCTTGGACGCAGCTACGAATTGGATGCGATATACGATGAAAATGAATGTTCTGGCCGGGCTGATTTTGGTGATTTGGGCGGCGATGCTGGCCAGTGCAACCGACGCGGTTGCGCAAACTTCGCTTATTCCGGGATACCCAATAGGATCAAGCGAGGAAACCGGTTCTTCAAGCTCTGCCGCTGACAGCGATCTGGCGGCGGCCATTCGATCCGCTTCCGAGGCGGGCGCAAGCGTAATCGTAATCGACAGCGCCGGGCAGGTTGTATCGGCAGCGGGCAATAGCGCCGACGCGACGCCAGAGGCAGATAGCATTGATCACATGGCTGAGGGTTCTCAGCTGATGAAGGCGCAAGAGCGGTTCTCAAAGTTCCGGGATTCCGTACGCTCGCGGATGGAGGCGCTGCCCTATTCGGTCTTTGAGGTCCAATACATCCTCAGACAGACCAGTCCGGACGGGCGGATTCAGACCTATGTCGAGGTGTTGGTCCTGAACGTGTTGTTCCTTTTGCTGGGGCGATGGTTGTCGATCGAAATCTACGGCAAGCGCATCGCGAAGCGTTTGGTGGTTGCGCGCATCAAGGAAAACCCGGTTGGCTATCGTGAAAAGATGCCTTTCCTTGTGTATCGTTTCGTGATGGGCATTGGCGGAACGATCTTTGCCATGCTCATGGCGCTGATCGTTGGCTATCTGTTCTTTGGTGAAGCGGAAGACATATCAATCCAGTTTACCGTTACGGCAATCTTTACCGCATTTTTCCTTTCGCGCACCGTCTCGGACTTGTGGCGGATGGTTCTGTCGCCTTACCTTAGCCAGTATCGCTTGCCGCCTTTTTCAGACCGGGACGCCAAGCGCCTGTATGTTTGGGCGTCAGCACTGGCGACCTATGACATCTCGGTTGTTCTGTTCTCGACATGGGTCGCGGATTTTGGGCTGAACTATAACGTCTATGCCATGGTCTATGGTAGCCTGACGCTGATCGGGGCGCTGGGCAACATACTGATGATCCTGTTCAATGCACGCGCGATCTCGAACGCTATTCGTGGCGGGCGTGCTCCGGATCAGGTGTCTTGGATACTGAAGTTCATCTCTTTCGCCTGGGCGCCGGTTCTGGTGCTTTATATGGTGTTCAGCTGGTTCAAACTGGCCGTTGATCTGGTGCTTGAGGTTCAGGATTCGATCCCGATCGTGGCCAGCAGCTATGCCATCTTTATGTCCGTCGTCGTGGCCTACGGCGCGATGAACTATCTGCTTGAAAGGTATTTTGATCGCAATCGCAGAATTGAGGTGATGAATGCCGACGCAGAAGCGGCTGAGCAGATCGAGGATGAGCTGGTGGCTGATACGCCGCAGGCCGAAAAGCGCAAACACGCCATTCTGACGTACGAAGACCTTGCCCGTCGTGTGGCAGGAATTCTGGCCTTTGTGGTGGGGCTCTATGCGCTGGTAGTGATCTGGAACCCGCAGGCCAATTGGTCGGATGACTTGCCGATCGAGCGGGCGCTGGATGTGATGGTGATCCTGTTTATGGGTTACATTCTGTTTCACTTCTTCCGCGTCTGGATAGATAGCAAGATCGCGGAAGAGACGGATGACGGCGGTGCTGAAGCCGAGCTGGGCGACGAAGGAGGCGAAGGCGGGCAGAGCCGTCTTGCAACTTTGTTGCCTCTGTTCCGCGGGGCCATTCTGGCTGTGGTCGTTGTGACCATCGCGCTGATTGTATTGATGGAACTGGGGATCAATGTCAGCCCGCTGTTTGCCGGTGCAGGTGTTGTGGGTCTGGCCGTTGGTTTCGGGTCGCAAACCTTGGTCCGCGACATCTTCTCGGGTGCGTTCTTCCTGATGGATGATGCTTTCCGAAAGGGTGAATACATCGACATTGGTGATGTGAAAGGGACGGTCGAAAAGATATCGGTCCGGTCCTTCCAACTGCGCCACCACCTTGGTGCGCTCAACACGATCCCGTTTGGAGAGATCAAGGTTCTGACAAACTATTCCCGCGACTGGGTTATCATGAAGCTGCCGTTGCGGGTGACCTATGACACCGATGTCGAAAAAGTGCGGAAGCTGATCAAGAAGCTGGGTCAAGAGCTGCTGAGCGATCCGGTGATTGGTGATAACTTCATCCAGCCGCTGAAATCGCAGGGTGTGATCGAAATGCAGGATTCTGCAATGATTATCCGGGTCAAGTTTATGACCAAGCCGGGCGATCAGTGGCTGGTGCGCAAGAAAGTCTATCAGGATATTCGTGAGCTGTTTGCCCGTGAAGGCATCCGGTTTGCGCATCGGGAAGTCACCGTGCGACTGGCGGATGACAAAGAGGCCGAGGACCTGACTCCCAAACAACGCGAGGCTGTCACAGGGGCCGTTCAGGCCGCGATTGACGAAGACTATCTGGACGATATCGGCCCCGGCGGTGGTGATGATCGCTAGGAGGGCTCCCGCCCCTTTGGTTTGCGTCTCTGGCGAGACGTCAACCAAAACGTTGGGCCGGGCCGCGCGTCCCGCGCGGCGGCAGCTTTAAGCGGTAAGTGACGGCCAAGTGGGCTGCGAAGTTCCCAGTTTGGACGCAGGCAAAGCCCAGTGCATCTTTGCGGATCCAACGGTTAGCGCCGGCTTCAATCGATAGCCGGGCCCCCACCCGGAAGGTTCGAGCGCATCCGCATAATCGACAGGCAGCGCCTCGGTAATTTCGTCACCGGGATCGCTCTTGGCGAGGGTGGCCAGCAATTCGGCGGTGCGCGCCAGCGAGAGCCTGGCATCCATAACAGCGTGTCCAGATGCGGCTTCGGCGAGCGCCGAGAGCAGGGCGGCTGCCATCAAGTAACCAGTTGCGTGATCCAGTGCCTGAACGGGTAACGGAGTTGGCTTGTCGGCCCCCGCCCAACCCATCCCTGCATGTGCGATTCCGGAACTCATCTGTACAAGGCTGTCAAAACCGCGGCGCGCTGCCCAAGGTCCTTGCCAGCCATAGGCGTCTAGCGTGACTTCAACCCTGTTGGGGGCGAGCTGATCCCGCGTGTTTTTACCCAGACCGAGTGCGTCCAAAGCGCCGGGCCGATACCCGTGGACAAGTATGTCCGCTTGGGCCAGCAGCTCTTGCAGTTTTGCTTTTCCATCGGGTGATTTCAGGTTCAGATAGGCGCAGTGCTTGCCGAGAGAAATGTCAGGAATGACGCCAGGTTCATCCCAGCCGGGTGGATCGATCCTCAGGACCTCGGCGCCAAAACCCGCAAGTGTTCGTGTCGAGACTGGCCCGGCCAGAATGCGGGTCAGATCGAGCACACGCAGCCCAGAAAGAGGTCGCGCGGCAGTCGCCTGAGGCCGATCACGTAGTTGAATATTGCGTGGCCCCTGCCATCCGATCAACGGCTCGCGGGCCAATATGCGTCCTTGCGGATGGTCATGCCACTCAGAGCGGCTGCGCATTGCGGCAGCGACGCCGCCCTCGGCGACAATCGCGGCTTCCAGTTCAGAGATGCTCCAATCCCGAACTGCGCGCGATACCAGCGCACGGTCCGGCGCGACTTGCAAAACACTAAGGGCGGCGGCGCGATGACTGGGCAGGTTGGTGTGCAGCCTGATCCACCCATCAGAGGCCTGATAGTCACCAGCAATCGCGTCCCAAAGGCTGGGCATATCCCACCCTTTGGGTTTGAAGGAAAAGCCATACCACAAGGAGGCCAGTCGATGATCTACGGCCACCTCCAGAGGTGTAGGCGCCAGGTTCAAGGCTGTCACAAGGCGCGACAGCTCCTGCCCGACTGCCGCAAAACTGGCCGTCGCCAGTTCCGAGACCGCAAAGGCGCTGGGCCGCGCACCCGCCCCGTTGACTCTGTAGGTGTCAGTTGAGGGGAGGGCGGACAGCAAGCTCATTGCTGATAGGGGTCAAGACTGTCGCGCAACCCGTCGCCAAGGAAGTTGAAGGCCAGCACCACGACGATGATCGGTAGCATCGGAATTGCGGTCCATGGATAGATCTCGATCGAAGCAAGGTTCTGCGCATCGTTCAGCATCACGCCCCAACTGACCGCCGGGGCGCGCAGCCCAAGGCCAAGGAAACTGAGGGCGGTTTCACCCAGGA
The DNA here is from genome assembly GCF_056539785.1 of Ruegeria sp. B11. Classification (NCBI taxonomy): domain Bacteria; kingdom Pseudomonadati; phylum Pseudomonadota; class Alphaproteobacteria; order Rhodobacterales; family Roseobacteraceae; genus Ruegeria; species Ruegeria sp. B11. The sequence goes on along the minus strand of NZ_JBQFVO010000001.1, from coordinate 1,495,570 downwards.
TCATCGCAGGAATTGATAGCGTGGCCGAGGCAATCAGATGCGACATGAAATTGGGTAGCAGGTGCTTTCGGATCACACGACCCGAACTTGCGCCCATCATCTCGGCCGCGCGTACGTATTCCTCTTCTCTAAGAGACAGGAATTTTGCGCGGACAGATCGGGCAAGGCCTGGCCAATCGAGAATACCGAGGATGATCGAGATGATGAAGAATACCGCGACCGGGCTCCAATTTGATGGCACCGCGGCGGATAAGGCCAGCCAAAGGGGAAGTTCCGGCAGCGAGCGCAGGATTTCGATCACGCGGTTGATGGTCCAGTCGATGCGCCCTCCGAAATACCCGGCCATTGATCCGAACAGGATGCCGAGGAAGAAGGAAACCGAAATGCCGATCAGGCCCACTGTCAGCGACAGTTGCGCGCCATATAGGATGCGGCTGAATACATCGCGGCCCAGACGGTCCGAGCCCCACAGAAACAGCGTGGCCCCTTCGGGTGCGCAAAACAGGTGCGTATCGGATTTGATCAGCCCTGCGAGTTTGTATTCTGACCCTTCGCAGAAGAACCGGATTGGGCGCGGATCTTCCGTGTCAGCGACGAATTTCCACTGGAAAGTTTCAAGGTCCGCCTCTGCAACTATTGGATAAATGTAGGGGCCGATGAACTTCCCCTCATGAAACCAGTTGACCGACTGGGGTGGAGCGTACAGGTGCTCTCCGTTCCGGTCATTGGGGCCGTAGGGGGCAATAAAGCCCGCAAAAGGCAGCATCAAGTAGCAGAGCAGCAAGAAGAGGCCAGAAATCAGACCCAGCTTGTGGGTCCTGAACTTGCGCCAGACCAGCACCCAATTAGGGGCATCGAGATCTGCGCGCTCAAGCTGCTGAATAGAGGCCTGCGGGTCAAATGGTGCGTCGTCGACATAGCGACCATCGGGTTTATCGGTCATGCTTCGCGCCCCTCGTAACGAATGCGCGGATCAAGCATGACCAGCAGGATATCGGAAATCATGGTGCCGATCAGGGTCAGCAGAGCCACGAACATAAGAATGAAGGCCGACAGGAACTGGTCCTGCGTTTTCAAGGCAGTCAGCAGGGTCGGGCCGATTGTTTGCAGACCCAGAACCACCGAGACCAAAACCGACCCGGAAACCATCGAGGGCAGCAGGTTTCCAATGTCGGCGACAAACGGGTTGAAGGCCACGCGCAATGGGTATTTCGTCAGCATCCGCGATGGGGACATGCCCTTGGCGATTGCTGTTTCGACATAAGGTTTCCCTAGTTCATCCAGCATATTGGCGCGCAGGCGCTGCATCATGGCCGAAGCACCCGAGGTTCCGATGACGAAGGTCGGAACGATCAGGTGGACAAGGATGGATTTCAACTTGTCCCAACTCATCGGTTGTCCCTCAAAGGAAGGGTCCATCAGGCCGCCGATGGGCAGGTTGAAATAGCGATGGCCATAGTAGAATAGGATCAGCGCCAACAGGAAGTTCGGGGTCGCAAGACCCAGATAGCCTACAAAGGCAGAGGTATAGTCGATCCACGTCCGTGATCTGGCCGCAGCGATGACCCCCAATGGTAGAGCAACGGCATAGACGAATAAAATGGCAGCCAGATTGACCACAACCGTCAACCAGAGCGTATCGCCCACGATCTCGCGCACGGGGCGGTCAAATTCGAAGGACCAGCCATAATTGCCCTGTAACAGGCCCTCGAACCCATGCGGTCCGGGCCAGAAGCCCATCCAGATCAGGTACTGCTCGGGCAACGACCGGTCCAATGAGTATTCCTTGCGCAGAAACTCGGCCTTGGCGACACCGGCGGACTGTCCTGAAGCCTGTAGTTCGGCGATCTGGTTGCTGAGATAGTCGCCGGGGGGCAGGTTGATGATCACGAAAATCAGAACCGACACCACCAGCAATGTCAGCAGCATCGTGAAAAAGCGATACACCGCGTAGCGCAGCATGACCATTTAGCTGCTCCTGAATTAGTCGGCGAAGAAGAACTCGTCGGGACGGTGAATGCCGAAGTGTGCGCCGGGTTCCCATGCCCACATGGCCTGCTCAGGCACATTGCGCAGGCGGTTCGACACGACAATAGGCTGCGGTGCGCCGTTCAGGATTCCGATCGCATAAAGCTGGTCGGCGTGAATTTTCAGCATCTCAGACCAAACAGCGCTGCGTTCTTCATCCGTGGAGGCGATTTCCCAATCGTGGGCAAGCTTCATGAGAAGTTCGGCCTCGGGCATGTCTGGTGGTTCGCCCGACCCTCCATTTGTCTGATAGTATTGGCCCCATTTAGGCCACGCCAGAAAGACCTGATCGGTCGGGGCGAGATAGGCCGGCGATGTGTGGCTTTGCGGAATGCCGTCATCCCAGCCGAACCAGACCGACGCCATTGTATTGCCCGAGAAGACCCGGTTGCGCAGAATGTCTCGATCCAATGGTCGCATGACCAGTTCGACTCCGATCTCACGCCAGGTATCCGTGACGATCTGCAGGGCGTTTTCAACCTCTTGCCGCTCACCTGCGGTTTCGATGATCAGCTCCATCGGACGCCCGTCGGGCAACAGTCGGATACCATCTTTGTCACGCTCGGTCAGCCCAGCCTCATCAAGCAGAGCATTCGCCTTGTCGACGTCATACTGTGCCCAAGCCTGCGCATTCGCTTCGTCGTAGAAGGGCGATGCGGGCAGAACCGACATCGCGCCGGGTTGGGCCAGCTTGAAATAGAGCGCCTGATTGATCGTCTTGCGATCAATGGCGAGCGACAGTGCCCTGCGTACACGTACATCGCGCAGAACCTCGCGCCACGCATCGTCAGTGTAGTTCAAATTGGGATAAATCGCGATCTGCGACGCGACGCCTGTTTTCCACAAAAGCGTCTTGTATCCACCTTCAGCCTCGCCCTTTTTCAAGATCGAGGCATCGCGGAATGCCAATCCGCGACCTTGCAAGTCGGTTTCACCCGCATTTGCTTTGGCCGCGACCAAACCCGGTGCGACGATTTCCATTTCGACTACGTCGATATAGGGCAGCTGAACCCCATTTGAATCCACCCGATGGTAATAAGGGTTACGGACAAAGTTGTGCCGGATTTTCTTGCCCGAACTTGCGTTGAGCCATGGCTGCAACGTCGGCAGTTCATGATTGTCGTACTTATATAGATTGTCCAACTTGTTATGCAGCGCCGCCCAGCTTTTTACCCGCGCATCTTCGACCTTGAATGCCAGTTCTTCGGGGTCCGCAAACTTCTCGTGATATTGCTTAAGGAACTCAGACGGTCGATAGATAAAGGGCGGCCGCGCCTGAGCAAGTGATTGCAGGAAATTCGGGTTGGGGTCATCCCATTCGAATACAACTGTTGTTTCGTCGGGGAAGGTGACGGTGGGTGTTTTGCCTTCAACCAGCAGGAAATCTGGTGGGCCTGAAGGGCTGAGCAATTCGTTGTTGGCCACATCCTCCCACCAATACCGGAAGTCTTCGGATGTGAACGCGGATCCGTTTGACCATTTGTGGCCGGGTCGCAGGTTCAAAGTAAATTTGCGATTGTCTTCGTTTTCGAAAGAAGCCAGCAAATCCGGGACGATGTTGTAATCCTGATCGAAGCCCACAAGCCTTGCGTAGCCATAGACCACCATTTGCCGAATATCTTTGGACCGGGTGACCATCGTGCGCAGTGTACCGCCGGGTACGCCGAATTCGCGACCTTTGGCGGCTAAGTCCACGATCAGTGGATCTTGCGGAATACGTTCAGCAACCGGTGGCAGGTCACCGCTTTCAACCTCGGTTTGCCAGAACGCGTTTTCCTGAAGATTAGACGGAATTTCTGCCACAGCGGGCAGCATACCTGCGATGGCCAGCGACGCGGCCAGAATCAATCGGTGAGTGGTCTTAAACATGGCAACGTACCTTATGGCCGGGCTCCAACTCTACCAAAGAAGGTATCACGGTGTCGGAAAATCGAAAGGCGTCATCCCAACTGTCGGGCGAACCGGCACCAAGCGCAACCAGTTTCAGATCAATCGGGCGATTGATATCCGGTTCGGGCTGGGCGGCAATCAGTGCCTTGGTATAGGGATGACGTGGATTGTAGAACAGAGTTTCGGGTGGGGCTTGTTCCACCACAAGACCCCGGCGCATGACGGCGACCTCGTCGGCAATGCGCGCGACGACGGCCAGATCATGTGAGATGAACAGGTAAGACAGGTTCAGACTGTCCTGCAGTTCTTCGAGCAGGGTCAAAATTTGCTCTTGAACGGATACATCCAGTGCCGAGGTTGGCTCGTCACAAACAATCAGCGCCGGGTCCAGCATCATCGCGCGGGCGATAGATAGGCGCTGTCGTTGTCCACCAGAAAACGCATGCGGATAGCGTTTGAGCATATCGGCATTCAGCCCGACCCGCTGCAACATCGCGGCCGCTTTGTCGCGCTGCTCTGCCACGGTGCCGAGGCGGTGTATCTCCAACGGCTCGGTCATGGCATCCTGAATGCGCATACGGGGGCTAAGAGAGCTATAGGGATCCTGAAACACCATTTGCGCCTTGCGCTGAAACGCGGTGCGTTCGGTCCGTGTCATACTGTGAACCGTTATCGGTTTGGAATCCCTTGTTGTTCTGAACAGAACTTCGCCGCCCGGGTCGGGCAGTTCAGCGCCCAGAGCGATTCTGGCGGCGGTTGTTTTGCCAGACCCGCTTTCGCCAACGATTGCAAGCGTCTTGCCGCGCGCCAGCTTCATATCTACGCCCCGGCAGGCATGGATCAGTTTGTCGGCTTTCCAACCTTTGCTCGATCGCATCGTGTAGGTCTTTGAGACCCCGGTCATCTGCAGAATTAGGTCCTCGTCGGGCATCGGTATGCCGACGGCATCCTGATCGGGTATCTCAGGCGCAGCGTCGAACAGCTGCTGCGTATAGGGGTGCGCCGGATCGTTCAGAATTGGTGCTGCCGGGCCAGCTTCCATCACGCGGCCTTTGTGCATGACGACCACCCGCTCGGCCATGTTAGCAACTACACCCAGGTCATGGGTGACAAGGATCAGCGCCATACCGGTCTCGCGCTGCAGCTCTTTGATCAGCCCAAGAACCTGCGCTTGGGTGGTAACATCCAGCGCTGTGGTTGGCTCGTCCGCGATGAGCAATTCAGGCTTGGACACCATCGCCATGGCAATCATGGCGCGCTGGCGCATGCCGCCGGACAGCTCGAACGGATAGCTGTCGTAGGCGCGGGCAGGGTCGGGGAAACCAACCCTCTCAAACTGGGTCAGAACTTCTTTGCGGGCCTGTGCATCGGATGCGCCGCGATGCAACCAAAGAACTTCGCTGACCTGATTTCCGATTTTATGAAGCGGTGACAGAGATCGCATCGGTTCCTGAAAAATCATAGAAACCCGATTGCCGCGAATACCACGCATCTGTCTTTCACTCAGTTCGATCAGATTAGCGGTGCCTTTGGAATCGTTCAGCGTGATCGTTCCGCTACGGATCTGGGCGGTACGCGGCAGAATACGCAGTGCAGCGCGACAGGAAATCGTTTTGCCCGAACCGGATTCTCCAACCAATGCAAGTGTCTGCCCGGGTTCGACCTCGAAGCTGACATCTTGGACAACGGATGGACCCGTGCCAAAGCCGATGCTGAGATCCCGAACGGACAACAACGCACTCATGCGGGTTTTCCACCCGTCTGGCCGCTAGAAAACATCGGCTTTGTGAACTCCCTGTCTTTTTTGAGCAGTTTCGCGCGGTTGGGGCGGCGTAGTCAAACACCTTCTTCACCCGAATTGTCGCGGAATCGTGAAACTCGGGCCGTATGGCTACACAAAGTCTTGAGTTTTTGCCATCAAAGGCGCAATCGCCCCCCGACTGGTGTCGAATGATTTTGAAAGAGGTGCCCCGTGTCCGAGCAACAAAGCCGATTGGATCTGTTCATTGACCGAATGGTCTCGCAACGTGCTTGTCTGGACTTTGCCATCGCGCAGACCACGGGGCAGCCTGGTCCGGTTTTTGAGCTGGGATTGGGAAATGGGCGCACATATCACCACATGGTTAAGCACATTCAGGACCGTCCCGTTTATGTTTTTGAACGGGCCGTTGCGTCTCATCCCGATTCGACACCGCCCGATGATCTGGTGATTCTCGGTGATGTGCGCGAAACATTGCCTGCTTCGGTCACGCGATTTGGCGCGTCAGCCAGTCTGATCCATGCCGATCTTGGGGGACACAACCGGCAAAAGAATGATGCTTTTGCCCGCCTCGTCTCACCTTTGATCGAACCGCTTCTGGCGCGGGACGGACTGATGGTTTCCAGCGATCGTATGTATTTCGAAACACTGACCGAGGTGCCGCTGCCAGAAGGGGCGGTCGACGGGCGCTGTTTCATCTATCGGCGTTGATCTGCCGTAGGGTCACTGTGTGATCCGACTCGCGCTGTAGTACCGGGCCGGTCTAACGTCTGAGGCGTGAAGCTTTGGAGGGGACCGTCAAAAATGCTTTTCTACGATTGCTCGACCGCGCCAAGCCCGCGCCGTGCTCGGATGTTTATCGCGGAAAAGGGGCTGAAGATTGACACCCGCGATATCTCAATCGCCAAGGGTGAACAGCTTAGCGATGCTTTCCGGGCTGTGAACCCTGGTGCAACGATTCCTGTGCTTGTTACGGATCAAGGTACCACGCTTACAGAAAATCTTGGCATCGCCACCTATCTCGAGGCGCGCTTTCCGGAACCTGCCTTGATGGGGCAAACGCCGGATGAAAAAGGCGAAATTCTGATGTGGAATGCCATCGCCGAACAACAATGTGGCGCACCAATCGCGGAAACTTTGCGCAACACCCATCCTTCGTTCAAAGGCCGCGCGATCACCGGGCCTGCAAACCACGCGCAAATCCCTGAACTAGCGCAGCGGGGGGCTGAGCGGGTGCGTGCCTTCTTCGATTTGCTTGAGGCCCGTCTGCAAGTGAGCGGTTTCGTTGCGGGTGACATGTTTTCACTGGCCGATATCACCACATTTGTGTTTGTCGATTTCGCACGTGTCATCAAGATGCGTATCCCAGAAGAGAACACGGCCACACGCGCCTGGTTTGATGCCGTTCAGACACGCCCGAGCGCCCGGCTTTAAGCTGATCCGGGTGCTGTCCCTCGAACTGTACAGAAATGTCTAGACAGAAGTGAACAGTGCCTCTAGCGTCCTCTGCGAGTCATGCAGGGGAGCGCAGGATGAAATCTCAGTATCGTGTCGTAGTCATCGGTGGCGGCGTTGTCGGCGCCTCGGTTCTGTACCATCTCGCCAAGTTTGGCTGGTCAGATGTGGTCATGCTGGAAAGGCGGCGTTTGGCCTCGGGGTCTTCGTGGCACGCGGCGGGAGGCATCCATGCGCTGAACGCAGATCCGAACATGGCGTCGCTGCAGGCCTATACGATTGATCTGCTCAGCGAGATCGAAAAAGAGTCGGGTCAGAATATCGGCCTGCACATGACCGGCGGCCTGACGCTGGCGGGCACGCCCGAACGGTGGGAGTGGCTGCAGGCCAACTACCGCATTTTTCAGTCCATCGGCATTGACGACTGTGAGTTGTTGTCGCCAGAGGAGGCGCAGAAACGCTGCCCGATCATGTCCACCGACGGCGTGCTGGGCGCGATGTGGGCGGATCGCGAAGGTTACATCGATACAACCGGTACGGTTCAGGCTTATGCAACTGCGGCCAAGAAACGTGGCGCGGAATACTACGAAGAAACCAAGGTCGAAAGCCTGACACAGACTGCGGATGGTTGGGAAGTTGTGACCGACAAAGGCACTATCACTTGTGAACATGTGGTCAACGCTGCTGGCCTCTGGGCCAAACAGGTGGGGCGCATGGCCGGAGTGGAGCTGCCGGTTTCGCCGCTGAAACACCACTATCTGATCACCGATACGGTGCCTGAGGTGGCCGAGGCGGATTTCGAGATGCCGATGACGGTTGATCTTGAAGGCTTCACCTATATGCGACAGGACCAGAAGGGCGTTCTGGTGGGCATCTACGAGGTCGATCACGAGCACTGGGCTATGGACGGTGCGCCGTGGAATTACGGTGAAGAATTGTTCCAGGAACAGCTCGACCGGATCGAGAACGAGCTGACGCTGGGCTTTGAACGGTACCCGTCGATCCAGAATGTTGGCATCAAAACATGGGTGAACGGCGCGTTCACCTTCTCACCCGATGGCAACCCGCTGGTCGGTCCGGTCCCAGGCAAGCGCGGTTATTGGTCAGCTTGTGCGGTGATGGCCGGATTCCTGCAGGGTGGCGGCGTTGGTAAGACGCTGGCCGAATGGATGATCCATGGCGATCCTGAGGCCGACGCATGGCCTATGGACGTGGCGCGCTATGGCGATTTCGCTCAGAACAAACGCTACATCCGCGAAACAACCGGTCAGTTCTATTCCCGTCGTTTCGTGATGACTTACCCGAACGAGCAACTGCCCGCAGGTCGCCCGCTGAAGATGGCCCCAGCCCATGATGCAATGACCGAGGCGGGGTGCAAATGGGGCGTCAGCTGGGATCTGGAAGTACCGCTTTACTTTGCGCCCAAGGGCTTTGAAGAGACGCCGACGCTGAAACGCTCGAATGCGCACGACATCGTGGCTGAGGAGTGCAAAACCATCCGCGAAGGCGTGGGACTACTGGATATCTCGGGCTTTTCGCGCTTCGAGGTCACAGGCCCAAATGCCGAGGCTTGGCTAGACAGGATCATGGCGTCGAAACTGCCTGCACCGGGGCGTGCCAAACTGGCTCCAATGCTGGGTGAGAACGGTCGCCTCAAGGGTGATCTGACCGTGCTGAACTGGGGCGACGGGACCTGGTGGATCATGGGCAGCTATTATCTGCGCGCATGGCATATGCGCTGGTTCAATGATCACATGATGGACGCCGTGAATATCCGCGATCTGGGCGAGGAATATTGCGGTTTTGCCGTGGTTGGGCCGAAATCGCAGGCTGTGGTCGAGAAACTGGCCGAACAGGATATCTCGGGCCTGAAATTCATGGGCTGCGGCGACTTTGATATCGGTCTGGTGCGTGCCCGTGTGGCGCGTATGTCTGTGACGGGCGAAAAAGGGTATGAGATAAACTGCCGCTATGGCGACCATATCAAACTGCGCCGGATGCTGCTTGAGGCTGGGGCCGGGGACGGTATCCGCGAATGCGGATTCAACGCGATGCTGTCGACGCGGCTTGAGAAGAGCTTTGGTATCTGGTCTGCAGAGTTCACTCAGCTTTACACGCCAGGCATGACCGGAATGGATCGCTGGATCGACTGGAACAAGGATTTCGTTGGCAAAGAGGCTGCGCTGGCTGAACGCGATGGCAACGGTCCGGCGCAAGTTCAAGTGACGCTTGAGGTTGATGCGCTGGACGCAGATGCCAGTGGGTATGAACCGATCTGGGCTGGGGATGAGCGCGTTGGATTTGTGACTTCGGGTGGCTATGGCCACTACACGGGCAAGTCGCTGGCCATGGCTTTGGTCGACCGCGACAAGGCTGAACCAGACACCGAGTTGTCGGTGCATGTGGTCGGTGTCGAACGCCCGGCCCGCGTGATTGCGCCGTCGCCCTATGACCCGCTGGGCAAAGCGATGCGAGGTTGACCATGTCGGACTTGGGCCAAAGACGCCGACGGCGCGGGCGCGGGACCGATGTCGCCCCGCAATCTAGTCGCGAGGTGAATTATCGCCAGTTGCGCAATCCGTTTCCACAGATGGAAGTGTTCCCGACGGATCAGATTGCAGATATGCACGACACCGCATTGCGCACACTGGAAGAGTTGGGCGTGAAAGTTCTATTGCCCGAAGCGCGGCGAATCTACGCGCAGGGTGGCGCCCGCGTGGATGAAGACAGCGAAATGGTCTTCATCGGGCGGGATATGGTTGAGGCTGCGGTGGCCTCAGCTCCGAAATCCATCGGCTGCCGGGCGGGCGCGCGGCACCGGGATTTCACTTTGGAGCTGGGCTCTTTGGTGTTCCAACCCGGGGCTGGCGCTCCAAACGCGACCGATCTGGAACGCGGTCGGCGGCCAGCGAGTGGGCAGGATTATCTGGAGTTCCTAAAGCTCACTCATCACTTTGATGTCTTCCAGATGATCTCACCGCAGGTCGAACCGCAGGACGTGCCAACCAATGTGCGGCACTATTTCACCACACAAGCGCAGATGGAGCTGACGGATAAGTTCCCGTTCTTCTTCTCGCGGGGCACGCCGCAAGTGATGGACTGCTTCGAGATGCTCTCAACGGCGCGAGGTCTGTCTGACAAGGAGTTCCGCGCTAACGCCCATTGTTACACGATTATCAACACCAACAGCCCGCGGACGCTGGATATTCCAATGGCTCAGGGGCTGATCGACTTTGCGCGCCATGGTCAGATGTCGATCATCACACCCTTTACCCTGATGGGCGCAATGGCTCCGATCACGGTGGCCGGGGCCATCACGCTGTCCCATGCCGAGGCACTTGCGGCCTTGACGCTGACCCAGCTTACCAACCCCGGTGCGCCGGTGTGCTATGGGACCTTTACCAGCAATGTCGACATGAAATCAGGGGCGCCTGCATTCGGGACACCCTCGCATTTTCAGGCGTCTTTGGCGGCGGGCCAGTTGGCCCGGCATCTGGGCCTGCCCTGGCGGTCTGCGGCGGGGTCTGCGGCAAATATCAACGACGTTCAGGCCGCCAATGAAAACCAGTTCGGCCTGTGGGGCTGCCTGATGGCCGGGGCGACGGTCATCATTCATTCGGCCGGATGGCTCGAAGGTGGCCTGACCGTATCTTTCGAGAAGATGATCTGCGATGCCGAGGTGTTGAACATGGTGGCCGAGCTTTGTGCAGGGGCACAGGCCAATGGTGCAGAGATCGGGTTTGATACTGCGCTGAGCGAGGTTGAACCCAGCGGACATTTCTTCGCCACGAGTCAGACGATGGAGCGCTATAATACCGCATTTTATGAGCCGCACCTGCATGATTACGCAAATTTTGGCACCTGGACCGAGCGTGGCGCGATCGACGCCAACCATCGCGCGACCGGTGTATGGAAGGAAATCCTGGCAAATTTCAAAGCACCGGCATCAGATACGGATCGCCTTGGTGCGTTGAAGGATTTCATAGCGCGCCGTACAGAAGAGGGCGGCGCACCGCCGGAGAGTTGAATGAACACCAAACCCATCCTGCACCGGGACGATCCCGAAGCTGAGCCACTGATTGGTAACGTCAAGGTCACGCGCGATGATTGGCTGAACGTGGCCATGGACGTCCTGATTTCGGACGGGGTCGAGCAGGTGAAAGTCATGAACCTTGCCGAGCGGATGGCGGTCTCGCGCTCATCATTCTACTGGTACTTCAAGTCGCGGCAGGAATTGCTGGATGCGCTGCTGGCGCGATGGCAGGCGACAAATACGGCGGCCTTGATCGCGCAATCCGAATTGCCTGCTGAAACGATCACGGCTGCGGTGTGCAATGTGCAGCGCTGCGTTGTGAATACCGAACTATTTGATACGGCGCTTGATTTTGCTGTGCGGGATTGGGCACGAAGATCGGGAAAGGTGCGGCGTATGCTGGACCAGTCCGATGCCCGTCGCCTGGCCGCGCTGCGCGCGATGTTCATCCGGTTCAACTATGATGAGACCGAGGCAGAGACGCGGGCGCGGGTGCTATATTATATGCAGATCGGATATGATCTGGCGCAGTTAAACGAACCATTGGCGATCAGGCTGTCGATGGTTCCACACTACCTTTATGTTTTTACAGGGGTCGAACCGCGACCCGAGGAAATCACCGAATTCAGCGCGTATGCGAAACGTTTCTGGGAAGGGGCAGGACATGAACCAACCTGACGCAATCATCATTGGCACCGGTGTGATCGGCGCCGCCATCGCGTTCGAGATGTCCAAGGCCGGTTGGAAAACTCTGTCGTTGGATCGCAATGCGCAGGTTGGGCATGGCTCGACCGCTGGCTCTTGCGCGATAATTCGGATGCATTATTCGACCCTCGATGGAACCGCGTTCGCCTGGGAAGGTTATCACTATTGGCGTGATTGGGCGAACTATCTGGGCTTGCCCGACACAGCCGATTTGGCGCAGTTTCGTGAGACCGGTTGTTTGGTCGTCAAGACCGAGGCCAATGGATTTCTTGAGAAACATAAGAAGTACAGCGCCGAACTGGATTGTCCGTTTGAAGAATGGACACCCGAGCGGATTACCGAACGTCTGCCGATCTATTCTCTGGACAGCTTTGCCCCGGCGCGGCGCATGGATGATCCGGAGTTCGGCCAACCGAACGGAGATCGGATTCAGGGCGCAGTGTTCTGGCCGAAAGCAGGCTATGTGACCGATCCGGCCTTGTCGGCGCAAAACCTGATGGATGCCGCCAAGCTGCATGGTGCCGAAGTGCGAACGGGCGCAGACGTGCGCGAAATCCTGTTGCAGCAGTGGCGCGTCGCAGGTGTCAGACTTGCCTCTGGTGAAGAAATCCACGCCAAAGTGGTGGTGAATGTTGCCGGTCCCGGGTCAGCGCTTGTCAACGAAATGGCCGGGGTTCTGGGTGACATGACTATTCAAACCCGCCCGCTGCGGCAGGAGGTGGTGCATGTACCCGCGCCCGAAGGATTTGATTTCGAAACGCAAGGAACAATTGTCTCGGATAGTGATATCGCGCTGTATTGCCGTCCAGAACATGGCAATCATATTCTGATCGGCTCCGAGGATCCGGCTTGTGATCCGCATCAATGGTGCGAAGATGATGTAAGCTATAACCACGATTTTACGGATCAATGGACCACGCAGGCCATGCGTTATGCCCAACGGGTCCCTAGCTTGGGGATACCCTCCAGAACCCGTGGGGTGGTGGATTTGTATGATGCCTCGACTGACTGGATTCCGATCTATGACAAGTCCAGCCTGCCGGGGTTTTACATGGCCTGCGGCACCAGCGGAAACCAATACAAGAACGCGCCGATTGCGGGCAAAATGATGGCTGAACTGATTGACTACGTTGAAGGCGGTGCGGATCATGACGACAAGCCGATGCAGTTTGAACTGCCTTGCATTGGGCGCACAATCGACACCGGTTTCTATTCCCGCAAGCGACCGGTCAATACCGATAGCAGTTTCTCGGTGCTTGGTTAACGCGCCATCGCGCGCGCGTTCTCATAGCTTTCTTCCCGTACTGGACCGAAACCGCGTATCTGGTCCGCAGCTGACAGCACGTCCAGCCACTCGGTCTCGGAATGGGCGGAGGGGTTTGTCAGATACATGTCCAACAGCGATTGGTACCAGTTTAGGATATCTCGATGCAGTCGCGCTTCGGAGTGATAGCCGAAGGGGTTCAGGACCGAGCCACGCAAACCACGTAGACGGGACAGTCCCCGCAGAACCGGGCGCATCCATGGACCCAGTGCAAACTTGAGGGGGCGGCCCCGTTCGTCCTTGCGCCAGCTGAGCATTGGCGGGGCGAAGTGGTAACTGGTTTTGAAATCTCCCTCGAACTGTTGCTTCAGTTCGTTGTCGAAGTTTTGGGACGTTTGCAGCCGGGCCACTTCGAACTCGTCCTTATAGGCCATGAAGCGGAACAGGTTACGGGCTACGGATTCTAGAAGATCGTCGGATATTTTCGGGTTCGACGCGCGGATTGCTTCAATCTGTTGCGCATAGCGATCCGCATATGCGGCATCCTGATAATCTGTCAAAAACGCCACCCGACGCGCAATCACCTGATCCAAGGTGCCGTTTGCCTCTTCGGGTAGTGCCAGCCCGTGAATGCGGTCGGGGTCAGCCGCCAGACAACGCCCAAGAGCAAAGGCCAGCCGGTTTTTTTCGACGGCAACACCGTTCAGCAAGATGGCCTGAGCCAATGCAAGGTGCGATACCGGAACCAGCTCGTTTTGCCATGCATAACCCAGCAAAATGACGTTGGCGAAGACGGAATCCCCCAGTAGCGCCTCAGCTATTGCATTTGCGTCAAGGCTGGCGAGATTGTCCACCCCAACCACATCTGCGATCGCCTGTTCCCGCTTATCGACCCGCAATTGGGCATCGCGACGCAGGACAAGATCGCCGGTGGGCATCTCAGCCCTGTTCAGCACAACGCGTGTCCCGCGGGCATAATGAGCTGAGGCTTTGGGGGCCGAACTCACCACCACATCACAGCCAATCACCGCATCCGCAGCGCCTTGATCTATGCGTACTTGGTTAAGCGCATCCGGAGCTGCGCCAAGGCGGATGTAACTGAGTACCGTGCCGAATTTCTGCGCAAATCCGGTGAAATCCAGGACCGAGGCACCTTTGCCTTCCAGATGCGCGGCCATAGTGATCAGGGCCCCAACCGTGACAACCCCAGTGCCACCCACGCCTGTCACAAGCAGATCAAACGGTGTGTCCAAAGATGGAAGCTTTGGGTCCGGCAGGCCTGTTTCAAGCGCATTGAAGTCCATTTCGATGGCGCGCTTTCGTCGGGTTGCGCCCTCAACGGTCACAAAACTCGGACAGAACCCGTTCAAGCACGAAAAATCCTTGTTGCACGAACTTAGATTGATCTTGCGCTTGCGCCCTAGCGGGGTTTCTCGCGGCTCAACGCTCAGGCAATTCGATGCGACCGAACAATCGCCGCAACCTTCGCAGACAAGATCATTGATCCAGACGAACGTCGAGGGGTCCTCCATTGTCCCACGCTTGCGGCGGCGGCGTTTCTCGGTGGCGCAGGTCTGTTCATAGATCAGGACCGTGACTCCGGGTATGTCGCGCAGTTCGCGTTGCAGGCTGTCCATCTTTGCCCGGTCGTGGAATGTGGTGCCAGCCGGGAAATCGGATCGGTGAAACTTGGCAATGTTGTCCGAGACCAGCGCGATCCGCGCAACGCCTTCAGCCCGGCAGGTTTGGGCAATGCCTGCAACGCTGACAGGTCCATCCACTGGTTGCCCTCCGGTCATTGCGACCGCATCATTGTAGAGGATTTTATAGGTGATATTTGTCCCTGCCGCGACCGCCTGACGGATCGCGAGTGATCCAGAATGGTACCACGTCCCTTCGCCAAGGTTCTGGAAGATATGCTTTCCGCCATTGAATTGTGAGGCCACCACATGGGGTACGCCTTCGCCTCCCATCTGTGCATAGCCGACCGTCTCGCGATCCATCCAAGATGCCATTACATGACAACCAATGCCGCTGGCAGCGGTAGAGCCTTCTGGAACCTTGGTTGATGTATTGTGCGGGCAGCCCGAGCAGAAATAGGGTGTCCGTGTTGCGCCCGGGACGTTGATCACGGGCGGTTCTGTCTCAGTCAGTGCACGCGCTTTGGCAGGCAGGTTTTCTTCAGGGAAGAACGTGTTAAGTCGGGCGGCAACAATAGGGGCCAGCATGAAAGGGCTGAGTTCCCCGGTCCATGGGATCAGCGGTTCGCCATGGCTGTCATATTTACCTACCATCTTATGGGGTTTGTCGCCGGGCCAGTCATAGAAGTATTCTTTGAACTGGCTTTCGATGATGCCGCGCTTTTCCTCGACGACCAGAACCTCGGCCTTGCCTTTCACAAAGCGCAACGCGTTGCGACGGGCCAGCGGCCAGACCATGCCAACCTTGTAGATGTCGATCCCCAAGCGGCGACAGGCGGCTTCATCAAGGTCCAGCAAACGCAGCGCCTCCATGAGATCGAGGTGCCCCTTGCCGGTGGTCACGAAGCCGAACTTCGCACTGTCGATGTCATAAATACGCCGGTCGATGGGGTTTTCTTCGGCAAAGGCCCGAACGGCGCGCAACTTGTGCTGGATGCGGGTCTCGATCTCGGGCGAGGGCAAATCGGCAGTGCGGACGTGCAAGCCGCGTTCGGGCAAGTCGATCTGCGGCAGGGAAAAGCTGCGATCCGGGTGCAGATCGACGGACCGCGCGCTTTCGACCGTTTCCGAGACCGCCTTGAACCCGACCCACGTGCCTGAGAAACGGGACAGAGCGAACCCGTACTCGCCGAATTCCAAATATTCCTCGACCGAGGCTGGGTTCAATGTCGGCATGAACCACGACATGAAGGCCACATCCGACTGATGGGGCATCGAAGAACTGACGCAACCATGATCATCGCCTGCCACGACCAGCACGCCACCTTTTGGCGCAGACCCATATGCATTCCCATGTTTCAATGCATCGCCTGATCGGTCGACACCGGGGCCTTTACCGTACCACATCGAAAAGATGCCCTCGACCTCGCAATGCGGGTCCAAAATGGCCTGTTGCGCACCCAGAACCGCCGTTGCGCCGAGGTCTTCGTTCACGGCGGGCATAAACGTGATGCGATCCGTCTTCAGTCGGTCCTTTGCGCGCCATAGCTCAAGATCCAGCCCGCCCAGTGGCGATCCGCGATAGCCCGAGACAAACCCCGCCGTGTTCAGCCCGGCCTGACGGTCGCGTCGGGCCTGGTCCATCATAATCCGCGCCAGGGCTTGCGTGCCTGTTAGAAAAACCCGGCCCTGCGTCAGGGTATTGCGGTCTTCAAGCCGATAGGTGCGGGGGGAGGGTTCGTGGTGGCTCATTGCTGCGCGTCCATGGGTTTTTGTCTTTGGTGTTCGGTTATTTTAACCCCCCAAAGGTGAATTTCTGTTTCAGATTTTGTGCGAGTTCCGCAAAATATGATATAATTCACCAGATTTAGTTAAAATTACGGATGAATCTTTCTAAGATGACCACTCTTGATGATCGGGACCGCCGCATTCTGACGCTGCTTCAAAATGACAGCCGGGTTTCAAATGCCGAATTGGCAGATGCAGTCGGCATGTCGGCCTCAGCCCTATGGCGCAGGGTGCGCGCGCTGGAAGAGGCTGGGGTGATCGAACGGTATGGCGCTTTGGTGAACCCTGCCGAGATGGGGTTGACGTTCGAAGCAATCGTGCATGTTCACCTGACCCGGCATGACCCGGACAAGATTGTTGACTTCATCCGTGCCGTCGAGATCAGCCCCGAAGTGCAGGAATGCTACGCCACGACAGGTCAGGCGGATTATCATCTGCGTGTCTTGTGCAGGAATCTGTCTGCTTACAACACGTTTCTGGAAGATTTCTTGTTTCGATTACCCGCCGTCGCCAGCGCGCAAACGAATGTCGTGCTGCGGACGATCAAGCGGAACCGACCGGTGGTACCCTGAAGCTTAAGCCGCGAAAGCCACCCAAGCCCAAGCCATGCCAATATAAGTAAGGTTGTGAAACAACTGATCCAGACCAGCGGCACGCCAAAAAGCGGCCTGATTGGGTTGCAACTGTTTGCGGTCAGAATAGTTGGCTTTGGCAAAGTCGATGTGGAAATGCACGATCCATTCCAACGCAGCGATGATCAGTATGAATTCAATCGGGGCGCGAAATAGCGCGAAAATCACGACCGAACCCACAACATGCACAGCAGCATGTTGCGCGCGCCCCATGTGGAAATACGTGCCTCGCCCGGAAAGCATCTTGGGCGTCTGTAAATAATAGTCGGCGAACATGTGTTTGATCTGAAGCAGGCACAGCAACAGAAACACAGCGCCAAAGCTGGCAGGCAAATGAATCCTCCCGATATCGTCCTGAATCAGGAGATTAGGGGGTAAACGCGAAACGCGCAAATGAACTTGTTCACACAACGCAAATTAGGCGCAAATCGGAAATTCATTTGCGTCCGAGGATACGATTGCGGTAAATTCGGCCCGTTGTATTCACGCCAAAATCAGTGATTTGAGCGGCGGATCGTTAGTAGGGGCGGGTTCAATAGAACGATCGATCTTTCAGTTCATCTGGAAATACTCGAAGCGCGACCAGTTGATTTTGCTGGCCGTGACGTCGACCTTGTTTCCTTTGCTTTACCTGACGTTGGAGCTGCCCAAGCGCATCATCAATGACGCAATCGGCGCGACAAGTCAGATTGTCGATGTCTGGGGTTATAGCCTGTCGCAGACCACTTTTCTGATGATCCTGTGCTTTGCCTTTCTGGCTGCGGTGCTGGCGCACGGGCTGATGAAGATGCGTATCAACACCATGAAGGGTGTTCTGAGCGAGCGTATGCTGCGTCGCTTTCGCTATCAGTTGATCAACCGCGCGCTTCGCTTCCCACAACCATATTTTGAGCGGGTCAGTCAGGGCGAAATGGTCTCGATGATAACCGCTGAAAGCGAACCGATGGGTGGGCTGATGGGGGATGCGATCAGTCAGCCCGTGCTGCAGGCCGGACAAATGATCACGATCCTGTCCTTTCTGTTCCTCCAAAGCGTTTGGTTCGGACTGGCCGCGGTGGCGTTGATCCCGCTGCAGGCCTGGCTGATCCCGCGATTGCAACGCCAGATCAATCTTCTGAACAAGAAGCGCATTCAAGAGGTCCGCGTTTTGGCTGCCCAGATCGGCGAGAACGCTGCCGGTGCTTCGACCCTGCGCGCCAATGGCGGTTGGCGTTATCGGCGGGCGATGATCTCG
The DNA here is from genome assembly GCF_056539785.1 of Ruegeria sp. B11. Classification (NCBI taxonomy): domain Bacteria; kingdom Pseudomonadati; phylum Pseudomonadota; class Alphaproteobacteria; order Rhodobacterales; family Roseobacteraceae; genus Ruegeria; species Ruegeria sp. B11. The sequence continues at coordinate 1,477,142 of NZ_JBQFVO010000001.1, read as the reverse complement.
GATCAGCTGGGGCGCCTGTTCGCCATCCGCTTTGAGATCTATCAGAAGAAGTTCTTTATGAAGTTCATCAACAACTTCATATCGCAGCTGACGCCATTCATGTTCTACCTTGTCGGTGGCCTGCTGGTGTTGCAGGGGTCTGTTTCGCTGGGTGCTCTGGTGGCTGCGCTGGCGGCTTACAAAGACTTGAGCTCACCCTGGAAAGAACTGCTGACCTATTATAATCAAACGCAGGACATGTCGCTGCGATGGGATGTTGTGATTGATCGTTTCGCACCGGATGGAATGATTGATGAGGCCCTGTTTGACGGAGAGCCAGCGGATCGTACACATCTGAATGGCGATATCGTACTGAATCAAGTCTCGGTTCGTGATATCGACGGCAATCAGGTTTTGGATGATCTGGACCTGACGTTCCCAGCAGGTAAAACGGTCGGCATTTCGGCCACCAGCGAGGAAGATCGCCATGCGCTGACCGAGTTGCTGACCCGCGAGATTCTGCCAACCTCTGGCCGTATTGAAATCGGCGGCATCAATATGGCTGGCCTGCATCAAAGCGTTGTTGCCCAACGAATAGGTCTAGCAACCTCGCGCCCCATAATGTTTCAAGGCACGTTGGGTGAAAATGTGATGATGCCGATGCGGTCACATCCATTGTCCAAGTCCACGGAGGATCCGGATTTCCCCGAGACGCTGAGGGCAGGTAACAGTGCTGATCCATTCCACGTCGAATGGCTAGATCCAGGATCGGCAGGCTTTGACGATACAGCACGGCTGCGCGATTGGTGGCTGAAACTGATCGATGGCATGGGCTCGGGCGCTGCGTTGTTTCAGCGCGGTGCCGAGCAGGTGTTTGATGCGAATGAACGCCCGGAACTGGCAGCAAAACTGGTCGAATTGCGCCCTCGGGTTCAGAAGGCGGTGCGCGAGGCCGGGCTTGATCAGCAGGCGCTGATTTTCGATCGCTGCGCGTATAACCCTGCGCTACCCGTTGCTGAGAACCTGTTGTTTGCCACCCCTTGTGTTCCAGTGACACGGCAATTGCTGGCACAGCAGACCGTGTTTCTGGGCCAGTTGCGCGAGTTGGGGTTGGATGAAACCCTGATCAGCCTGACACGCGACGTAATTGAGATGCTGCGCCAGATATTTGGGCTTGATGGAACAGATCATCCTTTGTTTCGCAAGCTGGGGCTTGAGGCCCAGACCTACGAGGCCGCGGTTGAATTGGTCGAGCAAACCCGCAAAGAAGGCGCAAACGGGCTGGATGACGGACAATTGGCTAGCTTGCTTTCGGTGCCATTTGTGATCTCGGCCGAGCAGATTGGCCCGGCGTTTTCGGATGAGCTGAAGAACCGCATTCTTGAGCTTCGCCACAGCCACTCGGCCAAATTGCTGGAACCGTTGCACGATGTATTCGTCCCGTTGGATGAAGATGCCTTTGCACCCGGTTTGACGGTCATGGAAAACGCACTGTTTGGCAAGGTCAGCCAGATCGGCGGTGCGCGGACCGACGAGGCGCGCAAACTGATCGTCGATGTTCTGGCCGAGAACGGGGCGCGACCGATGGTGGTGGAACTGATCTATGATGTTCCGGTCTCGATTGGCGGCCAGAACTTGCCTGCGGTATTTGCCGAACCGCTGGCCTTTACCCGCGCTGCGATCAAAAAGCCGGATATTCTGATCCTGGAAACCGCGCTTGCCAGCTATGATATGGAGACACAGGTCGCAGTTTATAAAAATCTGCGTGAATTGCTGCCCGAAACTACTGTAATCTATCTAAATGATGCGTTCGAAAATCCAGATGTTTTCGACATGTATGTTGAAATCCGTCAGGGCCGGGTCGTGACGGGTGAAGGCCCAACCGACGTCGACGGCGACGGTGCGGCGTCTGCCGATCTGGTACGCAAATTGCGTGCGCTTGAGCAGACCCCGTTGTTCTCTGGGCTCGACCGTCGCCAGCTTCGACTGCTGGCCTTTGGTGCGCGCTGGTTCGAAGCGAAACCTGGCCAGGTGGTGTTTCTGAAGGATGATCAGCCAACCGATGGCGCCTATGTCATCCTTGAGGGCGAGGCAGGATTGTACCTGCCGCGTTCGGGCGAGGCCGATCAACTGATCACAACGGTTGGTGCGGGCGCGTTGGTGGGAGAGCTGGGGTTGATCCGAAAAGAGCCTCGGGCGTTGAGCATGGTGGCTGAAACGGAACTGTCCTGCCTACGGATCGGTGAGGAGGAATTTCTGGCGGTCGTCGAGAACGATGCAGCCACAGCCTTTAAACTGTTGCAGGTCATCGCGGGGTATGTCTCGAACTGATCGGCTTGCTCGCCTGTCGATTGTTACCCTTCGGTTGCGGGTGCACCGCCTTGAAACGCATTCCCATTTGCATAGTCACATGGGGTTTCCTGCATCTGTAGGTGCAGCCCGTCACCTTTGTAGGGATGGGCTCGGGCAAGGCCTTCATCGACCTCGATACCAAGGCCGGGCTCGATCGGAGGAGTGACGAACCCCTTCTCGACGCGGATGCTTCCCTTTATTAGTTGATCGTGGAATGGGGTCTCGATGCTTTCAAGCAGCAGCAGGTTCGGGATCGACGCCGCAAGATGAATATTCGCCGCCCACTCGATCGGTCCCGCATACAGATGGGGTGCCATCTGGGCGTTGAAAACCTCGGCCATTGCGGCGACTTTCTTCATCTCCCATATACCACCAGCGCGTCCCAACGCAGGCTGAAGGATTTCGGCGGCCCCGGCGCGCAGGACCGCGCCAAATTCCGCCTTGGTTGTCATCCGTTCACCGGTTGCGATAGGGATACGGACAGTGCGCGCCACACGGGCCATATCCTCGATCATGTCGGGGGGTGTGGGTTCTTCGAACCACAGTGGTGAAAAGGGTTCCAGCGCTTGGCCCAGACGTATAGCTCCGGCTGTGTTGAACTGACCATGAGTACCGAACAGCAGATCGGCCTTGTCTCCAACTGCCTCACGGATCGCTTTGCAAAACGCTATCGACATTGAGATATCGGACATAGCGGGCATGTGCCCACCGCGGATCGTATAAGGCCCGGCAGGATCAAACTTGACGGCGGTATAGCCGCGCCGGACCATTTCAGCAGCACTTTCTCCGGCCTGCTCAGGTGAAGTCCAGAAGTCCGTCAGGTTATGCTGAGGAAGTGGGTAGAGATAGGTATACGCCCGGATACGGTCGTTCATCCGCCCACCCAGCAGCGCATAGACCGGACGATCACGATCCTTGCCCAAAATGTCCCAGCAGGCGATTTCGAGCCCCGAGAACGCACCCATGACGGTCAGGTCTGGTCGCTGAGTGAAGCCGCTGGAATAGGCGCGGCGGAACATCAACTCGATATTCTCGGGGTTTTCGCCCTGCATGTGCCGTTCGAATACATCGCGAATGACATGGGTCATGGCTTCGGGACCAACCGAGGACGCGTAGCATTCCCCCCAACCGATCACGCCCGTATCCGTGGTGACCTTGACCAAAATCCAATAGCGCCCACCCCAACCCGGTGCCGGAGGCGCGGTGACAATGACATCGAGATCTTGCAGTTTCATCGGGTGTTCCTTTTGCGGGGTTCAGTCGCGATCAAACAAGATTACATTGCGTTTGGCCGCACCGGACTTGGTGTCTTCGATGGCCTCATTGATCTGCGACAGGGTCCAGCGACCCGAGATCAACTCGTCCAGTTTCAGCCGCCCCTGTTCATACAGATCGATCATCCACGGGATGTCGCGCTGGATCACTACATCGCCCATTTTTGAGCCCACCATGCCCTGGCCAAGCGCGGCCAGCACGACGGGTTCGTAACTGGACATGTCACCAGAATGGGGCATCCCGATCATGATCGCCTTACCGCCCCGACCAAGATAACGCGGGGCCTGATCATAGGCGGGGATTGCACCAACAGTAATCAAGACGGCGTCTGCGCCACGTCCGCCCAGCGCCTTGTAGGCGGCTTTCCACGGCTCTTTCTGGCTGGCCAAAACACCATGGGTCGCGCCGAACTCCATTGCGATATCCAGCTTATCCTGTGTCATATCGACCGCAACGATACGGCGAGCTCCGGCAATACGTGCGCCTTGGATTGCGTTCAAGCCGACGCCCCCGGCGCCGATGACAACCACGTCCTGCCCGGGGCGAAGCTGGGCGGCGTTGACTGCTGCACCAACACCGGTGATCACCCCACAGGACAGCAGGCTGGCAAGGTCCTTGGGCAGCGTTTCGGGAATGCGGACGATTTGTCGGTGGCTGACAACTACCTTTTCGGCAAAGGCCCCGCATGCCATGGCCTGTTCCAGCGCATCACCTTCGGCAGTCTGCAGCGGGCCTTTGACCGTGTCATACGGTGTCTCACAAATGGTGGGCTTGCCACCGGCACAGGACGGACAGCTTCCGCAGGCGCGGATCAACGTGACCACGACGGGATCACCAAGTTTGAAATCCCCTGCGCCCTCGCCAACGGCAGAAACGAAGCCTGCCGCCTCGTGCCCATAAACCGCGGGCAAGTGGCCGCCCCATGCGCCGCTTGCAAAGGAAATGTCCGAATGGCAAATCGCCACTGCATCCAGCGTTACCTCGACCTCGCCCATGCCGGGTGGTGCGATCAGGATGTCTTCGATGACCAGAGGTTCGCCGAAGGCCCGGCATACGGCTGCTTTGATGGTTTGCATGTGTTTTCCCGCTCCCTAACGGGATCACGGTGACCCGTCCCGGCGGGACCTGCAAGGTGGAAACCGTCACGGATGTGTCGTTGTTCTGCCAAAGTGGGGTAGACGCAAAAGAATCCACCTATTGATAAGCATTGTGTGGGTCATCGGTTCAGTGTGCGACAACCAAACAGATCGGCGCACGGCGTATCGGGGTCGGGACATCGACGGTGGCTGGCTACATTCGTTGCGAGATCTGGTGCATCAACCCGGCAAGATGCTCAGGATGCGAAAAAAACGGCGAGTGAGAGCTGTCTATCGTAAGGTGCATATCAGGGTCCGCGCAGCCCGCCATCTCGGCCTGATATTCGGTCGGAACGATTCTGTCATCGGTAGTTCTGATGTACCCTTTTGGAACGCGCGCGAAGTTATCGCCGACGTCTAGGGGGGTAGTCTGCGGTGCAATCGCCTGGGGGCACAGGCGCGCGAATGCATAGGCAACCACCTCGCGCGCGCAGTCGTGATAAAGCAGGTCGTGCACCTGATCCGGTACCACCGAATACGACAACCCGTCGCCGGATACTTCGACGGCATTTCCGATCAGTTGGCGTGGGGCTCGTTTGCGCATTTCGACCATAGATAGCCCGGATTTCGGAACATAGGCACTTAGATAAATCACACCTCGCATGGCGTTCGCGTCGGTCTCGGCAGCCGCACTTACGGGATATCCACCCCACGAGTGCCCTAAGATGATGGTCTTTGGTGTCGAAGCCTTCAGCACGGCATCTCTGCACGTTCCAAGGGTTACATCGCGGATAGGCGTCGGGTCCGAGCCGTGGCTTGGCATATCGATGGCGCGGGCGGTATGTCCGAATGTGGTCAATTCCGGGATCAGATCGCGCCAGCACCAGGCACCGTGCCACGAGCCATGTACAAGCAAGAAATCTGCCAACAATCCCTCCTTCAAATATGTCCGATCTCTGTCAGAAAATCACCGATCAGTTGGGCAAAGTCCTGAGGGCGCTCGACGCAAGGCAGGTGGCCTGCCTTTCGGATCAGCGCAAAGCGTGAGCCAGGGATCAGATCGACCGTTTCGCGCACCAGATCGGGCGGGGTTGAGCCGTCTTCGCTGCCCGCAATCCCCAAGGTCGGCAGGCGCAATCCGCTGGTTGGCGTATAGAAATCGGTGCCAGAAATTGCACTGCAGCAGCCCAGATAGCCATCGACCGGTTGTCGGACCATCATGTTGCGCCAAAGCGTCATCTCGGCGCTGGCCCGAAATGATTTCGAGAACCACCGATCCATAGTGGCATCCGCCAGTGCCTCGATCCCGCCTTTACGGACAGCATCCATACGCTGCTGCCACATCTCGGGAGTGCCGATCTTGGCGGCCGTATTCGACAGCACCAGCGCGCGGATCTGATCCATACGCTTGACCGCCAGGCCCTGCGCAATCATGCCACCGACGGACAGACCCACGAATACGCAATCCTTGACCTCTAGATAATCCAGCAATTGTTCGGCGTCGCGCACCAGATTTCCCATGGAATAGGGCGCTGAGGGTGCTGTTGACAATCCGTGCCCGCGTTTGTCGTACCTAATGATGCGCAGCCCTTTGGGCAGTAGCGGCAATATCGGGTCCCACAGCCGCATATCCGTGCCCAGTGAATTAGCAAACACGATGGGGGCGCCAGCGGCGTCGCCATCAATTCGGTAGTGTATCCGAACATCTTTGAGGTCAGCGATATGCATGTTTAGCGTCCCCGTCTGCTCAGGGTGTCGGTTAAAACGACTACAACCGGATTTTGCACCGGCTGTAAGCGATTGTCAGGTAAGGAATTCCAACGCCCGTTCAAAGATCTGCGGATCCACGTTGCCGCCCGAGGCGACTACGATCACCGCATTCCCATCAATCTGATCCTTGCGAAACAGGGCAGAGGCCAGCGAAACCGCTCCTCCGGGTTCCAGCACGATCTTCAGACGCAGAAACGCAAAGGCCATGGCGCGTAGGGATTCCTGTTCAGATACCGACAGACCAGGGCCGCAAAGCCGCTGCAGGATGGGAAAGGTTATCTGCCCCGGCTGTGGCGTCAGGATTGCGTCGCAGATGTTTCCCGAAGTAGCGTCGTTGCTTTGGATCGTCCCGCTTGCCAGCGAGCGTTTCACGTCTTCGAACCCTTCAGGCTCGCATGGACGAGGGTGCAGACCGGGCGCGTGACGCTCTAACGCCAGCGCGATACCAGATGTCAGCCCGCCGCCGCCACAGCAGATCAGCACGTCACCTTCGGTCACACCCAGCGCCCGTGCCTGACGCGCCAGCTCCAGTCCCGTTGTTCCCTGGCCAGCGATCACTTGCGGTTCGTCATAAGGCCGGATCAAGGTCAAACCGCGCTCGGCAGCCAATGCCTCGCCGATGTCTTCGCGGCTTTCGCTGGCGCGGTCATAAAGGACGACCTCACCGCCCAGCGCGCGGGTGTTTTCAATCTTCAGCTTCGGCGCATCCGAGGGCATGACGATGACGGACGAGATTCCATGTTGAGCCGCTGCATAGGCAACACCCTGTGCGTGATTGCCCGAGGAATAGGCGATGACGCCCCGGTTGCGCGCCGCTTCATCCAATGCCGAAATAGCTGACCACGCGCCGCGAAATTTGAAGCTGCCGGTGTGTTGCAGGCATTCGGGTTTGATCAGAACGCGGCGACCCGCGATTTCATCCAGAAAGGGTGATGACAGAAGCGGCGTCTCGCGTACGTGACCTTTCAGCCGCTCGGCGGCGGCTTCGATCATGTCTATGTTGCTCATTTGGCGTCCAGTATCTTGCGGATCAGGTCTAGGGATTGAGGCTCGTTCAGGAACGGGACATGTCCTCGGCCCGGCACTTCGGTCGAGATCAATTCGGGGTGGTGTGCGTGCATCTTCTGCACCGTGGCTTTGCTCAACAAGTCGGAATTTGCACCGCGGATCACGCCGGTGGGGATCGTGCTCAGGGCGTCGAACAAAGGCCACAGGTCCGGTGCCGGGGTGATGGCGGCCTGCTCGATCAGCGCTTGTCGCAATGCGGGGTCATAACGCAGCTGTAGCCCGGTATCGATTTGAATGTATTGATGTTCTACCTGCTGTTTCCAGACGTCCTGAGCGATGCCCGGGAACTGAGGTGCCATCATCGCGTGCAGGACCTGCGCAGCCTCATCATAGGATTGTGAACTTGGGGGATTGCCGACATAGTCCATAATCTTGGCAATGCCACCGGGTTCGATCACCGGGCCAACGTCGTTCAGGATAACACCTGCCAGCCGGTCAGGATGGCTGGCGGCCAGCGCCATGGCGACCAGCCCCCCGCGTGATGTGCCCAACAGGGTCACTTTCTTCAAGCCCAGTTGATCCAGCAGTTCAACCGCATCCAGCCCCTCGCGCAGGATGTTGTAATTCATGTAGTTCGCATCAAAATCGGACTTGCCGCGCCCGCGATAATCCATCGCAATCATACGAAGATCACTCATATGTGGCGCAAGAAATGAAAAGTCGCGGCAGTTGCGCGTCAAACCGGCCAGGCAAAGCAGAGGATGGCCCGTGCCGGTATCTTCATAGTACAGGCGTTTGCCGTCCGAGGTGGTGAAATATGCCATCAAAGTCCTGCCAATTGCGGGATCGTCGTCAGGTCCGGCAGCACATGTGCAGGTTTCCACGGCAGGCGATCCATTGGTTCGCCAGCGCGGTTGACCCAAGCTGTGACAAATCCATAGCCGCTTGCCCCGGCAGCGTCCCACCCGTTTGAGCTGACGAACAGCACTTCATCGCGCGCGCAGCCGAAGCGGTTCTGCACCAGATCGTATACGCTGGCATGGGGTTTGAAGACCCCCACGCTTTCGACCGACAGAACATCATTCAGCACATCACCGATCCCGGCAGACTGCACCGCCCCGTTCAGCATCGGGGGTGAACCGTTGGACAAGATGGCGGTCTGCAACCCACCGGCCTTCAGCGCCTTCAACATATCGGGGACCTCGGGATAGGCCTGCAACTCCCAATACAAATCGAGCAGACGCTGCCGAAGGGTGTTATCCCCCTGAAGGCCTACCGCTTCCAAGGCCCAATCCAGCCCATCTTGCGTGACATCCCAAAAGTCACAATGCGCATCAGCGACAGCACGCAACCATGTATATTGCAGTTGCTTCAGACGCCAGTGATTGGCCAACTCGGGCCATTTGCTAGCCAACGCTTCAAATCCGGGCTCTGTTGCGGCCTGCCTGGCGGCGGCGGCCACGTCAAACAGAGTACCATAAGCGTCGAATACACACGTGGTGATAGCCATCCGATCCTCCCCTGATCGGGCGCAGATAATCACAACCGGTTCCGGGGTTAAAGAGGGCAGGGTTTACAATGCTGTGTCAGCCTCTAGGCTGCGCCGTTCATTTCTTTTCAGGCCGGAGGCCATCATGACCGCAATCAAACAAGGCGACACGGTTCGCATCCACTACACCGGAACTCTGCTGGACGGCAAAGTCTTCGACAGTTCCGAGGGGCGCGATCCGTTGGAGTTTGCGGTTGGTTCCGGGCAGATCATACCCGGTCTGGACGCTGCCCTGCCGGGCATGGAGATTGGCGAGAAGAAGCGTGTCGAGATCGATTGCGTTGACGCCTATGGCCCGATCAATCCGGGCATGCGGCAGCAGATCCCGCGTGAAGGCATCCCGGATGACATTCCGCTTGAACCCGGCACGCAGTTACAGATGCAAACTCCTGACGGTCAGGCATTGCCAGTGACTGTCGTCGAGGTAGATGAGGCGACAGTGACCTTGGATGCAAATCATCCACTAGCGGGGCAAGATCTGGTCTTCGATATCGAAATCGTTTCGATCAACTGATGCTGATTGGATCAAAGGCCCGGCATATGTGACAACAACGGCTCAATCGCATCGCGCACGGGCGGTTGGGTCAGAAACACAAAGGCAATCAGCAGCGATGTGAGAATCAGCAGCAAAAGACGCGCACGTCCGCTTCCTGATTTGCGTTTCAAAGCTGGCGAGCGCGTGTTGCTCGCAAGGATCTGTTCAAGTTTGCTCATATCGTAATCCCTGCGGGGCAAAGATGTTCAAATCTTGGCACCCGCAGGGAAAGATATAGTCACATGGCCTCTGGCTGGGGCATGCCCAGAATATGATACCCGCCGTCGACGCGGATGATCTCACCCGAAGTATAGCTGCCGGCGTCGGACGCAAGATACACGGCGGTGCCTCCGACGGCCTCCAGCGTGGCATTCGAACGCATCGGTGCGTTCTGGTCGCAGAACTTGTAGGTCTTGCGTGCACCACCAATAGCCGCACCCGCCAATGTTTTCATCGGGCCGGGCGAGATGGCGTTCACGCGAATACCCTCGGGGCCCAGATCGTTCGCCAGATAGCGCGTCGCCGATTCCAGCGCAGCCTTGGCGACGCCCATGACATTGTAGTTTGGCACAACCTTGTTCGATCCCTGATAGGTCAGGGTCAACAATGTGCCGCCATTGTCCTTCATCAGCGGATAGGCGCGACGTGCAACTTCGATGAACGAATAGGCCGACACATCCAGCGAGTGTTTGAAGTTTGCCCGCGTGGTGTTCAAGAATCGACCGGTCAGTTCGGACTTGTCCGAATAAGCGATAGCGTGGACAACAAAATCTATTGTTGGCCAGCGGGCGGACAACTCGCCAAACGCGCGATCCAGTGAATCATCATCGGTCACATCCGCATCGACCATGAAGTCGCTGCCCAAGCTTTGGGCCAGCGGTTCAAGCCGTTTGCCAAACGCCTCGCCCTGATAGGTGAAAGCCAGCTCAGCGCCTGCTTCGTGCATGGCTTTGGCGATGCCCCACGCGATAGAGCGGTCATTAGCCACGCCCATGATCAGGCCGCGTTTACCCTTGAGAATATCCGACATCTTGTTCACCCGTTATACTTCGACAGAACCATGGATCCGTTGGTGCCGCCAAAGCCGAAGCTATTGGTCATCACGCTGTCCAAGCCTGCGTTTTCAACCACTTGAGTTGCAATTTCACCGGGCAGGATGCCGTCGGCAAGTGTGTCGACATTGATCGACGGAGTAATGAAATCATGTTCCAGCATGAGCAGGCAGAAGATCGCCTCAAGCGCGCCCGCTGCGCCTTGCGCGTGACCGGTCATCGATTTTGTCGATGAAATCGGAGGCACACTGCCTTCACCAAAGATACGGCGTACGGCTTCGACTTCTCCGACGTCGCCCACTGGGGTCGAGGTGCCATGGGCATTGATGTAGCCGACCTTGCGGCCTTCGGGTACAGTCGACAGCGCCAGACGCATCGCGCGCTCGCCGCCTTCGCCGGATGGTGCCACCATGTCGTGCCCATCAGATGTCGCGGCATAGCCGGTTACTTCGGCATAGATTTTCGCACCGCGTGCCAGCGCATGCTCGAGGTCTTCCAGAACCACGATGCCGCCACCGCCGGAAATCACAAATCCGTCGCGGTTCTGATCGAATGCACGCGAGGCTTTATCAGGTGTGTCGTTGTACTTGGACGACATCGCACCCATCGCGTCGAACAGGCAGGACAGGGTCCAGTCCAACTCTTCTCCTCCACCTGCGAACATCACATCCTGCTTGCCCAGCATGATCTGTTCAGCCGCATTGCCGATGCAGTGCAGCGAGGTCGAGCAGGCCGAGGTGATCGAGTAGTTGATACCTTTGATTTTGAACGCGGTCGCCAAGTTCGCAGAAATCGTCGAACACATGCACTTTGGCACTGCAAACGGGCCGATCCGTTTGGTTGCGCCGGTTTTCAGCACGGTTTGGTGCGCGGTCAACATCGCGCTGGTCGATGGTCCACCCGAACCTGCCACCAGACCTGTGCGCGGATTGACCACCTGATCTTCGGTCAGCCCGGCGTCCGCGATGGCCTGATTCATCGCGATATGGGCATAGGCAGCACCCGGACCCATGAACCGCAGGGTCCGCTTGTCCACGTGATCGGCCACATCGATTTTCAGCGAACCGGCGATTTGGCTGCGAAAGCCGTGCTCGACCATCTGTTCGCTTGCTACGATGCCGGATTTGCCTGCTTTGAGCGAGGCGAGCACCTCTTCGGCATTGTTCCCGATCGAGGACACAACCCCCAGACCGGTGACGACTACTCGACGCATGTGCGTACTCCTTATTGCGGCCGGTCAGGCTCAGGCGTCTGACAGAACGACCTTCATATCCTTGACGTCGTATATCAATTCGCCATCGGCTTCGACGATGCCATCTGCCACACCCATGGTCAGGCGGCGCGTCTGGATCGCCTTTTTGAAATCAATCTTATAGGTCAGCATCTTCCGGTCCGGGCGCACCATGCCGGTCAACTTGACCTCTCCGACGCCAACTGCCATGCCACGTCCTTGCCAGCCGCGCCAGCCGAGGTTGAAGCCGGTCAGTTGCCACAAACCGTCCAGGCCCAGACAGCCGGGCATGATCGGATTGCCAGGGAAATGGCAGTCAAAGAACCAAAGCTCAGGTGTGATATCGAATTCGGCCAGCACATGACCCTTGCCATGCGCTCCACCGTCGCCGGAAATCTCGGTAATGCGGTCCATCATCAACATCGGCGGAGCCGGCAACTGCGCGTTGCCAGGGCCAAATAGTTCGCCGCGGGCGCATTTCAGCAGATCGTCCTTGTCAAAACTGCTCGGGAATTGGGCCATTCTGCCGCCTCTCCTGCCTGGGTCCGTTTATTACATCTGGCCTCGTCTATCACCCGTATGCAAGGTCCTGCAAGACCAGCACTCCATATCTTGTTGTGACTACAATATTCTTTGCGAATGAATTTCATTTGAAATTGCAGGCAGGGCACACTTATATTAAGGGCAGCAAAACACAGGTATCGGATTCATGACACCTCAGAGCCGTGAGATCGCTGCAAATTGGTTGGTTGACGCAGGTTTGCGCCCCACGCGCCAAAGGGTTGCTTTGGCCGAATTGCTTGTGGGCGACGGTCTGCATCGTCATGTGACAGCGGAAAGCCTGTTTGAATCCGCAAAAGCCAAAGGTGACGCGGTTTCGCTGGCGACCGTATACAACACATTGCGGGCGTTTTGCGATGCCGGGGTGCTTCAAGAGATAACTGTTGACGGGTCCAAAAGCTATTTCGACACCAACACGCATGACCATCCGCATTTCTATTGGGAAGACGAAAGCCGTCTGAGCGATGCACCATCCGACCAATTGGTGATCCAACAATTGCCGGAAGCTCCTGAAGGCGTCGAAATCGCATCGGTCGATGTGGTGATCCGCCTGCGGAAGAAGTAACCTCTAATCCTTACATAACAACGTAACCAACGCATGCTCAGCCTGCATGATCATTGGATCTGTCGGCCCCGTGCCATGCCGTGCCAATACAACAGATTCGGTTGCATCTGGATCGGTGATCGGCAGGCTTATCACGCGGACCTGATCATAACTGAAGCCGTTTTTAGGGCTGGTATAGCTTATCCCGATGCCTTCCCCATGAGCGGCCAGGCTGCGCGAAAGCTCCAATGATTCCGCTCGGTGCGAGATTGTGGGGTTCAAACCTTTGCGTCTGAAAAGCGCGAGTACATGCTGTGCAGACAAACCCTCTTTAGACAGAATCAGTGGATATGACGCTAGCTCGGTCAGGGTTAGCTGCTTGGCCGCCGCCAGTGTATGATCAGGTGAAAGCAGTGCGTGTGGGGTGCTGTCGAACAACTTCTTGCAGGAAATACCGGCATCCATGCCGAGGTCATAGGTGAGTGCAAAATCGTATCTGCCATCGATCAGGCCGGAAATCAGGCCTTCGAACGTCTCAACCCCGTGTGTCAGGACGACGTCGGGCAAAGCTTCTTGCAGGCGGTGCAGAGATTGGGCCAGAAGAAAGGGTGCCAGATCGACAAAGCATCCCAGGCGTAATCGGCGCTCGCCGGTTATCGGCTGCATTGACTGTTCCAAATGCGCAGCTCGCTTCAACAAGGCCTCGGCCTCTTCGATGAATTTGCGGCCCTGCGGGGTCAGCGCCATCGCGGCACCCCGTCTTCGGGCAAACAGTGGATATCCCAAACGTGATTCGACCCGGGTCAGCGCATTGGACAAGGCAGGTTGCGAGACATTTAGGCGTTGTGCCGCAGCAGACAGGCTGCCATGCCGGCCGATGGCGCAAACATATTCGTACTGGCGCAGAGTGAGGTATAACATAGAGTTAATACCTAATTTGAAAGATATGATTTGAACAGATGTCTTGTTCATGCGCAGATCGGGCGACAAATCTAAGGAGACCGCGATGACTCACCCTCTTGTTTCTCAGGCCATGATCGACAACTTCCAGACGGACGGCGTTGTGTTGGTCAAAGGCCTGTTCGCCGATCATATTGAAACCCTACGGGCCGGGGTTGCCGCGAATATGGCCGAGCCGGGTCCTTATGCTTCGGAGAACAGGAAAGATGGCGAAACCGGCCGTTTTTTTGACGACTATTGCAACTGGTCCCGTATCCCGCAGTTTCGTGAAGTGATCGAAAAATCTCCTGCTGCTGAAGTAGCGGCCGACCTCATGCAGTCGCAATCTGTGCAGATGTTCCATGACCATGTTCTGGTGAAGGAACCCGGAACCTCGATGGCAACGCCGTGGCATCAGGATGGGCCATACTATTTTGTGGATGGTCAACAGAATATCAGCTTCTGGTCACCGTTGGATCCGGTGAAACAAGCGACCTTGCGCTGCGTTGCCGGTTCGCACCGCTGGGAAAAAGAAGTGCTACCTACCCGCTGGGTCACGGAAGAAGGTTTCTTCCCCGACGAGGGGCAGTACATGCCGATTCCGGACCCAGATGCCGAAGGGATGAAGATTGTAGAATTTGAAATGGAGCCCGGTGACGCAGTGGCCTTCAATTATCGCACACTACACGGGGCTCGAGGCAATACTTCCGATAGCCGACGCAGGGCATTTTCGCTGCGATTGGTTGGTGATGATGCACGTTATGTCGAGCGTCCAGGCCGGACTTCGCCGCCATTTCCGGGACATGAAATGGTGCCGGGGCAGCGGCTGCGCGAGGACTGGTTCCCAGTTCTGCTACAGCGTTAGAACCTAGAACCACTGGCCCGATTCGATCAGGCCCAGATCCAGCAATTGGCGCGAGTCCCACTCGAACGGAGTTGAATGGTTCCAGCAGAAGTTGGAGATATCAAACGTCGATCCGGCGTTCGTCTTCAATGCTTTGGCCGCCCGGAACGAACAGATCGCGGCGGTCAAGTTGTTGTGCCACGGGCAGGCGTAGGTGTTGTATTCCGGCTCATTGAAAGTGTGATCAGGCAGAAGTTTCAGATCGGCTTTTGCTTTGAATAGCGAAATCCGATCGATACGGCGTCGTTCATACGGGATATGATCTTCGAACCGCCAACGCAGACCACCGGACATATCCAGTTGCCGCTCTAGCGGCTTGCCAGATGCGTCATGCCGCGTGTGGGCGTAGTATCCGGTCTTGTCCAGCATTGCGTGGTCGGGGGCCACTCCGTTTGGATAGGCCGTCAGATCATTCGCATAAAGATCGATCACATGGGTCAGCATGGCCTGGCGCCGTTCTTCAGAATGGAAGGCCAGCAACTCTCCGACCGAGCGGGTCTCGCAGAAAGGGTAGAACAGATATTCAGAGTTGTAGCAGTAGTATACCCACGTGCCTTGAGCCGCCTGAATGATCCGATTGACGGCCTCAAATACGACGGTTCTGGGCGCGCAGGTCATCGTCACTCGATGAACCCTTTCCCCCAGCGCTTCATCCAGCGTGAATTCCTGGGGCAGGAATGTGATCACGGATTTGAACCCCAGCTTCAAATGATGGTGCAGCGTCCCTTCTAGCTCGACATTATCTTCGGCAAATATCAGTGCCACGGGTCCCTTGCTCAGGATCGACCGATCGGATTTCAGAAGGTGATCAAGGGATTCGTACTGCATCGTTGGTTTCGTTGCCGCCTTGCTGGAAATTCCCGCCAAATTCGGGTAATTGCGCCAGCATTGCAAGCGGCGTTCGATACGTATAGACGACGCCGACCCAGCGACTGCAAAGGCCAACCCATGTCTGAACCGAAAAAGCTGTTTATCAAGACCTATGGCTGTCAGATGAACGTCTATGACAGCGAACGCATGGCCGAAGCGCTGGGCGGACAGGGCTATGTCGAGACCAAATCGCCCGATGATGCGGATATGATCCTGCTCAATACCTGCCACATACGAGAAAAGGCAGCTGAGAAAGTCTATTCCGAACTGGGCCGTTTCAAGGGCCTCAAGGCGGAAAAGCCGGAACTTAAAATCGGTGTCGCAGGTTGCGTCGCTCAGGCCGAAGGCGAGGAAATCATCCGCCGCCAGCCGCTTGTCGATCTGGTGGTGGGGCCGCAAAGCTATCATCGCCTGCCCGAGATGGAGGCGAAGACGCGCGCGGGTGAAAAGGCGCTGGATACCGAGTTCCCCGAAGAAGACAAATTCGAAAAGCTCGAGAACCGCCCCAAGGCCAAGCGCGGACCGACGGCATTCCTGACCGTGCAGGAGGGGTGTGACAAGTTCTGTGCCTTCTGCGTTGTGCCCTATACACGCGGGGCCGAGGTCAGCCGCCCGGCAGATCGCATCCTGCGTGAGGCCCGCGATCTGGTTGAACGCGGTGTGCGTGAGATCACGCTGCTGGGGCAGAACGTAAATGCCTATCACGGGGCTGGACCGGACGGAGACATGACCCTTGCCGGTCTGATCTGGGAATTGAACAAGGTCGACGGGCTAGAGCGCATACGCTTTACCACCTCGCACCCGAACGACATGGATGATGCGCTGATCGAAGCGCATGGCACCTGTGAGAAGTTGATGCCATATCTGCATTTGCCGGTGCAGTCGGGGTCGGACAAAATTCTGAAGCGGATGAACCGCAGCCATACGGCTGAAAGCTATCTGCGATTGATCGAGCGTATCCGAGAAGCGCGCCCCGATATTCTGATGTCCGGCGATTTCATCGTGGGCTTCCCGGAAGAAACGGAAGAGGATTTTCAGGCTACTCTGGATTTGGTCGAAGAGGTCAAATACGGCTACGCCTATTCCTTCAAATACTCGACGCGACCCGGCACACCTGCAGCAGAACGGCCACAGGTCGAGGCCGAAGTGGCGGATGAACGCCTGCAGCGCTTGCAAGGGTTGATCACGCGCCACCAGCGCAAGATTCAGGACTCGATGGTCGAAAGGACTGTTAATGTCCTGTTTGAAAAGCCTGGGCGGCAACCGGGCCAGATGGTTGGAAAATCCGAGTATCTGCATGCGGTTCACGTCGCGGACGCTGATATCGCGAGCGGCGACTTACGTAAGGTAAGGATAAAATCGTCTGGCGCGAACTCGCTGGGTGGTGAGTTGGTCTGATCCCTTGTGGCTGGCCCGCAAAGGGTTTTCGCCTTGAAATTTAACCCTTGATTTATGGCTTGGAACTATGTTCCGAGGAAGGCTAGATTTTTCTGGGCCGAATTTTGGGTGTCGACAAACTCATCGACCCCGCCTGAAGGCCCGCCTTTGCGGAGGGTACGAGTAGTGAGCTGGATACGTTTTCCGAGTGTAAACCTTTCCCGTGTTTTGTCGGCGACTGTCGTGTTGCTATCTTGCGCTGCCCCGACTTTGGCCGGCGATGTCGTCGGGGAAGTCACTGAGCCCGACGTAATCTCGTCTCAGCGTTTCGCGCGCGACGTCAATGCGTTCTATCTGGGGGTCAGCGCCGGACATGCCTCGGGCGGTTCGGACGAGTTTGGCCTGCGCGTGAACGACGGAGACACGTTTGCTGCGGGCGACCTTAAGCCAAGCGGAAATTTCGCAGGTTTTCGCGGTGGCTGGCGCGGTATTCTGCCAGCCAGAGGTGGGCGCGACTATGTGTATGGGCTGGAAGTCGGCTATGACTTTGGCACGCTCGATGACATCACCTCGTCCCGATCCGGCGGGGCAGAGGTCAGCGGCAGATCCGCGATATCGGATGTTTTGTCCATCCGCTTGCGGAACGGGCTGACGAACCGCAGCGGCAGTGTCCTCTATTTCGTGACTGTGGGTTATGTCCGCGGCGATATCACCACGTCAGGTTCACTAACTGATGCAAGCGGGACAAGCCGATTTGAGAGCGAGGACCGCCGACAAGGTTTCTCGGCCAGCTTGGGCGCTGAACACAAACTGAACGAAAATTGGTCGATCACCGGCGAGATCGAGTATCTGCAGTTCGAATCAAAAACGGTCGAACTGGGTCCGTCATTCTCGACCAAATCGACGCCAAGCTATCGCGGACTGCGGATCGGGTTGAACTATACATTCTGATACCCGTGCGATTGGCGTTCATAGATGGCTGTTTCAGCGTTCATCGGCGCATTTGTCATGAGGTGTGCAAATTTTGAAACTGCCGCTTGCGTCTACCTCTTCAGTTTGTCTACGCTCAAGGTGAACCGCCAAGACAGGAGAACGGATTGGCCATCGGTGCCCTGACCCCACCGCAAGATGACATGCCCCAGCGTGAGGCGCTTGTTGAATTTCCAGACAACAGATTATTGATCGATTTGTGCGGAGAGTATGACCGCAACTTGACCGATATCGAACAGAAGCTCTCGGTGCAGATTGTGCGACGCGGCAATCAGCTTGTCGTGCTGGGCGACGAGGATTCGCAAAAGCAGGCGATTGAGGTTCTACAGGCCCTCTATACACGGCTCGAAGGTGGGCGTGATGTGGAAGCCGCAGATGTCGACCGCGAGTTGCGCATGGGCAATTCCGAGGTCGGAACTGGCACGCGCGATGGTGACCAGCTTGAGATGTTCAAGGGTGGCACGGTCGAGATCAAGACACGCAAAAAACTGGTCGAGCCGCGCACCGACGCCCAGAAGGCCTATGTGCAGTCGCTGTTCAACAACGAACTGGCCTTTGGCATTGGACCCGCGGGCACCGGCAAAACCTATCTGGCCGTTGCGGTCGGGGTGTCCATGTTCATTGGCGGGCACGTTGACCGCATCATTCTCAGCCGTCCGGCGGTCGAGGCCGGTGAAAAGCTCGGTTACCTGCCCGGTGACATGAAGGATAAGGTCGATCCCTACATGCAGCCGCTTTATGACGCGCTGAATGATTTCCTGCCCGGAAAACAACTTGCCAAGCTGATCGAAGAAAAGCGGATCGAGATTGCTCCGCTTGCCTTCATGCGCGGTCGTACGCTGGCAAATGCATTTGTGGTGCTGGACGAGGCGCAGAATGCCACAACGATGCAGATGAAGATGTTCCTGACCCGGCTTGGTGAAGGTAGTCGGATGGTTATCACCGGCGACCGGTCTCAGGTTGACCTGCCGCGCGGTGTGCAATCGGGTCTCAAGGATGCCGAACGGTTGCTGAAAACGATCCCGAATATCAGCTTCAACTATTTCACCTCGAAAGATGTCGTCCGCCATCCGCTTGTCGCCGCCATTATCGAGGCGTATGAGGCCGATGCGGGGCGCGAAACCGGATAACTTTCAAGGCGCCGATTGAAGCTGGGCTCGGAGCCAAAGGTATGAATCTGGAAATCACGCTTGAGGATGATCGCTGGCGCGGGCTGGAGCCTTTGGCCACGCGCGCAATTGCTGCTGTTCTGGAGTATTGCGATCTTGAGGCGGATCAATGCGAAATCAGCTTGCTGGGCTGCGATGATGCACGGATCGCTGAATTGAATGCTGAATTTCGTGAAAAATCCACGCCGACCAACGTCCTCAGCTGGCCTGCCGAAGAACTGGCCCCGGATCGGGCGGGAGACACTCCGCCGGCTCCGCAACCTGACTTTACTGGCGAAATCGTGCTGGGCGACATTGCGATCTCTTATGACACCTGCGCGCGCGAAGCAGCTGAAGCCGGCAAAAGCACCGACGATCACGTGACGCATCTGATCGTTCACGGTACACTACATTTGCTGGGGTATGATCACATTCGTGACCTCGACGCCACTTTGATGGAAAGGGTCGAGGTCGAGATACTTGGCAAACTGGGTATAGATGACCCATATAATGTATGACATGGGCACCTTTGCCCGATCATTTGGAACAGGATAATGGGCGAAACAGACGGCAGTTCTAGGGCGGCGCATGGCGCGCATTCTCAGAACAGCAGCAATGACAGCGACGAAAGAGGCGGGCTTTTTTCTCGACTCATCGACGTATTTTCTTCTCAGGGCGAAGAGACCAGCCAGCTAAACGGGGCAGAGGTCGTCAGCGCTCAGCCAAGGGGCATGATCAACCTGCGCAGAATGCGGGTCGAAGATGTTGCGATCCCAACAGCCGAAATCGTATCGGTCCCCTCGACAACCCCGAAAGACGAACTTGTCCAGATTTTCCGCGACAGCGGCTTGTCACGCATTCCGGTTTACGATGGCACTTTGGATACGCCATTGGGGTTTGTGCATCTCAGGGACTTTGCGCTGACTCATGGCTTTAACGGCAACTCTTCCGAGTTCGATCTGAGTTCGATGCTGCGGACATTGCTGTTCGTGCCACCATCGATGCCAATTGGCGTTTTGCTGACCAAGATGCAGACAGAACGTCGCCATATGGCTCTGGTGATCGATGAATACGGTGGAGTCGATGGTTTGCTGACTATCGAAGATCTGATTGAACAGGTTGTCGGAGAAATCGCCGACGAACATGATGCCGACGAAGATCAGCTATGGATACAAGAGAAACCCGGCTGCTACGTGGTTCAGGCGCGTGTACCACTTGAAGAGTTCGAGGCCGAGATTGGCCGCTCTCTGACCAGCCACGAAGATGTAGACGAAGAAGAGATCGACACATTGGGCGGTTTGGTCTTCATGCTCTCGGGGCGGGTTCCGGCGCGTGGTGAGGTTGTATGCCACCCCGAAGGGCCCGAGTTCGAGGTCATTGACGCAGACCCGCGCCGCATAAAACGGTTGCGTGTCATGCTGCCGGATATTGTTGCATGAACCCTGCCGAGGGGTGGCCCTTTTGGCTGCGGTTGGTGCTGGCGGCGCTGTTGGGTGTCGCAGCGGCCAGTGGTCAGGCACCATTGGGATATTGGCCAATAAGCTTGCTGTCGCTGGTGCTGATAGCGCCGTTGTATCTGAGCACTGAGACAAATCGTCGAGCGGTTTTGCTGGGTTGGGTCTTCGCAACGGGCTATTTTGCGCACGCATTAAGCTGGATTATCGAGCCGTTTCTGGTTGATGTCCAACGCCATGCGTGGATGGCCCCTTTTGCTCTGATCTTCTTGTCGGGCGGGTTGGCCTTGTTCTGGGCGTTGGCCTTCGGAGTTTCGAAACGCATCGGTGGAGCGCCCGTCTTGCAGGGGGCATTGCTGTCTGTAACGCTGGCGCTGGTCGAGTTTGCGCGTGGCTACATTCTGACCGGATTTCCTTGGGCAGGCATCGCGCAGATTTGGGTAGATACGCCATTTGCCCAGACTCTGTCACTTGTCGGCCCTTATGGATTGGGAGCGCTGACACTGCTTGCCACAGTGCCATTGGGCGCAGCCTTGTTCAGCAATCGTACCCGAAGCGGCATCGTTGTACCTATCGCGTTGACCGCAGGCTGTGCGGCCTTGGCTTTGCTCTATGCAGCGAACCGACCTCCAGTCATGCCCTCTGGTCATATCGTGCGGCTGATTCAACCCAATGCACCCCAGCACCAGAAATGGGATCCTGCCTATGCGTCAGTGTTTTTCGCACGCCAACTTGAATTCACAGCGGCCGAGCCCCGCCCGGACCTAATCGTCTGGCCGGAAACCTCGGTCCCAGCATGGCTGGGCAGCGCACAGCCCTATCTTTCAGCAATTGGCGAAGCGGCACAGGGCGCCCCGGTAGTCCTGGGCATTCAGCGTGCCGATGGGCAGCAGATCTATAACTCGATGATCTATCTAAATGAGGAGGGTCAGCAAGACGGGCTATACGATAAACATCACCTGGTGCCCTTTGGGGAATACGTGCCATTTGGTGAAGTGATGGCACGGTTCGGTATCTACGGGATGGCCGCAACCACAGGGAATGGCTTTAGCGCGGGGCCAGGTGCCGCATTGATGGATGTAGGCGTGCTTGGCAAGGCGCTGCCGCTGATCTGCTACGAGGCGGTATTCACGCAGGATATTTTATCCGCGCCGGATCGTGCGGATTTTCTTTTGCAGATTACAAACGACGCTTGGTTCGGAACGCGTTCCGGCCCGTATCAGCACCTCGCCCAGGCGCAGATGCGTGCAATCGAACAAGGCCTACCGATGTTGCGCTCGGCCAATACCGGAGTTTCGGCAATGATTGGCCCATTGGGGCGGATCACCGAGGCGCTGGCGCTTGGGCAGGCGGGGTTTATCGACGCCGAATTGCCGCGTCCTCATGCCCCTACCGTTTATTCTCGAATTGGAGACAGTCCGGTATTTTTAGCTTTGTTGGTGCTATTTGCGCTGCTATGTCGGTACGCCCGGCGCGTAAACGACCAATTTCCGATTGACCCTGTCAAACGCTAAGCGTATTCGATCACACGCCTGCCACAACGGCTTCCTGACGTGGTGGGGAAATCTTAATGGAGCACTTTCATGTCCCGACAGAATTATATTTTTACTTCGGAATCCGTTTCCGAAGGGCACCCGGATAAGGTCTGCGATCGTATTTCCGATGCAGTACTAGACGCATTCCTGCGCGAAGAACCCGAGGCCCGCGTGGCCTGTGAAACATTTGCCACTACCGATCGTGTGGTTATTGGCGGCGAAGTGGGTCTGTCGGATCAGGACAAGCTGCATGATTATATGGCGCATATCGACGATATCGCGCGGGCATGTATCAAAGATATCGGCTACGAGCAGGACAAGTTTCACCACGAAACCGTCGAAGTGACGAACCTGTTGCACGAGCAGTCGGCTCATATCGCGCAAGGCGTGGATGCTGCCGATAACAAAGACGAAGGTGCAGGCGATCAGGGCATCATGTTCGGCTATGCCACGACCGAGACGCCAGCGCTTATGCCTGCACCGATCCAATACTCGCATGCTATCCTTCGCCGTCTCGCTGAAGTTCGCAAAAATGGCAGTGAACCCGCCCTTGGCCCGGATGCAAAATCACAGTTGTCTGTTATCTATCGCGACGGCACGCCAGTCGGTGTCAGCTCAATCGTGCTGTCGACGCAGCACATGGATGAGGCGCTGACCTCGGGTGATATTCGCGCCATTGTCGAGCCCTATATCCGTGAAACCCTCCCTGACGGCTGGCTGACCGCCGAAACCGAATGGCACGTGAATCCCACCGGCAAGTTCGTCATCGGCGGTCCGGATGGTGATGCGGGTCTGACCGGTCGCAAGATCATCGTCGACACTTATGGCGGTGCAGCACCTCACGGTGGTGGCGCATTCTCGGGCAAAGATCCAACCAAGGTGGACCGCTCGGCGGCTTATGCAGCGCGTTATCTGGCCAAGAATGTCGTTGCTGCAGGGATGGCAGAGCGCTGCACCATTCAGTTGAGTTATGCGATTGGGGTGTCAAAGCCCCTATCGATCTATGCCGACACGCATGGAACTGGCCAGATTGCCGATGCAGTGATCGAAAAAGCAGTTGGGCAGGTGATGGACCTGACTCCGCGCGGAATTCGCCAACATCTGCAACTCAACAAGCCGATTTATCAGAGGACCGCTGCTTATGGCCACTTTGGTCGTGAACCCGATGCGGACGGCGGATTCAGCTGGGAGCGCACCGATCTAGTGGACGCGCTGAAACAGGCGGTCTGATCAAAAAATTAGAAAAACGCGCCGGTTTCGGCGCGTTTTTTGCAAGCGGGCGACCACTTGCAACAATTTCAGCCCCGCAGTATGGGCTGCGCCATGAGTACAAAGAGCCCAAAACGCCCGCGCAGAAATTTTTATGGCCGCTTTAAGGGCAAAACCCTGAAGCCCAGTCAAAAGGCTTATCTGTCGGAAGACCTTGCTGCCTTGTCCCCCGGTGCGGTGGATTGGGACGGTAATCCTGAACGCGATCCGCTTGATCTCGACGGTCTATTCAGAGGCAAGCCTGTTTGGCTTGAGGTCGGCTTTGGCGGCGGTGAGCATCTGGTGCATCAGGCTCAGCAAAACCCGGATATCGGCATCATCGGAGCCGAACCCTATATAAATGGTGTTGCGATGCTGTTGGGTAAAATCCGTCAGGCCGGTGTTGAAAACCTTGCCGTACATCCCGGGGACGCGCGAGACTTGTTCGACGTTTTGCCAGAAGCCAGCATATCGCGCGCTTTTCTGCTCTATCCCGATCCATGGCCCAAAACACGGCATCACCGCCGTCGGTTTGTCACACCTGAACATCTGGAGCCTTTAGCGCGCGCGTTAAAGCCAGGCTCAATCTTTCGCGTTGCCACAGACATCCCTGACTATGTGCGCCAAACGCTGGAAGAGGTGCCGCGGGCAGGCTTCGAATGGCTGGCCGAGCGCCCCGCCGACTGGCGGGAGCCGTGGGATGACTGGATTTCCACGCGCTACGAACAGAAGGCGCTGCGCGAAGGCCGTACACCCCATTACCTGACCTTCCGCCGCAAAAACTGATTGTCGCTGGACCAACCGGCCCCAATTCGCTAATCGGCCTGAGGACTGATAGCGAAAACAGGAGCCCCCATGTCCGGACACGGCACGCCCATCCCGATGACTTCGCAGCCTTGCGGCCCGCTGACAGGCACCGCAGAGGTGCCCGGGGACAAGTCGATCTCGCACCGGTCCCTGATCCTGGGGGCAATGGCTGTGGGAGAAACCAAGATATCGGGCCTGCTGGAAGGCGAGGACGTATTGGACACCGCTAAGGCCATGCGTGCCTTTGGGGCCGAAGTAACGGATCATGGCGGTGGTGAATGGTCGGTGCATGGCGTGGGCGTTGGTGGTTTTTCCGAACCAGATCAGATAATCGATTGTGGCAATTCGGGCACTGGCGTGCGCCTGATCATGGGGGCGATGGCGACTTCTCCGATCACAGCGACCTTCACCGGAGATGCGAGCCTGAACAAACGTCCGATGGCGCGCGTCACCGATCCGCTGGCGCTGTTCGGAACCCAATCTGCCGGCCGAGACGGTGGACGTCTGCCGATGACCATTATCGGTGCTGCGGACCCCACCCCGGTGCGCTATGAGGTGCCTGTGCCGTCGGCGCAGGTGAAATCCGCCGTCCTGCTGGCAGGGCTTAACGCCCCCGGCAAGACCATCGTGATTGAGAAAGAAGCGACTCGCGATCATTCCGAACGGATGCTTGCGGGCTTCGGCGCAGAAATCACGGTCGAGGACACGGATGAAGGGCGCGTCATTACGCTGACCGGTCGGCCCGAGCTGAAGCCACAAGTCATCGCCGTGCCGCGCGACCCGTCCAGTGCGGCCTTCCCCGTCTGTGCCGCACTGATCACACCGGGCTCGGACGTGTTGGTCCCCGGTATCGGCCTGAACCCGACCCGCGCAGGCCTGTTCACCACGCTGCGCGAAATGGGTGCCGATCTGACCTACGAAAACGAGCGCGAAGAGGGGGGTGAACCGGTTGCCGATCTGCGTGCAAAATACTCGCCCAACATGAAGGGGATCAACGTCCCGCCCGAACGCGCGGCGTCGATGATCGATGAATACCCGGTGCTGTCTGTTGTGGCCGCAAATGCGACCGGCACAACAATGATGGGCGGCGTGAAAGAACTGCGCGTCAAGGAAAGCGATCGGATTGACGCGATGGCCCGTGGCCTGCGCGCCAACGGTGTGACCGTGGACGAGGGTGACGAATGGTGGTCAGTCGACGGTCTCGGCATCGGCGGTGTGCCCGGTGGTGGGACCTGCGAAAGCTTCTTGGACCACCGCATTGCCATGTCGTTCATGGTCATGGGGATGGGGGCTAAAAAGGCGGTTTCGGTGGATGACGGCGGACCGATCGCAACGTCGTTCCCGATTTTTGAGCCTTTGATGGCCGCGCTCGGTGCCAAGGTCGAGCGTACATGAGATTCACCGTAGCTATCGACGGCCCTGCGGCGGCGGGCAAGGGGACGATTTCCAAGGGCGTTGCCGCGCATTTCGGGTTTGCGCATCTGGATACCGGTCTTCTCTATCGCGCGGTGGGGCGTCGTATGCTGCAAGGTGACGAACCGGTTGCAGCGGCAGGGTCCCTGACAGCAGAAGAATTGCAGCAGGGTGATCTGCGTACGGCTGAGATCGCACAGGCGGCCTCGAAAGTTGCGGTCATTCCTGAAGTCCGAAGTGCACTCGTTGATTTTCAACGGGGGTTTGCCCGTCGCGCCGGAGGCGCCGTGCTGGACGGGCGCGATATTGGAACCGTGATTTGCCCAGACGCTGAGGTCAAACTGTTTGTCACCGCCAGCCCCGAAGTGCGGGCGGAACGGCGATATCTTGAGCTTTCGGCCAAAGGTGCGGACGTGTCACGCGAACAGGTGCTCGCGGATGTCAAAGAGCGTGACGCACGTGACGCGGATCGCAGCACCGCACCGATGAAACCTGCAGATGACGCCGTGCAGCTTGATACGTCAAACCTGAGCATTGAGGCCGCGCTGGCACGGGCGCTCGAAACAATTGAACAGAACCTGCCCGCAGCCTGAAGTGGATGCGGACAGGTGTCCGTTAACTACAATTCACCAACTGCGATGCTCTTGATGTTGGTCCACTGGTCATCTGCGGTTTTAGCGGTGCCGGTGACGTCTTTCAGGAAAGCAGCGCGGGTATCAGCATTCAGGAACAGATACAGCTTGCCGTCTGCGAACAGGTACTGATCCGGGTCGCCGTCGAACTTTTTGCCAACAGACACCCCGAACGAACAATAGCCACCGTGCTGGGGCAAGTAAGCCGCCGGATTGGCCTCGAACGCTTCAAGGTTTTCCGCGCTGGTGAAGTAATAGGATGCGCCGTCATAAGTCGCCGAATGATTGGCGAAGCCTTCTACCGGATTGCCATTGTTGACAAGCGCGACCAGATCGACGCCATGGGCTGCCAGGGGTGCACCAGCCGCCGACAGGCCTTTGGAGACGTTGATTTCGTCTGCGGCAAAAGCCGGAGCTGCCAGGGCCAGAGTTGCGGCTAATGCAGTAAGTGCGAGCGATTTCATAGTAGGGGTCCTTTCCCTTTTTGGTTCAAGGCTCGGGTCCGCCCCAAGCCGATGTAACTAAGTTAGAAAAGGTTATTCGGACGGGTAATCGCAGATAGGTCATGAGATTTTGCAGATCGTCCAAAGATCAGTGCGTTTTGCAAAAACTGTTCACATAGCTTTGTTTGGCCACCTGTCCGATGGCCGCCTAAGCTTGCTGGACAACCGTAGGAGTGGCCCATGATCAGACTAGCCCTGTTTTTGTTCTTTCTTGCAGGTAGCGTAGCTGCGCAGCAATCAGATACGCCGGTGCCCGAGGCCGAACCTCCGATGACTTACGAGCGTCTGGGAAAAATCATCTTTGCGCTAGATCCCGAGGCGCAACCGATCGGGCCGGGGTTTGAGTTGACGATATCTGATGTGACGGTGCTGGTTGTCACCGATACCAATGCTGATCGCATGCGGGCGATGGTCGCGATCGGCAGTGCTGCGGATTTGTCGCCAGCCGATTTGCAACGGATGATGCAGGCAAATTTCGACAGCACGCTGGATGCGCGCTATGCGATCGCAAATGGCACCTTATGGGCTGCGTTCATTCACCCGCTTTCGCTGTTGCAAAGGGATCAGTTGATCTCGGGGCTGGCCCAGACTGTGAATATCGCCAACACCTATGGCACATTGTACACCGGTGGTGCGGCGGAATTCGGAGGGGGCGACAGCCATGATCTGCAGCGTGAGCTGATCGAAGAACTTCTGAAGAAGGGTGAGGAAATCTGACACTTGTCCAAAGTAGGCGCACAGCCTGAATTCTGATGACGAATGTGCCAGCGACCATGGGTGTCATAGGCTCTAGCTGGATGCTTGAAAGCTGTTATAGTCTTCCCACAGCTAAATAAGGGAAAGCTGCTGTTAAATCCCCATCACTCAAAAAAAAGGGGAGGCAGCTACAAAATCCCAAGCCAACAGGGACAAAAAATATGAATAATCGTTTGCGTAAGATCACCATCGTGGGTGGTGGTACGGCGGGTTGGATGACTGCGCTGATCCTGGACATGGTGTTCTCCCGCACGTCAGCACCCAAGGATCGCCCACGCATTTGCTTGATCGAAAGCCCCAACATCTCGACTGTGGGTGTCGGTGAAGCGACGGTGCCGCGTATGCCGGTCACGCTCCGTCAGGCGGGCATATCAGAGCGGGATTTCTTCCGCGAAACCAACGCATCGTTCAAGTTGGGAGTTAAGTTCTGCAATTGGAACAACGACGCCAAGGGCAATCGGATTGACTACGTAAACCCGTTTGCCCATGGTCAATTGCTGGAGGGGTTGGAGGCTGCCGAGTATTTTCTGCGTTTTGGTAACGGGGATCGGGATTTCACGCAGTCAATCTCACCGCATGATGATCTGGCCCGGTTGTGCAAGGGTGCGCGCCCGTTGGGTGCACCTGAGTTCGAACAGCGGTTTGGCTATGCCTATCATCTGGATGCCGTGAAATTTGCGGGCATGCTGACAAAGGTCTGCGCCAAGCGCGGCGTCGAGCATATTCAGGATGAGGTGCAATCGGTCGAACTGGACGAGCAGGGCAATGTCAGCCACCTGATGTTAGAGCGCAAGGGACGCCATGACATTGAGATGGTCATAGATTGCACCGGTTTCCGGGGGTTGATCATCAATCAAGCGTTGGGCGAGCCGTTCATGGATTACTCGGACTACTTGCCCAACGACCGTGCCATGGCCTTGCAGATCGAGCACCCTAACCCCGAAAAGATCGAAAGCGTTACACGCTCGACCGCGCTTGGTGCGGGTTGGACGTGGCGTGTGCCGCTCTACAATCGTGTAGGTACGGGATATGTGTATTCATCCGCGCATCGGACCGATGATCAGGCGGCCGACGAATATCTTGAGTGGTTGGGCGACAGCGGCAAGGGGCTGACACCGCGCGTGATCCCAATGCGTGTTGGTCGTGTACGCAATGCCTGGGTTAAGAACTGCTTGGCGATCGGTTTGTCTGGTGGATTTATCGAACCGCTTGAAAGTACCGCGATCCACATGATCGATCACGCGATCCGCTGGTTTGCCGAGCATCTGCCGACCCGCGATATCGAGCCCGCGCTGCGCAACCGATATAACCGGCAGATGAACAAGCTTTATGACGAGGTACTGGATTTTATCTGCCTGCACTACCGGTTGGGTAACCGCACCGATGATCAATATTGGATCGACGCCCGCACCGAGATGAAGATTCCGGATCGGTTGGCCGAGAACCTTGAGCTGTGGCAGCATCGTCTGCCGATGGAACACGATATCGAGTTTGCGACGCTGTTCAATTTCCGCGTCTATCAGACGGTTCTTCTGGGCAAACAGGTGTATGATACGGGCTATGGCGAAGGTATCCGTGATCGTCTGCGACCGCTGAAGAAACCGATTTGGTTCCAGTGGTGGAAGGGGGCAAAAATGGACCTTGCGCAGATCCTCAAGACCATGCCAGATCACAAAACCCTGCTGCGAGATATCCGGGGCGAGTTGGAGAAGCCTGCCTTTGGCAAGGCCGCAATGGGGCAGCCGACTGTCGCAATGCCGGGCGCGAAACCGGCACCCGTGGTGATCGAGAACATGCCAAACCTCGCTGAGATTCAAAGCGGCAAGAAGGATCTGCAACTGTTCTAGCGCCGCATGGTATCATTCGGCAGAACTGACAAAGAAGGCCGGGGATCGGATCGCGTTTGCTTCGATGCCCGGACCCGATGTTCGGATTTTGTGGGATTGGCCAGTGTTTAAGGGCTTTGCTCTTGCACATGACACGGAATCCGCCTATACGCGCGCTGTCTGAACAAGGGCGGTTAACGTCCGGATGACGTATCTGAGCAGGGCCGGGTTACCTCGGCCCTTTGTGTTTGTTAGCTCGGGCGCGTTCTGGATCACGCATTCAGGCATCATGAAACAAGACCGGCGGAGACAACCGCTCGGCCAGCAAAAACGTTATGTAAAGGAAAACAACGCCACATGGCTAACGCATCCATGGAGGAATTCGAAGCCCTCCTGAATGAAAGCTTCGAAATGGACACACCCGAAGAGGGTTCTGTTGTCAAAGGCAAGGTTCTGGCGATCGAAGCCGGCCAAGCCATCATCGACGTAGGCTACAAAATGGAAGGCCGCGTTGATCTGAAAGAATTCGCAAATCCCGGCGAAGCCCCTGAAATCGCTGTAGGCGACGAGGTCGAAGTGTACCTGCGCGCCGCAGAAAACGCCCGTGGCGAAGCTGTCATCTCGCGCGAGATGGCCCGCCGTGAAGAGGCATGGGACCGTCTGGAAAAAGCATATGCCGACGACCAGCGCGTCGAAGGTGCAATCTTTGGTCGCGTCAAAGGTGGCTTCACCGTCGATCTGGGTGGCGCAGTTGCGTTCCTGCCCGGCTCGCAGGTTGACGTTCGCCCCGTGCGCGACGCTGGCCCGCTGATGGGTCTGAAGCAGCCGTTCCAGATTCTGAAAATGGACCGCCGCCGTGGCAACATCGTTGTTTCGCGTCGCGCTATCCTGGAAGAATCGCGTGCCGAACAGCGTGCCGAAGTTATCGGCAACCTGTCCGAAGGTCAGACCGTCGAGGGTGTTGTCAAGAACATCACCGAATACGGCGCATTCGTTGATCTGGGCGGCGTTGACGGCCTGCTGCACGTCACCGACATGGCATGGCGCCGTGTGAACCACCCGTCCGAGATCCTGACGATCGGCGAAACCATCAAGGTTCAGGTCATCAAGATCAACAAAGAAACCCACCGCATCAGCCTGGGCATGAAGCAGCTGCAGGAAGATCCGTGGGATCTGGTTGCTGCGAAATACCCGCTGGGCTCGGTCCATCAGGGTCGCGTCACCAACATCACCGACTACGGCGCGTTCGTCGAGCTGGAAGCCGGTGTCGAAGGTCTGGTGCACGTGTCCGAGATGTCCTGGACCAAGAAAAACGTCCACCCCGGCAAGATCGTTTCGACCAGCCAGGAAGTCGACGTCATGGTTCTGGAAATCGACGGCGCCAAGCGTCGCGTGTCTCTGGGCCTGAAGCAGACCCAGCGCAACCCATGGGAAGTGTTTGCAGAAACGCACCCCGAGGGCACCGAGGTCGAAGGCGAAGTCAAGAACATCACCGAATTCGGTTTGTTCATTGGCCTCGAAGGCGACATCGACGGCATGGTTCACCTGTCCGACCTGTCCTGGGACGAGCGTGGCGAAGATGCGATCCAGAACTACCGCAAAGGCGACATGGTTTCGGCCGTCGTCTCGGAAGTTGACGTTGAGAAAGAGCGTATCTCGCTGTCGATCAAAGCCCTGGGCGGTGACAAGTTCGCCGAAGCCGTGGGCGGCGTGAAGCGTGGTTCGGTCATCACCGTCGAAGTGACCGCGATCGAAGATGGCGGCATCGAGGTCGAGTACGAAGGCATGAAGTCGTTCATCCGTCGTTCGGACCTGTCGCGTGATCGTGCTGAGCAGCGCCCCGAGCGTTTCTCGGTCGGCGACAAGGTCGACGTCCGCGTCACCAACGTCGACAGCAAGACCCGCCGTCTGGGCCTGTCGATCAAGGCACGTGAGATCGCCGAAGAGAAAGAGGCCGTGGAACAGTACGGTTCTTCCGACTCGGGCGCGTCGCTGGGTGATATCCTGGGTGCAGCACTGAAGTCGGGCGACTAAGTCCGGGGCGTATCCCAAACATGAAATTCGGCCTCGCACCATGGTGCGGGGCCGTTTTTGTTGCGAATCAATATCTTCCAAATAGTCGGTTTAATTTGCCTATCGTTCGCGCATGAAGTGTGGAAATCAGGCCAACGGGCAAAAATTCGCGTGAGATTGTCGCAAAATGCCGCCTTTGCTGGCAGAGTATCCGTTCCCCCGATCCGGGTTTTTTCCTATACTGTCAGAACTATAGGCTTGTCACATCGTCCGCCTGGGAGGGTATTGCGTATGATCCGTTCAGAATTGATTCAGAAAATTGCCGACGAAAACCCGCATCTCTATCAACGCGACGTCGAGCGGATCGTGAATACCGTTTTTGAAGAAGTGACCGACGCCATGGCACGCGGCGACCGTGTAGAGCTGCGCGGTTTCGGCGCGTTTTCGGTGAAAAAGCGTGACGCACGTGTAGGCCGCAATCCTCGCACTGGTGAGACTGTGCAGGTTGAAGAAAAATGTGTTCCATTTTTCAAAACTGGCAAGTTGCTAAGGGACCGTTTGAACGGTAAAGCCTAGCCTCATGATGCGCTACATTCGTTATGCTTTTCTGGCTGCATTGGGGATCGTTCTGGTCTCGGTTTCGCTGGCCAATCGCCAAATTGTTGAACTTAAGCTTATGCCGGATGCTTTGTCCGAGTTGCTGGGGTTCAACCTGTCAACCTCCTTGCCGCTGTTTCTGGTCGTGCTGGGTGGGGTTGTTGCCGGCCTGGTCATCGGCTTCCTGTGGGAATGGCTGCGCGAGCACAAGCACCGCAAGGATGTGACCGTGAAGCAAGGCGAAGTGCGCAAGCTTGAGCGTGAAGTTAAGAAGCTCAAGAAAAAGCAGAATGAAGGTCAGGATGATGTGCTGGCCATTCTGGATGAGGCAAGCTGAGGCCCTAAGATGCCCGCTGATATCCGAGTTAAAATCTGCGGCCTGACCGCCCCTGACCACGTGCGCGCTGCTGTGGATGCGGGCGCGGGTTATGTTGGTTTTGTGTTTTTCCCCAAATCCCCGCGGCATGTTGAGCCCCAGACAGCTGCGACATTGGCACAGGAGGTGCCTGCGGGCGTCGCCAAGGTGGCGCTGACAGTGAATGCGACGGACGAGGATTTGGATCACATTCTTTCGATCGTGCCTCTGGATATGTTGCAACTGCATGGCAAAGAAAGTCCTGAGCGTGTGCAGCAAGTGCGAGACCACTTCGGCCTGCCAGTAATGAAGGCCATTGGTGTGGCCGAGGCCGAAGACCTCGCGGCCATCGATCTCTATTCAGATGTGGCGGATCAGCTGTTGATCGACGCAAAGCCACCGCGAAACGCGGAGCTGCCTGGTGGTAACGGTTTGTCTTTTGATTGGCGCCTGCTGGCAGGTCGTAAATACTGGCGTAGGCCATGGATGCTGGCCGGAGGTCTGACCCCTGACAATGTCGCAGAAGCGGTGCGAATGACCGGCGCTCAGCAGGTGGATGTCTCATCCGGCGTCGAAAGCTCTCCGGGTGTCAAGGATGCCGGGCTGATCCGCGCCTTTATCGACGCGGCAAGTTGATCTGATCTGCACGAACCTGCGTATCTCCTCAAAATGGGGGAGAGCATGCTGGCGGTGATCGGCGGAGTTTCACTTAAACGATGGTATCACGGGCCCGAGTTCTTCTGGCGCGCTCATCAATCCTTGCGGCAGGCACGCGGTGACGCGCTGTGCCTGCATGCCGAGGTATTTGTGCGTCAAGGCTGTTATTTTTCATACACAGTCTGGCATGATGTCGAAGCTATGCTGACATTCGCACATTCCGGCCCTCATCGTCGTGTAGTACGCGCGTCGACCCGTCTGGCAGATATCAATGTGTTCTGTCAATTTCCCTGCATTGCTGTTCCAAGTCGAGTTCAGGCACTTCAGGTATGGGAACAGCGCGCTCAGGCGGCGGAATGATACGTTTTGCGATGGCAAATCACTCCATCACCTCCTATGAACATCGGGTACGACGAGGGAGACTTCCATGGCCAACGATCTTTTTAATTCCTTCATGTCCGGCCCCGATGAACAAGGCCGCTTTGGCATCTTCGGCGGGCGCTTTGTCAGCGAAACGCTGATGCCGCTGATCCTGTCACTGGAAGAGGAATATGACAAAGCCAAGGATGACCCCACATTTTGGGCCGAGATGGACGATCTGTGGGCAAACTACGTGGGTCGCCCTTCGCCGCTCTACTACGCGGAACGCCTGACCGAACATCTGGGCGGCGCAAAGATATACTTGAAACGTGACGAACTGAACCACACCGGCGCGCATAAGATCAACAATGTGCTGGGCCAGATCATTCTGGCGCGGCGCATGGGAAAGACCCGGATCATCGCCGAGACCGGGGCAGGGCAGCACGGCGTGGCCACAGCCACCGTCTGCGCCAAGTTCGGCCTGAAGTGCATTGTCTACATGGGTGCCCATGACGTTCAGCGTCAGGCCCCGAACGTGTTCCGTATGCGCCTGCTGGGAGCCGAAGTGATCCCGGTGACATCCGGCAGGGGTACGCTGAAAGATGCGATGAACGACGCTCTGCGCGACTGGGTGACCAATGTGCGCGATACCTTTTACTGCATCGGCACCGTTGCTGGCCCGCATCCTTACCCGGCGATGGTGCGCGACTTTCAGTCGATCATCGGCAAGGAAGCCAAGGAACAGATGCAAAAGGCCGAGGGCCGTTTGCCCGACACCATCATCGCCGCCATCGGAGGTGGTTCGAATGCGATGGGCCTGTTCTACCCGTTCCTCGACGACAAGGATGTGAATATCATCGGTGTTGAAGCGGGCGGCAAGGGCGTGAACGAGAAGATGGAGCATTGCGCCTCATTGACTGGAGGTCGTCCGGGCGTGCTGCACGGCAACCGCACCTATCTGCTGCAGGATGATGACGGGCAGATTCTCGAAGGCTATTCGATCTCGGCCGGTCTGGACTATCCGGGCATTGGCCCCGAGCATTCCTGGCTGCACGACATCGGTCGCGCGAACTACGTCTCGATCACGGATAAAGAAGCGCTTGAAGCGTTCCAGTTGTGCTGCGCCACCGAGGGTATCATCCCTGCGCTGGAGCCCTGCCATGCGCTGGCGCATGTTATGAAAATCGCGCCGGAATTGCCCAAGGACCACCTGATCTGCATGAATATGTGTGGCCGGGGGGATAAGGATGTGCAGACCGTCGCACGGTACCTGAACTTTGATATGTCGGATACCGAAGGTCGCGCAGCGGACTGATTAGGCCTAACAGGCTTTGCGCCTTTGAGGAACTGTGCCAGTTTACATTGCATGTGCAGTGTTTCCTCAAAGGCCGGACCCGACCGACTTGACCAGAAATACGATCAGGCCGCCCCGGGCTGGGCAGACAAGATGCGTCTGCTGGGGTATTTCGATGCCTATCTGGGTTTTCTGTCCTCGGACCCGCAGGTCGAATTGGGCCGTAACGCACTGGATATCGGGTGCGGTACGGGAGCCTTTGCCGAAGCACGCGCCGTGATCCGGCGCGAAGGGCATGTGACGCTTTTGGAACCTTCGGCCCGAATGCTGCAACTGGCAGGGTCAGCGTTGCAAAGGCGCGGTGGAAACGCCGAGACTGTCCAATCGCGCTTGGAAGAGTTCCATCCGGCATCCCGTTTTGACTGCCTGTTGGCTGCGCATGTTCTGGAGCATTGCGTTGATCCGATAGATGCTTTGCGCCGCATGCGCGATCTGGTTGAACCGGGTGCAACGCTTTGGTTGGTAGTCAGCAAGCCACATTGGTGTAATGCGATCATCTGGTTCCAATGGCGGCACCGAACCTATCGACCGGATATTGTGGCGGAGATGCTCGCGCGTTCGGGCTGGGATCTGCAGGCCGAGCATGGCTTTCCAACCGGGCCGCCGTCGCGCACGTCTCGCGGATATCGGGCGATCGCCATCTAGTGCTCGTCTTCAGCGCGCTGCATTTTTAGAATATGGAGAGGTACGATATCCAGCGCCCTCTGGTGCGTGGCTTCAAGGTGCACCTTGGGCGCGCATCCCTCGTCATGGGCTTGCAAAAAGCGCCCCGCACACAAGCACCAGCGATCACCAGGCTTGAGCCCAGGAAAATCGAATTCAGGCCGGGGTGTGCTCAGGTCATTTCCGACATATTTCGAATATGCCAGAAACTCTGCCGTCATCACGGCGCAGACCGTATGGCTTCCCTGATCCTCGGGGCAGGTGTTGCAGGCACCGTCGCGAAAGAAACCGGTTAGTGGTTTGCGCGAACAGGGCGCGAGCACGCCGCCCAGAACATTGATGCTGTCTTGCTTCTGCATGATGGTATCTTACAGGCTTCGCGCAATTTTGCGGAACATTTCTATGTTCTGCTCACCGACACCTGGATCGCGGAACTTTCGGTCTGCGCCCGTCGTGACAATCAGAACACCACGTGGCTGGTCGAAGTAAATGTACTGCCCATACACGCCCCGCGCCATGAATTCACCTTCATGGGCACCGATCGGAATCCACCATTGATAGCCATACCCTATCTTGCCCGGTTCGGTCGGTGCGCTTGGCCAAGTAGCGGCGTCGATCCAATCCGCGGGTACAATCTGCCGTCCATCGCGTTCGCCATCCTGCAAAATCAACTGCCCGAACCGGGCAAAATCGCGCGTTGTGAAGTTGAGACCACCCAGAACAAATGCAACGCCTGCTCCATCGGTGATGTAGTAGCCTTCTCGCTCCAATCCCAGCGGTGTGATCACTTTCTCGGTCAGTAACTCTGCAACGCTGCGTCCTGTTGCCCCCCGGATGACCATTCCGATCACATGAGTATCGATCGACACATATTGCCACGTTTCACCCGGCGCGACGAAACTGTCCGTCAACGAAGCCGCGAAGTCGTCCAGTTCACCTCCCAGCGCCACGACGCGGCCCATGCGATTGATGTCGGAATTATAGTCCAGATAATCCTCGTCAAAGGTCACGCCGCTGGCCATGTTCAACACGTTGCGGATCGTGGCGGTCTCATAGGCGCTGCCCTTGAGGTCGGGTGCGTATTGCACAACCGGATCGTCGAGCGAATTGATCGCGCCTTCATCCAGCAAAATACCGAACAAGGCAGACAAATAGCTTTTAGCAATTGACCAGGAGATCCTGCGATCATCCGGCCCGGTGTCCAGATAGTATTCTTCGAAACGAATTTCTCCGTCCTGCATCACCAACAGGGATGTTACCGAGCGATCTTCGATCCACTGGTCTGTTACATCGGGAAGATCGAAGCCAGGCCCATACGGCAGCTCCCAAGTCGGGCCATTGCCACGCGGCAGAGTGACCGTCAGAAAGGCTTCGTCCATATGCGAAAAGTTGTGGACGATCTTTTCTTCTGAAAACAGCGAATTCACCGCCATCAGGCGCTGGATTTCCTCGTGTTTCCAAAATCCAACAACCGCCGCTGCCAATGCCAAGGTCAACAGGATACGCAGCAGCCATCTGAGCGCTGTTTTCATTCGACACCTCCCTTTGCCTCTGACATTGGACTTTGGCCTGAGGCTTTGCGCAAGCGCAACGTTGCGGAATGATTATCTGAATTTATCCAGCAGCTTTTGCATGGCCGAACGCTCATCGGGCGCTAAAACGGCTTCGGCGGCAGCTTTGGGGGGCGTTTCAGGTTTAGTGGGCTGCTTCGATGATCTGGGCGGAGCAGTGCGCAGGGCAACGGCATTCATGAATTTCCCGCTTTTGTCATCGGCAAGATAAGTGGCACCGTCCGAGACGCCGCGCAGTACGTCATCCAGCCAGTCCGCATCCGCCTTTGCAAAGTCGCTTAGAACATAAGGCGAGACCATTTCTTTGCGGCCCGGGTGACCGATACCCAGCCGCACGCGATCATAGGCCGGGCTGATATGGTCGTGGATCGACCGCAACCCGTTATGGCCCGCGTGGCCACCGCCTGCTTTAACGCGCACTTTACCGGGTGCCAAGTCCAGCTCATCATGGAAGACGGTCACGTCCGTCGAGTCGAGCTTGTAGAAGCGCATTGCCTCTCCCACTGACTGGCCAGAGCGGTTCATGAAGGTTTGCGGCTTGACTAGCAGCACTTTCTGGCCGCCTAGACGTCCTTCGGCAATTTCAGCCTGGAACTTGGACTTCCATGGACCAAACCCGTGATCTTGGGCAATTCGCTCTAACGCCATGAAACCGATATTGTGCCGGTTGCGAGCGTATTTTGATCCCGGATTTCCCAAACCGACAAACAGTTTCATCGCTTTGTCCCTTACAGTCTCGCGTCGTTATCTCATTGCATGGATCAGGGGATGTTTTCCAGCCCCGTACACGCAAAAGAAAACGGGGCCCCAGAAGGCGCCCCGTTTCAAATCTGGATTTGATCCGGATTTATTCTTCTTCCTGGCCGATGACTTCAACTTCATCTGCAGCCACTTCTTCCTCATCACCCTCTTCGTCGTCGCTGGTCGACAGACCGGTGGGTGCCGAGACGTTGGCGATCACGAAGTCACGATCGATGGTGGGCTTGGTGCCTTCGGGCAGCACAACCGAAGAGATGGTGACAACGTCGTTGATTTCCATGCCAGTAAGATCAACGGTGATCTTCTCAGGAATGTCACCGGCGGTGCAGAGCAGTTCAACCTCGGGGCGGACAACGGTCAGAACGCCACCCTTTTTGATACCGGGGGCTTCTTCTTCGTTGATGAATTCAACGGGGATGAACAGCGCGATCTTGGTGGTCCGACGCAGGCGCATCAGGTCCAGGTGGGTCGGCAGGTCTTTGACAACGTCACGCTGGACATCGCGGCAGATGACGCGCACGTCTTCGTGACCTTCGACTTTCAGGTTCCACAGGGTCGACTTGAACCGGCCTGCTTTCAGGCGCTTGAACAGTACGTTGAACGGGATCTGGATCGGCAGCGGCTCTTTATCGCCACCAAAAACAATGCCCGGAACCATGCCATCGCGGCGTGCTTGACGAGCGGCGCCCTTGCCTGTCCCCGTCCGTTCCAGAGCTACGAGATCAGGAATCTCTCCAGCCATGATAATTCTCCAATGTTAGGGCGGGCATCCTCCAAGGCTGTATGCCCGCGTGAAGCCGCGTCCTTAGCTTGATTCAGTTGGTTTGGAAAGGGCTTTTTGTAGCCCGAGGATTTTTGCGAGGCTCTGCCTCGCGCTCCGAGGTATTTACGGCCAGATGAAGGACGGATCCTCTGCTTCATCTGGCTGCAAGTACCTTGAACGAGACGCTCAATGGGCGGCCATGCGGCGTCTCCATCTACGTGGGAGGCGTAGGATCAAGCCTGCCAGCGACCGCCAAAGTCTTCGGGGACTAGAAGATTGTGGCGCCCAAGATCGGCTACGTTACGTTCACCGCAAAGTGCCATCGTTGTATCGAGCTCTTTCTGGATCACTTCCAATGCCGTTGTCACGCCTTTCTGACCCATTGCACCCAGCCCATAGACAAAGGCGCGACCAATAAAGGTGCCCTTGGCCCCAAGCGCCAGAGCTTTCAGCACGTCTTGCCCTGAACGGATGCCGCTATCCAGATGCACTTCGACATCACTGCCGACGGCATCCATGATCTCGGGCAGAACCCGGATCGAGCTGAGCGCACCATCCAGCTGCCGTCCACCATGGTTTGAGACAACAATTGCATCTGCGCCAAGCTTTGCAGCCATTTTGGCATCTTCGGCATCAAGAATGCCCTTAAGGATCACCTTGCCGCCCCATTGTTCCATCAGTTTCTCGACTTTGCCCCAGTCGAGGCTGGGATCGAATTGCTCGGCGGTCCATGTGCCCAGCGAGCGTGTGTCGGTTATACTGTCGACATGACCGACGATATTCCCGAATTCTCGGCGCTTGGCACCTAGCATCTCGATGCCCCAGGCCCATTTCGTCATCAGGTTGGCGATGGTCTTGGGGGTCAGCTTTGGCGGCGCAGATAGGCCATTCTTCAGGTCCTTGTGTCGTTGGCCAAGGATTTGCAGATCAAGCGTAATGACAAGGGCCGAGCATTTCGCATCCTTCGCGCGCTGGATAAGTCGCCCGACATAATCCTGATCTTTCATAGTGTAGAGCTGAAACCAGAAAGGGGCCGAAGTGTTTTCAGCGACATCTTCGATCGAATTGATCGACATGGTCGACAGTGTGAAGGGTACACCAAAGGCTTCGGCGGCTTTGGCCGCTTTGATCTCGCCATCCGCGTGCTGCATTCCTGTCAGGCCTACCGGAGCCAATGCAACGGGCATGGATACATCCTGCCCGATCATCTGCGATGCGGTCGAGCGCCCTGTCATGTCTACGGCGACCCGTTGGCGCAGGCGGATATCTTCGAAATCCGACGTGTTCTCGCGGAAGGTTTGTTCGGTCCAGCTGCCGCTTTCTGCATAGTCAAAAAACATGCGGGGTACGCGACGCTCATAGATCCGTTTGAGGTCTTCGATATTAGTAATGACTGGCATTGATCAGGTTCTCGCAGGATTGGTTAAGTTTCTTTACCAATTATTTTGAAGCACCGCAATGCCCGCTTTCTGCGGTTGGTTGCCGCGTGGCCAAAACTAAAAACACCGCAGTAGGCGGCGCGCCTGCTGCGGTGAAGAACCATCTGAAAATGGAAAGAAATTGTTAGGCGGAGTGTGCGCCATCTGACAGTGTTTTGACAAAATCCAGAACCTCGGTCACCGGTTTTCCGGAACCGATCTGGCTGACAATGGCAGATCCAACTACCGCGCCATCGGATACACTCGCGATGTTGCGAGACTTTTCTGGCGTATTGATGCCGAAACCGACGATCACGGGCAAATCAGTTGCAGCTTTGATCCGAGCGACCTCGGGCCCAACATCGGTTGCCTGCGCTTCGGCAGCACCGGTTATGCCGGTAATCGATACATAATACACAAAGCCGGATGTGTTTTGCAGTACGCGAGGCAAGCGTTGGTCATCGGTCGTCGGCGTCGCCAAGCGGATGAAGTTCAGCCCGGCAGCTTGCGCGGGCAGACAAAGCTCTTCGTCCTCTTCGGGGGGCAGGTCGACGACGATCAGCCCGTCGATCCCCGCTGATTTTGCATCTGCCAGGAATTTCTCGACACCTCGGCTGTAGATCGGATTGTAATATCCCATCAGCACGATCGGTGTGGTGTCATCGGATTCACGAAAGGCGCGGGCCAGATCCAGAGTGCGTTGCAATGTCATTCCACCATCCAACGCCCGTTGGCCAGCAGCCTGAATGGTCGGGCCATCGGCCATCGGATCGGTAAAGGGCAGGCCCAACTCGATGACGTCGACACCTGCGCCGGGCAAACCCTTCACGACCTCCAGCGATGTGTCGTAGTCGGGATCCCCGGCCATGACATAAGCTACAAATGCCTTTTTGTCCTGTTCCTTCAGGGCGGCGAATTTGGCGTCGATACGGGTCATCGGAAGTCCTTGCACTCGGGTTTGGACCTGATGTGCAGAAACTTTCGCTGAAAATCAATCCCGCTTGGTGGGCTTCCGATCAGAAGGCGTAATGGTATCTCAGCAAAAGTGCATTTACGCCTGGGTTGTCTTCCTGCGTGCTGGCGTTGGATATATGAGTGATAGCGGCAGACAGTTTGTTGCCGCTTTCCAGCGTATAGCCAAGGCCCAGTAAGCTGCGTATCTGAAAGCTGCCGCCCAGATCATTCCGTTCATTGGATTCACTATAGTATCCCGGCATGACACTGCCCTCGATGAACCAACGGTCCGCAAAAGTGTAAAGCCCGATCAGGCCCGCGCCGACATGCGTGTCACCGTCGGTATCAACAGACAGGGACGCACCCCAGGTGGCGCTGAAACGGGTCGCTTCGTAGAAAGAGCGATGCTGGTATTCCAGCGAAACAATCGCCTGATCTTCGCTCTCAGCGCTGGAATAATCTGCGTAGCCTGCTCCGAAAATGATGGATTGGGCCTGTGCTGCAGTAGCGGCTGTCAGCGCAAAAGCCAGAATAACAAGGGATTTCATTTTTACCTACTATGTCCGTCGTTCGTTGGTATTGGTTTTATTGAGGAATGTAGGTGCATGTTTTCAATGGACGCAAGAACACAAATCGATGTCGATTTTGTGATGTGGCAGAATAGACTCGCGGCAGTGTTCAGGCACTTTGCCTTGCGCATTGCACCGGACCTGCCTAGAAGCGGCGCTCGAATGGTATCAGGAGGCCGTCATGGGCTTTAAAATGGGAATCGTGGGTTTGCCGAATGTTGGCAAGTCGACTCTCTTCAACGCACTGACCAAAACTGCGGCAGCTCAGGCGGCGAATTTCCCGTTCTGCACCATCGAACCCAATGTGGGGGATGTCGCCGTTCCTGATGACCGGCTGGATAAACTGGCGGCGATTGCGACCTCGAAACAGATCATTCCAACCCGCATGACCTTTGTGGATATCGCGGGGTTGGTGAAAGGGGCCTCGAAAGGCGAGGGGCTGGGCAACCAGTTCCTGGCAAACATCCGCGAGACCGACGCGATTGCCCATGTGCTGCGTTGTTTCGAAGATGGTGACGTGACCCATGTGGATGGCCGCGTTGATCCGGTGGCCGATGCCGATACGATCGAAACCGAGCTGATGCTGGCCGATCTGGAAAGCATCGAAAAGCGTCGCGCCAATCTGGTGCGCAAGCTGAAGGGCAATGACAAAGAAGCGCAACAGCAGGACCGCCTGCTGGCCGAGGCGCAGGAGATGCTGGAAAACGGCAAGCCAGCGCGTCTGGTTGAAGTGTCTGATGAAGACGCCAAGGCATGGAAAATGCTGCAACTTCTGACCACCAAGCCGGTGCTTTATGTCTGCAACGTGTCCGAAGAAGAGGCCGCCGAAGGCAACGAGTACTCTGCCAAAGTCGCTGAGATGGCTGCCGCGCAAGGTAATGCTCATGTCGTTATCAGTGCCAAGATCGAGGAAGAGATCAGCCTTCTGGAAGACGACGAGGCACAGATGTTCTTAGAGGAAATGGGTCTGGAAGAGCCCGGCCTCGACCGTCTGATCCGTGCCGGTTACGACCTGCTCAAGCTGGAAACCTATTTCACCGTCGGCCCGAAAGAGGCCCGGGCCTGGACCATCCGCACCGGCACCGCCGCACCACAGGCCGCAGGTGTCATCCACGGAGACTTTGAGAAGGGCTTCATCCGCGCCGAGACTATCGCCTATAACGACTACATTGCTGCCAATGGCGAACAAGGTGCCAAAGAGGCGGGTAAGATGCGGGCCGAAGGGAAGGGCTACATCGTCAAGGATGGCGATGTGATGCACTTTTTGTTCAACACCTGAGAAGCCACCAAAGCAGTCACTGCTCAGCTTATAACCTCGGATTTTCTGCGAAGAACGGGCCGATATCGGGTTGCTCGTGTGTGAATGCCATTGTCCACTTCATGTTGTGGTGGGCTACGTAGATATCCGCGCCAAAAGATGTGAAATCTGGATATGATTCTGAGAGGCAGCTATACGACCATTTGATATCTTCATCAAAGATAACATACGCGGCAGGCCACTGGTTCTTATAGGAATTTAAAGCGTCATCGCCCGCCCGCGCGATTTGAAACCCGTAACTGA
Organism: Ruegeria sp. B11; assembly: GCF_056539785.1. Lineage (NCBI taxonomy): Bacteria > Pseudomonadati > Pseudomonadota > Alphaproteobacteria > Rhodobacterales > Roseobacteraceae > Ruegeria > Ruegeria sp. B11. The sequence continues at coordinate 1,434,214 of NZ_JBQFVO010000001.1, read as the reverse complement.
AACCATGCCAGCGGAAGCGATTGTGAATCCAGGAACCGGTTGATTTCTTTACGTTCCCGGCGAATGTCTGATGCCAGCATTGAACAACCTCACCACCTTCTTTGGAATCGAGAGGATCAAAATCGACGCATTCACGCACCAAGAAGTCCTCAATTTGGTTTCTCGTAAGGTTCATGGAATAATTCGGTTCTATGTTGTTGTTGAACCGGCATATCGCGCGTTAAGGCGAAGTGTCAAAACCGCTCAGGTGGCAAGATGCGATCCTGTTAGTTTCATTTGGGCTGGAGCAGCAGTTCGGCAGGCTCAACCACCCGAGTATTGCATGTATCTGAAGCGCCGATCCTGTGGCAGCCAACAAATTGACGATGCTCGCATCTCGCACATTTCTCTTGTGCAGAAATGTGGTTAGTTTGGTTTTTGACCTGATACTTGAGACAGCTCTAGATGATCGAAATCCGCGACCTGCAATTGCTCAGCGCATTGGCGCGGCATCGTCATTTCGCCAAGGCAGCTGAGGAATGCGGGATTTCACAGCCTGCGTTCTCGATGCGAATCCGAAACCTGGAGGATCGGCTGGGTGTCTCCATCGTTCGCCGCGCAAACCGATTTCAGGGGCTAACCGAAGAGGGCGAGATGATTGTCCAGCGCGCGCGGCGCATTCTCGACGACACCAAGGCTTTGGAACAACAGGTGCTCGCTGCAAAGGGTGAGATCACCGGCACGCTTATTTTGGGTGTGATCCCAACAGCGATTGCCTTCACCGGGCGTCTCACGAAGCGGTTGCGCGATGCGCATCCACGTATCGTGACCCGGATTGAAACAATGTCTGCAACGGCCATTCAGCACCGGTTGGACGAAGGAAGTCTGGATGCTGGCATCACTTATGGCGACAGTATCGGTACCGATCTACGGCAAGTGCAGCGCTTGTACGAAGAAACTTATGTCCTATTGGTCCCCTCGCATATGACCGATGAGACAGGCCCGATCCCATGGGCCCGCGTGGCCGAGTTTCCCCTGAGCCTGCTGGAACCACAGATGCAGAACCGGCGGATTCTGGATCGGATATTCGCCGAACAGGGCTTGCACCCGGATATTGTGGCCGAGACCAGCGGATTCACTGCCTCGATGGTCATGGCACGCGAGGGGCTAGCGGCCACCGTGATTCCACGCGTGCTGGTGCGGGCGCTGGGCGACCTGAAGGACACAAGGGTGCTGTCCCTGATCGAACCCGTGGTGAGCAAGCCGATTTGTCTGGCCACGCTCACTCGTGACCCGGAATTACCCACGGTCGCGGCCTTGCGCACAGTGATGGCGTCTTTGCGGTGATAAACTGTCGTTATCGTGCGATTGAAATATGCGATTTGACGATATGCTAGTCTGATGAGACACGGGGCCTCAATCGGAGGGCATCATGGCACCATTAGACACCAAGCCATCAGGCGCGCCAAAGGGCGTCTGGAAGTCAGGTAAAGGCAAGGGGCGGCACACGCCCAAAGGCCGTCAATTCTCGGACGAGGCACAAGCGGAAATTGCACGACTGTTGGGTGACCGCCCGCGACGTCGCGACCTGCTGATTGAATTTCTGCATTTGATTCAGGACGCACACGGCCATATCAGCGCCGACCACATCGCCGCTCTGGCGGTTGAGATGCGGATCGGGCAGGCTGAGATTTACGAAACCGCAACCTTCTATGCCCATTTCGATGTAGTGAAAGAGGGTGAAACGCCTCCTCCGGCGTTGACGATCCGTGTGTGCGATTCGCTGTCCTGCGAAATGGCCGGTGCCCAGCAGCTGCAAAAAGCGCTGGAAGAGGGTTTGGATGCCTCGCAGGTCCGCGTTGTCCGTGCGCCCTGCATGGGACGCTGCGACACCGCTCCAGTGCTGGAGATCGGTCACAACCACATCGACCACGCGACCCCCGAAAAGGTGCAGGCCGCGATTGCGTCGAATGACACCCACGCCCATCTGCCCGATTACGAAGCCTTTGCGGTTTATGAAGCCAATGGCGGCTACGCCAAACTGAAAGAGCTGCGCGAGGGCGGCGATTGGGAGAAGGTGCAGGAAGACGTCCTGTCCTCGGGCCTGCGTGGTCTGGGCGGCGCTGGCTTCCCGTCGGGCAAGAAATGGGGCTTTGTTCGCATGAATGAAGGCCCGCGTTATCTGGCTGTCAACGGCGATGAGGGCGAGCCCGGCACATTCAAGGACCGCTACTATCTTGAGCGCACGCCGCATGTCTTCCTCGAAGGGATGCTGATCGCCGCTTGGGCCGTCGAGGCAGAGACCTGCTTTATCTATATGCGCGACGAATACCCGGCAGTTCTGGAAATCCTGCGTCGTGAGATTACCGCGCTCGAACAAGCCGGGATCGTCGAAGAAGGCTATATCGACCTGCGCCGTGGTGCTGGCGCTTACATCTGCGGCGAAGAATCCGCGATGATCGAGTCGATCGAAGGTAAGAAAGGCCTGCCGCGTCACCGCCCTCCGTTCGTGGCGCAGGTTGGGGTCTTTAACCGCCCGACCTTGGTGCACAATGTCGAGACGCTCTATTGGGTGACCAAAGTTTGCCGTGAAGGGCCTGAATGCCTTAACAGCACCGAAATGAACGGTCGCAAGGGTTTGCGTAGCTATTCGGTCTCGGGTCGTGTCGCAAAGCCGGGCGTTTACCTTCTGCCCGCTGGCTCGACCATTCTGGACGTGATCGAGGCTGCCGGAGGCATGGCCGGGGGCCAGACCTTCAAGGCTTATCAGCCGGGTGGTCCATCCTCGGGTCTGTTGCCTGCATCGATGGATGACATCCCGCTGGATTTCGACACGTTGCAACCGCACGGCACCTTCATCGGGTCCGCTGCGGTTGTGGTTCTGTCCGATCAGGACACCGCCCGCGATGCGGCACTGAACATGCTGCGCTTCTTCGAAGACGAAAGCTGCGGCCAGTGCACGCCCTGCCGTGCAGGCTGCGAAAAGGCGGTCAAGCTGATGCAAGCCGACAAATGGGATCAGGACCTGCTGAAAGACCTGTGTCAGGTCATGGGCGATGCCTCGATCTGCGGTCTGGGGCAGGCGGCCCCGAACCCGATCCGCCTGGTCATGAAACATTTCGCTGACGAAATCTGAGGGAGACAGCCATGCTTGATGCAAGCCCAAACAAGACCGTCACCTTCAACCTGAATGGCGAAGATGTCACCGTGCCCGAGGGCTGGACCATCTGGGAAGCGGCCAAGGGGCAGGGGTTCACCATCCCTCACCTGTGTCACAAGCCGCAACCCGGTTACAAACCCGACGGCAATTGCCGTGCCTGCATGGTCGAGGTAGAAGGCGAGCGCACGCTGGTCGCCTCATGCATCCGTCCGGCAGCCGACGGCATGGTGGTTAAGACCGACAGCGACCGGGCCGAGAAATCGCGCGCGATGGTCATGGAGCTGTTGGTCGCGGATCAGCCTGAGGAAGCGCACGACGCCTCCAGCCACTTCTGGGATATGGCCAAGCTGAACCATGTCAGCGACAGCCGTTTCCCGGCGAAAGAGGCCGAGAAAATCCCGCTGTTGGATGACAGCCACGTTGCGATGCGCGTCAATCTGGACGCCTGCATCAACTGCAACCTCTGCGTCCGGGCCTGCCGCGACGTGCAGGTCAACGACGTGATTGGTATGGCCGGTCGTGGCCACACAGCGCAGGTGGTGTTCGACCAGAACGACCCGATGGGTGCTTCGACCTGTGTGGCTTGTGGTGAATGCGTGCAGGCCTGCCCGACCGGTGCTTTGATGCCAGCAACCGTACTGGATGACCAGCAGCGAGGCGACAGCAAGGACTACGACTCGGAAACGGAAAGCGTCTGCCCGTTCTGCGGCGTGGGCTGTAAGGTTTCGCTCAAGGTCAAAGACGGTAAGGTGAAGTATGTCGAGGGCATCAACGGCCCCGCAAACGAAGGTCGTCTGTGCGTCAAAGGCCGCTTTGGCTTTGACTACATTCACCATCCGCATCGCCTGACCAAGCCGCTGATCCGTCGCGAGGATGCTCCAGCCAAGGGATTGAACGTCGATCCCGGCAACCTGGATACCCATTTCCGTGAAGCAACGTGGGAAGAGGCGATGGATTTGGCCGCGACCAAGCTGATGGACTTGCGCGACAAAGACCCGCGCAGCGTTGCAGGCTTCGGCTCGGCCAAGTGCACCAACGAAGAAGCCTATCTGTTCCAGAAGTTCATCCGTCAGGGCTTCCGCCACAACAACGTCGACCACTGCACCCGTCTGTGCCACGCGTCATCTGTTGCGGCCCTGATTGAGAATGTGGGCTCGGGCGCTGTGACCGCGACCTTCAACGAGATCGAAAACGCGGATGTGGCGATCATCATCGGGGCCAACCCGATTGAAAACCACCCTGTCGCCGCCACCTATTTCAAGCAGTTCACCAAACGCGGCGGCAAGCTGATTGTGATGGACCCGCGCGGCGTTGGGATGCGCAAGTTCGCTGATGAGATGCTGCAATTCCGTCCCGGCGCGGATGTCTCAATGCTCAACGCGATCATGAATGTGATCGTCGAAGAGGAATTGTATGACAGCCAGTACATCCACCGCTGGACCGAGAACTGGGAAGCCGAGAAAGAACACCTGCGCCAGTTCACGCCTGAGGCTATGTCGCCGATCTGTGGCATCGAACCGGATCAACTGCGCCGAGTGGCGCGCACCTTTGCGCAAGCCAAGGCCGGTCTGATTTTCTGGGGTATGGGTGTCAGCCAGCACATCCATGGCACCGACAACTCGCGCTGCTTGATCTCGTTGGCTCTGATGACCGGCAATGTTGGTAAACCCGGTGCAGGTCTTCACCCTCTGCGCGGGCAGAACAACGTGCAAGGTGCCTCAGACGCAGGCCTGATCCCGATGTTCCTGCCGGACTATCAGTCCGTTACCGACGACGGCATTCGGGCCAAGTTCACCAACGTCTGGAATGACGACCGCGACTTCTCGAACGAGAAGGGGCTGACCGTCACCGAGATCATCGATCAGGCTTATGTGGGCAACATCAAGGGTATGTACATCCAGGGGGAAAACCCCGCCATGTCCGACCCCGATGTGAATCACGCGCGCGACGCGCTGGCCAAGCTGGAACTGATGATCGTGCAGGATATCTTCCTGACCGAAACGGCGAACTATGCCGACATCATTCTGCCCGCCTCAGCGCTCTATGAGAAGAACGGCACCGTGTCGAACACCAACCGTCAGGTACAGCGGGTGCGGCCCGCCGTGACCCCTCCGGGTGAGGCGCGCGAGGATTGGAAGATCACCGTTGAGCTGGCGCAGCGGATCGGTTTGAACTGGGATTATTCCGATGTTTCTCAGGTCTTTGCTGAGATGAAGCTGACGATGAATTCGCTCGACAACATCACGTGGGAACGGCTTGAGACGGAGACGATCACTTACCCGTCACTGTCCGAGACAGACCCAGGTCAGGCGATTGTGTTCGGCGATGGTTTCCCACGTGCGGATGGTCGCGCCCGGTTCACGCCAGCCAGTGTCATCCCACCGGATGAGGCCCCGGATGATGAATACCCGATGATCGCCACTACAGGCCGCCAGCTGGAGCATTGGCATACCGGGTCGATGACGCGCCGGTCCAACGTTCTGGATGCCGTGGAACCTGAAGCGAACTGCTCGATGAACCCGCGTACATTGAAACTGATGGGGATTGAGCCGGGCGATATGATTCGTCTGACTACTCGCCGCGGTTCGATTGAAATCATGGTGCGGGCCGACCGGGCGATTGCCGAAGATATGGTGTTCATCCCGTTCGCTTATGTCGAGGCGGCGGCGAATATCCTGACCAACTCGGCCATCGATCCTTATGGCAAGATCCCCGAGTTCAAGTTCTCGGCAATTCGCGTCGAAAAGATCGCAGACGCCGTCGCGGCGGAATAGTCTTCAATCAACTGAAAAAAAAGGCGGCTCTTTGGGGTCGCCTTTTTTTCAGTAGTCGCGTTCGAAAAAGATACCCAAGCCCGTCTCACCCCGGCCATCCACCGTGCCGCGCACCGTGAAGCTGTCGGTGACGTCGAGGTTCAAGTTCACCTCGGTGTCACCTTCGGTATTGACGGTGAAATCGGTGTAGAGATTGTCGCTTAGATATGCGCCCGCACCAAGGCTGCCCCCACCGCCCTCAGTCGCGCCAAGGTCGATAGTGTCCAGGCCCGTGGCCTCGCGCACCCCTTTGGTAGTATCCCCGCCGGCGCCGCTGAGTTGGGCCAATGAGGCCGCCATCTGCGCAATGACAAACGGTGACAGTTCTGAGAACCGGTTGCCGAACAAGAGCATTGCTAGCGCTTCCTCGGTCGGGCGTTCAGGATCTGAGAATACGTCGACCTCGGGTGAGTCCAGCGGCCCGGCGATCTCGATCGTTGCGGTGCCGTCCGAGGTGCTGGAGGACGATTCAAACTCGATATATGGCGTCAGGTCACCCTGCAGAGTGACCACACCCTTGGTCAGCGCAAGGCGGCGACCAAGGATATCGATATTACCGCGGATAAGCTCAATCTGGCCTGACGGCACAACAGAAGTTGTAGTTCCACCAATCTGTATGCGACCGCCCAGTTCCGCGTTCACGCCGCGTCCTCGGACAAAAACTGCCTTGGGTGCAAGCAATCCGATGTCGAGCGACATGCGCGAGTTGCTTTTAGTCTCATCCTCGGTTTCCACCAGATTGGCGCGTTCCCGCGTTACGAAACCGGCACGGCTTTCGTTCAGGTGTTGGATCGTCGGAATTGGTGCTGCGCCGACTGCTCCTGCGGCGGCTGCAAGATTGATGTTGGTTTCGCCAAAGTTGATCTGCCCGGCCAGCGAACTGTTACCGGCCAATGCCCCGGTCAGGGCGATCTGACCGTTCAATGTGGTCTCATAGAGCAGCTTGTCTGTCAGCACGAGATTGTTGAGCGCTGTGGTTATCTGGGCGTTGAAGGGTGGCGTCAGATCAATCGGGCCGTTGACGGTAAACCCTCCGCCCGCGCGTAACCCACCCTGCAGTGCAATCGTGGCGCGGCTTTGCGCGATGTTTACGGAACCCCCGATGCCAGTGATTGTCTGTCCCACATCGGGCAAGGCCATCGACGCGCCGGATGTTGAAATCGTTCCGCTAAGCGCATCCAGCGCAGGTGCCCCTTTCAGGGCCAGATCGAACCGGGCAGTACCGGCCAGATTGTTGGGAGAGATAAATGCATTGGCGATACCGATGTTGACACCGCCCTGCATCTTCAGATCCGTTTCGCCGCTGGTTTCGTTAAAGGTCCCGGCAACCGTTGTATTGATATCGGCGGGGCCATTAGCCTTTGCGTCGATGGTCCACATCCCGGCGTCGCGGAGGGCGGTACCACTGGCGGCGACGGTTCCGGGGAAATCGGGCACAAAACGTTCGACCCGATTCAGGCGGGCGTCAAAATTTAGATCCGCGGTGCCACCGGTTTCTACGGTTCCGGTTAAATTGGCGTACGAGCTATCAGGTCCCTGCAGGCGCGCATTGCCTTCCAAACCGGACCCTGTAGGGGCGACGTTGCCATCCAGCGTGAGCGGCCCGGACAATGTCGAGGATAGACGGCCGATGTCGTCCAGCATGGCCGAGAAATCGAGGCCACCGGCCTCCCGATCCAATCGGCCCGATGCATCTGCGGTCAGCGCGGTTCCGTTCAGACTGAAAGTGCGGATGTTCAGCCCCTGATCATCGTTGGCGGCATCCACGTTCAGCGTGGTTCGTCCCTGTACCAACGCATCTACGGCTTGGATACCCGTGGCAAGGTCGTCTGCTCTCAGGTTGCCTTTGATATCAAAGGCCTTGCTGCTTTGCGCGGCCCGACCGGTGACGTCGGCATCAATCGACCCGGCCAGATCAAGCCCGGCGAGGCCGGAGAACAAAGACAGGTCGGGGGCGTTCAGCTTGGCGCTTCCATCCACCGCGATGTTTCCGGTGGGGTCATCGATGGTTGCGCCCACCTCGGCAGTAAGAGCAGCACTTTTGATCGTGGCGTTTCGAATAACGATTTGGTTGCCCGAATGCGCACCGTCCAGATTGATTGATGTCCGGCCTTTCAACAGCGGGTCGAACTCGCTCATCCCGGTTTCGATATTTGTTCCGATCACGCTGGCTTGGCCGTCGAATTCCAACGTCTGTACGGTGCCTTTGCCATCCAGCCGGGCCTGTAATGCGCCCGCCAGATCACGCTGTGCGATGCCTGAGAACACCGCCAGATCGGGGGCGTTCACGCTGGCCTGACCGTCAATTGTCAGATTGCCATTTGGCGTCGTGACCGTGCCGCTGGCCTGCGCTGTCAGAGCGTCGCCATTCACGGTGAAATCGCGAATTGTTACCCCATCGGTGTCGCGTTTGGCATCCAGAACGATTTCGGTTTCACCCGTGATCATTGGATCAATATCGTCACGCCCGGTCACCAGATCACGCCCATTCACCGTGACCTTGCCGTCAAAGCTGCGTTCCAGTGGTGAGCCCTTGCCAACCACCTGGATCGAAGCCTCGCCACCAAGCTGAAGCTGTGCCAGGTCCGAGAAACGCGACAGGTCGGTCGCCTGCAGCAGTGCCGTGCCATCAACCTGCAACCCGGTCGCAAGCCCGCTGATCAACGCATCAGCGTCTAGGGTATAGTCGCTGCCGACCAGTTCGACCCCGGACAATTGCAATGTCTGGTCGCTGCCGTACTCGAACTGTCCATCCAGTGTGATCTGATTTCCGACGGCGGCATTCAGTGCGGCATCTGTCAGATCAATGCCATCCAACACAGCCTGCAGATCGCCATCGACCGACAGCCCGCTGGATTGATCTAGCGTGCCTTGCCCGCTGATCCGTGCATGATCGAGGTTCAGGTTGGGGGTTTCAATCTTGTTGGTCGTCAGGCTCAGGTCCCAGAGATTGCCATTCTCGGTATTGTACAAGGCCGAAATCTGAGCCGCGCCGATTGACGTATCGCCGCCGCTGACGGGCAGAACGACCTTGTCACCTTCCGGCGGCGTGATACGACCTTGCAGGGCGACCAGTTTCAGAACACCACCCGAAGCAAGGCTGAGTTCGCTTTTGAGGTCCAGCGCTTCCGAGGTAATCTCGATATCCGATATATCCAGCGCCCCGTCAGAATGGGTGCGCCCATCTACAAACAGCCGTGTGTCGGTACCGAAGAACGTGTCCATCTCTTCGGCCAGAAACGGCGTCAGGTCGCCTCCGACATCGGCAGTAAACGCGATTCCATCGGAGGCGTTGCCACTCTCTTCGGCCGTGCGCAGTCGTACCTGACCGGACACGCGAAGCTGCTGATCGCTGCTTAGACCGATATCAGCATTAAAATCCGTTATCGGCCCCGAGCCTTTTGCAGTCAGCTCAAGCGGCGGGGCATCGGGGATGGACAGGGCCGTTGCGATCAGACCGCCTGATGCTTCGGCTACGGTCAAGTCCAGATCGATCTGGCGGCTGTCGTTCTGAAAGCCTGCTTTCAGATCAATCGTGTCCCCGGCGCGGTCCAGTCGGTCGATATCCAGCGTAGTATCCAGTGTTCCATCAGCCAGCGATAGGTTGCCGTTCACGGCAAGCTCGGCAGCGACGCCGATCAGCGGCTCACCCAGAGACAGGTCATCGACACGCAGCTCTCCGATTTCGATCGAGACCGGAAGTTCAGGCAGTTGGAAGGGTTGGGTTTCGGCTGAAGGGGGCGGCGTGTCCTTTGTTGTTGTACCAGGTGCGCGGGCGATATCGATTTCCTGCGCCGATAGTGTGTTGACCGAGAACCGACCGCGCAGCAGTGCCAATCGGTTCCAGTCCAATTCAGCGTTTTTAATGGTGAGCCAGACGCCGTCGTCATCGGCGACTGTGATTTCCTGAATCGTCGCACGCGAACTCAGAGCTCCTTCAAGGCCGATCACCCGCACATTCTGATCATCACCGGACAGGGTATCTTGCAGTAACTGCTCGATCATGCTGCCGCCCTCGTCCTGAGCGGTCGCCGCGATGGGAACGGTGATCGCTGCTGAACTTAGCAACAGGGGATATACAACGCGACGCATCAAAAGGCTTGCCCGATCCCGAGGTAGAATTGCAGCCCGTCACCCGTATCGCCCTGAACCGGCACCGCAAGGTCAAAGCGCAAGGGCCCGAAGCCGCCCAGATCATAACGGATCCCAAGGCCCGCGCCAGAATGCTCTTCCGCGCCGCTGCCGATGAATGAGGACGTGTCGACCACACCGTAGTCATAAAACCCAACCAACGAGATTGCGTCAGTGACTTTGCCTCGGACCTCGGCTGAGAGCCCCAGAAAAGATTTGCCACCGGCGACACCATCCCCGATGGGGATACCTAGGCTTTCAAATGGCTGACCCCGTACTGTACCGGCACCACCCGAGAAGAACAGGAAATCTGGAGTCACACCATCTGCCGGAGGTCCGAGGACCGATCCCAACTGCACCCGGCCTGCCAACACCAGCCGACCGGCGGTGCCCAGATCGTTATAGGCGCGACCGTCAAAGAACATTCTCAGGCCGGTATCCGATCCGGAGAACCCGACAAAGGGCATGACTTGCGAGTCTAGATAATAGCCGCGCGTCGCGCTGACCTTGCTGTCGCGTTCATCCCATTCTGACCGGAACGGAAGAATGAAGTATCGAAACTTGCGCCCATCGCCATAGGCGTCATCTGCGTCCGACCATTGGAAACCTGCCGAGGCTTCGGCGTAGAGGCGGTCAGAGAATGTGCGGCGTGCACCATATGCAAGCGAGGCGACGGTGACGTTGTAGTTTTCGGTATTGCGCCGCTCCAACAGTGCGCTCCAGAATGTATTGTCGTCAGGGCCCAGACGATCAGGTTGATCCAGCCGCAGACCAATGCGTCCATCGATATCCTCGGCACCGCCGATATTGCGGATTGCCGCCTCGAACCGCAGCCTTTCGGCTCGCCGGAAAACGTTTCGATGGGTCCACGTAGCGGTAAGATCAACCCCGTCGCGCGAGGCAATCTCGGCCCCAAAGGTCAGGCGGCGCGGTGGCAGGTCTTCGAAAGTTGCGTCGAAATCAAGCGTGCCATCCGGGTTGGGTTCTTCATGTTCCTTGAGCGAAACCGTAGCGAATGTGCCGGTGCGCCGCAGGCGGGTGCCAACCTTTTGGACCTGTTCAGGCGAATAAACCTCACCCGACGGGAAGCCTGCGACTTTCTCGATCGATCGATGGCGGACATTTGTATCGCCCTGAATGATCATTTTGCCGAACCGCAACCTTGGCCCCGGAGCCAGATCAATTGTCGCGTCCAGCCGTGCCTGCGCATGGCGCGCTATCACTTTCTGATCTTCCACTTCCGCCTTGGCATGGCCTGTATCGCGCCAGCCCTGCACCCCGGCCGAAGCCGCCTGTTGGATCGCTCCGGTGGTCGCGGTCTTACCCGTGGCGAACTCTTCGGGCAGTTCCGTGCCCGGTGCCAGCGGTTGCACGACAGCCGTTCCGAACTTGAACTTCCGCCCTGGTGTGACAAGGATAGTCGCCCGTTTGAATTGGGCTGGAACGTTCAGCGAATTGATTTTGGCGGCTTCCTGCCCGTCAAGCTTGATGCTGACGACGGGGCTGAAATAGCCTTCATCGTACATGATCTGAACGATGGTGCGGTAGTCGGACAAAGCTGCCGACAGTATTTCCAGTGACGTATCAAGACCACGCGATTCCGAGGTGAAGATGGATGAAGTCTCTTCCAAGCGATCGACCAGATCTTCAGATGCACCAGGGGCGGATAGGGTCGTTTCTAGCGCGGTAGCAAGATTGGGGGACAAGGCCACAAACGCACCAAAAAGCCAGCCTCTCAGATCGCTGCGCGGTCTGCTCCCTGTCATTGTCTGGCTCCAACTGCCCCAAGTCGAAATCGCTATGGCCGCGAAACAAAACGAATGCGGCGTGTTGAATTCATTTAGAGCATCTGACGGCGCTTAGGGGAAGAACTAAACAAAGTTCAGGTGTTTTTATTGGCAAACTCGTGTGCCAATCCGCTACAGACCAGCATTTCGGAACCAGCGAACAATCGCATCCCGGTCTTCAGGTTCCATATAGGTCACGTTCGCGGGAGGCATGGCATGTGTGACGCCGGATTGCAGATAAATCTGCTGCGCGTTCTGAGCAATGTCAGCTTTTGTTTCCAGCAGGACACCTTTGGGTGCCCACATGATGCCTTCCCAGACAGGTTCGCGCGCGTGGCACATAGAACAGCGACCCAGAACTATGTCCTGTGCTTCTTCAAAGCCATCCGCTGATGCGAATTTCTGTTCGTAGGGAGTTAGTTGCCGCGCTTCGGCCTCTTCCAACGGGTCGTTCATCGAAGCGGTCGACAACCACATGATGGTCATGAACAGCAAAGCCGTTACCAGCCAGGTCCAGGTTGGGTTTCCAGCGCGCGCGTGGCGGGTGTTGAAATAGTGCCGGATCGTGACACCCATCAGGAAGACCAGCGCGGCGATGATCCAATTATACTCGGTCGCAAAAGCCAGCGGATAGTGGTTCGACAACATCAGAAACACGACCGGCAATGTCAGATAGTTGTTGTGGGTCGAACGCAGCTTGGCGATTTTGCCGTATTTCGGATCAGGTGTGCGCCCGTTCTTTAGGTCGTCCACCACAATGCGCTGGTTTGGCATGATGATGAAGAACACATTTGCGGTCATGATTGTGGCCGTGAAGGCCCCAAGATGCAGCATCATCGCGCGACCGGTGAATATCTGGTTATAACCCCAGCCCATAATCACCAGCAGCACGAACAGAAGAACCATCAGCAATGTCGGACGCTCGCCCAATCCCGACTTGCAGAGAAAATCGTAGACCAGCCAACCGACAGTCAGCGAGGCAGCCGAGATCAATATGCCTTGCCATAGCGCCAGATCCGCCTTTTGGGCATCGATCAGATAGAGCTCTCCGCCTACCCAGTAGACGATCATCAGTAGCGCGGCACCGCTGAGCCATGTGGCATAGCTTTCCCATTTAAACCAGGTCAGGTGGTCGGGCATACGCTCCGGAGCGACGAGATATTTCTGGATGTGATAGAATCCTCCGCCATGGACTTGCCATTCCTCGCCGTCCGCCGGTCCGGGGATATCGCGGTTCAAACCAAGATCCAGCGCGATGAAGTAGAAGGATGATCCGATCCAGGCAATCGCGGTGATAACGTGCAACCAGCGCACGCCAAAACCAATCCAATCCCAGAACACGGCGAAGTCGTACATGCTTATGTCTCCGATTGCGTTGCGCCACACTAGGCAAACGGGCTTTTCTTCGGTATTCCCGTATATTGTCAAACTGTATCAAAAAAAACGATAAGATGTCCTATCTCGACAACATTCGAACCTTTGTCCGGGTCTATGACTTGGGCAGCATGTCAGCCGCCGGGCGGGATATGAGAATTTCACCTGCGGTGACGTCGGCGCGAATTTCGCAGTTGGAGGATCATCTGGGAGTGCGCCTGTTTCAGCGCACAACCCGGAACCTGACACCAACGGAACAGGGACGGGCGTTCTACCCCGGCGCGGTTGCGGTTCTGGATGCAGTTGATGAGGCAGAGGCCCAAGTCACGCATCTGACCGAAGCCCCCCGCGGGTCTCTGTTTGTTGCTGCGCCCTTGGGCGTCGGGCGCCGGTTATTGGCGCCTCATGTGCCTGATTTTCTGTCAGAATACCCTGAGATTGATGTGCGTTTAAGACTGACAGACCGCTCGGTTGATCTGACCACTGAAGGCTTGGATCTGGCTTTTTTCATCGGTCAGCCCGAAGACAGTACATTGCGCATTCGCAAGATTGCGGATTGCCAGCGTGTGCTATGTGCAGCCCCTGATTACGTGAGCCGATGTGGGATGCCAGAAGCTGGATCCGATCTGATTTCAGGCAAGCATGAATGCTTGAACCTGCGCTTCCCCGGCGCGGCAGAGTTTCAGTGGATGCTGGAAACACCCGATGGCCCGAAACGATTTGCTGTCTCGGGCAGGTATGAATGTGACGATGGTGATGTTTTGACCGATTGGGCGCTGTCCGGGCAAGGTATTGCCATGAAACCCGTTTTTGAGGTGTCAGAGCACTTGAAGGCGGGGAGGCTGATCCCGGTGGCGATGAAGACGCCTCCGGTTCCCGTGCAAATGGCCTGCCTGTATACGCATCGCCGCCATCAGGACCCGAAGGCGCGGCTGTTTATGGATTTCATGATTGACCGGATCGGCAAAGTGGTTCGAAGCGCCGAAGTCTAGGGCTAGCTGCCCCGGTAGGTCGAGTAGCCGTAGGGGGACAACAGCAGCGGAACGTGGTAGTGCGAGTCCGCATCGGACATGCCAAAGCGGATCGGCACCTGATCCAGAAACAGAGGATCATCGCCATCCTGACCCGTCGCGCGCAGGTAATCTCCGGCGAAGAATATCAGCTCATAAGTGCCGGTTTTAAAGTCGTCCTGCGGTAAGATCGGGCTATTGGTTCGGCCATCCGCGTTGGTTTCCATCTCGACCAGTTTACGGTGCGAGTTCCCTGACACTTTGTAGAGCGCGATTTTCAACCCCTCAGCGGGGCAGCCGCGCGCCGTGTCGAGAACGTGGGTTGTCAGATAGCCAGCCAAGGGTCTCTCCTATGTGTTTCTTTTGGTGTGCCACAGTCTGGGCCAAACCGCAAAATGGTTGAAATGCCGAAAGAAGTGGAAACAGTGTTCGGATTGATTTGATAATCAATAGACCGTTTCTGCGGTAAAGCTGTCAAAACACCTAATCGGACTGGAAGACCCTATGCAGCCGCCTCGTTACCCCCGCGATATGATCGGATACGGAGCCAACCCACCTGACGCCGCATGGCCTGGCGGGGCGAAACTGGCTGTGCAGATTGTGTTGAACTACGAAGAAGGCGGCGAGAACTGTGTACTGCACGGGGACGCTGCGTCCGAGGCGTTCTTGTCCGAGATCGTTGGGGCGGCGCAGTGGCCGGACCAGCGTCATTGGAACATGGAATCGATCTATGAATACGGTTCGCGGTCGGGGTTCTGGCGCCTGCATCGCTTGATGAAAGACCTACCGATTACCGTTTATGGTGTGGCTACCGCGTTAGCGCGTTCGCCTGATCAGGTTGCGGCGATGAAGTCGGCCGGGTGGGAGATTGCCAGCCATGGCCTGAAATGGGTCGAGCACAAGGATATGCCCGAGGCGGAAGAACGGGCCCAGATCGCCGAAGCGATCCGTCTGCATGCCGAAGTCGTAGGGGATCGCCCGCGCGGCTGGTACACTGGGCGCTGTTCGGACAACACCGTGCGTCTGGTCGCCGAGGAAGGTGGCTTTGCTTATGTTGCCGATACCTATGCAGACGATCTACCCTACTGGATGCAAACCGGTGGTCGGGATCAGTTGATTGTTCCCTACACGCTGGATTGCAACGACATGCGCTTTGCGACGCCACAGGGGTTCAACGCCGGGGATCAGTTCTATTCATATCTGAAAGACAGTTTCGATGCGCTTTATGCGGAAGGCGAGGCTGGTGCACCCAAGATGCTGTCGATCGGTTTGCACTGTCGCCTGATCGGGCGACCGGGACGCGTCATGGCGCTGAAACGGTTTCTGGATTACGCGCGCGGGTTCTCGGACGTGTGGTTCGCGACGCGATTGCAGATTGCCGAGCATTGGGCCGAAAAGCACCCGGCGGCTGAGCGTCCACAACCCTCGCAAATGGGCCGCGAAGAATTCGTCTCTGAGTATGGAGGTATCTTCGAGCATTCCGCTTGGATCGCCGAGCGCGCCTATGATCTGGAATTGGGCGCGGCGCATGACACGGCAGGCGGATTACACAATGCTTTGACCCGCATGTTTCGGTCCGCCTCAACCGAGGAACGGTTGGGCGTTTTGACGGCCCACCCTGATCTGGCAGGCAAACTGGCGCAGGCTAAGCGGCTGACACAGGAAAGTACGTCCGAGCAAGCCTCGGCAGGGCTTGATGCGCTGACGGATGAGGAACGCGCCACCTTCACCGAACTGAACCAGCGCTATACGGAAAAATTCGGCTTTCCGTTCATCGTTGCCGTGCGGGACCACAACAAGGCTTCGATCCTAAACGCATTCGAACGGCGCATCGAACAGGATCGCGAAACCGAGTTCGCCGAGGCCTGCCGACAGGTCGAGCGGATTGCCGAGTTCCGTCTTCGCGATGTGCTGCCCTCATGACACGGATTGTCGCTGAACCGATCTCGGCCGAAGCTTTCGCACCGTTTGGTGATCTGATTGATGTGTCAGGTGAGGCCGACAAGATCATCAACCAGGGCCAGTGCGGGCGGTATCATGATCGGGCAAGGCTGGATTTCGGTGATGCCCAAGCGGGCATCAGCCTGTTCAATGCAAACCCACGCGAACTGCCTTATCAGCTAGCGATGGTTGAGCGTCATCCCGACGGCAGCCAGGCGTTCATTCCGATGACTCACCAGCCCTTTCTCGTGATCGTCGCCCCGGATGAGGAGGGGCAACCGGGTCGTCCTCGCGCGTTCATTACACAGCCAGGACAGGCGGTGAACTATCACCGGGGAACATGGCACGGAGTCCTGACACCCTTGCATGGACCCGGTCTGTTCGCAGTCGTTGATCGGATCGGGGAAGGCCCGAACTTGGAGGAATACTGGTTCAGCACACCGTACGAGGTGGTCAACCGCTGAAACCAGAACCGAAGCCGCCAGAGAAGCGGTAAGAACCCCATTGGATCTTAGGGAGGACAATGAGATCATGGCTGAAACTTCGATAGGGACGCCCGAACAGCTTCGGGACCCGAACTTCACACCCGCCTTGCACAAGGCGATACCGCTGGGCATTCAGCATGTTTTGGCGATGTTCGTCTCGAACGTGACACCGGCCATCATCGTGGCGGGTGCTGCCGGTTTTGGATTTGGGTCGAACTCCCCGGATTTTCCCGAATTGCTGTACCTGATCCAGATGTCGATGCTGTTCGCTGGGCTGGCGACCCTGCTGCAGACTATCACGATTGGCCCGGTCGGAGCGGCTCTGCCGATTGTACAAGGAACGAGCTTTGCGTTTTTGCCCATCATGATCCCTCTGGTCGCCGGAAAAGGCGTGGATGCCTTAGGGGCGCTGTTTTGCGGTGTCCTGGTTGGCGGCTTGTTTCATGCCTTTCTTGGCCTCTTCATAGGCAAGATACGGTTTGCGCTTCCGCCGCTGGTCACCGGACTTGTCGTAACAATGATCGGTTTGGCGCTGGTCAAGGTCGGTATTCAATACGCCGCTGGTGGTGTGCCTGCGATTGGCACCCCGGAATACGGATCGCTGCTTAACTGGTCGGCAGCTTTGGTTGTGGTTGTTGTGACGCTTGGCCTCAAGTTCTTTGCACGCGGTATGCTGTCGGTGTCTGCCGTACTGGTTGGTTTGGCCATCGGCTACGTCTATGCCCTGATGGTCGGGATGGTGACGTTCGAGGCCATTGGCACAAGTTGGTCACGCGCCTCAGCTTTTGCTCTGCCCGTACCGTTCAAATATGGGTTTGAGTTCTCTCTGGCCGCCGTGATCGGCTTTTGTCTGATGTCTTTTGTCTCGGCCATCGAGACCGTCGGTGACGTATCGGGTATCACCAAGGGGGGTGCGGGTCGTGAAGCGACTGACAAGGAAATCGCCGGTGCCACCTATGCAGATGGTTTCGGTACCGCCGTTGCCGGCATGTTCGGCGGTTTTCCCAACACGTCGTTCAGTCAGAATGTCGGCTTGATTGCGATGACGGGCGTGATGAGCCGCCATGTCGTGACCTGTGGTGCCATCTTCCTGATCCTGTGTGGCCTCGTGCCAAAGGTCGGGGCGATTATCCGCACCGTGCCTATCGAAGTGCTGGGCGGTGGTGTGATCGTCATGTTCGGCATGGTGGTCGCGGCAGGTATCTCGATGCTGTCAGACGTGGATTGGAACCGTCGCAACATGGTGATCTTTGCGATTTCGCTGTCGATCGGTCTTGGGTTGCAGCTGGAACCCGGCGCGGTTCAGCACCTTCCTGATACACTTCGTATTCTGATGACCAGCGGCCTGCTGCCCGCAGCGCTGATCGCCATTGTATTGAATTTGGTCCTGCCAGAAGAACTGGCCGAAGAGTCGACTGAAGAGGTTTCAGGGGGTATGGCCGGTCACGGGGCGGGTAGCCTACCTCACGATTGAAGTCTTGAAGTAATCCGCAGCGTGCTTCAGCGCTGCGGATTACCCGGTGTTTGCCATTAGGCGCGCGACATCCAGCATGCGGGCTGAAAACCCCCATTCATTGTCGTACCAGCCAAAAACCCTGATCTGCCTCTCTCCAATCATGCGCGTCTCGGGCCCCGCCACCACCAGTGACTCAGGGCGGGACCGCAAATCAGATGACACCAAGGGCAGATCGGTCCATCCCAGCACGGCAGAAGCTGCGACCGCGTCGCGAAAGGCTTGGTCGAACTGCTCAGCGCTCATGCCACGTTCAAGCGTGGCGACAAGATCAACGGCAGATACGCTGGCCGTCGGAACACGCACCGCGGCCCCCGACACACGACCGGCCAGGTTTGGCAAGACGATATCAATCAAATGCGTCGCGCTCGAAGTCGTGGGCACCATCGACAATGCCCCGGCGCGCGATCGGGCTAGATCCCCGCGTGGCGCATCGACCATCGGCTGGCTGTTTGTATAGCAGTGGATGGTGGTCATGTGCCCGGACACAAGCCCGCCGATTTCATCAATCAGCTTGACGAGCGGTGCCAGACCATTGGTGGTGCAGGATGCATTTGAAACGATCCGTGCGCTGCCCAATTGATCTTCGTTTGCCCCCAGCACCAGTGTGACTTCGGCAGCGGGTGAAGGGCCGGAAATCAACACTTTATCCGCCCCAGCAGTCAAGCCCCGGCTGGCCACGTCGGATGTTCGCGCGATGCCGGTGCAATCGAGCATGACATCGACGCCGGACAGATCGACCTGTGCCAAATCGGCGCTGTGAGACATCAGAATAACGCGGCCATCGATATTCAGTGCTTCACCTTCGGTCGTGACCGAACCCTGATAGGGGCCAAACGTGCTGTCATATTTGAACAGGTATGCGCATGTTTCCAGCGGTGCGATATCGTTGATCAGCACCAGTTCTACATCCGAATGCTGCGGCAGGCTTAAGACCTGACGCAGAATGGTGCGGCCGATACGGCCGAATCCGTTGATCGCGAGTTTCATGCGCAAGCTATGGCAGGCAGATCAGGCGATCTCAATCAAAGTATTGTACCAATTTCAGTTGCAGCTGACCTGCGAAAAGAACTGGCCCGAAATGTTCTGGTACATGCTGGAATAGATTGCCTTGCAGCCGGTCGCCTTCTGTATCGCGGCCATTGCCTGGATGGTGCGAAGACGCGGCGGCGGGCCAAAGGGGTTCAGATTGTTATTATCCCGCGTCGCCCGATAAACCACAGGCGCGTCCGAGACCTGCGTCACCGCCCATGTGCGGCTCATGACGAAAACGGATTTGGTTTCTTCCTTGGCTGCGACCGGGGCGGCGTTAAACGCCGAAAGGCCAAGGGTGGCAACCAGTGCAATCATCGTACCGCGCAGTAACATCGAACAATCTCCAGTGCTGAAAACTCATTTGATTTCATCAGATTCCAGCGATTCTGTGAACCCCTTTACCAGAACTTGACCCGGTAAAGCCCCGATCGTCAGCTACCTAGACGGTACAGACAACGGCATGTGCCTATTCACATCCTTGTACAACAGATAGCGAAACCGTCCCGGTCCGCCTGCGTAACAGGCCTGCGGGCAGAAAGCGCGCAGCCACATGTAGTCACCGGCCTCGACCTCAACCCAATCCTGATTGAGCCGGTAAACAGCCTTGCCTTCAAGCACATAAAGGCCGTGTTCCATCACATGGGTTTCGGCAAAGGGAATCACACCACCGGGTTCGAAATTGACGATATTGACATGCATGTCGTGACGCAGGTCCTGCGGATCGGTGAAGCGGGTGGTAGACCAGCGGCCTTCGGTGCCGGGCATTTCGTTGGGTACCACGTCGCGTTCATTGGTGATGATCGGGTCAGGGGCGGGCAGGCCGGGCACTGCATCATAAGCCTTGCGCACCCAATGGAACCGGGCAACTGAATCGCCATGGTTGTGCAGCGTCCAGTCGCTGCCCGGGGGGATATAGGCATATCCACCGATCTCAAGAACATGATCCGCTTCGTTCAGGGTCAGCGTGACGCTGCCCTCGACCACGAAGATCACCCCTTGCGCATTTCGGTCGGTTTCTGGCGTATCGCTGCCACCGCCGGGCTGCACCTCCATTATGTATTGCGAGAATGTCTCGGCAAAACCACTCAGAGGCCGGGATAAGACCCAAAGACGTGTATTCTCCCAGAAAGGCAGAAAGCTGGTCACGATGTCGCGCATCGTGCCCTTGGGGATTACCGCATAGGCATCGGTGAACATGGCACGGTCGGTCAACAGTTGCTCTTGCCCCGGATGTCCGCCTGTCGGCGCATAATATTTAGGATGTGTCATCAAATGCCTCTGCTTCGTCTGGGCACAATATGAGGCGATCTCACGGGCGGACCTAGCGCCCGCCTTGCGAAAGGTTTGTTCGGGATAATTTGAAGGTGGCCAAGTGGGGCTTGGCCGCACACGCATAGAGGTATATCTATGGACGTGAAAGTCATTCAAATCGGCGAGGCCCTTTGATGAAAGCCTTTGTTTACACAGCGCTGGTTGCTGCACTTTTTCTGGGGGTGGGTGGAATAGCACAGGCTAAACCACTTTCCCGAATCATCGCGGAAATGGGGTTGAGCCCCGCTGACTTTGAGGTGTTGAACGACACCTCAAACGCGTTGCTGTCGACGGGCACTCCATCCGTGGGGCAGGAGAGGGCTTGGCTCAATCAGGACACCGGCTCGAAGGGGACAATCCGCGTGCAAAGCGTTCAGGGCAATTGTGTGATACTTCAGCACTTTGTGCAGCCTGAAGGCGCTGCACAGGCCCGCGATATCAGAACGCGCCGCTGCAAGACCGCTGATGGGAACTGGATCCTGACACCCTAAAGGCCGTTGCCTTGGCTAGCACCCGAACTAGCACAGCTGCACCCTTGTGATTTGCTCCAGCTAATCTGACTGCAGGCCCCCTGCTGGGCATCGCATTGATGCTGGACCGGGCTCAATTTGCGTGAATGACGTTCCGTCACTTAGCTGGACACGCTCATGGCCACTAAGCCATCCTCGGACCAAAGCCAAAGACCCGCATTGCGCCACAGGGAAGGAATAGACATGACCATGACTTTCGGATTGCGTGAGGAAAACCGCGCCCTGTTACAGCGGGTGAGAGATATGATTCACGCCGAGGTCATGCCGCTTGAAGATGAGTATCAGGCAGAAATCAATAAAGGCGATCGTTGGAAATATACCGAGCGACAGGCCGAGATTCTCGAGGGGCTGAAAGCCAAGGCCAAGGCGGCGGGGCTTTGGAACTTCTGGCTGACAGACAGCGACAAAGGTTTTGGCCTCAGTACAGTTGAATACGCCTATTTCGCCGAGGAGATGGGCAAGACGCCCTTGGGGGCCGAAGTTTTCAACTGCTCCGCGCCCGATACAGGGAATATGGAGGTGTTTGAACGCTACGGGTCAGGCGCGATGAAAGAGCAGTGGCTGAAGCCTTTGCTCGACGGGCAGATTCGCTCGGCTTATCTGATGACCGAACCCGATGTGGCCTCATCAGATGCCACCAACATTTCGATGTCCTGCGTGAGGGACGGGGCCGAATATGTTCTGAACGGCGAGAAATGGTGGTCGTCTGGGGCGGGCGATCCGCGTTGCAAGGTCTATATCGTGATGGTCAAAACCGGCGGGGACGATCTGCCAAAGCACCAGCGCCAGTCGATGATCGTGGTCCCAGCAGACGCGCCGGGTATTGAGGTATTGCGCCCGATGGAGGTCTATGGCCACGACGATGCGCCTCATGGTCACATGCACATCCGTTTCACAGAAGTTCGGGTCCCGGCCGAAAACATTCTACTGGGCGAAGGGCGCGGGTTCGAGATCGCGCAGGGGCGCTTGGGGCCGGGCCGTATTCACCATTGCATGCGCGCGATTGGTCAGGCCGAGTCTGCGCTGGAGCAGATGTGCAAGCGTTCATTACAGCGCCAGGCGTTTGGGAAGAAACTGGCGCAGCTGGGGGCAAACTACGACATCATCGCCGAATGTCGGATGGAGATCGAAATGGCCCGTTTGCTGTGCCTCAAGGCCGCCTGGTACATGGATCAGGGCGATGCAAGGGCGGCGGCCCCATGGATCAGCCAGATCAAGGTCGTTGCCCCCAAGGTCGCGCTGAAGGTGATCGATGAGGCCGTGCAAATGTTCGGCGCACAGGGGATCAGTCAGGATACGCCCTTGGCAAATGCCTGGACCCATGTGCGCACCCTGCGTCTGGCGGATGGGCCGGACGCAGTGCATCGCCGTCAGGTCGCGCGTGCCGAGTTGAAGAAATACACGCAGGAAAAAGTCTGAGGCGACAGAACCACAATGACATCGGATGTGTTGGGGAAGGCGTATTTCCACCAAAATGCGCAGGGTGTGTTTGTCGGAAATGACCCCGCGCGCGGGCCTTGGTCAGCCGATCATTGCCATGCTGGGCCAGTCAGCGGATTGATCGTGCGGGCGGCAGAAACCGAAGTTGGCCCTGAGAAGATGTTGACCCGGTTGACCGTCGATCTGCTGCGTCCATTGCCTCTGGCTGGTTTGCGAGTCGCGGCAGAGACGACACGCCATACCAAGACGCTGGCG
This sequence comes from Ruegeria sp. B11, assembly GCF_056539785.1. Classification (NCBI taxonomy): domain Bacteria; kingdom Pseudomonadati; phylum Pseudomonadota; class Alphaproteobacteria; order Rhodobacterales; family Roseobacteraceae; genus Ruegeria; species Ruegeria sp. B11. Next base: position 1,411,450 of record NZ_JBQFVO010000001.1, on the reverse strand, counting down.
ACCACACGGGTCACCGTACATGATCTGGACGACACGCTTTGCGCCACCGCCACAACCATGCATATAGTGCGCAAAGACCTTGGGGCCGTGCCCAATGTCGAACTGCCCGGGCCCAGGGTCGAAGATATGGTCGATGGCCCGTTTCCGATAGGTGAGATGCGCCATCAGTTGCCCGGTTTTGCCCATCACTCCCAGATCGGCTATCCCGCTGATGGCAAGCAAGGGGCAGGTCCGAAAACCGTCTGGATGCGTACACCTGCCTTGCTGGAAGGAGAGGACCCATCGCCGATCCAAGCGCTCTGCCCGCTTGCAGATTGCGGCAATGGCATATCGTGGAACGCGCCCACATCTGAGATGGGTTTCATGAATACCGACCTGACTGTGCAAGTCCACCGCGAGCCTGTCTCGGACTGGCTGGCCTCTGACTCGATCTCGCACTGGCAACCCTCGGGGATCGGTATGTCGCAGTCAGTTCTTTTTGATACACAGGGGCCAGTTGGGACGGCTTTGCAGACATTGGTCTTGTTCCCGCCGGAGTAAATGGCGGGATTCTGCAGCCTAGTGTTTAGTCGGATTGCCGATACCCGCTGCGCATTCTATCTTTGCAACATGCGCTGGCTTGCCTTCTCCTTGACCTGCCTTCTGCCGACACCGGCACTGGCTCATCCCCATGTTTTTATCGACACGGGGTTAGAGTTCATGGTCGATGACGCAGGCAACCTGACCCATGTGCGTGTGACCTGGGCCTATGATGAGTTCTATTCATTGCTGGTTCTCGAAGACATGCGACTGGATCAGGATGCTGATGGCGTGCTGACCGAGGCCGAAGAGCAGTTTTTAAGCGGCTTCGACGCGCAGTGGGTCGAAGGTTACAATGGCGATCTGGTCATTCGCCTGGGCGAAACCGTGATCTCGCTATCCGGCCCGCTTGAACCGCAGGCCACGACCGAGGATGCCCGCATCGTGACCACACATCTGCGCGCGATCGAAGGAGACCCCGTTCCCGCGGATGCGCTGTCGATCAAAGCGTTTGATGAGAGCTTTTATACCGCATACGAAGTGACCCGCCCGGTTCTGGTTTCAGGCCCCACGACTTGTAATATCGAACGCAACGATCCGGATATCGACAACGAACTGGCCCAGATGCAGGCTTTTTTGCTGACGCTGGATGCCGAGTATGACCTTGAAGAAAATGATATCCCTCTGGTCGGTGAGAAATTCGCAACCGAGATTCGGCTTTCATGTCCAAATACCTGATCGTTCCCGTTGCCATCGCCTGCGGGGTGCTGCTGTGGTTCTGGGGCAGCGGTGGTTTTGACCATCTGGCCGCTTGGGCTGCCGGAGAGCAGCGCGAATTCCAGAACCAGATCGCCCGCGCCCTGCGCGCAGCACGCGCCGAGCAGCCCGAAGCTGTGGCAACGCTACTGACGGTCTGTTTTGCATATGGGTTTTTTCATGCCATCGGACCGGGCCATGGCAAGGTTCTGATCGGAGGATACGGGCTTGGCCGTCGTGTCGCGTTTTGGCGGTTGTCTGCAATCAGTGTCCTGTCGAGCCTAGGGCAAGCAGTGACGGCGGTTGTGCTGGTTTATGCCGGGGTATTGGTATTCCAGATGTCACGCGAGTCGCTTGTAGGCACGACCGAACAGGTCATGGCACCGATCAGCTACGGCGCAATTGCCGCTATAGGCCTGTGGCTGGTTTTTCGCGCCATCCGCAGTTTTGCGCGGCGTCACAAAAACCAGGCCTCTCAAACGCACGACCACCATCACCATGCGCATGATCACGACCACCATCATCACGACCACGAGGTTTGCGCTGACTGCGGCCACCGCCACGGCCCGACGGCCGAAGAAGTCGCTCAGGTCGGCAGCTTGCGCGAGGCGTTGATCCTGATCGCTGGTATAGCCGCACGCCCCTGTACCGGCGCGTTATTCGTGCTGATCCTGACATGGCAGATGGGTATCGCAATGGTCGGCATCGCGGGCGCATTCGCCATGGCTTTAGGCACCGCAACCGTCACCACTTTGGTCGGTTGGACATCCTTTGGGTTGCGCGGCGGGTTGCTGGCCTCAGCCTCGGCTACGCGCTTTGCATCGGTACTGGCCCCGACCATCGAACTGGTTGCGGGTCTTATCATCGCCGTGATTGCAAGCGGGCTGCTACTGCGGGCCTTGTAGACTTAGCCAAACACCGGTTCGGGATATCCTACCCGTGCCAGATACAATCCTTGCGGCGGGCATACCGGCCCACAGGCCGCTCGGTCAACCGCCTCAAGCGCATCGCGAACGTCCTCAGGCGTCCATGCCCCAGCCCCCACTCGCTCTAACGTGCCAACGAAGCTACGTACCTGATTGTGCAGGAACGATCGGGCGCGAACATGGAAGTGGATTTCGGCCCCCGAGAAGCCCTGAACCTGTTCCAGCCGCAACTCATCCAGTGTTTTGACCGGGCTGGCGGCCTGACAGATGGATGAACGGAAGGTGGTGAAGTCATGTCGCCCGATCAGCATATCCGCCCCGGCCTGCATCGCTGCAACGTCCAGAGAATGATTGATCTGCCAGACCTGCCCCTTGTCGTGGGTTGCAGGTGCGCGACGCATCAGGATACGGAACAGATATTGCCGCTCAAGCGCCGAAAACCGCGCGTGCCAATCATCATCCACTCGTGCAGCTTGCACGATCGCGACAGGCTGCGGTTTGAGGTGATAATTCAACGCCTCGGACAGGCGGAATGGGTCCCATTCTTTGACCAGATCGCAATGCGCCACTTGTCCTAGCGCGTGAACCCCCGCGTCGGTACGACCGGCGGCGGCGATGGTGTGTTCTCCGGGTTCGATCCGCGAAAGCGCTAGTTCGATCGCGCCCTGAACCGAAGGTAGCTCCTTTTGCCGCTGCCATCCGGCAAACGGTTCCCCTTGGTATTCGACTTGCAGCGCGTATCTGGGCATGGGGCGCTGGTATCGCGCCTTGGTCGGACGGGCAAGGGGGCGAAAGCTCTGGCAAGTGCCGCAACCGCTACCTATCTTGGGCAAAACGATAATTGCGGGGCGACAGCTTGGTCATCTCATCTTTGGCAGACAGTCTGGTGCGCGGCGTCGAATCCGTGGGTGACCGTGTGTCCGAGACATTCTTCGAGCCGGTCATCCGGCTGGGCGTCACGGGATTGGCGCGGTCGGGCAAGACGGTGTTCATCACATCACTGGTCGCCAACCTGCTGGATCGGGGCCGCATGACCGGTCTTGTGGCGCAGCAAGAGGGGCGCGTCACCGCCAGCTATCTGCAGCCGCAACCCGACGACACCGTGCCCCGTTTCGATTTCGAATCCCATCTGTCCGTGCTGACCGGACCAGCGCCGCACTGGCCGGACAGCACGCGTGCTGTTTCCGAGTTACGCCTGTCCTTCAAAGTCCAGCCCGCAGGTCTGCTTTCGGGATTGCAGGGCCCTCGAACATTGCATCTGGACATTGTGGACTATCCGGGCGAGTGGCTGCTGGATCTGGCCCTACTGGACAAACCCTATGAAGATTGGTCGCGGGACACGCTGGAACACATATCCAATCGCCCACAAGCAGGGGCATTTCTGGCAAAGGTTCAGGCGACCGACCCAACCGCGCCACATGATGAGCCGCAGGCGCAGGACCTCGCCCGCAGCTTCACCGATTACCTGAATGCCGCGCGTGATGCCGGTTTCTATGACTGCACTCCCGGACGGTTTCTTCTGCCGGGCGATCTGGCCGGGTCTCCTGTGCTGACATTCGCGCCGCTCCCGGTGTCGGGGGCGTCAATTCGGCGTTCACTACACCGCGAGATGGAGCGGCGGTACGAGGCGTACAAATCGCGTGTGGTCAAACCTTTCTTTCGCGACCACTTTGCCCGGATCGACCGGCAGATCGTTCTGGTAGATGCGTTGGGGGCAATCCATAAAGGCCCGCAAGCGGTCGAGGATATGCGCCGCGCGATGGCCGATATCCTGTCGGCCTTCCGCCCCGGTCGCAACGCATGGCTCAACAGGCTGCTGCTTGGCAAGCGGGTCGAGCGTATCCTGTTTGCGGCCACCAAAGCGGACCATCTGCACCATCTGCAGCACCCGCGCCTGACCGCGATCATTGAGGCCCTGACCCGTGAGGCCCGCGACCGCGCCAGCTTTGCCGGGGCTGAAACTGCGGCCTTATCGTTGGCTTCACTTCGGACAACGACGGAAGAGATGCGCAGCCATAACGGCGTAGAACTGCCATGCGTGCGCGGCACTCTGCTAGATAGCGGTAAGCAGGCGGCCTTTTACCCCGGTGATTTGCCAGAGGACCCTGCCCATCTGCTGGGCCCCGCGCGCAATGGGGCCGAGCGATGGCTGGGCGAGGACTATGGCAATATGGCCTTTGCACCCGCACATTTGACCCTGAATCCCGGTGACGGTCCGCCACATATTCGGCTGGACCGGGCTGCGCAGTTTCTGATCGGAGACCGGCTGTGAACGTGACCCTTCGCCCCGCTCGCAGTACCGATGCCGGAACCACAGGCGCTATTCTGCACGGGTTCGCCCGCGAAAACGACTGGATGCCTGAACTGCATTCTGAGGCCGAGACCATTGCGTTTTGCGGCAGGATGATTGATCTCGGCTGGGTCACGGTGGCCGAAAAGCAAGGGCAGGTGGCCGGATTTCTGGCGTTGAATGGGGACGAAGTGCAGTCGCTCTATCTGGCGGCCTCGGCGCGCGGGCAGGGGATCGGGCAGCAATTGCTGGATCGTGCCAAAACGCAGCGTCCCACGCTCAACTTGTATGCGTTTCAGGCCAATCCTTCCGCATGCCGGTTCTATGAGCGCAACGGCTTTGTTGAGGTCGCACGCGGCGATGGGTCCGAAAATGACGAAAACCTGCCCGACATCAGATATGTCTGGACGCGCGAGGAGTTGGTCGATGGCTAAAGGCCCTGTTTTGATTGATCTGGAAGACGATGCCTCGACAGTTGATGTCTCGGCCGCGCCTCCTGTTCCGGACATCGCGCCTCCGCAGGGGCAGGCGATGCAGGCAGCGGTACGGTTTGCAGCGCGGAAACCTTCGGTTTTAGCGCGTTGGTTCTGGGGGCTGACATTAGCCGTTGTGGGGGCGGTGGTCTCGGTCGCCGCATGGGATTTCGCCATCTCTCTGCTGGAACGCGCACCAATTCTGGGTTGGATCGTCACCGGTCTGATCGCTGCGCTGTTGCTGGTCGTCCTGATCATTGCACTGCGCGAGTTGGCCGCAATCAGCCGTCTGTCTCGCGTCGACGGGCTGCGGCGCGCGGCGGACACAGCTTTATCAGACGAGGACTTGTCGCAAGCCCGCGCGGTAACCACGCGGCTGATTGCGTTCTATAAGGGACGCGACGAAACACGCTGGGGTCGCGACCGTTTGACCGAACGCATGGGAGAGCAATTCGATGCGGCAACTCTGCTGAGCTTGGCCGAAGACGAATTGCTGGCCCCGCTGGACGCTGCCGCCAGCCGCGAGGTCGAGGCCGCAGCCCGGCAGGTTGCCACCGTTACCGCTTTGGTTCCGCTCGCGCTGGCCGATGTCGCGACCGCGCTGGCAAGCTCATTGCGAATGATCCGACGCATTGCGGAAATCTATGGCGGTCGCGCCGGTTTCTTGGGCAGTTGGCGCCTAACCCGCGCGGTATTCGTGCATCTGATTGCAACTGGCGCGGTGGCAGTGGGGGATGATCTTCTGGAGCCGATTTTGGGCGGCTCAGTCCTCAGCAAATTGTCGCGCCGGTTCGGTGAGGGGCTGGTCAACGGCGCGCTCACCGCCCGCGTGGGTGTCGCTGCGATGGAGGTCTGTCGACCTTTGCCTTTCTCGAAACGCCACCAGCCCTCGACCCGTGGCATGATCAAACGCGCGCTCAGCGGGTTGTTCTCCAGGACTTGATCTGGCGCAAGGCCATGCCTGAACCTGTCCTGCATAAACAGGACGGAGCCAGCCATGACCGAACACGGCCACAGCCAGCAAGAGGTTTTCGAACGGATCAATGCGCCTCCGGGGCGTGGGCTTCTGCGCGATGTGGTTTATGGCGGCATCGATGGCTCAGTCACGACATTCGCGATCGTTGCCGGAGTGGCCGGGGCAGGTTTGTCACCTTTTGTCATCGTGGCACTTGGGTTGGCCAACGTGCTGGCGGATGGTTTTTCGATGGCGGCGGGCAACTACTCGGGAACCAAGGCCGAGCTCGATAACATCCACCGTATTCGCGCTATCGAGGAACGGCATATCAAGTTGTATCCGGATGGCGAGCGAAAGGAGGTGCGCGAAATCCTCGCACAAAAAGGCCTTTCAGGCAGCGTTCTGGATGACGCGACGGCTGAAATCACTTCGAATCACGACAATTGGGTCGACCTGATGATCGAGGGCGAATACGGGCTGAGCAGCGTCGACCCGCATCCCCTCAAAGCCGCGATGGCGACGTTCTTCGCCTTTCTGATCGCGGGGATGATTCCGTTGTTGCCGTTCCTCTTATCCGTTGCAAATGCGTTCACGGTATCGGCCTGGATGACTGCGGGCGTATTCTTTGCCATTGGCGCGATGAAAAGCCGGTGGTCGCTTGCCCCCTGGTGGCGATCAGGCGGAGAAACCCTGCTGATCGGGGGTGCCGCGGCAGCTATCGCCTTCTGGGTTGGCTCGTTGTTTCACCCCTGAATGGTGCTGTTGTCGCGGGCGGGATGATCAGGCTGGTCCTCAGAATCTGATCCGCTAAGGTGTTGTAAACTAATGCGAGGCACCTCGTGGCTACGGACCGTCCTGAGAAAACTGTTTTGGTGCTGGGCGCTTATGGCTTCATCGGTGCTGCGGTCGTTCGGTCGCTGCATGCGGATGGCGCCTGTGTGAAGGGGCTTGTGCGCAGCCAGAAGACGGCTGAGAGGGTCCTTCCGGATATTGCGCTGATCTCGGGGGATCTACGTGATTTCAAGTCGGCGGCGGATTGACGGGGCTATCGCGGGCAGCCGAGATACTCTCGCGCAATGGTTGGCCCGTTGGGATTGGCAACGCGAGCGTGGTGTTTTGGTCGATGATCAATATCGCGCAGGGGCTGGCAATCTTGTGGCGTCCGTGGGCCGCGCGCGCTTGCCTCGCGCAGCCTGCAATCGCCGCTTTCTATCTGATCGCCGCCACGGTGACGGCGCCTGAACTGTGGCTCGACCCTTTGGGGCCGTTGGTCAAGATAGCGCCGGCTTTGATGCTATCACTGATCACGCGACCCATGTTGGAGAGCCGCTGATGGACCCGGATCTGATCTTGCGTTGGCTTCACGTGATCGGAGCATGCGTTCTATTGGGCACTTGCGCGGGGATCGCCTTTTTCATGCTGATGGCGCACCGCACGGCAGATGCACGGGTGATTGCTCATACGGCGGGAATCGTGGTGCTGGCCGACACAGTTATTACGGCCACCTCAGTCATTTTCCAGCTGATCACCGGCGTGTTGCTGGCCTGGCAACTGGGCTGGTTGCTGTCGGAGGGTCGGATCGCGATATCACTGCTGCTTTACGTACTGACCGGCCTGTTCTGGCTGCCGGTGGTTTGGATTCAGGTGCGTCTGAGGGATTATGCAAGGCAGGCTGATCGGGATGGTACCTCCTTGCCAAGCAGTTACGACGAACTGTTCCGCAGATGGTTCGCTTGCGGTATTCCGGCCTTTGCCGCAGTGCTGGCGATCCCTTGGCTGATGCTGGCACGCCCTCACATCCTGCTTTTATAGGCCGATTACCTGTGCAGCAGGCGGTATCCATGCGCATTTCCAGACTATAAACCAGCCTGTCTGCACGGTACGTTTGGCGCATCGTATCCCGGAGGTTTCGGTTGGAATCCTTGCTTGTCCTCGTTGGTCTGATCGTTCTGGCCATTCCTGTTTCGATCATCGCTTTGCTGATTGGTCAATCGCGGTTGCGTAAGCGCGTCGAACAGCTTGAGCGGCAATTGGCCAGGCAAATACCGGAAAGCGGCGCCGAAACCTCCAAGACATCAAGGCCGGAGCCGACGACGGCGCAAACCAAGCCTGATCCTTGGGCAGCGGCAAAAACTTCATCTGCCACTGACGAAAATCAATCGGATGTGCCGCAGGCCTCTGAGGCTGACGATCCTCCTGCCACCATCGTTTTTCGTGAGGAAAAGATTGCCGTGCTGGGCGCGTGGATGCGTGAAAACTGGTTCTACGCGGTTTCGGCGTTGTCACTGGCGTTGGCGGGGATTTTTCTGGTTCAGTACGGGGTTGAGAACGGGCTGTTGCCACCCACCGCGCGGGTCGCCGCAGCCCTGATCTTTGGCCTTCTGCTGATTGGGTCAGGTGAAGTGATCCGCCGCCGCTTCGGCGATGACGAGGACGCGTCGACCGCTTATCTACCATCGGTCTTCTCGGGCGCGGGTCTGGTGACCTTGTTTGGTGGCGTCCTTGCCGCGCGCCAGCTTTATGATCTGATCGGCCCCGAGGCCGCTCTGGCCGGTCTCGTTATCATCGCTCTGTTTGCGTTGGTCTTGGGATGGTTCCACGGGCCGCTGCTCGCCGCCGTAGGCCTAATCGGAGCCTTTGCCGCGCCCTTTATGGTTGGAGGCGCATCGGACGATCCCAGTTGGCTTTATGGTTATTTCTTTATCATCGCCATTTTGGGTTTGGGTATCGATACCGTCAGGCGTTGGGCATGGATTTCCATTCTGACGCTAGTGGGTGCATACGGGGCGGCGTTTTTGCTGGTGCTGTCTTCCCCCTCCACGGAACCGGGGTATCTGACCTGTGTGACAGTACTGGCGCTGATTGCGATGGCGATACCCGTGCGCAGTATCTGGCCCGACCACACCGGCCCGATGATTGCTGAAGTCATTCGGCGACGGGAAGGGATTCCATGGCCCGTGTTTCCAACCCGAATTGCCTTTGGTGCGGTTCTCATCAGTTCCATCATCCTGTCGCTGCATTGGTCGGATTCAAGCGGTGAGTTTTGGCTGGGCGTTGCTCTGTTTACCGCTTTGATACTGGCGCTGATGCTTTGGACAAAAGCTGCGCGTGCTTTGCAGGATGTGACGGTGCTGCCTGCGTTGGGTCTGATCTGGTTTGTTCTGCTGCACGGGTTGGACGGTGGCTCCGTGTGGCGCGGCTTTGCCGACACATACGTGGAAACGGCCGAGGTCAATTATCCTTGGGTAGTCACGCTATTGGTTGCCCTTGGGGCCTTGACCAGCGTGCTCGCTGCGTGGCGGTCCTTCCACGCCGGGCGCTACGCTGTGGTCTGGGCCGGGGGTGCAGCCCTATATGCCCCGACGCTGGCGATCGCGCTTGAAGTCGGATGGCAGCCTGCAAGCGTGATCGGTGCTTATGCGTGGGCCTTACACGCAATCGCATTAGGCGCGATGATGGTGGTTTTGGCCGAACGGTTTGCGCGGGCCGATGGTGAGAAACGGATGCGGCCTGCCCTGGCGACTCTGTCTGCGCTATCGTGCCTTAGCTTTGCTTGCATCATCGTACTCAGCTCTGCCGCATTGACCGTAGCACTTGTCGCCATGATTGTTGTGGCCGCGGCGCTGGACCGGCGATTTGTTTTGGCTCCGATGAGTTGGTTCATTTGGGCGGGTGTGTTCACGGTGACCGTACGGCTGGTGCTCGACCCGGGGCTCGATTGGGCCGAAACCGCGCCTTTGATCGAAATGACCTTGGTCTATGCAGTGGCGGTTGCCGGGTTCATCATGGGGTGGGCGTTGCTAAGGTCCTTGGACCGCCCGATTGCCTCATTGCTGCTTGAAAGCGCAGCCTGGGCAACGGCGGGAATATTGCTATCGCTCTTGTTGCTGCGCTGGCTGGAAAGCTTCGGAGAAGGCGGCGCTACAGACAGCCACTGGGGGCTGGGGCTGCTTGCAGTGATCTGGCTGCTGCTGGCTTTTGCACAAATACAGCGGTTCGAGCTTGGCGGTAAGCTGAACTACGCGCGTTACGCGCTCGCGGCGTTCTTTGCGGCACACGGCATGATGCGTCTGGTTCAGGCTTTGTCTGAGGCTAACCCGTTGCTCGACCCATTTGCCGATCCCGTGCTCGGCCCGCCGGTGCTGAACACGTTGGCGGTGGCCTATCTGTTGCCTGCGCTGGCCATCGGCTTCTCGGCTTGGCGCGTCGTGACGCAGCCCGTGCTACTGAAGCAGATCAGTTATGGGGTCGCCGGTGCCCTGATCGCGTTTTGGCTGGGGCTTACAATCCGTCATGTCTGGCAGGGGGCGGGTGGCATGTATGAAGGCAACGGCGTCACCCAGCCCGAGCTTTATTCATACACTATCACCTTGTTGGTGGTCGGCGCAGGGTTGTTCTACCAGTCGCTGGCCCGCCGGTCCGATTTGATGCGCAAGGCCGGTTTGGCCGTGATTGGCCTCGCGGTGGCCAAGGTGTTTCTGATCGATATTGCCGGATTGGGCGGGCTGATCCGGGTGTTTTCGCTGTTGGCGCTCGGTCTCGCACTGGCGGGTCTTGCATGGCTCAATCGCTGGGCCAAGCTGCGCCATTCGTCGCAAGACCCGGAACCTCTGGACCATTGAGAGCAGGCGTCCTATAAGCGCGGCCATGTTTGACCGGCTGGCCATCATTATTCGAATTATATCCCCGGCGCTCTGATATCGCGAGACGCCGGGCAAAGGTGCTTGAGTTATCGCACTGACCGCTTCGATCCATACACGACCAGAACATCCTGAGGACGCCCCAAATGTGCGCCGAAACACCTGACTACAAAGACACGCTGAACCTGCCGAAAACCGAATTCCCCATGCGTGCAGGCCTGCCCAAGCGCGAGCCAGCATGGCTGGACCGCTGGGAAAAGATCGGCGTCTATGACCGCCTTCGCGAGAAAGAGGGTCGCAAACCTTTTACCCTGCATGACGGCCCTCCTTACGCGAACGGCCATCTGCATATCGGCCACGCACTGAACAAGACCATCAAGGACATGATTGTTCGGTCCCATCAGATGATGGGCTACGATTCACGCTATGTACCCGGCTGGGACTGCCATGGCCTGCCCATCGAATGGAAGATCGAGGAACAGTACCGCAAGAAGGGCAAGAACAAAGACGAGGTGAACATCGTCGACTTCCGTCAGGAGTGCCGCAAGTTCGCCGAAGGCTGGATCGACATCCAACGTGAAGAGTTCAAGCGTCTGGGCATCACCGGCAACTGGCCCGATCCTTATATCACCATGGATTACCATGCCGAGGCCGTGATCGCCGACGAGTTCATGAAGTTCCTGATGAATGGCACGCTCTATCAGGGCTCCAAGCCCGTGATGTGGTCCCCCATCGAAAAGACCGCGCTGGCCGAAGCCGAGGTCGAGTATCACGACAAGGAAAGCTTCACCATCTGGGTGAAGTTCAAGGTTGTGAACACCGGCGATGTGACGCTGGACAACGCTTATGTGGTGATCTGGACGACGACCCCATGGACGATGCCCTCGAATAAGGCCGTGGTCTATGGCGAGGATATCTCCTACGGCCTCTACGAAGTCATCGGCCGCCCCGAGGAGTGCTGGGCGCGGATCGGTGAACGCTATCTACTGGCTGATGACCGTGCGGCGGATGTGTTTGCCCGCGCGCGTCTGGACGATACGATGTACCGCCGCCTGTGTGATGTCACGCAGGAGGATCTTGCCAAGATCCAACTGGCACACCCGCTGGCCGGGGCCGAAGGTGGCAATGGCGAATGGGACGACATCCGCGATTTCCGCGCCGCTGAGTTTGTGACCGACACCGAAGGCACTGGCTTTGTCCACTGCGCGCCGTCGCACGGGATGGAGGAATTCGAGCTTTACCGTGATCTGGGGATGTTGGAACAGGTCATCACTTACAACGTGATGGATGATGGCAGCTTCCGCGCCGATCTACCGTTCTTTGGCGGTAAATATATCCTGTCCCGTAAGGGCGGTGAAGGCGATGCGAACAAGGCCGTCATCGACAAGTTGGCCGAGGTTGGCGGGCTGCTGGCGCGTGGCAAAATCAAGCACAGCTATCCGCATTCGTGGCGCTCGAAGGCGCCGATCATCTACCGGAACACGCCGCAGTGGTTTGCCTCGGTCGACCGCAAGCTGGAGGACGGCATGGGCGAGATGGGCGACTCCATCCGTGAACGTGCCCTGCGCTCGATTGATGAACTGGTGAAATGGACGCCGCAGACCGGCCGCAACCGTCTGTATTCCATGATCGAAGCACGCCCGGATTGGGTTCTGTCGCGCCAACGCGCCTGGGGCGTGCCGCTGACCTGCTTCACCAAGAAGGGGGCATTGCCGACCGACGCGGACTACCTGCTGCGCAACGACGAACTTAATGCGCGTATCAAGGCGGCGTTTGAGAAGGATGGCGCAGACGTCTGGTACACGGACGGGTTCAAGGAGAAGACCCTCGACGGTATCGCGAACCCCGACGACTACGATCAGGTGTTCGACGTGCTGGATGTGTGGTTCGACTCTGGCTCGACCCACGCCTTTGTGCTGCGTGATCGTGAGGACGGGACCGCGGACGGTATCGCTGACGTCTATATGGAAGGCACCGACCAGCACCGCGGGTGGTTCCATTCGTCGATGCTGCAGGCTTGCGGCACCAAGGGGCGTGCACCATACCGCAACGTAGTGACCCACGGATTTACGCTGGATTCCAAGGGCAACAAGATGTCCAAATCGCTGGGCAACACCATCGTGCCGGAAGAGGTCGTTAAACAATACGGCGCCGATATCCTGCGCTTGTGGGTGGCTCAGACCGACTACACCGCCGACCAGCGGATCGGACCGGAGATCCTGAAAGGCACAGCCGACAGCTATCGCCGCCTGCGCAATACCATGCGGTTCATGCTGGGCTCGCTGGCGGACTTCACCGAAGCGGATCGGGTTGCGCCTGAAGATATGCCGCGCCTGGAGCGCTGGGTGTTAAGCCGACTGGCCGATCTGGATGAGCAGGTGCGCAAAGGTTATGCAGCATTTGACTTCCAGGGTGTATTCAGCGCCGTATTCACATTCGCCACGGTTGACCTGTCATCGTTCTATTTCGATGTCCGTAAAGACGCGCTCTATTGCGACGGTGACAGCCTACGCCGCCGTGCCGCGCGGACTGTGCTGGATATCCTATTCCACCGTCTGACCACATGGCTGGCCCCAGTTCTGGTCTTCACCATGGAAGAGGTCTGGCTGGAACGGTTCCCGGCCGATGATAGTTCGGTCCATTTAATGGATTTCCCTGAAACGCCCGCTGATTGGCGCCATGAAGAACTGGAAGCCAGCATGGCCAAAGTCCGCCGCGTTCGCCGCGCCGTGACCGCTGCGCTGGAAATTCAACGTCAGGACAAGGTGATCGGATCCAGCCTTGAGGCCGCACCGATCGTGCATGTCGAAGATCAGGAAACCCGCGATCTGCTTGCGACCTTCGACGTGGATGACATGTGCATCACTTCTGGTCTGGCCGTCACAGGCGATCCGGCTCCGGCCGAGGCGTTCCGTGTGCCGGAAATCGAGGGCGTAGCTGTAGTGTTCGAAAAAGCCCAAGGCGACAAATGCCAGCGCTGCTGGAAAATCCTTCCTGATGTTGGGCTGCACGCCCATCCGGGCGTATGCGGGCGCTGCAACGAGGCGCTGAGCTGACATTCGAACGGAGCGCGAGAGAGAGATCGCTGATGCGAGGCTCTGCCTCGCGCTCCGAGGTATTTTTGGCCAGATGAAGAGGCGGATCGTCAGGATTCGGGTTGCAGGTGTGGTGAAACATCTGCAACCGTTCTCTTATGCCGATGATCGCCGTAGAAACTCAGTTTGGTTGCCTTGGTGTCGAAGAGACCAGCGGCGCCATCACGCGTCTTGTCTGGAATGGCCGTGACGAAGGTCTAGCCACCCCGGTTCTGCGAGAAGCGGCGGCGCAGTTGCGTGCCTATGACGAAGGGCGTTTGCAGCAGTTCGAACTGCCCTACCGGATCAAGGGATCGGAATTTCAGCGTCAGGTGTGCGATGCAATGTATGCTATCCCATTTGGTGATACGCGCACCTATGGCGAGTTGGCTAACGACCTTGGCTACTCGGCGCAGGCGGTTGGGCGCGGATGCGGGGGAAATCCCATCCCAATAATTATTCCTTGTCACCGGGTTCTGGGTGCTGATGGGAAGATGGTTGGGTTTTCAGGTCACGGCGGTGTTGAGACCAAAGTGGCTCTGCTGCGTCACGAAGGTGCTGCCAGCCTGTTGATCTGATCGGTACTTATCTGTTGCAATCGGAGCGGCACGGCCCCAACCTATATCGAATAGTGAATTTGAAGGACCGAATTGAATGACCGGCCAGATAGACCCCGCCGCACGTAAGAAAGCCATCATCGATCATCTGATGTCTTTGGAAGAACAGGAACTGGCAACCGCACAGGCACATTATGATGCCTTCCTTAAGGACTCACAGTTGGATGACCGAGAAGGGCATGACAAGGACGACATCGCTGCCTCGCGCGAGAATGCAGATCTGGCGGCCGCCTTTGATGCGCCTGTTCATGCGCATCACGCCAAGATTGACGTGATCGAGAACACCGATTTTGGCCTCACGGATACGGTGCAGCCCGGCGCCGTAATCAAGTTCAACAATCGCCGCTTCGTCGTATGTGTCTCAACGACTCGGTTTGAGGTGGACGGCAAAACCTACATGGGCATTTCGACCCAAAGCCCGATCTATCTGGCTATGGTTGGCCTGCAAGAGGGTGACGTGTTCACCCATAACGGGACAGAGTTTGAGGTTCAGGAAGTCTTGTAATCCCGGGCCTTGCGCGGCGGAATGATCTGCTGCGCAATACCGGCCGAGACCAAATACAAGCTGGTGATCACCAGCCCCCAATGGGCCCAGCTTTCGGGGTGAAAGTCGACCCAGGCGGCCCAGCCTGCAAAAAATGTCCACGCAAAAGCCATAGGCAATGACAGGGTGCGCCAACGCTCGGTCCGGACTGGGTGAATGAATTTCAGCGGCAGGAACATTGCGACAGCCAGCAAGGTGACCAGCAGCAGGATGACCCAGAAGTTGGGCTCCAGGGCGAAGATCGCAATGACGAACATGTTCCAGCAACCTGGAAAGCCAGAGAAGGAATTATCCTTGGTTTTCATACGTGTATCCGCAAAGTACATCGCACTTGCAAAGGTGATGACGATGATTGCGAACCAGCCGGTCCAACCGTCCATCAGACCCGATTTGAACAGGGCAAAGGCAGGGATGAAAACATAGGTCAAATAGTCGATGATCAGGTCCAGCAAGACTCCGTCAAACTCGGGTGCGTTCTTCTTAACGTGATAGTGCCGCGCCAGCGGGCCATCGATGCCATCGACGATGAACGAGACAACGAGCCAGAGATACATCAGGCTCCATTTCTCTTCGACTGCGGCCAACATGGCGAGCATTGCGAAAACGGCACCTGTGGCGGTGAAGAGATGAACGGAAAGCGCTTTGAATCTGAGTGTCATGGTGGTGTCATGACGGAAGCAAGGCGCAGATGCAAAGCAAAAAGGGTCTTTGCTTCAGGCTTTTGGGTGCGTGCGGTTATAGACTTCCATCAACCGGGCCGTGTCGACTGCGGTATAGGTCTGTGTGGTGGAAAGCGAGGCGTGGCCCAAAAGCTCTTGTATCGCGCGCAGGTCACCACCCGCAGACAGCAGATGGGTAGCAAAGCT
This sequence comes from Ruegeria sp. B11, assembly GCF_056539785.1. Classification (NCBI taxonomy): domain Bacteria; kingdom Pseudomonadati; phylum Pseudomonadota; class Alphaproteobacteria; order Rhodobacterales; family Roseobacteraceae; genus Ruegeria; species Ruegeria sp. B11. The sequence continues at coordinate 1,395,790 of NZ_JBQFVO010000001.1, read as the reverse complement.
GTGGCGCATCGCGTGTGGGGTGGCCGTCGCGGGCAGGCCAAGTTGCATCCGTGCCTTGGCGACCACAGCCTGAATGATTCCGGGGTTGAGCGGGCCGCCCCTGACACCTCGGAATAACGCCTTATCGGGGGATTGCGGGTGTGGGCAGAGGTGAAGATAGCGATCCACCGAAGCCCGAGCGCCAGGCAAGACCGGTACGATTCTTTCCTTATCGCCCTTACCCGATATGCGCAGCGTTTCTGGCAGAGGAGCGTCCACACCGGTCAAAGACAACGCCTCGGAAATCCGCAACCCGCACCCGTAGAGGAGCGTCACAACTGCAACATCCCGTGCAGCGACCCAGTCCGATGAGGATTGTAGCTTGACCGTGTCGATCATTGCGCGCGCGGCATCTTCGGCCAGAGGTCGGGGCAGTTTCTTGGTAAATTTGGGCGCTCGGGTGGACAGCACCGCAGTAGGTTCGAACCCTTCGCGTTCGGCCAACCAGCGATAGAAGGTTTTGACGGCAGAAAGCTTGCGCGCCAGAGATCGCGCGCCGACATCAGAATTGCGCTGCTCTGCCATCCAAGCCCGCATGTCAGAAACGCTGATGCGTTCCAGCGCGGCCAGCCCTTGGCGCTCGCTGTGATGCAAGGTCATGAAGGACAGGAATTCTGTCACGTCGCCGCGATAGGCGTTGAGCGTATTTTCAGACCGCCCCGCCAGCGCCCCCAGACTGTCCAGCCAATGCTGCAGTGCATCGCGGCAGGCTGGGGAAATCAGGCTCACGACAGCCAGTGGCGCATAGAGCGTTCGAACACGCCGGCAAAGAAGGCAAGAAGATCAGTGCCAAGCTGAGGTGAGAAATGCCTCGGGTCGCGCGCGCCCATGACAATCATGCCGGGTAGGCGGCCAGTGCCAAGATCGAGTTTCAGGCAGGCCTCGGATCGTAGCTGATCGGCTTGTTTACCGTAAACTTGCGGATTGGGATGGCGGATTTCGCGCAAGGTAACCTCGCGCGGCTGACCGTTGCGGTCAGCAGTCAGATAGCTATCGATAAAGCCGGGCTCAGCCACAGTCAGCACGCCGCCGAGCTGGTTCACCACCGGATCATCACGTACGACGGTTGTTTCGAGGACCAGAGTGATGTGATCGACTCGCAGGATTTCGGCCACGTCATTGCCTAGCGCGCGCAGGAAATCCTCGAACACGGTGGGCTCCAACAGGCGAAGAATGGCGCGATGCACCTGATTTGTGCCCGCCAAGTTCTCATACGCCGCTGCGATGACTGAGCGATGAGTGTCCTCAAGGCGGTCAAGACGCGCCTCAAGCCGCTGCATGGCGATACCGCGCAGGTCGATAACGTTGTCACCACGCGCCTGCTCATTTGCAGCCACCAAGGCCTGCATCAGGTCTTTGTCATCCAGCACGGCGTCAGGCTCAGCCAGAATTGCGGCGCGGAGATTGTCCTTGAGTTTAGGATCGCTGCTCATGTCCCGTCCGGTCGTTTTTTTTGTTTGGCGGGCTTATAACATGGGTTGCTGGATTTGCCTTGGGAAAAATGCACGCGAAAGGCGAATTTCATCGCTGCTGTGGCGGGCGCTCCCGCCTGCCCGGCGCTGATCAAAGATCAGCTTTTGCCGTTGGGCCGGGCGCGGTGCCTGATGGCACCGCGCGGCAATGCTTGGGATCAGAGGATTTTCTGACCTGTCTTGGCCCAGTCGGCCAGGAAAGTTTCAAGGCCTTTGTCGGTCAGCGGGTGGTCGGCCAGTTTTTTGATCACGCCCGGAGGTGCTGTAATCACGTCAGCCCCGATGCGGGCACTGTCGGTCACGTGGTTTACGGTGCGGATCGAGGCGGCGAGGATTTCGGTCTCGAACCCGTAATTGTCATAAACTTGGCGAATATCTGCGATCAGGTCCATGCCATCGAGGTTGATATCATCCAGACGTCCGATGAACGGCGAGATGAAGGTTGCGCCCGCCTTGGCGGCCAGAATGGCCTGATTGGTCGAGAAGCACAGGGTCACGTTGACCATCTGGCCTTCGTCGGTCAGTGTTTTACAGGTTTTCAAACCGGCCCATGTCAGCGGCACTTTGACTGCGATGTTGGGCGCGATCTTGGCCAGCTTACGGCCTTCGGCGATCATGTCGTCGGCCTCGGTGGCGACAACTTCGGCCGAGACGGGGCCGTCGACCAGATCACAGATCTCTTTGGTGACTTCCAGAATGTCGCGGCCCGATTTCAGGATCAGCGAGGGGTTGGTGGTTACGCCGTCCACCATGCCCAGATCGTTCAGTTCGGCGATGGCTTCGATTTCGGCGGTGTCTACGAAGAATTTCATGAGGGCAGTCCTTTGATGGGTTGGCCTTGGTCGCGGATGGCTTTACCTCAAAGAGACCCATGCTGGAACCCCCTGCGAAGGATATGCCGTGAGCGCTAACGGATTTTTCGACGAAGGAGAGCTGGTTGCGGTGCGGACCACGCAGCCGCTGGACCGGACGTTGGATTACAAAGCGCCCGAGGGCGGGTGCTTTCTTGGTGCGTTTGTCGAGGTGCCCTTGGGCCCGCGCAAAGTCTTGGGTGTGGTTTGGGGGCCGGGGCAGGGTGGTTTTGATCTGGCCAAGGCGCGGTCGGTGAACCGGGTGCTTGAGGTCGCGCCGATGCGTGAAGAAATGCGGGTGTTTCTGGGGAAAGTGGCTGACTACACCCTGACGCCGATGCCTGCGATGCTGCGGCTAGCAACGCGCGCGCCGGGGTTGGGCGATCCGCCCTCAATGCGCAAGGTTTATCGTTTGGGCGGTGGTCAACCGGACCGAATGACCGACGCACGAATGCGGGTACTTGAAGTTTTGCGAGACTATGGCGGCTTGGCCTTTACGCTGAAGGAACTGGCCGAGCAAGCGGGGGTCACATCTTCGGTCATTAAGGGGTTGGTCAAACAGAACGCTGTGCGTGAAGAGGACAGCCCGCGTGATCTTCCCTATCCTCATCTTGATCCAGAATTGCCGGGAAAGGACCTGACCGAAGATCAGGCGGAGGCCGTGATGCGGCTTCAGACCGGGCAACGGACAGGAGATTATGGAACGACTCTTCTGAAAGGGGTGACGGGCTCGGGCAAGACCGAGGTTTATCTTGAGGCGGTCGCCGAGGCCCTGCGCTTGGGGCGGCAAGCACTGGTCTTGCTGCCCGAGATCGCGCTGACGGCTGAATTTCTGACCCGTGTCGAGGCGCGATTTGGTGCGCGTCCGGCGGAATGGCATTCGGGCGCGACCATGACTGAACGTCGCCGGGTTTGGCGGATGGTCGGTCAGGGTGATGCGCAACTGGTCGTTGGGGCCCGGTCAGCACTGTTTCTTCCATTTCGCGATCTTGGTCTCGTAGTTGTCGATGAAGAACACGACACCTCGTACAAACAAGAAGATGGGGTGCATTATAGTGCGCGGGATATGGCCGTTCTGCGTTCGGCCATCTGCGGAGCGCGGGTGATTCTGGCCAGCGCGACGCCTTCACTGGAAAGCTGGGCCAATGCCGAGGCGGGTAAATACGAACGGCTGGACCTGACCTCGCGTTTTGGTGCAGCAGTCCTGCCCGAAATGAAGCCGATCGACATGCGCGCCGAGCAGATGCAGGCCGGGACTTGGATTTCCCCCTCGCTGCGGCAGTCGGTGCAACAGCGTATCGAACGCGAAGAGCAGTCACTGCTGTTCATCAACCGCCGTGGCTATGCGCCCGTGACACTATGCCGGGCGTGCGGGGAGCAGATTGCCTGCGATCATTGCGACGCGCGAATGGTTGAACATCGGTTCCTCAAGCGTCTGATGTGCCATCAATGTGGTGAGACCAAGCCAATGCCAGAGGCCTGCCCATCCTGCGGGGTCGAGGGTAAACTGGCACCGGTCGGACCCGGGATTGAACGGCTGGCAGAAGAAGCCGAGGCGGCGTTCCCTGAAGCCAAAATCGCTATGCTCAGCTCTGATCTGTTTGGTTCGGCTCGTGCCCTGAAGGCCAAGATCGAAGAGATTGCCGAAGGCGATGCGGATATCGTTATCGGGACGCAACTCGTGGCCAAAGGACATAATTTTCCAAAGCTGACGCTGGTTGGGGTGATCGATGCGGACCTTAGCCTGCATGGTGCTGACCTGCGCGCGGCGGAACGAACTTTTCAATTGATGCGGCAGGTAGCGGGCCGGGCAGGTCGTGCGGAAAAACCGGGGCAGGCGTTGTTGCAGACATTCCAGCCGGAACATCCGGTGATCCGGGCGACTCTATCGGGCGATGAAGAAGGGTTCTGGAAGGCTGAAGCCGCCGGGCGTCAGGCCGCCGGGGTGCCGCCTTATGGTCGAATGGCCGGGATTGTCCTGTCTGGCCCCGAGGTCGGGCCGGTCTTCGACATCGGCAACGCCATGGCGCGCAACGATGCGCCGTTGCGCGATGTTGGTGCTCAGGTATTTGGCCCTGCTCCAGCCCCGATCGCGCGCATACGCGGGCGTCACCGCGTCCGGCTGTTAGTCAAAGCCCCGAAAGGTGCGCCTATTCAGGACGCCATAGCCCGCTGGATCGCCCCGTTGAAGTTGAAAGGCGATATCCGCCTGACCGTGGATATCGATCCGCAAAGCTTCTACTGACCCCTGCATCAGTGCAGAGCCGCTGTGCGCCGGCCGCTTTCCCCTCGCCAAAAAGTACAAATGGGCGTAGAGCATCCTCATGCTGAAACCCATGCCCTTGTCTGAGGCGCAGAGTCTTCCGCTCTGGCGCCGCCCTATGACGCTCTTGTTCGTGATGGCGTTGACCATGCCGATCGCGTTTAACGCGTGGAGTGCATTGCTGAACAATTTCGTCATCGAGGCGGCGAACTTCGACGGGGCGGATATCGGGCTTTTGCACACGGTACGCGAGATTCCGGGCTTTCTGGCCGTTGGCGTGATTGCGGTGATCATTTTCATCCGCGAGCAGGTACTGGCCATGATCTCATTGATGATGTTGGGCGTGGCGACGGCGGTGACGGCCTGGTTTCCCAGCCTTGGCGGGCTGCTGTTTGTGACGCTGTTCAGCTCGATCGGGTTTCACTACTATGAGACGGTGAACCAGTCACTGCAGCTGCAATGGCTGCCTAAAGACCGTGCGCCGCAGGTGCTTGGCTGGCTGGTGGCTATGGGCTCGGCTGCGACGGCTGTGGTCTATGGCTTGATCGTCCTGACATGGGACCGCTTCGACCTGTCCTATAACTTCGTGTTCATGGCGGCAGGCGGCGTGACAACTTTGCTGGCAGTGTTTTGCTTGATTGCTTACCCGCAATTCGACGCACCGACGCCGCAGACCAAGAAGCTGATCCTACGCCGCCGCTACTGGCTGTATTATGCATTACAGTTCATGGCGGGCGCGCGGCGGCAGATTTTTGTCGTGTTCGCCGGTTTCATGATGGTCGAGAAATTCGGCTTTGAAGTACACGAACTGACCAGCCTTTACCTGATCAACCTTATGATCAACATGATGGCGGCTCCGCTGCTGGGCAAGGCAGTCGCGCGGTTTGGCGAACGCCGCACTCTGATCTTTGAATATGCCGGGCTCGCCATCGTTTTCGCAGCCTATGGCGGCATCTACTGGTTTAGCTGGGGCGTGCTGCTGGCGGCGATTCTCTATGTGATCGACCATGTGCTGTTTGCTCTGGCGTTGGCTTTGAAAACTTATTTCCAGAAGATCGCCGACCCGGCGGATATTGCGCCCACTGCGGCGGTGGCATTTACCATAAATCATATCGCCGCTGTTTTCCTGCCAGCACTTTTAGGTCTGCTATGGGTCGTTTCGCCCGGCGCAGTGTTTGGTTTGGCCGCTGCAATGGCGATCATCTCGCTTCTGCTGTCACTACTGATCCCGCGTCATCCGGAACCGGGCAACGAAACCATCCTGTCGAAATACGCCCCCGCGCCCGCCGAATAAGCGACTCCGCTTGACCTTGGCGGTCGGTGCCCCTAGGCGCTGTTTCGATCGAAACAGGAGGCCCCCATGCCAACATTCACTGCTCTGACCACTTTGAACGGCAAGAAAGCCGCCGAAGGATTGGGCGAGGCGATGGAACGGCTGGACCCGGAACCAACCGGCGTCGGCGTGTTCGAGGTCGAGGATGGCTCGGGCCTGTGGGAGGTCGGCGGCTATTTTACCGAAACCCCGGATGAAACCGCGCTGGCGGTTCTGGCCGCCGCGTTCGAGGCCAAGCCCTTTGTGGTCTCGGAACTGCCCGAAACGGATTGGGTCGCCCATGTCCGCCGCGAACTAGCCCCGGTCGAGGCCGGTCGGTTTTTTGTCTATGGAAGCCATGATGCCGACAAACTGCCCGAAGGCCGCATTCCGCTGCTGATCGAAGCTGCGATGGCCTTTGGCACGGGGCACCACGGGACAACGCTTGGTTGCCTCAAGGCTTTGGACCATCTTCTGGATGATGGGTTCACGGCCAGCAAGGTTGCCGATATCGGCTGTGGCACCGCCGTATTGGCGATGGCCGCAGCGCGGGTCTGGGAGGGCGATATTGTCGCCAGCGACATTGATGAGGTTGCCGTCGACGTGGCCGAGGCCAACCTTCGGGCGAACGGTATGGCGGGTGCGGTTAAATGCGTTGAAGCGGCAGGTTTCGATCACCCGGATCTGAAGGCGCGTGCGCCTTACGATCTGATATTCGCCAATATCCTAAAAGGTCCGCTCGTGGCCCTTTCGCCTGAAATTTCGGCGAACCTGCGGGGGGGGGGACAAGCGATTCTATCGGGAATCCTCAATGAACAGGCCGATGACGTGATCTCGGTTTATCTCCAAAACGGCTTCAATCTGGTTCGCCAGGATCGGATTGGTGAGTGGGCGACGCTAATCTTAAGCAAACAGGGCTGAATTTAGGCCATTTACGGGAGTTTTGTGGATTTTTGCCACGTTTTTGTCGCATTCTCTAATTACCGTCTTTCAATGCACTCGGGGGGCGGTTTTCGGAGGCTGCCATGACAGGAAAACAACTCGAATTCGATCAACGCATCTCGCGTTTGAACAAAAAGCACCAGAAACTCAGCCGCGGCTATCGCGCCACGTTGCGCTCAGACGGGCTGGTGGTGATGAAACCACAGCGTATGCGTTCAGCAGTTCCAGCGAGGGTTTTGTTACTGTGTTTGGTTGGCTTCTTTGCCTTCAAGGCCTTTTTACTGTCTCACCTTGGCCCGACTGCGTACGAAACGCGTGTTGAAAGCCTGAATCAGGGCACGCCGGTTGAGAAAGCTGGCGCCTGGATCATGCAGGCCGATCCGGTGACCGCGTTTTTCTCGAGCCAACTGAACAAGGTATGGTTCTAACCGGATATCTTGCACCCTCCTAATAAAAACACCGCATGCCTCACGGCGTGCGGTGTTTCTGTTTGCCCCACAGGGAGGAGGAAGGGGCTTATGCGGTAGTCCGTTATCTCAGTAACGGCGGCCTTCGGCGACAACGTCGATGTCGCCGCGGCATAGTCCGATATCGTCCAGTTCGCGGTCAGAAAGACCGTTCAGCGCGTTACGGGTTGCGCGGGCGTCATTCCATTCAACAACGGCGTTTACAACCGATGCAAAAAGTGCGCCGATACGGCCGACGAGGCCGAATGAGCCAGTGGTGGTGCGGGTGGTATCCAGTGCAGCCATATCCTGTTTCCTTCTGGTTTGTGTTAAACTCTGATCTTGCGATCTGAGCGGCATCTAGTGATGAGTTTCGCCGTGCGCAAGCGCAGAAATTGCATGTGTCCTATGCATTTTTTGCAACGCTCGAAATTGATGAAAACCCCTTAAATCATTGGTTAAAGTTCGATCGGAAAAGCGTCGAAAACGAACCTAACCCGGTCGCAAACAGGCCGCGAGGAACCGGAGGCGACATGAATGTCGGTTTTGGACCCTGAGTTGATTTCCTTGGAAAATGTTCACGCTTCGTGCTAGTCGATGAAAAAAGATCACACAAACCCGAGCAGGCCGAGACAAAACATGCGAATTCTGGGCATTGATCCAGGGCTTAGAACCTTGGGATGGGGCGTCATCGAATCGCATGGCAGCCGCCTGAGCCACGTTGCGAATGGATTGTGCAAATCCGATGGTGATGATCTGGGGGAAAGGCTGCTGTCGCTACACAATCAAATCGTCGAAGTCATCGCCGAGCACAATCCAGATCAGGCGGCAATTGAACAGACCTTCGTCAACAAAGATGGGGCCGGTACACTGAAACTGGGTCAGGCGCGTGGTGTTGCGCTTCTGACGCTTGCGCAGGCGGGTTTGCCGGTTGGCGAGTACGCCCCCAACCGCGTCAAGAAAACGGTGGTGGGCGTCGGCCACGCCGAAAAAGAGCAGGTTCTGCATATGGTCAAACTTCAACTGCCCGGTTGTTCCCCCAAAGGGGCGGATGCTGCGGATGCGTTGGCGATTGCCATCTGCCATTCCTACTATGGCGCCGCACCGCAGGCTCGGATGAAAGAGGTACGCGCATGATCGGCAAGCTCACTGGACGGCTGGATTACCGCGCGGCGGATCACGTTCTGATCGACGTGCGGGGGGTCGGCTATATCGTCTATTGCTCGGACCGGACCATGGCGGCCCTGCCGGGGGTGGGTGAGGTAATGTCAATCTACACCGATATGGTCGTGCGCGAAGACCTGATGCAGCTTTATGGTTTTCTGTCCTTGGTCGAGAAGGAATGGCACCGTCTGCTGTGCTCGGTTCAGGGTGTGGGTGCGAAGGTATCGCTGGCCATTCTTAGTGCGCTGGGGCCCGATGGTGTCAGCCGCGCGATTGCCTTGGGTGATTGGGGGGCCGTGAAGGCCGCAAAGGGTGTCGGCCCCAAGACCGCGCAACGGATCGTGCTTGACCTCAAGGACAAGGCCCCGGGTGTGATGGCGATGGGCGGCACGGTGACCGAAGCGATGGATGGCCCGGCACTTGAAGTAGTTGAGACGACCGAGCCTGCGCCTGTTCCGAAACGGGTGGCCAAACCGACCTTGGGCGCTGCTTCTGCGGATGCGCTGTCGGCGTTGGGCAATCTGGGCTATGGACCGTCCGAGGCGGCATCGGCCGTGGCCGAGGCAGCGGCTAATATGCCAGATGCGGGCGAGGCCGATCTGATACGCGCCGCGCTGAAGCTACTGGCTCCCAAGGGCTGAGTGAAAGGGTAACTGAATGGTAGACGCTGATCCCGCCCTGCGACCCGAACCGATGCCCGAGGACAATGACCGCGCCCTGCGCCCGCAGGGGCTGGATGAATTCATTGGTCAGGCCGAGGCGCGGGCCAACCTACGCATCTTCATCCAGTCGGCCCGCCAACGCGGTGAGGCGATGGATCACACGCTGTTCCATGGTCCACCTGGATTGGGTAAGACCACGCTTGCGCAGATCATGGCGCGCGAGTTGGGAGTGAATTTCCGCATGACCTCGGGGCCGGTTCTGGCCAAGGCGGGGGATTTGGCGGCGATTCTGACCAATCTGGAATCGCGTGATGTCTTGTTCATCGACGAGATTCACCGTCTGAACCCGGCGGTCGAAGAGGTGCTGTACCCCGCGATGGAGGATTTCGAGCTGGATCTTGTCATTGGTGAAGGTCCGGCGGCGCGGACTGTACGGATCGAGCTGCAGCCATTTACGCTGGTCGGGGCGACAACGCGGATGGGGTTGCTGACCACGCCGTTGCGCGATCGGTTTGGCATCCCGACCCGGCTGCAGTTCTATACGGTCGACGAGTTGCACGAGATCGTCACCCGCAATGCCCGCAAACTGGGCGCACCTGCGGATGACGAAGGCGCGCGTGAGATCGCGCGCAGGTCTCGTGGAACACCACGGATCGCCGGTCGTCTGCTGAGACGCGTGGTGGATTTTGCCATTGTTGAAGGCGATGGGCGGATTACGCGCGACTTGGCGGATGGGTCACTGACCCGGCTGGGGGTCGATAACCTTGGTCTGGACGGGGCCGACCGCCGGTATTTGAAGCTGATTGCCGAGAACTATGCGGGCGGGCCAGTAGGGATTGAAACACTCTCGGCGGCGTTGTCCGAAAGCCGGGATTCGCTGGAAGAGGTGATCGAGCCTTATCTCCTGCAGCAAGGCCTGATCCAGCGCACTCCGCGCGGACGGATGCTGGCGCAAAAGGCATGGACGCATCTGGGGATGGCTGCACCCAAAGGACAGAGCGATCTGTTTGGTTGAAGTGGGGCGCATTAGATTTTAAGCCTCAGGCGGTCGTATCTAAATCGAGAAGAAGGACTGGGGCGTGACACCCGATGAGATTGAGGCGCTGTTCACACGCGATAGCGGTGAGTTTCTGTTTGCGCGCTGGGGCAGACCCATCGTGCCCATCGTGTTTGGTGTCGAGGATGAAACGCTGTCGACCGTAAAAGGTGCGTTCGAGGCGGTTGTCACTCTGGCAAATCACAAGATGGCCGAGACGGATCCCGAACTGGGTGCCAATTGCATGGTGTTCTTCTTCCGTGAGTGGCAGGAATTGTTGGACGTGCCCGATCTGGATCGCCTGATCCCGGATCTGGCCCCACTGGTTGACCGGCTGGTGGCTGCCGATGCCAATCAGTATCGCATTTTCCGGTTCGAAGAAGACGGCGCCATCCGCGCGGCATTTGTGTTTTTGCGCATGGACAAAGAGCTGTCGAAAGTGCCGGCAGAAACGCTGGCGTTAAGCCAGGTTGTACAAACGATCCTGCTTTGGTCCGACACAGCTTTTCGCAGCGCCTCACCTCTGGCGATTGCTGGTGACGCGACGATCTTGCGGCCTGATATTGCGGCCTTGATCCGCGCCGCCTACGATCCTGTTCTGCCCGGTGCCGCGCAGGATCCCTCTCATGCGCTGCGCTTGTTCGCCAGATTGGAGCCGTCGCAATGAAGCATCACTACCCGGTCCGTGTTTATTACGAAGACACCGACATGGGAGGCGTGGTCTATCACGCAAATTATCTGAGATTCATCGAACGCGCCCGGTCGGACTGGGTGCGTAAACTGGGTAATGATCAGAACGCGATGCGGGACGCAGGCATTGTCTGGGTCGTGCGGCGGATCGAGGCGGATTATCTCGCCGCCGCTAGGTTTGAAGACGAGCTGATGGTCGAGACCGAGATGGTTTCGCTATCGGGCGCTCGGTTGACAATGTCGCAATTGGTCAAGCGTGGCGAGACCGAGATTTTCCGCGCCGAGGTAACGGCTGTCTGCATGAATGCGCAGGGTAAGCCCGTTCGTCTTCCGGCAGAGATTCGCGCATTGATGTAACATTTTCAGCCTCCGGGGTGGTTCTGTTGGCTTTTCATCTCCATCTGCGTTAGCGTTTGGCAAAACAAGGCCAAATGGCCATCAGGCAAAACAAAGAGCAGGTTCATGGAAGCTGAAACGCTGGCGCTGGCGCAGGAGATCGATTTCTCCATGTGGGGGCTGTATGCCCGCGCGACCTTTATCGTCAAACTGGTGATGTTGATGCTGATCGGTGCATCCATCTGGTCCTGGGGCATTATCATTCAGAAACTGATCAACTACCGAGCCGCGCGGCGCGAGGCGCGGGTATTCGATGAAAGCTTCTGGTCTGGCAATCCGCTGGATGAGCTGTTCGAGCAGATCGGAACCCAGCCCGATGGCAGTTCCGAAAAGATTTTCGCGGCGGGGATGATCGAGTGGCGACGCTCGCACCGCACCGATGGCGGCTTGATCGCAGGGGCGACGGCGCGGATCGATCGCTCGATGGACGTGGCGATCGCGAAAGAGGCTGAGGGTCTGCAAAAAGGGTTGCCCATTCTGGCCACTGTCGGATCGACAGCGCCGTTTATCGGCCTGTTTGGCACCGTTTGGGGCATCATGAATGCCTTTATCGAGATTGCCGAGCAGCAGAACACAAACCTCGCCGTTGTGGCCCCGGGTATTGCCGAGGCGTTGCTGGCCACCGGTCTTGGCTTGCTGGCCGCGATCCCGGCGGTGATATTCTATAATAAACTCAGCGCAGACAGTGACCGCATCGTCGGCGGCTACGAGGCCTTTGCCGATGAATTCGCCACTATCCTGTCGCGTCAGTTGGATAGCTGACGATGGGTGCGGCAGTTCAGCAAAGCTCGGGCGGGAACGGACGCAGGCGCGGACGGCGGCGCGGGCGCGCCCAACCGATGGCCGAGATCAACGTGACGCCCTTTGTTGATGTCATGCTGGTGTTGCTGATCATCTTTATGGTGGCGGCCCCATTGTTGACCGTCGGCGTACCTGTCGATCTGCCCAAGACTGCCGCAAGTGCCTTACCCGGTGACAACGAAGAGCCGCTGACCGTGACCTTGACCGCAGATGGGCGCGTGCAGATCCAGACCACGGATGTGCTGCGCGAAGAACTGATCGGTAAGCTGCGCGCGATCGCAGCTGAGCGCAGCAGCGACCGCGTGTTCTTGCGTGCTGACGGCGCGATTCCATATGCGCAAGTGATGCAGGTCATGGGTGCTTTGAACGCGGGCGGGTTTTCCAACGTTGGCCTTGTGACCGATACCGGCGGGCCAACGCTGGACGAAGGGTGAGAGTGAGGCTGCGCGGTGGATACCGGCACCAAGATTTCGGCAATTGCGCATGTCAGCCTGATTGGCTGGGCGCTGATCGGCGGGACCTTCCGGTCCGAGCCGTTGCCGATGGCTGTACAGGATGTCTCGGTGATCTCGGCTGAGCAGTTTGCGGCCATGACCGCGCAACGCGAGGCACCCGAGGTGCCGACTGACCCGGCTGAACTGCAACAGCCTGCAGAACCTGATAAGATCGAAATACTGGACCCGACGCCGGAAGAAACGCCCGAACCTGAGCCGGTTGCCCAGCCCGAGCCGGAACCTGAGCCCGAGCCGGAACCGGAAACGGTGGAAGTCCCGCCCGAGCCCGAACTGATCGAACAACCTCCGACGCTTGAAGAGCCCGAGCCTGAGCTGGCGGCGCTTCCTGCGCCTCCGGGCCCAGAGGCCGAACCAAGCCCTGCGGATAAGATCGCGCCCGAGCAGATTGCTCCTCCTCCGCCCGAGGCCAAGCCGGATGACATTGAAACCCCTCCGGTTTCGCTGGATGAAGGGGCGGAAATCCAACAAGAACAGCAAGATCAAACGGCACCGGAAGAGGCCGCGCCCGAGATTGTGACCGAGGCGGAAGAAGTCGAAGATCCGGCCCCGCGAACCTCTCCTCGTCCGCGCGTGCGCCCGAACCGGCCGGCACCCCAGCCAGAGCCTGAGGTTGCAGAAACGCCCGAGCCCGCGCCGACTGAACCTGCGCAAAACGAGCAAGCGATAAATGACGCCTTGGCCGAAGCATTGGGCAATGGCACCGAACCTTCGGGCCCACCACTGACAAGCGGTGAAAAAGACGCGATGCGGGTTGCGGTGTCGCGGTGTTGGAATGTCGGGTCCCTGTCGACGGATGCGCTGGAAACCGTGGTTGTTGTCGGGTTTTCGTTGACCAGAGATGGCAAAGTGGTTGGCGGCAGTTTGCAGCTACTCGACAGTACAGGCGGCTCGGCCGCATCAGCAAAACAAGCCTACGAAGCCGCGCGCCGCGCAATTTTGCGCTGTGGGTCTAAAGGATATGACCTACCTGCTGACAAATACGATCAATGGCAGGATATTGAGATTACATTCAATCCCGAGAGGATGCGGATCAAATGATGAAACTTCTGACCAGCCTCTTAATTGGCCTGACCCTTCTTTCGACCTCGGCCTACGCCCAAAGTGGCCCGCTGCGTCTGGAAATCGATGAAGGGATCATCGAGCCGATGCCATTTGCGGTACCGAGCTTTGTGCCGGACGGACCTTCGGCCGCACAATATGCGCAAGACATCTCGCGCGTGGTGGTATCGGACCTGACGGGAACGGGTTTGTTCCGCGAAATCTCGTCGGATGCATTCATCAGCCGGGTCAGTAGTTTTGATGCCCCGGTGCAGTTTGCCGATTGGAAAGCGATCAACGCGCAGGCACTGGTGACAGGGGCGGTCAATGTTTCGGGCAAACGGCTGACGGTGCGGTTCCGGGTTTGGGACGTGTTCTCGGGTCAGGAACTGGGCAATGGGTTGCAGTTTGCGGGCACCACCGACGGCTGGCGTCGCATGGCGCATAAGGTGGCCGATCAGGTCTATACCCGGATCACCGGCGAGGGTGCTTACTTTGACAGCCGAGTCGCGTTCGTGTCGGAAAGCGGCCCTAAGGATCAGCGGCGCAAGCGGTTGGCGATCATGGATTATGACGGCGCGAATGTGCAGTATCTGACCGACAGCGCAGCGATTGTTCTGGCGCCTCGGTTCTCACCGACGGGCGACCAGTTGCTCTATACCAGCTACGAGACCGGTCAGCCGCGTATTTACGTTCTGGATGTCGGCCGCGTGGAGCGGCAAGAGTTGAAAACGCAGGAAGGCACCATGAGTTTCTCACCGCGCTTCTCTCCGGATGGTCGTTCAATTGTTTATTCGTTGACCCAAGGCGGAAACACGGATTTGTGGAAAATGGATCTGGCCTCGGGCCAAAGCGTGCGACTGACCAATACGCCCGCGATTGAAACTGCACCAAGCTATGCGCCGGATGGCAGTCGGATCGTGTTTGAAAGCGACCGGTCGGGCACTCCGCAGCTTTACATCATGCCCGCCAACGGAGGCGAGGCAACGCGGATCAGTTTTGGGCAAGGCCGCTATGGCACGCCGGTCTGGTCTCCGCGTGGTGACTTGATTGCCTTTACCAAGCAGAACAAAGGTCGCTTCCACATCGGTGTTATGCGCACAGATGGCAGCGAAGAGCGCCTTTTGACCGCCTCGTTCCTGGACGAAGGTCCCACTTGGTCGCCAAACGGGCGGGTCATAATGTTCACCCGCGAAACTCAGGGGGCAAGCGGTCGATCGACGCTTTACTCTGTGGATATTTCGGGCCGTAACTTGCGTCCTGTTAGAACGCCGGATGGCGGTAGCGACCCGTCTTGGGGGCCACTGCAGAATTGATTGGAACAGACCGCAGGTAAAGTTCACAACAAACCCGCAATGTGATAGAAGCGCGGCAATAAACAACGAAACACGAGGCACTTGAGATGAAACTGTTGAGCAAAGTCGCGGCAATTGGGGCGCTGACTCTGATTGCGGCCTGTTCCAATAATGATCCGTCGGCTCTGGGTGGCGGCGCTGGTGGCAGCGGCGCACTGGTTCCGGGCTCACCCAGTGATCCGCGTTCGCCAGCCTATTTCCAGCAAACAGTTGGTGACCGGGTTCTGTTCGCGGTCGATCAGTCCACGCTCAGCCCGCAGGCGCAGACGATTCTGCAAGGGCAGGCCGATTGGCTGCTCGCCAATCCGGATTTTGTCGCCAATATCGAAGGCCATGCGGACGAGCAGGGCACGCGCGAATACAACCTTGCGCTTGGAGCTCGTCGGGCCAATGCGGCGCGGGAGTATCTGATCTCGCGCGGGGTGGCAGGCAACCGGTTGACCACCGTCAGCTATGGCAAGGAACGCCCGATCGAAATTTGCAGCACCGAGGATTGCTATTCGAAAAACCGCCGCGCGGTGACGGTGCTGACCGGTTCAACCTTGGGGTAAGATGATGCGAATTGCAGGTTTGGTTCTGGCGGCGGTCGTGACCGTCGCTGGTATGGCACAGGCACAGGATCAGCAGACTTTGGCGGATATCCGTCAGGAATTAACCGTGCTGCATGTGGAAATTCAGCGTCTCAAGCGCGAGTTTTCAACCACTGGGTCCCCCGCGCCAAACCTGTCTGGCAGTTCCGTGCTTGAGCGCGTTGATGCGATCGAGGCAGAATTGCAGCGCCTGACACGCCAGACCGAGCAGTTGAACCAAAGGGTGCAGAATGTCGTGACCGATGGCACCAACCGTATCGGTGATTTGGAGTTTCGTCTGGTTGAACTTGAAGGCGGTGATCTGAGCGCGTTGGGTGAAACCTCAACGCTGGGTGGTGAGACATCGACCGATGTGGCTGTGGCACCCACCCCCAACCCTACGCAACCCACGGTCACTGATCAGGGTGAGCTTGCAGTCGGTGAACAAGCGGATTTTGATGCCGCTTCGCAGGCCCTGGTGGATGGAGATTTCCAGACCGCGGCCGATCTGTTTGCGCAATTCGACCAGTCCTATCCGGGCAGCCCGCTGGCGAGCCAAGCCAACCTGCGGCGCGGGCAGGCGCTGAAAGGGGTGGGCGATACACGCGAAGCGGCGCGCGCCTTTCTGGCCAGCTTCACGGGCGACTCCGAAGGGCCTCTGGCACCCGAGGCGTTGTTTGAGTTGGGCGCGGCGCTTGGACAGCTGGGCCAAACCGATCAGGCTTGCATAACTCTCGGCGAAGTTGGCGTTCGGTTTCCGGCATCGGCACCAGCTGCTTCGGCCACACAGGAAATGGCAACGCTGGGCTGTTCTTGACCTCTGACGCCGATACGCTTCGGGCAAATCTGCGGGCGGGTCTGCCGGATCCACCACCGCGCCGGCTGGGGGTGGCGGTATCAGGGGGCAGCGATTCGACCGCCCTGTTGCATTTGCTGTTTGATATCGCGCGACAAGAGCAGATCGAGCTGTTTGCGGCGACCGTTGATCACGGTCTGCGAGCTGAATCTGCCTCAGAGGCCTTGGCCGTCGCGACACTGGCGCAGCGCTTAGGCATTCCTCATGAAACGCTGAAATGGCAGGGGTGGGATGGATCCGGAAATCTGCAGGATCAGGCGCGGCGTGCGAGATACCGGTTGCTGGTCGCGTGGGCCGAATCGAAGGGCCTAGAGGCAGTTGCGCTGGGCCACACGGAGGATGATCAGGCTGAAACGGTACTGATGCGGCTGGCCCGTGCTTCGGGCGTTTCGGGGCTTTCGGCCATGGCTGTATCGCGAAAAGAAGGTCGGGTCACATTGCTGCGCCCATTGCTGTCCACGACACGCTCCGATCTTCGGGAATATCTGACTGCGCAAGGTATTTCGTGGATTGATGATCCGTCGAATCAGGACCCTCGTTTTGACCGGATCAAAGCCCGCCAGGCCCTGTTAGGATTAAATCAAATCGGGATCACGGCAGGGTCATTATCACGGGTCGCTGAAAATATGGCACAAGCGCGTGAAGCATTGGCGCAATACGCGCAAGAATCCGCTTTCCGGTGCATGACGGTGACGGATGGCGATCTTTGCATTGATCGCGAAGGTTTCGAAACTCTGCCCGAAGAAATCCGTCGTCGGCTTGTGACCGCGTCTGTTTCATGGATCGCAGGGGGAGAATACCCGCCGCGACACAAAGCGGTGGATCAAGTGCTGGATGCGATTTCGTCTGCTCAGACGGCCACCCTGGGGGGATGCATTTTAATCCCGGAAGGCAAAAAAACTTGGATTTGCAGAGAGCTAAACGCCGTCAGCAATCAGCTCGCGCGCGCCTCAGAACCTTGGGACAGGCGTTGGATTATGTCCGGGCCAAAAACTGAAGTTGCGGAAATCCGGGCGCTTGGTGAGGATGGTATATTGCAGCTGGAAAACTGGCGCTCTGTGGGCAAACCTCGCGCTGCAGTGTTGTCGACGCCCTCGGTCTGGGCCGAAGGCACTCTACTGGCTGCACCTCTGGCCGGTTTTGCAAACGAATGGCGGGCCGAACTGCTTCCAGAAAGGTCCGACTTCGATGCGGTGATTTTATCTCATTGAACCTGCCACAATCCTCTCTATTTTAAGGAACAACCCCGGCAGGTCCCCACCTGCCGAAACCTTTCGGGAGATTTTCCTTGGGCAACGCTCGCAACATCGCCTTCTGGGTCGTTCTGTTTCTGCTGATCCTGGCACTGTTCAACCTGTTCAGTGGACCCAGCGGGTCGCTTCAGAACAATGAACGTACCTATTCCGAATTCGTCAGCGCCGTGGACGCCGGAGACGTCACCAGCGTCACGCTGGATGGCGAACAGATCCGCTATCGCACGAATGAGAATCAGGACTTTGTCACCATCAAACCCACCGATGCCGAGGTGACCAAGCTGCTGATCGACAAGAACATCCCCGTACGTGCTGAAAAACAGCAGCAATCGGGTTTCCAGTCGTTCCTGATCACGCTGCTGCCCTTCCTGCTGCTGATCGGTGTCTGGGTCTATTTTATGAACCGGATGCAGGGTGGCGGCAAAGGTGGCGCGATGGGTTTTGGCAAGTCCAAGGCCAAGATGCTGACCGAAAAGCATGGCCGGGTGACGTTCGACGACGTTGCGGGCATCGACGAGGCCAAGGAAGAGCTG
Source organism: Ruegeria sp. B11 (assembly GCF_056539785.1). NCBI lineage: Bacteria > Pseudomonadati > Pseudomonadota > Alphaproteobacteria > Rhodobacterales > Roseobacteraceae > Ruegeria > Ruegeria sp. B11. The sequence goes on along the minus strand of NZ_JBQFVO010000001.1, from coordinate 1,377,597 downwards.
GAAGAGATCGTGGAATTCCTGCGCAACCCGCAGAAATTTTCGCGTTTGGGCGGTAAGATTCCCAAAGGCGCGCTGCTGGTTGGCCCTCCGGGCACTGGTAAGACGCTGCTTGCCCGTGCGATTGCGGGCGAGGCGGGTGTGCCGTTCTTTACGATCTCGGGTTCCGATTTCGTTGAAATGTTCGTTGGTGTTGGTGCATCGCGTGTGCGTGACATGTTCGAACAAGCCAAGAAGAACGCGCCTTGTATCGTCTTCATCGACGAAATTGACGCCGTGGGGCGCCATCGTGGTGCTGGCTATGGCGGCGGAAACGACGAACGCGAACAGACCCTCAACCAGCTGCTGGTTGAGATGGACGGTTTCGAGGCCAATGAAGGCGTGATCATTCTGGCTGCCACCAACCGGAAGGACGTTCTGGACCCCGCGCTGCTGCGTCCGGGCCGGTTTGACCGTAACGTGACCGTCGGCAACCCCGACATCAAAGGCCGTGAAAAAATTCTGGGCGTTCACGCGCGCAAGACGCCTCTGGGTCCCGATGTCGATCTGCGCATCATCGCGCGCGGCACGCCGGGCTTTTCGGGTGCTGATCTGGCGAACCTCGTGAACGAGGCCGCATTGATGGCCGCTCGCGTCGGTCGTCGCTTTGTCACCATGGAGGACTTTGAAAACGCCAAAGACAAGGTGATGATGGGGGCCGAGCGCCGTTCGATGGTGCTGACGCAGGACCAGAAGGAGAAAACCGCCTATCACGAGGCCGGCCATGCCGTTGTGGGTCTGGAACTGCCGCTGTGCGATCCGGTCTATAAGGCGACCATCATTCCGCGCGGTGGTGCGCTGGGTATGGTTGTGTCACTGCCCGAAATGGATCGTCTGAACTATCACCGCGATGAGTGTGAGCAGAAGCTGGCCATGACTATGGCAGGCAAGGCCGCCGAGGTGATTAAATACGGCGAAGATCACGTGTCGAACGGCCCTGCGGGCGATATCATGCAGGCCAGCCAGTTGGCCCGCGCCATGGTGATGCGCTGGGGCATGTCGGACAAGGTCGGCAACATCGACTATGCCGAGGCGCATGAAGGCTATCAGGGCAACACCGCCGGGTTCTCGGTATCGGCTCATACCAAAGAGCTGATCGAAGAAGAGGTAAAGCGCCTGATCCAGCAAGGCTATGAACGCGCGCACAAGATCCTGACCGACAAGAACGAGGAATGGGAGCGACTGGCGCAAGGCCTGCTTGAGTATGAGACCCTGACCGGCGATGAGATCAAGCGCGTCATGAATGGCGAACCGCCCACCGAAAGCGATGATGAGGGTGACAGCCCCGATGAGGGCAACGCTCCCAGCGTAACTGCCATCCCGAAGACCAAGTCCAAGAAATCGCCGCCAGATGGCGGGATGGAACCAGAACCCACCGCATAATTGCAAAACCCGGAGCCAGCCTCCGGGTTTTCTCTTTTCATCAGGGCGTTGCCGGGCATTATGCCTACAAACCTGCAGATGAATGGGGGCATCTCATGCCGTTCTTATGTGAAACTGAATATTCGGCCGAGGTAGTATGGCTGGGCCATGTGCCAGCAGGCCAGTCTTTGCGGGCCAAGCCTGTCAATGTTTTGGACCTGAGCTTCGATGGCGTTCAGGGGGAACGGCATCAGGGGCTCAATAGGGCGTCCTGTGTTCGGGTAGCGAATCTCTATCCAAAGGGCACCGAGATCCGGAATGTGCGGCAACTGTCAGTGCTGTCGGCAGAGGAATTGGGTGATATTGCGGCTGAGATGGAGTTGGCAACGCTTGATCCGTCTTACCTTGGGGCTTCGATTGTCCTGAAGGGCATTCCCGATTTCTCTCATATCCCTCCATCTTCGCGGTTGCAGGCCGAGAGCGGTTTAACGATCACTGTGGACATGGAAAATGCCCCCTGCGTTCTTCCGGGCCGTGAGATCGAGGCGGATCACACTGGATACGGGGCGGCATTCAAACCTGCGGCCAAAGGGCGACGCGGGATAACGGCTTGGGTCGAACGCCCGGGGGCTCTGAAACGCGGCGACAAGATGCAATTGTTTGTGCCGGATCAGCCCCTTTGGAACCCATAGGTTCAATCCGTTTCCGATTTGCGCATTACGATTTCTCGCAACGCCGTTTCGCGGCATGAAAATGTCGGAATCCTTAGCCATCAGTGTTGTGTACATCAGTATATGTTGCGCAGCGCCGACGCCCGTGCGTCGGTTTTGCACGGAATTCAATCAGGGACCCTGCCCAATGAGCTACAAATCCGACATTGAGATTGCCCGCGAGGCGAACAAAAAGCCGATTCAGGAAATCGGCGCGAAGCTGGGTATCTCCAGCGATGATCTGCTGCCTTACGGCCATGACAAGGCCAAAGTCAGCCAGGACTTCATCAACTCGGTACAGGACCGCGAAGACGGCAAGCTGATCCTGGTGACCGCGATCAACCCAACCCCCGCAGGTGAAGGCAAGACCACCACCACAGTAGGTCTGGGCGACGGCTTGAACCGCATCGGAAAGAACGCGATGATCTGTATCCGCGAAGCTTCGCTTGGCCCGAACTTCGGCATGAAGGGCGGCGCCGCGGGTGGCGGTTACGCGCAGGTTGTTCCGATGGAAGAGATGAACCTGCACTTCACAGGTGACTTCCACGCCATCACCTCGGCCCACTCGCTGCTGTCGGCGATGATCGATAACCACATCTATTGGGGCAACGAGCAAGAAATCGACACACGCCGCGTTGCATGGCGCCGCGTCGTCGACATGAATGACCGTGCTCTGCGTCAGATCACGGCGTCTCTGGGCGGCGTGTCGAATGGTTTCCCGCGTGAGGCAGGTTTTGACATCACTGTGGCGTCCGAAGTCATGGCAATCCTCTGCTTGGCAAACGACTTGAAAGATCTGGAAAAGCGTCTGGGCGATATCATCGTTGCTTACCGCCGCGACAAGACCCCGGTTTACTGCCGCGACATCAAGGCAGAAGGCGCTATGACCGTTCTGCTGAAAGACGCTATGCAGCCGAACCTGGTGCAGACGCTGGAAAACAACCCAGCCTTCGTCCACGGCGGCCCGTTCGCGAACATCGCGCACGGCTGTAACTCAGTCATCGCAACCAAAACCGCTCTGAAAGTGGCCGACTATGTTGTCACCGAAGCGGGCTTTGGTGCTGACCTCGGTGCCGAGAAGTTCATGAACATTAAGTGCCGCAAGGCGGGTATTGCTCCGTCGGCAGTGGTGCTGGTGGCCACCGTGCGCGCGATGAAAATGAATGGCGGCGTGGCCAAGGCTGACTTGGGTGCGGAAAACGTTGACGCTGTGAAGTCAGGTTGTGCCAACCTGGGTCGCCACATCGAAAACGTCAAATCCTTCGGTGTTCCGGTTGTCGTCGCGATCAACCACTTCGTCACCGACACCGATGACGAAGTTCAGGCGGTCAAGGACTACTGCGGCGAGCATGGTGTTGAGGCAATCCTGTCGCGTCACTGGGAGCTGGGTTCGGATGGCTCTGCGCCTCTGGCCGAAAAAGTTGTCGAAATCGTCGAAAATGGTGCCGCGAACTTCTCACCGATCTACCCAGACGACATGTCGCTGTTCGAGAAGATCGAAACCATCGCCAAGCGTATCTATCGCGCCGACGAAGTTCTGGCCGACAACAAGATCCGCAACCAGCTGCGCGAATGGGAAGAAGCAGGCTATGGCAATCTGCCGGTCTGCATGGCGAAAACCCAGTATTCGTTCTCGACCGACCCAACCCTGCGCGGCGCGCCTACCGGACACTCGGTTCCGGTGCGTGAGGTTCGCCTTTCCGCTGGTGCCGGTTTCATCGTCGTTGTCTGCGGTGAGATCATGACCATGCCCGGTCTGCCGCGCAAACCGGCCGCCGAAACCATCTGTCTTAACGACGCAGGTGAGATCGAGGGCTTGTTCTAAGCGCTCAAATAAGACATCTCGTGGTCCGGGGATATCCCCGGGCCGCAGGAGACCAAAATGCCCACTCTGATACCTCCGCAAGACTGTCATTCGATGCAGGAATTGCGGCCTCAGATCGACAAGCTGGACCGCCAATTGATTGGATTGCTGGTAACGCGCGCAACCTATATCGACCGCGCGTCGCAGCTGAAACCCGGCGAGGGCCTGCCAGCCCGCATCCCGGAACGTGTCGAAGATGTGGTGCAGCGCGTCCGCAAGAGCTCGGATGAGTTGGGTATGGACCCCGATCTTGCCGAAAAGCTCTGGCGTATACTGATTGATTGGTCGATTGCCCGCGAAGAACGCGTGCTCGGCCCAGACTGAAGAAACGGGCGCCTAGTGCGCCCGATCCGTTTTGTGAAAGAAGGGATCAAAGAATGGTAGCGCAGGTTATCGACGGAAAGGCCTTTGCCGCCAAAGTGCGCGCGCAGGTGGCTGACCAGGTTGCAAAGCTGAAAGAAGAGAACGGCATCACCCCGGGTCTGGCGGTGGTTCTGGTGGGCGAAGACCCGGCCAGCCAGGTCTATGTCCGTTCTAAGGGCAAGATGACCGTCGAGGTCGGCATGAACTCGTACGAGCACAAGCTGGATGCAGAGACCTCCGAAGAGGACCTGCTTGCGCTGATTGACAAACTGAACAATGACCCTGCGGTGCACGGCATTCTGGTGCAACTGCCGCTGCCCAAGCATCTGAACGAAGATCTGGTGATCAACTCGATCGATCCGGCAAAGGATGTGGACGGGTTCCACATCTCGAATGTGGGCCTGCTGGGAACAGGTCAGAAGTCAATGGTGCCGTGCACTCCGCTGGGCTGTCTGATGATGTTGCGCGATCACCACGGCTCTTTGTCCGGCATGGATGCTGTAGTGATCGGTCGGTCGAACATCGTGGGTAAGCCGATGGCGCAGTTGCTTCTGGGCGACAGCTGCACCGTGACCATCGCGCATAGCCGCACCAAAGATCTTCCCGATGTTGTACGCCGTGCTGATATTGTGGTCGCCGCAGTTGGTCGCCCCGAGATGGTTCCGGGTGACTGGATCAAGGAAGGCGCAACTGTGATCGATGTCGGCATCAACCGGATCGAACGCGACGGCAAGAACAAGCTGGTTGGCGACGTTGACTACGCCACTGCGGCAGAACGCGCTGGTGCGATTACCCCTGTTCCCGGTGGAGTTGGCCCTATGACGATCGCCTGCCTCCTTGCGAACACGCTCACCGCGGCTTGCCGCGCAAACGGCTTGCCTGAACCCGAAGGTCTGACTGCTTAATAGCAGCCTCGCTGTTCAATCCGGGCGCAACCTCCATGATTGAATTGGCCGGAGAGCGAAAAGCTCTCCGGCCTTTTTCATTAGATTAGGATATTTATATAACTACATCTTGACTTGACCTAGCGTCGGTCGGTGATAATCCTTCTATTCCAGCCGTTTAAGGGGTTATAATCCTGTCTGTTCGTGTTTCATGGTTTTACCTTTGGCGGGGTGCGTTACCTGGTATGATGAAGCTGAGTCCGATCTTCTCGTTAATAAGCCTTCAACGGGTAGTGGCGGGCCTCGTTTTTATTCCTTTATTGGCGTATTCCTTTGCCCCCTTTCGGGATATGACACTGCCATTCAGTCAGCGGATGGTGTTCTGGACAGGTGTTATGCTGCTCGCGCTTGCAGCGACTTGGTCGGCTGGAAAGCTGGTACGCGAACGGCTAAATCGATCCGGATTGCTGGTCCGTGATTTTGCCTTCGTCCTGTTGATCCTGACATTGTTTGCACCATCACTGTGGTTGCTGACCTGGATTCTGTTCACGCTGAATGGATTGATGGCACCGGGCATATTGAAAGTCGCCCCTTATGGTCTTCTCTTCGCCACCGGACTTTTGCTGGTGCGTCAGCGGGAAGAAACCGCAGCACCGCTATACGAACCCAGACCACGTCTTTTCAATCGTTTGCCTGCCAAGTTCGAGGGGCAGGTTTATCGGTTGACCGTGCGCGATCACTATGTCGACGTGGTCACGTCCGATGGCACGTTTACAATCCGCTCGCGCTTTACCGACGCGATTGCCGAGATGGAGCCGGTACACGGCCATTGTACGCACCGTTCACACTGGGTCGTGGATACAGCGATTGTTGGGGTCGAAAAAGAAAAGGGAAAATCCTTTTTGCACCTCAGCAACGGCGATCTGGTTCCTGTCAGCAGGAAATACAAGCAACAGCTCGTGGACGACGGGTTGCTCTAGAACCTATCTGGGCATCGGGATGAGTTGAGGTTGCGCACCGGTCAGAATTGCCCGCGCATCCGGCGCCATGATCCCGCTCAGAGCCTCTGCTGAACTGCGCAACCCCCCAGTGTAAGCGCCATAAGCTGGAAGGATCAGACGTGATTGATCCAGCAAAAAAGCCGGGCGGGTGATCGAGCGCCCTCGGGCATTCAGGTTAACTTTGGGGTGGTAGTGGCCCGAGATTTCACCTGCGCTGTTTTGCTGGGCGATATGGCGAAAAATCAGATCGTGGCAAGCCCACTCGGACAGATGTGTGCCGCCCATTTCTACCGGGCCGGGGTCATGGTTCCCCTCGATCCAGATCCAACGTCGACCAGCCTGCATTGCGGTGATCTGTTGCCTATCCTCAGCAGCCAACGCGCCCGAGGCATCGAGATCGTCAAAGCTGTCCCCCAAACAGATGACCTTCGTGGCACCGGTACGGGCAAGATCACTTGCCAATCGGGTCAATGTTTCGCGGCTGTCATACGGCGGCAAGGTCGGGCCGCCCCTGCGGGCGATCCGTTCGGATTTTCCTAAATGCAGATCGGAAACACAGAGCAAGCCCTGTTCCGGCCACCATAGTGCGCCCGACCCAAGCGCAGTCAGGTCTTGGCCAGCAAATGAAAACGCGATCTTGTTCATGATCCGTTCTTCATACGATTTTGCGGATTGCGCAAGTGGTTTATGCCGGTTGCAATCCGGCGGCCTGCAGTAACCGGGCACTTTCTTCCGCAAGCAGGCGTTCCTCGCCTTCACCCTTGACGGGGACTTTGCCAACTTCGAGGAACAGAGGCGCCGCCAGGGGTGAGACGCGGTCTAGCCGCAGCAGGTCAATCCGGTCTCCGATCCGGGCGACCATGGCTTCGATCCGTCCGAAATCGACCAACCCGCGCATGGCCTCTTCGCGGGTGATTTGCATCAGCAGATGTTCAGGATCGTATTTCAGCAAGGTGTCGTAGAGGATATCTGACGAAAATGTCGCCTGCCGACCACTCTTGCGCTGCCCACCAGTGTTGCGTTCGATCAACCCCGCGATTGTGGCCGAAGCACGAAATGTGCGTTTCATCACCGCGTTACCCGCCAGCCAAGTCTCCAATCCTTCTCGTAGCGCGTCCAACTGAAATAGTGGGCGCGGATCGGTCACCGCATCCAGCCCCCAGATTAAGGTGGCATAGTCAGTGGCTACAAATCCCAGCGGCGCAAGGCCGGTTTCCTCCATGCGTTTGGTCAACAGCAACCCCAGCGTCTGTTGCGCATTGCGGCCGGCAAATCCGTAGACGCATAGATGCTCGCGCCCCCTGTCAGGGAAGCTTTCAATCAACAGGCGGTCACTTTGCGGCAGGCGTGATATCTCGCGCTGAAGACCCAGCCATTCGGCAGTGTGGTCTGGCAACTGAGGCCAATCCGGCTGTGCGAACATCCGTAGGATTCGGTCGCTCAGCTGGGTGGACGTGGCGAACTTAGTACCCGAAAAGGTCGCGATCTTGGGCTTGCGGTCAGCGCGGCGGCTGACCTCGACCACCATCTCTCGCAGACCCTCATAGCGGACGATCTGACCACCGATCAGAAAGGTATCACCAGGGGTTAGCGAGGCCGCGAATCCCTCCTCTACCTCACCCAGAGGCTTGCCCCCGCGATTGCGCTTAAGCCGAACCTTCAGCGTGTCGGTGTCCTGAATCGTGCCAAGGTTCATGCGGATACGCTGTGCCGCCCTCGGGTCGCGCAATTGCCACGCTCCATCCGGGCGCTGCTGAAGCCTCTGCCACCGATCATAGGCTCGCAGGGCATATCCACCGGTGGCGCAGAATTCCAAACAGGCATCAAATTCAGCACGGGTGATCTGCGCATAAGGCCCGGCAGCCGTCATTTCGGCGTAGAGTGCATCTGCATCAATGGGTCCCGCTGCGGCGGCGATCAGAATATGCTGGCACAAAACGTCCCTGGGTCCTGGCCCGCGGGGGTCGCCATCCAGCTCATGTTCTTGCACAGCTTCCAGTGCAGCAACACATTCGACCACTTCGAACCGGTTGGCTGGGACGAGAATAGCTTTGGAAGGGGCATTGTAGCGGTGATTTGCGCGCCCGATCCGCTGCACCAGCCGCTTGACGTTCTTCGGCGCGCCGATCTGGATCACCAGATCCACATCGCCCCAGTCGATCCCCAGATCGAGGCTGCCGGTGCAGACAATTGCCCTCAGATCACCCCTGACCATCGCAGCCTCGACCCGTTCGCGTTGTTGCCGATCCAGACTGCCGTGGTGAATACCAATGGGCAGAGCGTCGTCGTTGGCGAGCCAGAGGTTGTGAAAGAAAATCTCGGCCTGCGCCCGAGTATTGTGAAAGATAAGTGTCGTCTTGTGCTTTTTGATCTGCTCCATCACAGCGGGGATGGAATAGGCTGCGCCACCGCCCGACCATGGCGGCATCTCTTGTGTTTGCAGCATCGAGATATCGGGGTCAGGGCCGGGATCAGCCTGAATAACTCGGCAAGGATCGGGATTGCGGGCTAGAAATCGTGCGATGCCTTCGGGGTCTTCAACCGTGGCGGACAAGCCTACGCGGCGCAGATCGGGGCAGAGTGTCTGCAATCGTGCCAGCGCCAACATCAATTGATCCCCCCGTTTGCTTTCTGCCAGTGCATGTATCTCGTCGACAACAATGCGCTGGACCCCAGCAAACATGCGCGGAGCATCTTCGTATGAAGTAAGTAACGCCAGACTTTCGGGCGTGGTCAGCAGGATATGTGGAGGATCGGCGCGCTGGCGTTTCTTCTGCGTGGCCGATGTGTCGCCGGTGCGATCTTCGATCCGAATTGGTAGGCCGATTTCCTCGACGGGAACGCGCAGATTGCGCCTGATATCCGCTGCCAGCGCCTTGAGAGGAGACACATAAAGCGTGTGCAATCCGTCATGCTGCCCTTCGGCCAACTCGGCCAGGGAAGGTAGAAAACCGGCCATGGTTTTGCCGCCACCAGTTGGAGCGATAAGAAGCGTCGCGGGATCATTCGCCCGCTCAAACATTTCTTGCTGATGCGGATGAATCGACCAGCCTTTGTTCGAAAACCAGTTTTGGATTGCCGGAGGAATCTGCACCATCCGACGAACCTAGCGCAGCCCTCAGGCCATGGAAACCAGGACCAGGGGATCAGTGAATGATCTTTTCTTCCTTCACGAACATGTTGGCCCAGGCTCGGTCGATCAGGTCCGGACTCATCTGATACGGGATACCCTCAAACTCGCAGATTGAGATCATCTGGTCGATCAGGAAGATCGGCTGATAGTTTGCGTAGATGTTGTTGATGGTCGGGTATTTGACCTTCAGCAAATGCACTAGCGCCGCCTCGTCTAGTGGCATACCGCGCTTGCGGGCGACCATGGCAAAGATCTTCAGGAAGTTCTCTTGGTTCGGGCCGTCGATTTTGATCTTGAAGAAAATCCGGCGCAGGGCCGCTTGGTCGAAAATCTCATTTGGGTGGAAGTTGGTCGAAAATATAACCAGCGTGTCGAATGGTACTTCGAACTTCTCACCCGATTGCAGGCCAAGGATATCCTTGCTTTCTTCAAGCGGAACAATCCAGCGGTTGATCAGGGCCTGAGGGGGCTCTGCCTGACGTCCAAGGTCGTCCACGATGAAGATGCCACCGGTGGATTTCAGCTGCAGAGGTGCCTGATAAGTACGCGCAGTGGGGTTGTAGACCAAATCCAGCATGCTCAGTGACAGTTCACCACCAGTCACAACGGTGGGGCGTTCGCACTGAACATAGCGAGTGTCGAACCGCTTGCGGCGGCGCAGGCTGTTGGGATCGTCCTCTTCTTGCTCGATCGCGGTGTGCACGATCGGGTCGTAGACCGTAATCACCTGACCGGCATATTCGATTGCGCGCGGAACATAGACGTTGTCCCCCAAAGCATCACGAATGCCGTTCGAGATCGAGGATTTACCATTGCCCGGAGGGCCATACATCAGAATTGAGCGACCGGCGCTGACCGCCGGGCCCAGATGATCCAGCAGGCTGTCGGGCAGAACAAGATGGCCCATCGCGCCAGTTAGCTGGTCGCGGGTGACTTGAATGTTACGGATCGACTGGCGCTTGACCTGCTCGCGGTAAACATCGAGCGGCACCGGCATCGCACCGAAATATTCAGACTGGCTCAACGCGTCCAACGCCCGCGCTTTGCCCGCATCGGTCAGCTGATAGCCCATTTCATTGCCGGAGTTGGCGTTCAGAGTCCCGGTCGCTTCAAGCAGTTTCTGCTCGCGTGCGATATCAACTAGTTCCTGTGTCACGGACCCGGGCAGACAGATGGCACCCGCAATTTCGCTGACCGTATCCACGTTCTTGCGAAAGACGGTCTTCAACAGAATGTCCCGCATCATCACCAGCGGAAGTTGCATTTCTCCCAGGCCTTTGGGGGCAGGGGGGGCAATCACAGAGGAGGTCTGCATATTCATGAGCGGGGCTCGTCCATCCAAAAATCACGCAAAAGGCCCTTGCGGGGCCGCTTTGGAAGAATTTGGCGCGGATTTGTGGCAGGACAAAGGCGCGGGCAAGGCGCGCTGATGATTGTTCACGATCCGTGGATTATGCCCAAAATCAAATAAACAACGAGGCTGCCAGCCAGCGTCAGACCCATAGGGAACTGTTTGCCGCGATCCCAGCTTTCCCAATGTGGTGCGATCTGGCGCAGCCGGGTGTATTTCGCCAACCGGTGGGCAAAGAACGCTCCCAGCAGAGTTGCCGTCAGAATCACCATGACCCACATCAGGTCACCGACCCAGACAAACGCTGCGGCTGCGGCACAGAACTTCGCGTCTCCGGCCCCCATCACACCAGCTGCATTTAGCACGATGCCGATAACAAGAACGACAACCATGTGAAGCAGCTGCCATCCGTAGACAGGCAGGGTCAGGGTTAACGGCCCGATGTTGCCGGGGATCCACGGACCGGACCACGGTGGCAATGCGATAAGCCCGACGATGAGATAAACAACCGCCAGCGCGACGACAGCGTGGTTCTTGATCCGCATCTCACGCATATCCGTAAAGGCAACGTAGAAACAGATCGGCAGAACAAAAGGTAGAAACCACGCCGCCGCTGCCGCTGGTATGATCATGGATCAGGCGTCCTCAAGGGCCCGAAGCGAGCGGACCGCCTCGTCATAATGCTGCGGGTGGGTGGAAATCGCCTCGCGATAGAGGTTCTTGGCCAGGTTGATATTCCCCTGTTTCACGGCTGAAATGGCCATGGTGTTCAACAGTTTCGCCCGTTCGGTCTGCGTCATTGGGACAACAGGAACGCTGTAGTTGCCCTGTGCGCTGCGCGCCAGAACAAGGTTGTTTTTGGCGGTGAACATAGAATTGTCCTGCCTAATGGCGTCGGTAAACAGCCGCTCGGCTTCCGCATATTGCCCGCGCGTTAGTTTGGAATAGCCCCAGTTGTTCATGACTCCGGCAGGGCGGGTCGTCAGGCCCACCGCGGTTTCGTAGTAATGGTCGGCGCGATTCCAGTCTTTTTTGGCATCTGCCACCAGCGCTTCAAGCCGATACCGTTTAAAGGTTTCATATGTAGGGGGGATCTTGTCCAATGTCGCCTTTGCGCCGTCCCAGTTGCCGCTGCGAATCTGCGCATCAGCGTATTCGACACGGTCGGCGTTGTTGGCCCCTTTCATGCTCAGCACTCGTTTCCACGCGGCGGAAGCTTCAGTGCTGCGCTTGGCACGGGTCAGCGTGATCGCTAGTCCTCGTTGCAGGTCGATGCGGTCAGGGTTCTTGGCGGCCGCACTTTGGAAATAGGTCACCGCCTCATTGGGATCGGCCGCATTCAGCATCACGTCATTCAGGTTGGTCTCGTCGATGACGTTCACTTCCTGAAAAGTACGTTCAACCTTTTCCTCTTCGGTTTCCTTTGCGCAGGCGGCCAAAACCAGCCCGCACGCCAGCATCGTCGGAATCAAGAAGGGTTGGCGCATTTTTGTGCGTCCTTTACTGCTCTGCCTCTATTACTGGATTTTACGCAGAACAAATTGCCCGTTGCCGCGCTGCTCCAGTTCAAATTCTTGTTCTTGTGGGGTATTATTAACAGGATTTTCCATTTTTGCGAGTGCTAACCGCAGATTGTCGCGGATTGCGTCACTTTCGCCATTGTCCAGCGCATAGGCTCTGCGGAACATCTGCGCGGCTTCGGCATATTCGCCCGTTTCCACCAAGAAGACACCCAGGTTGTTCCATGCCACAGGCCACTCGGGATCGTCCTCGACAGCACGACGCAATAGCGGTTCAGCTTGGCCAATCCGGCGCAATCCCAAATTAGCTGTCCCAAGCGAAGTCAGGATTTGCGGGGTCATACCCTGTTGCAACGCGGCACGAGTGAAGGATTCAAGTGCAAGCTCATATTCGCCCGCCGCCATCAATCGGTTTCCGACCGTCACCTCATCTACCGCAGGCCCATCAGGGTCGACGCCAGGGGCAAACGGATCGTCTGTCGCGCCTGTTTCAGTGCAAGAGGCCACCATGGTGAAAACCATGGCGGCCTGAATTGTCATACGAAGGTGCCAACAACCTGATTTGGCAACCCAGCGAAGAAGCGGGAAGGCGTTATCGGTTTCCAAACTCCATAATACCTTTTGCCGAAGGTCCAACAAGGATGACCAGCAGAGGAGGGACGGTCAACATCATTGTCGCAAGCGTCATTTTGGTTGGCAACTTATTCGCTGCCTCTTCGGCGCGCATCACGCGTTTGTCACGCATTTCATCGGCATAAACCCGCAACGCTTCGGCAATGGATGTCCCGAATGTCGCTGATTGGATCATCACGGTGACGAATGCGCTAACGTCCTGAACGCCGCATCGCGTCGCGAAGTCGCGCAAAACGGTGTCCTTTTCTTTACCGGCTTTCATTTCGTAGGCGACTACCTCGAACTCAAGCGCGATGTCTGGGTAAGATGCTTTCATCTCAGACGCGACCCGTACAATGGCCTGATCCAAGGACTGCCCTGCCTCGACGCATACCAACATCAGATCGAGCGTATCAGGGAAACCATTTACGATCGCTTCCTTGCGTTCCTCTACTCGCCGCGTGATCCAGTATTTGGGCACGAAGTAACCCGCAATACCAGGTCCCAGAACGCGAATGAGGATTTGTGTCGAGTCAAATTCCTGATCGCCCGCAAACACGGTAACCAGCGAGACGCCGATCAGGATCCCGATTATGCCCAATGCGAACTGAGCGAAGTGATAGAAACGAACCGCGTCCTTGGACTGATAGCCGGCTTGCCTCAACTTGAGTTGAACGGCGGTATACTCTTCTTCGTTCTTTGGTTCTAGAAAGTTGGCGAACTTCTCAAGCTGTTCGTTCCGGCTGGCTGTTCTGAGACGCTCTTTCTTTTCTTTCTTGTTGTTTTTTGGCGGTGAATTTGACCGCTGCAACTTCTTTAGTGGGTCTTCCGGCTGGTTCAGCATCAGCGGGATTGTGACCAGGATCATGAACAATCCCAAAACGCCCACGACAATCAGCGGACCGAATTCACCCAAGTTCTGCTTCAACAGTTCATTGATCTGGTTCAAAAATTCCATCTTTGGGCCTCTTAAACCTTAATGTCGGTCAGGATACGCATGACGATCAGGTTCAGGGTCAGCGTGATGCCGACAAAGAAACATGCCGGAATGAAAAGCGGATCGTCGATTACGGCGTCGTAGTAGTTCGGGTCCTTAACCATGATGAACAGAAGACAGGCGACCGGGAAACCCGACAGGAATTTGCCTGACCATTTGGCTTCGGCGGTGATAGCGTTCACCCGGCGAAACAGTCGGAAACGCGCGCGGATCACCTTGGCCAACCCGGCCAAAATATCGGCAAGGTTACCCCCCGATTGCTGCTGGATCGAAACGGCGACGGCCAAAAACCGTAAATCCTGCATGTCCAGCCGCTCTGCCATATCCTTGAGTGCTTCACCGACATCCCGGCCATAAGCGGATTCATCCGAGATAACACCGAACTCTGTCGCAAGGGGGTCCTCGACCTCGTTAGCAACGATTTGGATCGAGGAAACAAATGGGTTTCCGACGCGAAGTGACCGAACCATCAGTTCCACCGCGTCGGGCAATTGTTCTTCAATCAAGGCCATACGTTTATTGGCTTTGTTATTGACCCAAGCGTACACCGCTCCGACCCCGATCGCGACCGATAGAGCCGCCCGAAGCGTCGGTTCGGTCGCTGTTCCTACGCTCAAACCTACAAAAGCCAGCCCTGAAACCAGCGCCATGATCACAATCAACTGCCGAGGAGAGAAGGCGATCGCCGCCTTCTGCGCCTTGTCTGCCAATAGCGAGTAGAGCGGTATGCTCTGCGACTTCATGTGCTGCTGCATTTCCTTGCGCAGCTGCTCCAGTACTTGCTCGCGCCCGACGCCCTTATCGATCATGTCCAGCCTGCGATTGACGCGGCTGTTCAGGCTGATCGATTTTCCGAATGCGACGAGATAGATACCTTCGACCAGGGCAAAGACCCCGACGAAAATCACGATGTAGATGAGCGCCTCGACAGGCAGTTGCATATCTTGGTTCTCCTACATCGTGGTTGGATCGTAGATCGAGGCGGGCAGATCGAAGCCCCACAGACGGAAGCGCTCGGAATAGTGGCTGCGCACACCTGTGGCGGTGAAATGACCGATGATCTTGTTGTCGGGGGTCAGGCCAACACGTTGAAATTTAAATATTTCCTGCATCGAGATGACGTCACCTTCCATGCCGGTAATTTCGGTGATTGATGTCATCCGGCGCGAACCATCCTGCAGACGGCTGGCCTGAACGATCAGATTCACAGCCGACGAGATCTGGCTGCGGACCGCTTTGATCGGCATTTCGATCCCCGCCATGGCGATCATGTTTTCAAGACGCGAGATACCGTCACGTGCCGAGTTCGCGTGGATCGTAGTCATTGATCCGTCGTGGCCGGTATTCATGGCCTGCAGCATATCGATCACTTCGGCGCCACGGGTCTCGCCCACGATGATGCGGTCGGGGCGCATCCGCAGGGCGTTTTTCAGACAGTCGCGCGGACTGACCTCGCCTTTGCCTTCAACGTTGGGCGGGCGGCTTTCCATCCGGCCAACATGTGTCTGCTGCAGCTGAAGTTCCGCCGTATCCTCAATGGTCAGAATGCGCTCGGCGTCGTCGATAAAGCTCGACAGCGCGTTCAGCGTTGTCGTTTTACCGGAACCGGTACCGCCCGAAACAATGATATTCAGACGAGTCGACACGGCGGCTTGCAGATAGGCTGCCATTTCTTCGGTAAACGCACCGAAATTGACCAGATCGTCGATGCCGAGCTTGTCTTTCTTAAACTTACGAATGGAAACAAGCGAACCATCCACCGCGATCGGCGGCACCATCGCATTGAAACGTGAGCCATCAGCCAAGCGGGCGTCAACATACGGGTTGGATTCATCGACACGGCGACCAACGGCAGAAACGATCTTGTCGATGATCCGCATCAGGTGCTTTTCGTCTTTGAACGTGATGTCGCTGATCTCAAGCTTACCGGCCCGTTCGACAAAAATCTGCTGGGGGCCGTTGACCAGAATATCGTTGACCGAGTCGTCTTGTAGCAGCGCTTCCAGCGGCCCGAGACCGGTGACCTCGTCATAAAGCTCTTTGTTTAGCTGGCTGCGGTCTTCACGGTTCAGAACGATGTTGCGGGCTTCCAGAACTTCGCTGGCAATCGCGCTGATTTCTGTCCGCAGTTCTGATTCTTCAGCTTTTTCAAGGGCTGCGAGGTTCAGGTTTTCAAGAAGCTCGCGGTGCAGCTCAAGCTTGATTTCGCCCAGCCGTTCCTTGCGCTTGCGTTCCTTGTCGTTTCCAACAACTTCTGCCGCCTTTTTCCTGACCGGCTTGCGCGCAATTGCGTTGGCAGCTGGTGCCGCAGCTGCTGCTGCCGGGGCCTCGACTTTCGACGCCTGGGTTTCAACCGGCTGCGCCGAAGGCTGTTTTTTGTATCTTGAAAACACGGCAGCTCCCCTTTGAGTTATGCGGCTTCGGCGTCACTACTGCCAAGGCTATGAAGCGATTGAGCCAATTTGGCGATTTCCCGGCGCAGCGGGTTCTTGGCCGCTGAATTTGCCAGCGGTAGACCGTGGTCGCCGCTTTGCATGACGGGTTTGCCGCCATCGGGCAGAAGCAGATCAATGGAAATACCCAGACTTTCACCCATACGTTTAACCCGGCTTTTACCGTTGAGATCGGTAAATTTAGGAGCCCGGTTCATAGCAAACCGCAGTTTGTTGAAGGGTAATTCTTCGGCCTGCAGTGCCCGTTTCAGACGCAATGCGTTCTGGGCCGAGCGCATATCCAGCTCAAGCAACGCAAAATAGACATGGGCGGCCTGCAGAACCGTTTCTGACCAGTGAACAAGTGTTTTTGGCATGTCTATGACGACATAATCAAAATTCGCGCGTGCGGTGTCGATCACACGCTGAATGTCCTCAGGCGTGATGATGTCCAGCGGCACCATGTCAGATGGTGCCGTTAGAACTTGCAGCTTCTCTTCAAACGTCTGGAGCGCTTGTCCAAAGGAGTCTTCGTCCATCGAATCCGTGTCTGAGAGCATTTCGAACACGGCTTCATGACGAGGCAGATCCAAATAGGTCGAAACAGTGCCGTATTGCAGATCCAGGTCGATCAGGCACACTTTCGGGGCTTCTTTGGCTGAAACCGTTGCAAGTTCCCATGCCAGATTGACCGCCATGGTTGTAGAACCGACACCACCTGCCAGACCCTGCACGACAAAAAGCGCCCCTTCTTTCGAGGAGCCGTTCGTCGCAGTAGGCGCTGCTTGTGGTGCCACAACCGGATCGGGTTGTTGCATACGATCGATTGCTTCCTGAAGTTCATTTTCGGGAAGCGGGTAGGGGACAAACTCGTCCGCACCTCTGCGTAGCAGCTGATGCAATGCGGCAGGGGTGACATCCTCGGCGATCAAGACAACCTTGATGCCTTTTTCCTTGGCCTGAGTGATGATCTCACCCATCAGTGTTAGGTTGTCTTCATCATCGCCGTCCAGCGCCAGCGCTACAAATTGAAGCGTCTTGGCTTCGGGTTGGCTAAAGAACGCAAGCGCTTCGGCAAATCCAAGATCACCCCAGCGTTCGCCCAGCGCAGCTTCCATATCCTCGATCAAAAGGTCGAAGTTCTGGACATCACGGCTGATGGTACAGGCCAAAATGGCGTTATTATCGTCTTGCGGCGTCGCGCTCGTCATTAACACAATCCTCATCGAGAGGGCTGAGCAAACCATTTGAACGCGAGAAGATTCAGTTCTGGTATGCTGTCGCCCGATGCGGTCGATTTTGGCCGCAGGTCACCCAATTGTTCACAAAGTGGCTTGGAAGTTAGGCAAGAATTGGGCGCAAAAGAACCAATTGTAGGGAAATGGGCGACAATGCCGCCCATTTCCTATTTATTAGTCGCTGGTACCACCGGCGTCTTCTTGCCGTTGGATATCGCTTATCGGGATCGCGCTTGAGATGTATTCGCGATAGATCACGTCCGCATATTTTCCATCTAGAATATTTGGATGCCGGTCGAAGAAGCCGGATACCTCGGTCACTGTCCGCCGATTGCGTCGATCCCGATCTTGGGTGGCAACCAACGGCCTGGATTTGCCAAAGGAAACAACGGCTTCCAACCGTGAACGCGATATTCCTTGTCGTGTCAGGAATGCAACGGCGGCATTGGCGCGGCGCTGGCCCAATCGCTTGTTATATGCCTCAGAGCCAACGGCATCCGTGTGCCCATAGACACGGAACCGCGCCTCGGGGAACTGTTTGATCCAGGCCGCCTGCTGCAACAGGATTCGTTGCGCCGAAGCGTCCAATTGCGCGCTATCGAAGGCAAAGTTGATCTGTGTTGGCACCTCGGCAGCGAAACGCCGCGCGAGGATTTGGCCATACGTCAACTCACCATTCATGACCTGAATGTTGTTCAGTGTAGCGTTACCAAACGTGCCCTGATCGATTTCGTACCCGGCCTCGCGTGTACAACCGGCGACAGCAACCGAAAGACCCAGTGTGATGATCCACTTTTCCATTGGTTCTATCCTCTCTATCAGTCCAGCACGTAGCCGTAAGAGGTGCCAAAATCCTGATTGGCAACTTCAGAGGCTGCACCATTTCCGGCGCGTTCAGTCCGAGAGATCTTGCCGTTTACGAACAGATCGAACTCGCTGGGCGGTTTCACACGATCGGTCGGCAGGGCAAGCGCCTCGCCACGAGTGGGCGACACCAGATGCGCGGTAATGATGATGATCAATTCACTCTGCTCACGCTGATACTGAGCGCTCCTGAACAACGCGCCCAATACAGGCACATCGCCAAGCCAGGGAACCTGGCTGTTCAGATCCGTGAAATCATCCTGGATTAGGCCTGCAATGGCAAAGCTCTCACCGTCGCGCAACTCGATGGTTGTCCGGGTTTGACGCGTGATGAAGCTGGGAACATTGTCGCCGTTGATCGTGAAGTTCGCACTCTGGTCGATGCTCGATACTGATGCACCCAGTTCCAGGTTGATCAGGTTGCCATCGACGACGCGCGGAACAAACAGCAGCTGTACGCCAAACTGACGATACTCGATCGCAACAACACCGTCGCCTTGGGGTACTGGGATTGGCACCTCACCACCGGCAAGGAACTCCGCCTCTTGGCCAGACAGTGCAGAAAGATTCGGTTCTGCCAAGCTGCGAACCAAACCCTTGGTTTCAAGGGCTTCCAAAAGCAGTCTAACCTGTGTCGACCCCGCGCCGAAACCGAAGAGAATGGCACCGGAATTTGTCTGAACAAACGGGATGTTGTTCGCCAGTGCGTTGTTCAGTGCGCCCTGGTTATTCAAGGAATTGAAGCCCGCAGTGGTGTCGCCACCGCCAAAGCCCAACGATGCCGACAAGTTTTTGGCTACAGAGCGGTTCATTTCCGCAAAGCGCACTTTCAGCATGACCTGCTGCACGCCACCGACATTCATCAGGTTCGATACACGTTCAGGGGCATACCGTTCTGCCAACTCAAGCGCACGCGCCAGTTTGGCACTGCTGGAAACTGTTCCCGACAAGACGATCCCATCATTGGCGGTCCGAACCTCGATTCGCTCACTGGGAAGAATCTGACGCAAGCGTTCTTTGAATTCCGAAACATCAGGGGAAACACGCACACGCACGTTGGTAATCAGATTACCCGCGCCGTCGAACATTGTCAGGGTGGTTGTACCCGGTGCCCGACCGAGAACATAGATAGTGCGGTCCGACAGGGTCGAAATATCCGCTATGCCTGCATTAGCAATGCTGATGTCTGCGAACGGTTGTTCGCTCTCCACCACGATTGCGCGATTTACGGGGACATCCAGCGTTTCCGCCGTACCCTTTTTAACCACGCGAAGATTTTGGGCCCAAGCGGCATCGCCGATTGGGCTCACAACTAGCGACAACCCCAGCAGGGTTGCGCTGATCCAGGAACGTATTGTCATGTGACCTGCCTCTCCGATCACCACTCGATTTTTTTTGGGTCTTATGCCCTATGCTATGAAACCCTGCGACAGAACCAGATTTATTGCAATAATCAATGGTTTCTGGAAAGTTCCTTATGTGGATTATGCGCAACAACACAAAGAAAGAGACCGCGCAAAATGCGCGGTCTTTGTCTCGTAAAGGTCTGAAACTTAGTTAGTTTGTACAGGGAATTGGGGTCTCTACCGTCTCGCCGCCACGACGGGTGCGGATTGTGCAGACCTTCTCCGGAGCTGCGACGGGGGCCGGGGCCCTCTCTTCAATGCCAAGCAAAGACTGCTGATCGACTTCAACCACCTCTGCCACCTTGTCATCTTGAGCGCCAACCAGTGCCAGCGACATGCGACCCGTGTTCTGAGCCTGTGCCAAAGCGGCGATCTGTTGTGGCGTCGCTGCAACTGTGACCGTGCGAGCAATGGTTGTGCCGGTCACATCCAGACCCGCCGACTGATCAACAGCGACCAATTCGATGTTCGTCAGCACCAAACGAGTAATCTCACCGCGGCCAGAATCGCTGGTGCCACGTAATGAGCCGGTCCAATACACGTCCACCGTATCGCCCGGGCGCAAAAAGCCTGATACGCCAGATGCCACATCAACGCTTATCGCAAATGCGCGCATTCCCTTGGGCAATTGCGACCTGAGGCCAGCAGTCTCGCCTGGATTGGTGACTTTGACTTCCATAATCGCTTCGTCTTTCTCCATCGCGCGGAGAACGAATCGTTCATTGTTTTTGATTTCCGGGAATAGGGTTGTCATGTCCACAAAGGCACCCTCGGGAATCGCATCCTCTGGCCACTGAACGACGCGGATATCTTCCTGGTTCAAACGTTCGCCGTATTTGAAGGAGCGATTCGAAACCAAAACGCCTACGGTCGGGACGATGCCCGCCTGCGCATTGGCAAGCGCCTCTTCGCGCAACTTGCGTTCCTGTGCAAGTTTGGCCTGATTGTCCGTGATGTATTCGCGTGCCATATAGACAGCACCACCGGCCAACGCGACCCCGATGATAAGAACAAGTCCAAAAACAGCTCGCATTTGTCCCTCTTTATTTTCCGTAGACCGCGACTCTTGAAGTCACATCGATTCAGGATCCAAGATATTTTTCAATTGTGTCGAAAAAGCGGACAATCCCGGTAATTTTTGGCAGAAAATACGCTTATTCGCAGGGTTGCCGTTTCGCTAGTAAATGGGAACGGGCCCGCGCTACTCAAAGACCATCTCTTCTACTTCTACATTTGCGATCGGCTGTCCCGCTGTTAGAAGTCCTTGGCTCAGGATGAAGTAGATTATTGCGGCGAGACCTGCGATTGCAGCAGTTAAAACCACCCAGTCTACGGTTATCGCGCCGGTCTCATCGGTTCGGAAACTATATACTCTTTTTAACATTGGACTATACCGGATCGCTCTCTTCTGAAAACAAAGGGGCCACGCCTTTGAGTAAAGACATGGCCCCAAGTTGTTATGCTAGACCGATAACAGATTATTCGGTATCCGGAACTGTCACAGTTACCGAACCCAGAGCGTCATCGATGTTGCCTGCCAGGCTGCTGGCACCATTGTGGATCTGGTTGTAAGCAACGGCTGCCAGGCCAACAACAGCTGCGGTCAGAACGACCCAGTCTACAGTTACGGCGCCGTCTTCGTCTTTGCGGAAGTTCTTGATGAACTTGATCATGTTATGTCCCTCCTAAAGGATCAAAAATTAATTAACCTCGGCGTCTTTCAGAGCTTTCTCTCTCAGTCCGCTCCCGATCGTCTCGGTATGGATATATGTTTGACCCCTGTGCGTGGCAGGAATTGGGCCAAACCAATATTTTTTTGCTCAAAGCTTAATTTTTTGTTGGTGAATTTAGTAACTAATTGGAAATAAATAAAAAAAATCACACCTTTTTTGTACTTCCGTTGCGTGGGCGATGCAAAATGGCGGCAATTGAGGCGAAATTGCCCCAATTCGCTTGGTTTTTCTGGTGTTGCGGGCCGTTATGATGTTCAAAATGCTTCAAAAGATAAGAAATCGAGGCAGGCAAATGTATTTCCGGGACGCAGTAATATGCGCCGGTGCAGCGGTGTTTCTGATGGCGGGTGCAATTCCTGTCACTGCAACCGAAACCGAGCCGCGCGGCGTCTATAAGCGCATAAAGGCCCCTAAACCGGGGACACGTCCGCGCGTGACGATTCAGATCACGCCCGAACAACATGCAGCATCACCATCAGCCCCCAGCACTGGCGCCAAGCTGGAAGTGCCTGAGATTGCCGCTATCGCAAAGCCGCCCCCATCGGTTCCTCAGAAGATTGCGGGGGCGACCAAGCCAGTTGGCTCTTATAAAGCATTCTGGAGCCGGGTATCCCCCGATCTGGCGCAGGCCAGCGCAGGTAGGCTGAGAGAGGCCGTTCAAGCGCTTACTGCCACGGGTGTCGCGGCGCCGCGTCTGCAGACCTTGCAAGACATCGCAGAAAAGCGAGGGGTGGATATTCTACGTTCGACCGTAGGGACGAATGTCTCACCCGCACTTGTCCTAGCCGTTATCTCGGTAGAATCTGCGGGCCGCACACAGGCTGTCAGTTCTGCCGGGGCGCAGGGCTTGATGCAATTGATGCCAGCTACCGCCGAACGTTTTGGGGTAGAGGACAGCCTGAAACCTGAACAGAATATCGAAGGTGGGGTCAAATACCTGCATTGGCTCATGAACGAGTTCGACAATGACCCGATTCTCGTACTGGCAGGTTACAATGCCGGCGAAGGGGCCGTGCGCAAGCATAGTGGTGTGCCACCTTATGCCGAGACCAGAGACTACGTGCCCAAGGTTCTGGCCGCGTTTCAGGTCGCGAGTGCTCTTTGTACAACAACACCGCAGTTCGTTTCGGACCCCTGCATTTTTCAGACTTCGAACTAAAAAAGGCCCGCGTCGCAGCGGGCCTTATGAATCATTGGCCTGAGGTCAATCTACGATTGTTGCCTGAGTCGCTCCTCGCATCTCGTCCTCGCTGACGCCATCGGCCAGTTCGACGATCTTCAGGCCACCTTCGACGACATCCAGAACACCCAGATTGGTGATGATGCGATCCACAACGCCCTGGCCAGTCAGAGGCAGCGTGCATTCCTTCAGCACTTTTGAATCACCATGCTTGTTGGTGTGATCCATCACTACAATCACGCGACCAACGCCAGCGACCAGATCCATCGCACCGCCCATACCTTTGACCAGCTTGCCGGGGATCATCCAGTTGGCCAGGTCTCCTTTCTCGTCCACTTCCATCGCACCCAAAATCGCAGCAGCGATCTTACCGCCTCGGATCATGGCGAACGAGGTCGCGCTATCGAAGTAAGAGGTGCGGGACAGTTCGGTAATCGTCTGCTTGCCTGCGTTGATCAGGTCAGCGTCTTCCTCGCCCTCAAACGGGAAAGGCCCCATGCCCAGCATACCGTTTTCGGACTGTAGGGTGATGTCCTTGTCCCCTACATAGTTCGCCACCAGCGTCGGAATACCGATGCCGAGGTTCACATACATGCCGTCTTCCAGCTCTTCTGCCGCACGTGCGGCCATCTGATTGCGATCCCAGGGCATTATGCGTCCTCCTTCTTGCGGGTGGTGCGCTGTTCGATGCGCTTTTCGTGGCTGCCTTGGATAATGCGATGCACATAGATGCCGGGCAGGTGGATGCCATCCGGGTCCAGCGAGCCGCGCGGGACGATTTCTTCAACCTCAGCCACACAAATCTTGCCGCAAGTCGCTGCGGGCACGTTAAAGTTGCGGGCGGTCTTGCGGAACACGAGGTTCCCGGTGTCATCGGCTTTCCACGCCTTTACGATCGCGAGGTCGGCGAAGATGCCTTCCTCCATGATATAGGTCTCGCCGTTGAAGTCCTTGTGCTCTTTGCCTTCAGCGATCACCGTTCCCACGCCCGTCTTGGTGTAAAACCCGGGGATGCCAGCGCCACCGGCCCGCATCCGCTCGGCCAGTGTGCCTTGTGGATTGAATTCCAGCTCCAGTTCTCCACTGAGATACTGGCGCATGAATTCGGCGTTTTCCCCAACGTAAGAGCTGATCATCTTTTTGACCTGCTTGGTTTGCAGCAGGATGCCGATGCCAAAATCATCCACACCTGCGTTGTTTGAGGCAAACGTCAGGTCCTTCGCGCCTGAGGCCTTGATCGCTTCAAGCAGCATTTCCGGGATACCGCACAGCCCAAAGCCGCCCGCAGCGATCAGCATGCCGTCCGATATCACCCCATCGAGCGCCTCATAGGCATTGTCATAGATTTTCTTCATGGAAAACTCCCCCAATGACATGGTGTTGGGCCGATTTGTGCCGCCACGTCACGGGGAAGTCAACGAATCCAAGGGGCAGGTGGTATTTCTACCTAACTTGCTTTCTTGGTGGTCTTCTTGGCAGCAGCTTTCTTCTTGGGGGCTGCCTTTTTCTTTGTGCCTTTCTTGGCCGCGCGTTCATTGACCAGTTCGATGGCCATTACCTGGGTCACATCCTCGGGTTTGATGTCTTTGGGGATCGTCGCGTTGACCTTTTCCCATTTCACATACGGTCCATAGCGCCCGTCCAGTACCTGCATCGCGCCGCCATCGGGATGGTCGCCCAGCTCTTTCAGCGGCTTCGCGGCCGCCCGACGTCCGCGACCTGGATTGGCGCGTTTTTCGGCCAACAGTTCGACGGCGCGGTTCATGCCGATCTCAAACACATCGTTCGGGTCTTTGAGGTTGGCGTAGACAGGCTTTGCCTCGTCGGCCAACTGATGCATTAGATAAGGTCCAAAGCGACCAAAGTTCGAACTGATCATGCCACCTTCGGGGTGCTCGCCGATCTGACGGGGCAAGGACAGAAGCGTCAGAGCTTTCTCCAGATCCATGTCGTCTTTGCTCCAGCCACGGGGCAGGGACGCACGAGGAGGCTTCTTGTTCTCAGGCGTGGGCTCTCCACGCTGGACATATGGCCCAAAGCGACCGGATTTCAGCCAGATCTCATCGCCCGCATCTTCGCCCAGCAAACGCTCGTCACCTTCCGCGCCCTCACCAGCGATCGGACGGGTATAAGTGCACTCAGGATAGTTGCCACAACCGACAAACCCGCCGGTGCGCGAAGTTTTCAGATGTAACTGGCCAACACCGCATTTCGGGCAAATGCGCGGGTCCGAGCCATCTTCACGCGGCGGATACAGCTGCGGTGCCAGCGCTTCGTCCAGCTTGTCCAGCACTTCCGAGATACGCAGCTCCGATGTCTCACCAATCGCGGCAGAGAAATCGCGCCAGAACTTTCCCAGCAGATCCTTATAGTCGCGTTCACCTGCGCTGACGTCGTCAAGCTCTTCTTCCAGATTGGCGGTGAACTCGTAGCCCACATACTGGCGAAAGAAATTCAGCAGGAAGATGGTGACGATCCGGCCCTTTTCTTCGGGGATCAGCCGATTCTTGTCTTTACGTACATATTCACGATCCTGAATCGTGGTGACAATCGAGGCATAGGTCGACGGACGCCCGATCCCCAGCTCTTCCATCCGTTTGACCAGCGTCGCCTCTGTATAGCGCGGCGGCGGTTGGGTGTGATGCTGCAGCGCCAGAACGGATTCGTTCTCGGCCAGAATGGCGGCCTTTTCCGAGTCGGCGGTGGCCTTGGCAAACTGATCACGCAGCGAGGTCTTGGCAAAACGTGCGGGATCGCCCTGCATGATCTGTGGCAAGCGCTTGTCGTCATCGTCGACCACGTCATCGCGGCCTTCTTCGTAAACGCGCATGAAGCCATCGAACAGCACCACCTGACCGGTGGCGCGCAGGCCAACCTGACCGTCCGCGCTGGTAATCTCGACAGTCGTGCGTTCAAGCCGTGCGGCAGCCATCTGGCAGGCAATGGTGCGTTTCCAGATCAGATCATAAAGCTTGCGCTGATCCTCATCGGTCACCTTCAGCGCCTTGGCATCGCGCGACATATCTGTCGGGCGAATACACTCGTGTGCTTCCTGAGCGTTCTTGGCCTTGTTTTTGTACATGCGCGGGCTGTCTGGCACGTATTCCGCACCATAACGGTCGGCGATTGCATCGCGCGCTGCCGCCACGGCCTCGGGGGCCATGTCGATACCGTCGGTTCGCATGTAGGTAATGTATCCGGCCTCATACAGCCGCTGGGCCACCTGCATCGCATGGCGTGCACCCATGCCGAACTTGCGGCTGGCTTCTTGCTGCAAGGTCGACGTCATGAACGGGGCAGAGGGGTTGCGCGCGGCAGGCTTGGCCTCGACCGATGTCACGCTCAGATCACGGCTGGTGATCGCCTGAACCGCCAGTTCGGCTTGCGTTGCATTCGCTAGATCGTGCTTGTCCAGTTTCTTGCCTGCCAGGGTGACTAGACGCGCCTCGTAGGTTTGTCCCCTAGGCGTCTCGAACACAGCTTTGACCGACCAGTATTCGACCGGCTTGAAGGCTTCGATCTCCATCTCGCGTTCGACGATGAGGCGCAGGCAGACCGATTGCACGCGCCCCGCTGAACGGGCACCCGGCAGTTTGCGCCACAGAACGGGCGACAGGTTGAACCCTACCAGATAGTCCAGCGCGCGGCGGGCCAGATAGGCCTCGACCAGCGGCATATCGACCTCACGCGGGTTCTGCATCGCCTCGGTCACGGCGTCCTTGGTGATCGCGTTGAACGTCACGCGGCTGACTGGCGTGTCCTTCTTGATCGAACGCCGCTTGGTCAGCGCTTCTTGGAGGTGCCAGCTGATTGCCTCGCCTTCTCGATCAGGGTCGGTCGCGAGGATCAGTGCGTTGTCTTCTTTCAGAGCGTCGGCGATCGCCTTGACATGCTTACGGCTGTCATTGCCGACCTCCCATTTCATTGAAAATTCATGCTCGGGATCGACCGACCCATCCTTCGGCGGCAGGTCCCGCACATGGCCATATGAGGCCAAAACGGTGTAGTCGGGGCCAAGATATTTATTGATCGTTTTTGCTTTGGCCGGAGATTCTACAACAACTACGGGCATTTAAGAGGAATCCTCGCTCGACGGATTTTGCGCTTTGTATGACCGTGCAAAATGTGTGGGGCAAGATCGAATTGTCAATGCGTTCGTTTTCACTACTAAAAATACTCTGAATTCAAGCCGGTTCTGGCCGCACCGCTCGCGGAATCAGGTGTCGAATCCATTCGGTAACTTAGGCGCAAAGTGACAGCAGGCCGCCTGGTTGCCGCTGAATCTTGCCCTCAAGCTCCAGATCGACCAACACAGGGCCGACTTCGCCCGCAGATGCAGCGATGTCCCGGATCAACTGGTCTTCCGCGATCGGAGATGGGCCAAGTCGAGTCAGAATCGCCTCGTGCAAGGCTTGGGGCGTGATTTCGGCTGTGTCTGCCTCGGGTCCAAGGGGTAGGATTTGTTGGGCGGAGGATTGTAGCTGTTGCTTGGGCAAAGCATCAATCACGTCTTCTGCATTGCGGACGAGTATAGCCCCGTCTCGGATCAGCAGATTGCATCCTGCCGCGCGGGCGTCAAAGGGATGGCCGGGCACGGCCAGAACCTCGCGCCCTTGGTCCAGGGCGTCCCGCGCGGTGATCAAGCTGCCGGATTTCGCCGCGGCCTCGACAACGACCACTGCCTGCGCCAGACCCGAGATAATGCGATTGCGGCGCGGAAAATGTCGTGCCTGAGGTGTTGTGCCCAACGGTTGTTCAGACAGGCGAAGACCGGTTTCTGCGATATCTCGCGCAAGATCGGCATTTTCGGCCGGATAAATCACATCTACCCCACCTGCTAACACTGCCACAGTACCGGTCGCCAACGTGGCGAGGTGCGCCGAGGTGTCAATGCCGCGGGCAAGCCCCGAGACCACGACATAGTCTTGCTTACCCAGATCCGTCGCCAACGCCCGCGCCATGCGCGCGCCCAGCGAAGAACAGTTCCGTGCCCCGACCATGGCAATTGCCCGGCGTTTCAAGATCGACGGATCGCCGATTGCCCAAAGCATCGGGGGCGCATCCGAAAGGTCACATAACGCGTAAGGGTAATCGGCGGCCCCAAGGCACAAAAGCCGCGCTTTGGCGACCTTTGCGGCCTTGAGCTCCGCCTCAATTACGCCGGGCGGGCAGATTTCATAATCCTCGATCCCGGCAGCGCGCGCCATTTCCGGCAACGCGGCCAGCGCGTTCTGCGCCGAGCCATGTTCGCGCAATAAGCGCCGGAATGTTGCCGGCCCTACTTTGCGTGAGCGCAACAGACGGAGCCAGGAAAACCGGTCCTCTTCCGTGGTGGGTGGGAGTGGGGGGTGATTGGAAGAAAGCTGCTCTTCGGTCATCCGATGCTCCGCCTGATTGCAAAACTGGTTTACGGTGCAGCGGGTTAACAGCCTGTGAATCTTAGAAAATTAGATCGGTATTTTTCGAATCCATCCCTCGGAGAGATGATTATCTCATTGAAAGAAAAAGAGAAAATTCGTGCGAATTTTCTTGGCACACATAGTCCATGGTTGAGTTTTTGATTTGACGCGAAGGGTAGTGTGTTAACCCTTCGCGCCTTGATTCTTCTTTTGAGCCGACTCAGGTGGCAGAGCCGCCCACAGTCAGCCCATCCATCAAAACGGTAGGTTGGCCGACACCGACCGGCACCCATTGCCCATCCTTGCCACATGTGCCCATGCCGGGATCCAGCGCCATGTCATTGCCCAGTCCCCGAATGCGTTTTAGCGCCGAGGGGCCGTCGCCAATCAGCGTCGCGCCTTTGACCGGAGCGCCGATCTTGCCGTTCTCGACACGATATGCCTCGGTGCAGGAGAACACGAACTTGCCGTTGGTGATGTCGACCTGGCCACCGCCGAAGCCCACAGCCCAGATGCCGTCTTTGATATCTGCCACCAACGAGGCCGGATCGGCATCGCCACCCAACATGATCGTATTGGTCATGCGCGGCATCGGTTTATGGGCATAGCTTTGACGCCGGCCGTTCCCGGTTGGAGCAACGCCCATCAGGCGTGCGTTCTGGCGGTCCTGCATATATCCGGTGAGGATTCCATCCTCGATCAGAACTGTACGCGAACTGGGTGTACCCTCGTCATCCACTGATATCGAACCGCGTCGGTCTGCAATCGTCCCATCATCCACGACTGTTACACCTTTCGAAGCGATCTGCTGCCCCATCAGCCCGGCAAAAGCGGAACTGCCCTTGCGGTTGAAATCACCTTCAAGCCCGTGGCCGATGGCCTCGTGCAACAGAATACCGGGCCAACCGGGGCCCAACGCGACTTCCATTACGCCGGCAGGGGCAGGGACGGCATCCAGATTGACCATAGCGATCCGCAGAGCCTCACGCGCCTTATCTTGCCAGTCTGAGGGATCGATCAAGCCATCCAGCCCCACGCGACCGCCACCTCCGGCAGAACCGCTTTCGCGTCTGCCGTTCTGTTCTACTATAACCGAGATGTTCAGGCGGGTCATCGGGCGTATATCGCGCACCTGCACACCATCGGGGCGAAGAATCTCGACCTCCTGCACTGCAGCGGCAATCGTGGCGCTGACTTGCACAACCCGGGAATCCAGACCACGGGTAAAAGCGTCTATCTCGCGCAGTGTCTCGATTTTGACCGGGAAGGCGGCGGATTCGATCGGGTCTTCATCGGTATATAACCTGGTATTGGTGGCACGTGGTGGCCCGGCCAGCGTCCCACCACCATCGCCGACCGCCAACCGCGCGGTTTCGGCTGCACGCTTCAGAGAGGGAATCGAAACATCCGTTGAATGCGCGTATCCAGCCACTTCACCCTGCACCGCGCGAAGACCGAATCCCTCGGAAGCGTCGTAAGAGGCCGTGCGCAATCGGCCGTCATCAAACACCAAAGATTCGGATTTGCGCCGTTCTACGAACAGTTCCCCATCCTCGGCGCCATCAGTTGCAGCCTTCAGTACAGCAAGCGCTTCATCCTTGGGAAGAACGCTTTCAAACGGGCGAAACGGGGCCTGAGTCATCAGTTGTGACCTTTCGGGTTTGATCCAGATCAAAAATAGCGTCTGTTTGACGCAAGCATTTTGCTTTATCTACCCGACGGAATATGGTTTTTAACGCGGCCAAAGACAACGGGAGAGGTGCGACCGATTCACACCTTTTCGCGAGAGACGCAAAGATCAAACGATCAGGACAGAAAATGAAGAATGCTTTGATGCTTTCCGGGCTTGCTACGGCCCTCTCCAGCCTTCCCGCCATGGCTCAGGAGCTTGAGATTATTGGCAAGCCGGTTGACGGCGGCATGGGGTTCCAGCCTGCTGCCACCAGCCTTGCCGAAGGGATTCAGTCGCTGGACAACATGATTCTGGTGATCATCACCGCGATCTGTGTGTTTGTTGCGGGTCTGCTGGTTTACTGCATCGTACGCTACAACCAGCGCGTAAACCCGAACCCGGCTCGGTTCTCGCATTACACTCCGGTTGAGATTGCCTGGACTTTGGGCCCGATCCTGATTCTGGTCTTCATCGGGGCTTTCTCGCTGCCGGTTCTTTTCAAGCAACAAGAGATTCCCGAAGGCGACATCACCATCAAAGTCGTGGGGAACCAGTGGTACTGGACCTACGAATATGTCGATCATGACTTTGCCTTCGACAGCTATCTCCTGGGCCACCCGGCCACCCTCGACGAGGGCGCGCGCCCGGCTGATGCCGACGTAACACCGTTTGTTCTGGACGATGCGATGCGGGCGAAGCTGGCCGATGCAGGCTATGGCGAAGACGAATGGCTTCTCGCCACCGATACCGCCGTCGTTGTTCCGGTTGGCAAGATTGTCGTGATGCAGGTTACCGCATCGGACGTGATCCATTCCTGGACCATTCCTTCGTTCGGCGTGAAGCAGGACGGCGTTCCTGGTCGTCTGGCCGAACTGTGGTTCGAAGCAGACAAGGAAGGCGTCTATTTCGGACAGTGCTCTGAGCTGTGCGGTAAAGACCATGCCTATATGCCAATCACTGTCAAAGTGGTCAGCGAAGAGGCATATGAACAGTGGCTGCAGGGCGCGCTTGAAGAATATGCAGGTCAGCCTGCTTCCTACCAAGTGGCCTCGAACTAAGCCCTTTGCGGCCTAGGTAAACACATGCGGGCTGCGCGGAAATCGCGCAGCTTTTGCCCCGAAAAGGACCGGATATGAGCGACGCAAGCTTCAATGCCAGCACCGTCTCTGCGCAGACCGGCGCGGACGAGGCCAGCTTTGGTGATTATTTCGCCCTGCTGAAGCCGCGCGTGATGTCGCTGGTCGTATTCACGGCTTTGGTCGGACTACTTGCGGCTCCTGTTCCGATACATCCGTTTGTTGGCTTCTGCGCCATCCTGTTCATCGCTATTGGTGGCGGTGCATCCGGCGCGCTGAACATGTGGTGGGACGCGGATATCGACCGCGTGATGAAGCGCACCAAAGGCCGTCCAATCCCCTCTGGCAAAGTTGAAGAAGGCGAGGCATTGGCGCTGGGTCTGGCTCTGTCTGGCCTGTCCGTGATTATGCTGGGTTTGGCAACCAACTGGTTTGCAGGGGCGTTTCTGGCCTTCACTATTTTCTTCTATGTTGTCGTCTACACGATGTGGCTGAAACGCTCGACGCCTCAGAACATCGTCATTGGTGGTGCCGCGGGGGCGTTCCCGCCGGTCATCGGATGGGTCGCGGCCACTGGCTCGATGACGCTCGAACCGTGGTTGATGTTTGCCCTGACATTCATGTGGACACCTCCGCATTTCTGGGCGTTGGCCTTGTTCATGCGCTCGGACTATGACGATGCCGGGGTGCCGATGTTGACCGTCACCCATGGTCGACGCGCGACGCGCTGGCATATTCTGGTTTATACCGCGTTGCTGGCGTTGCTGGCGGTGGGGACTGCGTTCTCGGATATCGGAGGCCCGATTTATCTAGTTGTTGCGCTGGTTCTGAATGGCTTGTTTCTGCGGGGGGCCTGGCAGATTTCTCGTCGAAACGAAGACGATTCGGAGGCCGACAACTTCAAGGTCGAACGCAGTTTCTTCAAACTGTCGCTGCTGTACCTGTTTCTGCATTTCGGCGCGATTCTCGTCGAGGCCCTGTTGAAACCTTACGGATTAGGAGGCTGGTCATGAGCCTGCGCAAAACTCACGAACTTCACCAAAGACGGTTCAGCCGCAATCTGGGCGTCGGCCTGACACTGGCCGCGTTCATCGTGATCATCTTCGGCCTGACAGTCGTCAAGGTCTCGAACACAGATTTTAGTCTGGCGACGCAGCAGGTGCAGAACTGATGAAGTTGACGGGGCCACAGAAAACGGTCGCGCAACTGGTCGGCGTCGTCGTCCTTATGGGCGGTTTGGCATGGGCAGCGGTGCCGTTTTATAATTGGTTCTGCCGGGTCACGGGGTATGGAGGGACCACGGGGGTTGCCGAGAAAGCCCCTGATGACATTCTCGACCAAGTTGTGACGGTCCGATTTGATGCCTCCAAGGCCAAGGGTATGCCGTGGGAATTCAAGCCCGCCGAACGCGAGATGAAAATACGTATCGGTGAGACAGGTCTGGCGTTCTACGAAGCGTACAATCCAACCGACAAGCCCGTCGCAGGGCAGGCGTCCTACAACGTGGCGCCCTATTCCGCCGGGGGGTATTTTCAGAAAATCGCCTGTTTCTGCTTCGATGAACAGGTGTTGGAGCCGGGTGAGCGAGTCGAGATGCCCGTTACGTTCTTCGTCGATCCCGAACTGATCGAAGATCCCGAAGCAAAATATGTGCATACGATCACGCTGTCGTATACATTCTATGAGATTGATCTGCCCGAGGGCTATGCCGCCCTTGATGTGCAGGCTGAAACAAACAAGAACTAACGCCTGTAGGTGAGGGACGCTGATGGCACACGCAAAAGACCATGATTACCACATTCTGAACCCGTCAATCTGGCCACTGATCGGCGCGGTAAGCGGATTTGTGATGCTGTTCGGGGCCGTTCTTTGGATGCACGGGATCACCCCGTGGATCTTCTGGATGGGGCTGGTCGGGGTTCTTTATACCATGTTTGCATGGTGGTCCGAAGTCGTGGTTGAAAGCCGTCAGGGCGATCATACGCCGGTCGTGCGTATCGGCCTGCGCTATGGCTTTATCCTGTTCGTGATGTCCGAGGTGATGTTCTTCTTCGCCTGGTTCTGGTCGTTCTTCAAACATCGCATGTATCCGATGTACGACTATGCCGGTACTGAATACATCCAGCCGGATATCCACGCCGTTGATCCGTTCCACCTGCCACTGATCAACACTTTGGTCCTGTTGCTGTCAGGTTGTGCGATTACTTGGGCCCACCACGCGCTTGTTCATGACAATGACCGCAAGGCGCTGATCAATGGTCTGGCCATTGGTATCGTTCTGGGCATCGCCTTTACTGCGCTTCAGGCGTTTGAATACTATGAGTTATTGGCCCATGAGGGTTGGGAGTTCGGTGGCGATCAGTTCTATTCGAACTTCTTCATGGCAACCGGTTTCCACGGCGCGCATGTGATTATCGGCACCATCTTCCTGTCGGTCTGTCTGATCCGCGCCCTGAAGGGGGACTTTACGCCCGAGAAACACGTCGGTTTCGAGGCTGCCGCTTGGTACTGGCACTTCGTTGACGTCGTCTGGCTGTTCCTGTTTTTCGCCGTCTACATTTGGGGTCAGGCCCCGCTGATGTAACGCCACGCAGGTGATCCAATTGCAAAAGCCGCCCCACGGGGCGGCTTTTTCTCAATCAGGGGCGCAAGATTGCGCCCCATACAATTACATGGTTGCACTTCGGTTCACGTGCCCCTTAACAAGGCGCCGGTTCCCGCAACAAGGTCTGATCCCAATATGCGTCGCATTCTGTTTCTGCTGATCTTCGGCTTTGCCGGTCTGGGCCTGCTGCTGTCGCTGGGCATTTGGCAACTGCAGCGGCTGACCTGGAAACAGGAGGTGCTGGCCGAGATCGAAAGCCGCATCGCTGCCGATCCTGTCGCCTTGCCAGTGCAGGTGTCCGAAGATGCGGACAAATACCTGCCGGTGACGGTCACAGGCGAGATCGAACCGGGCGAGATCCACGTTTTGGTTTCGGTCAAGCAGGTGGGGCCGGGGTATCGGATCATCCAGTCCTTTACCACCGACGACCGGACTATTCTGGTGGATCGCGGCTTTGTGCCGACCACAGCCAAGCAGGCTGTTCGCCTGACTGGCCCGATGGAAATCACCGGCAACCTGCACTGGCCCGATGAAGTTGATGGCTACACGCCTGACGCAGATATTGACGGCAACATCTGGTTCGCCCGTGATGTGCCCAGTCTGGCCGCCGCGCTGGGGGCTGAGCCGGTGTTGCTGATTGCCCGCTCGGAAACCGATCCGAATGTAACGCCAATGCCGGTGGATACGGCGGGCATCCCCAACGATCATTTGCAATATGCAATCATCTGGTTTGGTCTTGCTCTGGTCTGGGCCGCAATGACCGGATACTTCCTGTGGCGCAGCCGTGCCAATTCCGAAAGTGACGCGACATGAAATACATCTCGACCCGCGGGCAGGCGCCCGAACTGACCTTTGAAGAGGCGATGCTGACCGGACTGGCCCGTGATGGTGGTCTGTACTTGCCCGCTGAAATTCCGGTGATGTCGCAGGACGAAATTGCTGCGTTGGCTGGCTTGTCCTACGAAGAAATCGCATTCCGCGTGATGTGGCCCTATGTGAGTGGCTCGTTCTCCGATGATGAGTTCAAAGATATCATAGCGCGCGCTTATGAGGGCTTCGGCCATGACGCCCGCGCGCCGTTGAAGCAGCTGAACGAGAACCATTTTCTGCTGGAGCTGTTTCACGGACCCACGCTGGCCTTCAAAGATTTTGCCATGCAGCTAATCGGCCAGCTGTTCCAGGTCGCGCTCAAACGGCGGGAAGATCGCGTTACCATTGTCGGCGCGACGAGCGGTGACACCGGTTCAGCCGCCATCGAAGCGTTCCGTGGGCTGGATGCGGTGGATGTGTTCATCCTGTTCCCACATGGCCGTGTTTCAGAAGTGCAGCGCCGTCAGATGACTACGCCTGCAGACAGTAATGTGCACGCTTTGGCGGTAGACGGCGATTTCGATGACTGTCAGGCAGCGCTCAAAGACATGTTCAACGACTTTGATTTCCGCGACGGTGTGAAACTTGCAGGCGTCAATTCGATCAACTTCGCCCGCGTGTTGGCACAGATCGTTTACTATTTCTCCGCCGCCGTCAGCCTCGGCGCGCCGCATCGCAAGGTCAGCTTTACCGTGCCGACCGGCAATTTCGGCGATATCTTTGCAGGCTACTTGGCCAAGCGTATGGGCCTGCCCATCGATCGTCTTGTCGTGGCGACCAACCAGAACGACATTCTGCATCGCTGTCTCTCGGGTGAAGGCTATTTCAAGGGCGATACGATCCCCTCGATCAGCCCGTCGATGGATATTCAGGTCAGCTCGAACTTTGAACGCGCGCTGTATTATGCCTATGGCGAGGATGGTGGTGCCGTTGCTCAGTTGATGGATGAACTGAAGAACGGTGGCTTCAACGTCAGCCAGGGCGCGATGGAAGCGCTGCGCGAAAACTTCGACTCGGATCGCGTGTCCGAGGATGAGACGCTTGAGACGATCAAACACACGCTGGCTCACAGTGCGGAACTGGTCTGCCCGCACACCGCCGTTGGGATCAAGGTCGCCGAAGAACATCGCTCCGCAGACGTTCCGATGATCACTCTGGCCACCGCGCACCCCGCGAAATTCCCGGCGGCGGTCGAGAAGGCAAGCGGCGAACATCCGCCTCTTCCATCCCGCATGTCTGATCTGTATGAACGTCCGGAACGGGTGACACGGATTGCCAACGATCTGGGCACCCTTGAGGATCATATCAGAAGGCATATCGCTGAGTGACAGTCAGACAGGACCAACTGAAGAACGGTTTTCGTATCGTCAGTGAACATATGCCGGGGCTGCAATCTGCGGCCATCGGCATCTGGGTAACCGCCGGTGGGCGGCATGAACGGATCGAGCAGAATGGCATCGCCCATTTTCTTGAGCATATGGCGTTCAAGGGAACCGAGCGTCGTTCCGCGCTGCAAATCGCCGAGGCGATCGAGGATGTGGGCGGCTATATCAACGCCTATACCTCACGCGAGGTGACGGCCTATTATGCGCGCGTTCTGAAGGACGACGTGGCGCTGGCGATGGACGTGATCGGCGACATCGTTCTGAACCCGGTTTTTGATCCGCGCGAGATTGAGGTCGAGCGTGGCGTGATCCTGCAAGAGATCGGTCAGGCTTATGATACGCCCGACGATGTGATCTTTGATTGGCTTCAAGAGCAGAGCTATCACGACCAGCCTCTGGGCCGGACCATTCTGGGGCCGACCGAGCGCGTCAGTGCGTTTTCCCGCGAGGACTTGTCTGGTTTCGTGGCCGAACACTACGGGCCGGAACAGATGATCCTGTCTGCAGCTGGAGCTGTGGACCACGATGCGCTGATGAAACTGGCCGAAGAGATGTTCGGCCACCTGCAGCCGCGCAAGGGTCTGATCCCCGACGCTGCGCGGTTCACTGGTGGTGAGGCGCGGCAGGAGAAAGAACTGGAGCAGGCGCATTTCGCGCTGGCGCTGGAAAGTCCGGGCTATCGCGATGATGCGATCTATACGGCCCAGATTTACTCGACCGCTCTGGGTGGAGGCATGTCCTCGCGCCTGTTTCAGGAAGTGCGCGAAACTCGCGGGCTTTGTTATACGATCTTTGCTCAGACCGGTGCTTATGCGGATACCGGTACGACAACGATTTACGCAGGCACCTCGGCCGATCAGGTGGGCGAATTGGCGACGATTACCATCGACGAGATGAAGCGCGCTGCCGAAGACATGAGCGCAGAAGAGGTTGCCCGCGCGCGGGCCCAGATGAAGGCCGGGATGCTGATGGGGCTGGAAAGCCCGTCGAACCGGGCCGAACGTCTGGCGCGGCTGGTGCAGATCTGGGGACGTGTGCCCTCGCTTGAGGACACCGTGGCCAAGATCGATGCGGTCAGCACTGAGGACGTGCGTGCCTTTGCCGAAGACATGGCAGTCAAAGCCCCTGCAGCGCTGGCGCTGTATGGGCCGGTCTCGGGCGCACCGACGCTGGTGGATCTGCAGGAGAGGCGTGCGGCGTGATGCTGTTAGGCAGACGCAAGCTGAAACTCGAAACCGAGCGCTTGACGCTGCGCCCGCCCATGCATTCCGACTTCAACGACTGGACCGCCTTGCGGCGTGCTTCAAAGGACTATCTGGTGCCGTGGGAGCCGGTTTGGGCCAAGGACCATCTGAGCCGAAAGTCGTTTACCAACCGGGTCTATTGGGCCCAGCGCTCAGTCGCGGGTGGTACGGCGATACCTCTGTTCCTGTTTCGTCGCACAGACAATATTCTGCTGGGGGCGATCACGTTGGACAATGTTCGCCGTGGTCCGGCGCAGGCTGGCACCTTAGGCTATTGGACCGGGCAGGCCTTTGCGCGTCAGGGGTTCATGCGCGAAGCAATTGGCGCCGTTGTTCATCACGCCTTCACCCGTCTGGATTTAAGCCGGATCGAGGCCGCGTGTTTGCCTGAGAACAAGGCCTCTCGCGGTCTGCTGGAAAGCTCAGGCTTCAAATACGAAGGCGTGGCGCAGTCTTATCTGCAGATCAATGGGCGCTGGCGAACACATGTTCTGTATGCCAGCTTAAGGTCCGATCGTCGGGGCAAGACTGAGGCAGGCTAGAGGGCACTGCCGCCAGGCATGGCAAGCCTCCTGTCCTGGAGATATCCGTGGCCAGATCAACAAGGGCATGACTTGTTGGCCCATTGCGCTACACTTGCCCTATGTGGCGGTTTGTTGCGGGACTGATGATGATTGCAGGCGGGGCTGTGGCGCAGGAGCGGCGGCCTAGTCACTGCATCGCCATCGCAGATGCGGCACCGGGGATTGAATATCTTCACAAAGCGGCGTGGCAGGATCCCGTGCCCGAGTTTTCGGTTCGTATCAGCTATGTCGCGCATGCATCGTTTCTGATCCAGACACAGGGCGGGCTGAACGCGGTGACCGATTTCACCGGTTTTATCGGCGGCGCTGCGCTAATTCCTGACGTGGTCACAATGAACCATGCGCACAGCACCCACTGGACTGCCCATCCCGATCCGGCCATCCCGTATGTCTTGCCGGGTTGGGGAGAGTTCGGCGAAGGCATCGAGCACCATCTTGATCTGGGTGAGATGCTGATTCGCAATGTGTCGACCGATATCCGTTCGGCCTATGGCGGTATTGAAGATCGCGGAAACTCGATCTTTGTGTTCGAGGTCGAAGGGTTGTGCATCGGCCATCTGGGGCATCTGCATCACATTCCGTCGGATGAACAATTCGCTGCACTGGGTCGGCTGGATGTGGTCATGGCGGCGGTGGACGGAGGCACCACGATGCCCTTGCCCGAGATGGTTCAGGTTCTGAAACGCCTCAAAAGCTCGGTCATTATCCCGATGCATTGGTTCTCGGACTTTTCGCTTGAGCGGTTTTTGGTGGATATTCGGGATGAATTCCCGGTTGAACGGGATGGGGTGTCCGAGATTGTCGTCTCGTTGCGCACGTTGCCCGACAGGCCGACGGTTGTGGTGCTGGAGCCTCAGTACCTGATAGAGCTGGAATAGGGCTTGTCGCGGCCCGTGGCCTTTGGCAGGGAAGAGCCATGAAACTGAACCCTGCAGACAGCCGCCTTGCCGAAGCAATCAGAGCCCGATTGGGTGCTGACGTTTTGCGCCCGATTGCAGATCGTTACCTTGAAGAGCCGCGTCAGCGGTTTGTCGGGCAGCCCGGTTTGCTTGCCTTGCCGCGCACCGTGGAAGATGTGTCGGCTCTGGTGCAATTGGCCGCAGACGCTCGGGTGCCTGTTGTCCCTTATGGCGGCGGCACCGGTCTGGTAGGAGGGCAGGTTGTTCCGGATGGTCCTGTCCCTTTGATCGTTTCCCTGGAACGGATGACGGCGATACGGGCGACTTACCCCACCGAGAACATACTTGTGGCCGAGGCCGGTGCCATTCTGGCCGACGTCCAGACTGCCGCTGAAGACGCGGACCGTCTATTTCCCCTGTCGCTGGCTGCGCAGGGTTCTTGCCGGATTGGCGGCAATCTGGCCACTAATGCGGGTGGCGTGAATGTGCTGCGCTATGGCAATGCACGCGATCTGTGCCTGGGGCTTGAAGTGGTATTGCCCAGTGGTGAGATATGGCACGGGCTTAGCCGGTTGCGTAAGGACAACACCGGTTATGACCTGCGTAACCTGATGATCGGGTCCGAAGGGACACTTGGCATCATTACGGCGGCGGCGTTGAAGCTGTTCCCGCGACCCAAGGGCGTTGGAACCGCAA
The DNA here is from genome assembly GCF_056539785.1 of Ruegeria sp. B11. NCBI lineage: Bacteria > Pseudomonadati > Pseudomonadota > Alphaproteobacteria > Rhodobacterales > Roseobacteraceae > Ruegeria > Ruegeria sp. B11. Next base: position 1,338,481 of record NZ_JBQFVO010000001.1, on the reverse strand, counting down.
TGTTTCAGGTCTCCTCACCCGAGGCTGCCATTGATCTGTTGTCAGTGGCGCGGGATCAAGTGGGGGAAGCGGTCAGTACGTTTGAGTTGATCCATGGGCAGGGCCTCGAATTCCTGACCGAGGTTTTGCCCGACGTGCGGCAACCCTTTGCGGCAACACCTGAATGGAGTGTGTTGATCGAGCTGGGCCTGTCTGTCGGCCAAGACCCTTCGGACATGCTTGAGGCGATTTATGTCGCCGCTGATGAGCGCGATCTGGTCCGCGATGCGGTTATCGCGCAGAGCGAAGCACAGCGGTCCGAACTCTGGGCCGTGCGCGAGCGCATCCCCGAGGCCAACCGGCTGATCGGATCAGTTTCCAGCCATGATATCTCGGTCCCGATTTCCCGCATTCCAGAGTTCATTCGGCGCGGCGCGGATGTGGTGGCCGGGCAGGGGCCGTTTCGCGTGAACTGCTTTGGACATCTGGGCGACGGTAATCTGCATTATAACGTGTTTCCACCCGCCGGGCAGGACAAGTCAGAGTTTGTTGCGCAGCGGGGCGCGGTCAAACGCGCGGTACATGATCTGGTTCATGAATTTGGTGGATCGGTCAGTGCCGAACACGGTGTCGGTCGGCTCAAGACAGATGATCTGGAACGCTATGGCGATCCGGTCAAGATGCAGGCCATGAGGGCGATCAAAGCAGCGCTTGATCCTCAAGGGATTATGAACCCCGGGGCGGTTCTGGCCTAATAGACGCGCCCCGGACGTATACCGGGGCGCTGCGGTTCTTTACGAAGCGGGCAGAATGACCTTGTCGATCACATGGATCACGCCGTTCTCGGCTTCGATATCGGCTTGCACAACGTTGGCATCATTCACCATGACGCCATTGTCGAGATCGATGGTGATATCTCCGCCCTGCACGGTGGCGGCGGTCATGTCATCGGACAGATCACCCGACATCACTTTGCCCGGGACAACGTGATAGGTCAGCACTGCGACCAACTGGTCCTTGTTTTCGGGCTTCAGCAGATTTTCGACCGTGCCCTCGGGCAGCGCTGCAAAAGCCTCATCCGTTGGGGCGAAAACGGTGAACGGCCCTTCGCCTTTCAGCGTTTCAACCAGTTCGGCGGCCTGAACGGCAGCGACGAGCGTTTCAAAACTGCCCGCGCCCACCGCAGTATCGACGATATCCTTGGCGTGCCCATCTGCCAAAGCAGAGGTGGTCAACAGAAGACTGGCAACTCCAGCAACAGCGAATTTGCGCAACATGACATGATTTCCCTTGTTGAGAATGCCCTAGGTGGCATCATTCGGGGTACGCAGTCAGGTCGCGACAAGATCACAGAATCCAGAGGCAACTGTTTCTTGAATGTGACCCCAATCGCGCTAAGCCTGCGGCGCACGCGATTTCCAGTCACGAGTTTGTGAAGTTTGTGGAGATCAGAGCCCTTCGAACTCGCAAAGAACGTGCACGTCCATGCCCAAATCTTCCAGCGCTTTGCGACCACCCAATTCGGGCAGATCGATGATGAACGCGCATGAGATGATCTCGCCGCCCAGCCGTTCGATCAGCTTGATCCCCGCGGCGGCGGTGCCTCCGGTAGCCAGAAGATCATCAACGACCAGGATCTTCTCACCCGGCTGGATGGCGTCATCGTGAATTTCGACGATCGCCTCGCCATATTCCAGCTTGTAGTCCTGGCTGATCGTGGTGCCGGGCAGTTTGCCCTTTTTGCGGATCGGCACGAATCCAACGCTCAGCTGGTGGGCAATCGCACCGCCCAGAATAAAGCCGCGCGCCTCAAGGCCTACAACCTTGTCGATTCGCTCACCGGCGTAAGGGTGCAACATCTGGTCGATTGCCATGCGGAACCCGCGCGGGTCGGCAAACAGGGTGGTGACATCGCGGAACATGATCCCTTCATGCGGGAAATCGACGATGGTCCGAATGTAATCCTTGACCGTTTTGTTTCTGGACATGGGCCACCCCTTTGGCATCAAACACGCGCGGGGTATTTCGCCCATAAGGTGCGGTCATGCAAGAGAACTCTGGCCCCTGCGGCTACTTGCTGCGGCCGCGCATGTCGTTAGGCAGGCCGTAGTAGCGATACAGCGCGTTCGGAAGCCAGGCTAGGTGCGGCTTGCGCCAGTTGCGTTGATCCCGAAGAAGAATGGCTTGCGCGACATGAAGGTTCATTGCTTTAATCTCACTTTTGCTGTTATGTGCGCGATATCTACATTTTATATTCTATGTATATACAATGCATCGCACTTAGAATCAAGGGCAGGACGGGGACTGGACGTGTGACCAAGAAAGATGGAAAGAAATCTACCAAGAAAAACAGTCAGTTGGTTTTGCGCCTCGACAAGGATGAGCGCGATGCATTCGTCGAGCTGTGCAGGGATCTGGACACCTCTGCCGCCCGCGAAATCCGCCGGTTTATCCGGGGGTTCATGAAGGAAAACGCTGAAAACTGAAATCACGCCGGGCGGCGCAGAACCGCTGTGGCGATGCCCATTCCGATCAGGGTCAACCCTCCGAACCGGGTCATGGTCGTGATGACATTCGCACGTCCGATCATACGGCGCAGCTTGTCCGCCAGCAGCGCATAGGCCAGCGCGTTCAGCCCCGCGAGACCCACAAATGTTGCGATCAGGATCGCGAATTGCGGACCCAAAGGTTCGGCTGGACGCAAGAATTGCGGTACGAAAGCGATGAAGAAGGCAATGGACTTCGGGTTCAGCGCGGTGACTGCAGCGGCATGGCCAAAAACACTGCGGGCGGTCACGTCACGTTCGGTTTCAATTGCTTGCAGCCCGCCCGACGGCGCGCTGCGCAAGAGTTTGACACCCAGCCAGACCAGATAGGCTGCCCCAACCCATTTCAGCACGGTAAACAGTGTGGCAGAGGCCAGCACCAGCGCCCCCAGCCCCAGCAGCGACGCGGTCATCGCCACCAAATCCCCCAATGCGACCCCAGTGGCCGAAGCAACCGCCACACTGCGTCCTTTCGACAGCGCATAGCTAAGCACCAGCAACACGGTCGGGCCTGGGATCAGCAGCAGCGCGGTCGAAGCGGCCACAAAGGCCAGCCAGATTTCAATGGACATGGAGTATCCTATTAGAGTGTTTCCCACACCAAGCCTTGGCACGACGTATTGGTCAAGGCTTTGCGGGCGCATTCTCGTGGTGAAACACCGACTCCAACGGGTTGGCGTTCGGATTTGCGAAGCCGGGGTCGCCTAAACACCGAGGACATGGGGCAGGGAATTCAGGCGTGCAATGCGATCTGGGATTGCCGCAACAGGTTTAAGATTGGATGAAGCTTGGCTTATGCATCTTGAAACGCCTCCAATGTACCCCACTCTCGCAATGCGACCCAAAGGAGGGAGCCATGGTTCAAACCCAACACGCTGAGGCCGATACCGGCCGCGCCAGATCCGGAGTCGAGCGCCTCAAAAGCATCTTGGTAGGACTGCTGTTGACCGGGGCGATCTTGTATGCGGGCGTCCTCGGATACATGTTTTTCAACCAGCAATCTCTGCTGTACAAACCCGAAGGTACGTTACCGGATCCGGCTTCGGTGGGGTTGGCGGATGTTGATGCGCTGTCGCTGACAATGGCTGATGGTACTGCCCTGACGGTCTGGGCTGCACCCGCTGCAATCCCGGATGCACCGACCGTCCTATTCTTCCACGGCCAAAGCGGCAATCTGGGGGACCGTGCTGAACGGCTGCGCGAAATCCTCAACTCGGGCTACGGGCTGCTTGCCCCCAGCTATCGCGGCTTTTCGGGCAGCGAAGGCGAGCCCTCGGAACTGGCGCTGATCTCTGATGGAGTTCAGCTCTATGACAGGCTGGCGGGTCAGGGCAAAGCTGTGGTGCTGCACGGTCAGAGCCTCGGCACCGGCATTGCTGCCGCTGTGGCAGCCGAGCGTCCCGATGCAGAACTTCTGGTGCTTGAGGCCCCGTTCACTGCAACCGTTGATGTCGCGGCGGAACGCTATCCTTTCCTGCCGGTCTCAGCCTTGATGAGGGATCAGTTCGCCACACGTGATCTTATCGAACAGATCTCGGTGCCGACGTTGATTTTTCACGGCACCGAGGATGAAACTATTCCACTGCATCACGGAAAAGCTCTGGCCGAGATGTCCGATACCGCGCAGATTTACGTGATCCCCGACGGTACCCACAACGATTTGTGGTCGCATGGCCTATGGGACGAGGTGCAAAAGAACCTGTCTCAGAACTGAGTTCATAACACCCGCCCAGCCACAGCATCCAGCTTGGCCAACAATTCCGGATCGCGCTTTTCAGGCGCGGTCAGGATGGCATACTCCAGCGCCCGGTCGCAGCCATGCGGGCAGGGCGCACGGTCGGTCCCCAGCATAGCGGGCAGACCTTTGACCAATGCCCGGCCTTTTTCCGCATTACCGGTCAGCGTGGCGATGATCGCGGCCACGTCGACTTCACCGTGATCAGGGTGCCAGCTGTCATAGTCGGTGACCATGGCGATTGAGGCATAACAAAGCTCGGCCTCGCGGGCGAGTTTCGCTTCGGGCATGTTGGTCATGCCGATCACGTCGCACCCCCATTGTTCGCGATATAATTTGGATTCCGCCAATGACGAGAATTGCGGTCCTTCCATCGCCAGATAGGTTCCACCTCGGTGGATGGTGATGCCAGCCGTCTTGCCAGCAGTCTCGCAAGCGTCCGACAGGCGCGGGCAGGTCGGATGCGCAACACTGACATGGGCGACGCAGCCAGTCCCGAAAAAGCTCTTTTCACGGGCAAATGTTCGATCGATGAACTGATCCACGATCACGAAATCACCCGGCGCCATATGTTCGCGGAACGACCCGCAGGCCGAGACCGAGATCACATCCGTTACGCCAAGCCGTTTCAACGCGTCGATATTGGCGCGATAGGGCACCTCGGTCGGCGAGTGCACATGTCCGCGACCGTGACGCGGCAAGAAGGCCATTTCGACCCCATCCAGCGACCCGGTCAGGATCTGATCCGACGGATCGCCCCATGGCGTTTCTACTGTGACCCACTCGGCATTCTCCAGACCATCGATGTCATAAATGCCCGATCCTCCAATGACGGCGATTTTTGTTTGGGTCACGAGTGCTCTCCGTTGAAAATTCCTGCTGTGTGAGTTCTGCGGGCCACAGCACCTTTTGACAAGTGGGTTCAACGGTTTGTGTGCGCTTGGGTCAAGCTATGCGCAGGGCGCATATCAGGGTCCCGCCTGGCGCGGTATCTCGAGACCGGTTTGACCGCTAGAAGGCCCCTTTCGCGCGAACAATACCGACCAACAGGACCGATCCATGCCCCGAGCCATGCTGGCAAGCTTTGCCAATCGTATAGCCAAACCCGATTTGCGCTGGGTCCCGGATGAGGGATTGACCTTTTCCCGCCTGCGGATCGAACTGCTGTCCGGTCTCACCGTCGCCTTGGCGCTGGTCCCCGAAGCCGTGGCCTTTGCCTTTGTCGCCGGGGTGCACCCTCTGGTCGGGCTTTACGCGGCGTTTCTGGTCGGTCTGATCACTGCGTTGATCGGTGGTCGCCCCGGCATGATCTCGGGCGCGACCGGGGCGCTTGCGGTTGTCATGGTCGCACTGGTCGCACAACACGGGGTCGAATACCTGTTCGCAACGGTGGTGCTGATGGGGATTATGCAGATCATCGCAGGTGCGATGCATTGGGGCCGGTTCATCCGACTTGTGCCGCATCCGGTGATGCTGGGCTTTGTGAACGGCCTGGCGATTGTGATCTTTCTGGCGCAGCTGGGGCAATTCAAAGTGCCCGGAACCATGGAAAATACCGGCCACGGCATGGGCGGTGGCGAGTGGCTTTCAGGCCTACAGCTCTACACAATGCTGGGTCTGGTTGCTCTGACCATGGCTGTGATCTGGATCATGCCCCGCATCACCCGCGTCATCCCAGCGCCTCTGGCCGGGATTTTTGTTGTCGCTGCTTTGGTCATTGGCATTGGGCTGGACGTCCCGCGTGTCGGTGATCTGGCTTCGATCGAAGGCGGCCTGCCCAGCTTCCATATACCTATGGTGCCGCTGAACTGGGAGACCTTTGAAATCATCCTGCCCTATGCCCTGATCCTTGCCGCAATCGGTCTGATTGAATCCCTGCTGACGCTGAACCTTGTGGGTGAGATTACCGGCAAGCGCGGTGGTGCCTCGCAGGAATGTATCGCGCAAGGCACAGCGAACGTGGTCACTGGCTTCTTCGGCGGTATGGGCGGTTGTGCGATGATCGGTCAGTCGATGATCAACGTGAAGTCAGGCGGGCGCACGCGTATCGCAGGTATCGCTGCAGCGCTGTTTCTGTTGCTCTTCATCCTAGTGGGTTCGCCTCTGATCGAGCAGATTCCACTGGCCGCACTTGTCGGTGTGATGTTCATGGTGGTGATCGGAACCTTCGCCTGGAATTCGCTGAAGATCATGCGCAAAGTGCCTTTGATGGATGCGTTCGTGATCGTACTGGTGACAGTCGTCACCGTGATGGAAGACCTTGCGGTGGCTGTTGTGGTCGGTGTGATTGTCTCTGCCCTGGCTTATGCATGGAATAACGCCAAACGCATCCACGCGGTTACGCGCGACTCGGAAACGGAAGAAGGGGCGAAGGTCTATGAAATTCAGGGCCCGCTGTTCTTTGGTTCGTCCGAGGGCTTCGTGGAGCTGTTCGACGTAAGAAACGACCCCGAGACCGTCATCATCGACTTTGCAGCCAGCCGTGTGGTGGACCAATCCGCGCTGCAGGCTATCGAAAACATCGCCGCCAAATACGAAGCGGCTGGCAAACGCGTCATGCTGCGGCACCTGAGCCGTGACTGTCATACACTGCTGAACAAGGCCGGCCATCTGATGGTCGACAGCGATGATGACCCGGATTACGAACTGGCTGTGGATTATTCGGTCCGCACCGGTATTCTGGGCGGGCACTGAATACGCGAAAGGGCGGCCGGATTGGCCGCCTTATATCTCGGAAGCAATGCGCTCCAACGCATCGATATTGCCTGAAAGCAAGGCATCTTCGGCCCGAGTGATGGTTTCTGCGGGCCAATCCCACCATCGCAAGTCTTGCAGCCTTTCAATCACATCGCGATCAAAACGATAGCGCCGGACTTTTGCCGGATTGCCGGTAACGACTGCATAGGGTGGAACCTGACCCCGCACGACCGAGCCTGCGCCAACAATCGCGCCATTTCCGATCTGCGCTCCGGGTAAAATCAAAGCTCCGTAACCGATCCAGACATCGTGCCCGATAACGGTATCACGTGTATCAGGCTGGTAGCCTGACATGCGATCCGGATCGAAGATTGGAAATGGAAAGCAGGTCAAGCCATCGGTCGCGTGATTTGCGGAGGCAGTGATAAACCTTACTCCATGAGCGATTTGGCAGAACTTGCCCAGCATCAGCTTTTCTTCTGAAAAGGGAAACAGATACGGTGCAAGCCGCTGCGCCCAGTCCTTCGGTGCATCGAAATCCGACGCATAAGTGTAAGCTCCTGCCTCAAAGCGGGGATGATCGATGGCCTGAGACAGAAACACTGTTCCGTTGTGGCTAGAGCCGTCGGGCAGAACAATCGGATATCTGCGTGTAGGATCAGGCAGTGGCATTAGTCATCCGGGCGTGAAAGGCTGAACAATTCTGTCACCACAGAATAGTCCCGATAACCCAACCGCGCGAGCGGGTTGAATGAGGTCACGTCAAATTTGCCGTCACGGATGTGGTCATCGTGCAGGTGCACACCAGTGACCTCTCCGAACACCACCCGATTGGACTCACCCGGCAGAGTTACGATCTGGGTAAGTTTGCATTCCAGCGCTGCGGGCGCTCCCTCGACCCGAGAGCAATTTATGGTTTCGCATTCAACGGGTGTCAGCCCAGCATGAGTGAACTCGTCGACGTGCTTTCCCAAACCCTCTGAGCTGGCATTCATTGCGTCGCGATGCGCATGGGCCACCACGTTGACACAGAATACCTTCGTGGCCTCGATATTGGCGATGCTGTCCTTGCCGCCATCCTGATCGTGTTTGGAGCCGGTTGAGGCGAACATCACCTGGGGCGGTGTATAAGCGACACCATTGAAGAAGGAATACGGGGCCAGGTTGTTGATCCCGTCAGCATCGCGCGTCGAAATCCAGCCGATCGGGCGTGGGGTTATGATGGCGTTGAAGGGGTTGTGCGGCAGGCCGTGGCCGTCTTCGGGGCGATAGAACATATGGACTCCAAGCGTTTGCCCAAGGCCTATCGAAGTGCTAGGGCGATTTCCAGCAAGGATAAGAGGGCGCGCGTGCAGCAATTCAAGATCAGGCCGGAAGAGCCGGAAGACTGGTGGGAGGTCGAAGCGCTCTATGACCTGTGCTTTGCTCCGGGGCGCGAGGCGTTGTCGTCTTATCGTCTGCGCGATGACGTGCCGCCTGTCGCTGGCCTGTCGCAGGTCGCGCGCGATGGGCAGGGCATTCTGGCTGGTGCAATCCGGTTCTGGCCCGTGCATGTGGGTGAACATGACGCGCTGCTGCTAGGTCCAGTGGCGGTCCACCCGACCCATCAAGGCGAAGGGTTGGGCGGATATCTGATCCATCAGGGGGTAGAGGCCGGGCGCGCCAAAGGGTGGGATCGCGTCATGCTTGTGGGCGATGCGCCCTATTATGCCCGGTTCGGGTTCACCCCGCTGACGGGTGTCGAAATGCCCCCGCCCACCAACCCTGATCGCATACTGGGTTTGGAACTGACCCCCGGAGTTTGGTCCGAAATTCAGGGGCTTGTTAGTCGCTGGACCCGTTGACCCATTGAAAACCCGCTGCAAAGTCCCGATGTTTTCAGGACAGGAGGGCACAGATGCAGGACGTGGTTCTTGTCGAAAAACTCGATCCCGAGGCCGAGCTTGATCGGCTTGCGCAGCTGTACGGTGCGGCAGGTGGCGCAGGAGTGAATCTGCTGAACAAGCTTGGTGGTTCGGCGGAATCCTTATTGGATCAGTTACCTAAGCCGGTGCGAGAAGGTCTGACCGAAGCAACCGAACAGGCGCTTTGGCTTGCCATGCATGCGGCCGAAGGCTCTCGGCGTGCCGTGCCGGACCAGAAACCATGGGTCAACACAGCCTTGACTACTGCCATGGGCGCAGCCGGAGGTCTGGGTGGAGTGTCCACAGCACTTGTCGAGCTGCCCGCGACAACCGCCATGATGCTGCGCGCGATCCAAGGCGCAGCGATGCGGGAAGGATTTGATCCGACCGCCGAGAACGTGAAATTCGACTCGATCCGAGTCTTGTCAGCCGCAGGTCCTTTGGCCGAGGATGACGGGGCTGATCTGGGCTTTTTCTCAATGCGCATGACCCTGACCGGACCGACCATGCAACGCTTCATTGCGATGGTGGCGCCGCGCCTGTCCGTAGTGCTGGGCCAGAAGCTGGCGGCGCAGTCTGTACCGTTGCTTGGGGCGCTTGCCGGGGGCGGTACAAATTTTGTCTATACCCGCTACTACCAGCAGATCGCGCATGTGCATTTTGGGCTGCGTCGATTGGCGATTGATGCCGACATCCCTCATGACGAGCTGGTGCGGCGTTTGTCGGGGCGGATGGCTCTGAACAAGGGGGCTTTCCCGTAAAGCTTGGCAGACTCTGCCGGATATGATAAATATCACTTTATAAACCGCAACATAAGCGGAGCGAGCAGTGGATATGAACCGTGTTTGACGGGCGCAGTATTGATGCGATTGCCGGGCTTTCGGCAGAAAACCTCTCCCTTTCCGGGGCGCTGCCTGTTTATGCACAATCCGCTGCGCTTTGCTATCGAACCAATGATGACCTGCCAGAGATTTTATTGATCACAACGCGCAGGGCACGGCGCTGGATCATTCCCAAGGGTTGGTTGATCAACGGGCTGACCCCGTCTGAAACAGCCGCCCGCGAGGCCTGGGAAGAGGCTGGTGTTTTGGGGCAGTGCGGAAGCGAAAGCCTTGGTCGGTTTGCCTATATCAAGAACCGGCCTGGCAAGCCATCGGCGCTGTGTCTAGTTGATGTGTTTCCGCTGCATGTGCAGCGATTGGAGGCGCAGTTTCCCGAAGCGGGTGAGCGCAGGCGCAAATGGGTTTCGCCCAAAAAGGCATCGTTGAAGGTGTCGTCGCCCGATCTTGCTGCGCTTTTGGGCGGATTCGGGTTGCATCGGCAATAGCGGGCCAAGATCAAGACTTGATATTGCCATGTTGGTCGGTATCTATTCGCCAACCGGACTTTGGATGTGATATGATTCAATACGCATTGAAATGCAGCAATGACCACAGCTTTGACAGTTGGTTTCAATCCGCAGCCGGCTTTGACAAACTGTCAGCGGCCGGGTTGGTAACCTGCGCGGTATGCGGCTGCGACAAGGTGGAAAAGGCGGTGATGACACCGCGTGTCCGGCCTGCGCGCAAGGCGGTGACCGAGGTTGCACCAGCGCAGCCTTCTGCGGATGAGATCAGCATGGCAACACCTTCGCCCGAGATCGCTGAGGTCCTCAGCGAACTGCGTCGAAAGGTCGAGGAAAACTCGGACTATGTGGGCAAGGATTTCGCCAAAGAAGCCCGCAAAATCCATCTGGGGGATGCGCCCGAGCGCGCGATCTATGGTGAGGCCAAGCCCGAAGAGGCGCAATCGCTGATTGAAGACGGCGTGCCGGTCGCACCGTTGCCGTTTGTTCCTAGCCGCAAGACCAACTGACCCATGCACATCGTTATTACGGGCACGAACCGAGGGATCGGGAAATCCATTGCGGATCAGTATCGTGCAGAAGGTCATGAAGTGACCGGAACTGCCCGGGACGGTAGCGCAGATATCGTGCTGGATGTCACGGACCCAGAACAGCACGCTGCAATGGCCGAGCAACTGCGAGGCCGCCAGATTGACCTGCTGATCTGCAATGCGGGCGTTTATCTGGACAAAGGACACGACATTAGTGGCTATCCCGCCGAGATGTGGGCGCAAAGCTTCGCCGCCAACGTGACAGGCGTGTTTCTTACCATCCAGTCCTTGTTGCCGAACCTGTGTACCGCGCGGGGCCGGATCGCCATCGTTTCGTCTCAGATGGCGTCACATACGCGCGCGCCGGGTGGCAGCTATATCTACCGTGCGTCAAAGGCGGCGGCGCTGAATTTGGGCCGCAACCTAGCGACTGACCTACAGGCGGATGGCATTGCGGTGGGAATCTACCATCCGGGCTGGGTGCAGACGGACATGGGCGGAACTGCGGCAGAGATCACGGTCGATCAGGCGGCAAACGGCTTGATCGAGCGATTTGCGGCTCTCTCGCTCGATACTACCGGTTGTTTTGAAACCTGGGATGGTCGGGCGCACCCTTACTGAGAGTTCAGGGCCGCCTTGGGGATTTCGTAGACTTCACCGGGATCAATGAAGATCACCATGATATCACCGCGTGTCTCATAGGTCAGTTTCGATGTCGAACTGCTGGAATCCGGCACGCCTTTGGTGAAGTAAATCCGCCGAACCTCGCCAGTGTTCAACTGAACCGCCAACGTCGCCGTTCCATCTTCGCGCTTCCGCAATTCGGCCGGACAACTGGCCAGTGTATCACCTGCCAATGCAGCGCATGGAACGGTGCCTAAAGAGTTCTCGCCATCCGTTCCCGATAGGGTGGCCACTTGGGCATTTGCGGCAGTCGAAACCAGGCTTAGGGCAAGGGCAAAGCGGAACATTGAAATCCTCGTGGAATAAGACTTTGACCGAACGCTTACACCACGCACGACCAAAGTAAAGCACTGCGGTGCAGACTTTGCCCACTTGCCCTTGCGCCCCCCCTCGCATAAGAGGCACGGGATCAGAAATTCAAGGCGCGGAGACACTAGCCCCCATGCCCGTACTCGTGATGAAATTCGGCGGCACATCGGTCGCCAATCTGGACCGGATCCGCCGTGCTGCCAAACGGGTTGGTGTCGAGGTAGCCAAAGGCTATGACGTCATCGTCATCGTTTCGGCGATGTCCGGCAAGACCAACGAGCTGGTGGGCTGGGTCGATGAAATCTCTCCGCTCTATGACGCGCGCGAATATGATGCCGTTGTCTCCTCTGGTGAAAACGTTACAGCTGGCCTGATGGCGCTGACCCTGCAGGAAATGGACATCCCGGCGCGCAGCTGGCAGGGTTGGCAGGTGCCGCTGATCACCAACGGTGCTCATTCAGCGGCCCGGATCGAAGAAATCCCGCCCGAGAATATCAACCAGAAATTCGGCGAAGGGATGCGCGTTGCGGTGGTCGCGGGCTTCCAGGGCATCAGCCCCGAAGGTCGCATCACCACGCTGGGTCGGGGCGGTTCGGACACCACTGCGGTGGCTTTTGCTGCCGCTTTCGAAGCCGAGCGCTGCGACATCTATACGGATGTGGACGGTGTCTATACGACCGACCCGCGCATCTGTGAAAAGGCGCGCAAGCTGGACAAAATCTCGTTCGAGGAAATGCTCGAACTGGCCTCGCTGGGGGCCAAAGTGCTTCAAACCCGCTCGGTCGAGCTGGCGATGCGCTACAAGGTGAAACTGCGCGTTCTTTCAAGCTTTGAGGAACAAGCCGACGAGGCCGGTACACTGGTCTGCGACGAGGAGGATATCATGGAATCCAATGTTGTGGCCGGTGTGGCCTATTCCCGCGACGAAGCCAAGATGACCGTCGTTTCGGTGGCGGACCGTCCCGGCATCGCCTCGATCATCTTTACCGCGCTCAGCGACGAGGGCGTGAACGTGGACATGATCGTCCAGAATATCTCGGACGAAGGGCGCACCGACATGACCTTCTCCTGTCCGACCAATCAGGTCTCCCGCGCCGAAAAGGCATTGCTGGCGATCAAGGATCAGGGTGAGCTGAACTACGCCGAACTGGTTGCGGATGAGGATGTTTGCAAGGTCTCAGTTGTCGGGATCGGCATGCGCTCGCAATCCGGTGTTGCGGCCAAGATGTTCAAGATTCTCTCGGATGAGGGGATTAACATCAAGGTCATTACAACCTCCGAGATTAAAATTTCCGTCCTGATCGACAGGAAATACATGGAACTTGCGGTTCAGGCACTGCATGATGCCTTTGAACTGGACAAGGCGGCCTGAGCTTTCAGCCAAGTGTCCTGTCTGAAACCGTAACGTGGGTGGGCCATGGCGGAAGGCACGGAAACAGAATCTCGCAAGTTGCTGGGACGGCTGCGCGAAGAAATGGCGAGCGAAGCCGCCGGTCAGGAACGTCTTGACCGGATCACGCACCTGATCGCCGACAGTACCGGTCGCGAAGTTTGCTCGATCTACCTGTTTCGGGATGAGGATACGCTTGAACTGTGCGCCACCGAAGGTCTGTCCCCAGAAGCGGTGCACAAGACGCGGATGCGTATGGGCGAAGGGCTGGTCGGTCGCGTCGCCAAATCTGGCAAGGTGGTGAATACGGCGGACGCGCCCTCGGCCAAGGGCTTTCGGTACATGCCGGAAACCGGCGAGGAACGGTATTCGTCCTTTCTTGGTGTGCCGGTACAGCGTCTGGGTCAGAAACTGGGCGTGCTGGTGGTTCAGTCCCGGGACGCGCGCGAGTTTTCGGCGGATGAGGTTTATGCGCTGGAAGTTGTCGCGATGGTTCTGGCCGAAATGGCCGAACTGGGCGCGTTCGTCGGCGAAGGCGCGGCCTTGTCACCGCTGCACCAGCAATCGGTGCAACTTACCGGTGGCCCGGCGCAGGAGGGATCTGCTGAAGGCCATGTCTGGCTGCATGAACCTCGTGTTGTTGTCACCAATCCCATTGCCGAAGACCCGCATCGTGAGCGTGAGCGGCTGACCGAGGCAGTTGAAGAGCTACGCGTCGGCGTCGACAAGATGCTTGAGATTTCTCAGGGCGGCGACAAAGAGCAGTTGCAGGTTCTGGAAGCCTACCGGATGTTCGCCAACTCCAAGGGTTGGATGCGCCGGATGGAGGAGGACATCGCTCTTGGTCTCAGCGCAGAGGCGGCGGTCGAGAAAGAACAATCTCAGGCGCGGGCCCGCATGGGGCAGGTCACCGATCCGTATTTACGTGAACGGTTGGCCGATCTGGACGACCTCAGCAATCGGTTGCTGCGAATTTTGACTGGACAGGGTAACGGAAATGGGGCTGACCTGCCGCCCGATCCGATCCTAATTGCGCGAAATATCGGCCCCGGTGATCTGCTTGAATATGGCCGTTCTCTCAAAGGGATCGTGTTGGAAGAAGGCTCGGTCGGAAGCCATGCCACTATCGTGGCGCGCGCGTTGGCGATCCCGTTGGTGGTGCATGTAGGCCGCATCACCACCGAAGCCCTGAACGGCGATCACATTCTGGTTGATGGCGATAGCGGTGTCGTTCATCTGCGCCCCGAAGACACCGTCGTTAGTGCATTCCGTGACAAGATCGCGATGGAGGCCAAAGCGCAGGAGCGCTACGCCTCGATCCGTGAAACGCCCACCGTTACTCAGGATGGTGCGCGAATCAACATGGTGATGAATGCGGGCCTGATGGCCGATCTGCCCTCACTTAGCAATTCTGGTGCCGAGGGAGTGGGCCTGTTCCGCACTGAGTTGCAGTTTCTGATCCGCAATCAGATGCCCAAGCGATCCGAGCTGGTGACGCAATACAAACGGGTTCTGGATGCTGCGGGCGAAAAGCGTGTGGTGTTCCGTACACTCGATATCGGGTCAGACAAAGTTCTGCCCTATATGAAGCATGTGGAAGAACCGAACCCTGCGCTGGGCTGGCGGGCGATCCGGGTGGGTCTGGACAAGCGCGGCGTGATGCGGATGCAGTTGCAGGCGCTGATCCGGGCCGCCGATGGCCGCCCCCTGACGATCATGTTCCCGTTTGTCGCGCAGGCTGACGAATTCCGTGAGGCGCGCTGGGAGGTCAAGAAAACGATCGAGCGTGAACGGCGCCTGGGCCATGTTCTGCCTGAATCGCTCGAAGTGGGGGCGATGCTGGAAACGCCTTCACTTGCCTTTGCGCCGCAGAAGTTCTTTGACGAAGTCGGCTTTATCTCGATCGGTGGGAACGACCTGAAACAGTTTTTCTTCGCCGCCGACCGCGAAAATGAACTGGTTCGCCGTCGCTACGATACTCTGAATGTCAGCTTTCTGAGTTTCATTGAACGTATCGTTGAGAGATGCTCGATCTCGGACACACCGCTCAGCTTCTGTGGCGAAGATGCCGGCCGCCCGGTCGAGGCGCTGTGTCTCGCGGCCATGGGCATCCGTACCCTTTCGATGCGCCCGGCCTCAATCGGGCCGGTCAAAAGCCTGTTGTTGCGGTCGAACCTTCAGGATGTGCGTAAAATTATCGCCGATGCCCGCCATCGTGGAGAACAATCCGTGCGTCCGGCGGTGATGGACTGGCTGCGGACGCAGTCCTGACTGATCTTCCGCGATGCCAGCTGCAAATCCGCGCTTGATTTTTGCGCTCAGGTTTTCTATTCAGCCGATGAATGTTAGCGATAACATAGCTAATGACGCACATGCGTTTTAATCCCGGGCTGAAACCTCGCTTATGCTGGCGGGG
Organism: Ruegeria sp. B11; assembly: GCF_056539785.1. Lineage (NCBI taxonomy): Bacteria > Pseudomonadati > Pseudomonadota > Alphaproteobacteria > Rhodobacterales > Roseobacteraceae > Ruegeria > Ruegeria sp. B11. The sequence goes on along the minus strand of NZ_JBQFVO010000001.1, from coordinate 1,322,946 downwards.
AATTCGAAAGGAGCCTTGCAATGGTCTCACGCGTAATTCCGGTAGATCCGTTCGACCTGGTGTTGTTCGGCGCGACGGGCGATTTGGCGCAGCGTAAAATCCTGCCGGGCCTCTATCATCGCTTCGAAGTCGGCCAGATGCCTGAGGATGCGCGCATCATTGGAACCGCCCGATCCGACATGGACAGCGACGGGTTCCGTGAACAGCTGCGTGCGTCGATGCAAGAGTTTGCGCCGGGTTTCAAAAAGGATACGCTTGATCGCTTTCTGACCCGCGTCGAGTATGTTCCGGTAGATGCGCTTGGCGATGCGGGTTGGTCTGACCTTGCGAAAACGCTGCGACCGGATGTGGTACGCGCCTTCTATCTGTCAGTAGGCCCAAGCCTTTTCTCGGGCATCGCCCAACGTCTGAACGAGTACGGCCTGTCCACACCTGACAGTCGTATCGTGGTCGAGAAACCCTTTGGTCACGATCTGGCATCAGCCAAAGCGTTGAACGAAGGGCTGCGGGCCTGTTTTGAAGAACATCAGATTTACCGGATCGATCATTATCTGGGCAAGGAAACCGTGCAGAACCTGATGGCGCTGCGCTTTGCCAACTCGCTTTTCGAACCGCTTTGGAATGCCACCCACGTGGATAATGTTCAGATCACGGTGGCCGAGACCGTGGGTGTCGAGGGGCGCGGCGCCTATTACGATCAATCCGGCGCGATGCGCGACATGATCCAGAACCATCTGGTTCAATTGCTGTGCCTGACGGCGATGGAACCGCCTTCGAAATTCTCACCCAACGCGGTGCGCGATGAGAAAGTCAAAGTGATCGAAGCGCTGGAGCCGGTGGAACCCAAGGATATCGCTCGTGGTCAGTACCGCACCAAAAAAGGGGGCGATGGCTATCTGGATCACGTCGGCAACCCCGCCAGCCGTACCGAAAGCTTCATTGCGCTGAAGGCGCATATCGGCAACTGGCGCTGGGCCGGTGTCCCGTTTTATCTGCGGACCGGCAAGCGCCTGCGCGCACGTGAATCCGAGATTGCAGTGTTCTTCCGCGACCCGCCGCATACGATTTTTCCGAATGTCGGCCCATTGCATGGCAACGTGCTGGTGATCCGCCTGCAACCGGACGAAGGCATCACGCTCCGCACCACCATCAAGGAACCGGGGCAGGGCGGGTTCCGCCTGTCCGACGTTGCACTCGATATGAGTTTCGCTGATGCGCTGGGCGACGACGGCCAATCCCCGGATGCCTATGAACGCTTGATCATGGATGTCATCCGCGGCGACCAGACTTTGTTCATGCGCGGGGATGAAGCCGAGGCCGCATGGGCCTGGGTCGATCCCATCATTCACGGCTGGGAAGAGCGTGGAGATAAGCCCGCGAAATACGATCAGGGCAGTTCGGGGCCCGAAGAAGCATTGATGCTGATGCATCGCGATGGGCGCCGCTGGCGTCAGATCGGAGGGTAATCATGGTCAACACAGTTATATCCGACGTCACCAAACGCATCATCGACCGCAGCGCCGATCTGCGTGGTCCGCATCTTGAACGAATGGAGCAGGCCAAATCCAAGGGCCCTGCGCGTGCGCACCTGTCCTGCAGCGGGCAGGCCCACGCCTATGCCGGGGCGGGCGAAGATCAGGACTCCATGGCCACCGGCACGGCTGGCAATCTGGGGATCGTTACCGCCTATAACGATATGCTCTCGGCCCATCAGCCTTTCGAACGCTACCCGGCCCTGATCCGCGATGCGATCCGCGCAGCAGGCGGCACAGCGCAGGTTGCAGGCGGCGTGCCAGCCATGTGCGACGGCGTCACGCAAGGCGAGGCGGGGATGGAACTCTCGCTGTTCTCGCGCGATGTGATCGCGCTGGCGACCGGAGTGGCGCTAAGCCACAACACTTATGACGCCGCCGTTTTCCTGGGCGTCTGTGACAAGATCGTGCCCGGCCTGATCATCGGCGCGCAAGCCTTTGGGCATCTTCCTGCCGTCTTCCTGCCTGCAGGTCCGATGACCAGTGGCCTGCCGAATGACGAAAAGGCCAAGGTCCGCCAGAAATTCGCCGCCGGAGAGGTGGGCCGCGAAGAGCTGATGAAGGCCGAAATGGCCGCATATCACGGCCCCGGCACCTGCACCTTCTACGGAACTGCCAACACCAACCAGATGCTGATGGAATTCATGGGCCTGCACCTGCCAGGGTCCAGCTTCATCAACCCCAACACCCCCCTGCGCGATGCCCTGACCGAGGAAGGCGCGCGCCGCGCCCTGTCTCTCAGCGCGCTGGGCAATCACTACACACCGGTCTGCCAGATCCTTGACGAGCGCGCTTTCGTCAATGGCATCGTCGGCCTGATGGCCACCGGCGGTTCCACCAACCTACTGATCCACCTGATCGCCATGGCGCGTGCCGGTGGTATCGTGCTGGACTGGGAGGATTTTTCCGACATCTCCGCTGTCGTGCCTTTGGTCGCGCGCGTCTATCCCAACGGTCTGGCAGACGTGAACCACTTCCACGCTGCGGGTGGCCTGGGCTTCGCCATCGGTACGCTGCTGGAAGATGGCTTGCTGCACCCCGATACGCTGACTGTCGCGGGGCAGGGCCTGCACAACTACACCAAAGAACCCAAGCTGAAAGACGGCGAGTTGGTCTGGGAAGAGGGCGCGGGCCACAGTCTGAACGAAAAGATCGTTCGCCCGGCCAAAGACCCGTTCCAACCCACGGGCGGGCTCTCTCGCTTGACGGGCAATCTGGGCACAGGGGTCATGAAGGTGTCGGCTGTAGCACCTGAACACCAAGTGGTCGAAGCGCCCGTGCGTGTATTCCACGACCAGAACGCCGTTAAAGCCGCTTTCAAAGCCGGAGAATTCACCGATGACGTCATCGTTGTTGTTCGCTTCCAAGGGCCAAAAGCCAACGGTATGCCTGAACTTCATTCGCTGACGCCGATCCTGTCGATCCTGCAGGGCAGGGGGCAGAAGGTGGCTCTGGTCACCGATGGCCGTATGTCGGGCGCATCCGGCAAAGTGCCCGCCGCCATCCATGTCTGCCCCGAGGCGCTGGATGGTGGACCGATCGCCTATCTGCAAGACGGTGACCTGTTGCGCGTTGATGCGGTCAAGGGCGAGTTGGAAATCCTGACCCCCGGTGTTCTCGACCGCAATCCGGCCACCGCCGACCTTACGGCAAACCAACACGGTGTTGGCCGTGACCTCTTCGGCGCCTTCCGTCAGAATGTCGGCTCAGCCGACACCGGCGCCAGCATTTTCGGAGTGTAACCCAATGTCCAAAACCCAACGCACCCGCGAGATCTGCGCGCTGGCCCCGATTGTTCCAGTCCTGGTCGTCGACGACGCGGCCCATGCGCGCCCGTTGGCCGAAGCTTTGGTCGCCGGTGGCCTCCCGGCGCTTGAAGTCACCTTGCGCACTCCCGCCGCGCTCGCCGCGATCCGCGCCATGGCCAACGTCCCCGGCGGTGTTGTCGGGGCGGGTACACTGGTCACGCCCGAAGATGTCCGCGCTGCCAAAGAGGCTGGCGCTCAGTTCGGCGTCTCCCCCGGTGCGACCGATGCCCTGATCGCCGCCTGCGAAGCCGAAGGTCTGCCCCTTCTCCCCGGTGCGGCTACTGCAAGCGAAGCCATGGCTCTGCTGGAAAAGGGCTATGACATGCTGAAATTCTTCCCCGCCGAGGCCTCAGGAGGGGCTCCCGCCCTAAAAGCCATCGGCGCACCGCTACCGCAGATCACCTTCTGCCCAACTGGTGGCGTATCGCCGTCAAATGCCCTCGATTACCTGTCACTGTCGAATGTTGTCTGCGCCGGCGGCAGCTGGGTCGCGCCGAAGCAGATGGTTCAAAACGGTGATTGGTCCGGGATCGAAACACTTGCCCGCGAGGCCGCCAGTCTGCTGGATTGACGCCGCAGGGCAAGACGCTAGGGTAGGCCTCAATTCAAACAGGTTGCCCTCATGACAAACCAAACCTCCCTCGCGCATGGGCGCGAGTATCTGGCCATCCCCGGCCCTTCGGTCATGCCCGATACGGTGCTGCAAGCGATGCACCGTCCGTCGCCCAATATCTATGACGGTGAATTGATCGAGATGATGCCCGCGCTCACCCGAGATCTGAAACGCGTTGCCGGAACTCAGCACAACGTCGCCATCTATATCGCTAATGGTCACGGTACATGGGAGGCTGCGCTTTCCAACGTCATTGCACCCGGTGAAACCGTGCTTGCCCCGGCCTCTGGCCGCTTCACCCACGGTTGGGCCGAGATGGCCGAAGGAATCGGCGCCAAGGTTGACCTGATCGATTTCGGCATGTCCTCGCCCTGGGATCTTGACCGCATCGCCGAGGCCCTGCGTAACGATACCAGCCACAAGATCAAAGCGGTCCTTGCGGTCCACGTCGATACGTCCACATCGATCCGCAACGATATCCCGGCCTTGCGAGCGTTGCTCGACGACATTGACCACCCAGCTTTGCTGATGGCTGACTGCATCGCGTCGATGGGCTGCGACCGGTTCGAGATGGATGCCTGGGGTGTCGACGTCACTGTCACGGCTTGCCAGAAAGGGCTGATGACCCCGGCGGGCACCGGCTTTGTCTTCTTCAACGACAAGGCGCAAGCCAAGCGCGCCACAATGCCCCGCGTCTCGCATTATTGGGACTGGCAACCACGCGCCAATCCAGATCTGTTCTATCAGTATTTCAACGGCACCGCGCCAACCCACCACCTGTATGGCCTGCGCGCCGCGCTCGACCTGATCCATGGCGAAGGGATCGAACAGGTCTGGGCCCGCCACGAACACCTGGCAACGGCCATCTGGGCCGCCTGTGAAATCTGGGCGCAAGGTGGCGCGCTGCATTTCAACGTCGCCGACCCGGCCCATCGCAGCCACGCGGTCACTGCCCTCCGCCTGACCGAGGGGCGCGGCACGCCGCTGCGCAGCTATACCGAAACCCAACTGGGTCTGACGCTGGGCATCGGTCTGGGAATGGAGGATTGGGATGGCTGCTTCCGCCTTGGCCACATGGGGCACGTAAACGCTCAAATGGTCATGGCCATGCTGGGTGGCGTCGAAACCGCTATGGCTGCGCTCGATATACCCCGTGGTCAGGGTGCGCTCGAAGCCGCCGCCGCGACGCTGGCCGGATAAGCCCGATCCGCCTCTTCATCTGGCCCGAAATACCTTCGGGGGAAATCGCGCATGTGCGCGATAGGGGGCAGACAGCCCCCTTTACGAGGCTCGGGCTTTTGCCAAGGCCGTGGGCAGAGCAGCTTCAAACGCCGCCATTTCCGCCTCACCTCCGCAGCTGACCCGAATGCACCGGTTCTGGGGCGCGGCAAATGGCATCCGCACGAACACGCCTTGTTCAACGAGCGCGTCCAACACGGCCTTGGCAAACACCCCATCGCGCCCACAATCAATCGCCACAAAGTTTGTCGCAGACGGCAAAGGCACCAGACCATTCGACCGTGAAATCTCTTCGATGCGGTTCCGGGACCCGGCAATCCTTTGCTGCACATGCGTCAGCCAATCGTCATCTTTTAGCGCGGCCAATGCCCCTGCCTGCGCGGCTCGGTTCATGCCGAAATGGTTGCGCACTTTGTTGAAGCTCGCAATCAACTCGGGCGAGCCGATAGCGTAGCCTACCCGCGCCCCGGCCATGCCATAAACCTTGGAAAATGTTCGCATCCGGATCACACGTGAATCATCAGCAGCGACAGGTGCAGCGGTCCCCTCGGGCGCGCATTCGACATATGCCTCGTCAAGAACCACCAAACAGCCCTCTGGCAAAGCCTCCAGAGCGGACACGATATCCTCACCTGAATGCCATGTTCCCATCGGGTTGTCCGGGTTGGCCAGATAGACCAACTTGGCGTCTACCTCCGCCGCTTTGGCGAACAGCGTCGTCGGGTCCTCGTGATCGTCGTGGTAGGGGACCTTGTGCAATACCCCACCAAACCCGGCCACGTGGTAATTGAAAGTCGGATAAGCTCCATCCGAAGTCACAACTGCATCGCCGTGACCAACCAGCAGGCGCACCAGATAGCCCAGCAACCCGTCAATGCCTTCGCCAACCACGATATTTTCAGGCGCAACCCCATGATGTACCGCCAGCGCATGGCGTAGTTCGTAATTCTCGGGATCGCCATACATCCATATCTCGCCTGCGGCCCGTTGCATTGCATCGATGGCGCGCGGGGACGGGCCATACACGCTTTCATTCGCACCGATCCGGGCCACGAAGGGCGCGCCACGTTGGCGCTCCTGCGTTTCGGGGCCGACAAAAGGCACGGTCGCGGGCAGTGTGAGGGCAAGCGGGGTATAACGAGGACCAGTCATGGCCGCAGATAAGCGCAACCGATCAGGCGGGGCAAGCCTTGCCAGAAGTTCAAAGTAGGCTTCGGATGTGCGGTTTGCCCTGACGTCGCTGTGGCGCTGCTGGCGTCTTGCTGGCATGTTTACACAACAAAACACGCCCCGGAGGTCCCATGTCCCGCGTATCCATCGAATACAAAGACCACATCGCACGTGTCACGCTGACCCGTGGCGACAAGATGAACGCGCTGGACGATGCGATGATCAAGGCGATCCTTTCGGCCGGTCAAGAGGTCGCCGCAGCCGACATCCGCGCGGTGGTGCTATCGGGGGAAGGCAAAAGCTTTTGCGCTGGGCTCGATATGGCCAGCTTTGCCAGCATGGCGCACACAGACCCAAGCGAATGGCTGATGACCCGCAGCCACGAAGATGCCAACGAAATGCAGGAACTTGCCTTGATCTGGCGGCGCGTCCCGGTGCCGGTGATCTGCGCTATTCAAGGCGTCGCCTATGGCGGTGGGCTACAGATCGCGCTGGGTGCTGACATCCGCATCGCGCATCCCGAAGCCAAGCTGGCAGTGATGGAGATGAAATGGGGCATTATCCCCGACATGGGCGGCATGGTTCTGCTGCCAGAGCTCGTGCGCTCGGACGTGCTGCGCCTGCTGACCTATACCGCCCGCCCTATTGGAGCGCCACAGGCGGCAGATTGGGGGCTTGTTACCAAACTGTCGGATGATCCCCTGACCGAAGCGCTTGCGCTGGCCGAGGACATCGCGGGTAAAAGCCCGTCCGCCATCCGCGCCGCCAAACGGTTGATTGATGTGGCCGAAACCCGTGACCGTGCTGATGTGCTGTTGGCCGAATCTACCGAACAGGTCGACCTGATCGGTAAGTCGGATCAAATGGAAGTTGTCATGGCACAGATGCAGGGCCGAAAGCCCGAGTTCAAATGATCACCGCATGAATGCGCGCCGTGCATCGCGGGCCATGTTGTATCGCATCTCAAGATCAGCAATCTTTGCCATTGCGGCCCTGCGGTCCTGATTGTCAGTCAGCGCTGCAAACTCCTTGCGGGCGGCGTCGAGCTGTTTCTTGATGTCGAACTCCTCGGGTAGCACTCCGGCCTGCGCCATGATCCGATGACCCGCAGCAATGGCGGGATCGCCTTGTGCCTCGCCCGAGCGGTCGGGTAACGGGGCACCTTCGCCTTCAAGACCCTGCAGTTGGCCTTCGGCCTGCGCCTTTTTGATCTGGCGTTCAATCAGTTTTCCAAGCGATCCGAACATGCGCTCATTTTACCGCCTGAGGGGTTCTGATGAAAGGGCTCAGCGCACTCGGTTTGTTGCCAGATATGCGATACCGCCAGCCAACAGCCCCCAGACTGCCGCGCCCAATCCAAAAACCGTTATTCCAGAGGCTGTGATGGCCAGTGTCAAAATAGCCGCTTCGCGCTCGACAGGGACGTCCAGTGCGGCATGCATGGCATTGGCCAGGACCCCGATCAGGGCCACACCTGCCAGAGTGCCCATAAGCAGCGGGTCGGCATGGGCGGCAAAACTGGTGATCGCCACGGCAAAGATACCGAAGAGGCAGTAGAACACGCCACCCATGATTGCCGACCAATAACGCTGCGCCGGTTCGGGGTGGCTTTCCTCGTTGGAACACATCGCTGCGGTGATTGCGGCCAGGCAGGTTGCGGGCGCCCCGAAAGGGGCCGAAAGCATGCTTGCGCCACCGACGGATGAAAACAACCGGCCGGGAACAGGATCAAAGCCAAAGCTGCGCATCACCGCGACGCCGGGGATATTCTGTGTCGCCATCGTGACGATAAACAGCGGTACGCCGATCCCGATGGCCGACGCGACCGAGAATGATGGCATGGTCCAGATCGGAGCCGCGATCAAACGATCCGGCATCAATTGGGCATCTCCTGCGTTCAGCGACACAATAATAGCCGCCGTGACCACAGCTGCCGGAACCGCGATCAACCGATTGAAACGGCCCGCGACAAACCACGTCAGGATCACCGGCAACGCCTGCCATGGAATCTCGACCGCCGCCTGGAAGGGCACAAGGCATAGTGGCAAGAGCACACCTGCCAGCATTGCTTGCGCCAGTGTTGTGGGAATTGCTGCTGCCAATCGTCCCAGCGGCTTCCACAGCCCTGCCAGAACCGTTAATGCTCCGGCGCACAGGAACGCACCAATCGCGCCTGAAAATCCCTCGACCGGGGTGGCCGAAACGGCTAACAGAGCGGCCCCCGGGGTCGACCACGCAACGCTGATCGGCATTTTGTACCGCAGGCTGAGGACGATGGCTGCAAGCCCCATGGCAATCGCCGCACTCATCAGACCCGAGGCGGCTTCCTGCGATGAAGCTCCCATCGCGCCCAACCCCTGCAGCACGATGGGAAACGAGCTGAAGAACCCGACAATGGCCACAACCAACCCGGTTGAGACGGTCTGCATCGGAGGGAAAGATCGCATCGTCAGTGCCTCGCCAGGTTGTTTCGCCGAAGTGCTAACAAGCGGGGCGTGGCGTGAACAAGGGGAAAGCTCTGAGGGTAAAGAAAAACCTCACCGCCGGTTGGGTGGTGAGGTTCGATTTCAATATATCAGCAGCAGGAAAAAGATCAGGCAATTTCAGCCAAACGGGCGAGAGCTTCGTTTAGCTTGGCTTCTTCTTCTTCGCGGGCGGCAAGGTTAGCTTTGGCTTCTGCAACAACCTCTTCCGGGGCCGATGCCACGAATTTCGGGTTGTTCAGGCGCCCGCGCAGACCGCCGAGTTCCTTGGCCAACTTGCCTTTGGCTTTTTCCAGCCGTTCCTTTTCCGCACCAATGTCGATGATGTCCGCCAGTGGCAGGCCAAAGGAGGCACCGGGGGCGGCAATCGAGATCGTGCCCTTTGGCAGTTCATCCGCCTTGGTCAGGCTGTCGATCCGCGCCAGACGTTTGATCAGCGCTTCGTTGCGGTCCCATGCAGCTTGGCCGTGCGCGTCAATCTCAGTCACCAGCATCGGCACGTAGAGGCCAGCAGGAACCCGCATCTGTGCACGGGCCGAGCGGGTGTTTTCGATCACCGAGATCACCCAGTTCATTTCTCGATCCGCATCCGCGTCGATCAGGTTAGCCGCCGTATAGGTTGGCCAGTCTGCATGCACGACCATCTTGGGCCGCGTGCCGGTCAGGCCCCACAGCTCTTCGGTGATGAAAGGCATGATCGGGTGCAGCATGACCATGCACTGGTCCAGAACCCAGCGCATGGTGGCGCGGGTCTCGGCCTGTGCCTCGGCGTCATCGCCTTGCAGCAAGGGTTTAGAGAGTTCCACGTACCAGTCGCAGACCTTGCCCCAGACAAAGGCATAAAGCCCGTTGGCCGCATCGTTGAAACGATAGCTTTCCAGCGCCGCGTCGACCTCTTCCCGCACACGGGCGGTTTCACCGATGATCCAGCGGTTCACGGCGGCTTTGGGTTTCAGGTCAGTCACGTCCAGTTGCGGGACAGCGTCGGTGAAGACCTCATTCATCTCGGCAAAGCGGACGGCGTTCCACAGTTTGGTGCCGAAGTTTCGGTAACCTGTGATGCGCTCGCGCGACAGTTTCAGTACCCCGCCAATAGCCGCCATTGAGGCATTGGTAAAGCGCAGCGCGTCAGCACCGAATTCGTCCACGATCTCCAACGGGTCGATCACGTTGCCGGTGGTTTTGGACATCTTCTTGCCCTTCTCGTCGCGGACGAGCTGGTGCAGATACACGGTGTGGAACGGGATTTCGTTCACCACCGCCAGTTGCATCATCATCATCCGCGCGACCCAGAAGAACAGGATGTCAAAGCCGGTGATCAACACATCGGTTGGGAAATAGCGCTCTAACTCTTCAGTCTTTTCAGGCCAGCCCAGCGTGCCGATAGGCCAGAGGCCGGAAGAGAACCATGTGTCGAGTACGTCGGGGTCGCGCCAGACCGGGTAGACCAGCTTGGTCGGGTCTTGTTCGACTGCGTATTGAGCAAGGCTTTCGGCGAACTGATGGATCGCTTCCTGCTTATCGGCAACTTCGATGACAGTCGCGTGGCTCAGCGGGCTGGGTATATTGGCATTGTCGTCGAGGAATTTCTCTGTAACGGCCTCAAGGCTTGCCGCGCATTCCATGACATTGCCACGATGCAGCATGCCGCCTTCGTTGAGCAAACGACCCAATTCGACCAAATCAAGGTCGCCGTCGTTTTCGTCGTCCTTGAAATTCTCAGCCGAGAGATCGAGACCATACCAAACCGGTATCTGATGCCCCCACCATAGCTGGCGCGAGATGCACCACGGCTCGATGTTTTCCAGCCAGTGGTAATAGGTCTTCTCGCCCGACTCGGGGATGATCTTGACAGTGCCGTCCTTGACCGCGTCCAGCGCAGGGCCGACGACCTTGGCGGCGTCGACGAACCATTGGTCGGTGAACATCGGCTCGATGACGACTTTCGAGCGGTCGCCGAAGGGCTGCATGATCGGTTTGCTTTCGACCAGCGGCACCAGCTTGTCCGCGCCTTCGTGTTCCGGCTTTAAAGCGGTCGAACCCAGACGTTGATCATCCGCGCGAGTCATGACAGCCAGACCGTCTGTAGTGATCTCCTCGACGACCTTCGCACGTGCCTCGAACCGGTCGAGGCCGCGCAGATGATCAGGGATCAGGTTGATCGCGTCGATCTCGTTCTCGGTGAACTCTCGCCCGCGCGCGTATTCCTGCGCCTTGTCCGCCTCTTCGGCATAAGGCGCACCATCGGCGCGCATTGCGCCTTTGGTGTCCATCAGGCGATACATTGGAATGCCGCCGCGCTTGGCGACCATATTGTCGTTGAAGTCATGTGCACCGGTGATTTTCACCGCGCCCGAGCCGAAATCTGGATCAGGGTAATCATCGGTGATGATCGGGATCTGACGGCGATGCTCTTTCGGGCCAACCGGGATTTCGCAGAGTTTTCCGACGATGGGCGCATAGCGCTCATCCGATGGGTGAACCGCAACTGCGCCGTCGCCGAGCATGGTTTCGGGGCGAGTCGTGGCGATCGAGATATAGTCGCGCTCTTCCTCCAGCACGATATTCCCGTCCTCATCTTTCTCGACGTAGGTATAGGTCTCGCCGCCCGCCAGCGGGTATTTGAAGTGCCACATGTGGCCTGCAACTTCGATATTCTCGACCTCAAGGTCCGAAATTGCGGTCTCGAAATGCGGGTCCCAATTGACCAGCCGCTTGCCGCGATAGATCAGGCCCTTTTCGTACATGTCGACAAAGACCTTGATCACTGCGTCGTGAAAATTCGCAGAATTTTCGTGGCCTGTGCGCGGGTCACGCGGCGCACCCGCCATGGTGAAGGCGTTGCGCGACCAATCACAGGACGAGCCCAGGCGCTTGAGCTGCTCGATGATCGTGCCGCCGTATTCTCCCTTCCATTCCCAGACCTTGTCCAGAAACGCCTCACGTCCCAGCTCACGACGTCCCGGCTGCTGGGTGTTGGCCAACATCTTTTCCACCTGCATCTGCGTGGCGATACCAGCGTGGTCCTGACCGGGCTGCCATAGCGTGTCGAACCCGCGCATCCGGTGCCAGCGGGTCAGAACATCCTGCAGCGTGTTGTTGAACGCGTGGCCCACATGCAGCGCACCCGTCACGTTCGGCGGTGGGATCATGATGGTAAAGCTCTCGTCGCGCGATTTGTTCGCGCCTGCCTTGAAGGCTCCGGCCTCTTCCCAGGCCTTGTAGATGCGGGCCTCGGCTTCGGCCGCGTTGAATGTCTTTTCCATCGCCATGGGGTGCGTCCTGCGTCATCAATCTCGGGTCAGCGCCTGCAATAGCGAATGCGTAAGGGAAGGGGAAGGGTCTGCGCGGCGGTCCTGCAATGATCAGCCGGGATTTGATGGGGCGGGCGCATAAAGATCCAGCTTTTCGCTGGCCCCTTGCCCCATCGCCTTGGCCTGATCGCTGCGGATGCGCGCGTGCAGGTCCAGCGCCTCAGGAGCAAACAGCTCGGTCGGCTCAGGGATATGGATGAAATTCCCCACCCGGTCCTCGCCCCGCGCCAGAATGGCATAGTCGCGATCCGCCACTTTTTGCTGCGCATTGGGGTTGAGATAACGGATAGCCAGGCCAATTCGACGATCATCAGATACGTTCGGCCCTGACCCATGAATGGTCAGCCCATGGTGCAGCGACATCTGGCCGGGCTGCAACTCGATATGGGTTTTGTCTTCCTCCGCGACATCGACTGCCACCTCTTGCCCACGCGACAGCAGGTTGTTGTCGGAGAACGTATCATTATGCGGCAGGATCGGGTTCTTGTGGCTGGCCTTCACGAAATCCATGCAGCCACTCTCAACCGTCGCAGGGGATAGGGCGATCCAGGCGGTCAACTGGTCCGAGGTTTCACCCATACCCCAATATGTCAGGTCCTGATGCATGCCCACCACTTGCGTCGTGCGCGGTTCCTTGATGAACAGCTCAGCCGACCACAACAGCAGGTCTGGGCCCAAAACACCTTCGACAACGTCCAAAACGCGCGGGTCCAACGCGATGCGAGTGGCAAATGGCATCACCACATGCGCGTTGATGCGTTTGTACATGTTCAGGGGTAGCGGCAGGTCAGCCTCGCGCCAGCTGGCCTCGACATCTTCCAACTCGGCACGGTACCCGGCGGCTTCTGCGGCAGAGAACACGGGGATCGGAAATATAAACCCATCATCCCAATAGGCCTCGGCACTTTGGCTGTCCAATCGGCCATTCGTCAGCTTGATTTCTTTGGGCATGGAAACCTCCACTCGACTGAATTTAGGTTCAGCCTAGGCGCGGCCCAGATCGGCGTGCAACGCTGTTTCCAGACATGAATGTCGCTTTCAGACCGTGCGGGGTTAATTTTCTCAGCCACTGGACAAGGTCCTGCTTCACGCTAGGGTCGCGCATTCAGGCAGCCAGAGGATCATCCCATGGAAAAATTCGGCAAAAGCCAGCCCATCAAACGGACCGAGGACCAGCGGTTTCTGACCGGGCAGGGGCAATACATGGACGATTCTGTGCCCGAGAATGCGCTGTTCGCAGCATTCTTTCGCAGCCCGGTGGCGCATGCCACCATCACGTCGCTGGACCTTGAAGATGCACGTACAGCGGATGGGGTGCGCTTGGTCATGACGCTGGAAGATCTGACTGCTGCCGGGATCGATACGGTGATGAACGCGACTACAGTCGCCAACCGCGACGGCAGTCAAGGCGCTGCGTCCGAGCGGAACATGCTGGCCAAGGACCGCGTGCGTTTCGTCGGAGAACCCGTTGCGGTCGTCATTGCCGACTCGTTGTTACAGGCCCGCGATGCAGTCGAATTGATCTGGATGGAAACCGAAGACCTGCCGGTCAAGATGGATGTCGCTGCGGGTGGCGAACCTTTGCATCCACAAGCCCCCGACAACCGCGCCTTTGACTGGGGCTTGGGTGATGAGAAGGCGACCAATGACGCCTTTCAGGCAGCGGCGCGCACCGTCGCGCTGAACGTGCATGACAACCGGGTCATCGTGAGCTCGATCGAACCGCGTGGCTGTCAGGCCGATTGGTCGGGTGGCCGTATGCATTTCTCATATGGCGGGCAGGGTGTCTGGGGGATGAAAGCGCAGCTGGCACAAAAGCTGAAACTGGACCCCGAGGCGATCCGCGTCACTACGCCAGATGTCGGCGGCGGATTTGGTATGAAGGCGATGCCTTATCCCGAATATTTCACCGTTGCTGTTGCTGCCATGAAACTGGGCCAGCCGGTGCACTGGATGTCGGACCGGTCCGAAGCGATGTTGTCCGATCACCACGGCCGCGACCTGACCTCACTGGCGGAGCTCGCCTTTGATGCCGATCACAAGATCACTGCTTACCGGGTCCACAGCAAGATCAACCTTGGCGCTTATAACAGCCATTTCGCGCAGGCGATCCAGACCAGCCTGTTCAGTAAGGTTTTGATGGGTGTCTACGATGTTCAGACCACCTACTTGCGGGTCGAAGGATTCTTCACCAACACCACGCAGGTCGACGCCTATCGCGGTGCCGGGCGACCCGAGGCGATCTATGTGCTGGAACGCGTCATGGACCGTGCTGCGCGTGAGTTGGGGATTGATCCGTGGGAGTTGCGGCGCAAGAATTTCATCCGACCCGAAGCCTTCCCCTATAAGACCGCAACCGGCGAAACCTATGATGTGGGTGAGTTCAACATGGTCCTCAGCCGCGCCGCCGAACAGACTACGGGCTTTGAGGCCCGCAAAGCGGCGGATGCGGAAAACGGCCTGATCCGGGGGCAGGGGCTTTGTTACTATATCGAAAGTATTTTGGGAGACCCTTCCGAAGGCGCGAAGATCGAGTTTTGCGAGGACGGAACGGTGAACCTCTATGTCGGCACTCAGTCCAATGGGCAAGGGCACGAGACCGTCTATGCCCAGTTCCTATCGGACCAGACAGGGATTCCTTCGCACCTGATCAATGTTGTGCAAGGCGACACGGACAGGCTGGCGCAGGGCGGCGGAACCGGCGGATCACGCTCGGTCACGATCCAAAGCAACGCGACACTGGTCACAGTTGATACGATGATCGCCGCATTCACGCCCTATCTTGCGGATAAGATGGGGGTCGAGGAAAGCGATGTGACCTTCGACCATGAAACCTTCCGCGCGCCGGGGTCCAACCTGACCCCCACGCTGACCGAGGCGGCCGAGATGGCGCGCGCTGACGGGCGCACCGATCTGTTGCAGCACGAAGCCCGCGCTACGCTAGATGCACGCAGCTATCCCAATGGTGCACATGTTGCCGAAGTCGTTATCGATTCTTTCACTGGTGAAACATGGGTCGACCGCTACACGGTGGTGGATGATTTCGGCAATCTTATCAACCCGATGCTGGCCGAGGGGCAGGTGCATGGCGGGGTAGTGCAGGGTATCGGCCAAGCACTGACCGAGCATGTTGTTCATGATGCCGAGGGGCAACTGCTCACGGCTTCGTTCATGGACTACGCCTTGCCCCGCGCTGCTGAGATACCCATGATAGAGTTTACCTCGGCGCCGGTTCCGTCAACCGCCAACCCGATGGGGATGAAAGGCTGTGGCGAGGCAGGCACCGTGGGCGCACTGGCCGCAGTGGCGAACGCGGTACAGGATGCGCTCTGGGATCACGGGGTGCGGCAGGCGGATATGCCTTTCACACCTCACAAAGTTTGGGAATTGTTGACGCATGGTTTTGTCGCGGCTGAGTAGAAAGGTACTGGGATGGCTCGGACGGCCTCTGCGGTCCGAGCACTCGGCCGAAACGCGCCACCGCGAACCTGTCAGCCATGTCATCATTCTTGACGGCACCATGTCGACGCTGGAAGCAGGGCGGGAAACCCACGCGGGCCAGACTCTGCGCCTGTGCTGCGAGATGGGCAGCCAGGTTTCGGTTTTCTACGAATCCGGCGTGCAGTGGGAAAGCTGGAAGTCCACTATGGACGTGATGATGGGGCGGGGTATCAACCGTCAGATTCGTCGGGCCTATGGTTATTTGGCTTCGCGTTACAAACCCGGTGATAAGATCTTTTTCATCGGCTATTCACGCGGCGCATACGGGGTCCGCAGCCTTGCGGGCGTGATCGATGCTATCGGGTTGCTCAAGGCCGAACACGCCACTGTCCGCAATATCAAACAGGCCTATCGACACTATGAATGTAACGCCAATGGCGAAGCGGCGGCGGTCTTTCGTCGGGAGTTCTGTCACGAGGATGTCGCCATCGAGATGGTCGGCGTCTGGGACACGGTCAAGGCGCTGGGCCTGCGCCTTCCGCTGCTCTGGCGCTGGGCCGAGGAACGCCATGCCTTCCACAACCACCAGCTTGGCCCTGCCACCCGCCACGGCTATCACGCCATGGCGCTGGACGAGACCCGCGAGGTGTTCGAGCCGGTGCTGTGGAAATGCACCCCCGACTTCAAGGGCCATATCGAGCAGGTTTGGTTCCGCGGCACCCACGGCGATGTTGGCGGCCAGCTGAACGGGTTCGAAGAGGCCCGCCCCCTCAGCAACATCTCCCTGATCTGGATGCTGGACAAGGCCGAGCTGCACGGCCTGCCATTGCCCGAGGGCTGGCGCGACCGTTTCCCTACCGATCCGCATGCGCAATCCGTGGGCACCTGGCGTGGCTGGGGTAAGATTTTCCTGCTGCGCAAGCATCGCAAAGTAGGGCGTGACCGGTCAGAGAAACTGCATGTCTCGGTTTCGCCCGAGGAACTACCCCGATGGGTGCCGATGCCAAATCTGCCTTCGCATCCGGCGCAGTAACAGAAGCAACAGCTTGCCTTCCTATGAAAGTTGTATCAACAGCAGCCACAGCATTTCTGTCCCGTCAGTGCCGGGTGGACGTCTTAGCATCATCGAAAGACATGTGATTTATGCCGGATCCATACTTTTCTGAGCTCAAATACTTAGGTGGCCCGACCCTGGATTTTATCGAGGTCGCGGTTGACGCTGGTACGGATGTCTCGGGGTTGGTCGTGACGATCTATTTGAGCAATGGCTCGATCCGAACCACCAATACTCTGGCCGGTATCACGCCGACAACGGTTGCCGGTCGCGATATCTATGTAATCGACACGACAAGTTCCGGGACATTTAACGGATTGGGTAAAACCAATGGTATCTCGCTTTCCGAAGGGACAACGGTTTATCAGTTTAATTCTTTCAGCGATCCTCCAAGTCCCGGCCCGATCACTGCGAACACTGGCCCGGCCAATGGTATGCAATCCACAGTCATCGGGCAGGCCGGCGCTGGCGATTCCCTGATTTCGACCGACAATGGCGGCACATATACAGTCAATACCGATCCCACCCCGGGCAGCATCCCCTGTCTGACTGCGGGCACACTCGTATCCACTGATTTGGGTCCGGTGCCGGTAGAAGATCTGAAGCCTGGCCAGCTGCTTTTGCTGGCGCGGGGTGGCAACCAGCCTTTGCTGCAGATCTTGCGCCGTTCACTCACTGCGCGCGAGTTGCGCCGCAATCCGAAACTTTATCCAGTGCGAATTTGCGCGGGCGCACTTGGACAAGGCCTGCCCCGACGTGATCTGCTTGTCTCGCGTCAGCATCGCATGCTGGTGTCCTCGGCGATTGTGAAACGCATGTTCGGTCGTTCTGAGGTTCTGGTCGCCGCGATAAGGCTGACCGATCTGCCGGGGATTTATGTCGATGAAACCGTAGACAGCGTCACGTATTTCCATCTGGTCCTGGCGACGCACGAAGTGATTATCGCCGAGGGTGCCCCGACCGAAAGCTTGCTGATAGGACAGGAAGCGTTGAATTCACTCCCTCCTGCAATGGTCGAGGAACTTACTGTATTGTTTTCGGGCATTTCGACCGGGGGCCTCTCGGATACCAGTTATCTGGTGCCGGACAACGCGCGTCAGAAACAGCTGGTGTCGCGCCACGCTCAACACGCCCGATCATTGCTATCCGACTATACGGAAAGCACCCGTTCTGCAGACTAATGTTGATAGAGCGTTGGCCAACCAAGGCCAACACCCGCTGTCATGTCTAAGAATTACCGCCGACGATCTCTGCGCGAGCTCATCGGCTGGAACGCCACGCCCACATGCGCTTCGCAATAGGGTTTGCCTGCCTCGACGGGCAGGCCGCAGAACCAGAAATCCTCGGTCGCGGGGTCGCCGACAGGCCATTTGCAGGTCTTTTCGGTCAGCTCCATCAAAGACAGCTTCTTGGCCTTCTTTTCAATCTCGTTGACCTTGGCCAAAGCCTCGGGGCTGATCTCATTGGCCGACGGTTGCGGAGGCAACGGCTGGCCGGCGGGTATGATCTGGCGACGGGCCGGGGTGACCGGTTTGGCCTCGGGGGCTGGCACCGGACGGGCCGGTTCAGTCTTGGGTGTCGGTTTCGGTTTGGCCTCGGCCTTGGGCGCGGGGGCCGGTTTTTCCTTAGGCTCGGCCTTTGCCGGGCTTGCACCGGTGGCGCGATTCGACAGACCCAGACGGTGCACCTTGCCGATCACCGCATTGCGGGTCACGCCGCCCAGTTCCTTGGCGATCTGGCTGGCCGACTGGCCCTCGCCCCACATCTTTTTCAGCAGCTCTACACGCTCGTCAGTCCAGGACATCATTTGCCTTTCAAAAGCGGAAAGCGGCCCCGGATTCGGGCCGCCTTGGGAAATCATCTCAGCGCCCTATTCTAAACACTGCGGCCCGAGTTACAAGCGGTCTTCGAATCAGGTATGGGGCAGAGCATGCATAATCTCATGGATCACGACGCACGCCGCTTTGGCGCGGTGAATTGGATGGGCCTCTATACACTGGCGCAGCGCGAAACCCTGCGCTTTCTGGCCGTGTGGACGCAGACCCTGCTGGCACCGCTGGTGACGGCAGGCCTGTTCCTGCTGATCTTCAACATTGCCATTGGTCCCAGCCGACCGGATGTGATGGGGGTGCCGTTTCTGACCTTTCTGGCACCGGGCATCATGATGATGACCGTGATTCAGAACGCCTTTGCCAATACATCGTCATCGATGGTGATCGCCAAGGTTCAGGGCAATATCGTCGATACGCTGATGCCGCCGCTATCGCCGCTGGAAATCCTGTTGGGTTATCTGGCCGGAGGCATCGCCCGCGGTATCCTGATCGCCCTTGTTGTCGCAATCGCTCTGGCGTTGGTTCTGGGCATCGTGCCGCAGAACCCGATGATCGCACTGATATTCGTGGTTTTAGGCGGCGCGTTCATGGGCGCGCTTGGGCTTTTTGCCGGGATTTTTGCCAACAAGTTCGACCAGATGGCGGCGATCACCAATTTCATCGTCACGCCTTTGGCTTTCTTGTCCGGCACTTTCTATTCTGTGCAGGCGCTACCGCCAGTGCTCAATCGGCTAAGCCATGCGAACCCGGTCTTCTATCTGATTGACGGGTTGCGCTATGGGATGATCGGCGTGTCCGACAGCTCTCCTTGGTTGGGCATGGCGATCTGCGCCAGCGCGACATTGTTGGTTGGAGGATTGACCTGGCAGATGTTGCGCACCGGCTACCGGCTCAAGGCCTGACGGTGTATCGCCTCGCGCCAGACCAGAATCAGACCTCCGGTCAGGATGATGGCCGAGCCGATCAGGCTGATCCCATCCGGTATCACCTTGAATACCGCGAAATCGTAGAAGGCAGCGAAGATCAGCGTAGCGTAGCTGATCGGAGCCACAAAAGAGGCATCCGCCCGCGCCATTCCGTTGACGAAACAAGCCTGCGCACAGGCCATTAGCACACCAATCGAGGCCAGCGCCGCCCATTGCTGAGGCGTCGGCATCTGGAAAATGAAACTTACCGCGACTGTCGCAATGGTCAGACCCATCGCATTGTTGATCAGCAGAATCTGGATCGGTATTTCTCGGCCCGAGAGCTTTTTGATAAAGATCAGTTCCATCCCAATTATCACTGCTGCGGTCAGGGCCAGTAATGCAGCGGGTTGAAAGCTAGCGGGCGTTGGACGCAACAGAACCAAGGCACCGATCAAGGCCACGATGGCGGCCAACCAGCGCCACGGGCCGACACCTTCTTTCAGCAGCGGGATCGCCAACATCATGGCAAAGACCGGGTTCAGGAACGAGATCGCCGTCGCATCCGCAATCGGTATGAAAGCAACGGATGCAAACATCAGCGTGATCCCCAGCCAGCCGAAGCTTGTCCGTCCGATATGCAGACCCCAATGCGGGCGGCTCAGGCGGGGGCGCATGATGCCGACGGCTGTCACGATTACCAGAAAGGCAAACAGAAACCGTCCATGGCTGATCTGCATCGGATGCAGGGCAGGGCCAAGCACATCCGTCCCCAGTGCTTTCGCCAGCAATGTGGTCCCTGCGAGAAGGGCGCTGGCCGCAAGGATCAGCAAGGCCGCAAGGGCAGGATTCTGACGTACCGGTGTCATGGTTCAGCCGTGCGCCAGCGTCGGGTAAATGACAAGCGGTAAATCACGGTCTCAGAATGATTTTTGCCCCGATCGCAAAAACGGGGTTTTCAGACCCGGTGCACCCCGCTATACGGCCTCACATGATCAATACCGCACATATCCTGCGCCTCCGACGCCGACGCCTGACCGCATAATCGGCCCGTTTGATCCATTTGCGCTGTCCAAATCCGCGCAAACCCCACCAAATCAGTTGACGACCATGGCTCCAGTGTATCACTCACAGGGCTCAAGCTATTCGAAAAGGATGATCCGATGATCCCGTCCGTTCTGCCGACCTATAACCGCGCGCCCCTGACATTCGTGAAGGGCGAAGGCGCCTGGCTGACCGAGGCGGATGGCCGACGTTTTCTGGATCTGGGCGCGGGCATAGCGGTGAACGCGCTGGGTCATGCACATCCGGCGCTGGTGGCGGCCCTGACGGAACAGGCGCATGCGCTGTGGCATGTTTCAAACCTCTATAACATCCCGCAACAGCAGGCACTGGCGGACAAGCTGGTGGAACACACCTTTGCCGATACTGTGTTCTTCACCAATTCGGGCACCGAATCCTGCGAATTGGCCGTCAAAATGGCCCGCAAGTGTTTCTATGACAAAGGTCAGCCCGAGAAGGTCGAGATCATCACTTTCGACGGCTCATTCCATGGCCGGTCATCGGCGGGTATCGCCGCCGCCGGGTCCGAGAAAATGACCAAAGGTTTCGGCCCGCTGCTGCCAGGCTTTGTCCATCTGACATTCGGAGACCTCGACGGTGTCACCAACGCCATCACCGACACCACGGCAGCCATCCTGATCGAACCGGTTCAGGGCGAAGGCGGCATCCGCCCCGTTCCGGATGCAGAGCTGAAAGCCTTGCGCCAGATTTGCGATGATAACGGCCTTTTGCTGATCCTCGATGAAGTCCAATGCGGCGTTGGGCGGACCGGCAAACTCTTTGCACATGAATGGGCCGGCATCACGCCGGATATCATGATGGTCGCCAAAGGCATCGGCGGCGGTTTTCCTCTGGGTGCGGTTCTGGCCACCGAAGAGGCCGCCAGCGGCATGACGGCAGGCACCCACGGCTCGACCTATGGCGGCAACCCCTTGGGCTGTGCCGTTGGCTGCGCGGTGATTGATCAGGTCGCTACTCCGGCCTTCCTCGAAGGTGTGAATCGCAAGGCAGGCCTGCTGCGTCAGAAGCTCGAAGGCCTGATCGCGGACCACCCCGAAGTATTCGAGGAGGTGCGCGGCTCAGGTTTGATGCTTGGCCTGAAATGCAAACCCGCCAATATCGACGTGGTCAACGCTGGCTATGACAACGAGGTCATAACGGTCCCCGCCGCAGATAACGTGATCCGCCTGCTGCCGCCGCTGACCCTCACCGAGGATGACATCGCACAAGCCCTGATCCGCCTCGAGAAAACTGCGGCACAAGTCGAAAACGCAATGGCTTCGGCCTGAACTCGCCTGATTGAAAAGTGAATTAAAATGAACCACTTCCTTGATATCCACAAAACTGACGCAGGTGATCTGCGGAACATGATCGATCAGGCCAGCGCGATGAAACAGGCGCGCCTTGGGCGTCCCAAAGCCGCCCCCGACGACGAGCAGCCTCTGGCAGGCCGCATGGTTGCGCTGATCTTTGAAAAGCCGTCAACACGGACCCGCGTGTCCTTCGATGTCGGTGTGCGCCAAATGGGCGGGCAGACCATGGTGCTATCCGGCAAGGACATGCAGCTGGGCCATGGCGAGACCATCGCCGACACCGCCCGGGTCCTGTCGCGCTATGTCGACATGATCATGATCCGGACCTTTGATGAAACCATCCTGACCGAGATGTCCGAATACTCGGACGTTCCTGTCATCAATGGTCTGACCGATCGTACACATCCCTGCCAGATCATGGCCGATGTGCTGACCTATGAAGAGCATCGCGGCCCCATCGCAGGAAAAAAGGTCGTCTGGACCGGCGATGGCAACAATGTCTGCGCTTCATTTCTGCATGCCGCCGGTCAATTCGGTTTCGACCTGACATTCACCGGCCCGGCGCAGCTGGACCCGGAAGAAGAATTCATGGGGCTTGCACGCCAGAAGGGCTCGAAAATCGTGATCGAACGGGACCCGCACAAAGCTGTTGAAGGGGCCGACCTTGTAGTCGCCGACACCTGGGTTTCGATGCACGATTCCCAATCCGCGAAGGAGCGCCGCCACAACATGCTGCGGCCCTATCAGGTCAACGCCGAGCTGATGTCGCATGCCAAGCCAGACGCGTTGTTCATGCACTGCCTGCCTGCGCACCGCGAAGAAGAGGCCACATCCGAGGTCATGGACGGCCCGAACTCGGTGATCTTTGACGAGGCCGAAAACCGCCTGCATGCGCAAAAAGCCGTGATGCGCTGGTGTCTGGGCGTCTGAGGCCGACAGCAATCTGGGAGAGCCATAGATGGCTCTCTTAAATCTCGGAGCAACCAATGCCACACATCACTCTGGAATTCTCTGCCGGGCTCGAAAAAACTCATGATTTTCAAGCCATCTGTGAGCAGCTCTATTCCGTGCTCGCCGCGCATGAAGAATTCGATGCCCCAACACTCAAAATCCGTGCCACCTCGTTTCCGTATTTCCGCATCCGGACCGAACCGCAGACGTTCATTCATGCCACGCTCTTGTTGTTGCAAGGCCGAGATGAGGCAACGCGCGCCGAGTTGAACGCGATCATTCTGAATGTTCTGGCTGCGTCTGCGCCCACGGTCGGCAGCATCACCGTGCGGGATGTTGAAATAGATCGCGCGACCTATGCCAAACGCCTGTCAACCTGACGCGGCCCCGGTATGCGTATGGGAGGACTAAACGCGTCGGGACACTTCCCAGACCCGTAGTCTGGCGAGCGTAGCGACGCACGCCAGAACTACCAGCACACACAATGCGATCTTGGTCATGATCTCCATTGTGCCCTCAATCAGCAGGGCGTGTACGACACTGCCCAGAATGGTTACCAGCGCCAGTCCTGTGTGCCCCAGACGCCAGAGCCGAAATCGCAGGTTCAGGCGTAGGCGCAGAACGCCCATCGTTGCTGCAGCAAAACCCGTCCACATCGCGATCACACCCCAGACGGAAAAGGGTGTGGCTGATACGAATAGAAGCGCGTCCACGACATCCGGCGGGCTCGTGATCCACAAACCGCCCACATGGATTACGATCGCTGCGACAAGGGCCAGACCGCACCGCTTGTGCCATAAGCGGCTGCGCACAGGTGAAAGCCCAGGCAACCAGCGTCCGGCCAGCAAGGGTTGCATCAGCAGAAGGCACATCCCGACGATGCCCGCAAACCCGGCTAGGATGTAGATCGGCTCGCGCCACGCCAGATAAGGGCTGAATGCTGCCGCGATAACCGGCACCAGAAGGGCGACAATCAACGCTGCCCAGATCAGTATGCGCCTCAACACGTATCAGGCAGGCTGCAAGACGAAATGCGCTGCAAGCGTTTTATCCTTCGCGCTCGACATCACCGGGCGCAGGAACACCGTTTCGAATTCGCCGCTGTCATAGGCCAGATGCCCGTGCGGTTGGCCAAAGGCGGGCACGATTTGTGGCATCTCAAGCCGAAATTCACCGTTCGCATCCGTCAGCGTCGCCCCATGGCTGCGCTGGTCGCGCTCGTGCCCCTCGGTCGTATGCGCCCAGATCTGGATACGTTGGCCGGGCAAGGGGGCACCGTCGCCTGCGCGGCGCACGGTGCCGGTCATCCAGAAACCTCCGCCGCCGATGCGCTGCACAATAGGGGCGCCGGGGCGATAGTTGTTCGATCCGCCCCGCATGGACGGGGTCGGTGCAACGCCCTGCGCCCGCGCGGGCGTGGTCAGCCCGGCCGTGCCTAGCGCTGCAAAACAGCCCGCCGTAACCAACGCGCTGCGGCGGGTAAGAAGAACGTGCGACATCGAGAGGGCTCCTTTCGATAACGGGCATGTTGTCTGGCCTGATACTCAATCTAGCACGTTTGTTGCGAAAGCCGAGTTAAGCTGGTCTGAAGATCGGGTCATTTCATCACCGTCACGTGAGCGTTGCCGCCGTTTCCGCCCATCGTGCACTGTATATGTGCACTCATGCGCTATGCCAGATAATAAATCATACTATATTCCACATTATCAAACATATTGAAGCCCAAGCCAGATCCTGACCTAAGGGAGAGCGAGAATGAGCTGGAATCCGACCCATACCCCCGACTGCCGGTCCGAGAACCCGGCGCTGGACAGCCTGATCATCCCCCGTGCCCGTGATCTGGGCGGGTTCGAGGTGCGCCGCGCGCTACCCTCGGTCAAACGGCAACTGGTCGGCCCCTTCATCTTCTTCGACCAAATGGGTCCGGCCGAATTCATCACCGAAGGCGGTATTGACGTACGGCCGCATCCCCATATCGGACTTGGTACCGTGACCTATTTATATCAGGGCGAGTTTGAACACCGCGACAGTCTCGGCACGCATCAGATGATCTACCCCGGCGAGGTCAACTGGATGGTCGCTGGGCGTGGTGTGACCCATTCCGAACGTACCAGTGACCAAACACGCGGCAAGAAACACAGCCTGTTTGGCATCCAGACTTGGATCGCCCTGCCCGAAACTCACGAAGATATGGCCCCCGATTTCGAACACCACAAACAGGGCGCGTTGCCCCATATTCAGGATGCAGGCGTCAGCGCCCGCCTGATCCTTGGCTCCGCCTATGGCGAAACCAGCCCGGTCACCATGCTGTCCGAGACCTTTTATCTCGACGTCCAGCTCGAACCGGGTGCCTCCTTCCCGCTGCCCGACAATCACGAGGATCGCGGTGTCTATGTCACCACAGGCTCGGTCGAGATCGCAGGCGACAGCTTCGAGGCGGGTCGCATGATGGTCTTCCGCCCCGGCGATCACCTGTCCGTGAAGGCCGGACCACTGGGTGCGCGGCTGTTGTTGCTGGGCGGCGCGACCTTGAACGAAGATCGCTACATCTGGTGGAACTTCGTCTCCTCCTCGAAGGAGAAGATAGAAACCGCCACACGCGAATGGAAAACTGCCGACTGGGCGAACGGCGCCTTCCACCTGCCGCCCGGTGATGATCAGGAGTTCATTCCGATCTCGGAAGACCTCGAACGCACCCGACCCAGACGCGCCCGCGTCTGACCTCACGTCACGCTGGCTCCGTTGAACGATCCCGGCGATCCTTGGAGGCACAGCGGAGGTAAGCCATGAATATTGTCATCGCCGGTGCAGGCAGCATTGGCTGCTTTTGCGGCGCATTGCTGGCCGCAGCGGGACACAGCGTGACGCTGCTGGGCCGCGCGCGGGTGCTGAACGCCATCCGGGGACAAGGGCTGACGGTGACAGATTTCTCGAACCTGCATCGCCACGTCGCCGCCGCACAACTCACGCTCAGCGAAAACCCTGCCTGTCTTGGGGATGCCGAGTTGGTCATCGTCACGGTAAAAACCGGCGCGACCGCCGAGATGGCAACGCTGATCGCCGCACACGCCACGGAAACGGCCCCGGTTCTGTCTTGGCAGAATGGGCTCGAGAACGCCCGCACCCTGCGCACCGCTCTTCCCGGACGCGACGTTCGGGCTGGAATGGTGCCGTTCAACGTGGTGCCGACGGGCCCGGCAACCTATCACCGCGCCACATCGGGCGAGATCGTCATCGAGCATGGCTCCCGGTTTCTGGCTGAACGCCTAAGCGCCCCAGATCTACCCGTCAGCGAAAGCGACCAGATCGAGGCAGTGCAATGGGGTAAGCTGGTGATCAACCTCAACAATGCATTGAACGCATTGTCCGGCCTGACCTTGCAAAACCAACTGCTCGACCGAAACTGGCGTCGCCTGATGGCTGATCAGATGGCCGAGGCGCAGCGTGTTTTGAAAGTCGCCGAGATCGAGGCCACCTCCACAACGCCACTACCCGCATGGATGACACCGCACATTCTACGTCTGCCAACGCCAATTTTTACACGAATTGCGGCAAAAATGCTGACCATCGACCCAAATGCGCGCACCTCGATGGCTTATGATCTGACGGCGGGTCGCCCGACCGAAATCGACAGTCTACAGGGCGAAATCATCAAACTCGGCCAACAGTACGCGATCCCAACCCCGATCAATAGCCGAGTCTCTCAACTCATCCACCAATCACCGGACACGCCGCTCACAGTCGACCAGATCATAACCTGATCCGTCTCTTCATCTGGCCTAAAATACCTCGGAGCGCGAGGCAGAGCCTCGCAAATTCCGATCAAGCGAACGCAGTCAAAACCCAGAAAATTAGCGCCGACATCACTGCCGCTGCCGGTACCGTGACCACCCAGGCCGCCACGATGGTCATGAAATGCGACCGCCGCACCAGCTTGCGCCGCCGCCGTTCCTCGCGCGCCAGTCGCAGCTCCGCCGGCCGCTGGCGGTTCGAGTATTTCCACCGCCGTTCTGCATGCCACTCCCGATAGAAGCCAACACCAAAGACGGCCCCAACCGCGATATGAGTCGAACTGACCGGCAGACCCAGCCAACTGGCGACGATGACCGTGATCGCCGCCGATAGCGCGACACAGAACGCCCGCATCGGGTTCAGCTTGGTGATCTGGCTGCCGACCATACGGATCAGCTTGGGACCGAACAGGAATAGGCCGAACGAGATGCCAAACGCGCCGATCACCATGACCCATGTCGGGATCGAGACTTTCGTGGCAAAATCTCCGAACTCGGCCGCATGCACGATCGCCGCCAGTGGACCCACCGCATTGGCCACATCATTGGCCCCATGCGCAAAGCTCAGAAATGTGGCCGAAATCACCAGAGGCAGGCCAAACAACGTCTTCAACGACCGGGTCCGGTTCTCCAACCCTTCAGACTTGCGCTTGACCCACGGTACCGTCGCAGTCCAGACCAGGCCGCCAAAGGTCAGGCCGATCAAAAGGGCAAATTGAAGATCAATTTTGACGATCCGCTTCAGGCCTTTGACCGACAAGTAGGTGGCAAACGCCCCTGCCATCACGGCAACCAGAATGGGCACCCAGCGCCGCGCTGCCGCGATCTTGTCGTCCTGATACTGGATCTTGTGTTTGATCAATGCCAGAAAGGCGGCTGCAATCATTCCGCCCAAAACGGGTGAGATCACCCAACTGGCGGCAATCGCGCTCATCGTGCCCCAACTCACCGCGCTCAGGCCCGCCGCAGCTATGCCGGCACCCATCACGCCGCCGACCACCGAATGCGTGGTCGAAACCGGTGCCCCGACCCAGGTAGCAAGATTGACCCACAGTGCCGACGATATCAGGGCCGCCATCATCGCCCAGATGAACACATTGCTGTTCTGCACCGACATCGGATCGATGATGCCCTTAGAGATGGTCGAAACCACATCCCCCCCTGCCAGCAACGCACCTGCGCTTTCTGCGATAGCGGCAATCAGGATGGCTCCGCCCATGGTCAGAGCATTGGCCCCCACTGCCGGGCCCATATTGTTGGCCACGTCGTTGGCACCGATATTGATCGCCATGTAAGCGCCGAATGCCGCAGCTGCGACAACGATCACGCCACCATCGGCCCGTCCGAACAGAAGCGCTGCAGCCAAACCTGCCAGCGCGATAAAGGCCAGTGCAATTCCGGGGGCCAACAGAGGACGCGATACTTGGGCATTGGCGTGCTCAACGCGCGAGATACGCTGTAGGTCACGGTCCAGTGCGTGCCAACGGGCTTTAGTGGGGTGGTCTGACATCGGTTCACAACGGCTGTTTTGAATGATGCCCGCCGCTAAACGGTTCCAATGGGCGCGGCAACCTTTGTCATCAGTTTTTTACAATATTGTTACAATTGCAGTAGCAAGTCGCGCAATTCCGGCTCTTGCACGCGTTCGGCGGCCACCTTCGAGGACACCCAGCAGCGCTTACGCTGATCGGACTCGGGGAATACATCCGCCAGTCCGGTCACCTCGATCCGATAAACGCTGGTGATAACCGGCAACGCCGTGCCGTCATCCAACCTTTTGTCGTAAGAGTAATGACCAACGGGATCTTTCTGCACCTCAGTCGCGCGCACTCCAGCCTCTTCCCAGGCTTCCCGCAATGCGGTTTCCGGCCCGTTGAGCCCATCAATGGGCCAGCCTTTGGGGATAATCCAGCGTCCGGTGCCCCGACTGGTGATTAACAAAACGTCGTCACCGGGACCTGCCTTGCGGGTACACAACGCAGCAACCTGCACCCGGCTTGGGCGCTGGATCAGCGGTCGCGCGACCTCTTCCCAGATGTTGCGTATCCATGTCGTCATGTAAGGCCTGCTCGGGCGTGTTCTTTTTGTAATTCGAAGAAGTTACATAATCATGTATTGCTGAGTTAACAATACCGCCCTCGGATAACCGCAAAATATGGCCTGAACTTTCAGTGTTTCGTGTATTTTTGCAGCAATTTGTGCGCTTTGCACTGTTTCCGCCAATGAGGCTTATTTACGCCCACCTGATCAACTCAGCCTTTGCGCCGCTTCGCGCGCAGCGTCGGATCCGCCTGAGTTGGATCTTCGGGCCAGGGATGTTTTGGGTACTGCGCCCGCATGTCCTTTCGCACTTCGGCATATGACCCGGCCCAGAATCCGGGCAGATCACGGGTGATCTGGATCGGTCGCTGGGCCGGTGACAGCAGCGTGATCTTCAAAGGCTCGCCCCCAACCACCGGATGTTGCGTAACGCCGAATACCTCTTGTAGCCGAACCGAGATTTCGGGCACCGCACCGCCATAGTCAATTGGCAGCTTGCGGCCCAACGGAGTCACAAACGAGCCCGGCGCCCGCCGATCCAGTTCCTGCATCTGGTCCCAGTCCAGCCGGGCGCGCAGCGCGGGCAGCAGGTCGAACCGCTTCCAGTCATCGGCATTGCGCACACCCGAGAGCATCGGCAGCAGCCAGTCTTCCAGCGAATCCATCAGCCCGGTTTCCGAGAAGTCCGGCAAATCCGCGCCTTCCGCGCGGATCAACTCGACCCGAGCGGCCAATCGCGCTGCGGCCCCGTTCAGCCGCACACCCAGATCGCGCACCCCGTCCAACATCGCCTGCGCCAATGCATCCCCGGGGACATCTTTCCAGATGCGGTCGTCCAGCGTGATCGCTCCGAACCGCTCTTGCCTGCGCGCCACCACACGGCGTTCGCGTTTCGACCAGTCGCAGCTGTCGACCCACGCGATCTGATCGCCGAATAGATCGCGAATTTCCCCCTCGGAAATCTGCGCTGCCATGCGCACGCGCGCTTCACGCGGGTTCCCATCCGTATCCGTCACCACAAGATAAGGTGCACCCGCCAGCGTATCACCGGCTTCCAGCACGACGCCTTTGCCACCCGACAGGACATAACGCGGGACATCTCCCTTGCGTCGCTGTCCGATGCGATCGGGATAGGCCAGCGCCGCCATCGCTGCCGGGCTCAGACCGCCCGCATCCTTAGATTGCGCGCGCAACCGCTTTGCTTCGCCCTTGATCCGATCCAGCGCGCCCATGTTGACCTGCCAGACCCGATTGCGCTGAAACGCGCGCACGTCCCGCAGCACCTCAAGCCTCAAAGACAGATCGACCGGAGCGCCCCTTAGCGGATCGCGTTCCGCCATCAGCGCCGCCAGTGCCGCGGCCTCAGGTCCTGCGTGCAGCAACATATGCCCCAGCCGAGGATGCAGCGGCAGCGCCGCCAGCGCCCGCCCATGTTCGGTGATCCGACCTTTGCCATCCAGGGCACCCAGCATCGCCAGCAACGCGCGCGCCTCAGCCAGCGTGCCTTCGGGCGGCGCGGTCAGAAATGCAAGATCACCCGGTTCTGCGCCCCAGAGCGACAATTCTAACGCCAGCCCGGTCAGATCGGCAGCCTCGATTTCGGCAGGCGGGTAGGCGACCAGTGCACCTTCTTCGCCCTTGGACCACAACCGATAGCAGACACCTTCGGCCACACGCCCCGCACGGCCTGCGCGCTGCGTCGCTTCGGCCCGCGTCACCCGCTCGGTCACCAGCTGCGACATGCCTGATCCGGGATCGAACCGTGCCCGCCGGGCTTGCCCCATATCGACCACCACGCGGATATCGGGAATAGTCAGCGAGGTTTCGGCAATCGACGTCGCCAGAACCACCTTGCGACCTTGCTTAACCGGCGCAATCGCCGCGCGCTGGGCGGCAAAGGGCAGTGCTCCGAACAAAGGCCGCACTGAACAGGTGTCGGGTAGACGGCTGGCCAAAGCCGCCTCGGCCCGCCGAATTTCACCTTCACCGGGCAGGAACACCAGCATGCCCCCTTTGGTTTCCCGTTCGGCTCGCACCACCAGATCGATCAGCGCGTCCAGTCGCCGCGCCTGCGGCGCCAAAGGCCGGTCCAACCAGCGGGTCTCGACCGGATAGCTGCGCCCTTCGGATGTCACCAGAGGCGCGTTCATCAGCTGGCCCACCGGTTCAGCATCCAGCGTCGCGGACATCGCCAGCAAGATCAGGTCATCGCGCAACGCTCCAGTCACCTCAAGGCACAGTGCAAGCCCAAGATCGGCGTTCAGGGACCGTTCGTGGAATTCATCGAATATCACAGCACTTACGCCGGGCAGGTCAGGTTCGGATTGCAGCATCCGTGTCAGGATACCTTCGGTCACAACCTCGATGTGCGTCGCCTTTGAAACTTTCACGTCTCCACGGACACGATAGCCCACGGTCTGGCCCACGGGCTCACCCAGCGTCTCAGCCATGCGTTCGGCGGCGGCGCGGGCGGCCAGCCGCCGGGGTTCCAGCATGACGATCCGGCCCTCGCACAGACCGGCCTGCAGCATCTCAAGCGGCACGCGGGTTGTCTTGCCCGCACCCGGCGGCGCCTGCAGCACCGCGCGCCCATGCGTTCGCAAGGCGTTCAGAAGATCGGGAATGGCGTCATCAATGGGCAACCGGGTCATATCGCCTTATCGCCAAAGCCTCGGCCAAGGTCCAGCGTCGCCAAACTCAGCTCCGGTTGGGGCTGGACAAACCGGGTCATCCCCCCTCATCTAGGGCAAATTCCAGCCGGGGACTTACCGATGAACATTGCCGAGCTTGGCGACAGGATCTTGAACGGAGAGCGCAGGGCATTGGCCCGTGCGATCACACTGGTCGAAAGCGGGCGTGAAGATCATCGAGCGCAGGCAACCGCGCTGCTGGATCAATTGAGCGGCGCCGGACGCCAGGCGTTGCGGATCGGCCTGTCGGGCACGCCGGGTGTAGGCAAATCGACCTTTATCGAAAGCTTCGGCATGATGCTGACGGGGCTGGGGCTGCGCGTTGCGGTTCTTGCAGTTGACCCTAGCTCGGCCCGTTCGGGGGGCTCGATCCTGGGCGACAAGACCCGCATGGAAAGGCTGAGCCGCGAGAAAAACGCCTTTATCCGCCCGTCCCCCAGCCAGAGCCATCTTGGTGGCGTGGCGCGACGCACACGCGAAGCGATTGCACTTTGTGAGGCGGCTGGTTTTGACGTCGTGCTGATTGAAACCGTGGGTGTGGGCCAATCGGAAACCGTTGTGGCCGAGATGTCTGACCTGTTCCTGCTGCTGCTGGCCCCGGCGGGCGGCGATGAGTTGCAGGGCGTCAAGCGCGGCATCATGGAGATGGCTGACATGATCCTGATCAACAAGGCGGATGGCGACCTGAAAGCGACTGCCACCCGCACCTGCGCCGACTACGCGGGCGCGCTGCGTCTGCTGCGCAAACGCCCGCAGGATCCCGAAGGGTTTCCCAAGGCCATGACCGTTTCAGCGGTTGAAGAGCATGGGCTGGAACAGGCCTGGGACGAGATGCAGGCCCTGACAACCTGGCGGCGCGAAGCCGGGCATTGGGTATCGAACCGCGCCACACAGGCACAATACTGGTTCGAGCAAGAGGTACGCCACGCATTGCTTGCGCGTCTCGAAACGCCACAGATGCGCAGTCGGATGAGCGATCTTGGCGCTCAGGTCAGTGCGGGCCACCTCAGCCCATCGGCGGCGGCCGAACAAATCCTCTCCGGGCTGTCCGACGCGTAACACTCTGGCGGTATGATGCGTGCGCGGCTGGTGCGCTGACCGCTAATCGTGTATTAAAGCTACATATATTGTTGTGTTTGAGTGTAAGTCACTGCGTTTGAACCGGGTTGAGAAAGGGCTTGGTCAGCTCGGATCGTGCCCGGATTCTCCGAGGAACGGGACACGTCAGAATGCCCAATATCAATGGTACCAACGGCGACGACGATATCGATGTCACAAATGACAACGGTACTCTGAACGGAAACCCGGCGACGCCTCCGGTGACCGGTATCCGCGGCCGTGGCGGCGATGACGATATCACCATCACCAATAGCACCATTGCCAACAATGTCCTGGGCAATGCAGGCACCGACACGATCATTGTCACCAACAGTACGGTTGGCGGGCGCATCGCTAGCGGGTCCGATGCGGATACGGTTGATATCAGCGGGTCAACCGTCGGCGATATCCGGCTTGGTGCCGGTAATGACACGCTGAATTTCACCAGCACCACGGTGTCGGGTGACATTCGCGGCGGCAGCGGAACCGACACGCTGAACCTCCCTGAGGGCACTGTTATCACGGACGATACTTTCGGGGTGATTACGGTCGAAGACGGGGTTGGTTATTCAGTCTCTAGCGGCACATTTACCCTGCCTTCAGGCATCACCGTCACGTATTCAGCGTTCGAGAACGGGTCGGGTATGCCCTGTTTCACGCGCGATACATTGATCACGACACAGGATGGGCGATCCCTGATCCAGTCGTTGCGCACTGGTGATCTGGTCCACACTCTTGGGCAGGGCCTACACCCGATCCGTTGGATCGGGCGGCGCGAATTTGATCGCTTCCAGCTTGAAGCCAACCCCAGACTCTGGCCTGTGCGTATCCTTGCAGGGGCATTGGGCGAGGGGCTGCCGCATCGCGATCTGCTGGTCTCGCGCCAGCATCGGATGCTGGCGCACTCAAAGATCGCCCAACGCATGTTCGGCACGACCGAGGTTCTGATTCCGGCCATCAAACTCACCGCAATGCCGGATATCTACGTTGATGAAAGCGTGGAAAGCGTCGAGTATTACCACCTGCTGTTCGACCGCCATCAGGTGATCTTTGCCGAGGATGCGCCAACCGAAAGCCTCTATACCGGCCCCGAAGCGCTGAAAATGCTGAGCGCCGCGTCGCGTCGCGAGATATTCGAGATTTTTCCCGAACTGACAGACCTTGACTATCGCGCCGACCCGGCCCGCATGATCCCCGGCGGGCGGCTGCAAGCGCAGTTGATCACGCGGCATTTGAAGAATAACAAGCCACTGTTGCGGATGCCTCGGATCTGAACTGCCAAGGAATTCAAGAAGGGGCAAAGATTTCGCCGCAGCCGTCTTGACCCTCCGCGCGATTCCCACTAAACGCATCCAACCAGTTTTCGGGCGCGACTTCGGGTTGCGCCCCTTGTGATTTGGCCGCGGGTCTTGTACCCGGCCTCCAGAAACAAAGGAAGAAACCATGTCGCGCCGTTGCGAACTGACCGGAAAAGGCCCGATGACTGGCAACAATGTCAGCCACGCCAAAAACAGAACTCGTCGCCGTTTTCTGCCCAACCTGAACGACGTTACCCTGCAGTCGGAAACTCTGGGTCGTGGCGTCAAGCTGCGCATCTCGGCAGCTGCCCTGCGCTCGGTCGACCACCGCGGTGGTCTGGACGCGTTCCTGGCCAAAGCCAAGGATGACGAGCTGTCGGCGAACGCCCTGAAAGTGAAGAAAGAAATCGCCAAGGCACAAGCCTCGGCCTAAGCGCTTTCTCACGCAAGAATTCAGCCCTGCACCCTGCGGTGTGGGGCTTTTCTTTTTTGCATTCGCTGCCCCTGTGCGAATAATTGTCTCTGAAATGGTAATAAAACGCCCCGCTTCGTGACGTTGTTCACAGAACGCCTGCTGAATATCGCATATGTTTATGCATATTCATGTTGAGGGGGTTACCATGTCACTCAAAGCAAAGAATTTTCTGTTTTTACTGCCACGATCAATTGCAAAAGCTGTGATCCGCTGCACCCGGATGCAGCGCCGGGTAAACCGACTGCATACGGGGATGAATGCCGAGGCGTTCAGGCCGCCGAAAAGCTGAGCTAGGCCATACTGTCTCAGCCACTGCTTTGCGCTTGAAGCCGGTTCAGCGGGCGGCGTATATACCAAGCTGACATGACAGGCTTTTTCCGCACATTTCTGCCTTATGCGCTGTCCTTGATGGTGATCCTCACCGGGCAGGGACTAGCCGTGTCGCGGGGTATGGAGCGCGCGGTCGGGCAGATGGTTTTGTGCACCGGCAGCGGGCCGGTCGTCGTCTATATGGACGAAGACGGCCAACCGACCCGCGCGCCGCAATACTGCCCTGACTATGCGCTCAACCTGCTGGGCGCGATACATGAAGCCTCGGTTGCCGTACCTCCGGCCCCGTCGCGCGCGCTCCCAGCGCCGTCGCTCCTTTCCCAGCATCTGATTGCCGCGCCGCTGCCGCGACACCCAGCTCGTGCCCCGCCGGTTTCTGCCTGATTCCAGTTTCCAAATTCTATCAGACAGTTACCAAGGAGAGGCATAATGACCCTCAAATCCAGCCTGCTTGCAGTCCTGACTACCTTTTCGCTGACCGGTGCGGCGCTGGCTGCCGATACCATCTCGGTCGAAGACCCTTATGCACGGTCTTCGGGCAAAACCGCGAAGGCGGGTGCCGCCTTCATGATGATCCAGAATCAAGGCGATACCGATGACCGCCTGATCGGCGTGACCTCGGATGCGGCTGCCCGAGTGGAACTGCACACTCATAAGGTTGACGAAAACGGTGTCGCCAAGATGGTGCATGT
This sequence comes from Ruegeria sp. B11, assembly GCF_056539785.1. Classification (NCBI taxonomy): domain Bacteria; kingdom Pseudomonadati; phylum Pseudomonadota; class Alphaproteobacteria; order Rhodobacterales; family Roseobacteraceae; genus Ruegeria; species Ruegeria sp. B11. The sequence continues at coordinate 1,287,815 of NZ_JBQFVO010000001.1, read as the reverse complement.
GAAGGAAGGCTTCGCCATTCCGGCGGGCGAAACCCACATGCTGAAACGCGGCGGTGATCACGTCATGTTCATGGGCCTGACAGCGCCCTTCGAACAGGGAGGGAGCGTTCCCGTCACATTGATCTTCGAAAACGCCGGAGAGGTCGCGGTCGAGATCCCGGTCGATCTTGAGCGCCAGGACAAAGGCGGCCATTCGAACTAACGCCTGTCTTCAGGCTGTGGTACAGCCATCATCCATACGTCAGGCCGGGCAATGCCCGGCCTGTTGCGTCATCTGTTGACGGTTTTCATCTCCAATCGATCGCCCGCTTTTTTGAACCGTGCCGCCAGAAAGAACATCACCACCGCCGAGGTCAGCGCGAAGAAGGCAATTGCCCAGCCCAACGCCACCATGCCGCTGCCGGGCCAGAAGATCAGCACCAGCCCGACGATGAGTGCGAAGATACCTGAATTACGCACCGTTGCGCGCTCGGGGTCTTGTGGATGCATTTGCGGCAGCGCCATGAACGAGCCGATCGCAACGAACAGCGCCATCGCCCCCATGAGGGTGAAGGCCAGCCAGGCCACGCCCTGTGGCCAGATCAGCAACACCAAACCGATCAGCGCGGCACCGATCCCGACGCCTCCGATCAGCCCGCGCCGCCCAAAACCCAGCCAGGTCAGCGCGCCATCCAGAATCAGCAGCGCCCCTACCAATCGCAGCAATAATGAGATGCTGCTGGTCGGCCAGAACAGCGCTGCAATCCCGATCAGACCTGCGAGAATTCCACGCAGCAGAAAGGTCCACCACAGGCTGGCCAGATTGGTACTTAACGTATCGCGCGCGTCGATACTGCTGTCGTCAAGGATTTCTCCGTCTTTGGGCGGTAGATCGGTCATGTCACTCACTCGGGTTTGCGTTTTCTGCACCATAGACGGGAAGACGCGCCGCTGTCTGCCCCTATCGCGTGCTGCCTCGCGCCAACAGCTCATCGACCCAGCGCGGTACTGCCTCTGAGGCTGGCCCCAGCCGGGTTTCATCAAAAATTCCGGCGGATGGCTCAAGGTTCAATTCGATCGTCCGCGCGCCCACGGCCCGCGCCTCTTGTACAAACCCTGCCGCCGGATAAACCTGCCCCGAGGTGCCGATCGAGGCGAACAGCGATGCTTCCATCAGATGGTCGTAGATCTCATCCATGAAATATGGCATCTCGCCGAACCATACCACGTCGGGCCGGGCCGAGGGCTGGTGACAGGACGGGCAGGGCTCACCCACATCCATTTCGGGTGGCGAAGCCCAACGATATCCGCACGCCGCACACAAAGCCCCAGCCAACGTGCCATGCATATGGATCACATGCGCGGCCCCTCCTGCCTCGTGCAGGCTGTCGACATTCTGGGTGACAAGGATCACCTCTCCAGGCCAGCCCTGCTGCAACCGGGCCAGCGCCTGATGCGCCGCGTTGGGTTGCGCCTTGGCGGCCTGTACTCGGCGGGCATTGTAAAACTGATGCACCAGCGACGGATTGCGGGCAAAGCCCTCGGGCGTGGCCACATCCTCGATCCGGTGCTGCGCCCACAGGCCCCCTTCATCGCGGAACGTGCCCAACCCGCTTTCGGCGGAAATCCCGGCCCCGGTCAGAATGACGATCTTTTCCATACCTGCCCCACGCGCTAAACCTCTCTTATGTCACACCGTATCCTTTTCGTCTGCCTGGGCAATATCTGCCGGTCCCCCGCCGCCGAAGGTGCTTTTCGCGCCCGCGCCCCGCAGCACCAGACCGACAGCGCCGGAACCTCGGGCTGGCATATCGGAGACCCGCCCTACGGCCCAATGCAAAAGGCAGCCCGCGCGCGTGATATCGACCTCAGCGACCTACGCGCGCGCCAGTTCGTGGCCGAGGATTTCAACCACTTCGACCTGATCATCGGAATGGACGCAGAAAACATCGCGAACATCGAAGATTTGCGCCCGGACGGCAACGACACCCCGGTCCGCCTGTTGACCGATTTCGCCCCCCATATCGGTGCCGACCATGTGCCTGACCCGTACTACACCCGGGATTTCGACGGCGTTCTGGACCTGATCGAAGAGGCCGTGGCGGGGCTGGATGCGCATGTACGGGCTCAGTGGTAGTTTTGCCTTGCGTATTCAATCAATCCAGAGCGACAGCATGTTTGAGCCCAAAACCAACGTTTATTCGGCCTCCGCAGGCTGCATCGCAATCAGCGACAGGGGTCAAATCATCCGCCCTCTTAGCGCAAACCCTTGTGCCTATGCAGATAGTCGCATTAAGTGGATGGAATACTAGTCCGATCCCCAATGGTCATTTGATGGAATGATACAAATTCCTGATACACGCACGAGGCTGTCATCAGCACACATAAATCTCCAAGCTCCAAGTGAGACTGCAGCCAGTTAATCCAAATGAGTTAGACATATGATCACAGGCACGTTTAACCAGCTGAATACCCCGAAGGGTAGTCACAAAAAATGAACGACGAGCGCGCGCTGTTCCTGCACGAAGTTCTGTCACCGGAAAGACTGACGCGGGTGGTGGATGTGGGTGCCAATCCTCTTGGCGCTACCCCATATTCAACCCTCCTGAAGAACCGCATATGCGATGTCTGGGGTTTCGAACCACAGCAAGATGCATTTGCACGGCTCTCTGAAGAGGGAGGAGAAAATGAAACCTATCTTCCTTATGCGATCGGCAGAGGAGGAAGTGAGCGCCTTCATGTTTGCAAGGGAAGTGGCTTCACTTCGCTATTCGAGCCCAACCCCGACTTCATCAGAGTTATGGGAAGGTGGCCCAGGCAAATGCGGGTCGAAGAAGTTGTACCAATAACCACCCATCGGCTGGACGACCTGAAAGAGCTGCCAGAGTTCGATCTGCTGAAGATTGACGTGCAGGGCGGAGAATTGGACGTATTCAGGAATGCGCGCGAAAAACTCAAGAATGCGGTTGCTCTGATATCCGAAATCGCAATGGTGCCGCTTTACAAAGGTCAGCCACTGCTTGACTCACAAATGAGCGAGTTGTCTGCGCAGGGATTTCATTTCCACAAGTTTCTTTTTCTAAAATCGATGGCGGTCAAGACCCGTGCCTCGTCCCGCCTGAAGATGCGCGCTATGCGCAATCAGGCCATTGATGGCGACGCCGTGTTCCTGAAAAGGTTCTTCGCACTGGAGGACTCACCGACAGAAAGCTTGAAACATCTTGCGATCCTGGCGGACGCAGTGTTTCAAAGCCCCGATGTCGCACTTATGGCTCTGGAAGTGTTGGCTGATCGCGACGTCGTCAAAGAGGCTGAACTGGACGCCTACGAGGCGTTAGTAGAAGCTGAATTCAGCAGGTGAGAACAGCCTTTATTCCGGACATACTAACGCTCAGTAAACGTCTTTTGGTTTGCAGGACGGATGACGCATGGCTCAAACAAAAGAGCCTGGATGCTCACTTTCCGGTTCACCCCACCACCTTCAACTGACCACCTAACCACGGCAATTGCGCAATCGCTGGATCAACGATCTGGCTGCGCATCAGGCGTCGGATCATGTCGGCCACCTCCTGCGGCACCTGATCGGACCAGTCGGTCCGTGTAAACAAGGAAATGGTGCGTGCGAATTCACCGAACGGGGCAGGGTGCGCCTCCATCCCGTCGTGGAAGCGGGCGGCGCGCATATAGCCCAGCGGCGTGGTAATCGCCCAGCCGAGGCCGCGCGCGACCATCGCCATCAGCGCGAGGTGTGAGCCGATTTCGAACCGTTCCTCGAATTCCAGCTGCTGTCGGGCCAGATGGCTTTCGATCTGACGGCTGATCAACTGCTCGCGGGCATAGCGCAGAAAGGGCAGATCCTGCACTGGTTGCGCAACGCCCTTAGGCGCGACCAGAATGAACGGATCCTGCACCAGCGGATATTCGACCACGCCCTCCAGCACCTCGCCAGAATGGGCCGAGACCGCCATGTGCAGGCGCTGCGCTTCCAGCTCGGCAAACAGGTCCAGACTGGGCAGCGTGATCAGCTTGAATTTCGACCGGGTCAGACTGTCGGCCAGCAACGTCGCCAATCGAGGCGTCAGGTCGTTGTCGAAATCGTCGATCAAGCCGATGGACAGGGTGGTCAGATGCCCCAGATCCATCACCGCCAGTTCGCCTTGCGCCATCTGCAACTCGGCCAGCACTGCCTCGGCCCGCGCCAGGAAACTGCGGCCGGCCTGCGTCAGTCGCATCGGTCGCCGCCCGTGATCCACCAGATCGGTGCCCAAAGCCTTTTCCAGATTGCGCAATTGCTGGGAAACCGAGGGCTGGCTGAGCCCCGTGATCTCGGCCGCCTGCGCCACCGATCCCGTCCGTGCCAGCGCCTCGAACACCTCAAGGCCCCGCAGGGTCAGCCCTTTCATCACCATCGCACATACCTTTCGCTGCGCCATTTCTGAGGCGCAGCGGGCATCAGGTCAAGGATTGACAGGGCTCAGTTGCAGATCGCTTGCGCCATCTGGCCAAAGTTCTGATACCGATCCCACAGCGCATCATCGCGCGCGGTCTGCGACATCTTCAACTCCTGCGCCTGATGCGGGTTGGTGAACCACTTGGCGACGGTCTTCTGATCACTACGCGTCAGCGCCTGATCCGCCACGCGCTGAATACACCGGCACCGCGCCCGCGTCGCCGCTTCACGGTCTGATGCTAGACACGCCCGCTTGATCTGCGCCGCGTCCACTGTGTGGGCCACCGACGTCAGCGATGCCGCACAAAATGCGATTAAGAGGAACTGTTTCATACTCGAGCCTCGTTTTTTGCCTGCCCGGACGGGTCTTATGCCCCTCTCGGTCTGCGGCGGAGTATGAATCAAAGTGGATTCGGGATCAATTGGGTGGTTCGAAAAAGTGATTGCACGCGGCTGGGATGTCGCGTTTTCTGGCCAGACATTGTTTAAATCTCTTTCATGAGACCACTATGCTTAAGAAATACGGGCGCACGTTCCATCTGCCGGAGTCTCCCGGGGCCACCAGCGATGATAAGATCATGTCCAGCGTTGATGAACTGGCTTCGGCTGAGGAGGCCGTCTTCACCGAAGAACTGGACGGTGAGAATACAACGATTCATAGTCAGGGCTGCCATCCTCGCAGCATTGACGCGCGACACCACCCGTCCCGAGATTGGATGAAGGCCTTCGCTGCCGGAATTTCGCCACAGCTTGACGAAGATGAGCGCACAGTCGGTGAATATCTGTTTGCTCGCCACTCGATAGCGTACTCGGCGTTGCCGACTTATTTCCTGGGCTTCGCCTGGATCAAGGCAAAGCGCGTGCAATCGTGGGACGCGACGCTTTCACGCTTTCTCGAGCTGGGGATTACTGCCGTTCCCGAACTCTATCGCGGACGGTTCTCTGTTAAGGTTGTGGCAGATGTGATCGCGGGCCTGGAACTGGATACTCAGGAGGGTTTTGTCGTTCGCACAACTGCAGCGTTTAACGATGAAGACATGCCCACTCACCTCGCAAAATACGTGCGCGAGGGTCACGTGCAAAGTGATACGCATTGGATGAACGCGGAGTTGGTCAAAAACAGGTTGCTCTGAACGGTCAGAGGCCTCGCAATCAAAGGGTTTCGCTGGGGCTTCGTCCCACCTTGACCACAGCCCATTTCCGACGCATATCCCCAACCCATGACAGACCTCGCTCATATCCGCAATTTCTCCATCGTCGCGCATATCGACCATGGCAAATCCACCCTTGCTGACCGGCTCATCCAAGAGACCGGAACGGTCAAGGATCGCGACATGAAGGAACAGCTGCTCGACAGCATGGATATCGAGCGTGAACGCGGCATCACCATCAAGGCCAACACGGTTCGCATCGACTATACCGCCGACAATGGCGAGCAATATGTGCTGAACCTGATCGACACCCCCGGCCACGTGGACTTTGCCTATGAGGTCAGCCGCTCCATGCGTGCGGTCGAGGGGTCGCTGTTGGTTGTCGACTCGACCCAGGGGGTTGAGGCGCAGACGCTGGCGAATGTGTATCAGGCCATCGACGCCGACCACGAAATCGTGCCGGTGCTGAACAAGATCGACCTGCCCGCGTCCGATTGTGACCGCGTGGCCGAACAGATCGAGGATGTGATCGGCATCGACGCGACCGACGCCATTCAGGTCAGTGCCAAGACGGGGCAGGGCATCCACGAAACACTTGAGGCCATTGTGCAGCAGCTGCCCGCGCCGCAAGGCAACTTGGACGCGCCGCTCAAGGCGATGCTGGTGGATTCCTGGTACGACGCCTATCTCGGCGTCATCGTTCTGGTCCGCATCATGGACGGCACGCTGAAAAAGGGGATGCGGGTGAAGTTCATGTCGAACAACACCCTGCACCATGTCGACCGCGTCGGCGTCTTCCGGCCTGAGATGGAGATGGTGGATTCGCTGGGCCCCGGTGAGATCGGCTTCCTGACCGCCTCGATCAAACAGGTCCGCGACACCCGCGTCGGCGACACCATCACCAATGACCGCAACGGCACCGAAGCGGCCCTGACGGGATTCAAACCCGCGCAGCCGGTGGTGTTCTGCGGCCTCTTCCCCGTCGACAGTTCCGAATTCGAAGACCTGCGCGATGCGATCGACAAACTGGCCCTGAACGACGCCAGCTTCAGCTTTGAAATGGAAACCTCGGCGGCATTGGGCTTTGGCTTCCGCTGCGGTTTCCTCGGCCTGCTGCACCTAGAGGTCATCCGCGACCGGATCGAACGCGAATACGATATCGAGCTCATCACGACGGCTCCCTCGGTGATCTATCACGTCTACATGAAAGACGGCGAGATGATCGAGCTGCACAACCCCGCCGACATGCCCGATCCGTCCAAGGTCGACCATATCGAGGAGCCGCGCATCAAGGCGACCATTCTGGTGCCGGATGAATACCTCGGCGACGTGCTGAAACTCTGCCAAGACCGCCGTGGCATCCAGCTGGACCTGACATATGCGGGCACCCGCGCCATGGTCGTCTATGACCTGCCGCTGAACGAGGTTGTCTTTGACTTCTACGACCGCCTGAAATCGGTGACCAAGGGCTATGCCTCGTTCGACTACCAGATGACCGGCTACACCGAGGACAATCTGGTCAAGATGTCGGTGCTGGTGAATGACGAACCGGTCGACGCGCTGTCGACCATGGTTCACCGCGACCGGGCCGAGATGCGGGGCCGTGCAATGTGCGAAAAGCTCAAGGACCTGATCCCGCGCCACATGTTCAAAATCCCGATCCAGGCCGCCATCGGAGGCAAGGTCATCGCCCGCGAGACCCTCTCGGCCTTGCGCAAGGACGTGACCGCCAAATGCTACGGAGGCGACGCCACGCGGAAACGCAAACTGCTGGACAAGCAGAAGGCGGGTAAGAAAAAGATGCGTCAGTTCGGGAAGGTGGATATCCCGCAGGAGGCGTTTATTTCAGCGTTGAAGATGGACAGCTAAGGCTGTCCTTCCTCTCCGTTGATCGGTTCTATACGGCCTCAGGATCAGCGTCACTCTGACCAAGTTCCGCGAGTTCACTCCAAACCGCTCTTGGGATATCCCAATCCGCCCATTCGAGTGTTTGTCTCACATGCTGTGGCCAAGTCACTCCACACACCGTTGACGCAATTTTTGCGTCCCGCATCGAGAATTGCAGCGCTAAGGCGCCTAAGGGCACGTCATAGCGGGCACAGATTTCCTCAACCGCGCGCACAGGTGCGAGCGTTTCTTCTGTTGCTGGCCGATAGACGTAGAAATGATGGATTGCGCTGCCTCTGGCCAAGATTCCGCCGGCGTAAGGCGCTGCGTTCAATACCGTAACGTCCTTCGAGTTGGCCAGTTCGATCAGCGGCGCCGCATTCATGTTTACAAGCGTGTGCCGGTTGTGAGTCATCACCACGTCGAAATCCCGTTCGCGCAGCATTGGCATCAACACATCCAACTGCCCGCCCGCCAGACCAACTGCAGTTGCCAATCCTTCCTCTTTAATTTTGAATAATTCGTCCAGCGCACCTCCGCTGCGGGTAATCTCAGTTACGTCACCAGCGTATTCCGGGTCGTGCAGATGAAGGATGTCCACGCGATCTACCTCAAGAGCCTTGAGGCTTTGTTCAAAGGACCGCCGCGCTTGGGCGGCGTCGAAAACATTCGTTTCCATGTCACGGTCTACTTTTGTGGACAGAACGCGGCCTTTCGGCCAGCCACCGAGTTCACGGATGACACTCCCGATGCGCTCCTCGCTACGCCCCAACGCATAGCCTCGGGCGGTGTCGATAAAACCGTCGGGCCGGGCAAGTATGGCACGTATGGTCTCGCGCGCCCTATTCTCATCAACTTCGTAACCGTAAATCTGTGGAATGTTGCCTATACCGGTTGATCCAAAGCCAATTCGTGGGATTCGCACTCCGGTTTGACCTATTTCGCAAAGTGTTGTCATTGCACCCCTCCCCAGTCGCATATGAATAATTGAATTTTGAACAGGTCGACCCATCACTGCAAGTTCGGGGGCAAAAAAACACTAGAAGAAAAGCGAGAATGGAACCTGAAACTGTGACCCACCTCACAGCCCTAAATCAGCCCATCTGCTACAGTTGACCCAACGGCAACCTTTGCAGGAGGCCCTTATGTCTACATCGCTTGTTCCCCTTATCGCTTTTGGATCAGCAGGCCTTTATTCCGTTGCCATGATCGCGATGAAGTTCTGGTGGAAACTCCCCGGCGTGGGTCTTGGTCTACTGATCGTCGCGACCCTGCTGGCCGGGGCCACGCTCGAACTCGCCGCTCTGCGCGAGGAACGGCTGGGCATCATCTATACCGGCATTCTTGGGGCCGAAGTGGTTCTGATCGCCATCGCCTCATTCTTTCTGTTCGGCGAGAACTTCTCGTATCGCGAGGCGGCAGGTATCGGTCTGGTCATCCTCGGCACTGCGCTGGCCTGGGCCTGACGCAAACATTACCGGTTCATGAAGTTTCCCTTAGGTAAGTTGTAACCGGCGCACCTCCGCCCAATCTGTATGCCACAGCAAGGATGTTCGCTTTTGAACTTCAAAGGGTCGCTTTCAGGAGGAGATCCCCATGACCAGATACATGACTGCCGGAGCCGCCGCTCTGGCCACGTCCCTCGCCCTCGGAACCGCAGCACTGGCCGATACCACACCGGATCTGCGCGGCACGTGGGTCGGGTCTTACACGACCGTGCAGCCCAGCCATTATTACAAGGGGGATCAGCCCCGCTTTAATCAGGCCGAATGGATGCTCGACGTCCAGATGCAGGAAGACAATGTCTTCTGGGGCCCCAGCAAGTGGCGCCGCGAGGGTGATACTGAATGGAACGAATACGAAGCCACCGGAACCATCAGCCTCGATGGGTCTGGCGCGATCGGCATCGTTGAAACATCCCCGCTGGTGATTGGCGCCAATGCGTTGATCGATGCGCGGTACGAGGACGGCAAGATCTTTGCCGATTTCCGTAGCCTGCGGAACGGAACGACCTACAGCACAGTTCTGGAACGTCAGGTGAACTGAAGCGTTTCCGGCCCGATCGGATGTTAAAGGGGGTTAATGCCGCTGAGATTTGTGACTGCGGCAGGAGTAGTAGGTACCCCGTTCAGGTCGGAGCGCTTCTCATAAACAACTGTCTCCACAGGGAGGCGACGGGCCGGGCGGCGATCTCGCCGCCCGCGACAGGGTCCAGACCCCCGCGCTTGAGAATGCGGCGTTCCTCGGCACGGGTCATCTGGATCTCGCGGACCTTCAGCGCGGCGTCGCGCGCGGTGAGGTAAGAACCGTCCGGCCCAGGTTCCATCCCCGGAATACCACGCCCCTTCGACCACCACCCGCGCAGCCCGCTGAGCGGGTGTTTGCGTCCGATGGTGTCATCATCCAGTAACTCCCAGATCCGCTGCGCCTCGTTCATCGACACCAGTGCGGCGATCGGTTTGCCATAACGGGTCAGCACGATCACTTGCCGGGGGTCTTGCGACAAGGTGGCCAGTTCGCCCAAACGGGCGCGGGCTTGAGAAATGGTCAGGCGCATAGGCGAATCTCCGGTTGTACGATTCGAAAGATTGGGGGCTTGAGTGTTGTACAACTCGGACAATACCCCCCTAATTCAGCGCGCGGGACCTTCGCAGGTGCAGAAACCAAGCGAATTCTGGCCGGCGATCCATATTTGACTTTTTCCATCCCCAAGCCTGCGCGATGACGCGAATTCTCGGGTTATCCACATGGCTCTCCCGGCGGATATCAACAGCTTATCCCCGTCTAATTTTTATGCTGCAGTGCTATTTTCTTGCCGGATCATGACGCTGATGTAACAGTCTGGTTACTGCTTCTGATCTTCGGAACAGGGGCGGGATGCAAGGGCCAAGGGGGCCACAGCAGCGAAGGCGGATTTTAGGATTTGTTTGTAGTTGCAATGGCTTACCGGTGGTGGAGCAGGTGGTCTGGGCTTCGGTTCGGGTTAAATGCTCAGCCTCTCAGAAGGTCCGCGCGGACTGCGACGCGACATAGCGCGTGTGGCAGTGGCCAATGTCCCTTCGGGGGCCGAGGCAACTGGACCGGGAAGCCCCTCGGGCGGAACGGACCGGCAAGGCGTCAGGAGTGTCCGCAAGGATGCATGCAAAGACCGCGTCTGAGCACCTGACGCCTTTTCCTTTTTGAGAACCCAAGGTTCATACAGGCTACCACGCACCACCCTCCGGACCAGAACGGGGTTCTTTCGCTTGCGCAAAAGAACCCCGTCAAAGTGTCAGAAATGCAATGCCGCGTCTATGCACCTGTACCGGCACACTACTCGGGTTGAGTCGGTGTGGCAACTACATATTGCGGGTAAGCGTTGCCTGAACGCAACATCCCGTCACGATCAGATGTTTTCCTGCACGTCCTCGGCCGCGTTCTGGATGGCATCTCCGGCGTTTTCGATATCTTTGCCAGCGCCCTTTGCGGTTTCGCATGCGGTCAAGGTGAACAGGGCCAGGCCAATCAGAATTGCGCGGATCATCGGTTGCTCCATAAGTGCTTGTTTCGAATTGACTAGCAGCTTTCCCGGGCCATAGCTACAGGTTTTGCATGGCCGATTTCGAAGGGCTAAATACTAGGCTCAGGTCGCATCCTGAGCGCAAAACAGTTCGTACACCACTTCCAGTATTCGGGCTGGTCGATCATCTGCCAGCCGGTAATATATCGCCTTGCCTTCGCGACGAGGAACAACCAGCCCCTCAAGTCTGAGCCGCGACAGTTGCTGAGAAACGGCGGCTTGGCGGGCCGATAGCAATTGTTCCAGTTCAGTAACGGATTTCTCGCCCGAGACGAGGTGACACAGGATCATCAAACGCCCTTCGTGGCTTATGGCTTTCAGAAAGTTCGATGCGCGCGTTGCGTTTTCAACCATCCGGTCAAGCTCGCCGGGTGACATATCCTCGGTCATTTGCGGAAAAGCCATGATCGTATTCCCTCGTTAGTGCCGCCGAATCCCGACGCCTGACCGGCGCCGCATCCGCAGCGAGAACTCTTGGTACAATTTCCAGGCATGTATTTCCATATGCATGGATCAAAATAGCGTGATGTAACCAGCACGTTTCCGCGCAATCCGTCTACCGACCTGTAGCGGCGTGTGCATTCGGGTCGTGCAGGTAGACGGAATTCGTGGGAACGTTCGGCCCCCCTTGCAGCCCCCCTGTGGCGGCACTAAGACTCGGGTAACCCTTCTTCGGGTAAGGTCCCGATCCATATCAAAGCAGGCAGGTTCCCTATGTTCGATCCAGTTGACACATATATGAACACACTCGTCCCCATGGTCGTCGAGCAGACCAGCCGGGGCGAGCGCGCATACGACATCTTCTCGCGCCTTCTGAAAGAGCGGATCATTTTCATCAACGGCCCCATCCATGACGGTATGAGCCATTTGGTGGTCGCTCAGCTGCTGCACCTTGAGGCGGAAAATCCGAACAAGGAAATCTCGATCTACATCAACTCTCCCGGTGGCGTGGTCACAAGTGGTTTGTCGATTTACGACACAATGCAGTATATCAAGCCGAAATGTTCCACATTGGTGATCGGTCAGGCGGCGTCCATGGGTTCGGTTCTGTTAGCCGGGGGCGAGAAGGGAATGCGCTTTTCGCTGCCTAACAGCCGGATCATGGTGCACCAGCCCAGCGGCGGTTATCAGGGCCAGGCGAGCGACATCATGATCCACGCGGCCGAGACGCAAAAGCTGAAAGATCGCCTGTATGACATCTATGTGCGCCATACCGGGCAGACCAAAAAGGCGGTTGAAAAGGCGCTGGATCGTGACAATTTCATGAGCCCGGAAGAGGCCAAGGATTGGGGCCATATCGACGAGATCGTCGAGAACCGCGCCAAGATGGATGGTGACGAGGCCTAGGTTCAAATCCGCGCGCGTCCGGCGTGAGGGATGATTTTGAGATTGTAGCTGCCAGAACGCTGGCCTAAGCTGCAGGCATATACGGCAAGCGCGGCCCTTGAGAGGGGCCGCTGAGACGGAGCCCGAGGGGTAAAGCATGGCGACGAATTCAGGCGGTGACGGCAAGAACACGCTCTATTGCAGCTTTTGCGGCAAAAGCCAGCATGAGGTGCGTAAGCTGATCGCAGGCCCGACCGTGTTCATCTGCGATGAGTGTGTCGAGCTGTGCATGGATATCATTCGCGAGGAAACCAAGGCCAGCGGTCTGAAATCCTCGGACGGTGTGCCAACACCCAAGGATATCTGCGAAGTGCTGGATGACTATGTGATCGGTCAGGCCACCGCCAAGCGGGTGCTGTCGGTTGCGGTACACAACCACTACAAGCGTCTCAATCATGCCCAGAAAGCGGGCAGCGATATAGAACTGGCAAAATCCAACATCTTGCTGATTGGCCCCACCGGCTGCGGCAAAACCCTGCTGGCGCAAACGCTGGCGCGGATTCTTGACGTGCCGTTTACGATGGCGGACGCAACCACGCTTACCGAAGCCGGTTATGTGGGTGAAGATGTTGAAAACATCATCCTCAAACTGCTGCAGGCCAGCGAGTACAATGTCGAACGCGCACAGCGCGGCATCGTCTATATTGACGAGGTCGATAAGATCACCCGCAAGTCTGAAAACCCTTCGATCACCCGCGATGTATCGGGCGAGGGCGTTCAGCAGGCCCTGCTGAAACTGATGGAAGGCACCGTGGCCAGCGTTCCTCCGCAGGGTGGGCGCAAACATCCGCAGCAGGAATTCCTGCAGGTGGATACCACGAACATCCTGTTCATCTGTGGCGGTGCATTCGCTGGACTAGACAAGATCATTGCACAGCGTGGCAAAGGCTCGGCCATGGGCTTTGGTGCCGACGTGCGTGACAATGACGAGCGCGGCGTGGGCGAGATCTTCAAGGATCTGGAACCCGAAGACCTGCTGAAATTTGGCCTGATCCCCGAATTCGTCGGCCGACTGCCGGTTCTGGCGACGCTGGAAGATCTGGACGAAGACGCTTTGGTCACCATCCTGACCAGCCCGAAGAACGCTCTGGTCAAGCAATACCAGCGGTTGTTTGAGTTGGAAGATGCGGAACTGGCCTTTACCGATGATGCGCTGAAGGCGATCGCCAAGAAAGCGATCGAGCGTAAAACCGGTGCGCGCGGTCTGCGTTCTATCCTGGAAGACATCCTGCTGGATACAATGTTCGAACTGCCGGGCATGAAGAACGTGACCGAAGTTGTGGTCAACGAAGAGGCTGTGACGTCGGACTCTCAGCCTTTGATCATCTACGCAGACGCGGCGGAATCGGCTTCGGCGGGTTGAACCGCATAGATTAATGCACACACGGCGCGGCAATGTCCGCGCCGTTTTCGTTTGAGGACACGATGACAGTAAGACGTATCTCTTCGGGTGGTGAGTTTGAAGCTAAGGTTGGCTATTGCCGCGCGGTTGTCGCGGGTGGTTGGGTTCATGTTGCGGGAACTGTTGGGCAAGGTGAAACGGTAGTGGAGCAATGCCGCTCGGCGCTGTCTATCATCGAAAACGCGCTGGCCGAGGCGGGTGCTTCATTCTCTGATATCGTGCGCATCACTTATATGCTGCCGGATCGAACCGAATTTGAACCTTGCTGGCCCATTCTGGCCGAAACCTTTGGTGCGAACCCTCCTGCAGCGACGATGATCGAATGCGGATTGATCGATCCGAAATACCGGATTGAAATTGAAGTCACCGCTATCCTGCCGGAATGACGCAGGTAGCGCTGGCAGTACTGGACCTTAGCGTGCCTTTGGTCCATATCTTCTGGGACAGAAATGCCGGAGGCAGCCGATGGGAATCCTGAACAGTCTTTTGCGGGCCGTGACCTGGTGGAACGGGGCCACCCTGAACACGCAGTTCTACACTGCGCGCAAGGGGATCAAGATCGGTGAGGACGACGAGGGCAACGTGTTCTATCGCAATGCCGACGACAGCAAGCGCTGGGTGATTTTCAATGGCGAAGCCGAGGCCAGCCGGATCGATCCCGATTGGCATGGCTGGCTACACCGCACATGGGATGAACCGCCAACCGATAAACCTCTGGCGCACAAGTCCTGGGAAAAACCGCATCAGGAGAATCTGACTGGCACCGCGCTGGCCTATGCACCTGCCGGTTCTCTGCGTCGTGCCGATCCGGTTGAACGTAGCGATTACGAGGCGTGGAGCCCGGAATAAGCGAGGCCAGATGTCTAATCATACGAAGACCGAAGTTATCGTCGGCGGTGCCGTGCTGGCCTGCGCCATTGCGTTCGGTGTCTACGCCAGCCAATCCACAGGCTTGTCTCAATCCGGCGCAGGATACGAGCTGGGCGCGTCTTTCCGCTCGCTCGAAGGTGTGGGCGTTGGCACGGATGTACGCCTTGCCGGGGTCAAGATTGGGACGGTGACCGGCGTTACGCTAAACTCTGATACGTACCGTGCGGACACCCGATTTTCCGTGGCAGATGGTATTCTTATTCCAGACGATAGCGCCGCTGTGATTTCTTCCGAAGGCTTGCTGGGTGGCAACTTTGTTGAGGTTATGCCGGGCGGTTCCCCGTTCTATTTTGAGGCGGGTGATGAGATTACCGATACGCAAGGCGCGGTCAGCCTGATCTCGTTGCTGGTCAAATTCGTGGCCGGGGACGGAAGCGAATGATCCGCGCTGCACTGGTGGCTCTGATGGTCACCGCAACCGGAGCTGCTGCGCAGCAAAAGGTCGAATCCGGCCCCGGCGCCATGTTGCGCGGGTTGGACAAGGTCAGCGGGCAGACGGTGGACATCGAAATACAGAACGGCGAGACCACGTCGGTCTTTGGTCTGGATGTCGCGCTGGGTGATTGTCGCTATCCAGCCGAAAACCCGACAGGTGACGCCTTTGCCTATCTGACCATCTGGGAACAGGGTAAGGCGCAGCAGCTGTTTGATGGCTGGATGATTGCGACCTCACCCGCGCTGAACGCGTTGGATCACGCCCGCTACGATGTCTGGGTGATACGTTGTATCACACCCTGAGGGGTTTGCTGCAGATCAGCGGTGAAATCTGCTTTCAGGTCAAGCGCTTGTTTCAATTCGCTATGATAAACCGCACGCGGGATCTCGATCGCGCCCAACGAGGCCAGATGCGCCGTCAGAAACTGCGTATCGAACAGCGTGAACCCGGTTTGGCGCAGTCGATCCACCAGATAGGCAAGTGCAATCTTCGATGCGTCCGTGCGACGCGAGAACATGCTTTCGCCAAAAAAGGCCGCGCCGAGGACTACACCGTAAACGCCGCCAATCAGTGAAGCGCCGTCCCAGACTTCGAGGGAATGCGCGCGGCCGGTCCGGTGTAGTTCCTGATAAAGACGGCGTAGTTCGGGATTGATCCAGGTATCCGATCGGTCGGCGCAGCCATCCACGACGCCCGCAAAATCGCGATTGATGCTTACCGAAAACCCACAGGTCCGGATACGCCGCGCTAGGCTGCGGGAGATGTGGAACCCATCCAGAGGGAACACGCCGCGAAACTTCGGGTCGACCCAGAACAACTCGGGGTCGTCGCGATGCTCAGCCATCGGAAAAATGCCGATGGAATAGCCATGGAGCAGAAGTTCAGGGGAAAGGCTCATGCCGGGTGCCTCGGGGCCGAAGGGGGGTTGTCCTTCGGCCCTTTGGTCAGATTAGGCCATGTTCTCCGCAAGCCAGTGCTCCAGCCAGTGGATGTTGTACTCGCCGCTGTGCAGGTCAGGTTCCTGCAGCAGCGCGTGGAACAGCGGCACGGTGGTGTCGATACCGTCGACGATCAACTCGCCCAAAGCACGTTCCAGACGGGCCAAAGCTTCAGCCCGGTCACGGCCCTGAACGATCAGTTTGGCGATCAACGAGTCGTAATATGGCGGGATCGAATAGCCGTCATAGAGCGCGGAATCCATCCGCACGCCCAGACCACCTGGCGCGTGATAGGCCGTAATCTTGCCCGGGCAGGGCGAGAAGTTCGGCAGTTTTTCCGCGTTGATGCGAACCTCGATGGCGTGGCCATTGATCTCAAGATCGTCCTGACCGAACGACATGTCCTCACCAGCGGCGACGCGGATTTGTTCGCGCACCAGATCGACGCCGAAGATGCCTTCGGTCACGGGGTGTTCCACCTGTAGACGCGTGTTCATCTCGATGAAGTAGAACTCGCCATTTTCATAGAGGAACTCGATGGTGCCCGCGCCGATATAGTTGATCTTGGCGACCGCATCGGCACAGATCTTACCGATCTTGGCGCGTTCTTCCGGCGTGATACTGGGGCCGGGGGCTTCTTCGAACACCTTCTGGTGGCGACGCTGCAGCGAACAGTCGCGTTCGCCCAAATGCACTGCCTTTCCCTTGCCATCGCCGAAGACCTGAATCTCGATATGGCGGGGGGTGGTCAGATATTTCTCGATATAGACCTCATCATTGCCAAAGGCGGCCTTGCCTTCGGCGCGTGCGGTCATGAAGGCGCTTTCCATCTCATCGGCGTTTTGTGCCACCTTCATGCCGCGACCGCCGCCGCCGGCGGTGGCCTTGATGATCACGGGATAGCCGAATTCCTCGCCGATACGCTTGGCGTCGGCCAGCGTGGGAACGCCGCCGTCCGAACCGGGAACGCAAGGTACACCCAGTTCCTTCATCGTGTCCTTGGCGGTGATCTTGTCACCCATGACACGAATATGTTCGGCGGTGGGTCCGATGAAGGTAATGCCGTGATCTTCGACGATCTGCACGAACTCGGCATTCTCGGACAGGAAGCCATAGCCGGGATGGATCGCCTGCGCGCCGGTGATTTCACAGGCCGAGATGATCGCGGGCACGGACAGATAGCTTTGCGGGCTGGGCGGGGGGCCGATGCAGACCGATTCGTCCGCCATGCGCACATGCATCGCATCGCTGTCGGCGGTGGAGTGCACGGCAACCGTCTTGATCCCCATCTCGCGCGCAGCACGGATCACACGCAGGGCGATCTCGCCTCGGTTGGCAATCAGGATTTTGTCGAACATGGGCCCGCCTTACTCAACGATGACCAGAGGCGTGCCGAATTCCACAGCATCACCATCGCCGACCAGAATGCGTTTGATGGTGCCCGACTTGGGTGCGTGGATGTGGTTCATTGTCTTCATGGCTTCGACAATCAATAGCGTGTCACCTTCCGAGACCGATGCACCGACCGAGATAAACGCAGGCGCGCCCGGTTCCGGTTGCATGTAAACCGTGCCTACCATGGGCGAGGTCACCGCGCCTGGATGGCTGGCGGGATCATCCACGGCAGCGGGCGCTTCGGCAGCGGCCGGCGCGGCAGCAGGTGCGGCAACCGGTGCAGCCGCAGGAACCGCAACCTGAACCGGAGCGGCCACGGTCTGCGACATGCGGCTGACACGGACATTCAGGCTGTCTTCCTCGCCATATTCGCGCTTGACCTGCAATTCGGTCAGGTCATTCTCGCGCAGCAGTTCGGCCAGTGCCTTGATAAACGCGACATCCGCTTCGTGTTTGGTATCTGTCATGAGTGTCCTCGAAGGTTCCCCTATGCCCGTCTGTTTGCTGCGGGCTTGGTTTGATTACGCAGGGTTATAAGCCATGCAGACGGCCATGAAAAGCGCCGTCTAAGCCTGCCAAATGGGGGTTTTTGCGCGAATTACGAGGGCTGTCGCGATTACAGCGGCGTTCCAGACAATTTTGCGACCAGTTCTGGTAGCTTGCGGGCTCCGTATTTTTCCAAAAGGCGGGCGCGATAGGCCTCGATCGTGCGGTAACTTAGCCCAAGTTCAACGCCAATTTCCTTTGCGGATAAACCCCGGCATGACAGGATGGCCACTTCGCGTTCGCGGGTTGTCAATTGCACCAAGGGGCGCTCTTCCGAGATGTCCGAAAAGCTCCATATCCCGTGCCGGAACGGATCGTCTGGCGTCAGCGAACGCCCCCGCGCGCGGCACCAGAACAGGTCACCGTCGCGTCGCCGCATCACCCGTTCGTCTGTGTAATAGCCTGTATCGCGCATCACCTGCAGACTACGCGCGCCGATCCGTTCCCAATCGGCGACCGAAGGATAAAGATGCAGCAGGGGCATGTTGCGATAGTCAACCTCATTCCCGCCAAAGGTCCGCGCAAATTGCAGATTGCACCGTCGGATGATCCGGTTCTCAAGCTCAACAAGGCCGATGGGGGCGTATTCAAAGGCGGGATCGCTCATGTTCTTATGGTGACGGGTATTGCGTCGAAAGAGAAGGGTGGGCGGCAGGAAAGGGTGGGTTTCTTTCTCTGGCCGTTGTCAAAGTTGTAAATCTTCTTTGAAAATTAGTCGGCAACAGATAATAATTACTTAGTTAATCTGAAAATGCAGCCGCAGTAGCCAAGGACATAAACGCCATGCGCGACACGCTGACCGGCAGCCGGATACGCGAAAGACGGCAAATCTCTGGGCTGCGACAGGCGGAACTGGCGCGGCAGGTGGGGATTTCGGCATCGTATCTGAACCTGATCGAGCACAACCGCCGCCGCATTGGGGGCAAACTGCTTGTCGATATCGCGGCGGCTTTGTCCGTCGAGCCGTCGCTGCTGACTCAAGGGATCGAAGAGACGCTCATCGCCGCTCTGCGCGAGGCCGCGGCGGATGCAGTCGGCCAAAAGGCCGAGGTGGACGGGCTGGAAGAATTCGCCGGCCGCTTTCCCGGTTGGTCGGGTGTTCTGGCGCAGATGCATCGCCGCGTAGTGTCGCTGGAGCGCACTGTCGAAGTTCTTTCCGACCGACTGACCCATGACCCGCATCTGGCGGCCTCAATGCACGAGGTGCTGTCGACCGCCGCCGCCATCCGCTCAACAGCTGCAATCTTGGCTGAACCGGGAGAGATCGAACCGGAATGGCGCGACCGGTTCCATCGCAACTTGCATCAGGATGCCGAACGACTGGCCGAAAGCTCCAAAGCGCTGGTGACCTATCTGGATGACAGTGACGGGCAGCGCGATCTGCGCGGTATCCCACTGGACGCGGTCGAGGCGTTTTTTGCCGAGCAAGGATATCATTTCCCGGAACTCGAAGCCGGCGGGCAATTGACCGAAGTGCCGCTGGATGGGCTCGATTCTGCTGCAGCCAACACTGTGGCCTCGGGGTTGCTGGACCTTTATGCCGCCGACGCGCGCGCTATGCCGCTGGATCAGGTGTGTGCCGCGCTGGATGCAGCAAACCCCGATCCTCTGGCGTTGGCGACGGTGTTTTCAGTGGACCTTGCTACGGCGCTGCGACGGTTGGCCTTTCTGCCTGAAGGCACGCTGGCGCGTCCGGCTGGCTTGGTGATTTGCGACGCCTCCGGCAGCGTTCTGTTTTTTAAACCCGCGCCGGGGTTTGCTCTGCCGCGCCATGGCGAGGCCTGTCCGCTCTGGCCCTTGTTCACCGCCTTGAATCGGCCCTTGGTCCCGATCCGGAAACGGGTCGTTCAGCTTGGTCGAACCGCTGCTGAGTTTGAGTGTTTTGCAATCGCAACCCCTCAGCCAGCTAAGGAATTCGGGGCTGAGCCGGTCTATCGTTCGGTCATGCTGGTGCTGCCGGTCGAAGACACGGTGCAGCCTGCGGAAAACGCGGCGCAAGCCGGAGCCAGTTGTCGGATATGCCCGAAACGCGAATGCAGCGCGCGGCGCGAGCCATCGATCCTGAGCGAAGGGTTTTGACAGTTTCGTGACACAGCGCTTAATCTGGGCTGGACGGGTGGCCGGACGTGCAATCCGTCATGGGGAGGATATGCAAATATGAGCCGCAAGGTTCTGTTGATCGAGGATGAGCCCAACATCACCGAGGCGATCCGGTTTCTGCTGACACGCGAGGGGTGGCAGGTTGAAACCCATGCCGAGGGAACGGATGCGGTGCAGGTGATTCTGTCCGCGCGGCCCAATCTAGTGATTCTGGATGTGATGTTGCCGGGAAAAAGCGGGATGGATGTGCTGCGTGATCTGCGCGAACATGATGATATGAAGGCGTTGCCGGTTTTGATGCTGACCGCGCGCGGGCAATCCCGCGATCGTGAAATGGCCGAGCAGGCAGGGGTCAGCCGATTCATGACCAAGCCGTTTTCGAACACCGAAGTCCTGACAGCGGTGCGCGACCTGCATGCGCAGGCGTCTCAGTTATGAGCTCCGCGGGCGACGGCAAAGATCGGCCCTCGCCAGTTCGTCCGTCCCTGTTTCTGGAACGGCAAAGCTATCGTCGGCGCAGGCTGGCGGATGCAGCGCGGCTGCTGCCGTTTCTAGGTGCCGCAATGCTCGCGCTGCCTCTTCTATGGCCGGATGATAGCGCAGGCGCCGAGGCTCTGTCGCTGTCGACGGCCATGTTCTACATCTTTGCGTGCTGGGGTGTTCTGATCCTGATCAGCGTGATCTTCGGCTTCGTCGCCAAACGCATGACCGCGCGCGAGACTGCCGAGCCCGAGGCCGAGACATGGCAACCCTGAATGTCCTGATTCTGGTCTGTCTGGGCTATGTGGTTCTTCTGTTCGGCGTCGCCTTCGCAGCGGACCGGCTGGCTGCGCGTGGCGGCGGGAAATGGTTGCGTTCCCCGCTGATCTACACCCTGTCACTGTCGATCTATTGCACTGCATGGACGTTTTATGGCGCGGTTGGCAACGCCGCGCGTTCTGGGCTTGAATTCGTAACCATCTATCTGGGTCCTACACTGGTGATGATCAGCTGGTGGTGGGGCCTGCGCAAACTCGTGCGCATCGGACGCAGCCAGCGCGTGACGTCGATCGCTGACCTGATCTCGTCACGATACGGCAAGTCCAACACACTGGCGGTCTGCGTGACCATTCTGGCGGTGTTGGGCGGCACGCCTTATATCGCGCTGCAATTGCAGTCGATCACACTGTCCTTTTCGATCTTTGCCGAGGCCGATCCCTCAGGTCTCTATCGCGAAGGCTCCAGTGTGTTCTGGGTCGCGGCGGGCTTGGCCGTCTTCGCGATCCTCTTCGGGACGCGCAATCTGGATGCCAATGAGCGCCACCACGGCGTTGTTACCGCTATTGCGTTGGAATCTGTGGTGAAACTCTTCGCCCTTCTGGCCGTTGGCATCTTTGTTGTCTGGGGCGTCGCTGGCGGCTTGGGGCCGATGATGGATCAGATCGATGCCTCGGAAATTGGCCAATGGCATGTGGATGCCGGGCGCTGGACCACTTTCATTTTCCTTTCGGCGGCGGCCTTTGTCTGCTTGCCGCGGATGTTTCAGGTCATGGTGGTCGAGAATGACGATGAGAGCCACCTGCGCACCGCCGCCTGGGCCTTTCCGCTCTACCTACTGCTGATGAGCTTGTTTGTCGTGCCCATCGCCGTCGTTGGGTTGGACCTGATGCCCGAAGGCTCGAACCCCGACCTGTTTGTGCTGACCGTGCCGCTGTCGCAGGGCAATGACTGGTTGGCGATGCTGTCGTTCATCGGCGGGTTTTCCTCGGCCACATCAATGGTGATCGTTACCGCGATGGCGCTGTCAACCATGGTCTCGAACCATGTGGTCATGCCGATCTGGCTGAATACGCAGGAAGGCACCGCGTCGGTCTCTGGTGATGTGCGAACAGTCGTGCTGATGGCGCGGCGCGTCTCGATCGCGGCGATCATGGCGTTGGGCTATTTCTACTTCCAGCTTTCGGGGGGCGGGGCTGCCCTGACCTCGATCGGGCTGGTGGCCTTTGCCGGGATTTCCCAGATTCTGCCCGCACTGGTGGGTGGCCTGTTCTGGCGCGGCGCGACCCGAACTGGGGCATTGGTCGGGCTCAGCGTCGGGTTCTTTCTCTGGATTTACACACTGCTGCTGCCTGGCATGGGTGGCGGCATTGTCCCGGCATCGGTGATTGAAAACGGACCCTTCGGCTGGGGCTGGCTGCGCCCGCAGGCGTTGTTCGGGATCGAAGGGATCGACCCGATGGTGCATACGGTCATGTGGTCGCTGTCGCTGAATACAATCGCCTTCTGTGTCGCCTCGATGCTCAGCTTCCCCAGCCCGCTGGAACGCCTTCAGGGTGCGCAATTCGTAAATGTATTTGACCATTCAGTTTCAGCCCGTGGCTGGACCGGTTCGGTTGCGCAAAGCGAAGACTTGATGATCATGACCCAGCGGATTCTGGGCACTATTCCCGCGCAAGAGTTCTTTCAAGCCGAAGCCGAGCGCCAGAATGGTCGCCCCGGACGACTGCCCGAGCCTACGCCGCAGTTTCTGGAACGGCTGGAACGTGAACTCAGCGGCTCGGTCGGGGCCGCGACCGCCCATGCGATGATCGGTCAGATCGTTGGCGGGGCGTCTGTGTCTGTCGAAGACCTGTTGGCCGTTGCCGACGAGTCCGCGCAGATGTTGGAATATTCCAGCCAGCTTGAGGCAAAATCGACTGAGCTTAGCCGCACAGCGCGGCAATTGCGCGAGGCGAATGCCAAGCTTACGCAAGTCTCGAAACAGAAAGACGCGTTTCTTAGCCAGGTCAGCCACGAATTGCGCACGCCCATGACCTCGATTCGGGCGTTTTCTGAAATTATGCGCGACACCGATGGCCTCAGCGCCGAGGAACAAATCCGTTATGCTGCGATCATACATGATGAATCGCTGCGTCTGACCCGGCTACTGGATGATCTGCTCGACCTTAGCGTGCTGGAAAGCGGCCAGGTTAGCCTGAACATGGGCGAAGCCACCCTAAGCGAAGTTCTGGACCGCGCCGTTTCAAGCGCGCTGGCGGGCAGTGATCGAAAGATTGGCGTACGGCGGGTGCGCGCAAGTGAACGTATCCCGTTGCACACGGATCTCGACCGGCTGGGGCAGGTGTTCATTAACCTGATTTCCAACGCCCAGAAATATTGCGACGCCATTGAACCGGTGCTGACCATCTCGGCCCATGATGTCGGCGGGCAGGTGGTAATCGATTTCATCGACAACGGCGGTGGTATCCCGGCCGAGGCGCAATCGATGGTATTCGAGAAATTTGCCCGCGTCGGCTCGGACAAGGCAGGCGGGGCAGGGTTGGGGCTGGCGATCTGCCGAGAGATTATGCAGCGCCTGGGCGGCGAAGTTGCCTATCTGCCGGGGCAGGGAGGGGCGGCATTCCGCGTCAGCCTTCCGCTGGCCTTTCGTCAGGCCGCGCAATGAGGGCGTCATAAAGACATTCGTAACCTCCGCCGGGTTAGACAAATTGTCATCGCATCGACAAACGGCGGAACGGGGCCATGACCACATCAGCACTGGCACGAAAGCTTTCAGCGGGGCAATGCGGTGCCGACACGCCCCGCTCGGTCCTGCGCGCCTTGCGGCTGGGGTTGGCACGCGCCTCCGGCGAAAGCATGGGGCTGGCGCTGTCGGTCATCGGGGCAAAGCAGGCCGTACGTGCGCAGGAAGATATAGCCGACCGGCTGAATGAGGGGTGGTTGATGCTGCTGTTTACCTCGGATCAGGGCGGCCTGGCTGCGGCCTGTCTGGACCCGGGTTGCGTCTCTGCCATCGTCCAGCAGCAAACGATTGCCATGGTCACCTCTGACCCATCACCCGAGCGTGCGTTTACCGACACCGACGCTGCCATGGTCGCCCCTCTGATCGAGGATATGCTGAGCCGGGCTCTGAAACTGGTTGAGTCCCCGGCAGACATGGCCAGCCTGTCCGGGTATGAGTTCACCTCACGCGCCGAAGGTCGGCGCGCACTGAACCTGGCGCTGGTGGATGAGGTCTATCGCATGTTTGATCTGACGGTCGAACTTGCCGGTGGTCCGCGTCAGGGCGAGGTCAGTATCCTGCTGCCCGAGCGCCCGCTCTCGGATCAGGAACAGGTTGCGGATATCACCCAATCGGAGGTGAATCTTGATCAGGCATCCGGGGTAATTCGGGCTGAGCTGAACACCGTGATCTGCCGCCTGTCTTTGCCGCTGACAGCGCTTTCGGAATTGTCCGTCGGGGATGTCCTGCCGCTGCAGGGCGCGCGGGTGGATCGGGTTGAAGTTCTGTCAATCGATCGTGCCCGAACCGCCATCGGACGTCTCGGTCAGTGCGGCGGAATGCGTGCGGTTCGGATCAACGAACAAGGCCCTCCTTCTGCGTTGCCCGCCAAGGACTGCGCCGGATTTCTGGCCAGCAAATCAAGCTTGACGCCCTCGGCCCCGGATGACGAGATGTCGTCCCCGCTTGATGACGATATTGTAGCGCATGATCTGACGACCGAGGATTCCCTCCTGGAACCCGACGACTTGTTGCCTGCCAGTTCCGAACAGCGTGTCACGGAAATCTCGCACCTCGCCGGTCTGCCAGCGCCCAAAGGCAATGGCCGCGATTAAGAGGCTTATCCGCGCCCTCGCAGCTGTTCCAATGCCGGGCGCAACCCGTCGAGCGCATAGCCCGCTTTTCCGGTCGCATCGAGGATTTCATCCGTGCTTAGCCGATCGCACTGTCCCAGCGCCCAGACCACCGAGCATCGTGTGCCAGAGGCGCAATAGGCCAGAACCGGCCCGCTGCAGCTTTCGGCCAGATCGCGTTGCAGCGCCACGTTTTCCGGTGTCATCGTCTGGTGTGTCAACTCCAGAACCTCATATTCCATCCCGGCCTCGCGAACGGCTTGACCGATGGCGTCTGACTGCTGATCCGGCGGAACTTCGGTATTGGGACGGTTGCAGATCACCTTGACGAAACCGGCCTCGGCAATGGCTGGCACGTCCTCCACCGAGATCTGAGGTGAGACGGCGTAGCGGGGGGTTATCGGTCGAATCTCCATGGCAATTGCTTAGGCTGCGTCGGCGATCCTGTCCAGTTGCGCACCCAGCTTTGGTGCCGCAAACATGCCCGCGATCATCGCAATCAGGAACACAATCCCGCCAACGCCTCCATATCCAAGCGAGGCCATCGCCGGGCCCGGGCACAAACCCGCCAATCCCCAACCGACGCCGAACAGGACCGACCCGACGATCAGACGGCGATCCAGTTCAACACGGGGCGGGGCGGGGAACTGTCCGCCCACTACAGGGATCCTGTTCCGTGTCAATCGCCACGCCACCAGCATCGGCAGGATCGCCCCGCCCATGACAAAGGCGAGCGTCGGGTCCCAATTGCCGAACACATCCAGCCACCCCTGCACCTTGGTGGTGTCGGTCATGCCTGAGATCAAAAGCCCGATGCCGAACAGCGATCCGGCGAGAAAAGCAAACACTGAGCGCATTAGATCACCCCCAAAGCATGGCGAAACAGCGCAACCGTCAGACCACCTGCAAGAATGTAGAACACCGTTGCGACGATCCCGCGCAACGAGAAGCGAGAAATCCCACAAACGCCGTGACCCGACGTGCAGCCATTGGCGATCCGTGTTCCAGCCCCCACCAGCAGCCCAGCAAGGATCACGATCGCCAGATCCGGGGTCAAATGGGTCTCGGCCTGCGGCGCAATCAATGGGCGCAGCAATAAGGGCATCCCGACCAAGCCAGCGACGAAAGCCAGGCGTTCCGTTAATACGCTCCGGTCGCTGCGTTCCAGCAGTCCGCCCAATATGCCGCTCGCCCCCATGATCCGCCCATTACACAGCAGATAAACGCTGGCACCCAGCCCGATCAGCAGACCACCAGCCAGACCCGAAATCCATTCGATATTCATTGTCTCGTCTGCCCTCGTATCAAAGCTTATTGACTGGGATTTTCATGAAAACGTCGCCCTGCTCATCCGCTGGTGGCATCTGACCGGCCCGCATATTGACCTGCAGCGAGGGCAAAATAAGGCGCGGCATCGCCAGGGTCGCATCCCGCGCATCGCGCATCTCGACAAATTCTTCGACGCTGCGGCCCTGACCGATATGAACGTTCAGCGCCTTCTGTTCGCCAACCGTGGTCTCCCACGCGTATTCATCGCGACCAGGCGCTTTGTAATCATGGCCTACAAAAATCCGCGTCTCGTCAGGCAGAGACAGGATTTTCTGGATCGAGGCATACAGGTCCGCCGATGACCCGCCGGGAAAATCGCATCGGGCAGTTCCGAAATCTGGCATGAACAGCGTATCGCCCACAAAGGCCGCATCGCCGATCACATAGGTCATGCAGGCTGGCGTATGGCCTGGCGTGTGCAAAACGTCCCCGCGCATCTGGCCGATGTGAAAGCTGGACCCTTCGGCAAACAGTGCATCGAACTGGCTGCCATCACGCTGAAACTCGGTGCCTTCGTTGAAGACCTTGCCGAACGTGTCCTGAACGACCACGATATTCTCGCCAATCCCGATCTGACCACCCAGCTTTTCCTGTAGGTAAGGGGCTGCTGACAGGTGGTCGGCATGGACATGGCTTTCCAGAATCCATTCCACCTTCAGTCCCTGTGCCGTCACATAGTCGACAATCTGGTCGGCCGAGCTGGTGTCGGTCCGCCCCGAGGCGTGATCGAAATCCAATACACTGTCGATGATGGCGCAGGCCTGCCCCTGAGGTTCCTGCACAACGTAAGAGACGGTGAAGGTCTGCGGGTCGAAAAAAGCTTTCACACTTGGCGTCATGGGTTCCTCCGTTCAGCTTGCATACATATAACAATAGTGGAATGTGTTTAAAGCCCCTAATCACGAGTTGATGTCTGTCAAAGCAATCTCCGCAATTTGAGCGTATGCTTTAGGCGACCATGGACATATTGACGGTTTTTTGCCTGACTAGGCAAGAATTCGCGATGTTTTGTTCCGGTCTCGTGCTCGTCTTAAACTCGTTACCTATATCAGGCACATTGGCACCATATGGGAGGAAGGAAATGACTGCTCAGGATCTTTTTACCGAAGCGGAACGGCTTGAACAAAAGCTGAATGGTGCGTGTCTTGAGACCCGGCTAGAGCTTCAGCCACATGTCAGCATGGTTCTGGATAAAATGCGCGCGCAGGGGGTTCATATCCCATCGCGCTTGCGTCGGCTGGATGCTGCGCTATGCGAAGACGTGCTTGAAGCGCGGTTCGACAATCTGCCGATCTGATCGATCTGGTTATCCCAGCGAAATGCCCAGGATAACCATCATCAGCCCAAGTACCGACAGGAAAAGCGACGCCAGATTCCAAGGCAGAACCCCCTGAACTGCAGCGCGCAACTCGTCATCCGTCAGGTTGGCTTTGCGCGCTTTCATCACTTGCAGGATGCACCAGACCAGACCGACCAGCCCGGCCACAGACAGGGCGGCCCCGCCCCAGACGATAATGTCGAACATGGTTGTTTACGCTCACCCTTTGAATCCGTGACCGCGCTTATCGGATCGGCGCAGGTCAGACAAGCCCACCGTGCAGAATGCACGCTTGCGGTCGGGTCGGTGCCGATGTATCCGGCACCTTATTTTCAGCCCTTGGGAGAGACGCAGATGGAAGACATCACCGAAGATCAGGCCGCAGCCAACTACCGAGTGACCGCAGGCGAGCTGCGCCAGTTCGTCGAACGGTTCGAGCGTCTTGAGGCCGAAAAGAAAGATATCGCTGACCAGCAGAAAGAGGTCATGGCCGAGGCCAAGGCCCGCGGCTACGACACCAAGGTCATGCGCAAGGTCGTCGCTCTTCGCAAGCGCGACAAGGACGACATCGCCGAGGAAGAGGCGGTACTGGAAATGTACAAGGAAGCGCTGGGCATGTAGCGCCAGCCGCTTACGGGTTCAGAAAACGTATATCTGGCATGGTCTGAAGCCGTGCCAGATCCTGCTCATAAAGCTCGGTAAAGGCGGTAACGATATCTTCGTTCCAGCCAGGCAGCTCCACCTCTTCTTCGATTTCATCCGTCAGCGCATGCTGCTGAAACACCTGCGCCAGCCTGCCCCTGAGCACGGGATCATTGGGGGCCGCTTGATGCTCTAACAAGCTCTGAATCTCCTGTTTGCCCATGTCTGAGACAAGTGAGGACAGCAGCGCGTATTCCTGTTCCAGCGGCGTGTCCTCGGGTAGCCCCACTAGCGCGCGCGCGATGTCGCCGCAGATCAGCGGCGAATCCTCGTTGCTCCACAAGGTGATTTTGACATCTGGCGCTAGGTCGCGAATGTCTTCGATCATGGCGAGCCAACTCAGGCAACTCAGATCGGTGGTGGCAATGATATGCTCGCGCTCAGGCGCCGACAGCAGCATCAGCACCTTGGGAATAAAGCTGCCGGGATTACGTAGCCCCACGAATAGCTCAACCGTCGAATCGCTGAACAGATTATCCAGATAGGCCAACCTTTGACCGGCATTCGCGTAAAATTGCCCATCCATGATGATGGAAGGCCGTTCCCCCAGGTAAAGCGCGCTCGACAAGATCGCCCGGTCAACCTGCTGCCCGTTGGGGAACAGTTTATGAAATCGCGCCAGTGTATCCTGATGTGATGGCCGGTCGGCAGAGGGTTTCAGCGCAGGTCGAAAGATCTTTCTGAACGGACGAAGCCCCCAGAAGGCAGTATGATTTCCCGCAACCAGATCCGCATTCGCCTGCAGTAGATTGAGCAGGTGATCATGGTCGGTAAAGTGCGCTCCGGCTTGGATGACCATCTGCATATCGGAATTGTCCTTACCTCGGTCGGGATCGCCGCTTGGGTTACAACCTGTCCCCGGTGCAGTCAAATTCGGATGAGGCCTGATATTACTGTTATCCTAAGGCAAACCAGCACAAAGTTAAGATGACCCGAAATTTCGGGCTTGCAGTCCCTGTTCCGAGATATTAATCGACACCCAGTGCCCCTATAGCTCAGCTGGTAGAGCAACTGATTTGTAATCAGTAGGTCCGCGGTTCGAGTCCGTGTGGGGGCACCATCTCTTCAGATATCTATGTATATTTGCTCGATCTGGCTCGCGACCTATGTGGTCATGGGGGCAAATATAGGGGAACAGAAGATTCAGTAGTCGCGCTTTATTGTGCGTCAAATCTTACTGTGATGCTCCGCGCTCATCGCCCGTTTTCTACAATTAAAACACGGCCGTCCAATGTCGGGGTTTACCAGGAACCCGGCACCCGCAACCATCGGAAACCAGCAAATATCGCTTTAAGCGCTCGACCCTTAGTCTTCTTTATTAAGTTTTGATTAATCTCGAATCAAACAGACGCTGATATCTTGTACGCTAGACGCGCCAGAGCCACTTACTCAGATAACTATTTGGTATTTGAGAGGCAATCGAGATGAACAAAGCACTGACAACCTGTGCGCTTGCGACCTCACTGCTCTTGGCTGCTTGCGGGGCTCCGACGACGCCAACTCAGGCGCAGGTACAGCAAGACGCTCGCTGCGCTGCGGGAATCCTTGGTGGCGCTGCCCTTGGGGGAGTGGTTGGAAATCGGTTCGGAGGCGGTACAGGCAAGACACTCGCGACTGCAGCAGGTGCAGGCGCTGGGATGTATGCAGGGCAATCAGCTTGCAATTGACAACCTTGCAATAAACCCTCTTACCCCACGCTCGTTTCTGGCTCCGCAAATATTGGTTTCGCAGGTCATGCAGTTGCCGTGTCTGGCGGTTGCGCGCCTAGCTTTCTGGATGTGCCAAATTCAAGGTCAACTGGCTCAGCAGCAATCCCCTTACTGCGTCGTTTCTCGCCGATGGGGTTCGCGGGTCGGAACTGACAAAGCATAACCGTTATGGGGCAGGGTATAAGGGCCTTGCCCCTTCACGCGGTATCCTTCGATTGATTGTTATCCAATCACGGCTCGGCTGGGCGTGCTTGCTCGGGGCGCACTTCGTCATCCGCCACTTCGTCCGAAGGTTTCAAAGACAAGGGCGGGTCTTCGGGCTCTTCCGAGATTGGGGCAGGGGCGGCAGGAGTTTTGGCCAAAACCTCTTCGGGTCCCGGGACTGCGCGCGCGGTTGGGACGGTGTCCTCTTCGACGAGTTCGGGCTGTTCAGGTTTTTCCAACGCCAGAGCCCGGCGGAAAACCAACACGTTGCGCCAGTTGGTGGTTGACCCGGTCAGCCCCGAACGTTCTTCGCTGGGCAGCAATTCGGCGCGCTGATACTCCCAGCCATCCTGTCCCATCTGGTTCAGCAGTTGCTCGATCGAGGTGGCAAACCGGCCCTCGGGCGTTTTCACGCCCTTCGCCTTGGTGCCCTTTTGCGGAGCGGGGACAACTTTGTATTCGTAGCGCTGCATCAACTGGTCCTGATTGCCGTGTCGGGGCAAATTAACATTTTGACGGGCGGGCGAAAGCCAAGATCGCGCATTGGCGAATTTCGGCCCGCACTGTTGCTTTAGCCTCGCGCTGCTTTGCTGACCAGCGACAGGCAGGTTTCTGTAGCGACTGCCATGTCCTGCACCGAAATCCACTCTAGCGGTCCGTGAATACACTGCATGCCCGTGAAGATATTAGGTGTCGGTGTGCCAAATTCGGTCAGGCGCGAGCCGTCGGTGCCACCCCGGATCGGCACCGAGACCGGCTCGATCCCTTGTTCACGGCAGGCCTCGCGGGCCAGATCAACCGGCGTCATGTCCTTTTCGAGCCAATAGCGCATGTTGCGATACTGATGGGAGATGTCGCAGGTGATGGTCGCACGCGGCTCGGTGGCCTGTACGGCGGCGCAGACTTGTCGGACGATCTCGCGCTGGGCTTCCAGCGCATCCATCTCGAAATCGCGCAGGATCAGTTTTATCTCCATCTCGGACGAGCCGCCGTTCATATCGGTGACATGGATGAACCCCTGGCGCCCATCCGTCACCTCGGGCGTCATCGTTGCCTGAGGTAGGGTCTGCACGATCTTTGCAGCCAGATGTGCCGCGTTTACCATTTTGTCTTTGGCTAGCCCGGGGTGGATCGACACGCCGGTGATCTTGATTACCGCGCGGTCGGCCGAGAAGCTTTCGTATTCGATTTCACCCAGTTCCTGCCCGTCCAGCGTATAGGCGAAATCCGCGCCCAGATCTTTGGGCAGCTGTTCGGTAACACCGCGCCCGATCTCTTCATCCGGGGTAAAGGCGATGCGAATCGGACCGTGCGGCACGTCCTTGTTCTCAAGCAGGTGTCGCGCCATCGTCATCAGGATCGAAACGCCCGCTTTGTCATCGGCCCCCAGCAGAGTTGTTCCCGACGCAGTGATCAAATCATGCCCGATCTTTTCGGCCAGATAAGGGTGCTCTTCAGGCGACAGCACTAGCACGGGATCATCAGGGAAAGTAATCTCGCCGCCATTATACCCTTTGATCACCCGAGGCTTCACGCCGGTTGCATTGAACTGAGGCGCGGTGTCGACATGCGCCAGAAACCCGATGGTCGGTCCTTCGGCCGTACCGGGGATGGTAGCCACCACGACGCTGTCACCAGTCATCTCAACATCCTGCGCACCGATTTCGGTAAGCTCTTGCTTCAGCAGGTTCAGCATGTCGAACTGGATTTCGGTGCTGGGGGTCGATGGCGAGGTCTCATCGCTCTGGCTGTCGATGGCGGCATAGCGCACCAGCCGGGTTTCCAGTTCCTGATCGAAACGATTTTTCATTGATGCTCACCTCTCTGACTTGGCGAGATGAGAATGCGCATTCGGGCAGGGAGTCAAGCCGATGGCTTGCCCGATTTGAGCGCTCTGAAATTAAGTTTTCGTTATGTACAAATCGAACAAACCCCTGTCCGGGGTTTGTACAACTCGGAAGGTTTACGAACCCAGCTTTTTGCTGACCAGTTCGTTAACGGCCTTCGGGTTGGCCTTGCCGCCGGTGGCCTTCATCACCTGACCGACGAACCATCCGGCCAATTTCGGGTTCACCTTGGCCTTCTCAACCTGCGCCGGATTGGCCGAGATGATCTCGTCCAAAGCGGCCTCGATCGCGCCGGTATCTGTCACCTGTTTCATGCCGCGGTCTTCAACGATCTGCGCCGGGTCACCGCCTTCGGTATAGACGATTTCGAACAGATCCTTGGCGATCTTGCCCGAGATCGCATCCGACGAAATCAGATCAATGATACCCGCCAACTGAGCCGGAGACACCGGAGACTCGGTGATGTCGTGGTCTTCTTTTTTTAGGCGACCAAACAGTTCGTTGATGACCCAGTTCGCGGCCAGCTTGCCGCTGCGCCCCTTGGCGACCTTTTCGAAATAAGCCGCTGATTCCACCTCGGCGGTCAGCACCGATGCGTCATAGTCGGTCAGGCCGAACGCACTGATAAAACGAGCTTTTTTATCGTCTGGCAGCTCGGGCAGATTGGCGGCGATGTCATCCACCCATGCCTGTTCGATCTCCAGCGGCAGCAGATCGGGGTCGGGGAAGTAGCGATAATCATGCGCCTCTTCCTTGGACCGCATCGAGCGTGTCTCGCCCTTGTCCGGGTCGTACAGACGGGTTTCCTGATCGATGGTACCGCCGCCTTCGACGATGGCAATCTGACGGCGGGCTTCGACCTCGATCGCTTGCTGGATAAAGCGCATTGAGTTCATGTTCTTGATCTCGCAGCGCGTGCCCAGATGCGAAAAGTCCTGTGTTTCCTGATACTTCTCGTAAGCACCCGGCAGACAGATCGAAACGTTTACGTCCGCCCGCAGGTTGCCGTTTTGCATGTTGCCGTCGCAGGTGCCTAAGTAACGCATGATCTGACGCAGCTTGGCGATATATGCCGCGGCCTCTTCCGGCCCGCGAATATCGGGGCGCGAAACGATCTCCATCAGGCACACACCGGTCCGGTTCAGGTCGACAAAGGACATATGCGGGTCCATGTCGTGGATCGATTTGCCCGCGTCTTGCTCCATGTGGATGCGTTCGATGCGGACCATGCGCGCGGTACCGTCGCCCATCTCGACCAGAACTTCTCCTTCACCTACAATAGGCTGATAAAGCTGGGAAATCTGGTATCCTTGCGGCAGGTCGGGATAGAAGTAGTTCTTGCGGTCAAAGGCCGATTTCAAGTTGATATCCGCTTTCAGACCCAGCCCGGTGCGCACGGCCTGTTCAACGCAATACTCGTTGATCACCGGCAGCATCCCCGGCATTGCGGCGTCCACAAACGCCACGTTCGAATTCGGCTCGGCCCCGAATTGGGTCGACGCGCCCGAGAATAGTTTGGCGTTGGACGAGACCTGAGCGTGCACCTCCATCCCGATCACCAGTTCCCAATCGTGCTTGGCCCCGGCAATGGTTTTGGGTTTGGGCATTTCGTATGTCAGGTCGAGCATGGCGCGCCTCATTTCCGCAGAAGTCTAAGCCTGCGTATTAGGCCCGGCGCGCCAAAGGGGCAAGGGGCAATGGCGCTTTAGTTCCCCGAGAACTGCAGCCCCGACGGTGTAAAGGTCACACTCTGCCCACTGCGCAACTCATCCCGCAACAGATTGGCGATTGCCTTCAGCGCATCGCGGCGACCACGGGCGGCAAAACGCTCGGCCGAGTTGACGCGAAGGCTGTTGTTGAACCCGTTCGCCGCGTGGGCCCAGATCAGCGGATGCAGTTCGGTCATGTGATCGCGGATCAGCCAGTTTGCGGCCTCGCAAATCTGTTTGCGGGCGATATCGGCGCGCGGGTTCTGGCCCATTCTGTTCTGCAATGTGACCGAGCAATAGGCCGCCAGCAGGTTGATTGTCTGCTGATCCGGACGACGTGCAACGATATCGCGCAAACCTTCAAGGAAGTACTCGACATCTACCCGCGCGCAGGCCTCGTCATCCAGCGCGATGGCGTCGAATTGCACCCAGGTATACCCACCCGCACCCCAATTTTTCTGGGTCCGTGCGGCGTTTCGCAAGGCTTGCACCTCAAGCTGTTCATAGCTGCCGAACCAGCGCGGCAGCAGGTGGCTGCCCATCGCACGCATGTGGCGATGGTTCCGGGGATCCAGCGTGATCAGGGCCTCGTATTTATCAGCAACGCGGGTGCGCGGATCAATGTGTCCTGCCAGCAAAGCGCAATCCGCTGCAGCAATCGCCGGACTGTCGGGCAGCGCAGCGCGGCATTTCGGAAGCAGCGCAGCAGCCCGGTCGAAATGCGCGGCACAACGGGATTGGTGCAGCGCCGGCAGCGTGTCCGGGTGCGCCGTCCCGCGCCAGGCCCACGCCAAATCGATATGGGCCAAGGCAACCACAAGCGTGATCATCGGATCATCGGGATGGTTCTGAAACTCGCCTTCCAATTCCGAGATCCCGCCCAGCAGATCATAGTCTGACAGTGCTTTGCCGTCCGACAGCGCGTGCTCGGCCGCCAAAACCACATCGGACCGGGCCCCAAATGCCAACAGCTCGGAGATCGGTTGCCCGCAAGGGGTAGCCTTGCGCCCCTCATCTGCAGTGCGCATCTCCAGCGACAGTTCTGCCCACATATCCTGCCGCGCCAGATGGCGGCCACGTTCGATCACCTGATGCCCGATCGCATCATTTTCATCTGATTCTGCGATTGGGATGTTCAACTGCCCCGAGGCAACAAGCCATGCAGTAGCATCGGCGACGGACGCAGGCAGAGGTGTAGGGGTGGGATCAGAAGAACCGACAATACGGGCGGCAAAAGCCTTCAAAGACCAAAACATGGCAAAACTCGAACTGGAACAAACTTGTAACCCGTCCAGTTTGCCAAAAAAACTGCTCAAATCAAGACTGCGTCGCGGAGAACCCGTGATTCAGGTGCCAATGTGGCCCAGACTCCATGAATCGTTTCAGAAAACTCTAAAATGATGTCGTTCGACCGCGAATCCCGCCTGATTCAGGACCATTTCGAATTGCTTGTGTGGTGGCAGTGATTCATCGGGTAAACGCACGCGTTTGTCGGATTTCAGAACCGCTGAGACGCGCACCGAGAAATCCCACCGCGTGTCAAACCGGAATCGATCCACCTCGGACAGCTTGAGTTGTCCCTGACGTTGGCCGGTGTGCCAACGCAGGGTTTCATCGGTCAGCTCCATACCTGCGCTGGTGTCCTTGATGACATCCCACAGCGCGGGCAGGGTAGTCAGGGCCAGAAGCGCCATCAGCCACCAGACCGCGTTCAGCAGGATCATCAAAGCGATCAACATCGCGTAAACGCCGATCAGGATCAGAACCGTTCGCTGATTTCGGTTCTGTCGAGTGAACGTAAACGCGGTCATGCGCCCAAGATGCGCGTGACCATTTCGGTCGTGTCCCGGGACAGGTTCGGCGTGTCGGCAATGCGATTCAGTTGTGCAAGTATTAAGGCCTGACGGTCGGCGTCATAGCGTTTCCAAGTTTGGAACACGCTGCACATCCTGGCGGTGGTCTGCGGGTTTACTGGATCAA
This sequence comes from Ruegeria sp. B11, assembly GCF_056539785.1. Lineage (NCBI taxonomy): Bacteria > Pseudomonadati > Pseudomonadota > Alphaproteobacteria > Rhodobacterales > Roseobacteraceae > Ruegeria > Ruegeria sp. B11. Next base: position 1,252,244 of record NZ_JBQFVO010000001.1, on the reverse strand, counting down.
GTCGGATCAACCAGTCTGCCAGCAGCGCGTAACCTGCTCCGTTCGCTTGGTGGAAGCCTGCGTGGTTGCCTGCCAGGGATCCCATTAAGGCGCGGAAACGATTTGGGTTTTTCCAATTAAAATCAGCATGCTCGGTCAACCTGTGCGCGGTCTCAACCGATTTTTCCGGTCCGGTCATCAAGACCTGCATGGCGAACCACTTGTCCATGACCAGCCGGTCATGCTGCCATTGATCATAGAAGGCGGCCAGCTCACGTTCGCCTTTGCCCGCGCGGAGCAGACAAGACAACGCGGCCAACTGCAGGGTCATGTTGTCAGCACCTGCATATTGCTCTGCGGCCTTGGCACCTCCATCCAGTCTCGAGGTCAGCGCAAGCGCCGCGCTGCCCAAGGCGCGTTTGCCTGATTGTTCAGCGTCCGGCTGATAAGGCGCGTCCACCAGAGTTTCACTGTTCAGACGGGGGAGCAGGTCTTGAACGTGTTGCGCCGTGGCTTGACGCAAAGTCTCCACCGCTCGCCAGATCGCCATCGGGTCGGGGGTGATGCCCTTGTCAAATAGTGTTGCGGCCAGTTCCGATTGCGTCGGCAGACCCAGCATCAGTGCCCTGTAGGCCGGGTCCAGCGCCTCATTCCGTAGCACTGCCAGCAAGCCGTCAAGGTAGTCGGTATCAGGCGTTGCCTCATCGGTGATCATGCGCAGCAGGGTGTCCTCGGCTAGCGACCGCCCTGCCTGCCAGCGGTTGAACGGGTCGGTGTCATGAGCCAGAAGGAAGGCGCGTTCGGCATTGCTGATCTCATGTTCAAGGATCACAGGGGCCGAGAAATCGCGCAGGATCGAGGGCACAGGTTTGGCCGCGAGACCGGTAAAGGTAAAACTCTGCTCGGCTTCGGTCAGTTCCAGCACTTCGGTCGTACGTATCTCGTCCCCGTTCGGGCCAAGCAGACCCACAGCGATAGGGATGACCTGAGGTTGCTTGTCTTCTTGCCCCGGCGTCGGCTCGGTCCGTTGGCGCAGCGTCAGGGTATAGGTGCCATCGGTCCAATCGTCGGCAACTGAGACACGGGGTGTACCGGATTGGCTGTACCAACGTTTGAACTGGGTCAGGTCGCGGCCCGTAGTGTCTTCGAATACTTTCAGCCAATCTTCGATCGTGCAGGCCTGCCCGTCGTGGCGATCGAAGTACAGGTCCAGTGCTTTGCTGTAGGCCTCATCCCCGACCAGCCGTTTCAGCATCCCGATCACCTCGGCGCCTTTTTCATAGACGGTTGAGGTGTAGAAGTTGTTGATTTCCTGAAAGCTTTCGGGGCGGACCGGGTGCGAGAGTGGCCCGTTATCTTCGGGGAATTGCCGCGCGCGCAGGTCGATGGCATCGTGGATACGTTTTACAGGGGCCGAGCGCATATCCGAGGTGAACTGCGCATCGCGGAACACGGTCAGCCCCTCCTTCAGACACAGTTGGAACCAGTCGCGGCAGGTGATGCGGTTGCCGGTCCAGTTGTGGAAATACTCATGTGCGATGATCGCCTCGATCCGTTCGAAATTCATATCGGTCGAGGTTTCAGGGCTGGCTAGAACGGCGGAGGAGTTGAAGATGTTCAGCCCCTTGTTCTCCATCGCGCCCATGTTGAAATCGTCAACGGCCACAATGTTGAACACGTCCAGATCGTATTCACGGCCATAGACGTCCTCATCCCATTTCATTGACTTTTTAAGGGCTTCCATGCCAAAGGCGCATTTGCCTTCATCGCCGGGGCGGACCCAGAGATTTAGTTCGACGTCGCGACCGGATTTGGTGGTGAAGTTGTCTGACGTGGCCACCAGATTTCCAGCAACGAGTGCAAAGAGATAGGCTGGTTTTGGCCAAGGATCGTGCCATTCCGCGCTGTTCCAATCAGAAATGACCGGGTTGCCATTGGACAGCATAACCGCCGGTGTGTCGGATACAATGCGTACGGTGAATACACTCATCACATCGGGGCGGTCGGGATAATAGGTAATCTTGCGAAACCCTTCGGCCTCGCATTGGGTGCAATACATGCCGTTCGACATATACAGCCCCTCAAGCGCGGTGTTGTTGCCGGGATCGATCTCGACCACGGCCTCCCACACGAAAGGCGCGTCTGGAACCGTTGCGGTGAGGCCTTCGGTGGTCACCTCAGGCGCGATCACGTCGCCATCAATTGCGGCACGGATCAGCTTTAGCTCTTCGCCATGCAGAAAAAACGTGCGGTCGGTCGCCTCGGGGTTCGGGCGGAAGGCGATGCGGGAAGTGACGCGAGTGGCGTGTGCGGCCAGATCGAAGGTCAGATGCACACTGTCCACTAGAAACCCGAACGGAGTGTAGTCTTTCAGATAAATCGTTGTGGGGGCGGCGTCGCGCATCGGGGGCCTCATCGACTGGGAATCTGGCGAGACGTTATGGGCTTCGCGCGGACGCTGCAACCGATGTGCCATTGCCGCTGTTCATTTGAGACGGTTCGCGCTGGGTCAAATGCCCCTCATGTCGGGACAGAAGTTGCCTATCGGAAACGAACGCCCTAATTGAGGAGCGCATACAATGGCACACAATCGTAGGGGATTCGGAATATGAGCAGCAGAGAGACCCGCAACGGGCTGCAGATTGACCCGGTTCTGGTGGATTTCATCGAACAGAAGGCGCTGCCGGGCACGAAAGTTTCGGCAATTGATTTCTGGGCGGGTCTGGCGCGCTTGGCCAATGAACTTGGGCCGAAAAACCGGGCGCTGCTGGACAAGCGGGCTGACATTCAGGGCCGGATCGATGGCTGGCACGCGGCGCGGCGGGGGTTGCCTATTGACGCGGCTGAATATCAGTCTTTTCTGCGTGAGATTGGGTATCTGGTAGAGGAAGGCGACGATTTCGAGATCGAGACAGCCAGTGTCGACCCTGAAATCGCGCTAATCCCCGGACCGCAATTGGTTGTGCCGATCACCAACGCGCGCTTTGCGTTGAATGCCGCAAATGCGCGCTGGGGCAGTTTATATGATGCGCTTTATGGAACAGATGCGTTAGGCGATCTGCCGACAGGCAAGGCTTATGACGCCGGGCGCGGTGCGCGGGTCATCGCCTGGGCGAAGGCGTTCCTGGATGAGGCTGTGCCGCTATCCGAAGGGTCCTGGGCGGAGGTCTCCGGGTTAAGCGTTAAGGACGGTGCGCTGATGCCGAAGCTCGCCGACCCGTCTCAGTTCGCAGGCTACGCTGGCGCAGCTGAAGCACCGGAGTTTGTATTGCTAAGCAACAACGGGTTGCACATTCAAGTCAGGATTGATGCGCATAGCACAATTGGCGCCACCGATCCTGCAGGTATTTCTGATGTCCGTTTGGAATCCGCGCTTTCGACCATCATGGATTGCGAGGATTCTGTTGCTTGTGTCGACGCGACCGACAAGGTGTTGGCCTATGGAAACTGGCTTGGCTTGATGGCCGGCAACCTGACCGAAGAGGTTACGAAAGGCGGCACAACCTTCACGCGCAAGCTTGCCGGGGATTTGGCCTACATGGCTCCGAATGGCACGCCAGCCACTCTGAAAGGTCGGTCGCTGATGCTGGTGCGAAATGTGGGCCATCTAATGACGAACCCCGCAGTGCTGGATGCCGAAGGGCGCGAGATTGGTGAAGGTTTGATGGACGCGCTCTGCACAACGCTGATCGCCATGCATGACCTGAAGCGCGAGGGCGGGAACTCGGTCAAGGGGTCTGTCTATGTGGTCAAACCCAAGATGCACGGGCCCGAGGAGGTGGCGTTTTCGGTCGAGATTTTCGACATGGTCGAGGATATCCTGGGCCTGCCGCGCAATACGGTGAAGCTGGGCATTATGGATGAAGAGCGGCGCACATCGGCCAACCTCAAGGAATGCATCCGGGCCGCAAAATCGCGCGTGGCCTTTATCAATACCGGATTCCTGGATCGGACGGGGGATGAGATTCATACTTCTATGGAAGCAGGCCCGATGCTGCCGAAGGGCGATATCAAGGATACGCCATGGATTGCGTCTTACGAGGATCGCAATGTGGATATCGGACTGGTCTGCGGCCTGAAAGGCAGAGCGCAAATTGGCAAGGGTATGTGGGCCATGCCCGATCGGATGGCGGACATGCTGGCGACCAAGATCGGCCACCCGCAATCCGGTGCAACCTGCGCCTGGGTGCCGTCACCTACTGCGGCAACGCTTCATGCAACCCACTATCACAAGATCGATGTGTTGGCGCGCCAGGATGAATTGGCTGCTGATGGGGCTCGTGGTACGTTGAATGATCTGCTGACCATACCTCTGCTTGGCGGTCGTAATCTCAGCGCTGGTGAGATCACCCGTGAGATCGAAAACAACGCACAAGGAATCTTGGGCTATGTTGTGCGCTGGATTGATCAGGGAGTTGGCTGTTCGAAAGTTCCGGATATCAACGACATAGGTCTGATGGAGGACCGCGCGACCTGCCGGATTTCTTCGCAGGCGCTGGCCAACTGGTTGCACCACGATGTGGTCAGTCAGGAACAGGTGATGGCGGCGATGCAGAAAATGGCCGCGGTAGTGGACCGTCAGAACGAAGGCGATCCGGCCTACAGGCCCATGGCACCGGGTTTTGACGGGGTGGCGTTTCAGGCGGCTTGTGATCTGGTGTTCCGGGGGCGGGTGCAGCCCTCGGGTTATACCGAGCCTGTGCTGCACGCCCGTCGCCTGGAACTGAAGGCAAGTTTGAGCTAGGGGCAAGGGCAGGAACGAGGGGGCTGTCTGCCCCCTCGTGCTCCCCCGAAGGTATTTTTGGCCAGATGAAAAGGATCGGGCATGAACATTTCATTGCGCAAAGCGCGGACCATCATTCGTAAAGCTCTGGAAAAAGGGCGCGAGATGGAGCTGAAACCGCTCTCGGTTGTTGTCCTGGACGCCGGAGGCCACGTGATCGCGTTCGAACGCGAAGACGGTGCCGCGCCGGGGCGTTTTGCTATCGCACATGGTAAGGCCTACGGATCGGTAATGCTGGGTATGGCGGGGACCGCGCAGATGCAGCGGGCCGAAGGGCAGGCCTATTTCATGGCGGCCGTGAACGGGGTTTATGGCGGTCAGGTTGTTCCGGTTCCTGGCGGTGTGCTGCTGCGTGACCGCAAGGGCGCGGTGATCGGTGCCGTGGGTGTAACCGGCGACACTTCGGATAATGACGCAGCGGCCGCGTTGGCAGGTATCGAAGCCGCTGGGTTGACGGGCGAGATCTGACCCCTACGCCGAACTTCATCGGGGATGTGCGTCGCTGAACACGCGCTTGCGCTACCATGCAGGGTCTGTGCCGTTGCGCGCGGCCAAACCTGCCGATAGGTTTTGCAGGAAATGAGCGATACAAGGGACTTGGAATGGCGCGCCCCGTCGTTGGAATAATCGGCAACTCTTATCTGATGAATGATCAGTATCCGACCCATGCGGGCGGAACGATGAATTCCGAGGCGGTCTCGAACGTGTCTGACTGTCTGCCGCTACTGATCCCCGCCGACCCGCGTTATGTAGCGGTTGATGAGTTGCTCGAGGTTTGCGACGGCTTCCTGCTGACCGGCGGCCGTCCGAACGTTCACCCCGAAGAATATGGCGAGCCCGCGACCGAGGCGCATGGTGAGTTTGACCGCGCGCGGGATGCAATCACGCTGCCTTTAATCCGGGCTTGTGCTGAGCGGGGTCAGCCGTTCTTTGGGATTTGTCGCGGGTTTCAAGAAGTAAACGTCGCCTTGGGTGGTACGCTCTACCCTGAGATTCGTGACCTCCCGGGGCGTCAGAACCACCGGATGCCACCCGACGGCACTTTGGAGGAGAAGTTTGCTCTGCGCCATGTCGTGTCGCTAACCGAAGGTGGTGTGTTCCACCGCCTGCTGGGCGCGGCCGAAGTTATGACCAATACGTTACACGGACAAGGGATCAAGACGCTGGGCGAGAATGTGGTGATCGATGGCCACGCGCCTGATGGCACGCCTGAGGCGATCTATGTCGAGGATGCCCCAGGCTTTACCCTTTCGGTCCAATGGCACCCTGAATGGGACGCGGCGAATGACCCGGTCTCGCGGCCATTGTTCAAGGAATTTGGTCGCGCCGTATACGATTGGAAAAACGCGAAAACGGTCGGGGCGATCCGGCAGTCTGCTTAGTCACGCTAATCTGTCGATGGATCGTTCTAAGGTTTGCCGGCAACATTCGAATAAAAAGATAATTGGATATCTTCCCTGAACCGCGAATTTGCGCCGAGATACCCTTGGCAATATTCAAATCTGACTGGGTTCGGAGCAGTTCATGCACAGCTTTTCAGGAAAGTACCCTCGCGGTTTGAGAGAATTCGTTCCTGCGGCACTTTTTTTGGCGGTCCTGGGAACTGCAGGTCATGCGCAACAATGCAGCTCGGCCGGAGACCTGCTTTACATCGGGCGAACACCTGACTCTTCATCCTCATTGTGGTTATCGCAGACGGAAAGCGGTGCTTTTCGTCTGGAAGCTGCACAGGGCAACACGACCGTTGATACCTGGAGCCGATCTCGGCCTGGAGTTCATCTAAGCTTGTCTCCCTTCGTATCTAATGGATCAGGGGGCGTTCATCGTCTGTTCAAACGCGGAGGGGCACCAAATGGGCGCGACTGTCTGATCGATACGCAAAACCAAAAAAGAGATTGGACGCTGCCGGGTTGGGGTGGTGGCAATGGTGGCGGCGGGGGAGGAAACGGAGGCGGCTCGGGTGGATCCGGCGGCGGTTCCGGGGGTGGCTTCGGCGGTGGCGGCGGCTCGGGTGGATCAGGTGGCGGATTCGGAGGCGGGGGCGGCTTTGGAGGCGGCGGTTCCGGGGGTGGCTTCGGCGGTGGCGGCGGCTCGGGCGGATCCGGTGGTGGCTCTGGTGGTGGATCCGGTGGCGGATCCGGTGGTGGCTCTGGTGGCGGTTCCGGAGGGTCGGGCGGTCGAATTGGCAACATAGGCGAGACAGGTCGACCCGTTAATCCGCTCTACGTAAGTGGGCGACCATCGGGCGATGACCAAGCCTGCGTGGCGGATGCGACGGGTAAGCTTGACCCTGCCTTGTGCGATCCGGTTGTCGGCCCTCCGCTGACGGAGGGGCGCGAGTTTGGGCCAGAATCTGTTTGGAATGTATGGACCAATTTCACCTACACAGACATTGAAGACACCCGTGGAAACAGCGAACTGGATGTGAACGACAGCTTTTTCGAAATTGGGATCGACCGTCTTGTCCAAGAAAACCTCGTGCTTGGTTTGCAGCTTGAATACGAAAACACTCAGCTGGACGGCTTTCAGGGGCAGTTTTCTCAGGATACTTCGGGATTCGCGATCGGACCCTATTTCGCCTGGCGGATGTCTGAGAGGTGGGTTCTAAACGGTCTCGCCACGATCGGTCGCTTCTCCACGGATGTGGATGTGCTGGAGCTGAGCGGTGATTTTGATCGCACCCGTTGGCGCGCGAATCTCGAGGCAATCGGACAATATGAGGCTGGAGCTTACTTAATTCGTCCGTCGATCTCGTTTGATTACTATAATTACAGTGCCGAGGATTACGATCTCACCGGGACGTATCTGGGAAATCCAGCCGAGTTTATTGGTGAAATCCAAGAAGCAAAATACAGTGCCCTAACGCCCGAGGTCGAAGTAAGTCGTCCGTTCTTCAATGGCAGCTCTGTCATTTCACCTTATGCATCGCTCAGCGCGACCTATTGGTTTGAACGCGAGAACTTAGGGGGTGGAACAGTTGCAAACACTGACAATGATGTTGTTTGGTCAACCCGTTTGGGTGTGAGAGGACGCACAAGCAAGACGGTGTTTCTGGAGGCTTCAATCGGATATCTCGACATGTTCGAAAGTGATTTTGAAGCGACGGAAGCTGCAATCTTTCTCTCTGTCAACTTCTAAGGCCATCAGAAAGAGCGAGCGCCGACCCTTAGCCGGGTCGGCGCAAATTGATCATACGAGCAAGTCGAACTGCTTGTTCAGCGGCAAGCTGCGCGCGCGTTGGCCGGTCAGGTCGAACAGCGCGTTGCCCAAAGCGGGCATCGACGGCGGTGTCCCCGGTTCACCGACACCGCCCAGATGTTTGTTGGTCTCGAGTATCCGGACTTCCGTGATCGGTGTGCTTTGCATCCTTAACGCATCATAATCCGGGAAATTATACTGTTCGACCTCACCATCGGCAAAGGTGATCTCTTCTTGAACGGCGGCAGACAATCCGTAGATCATGCCGCCGATCATCTGCGCCTCGACCGTCGCCGGATCCAAAGCCAAGCCGACATCGCAGGCGATCCAGGCCTTGTTGATGCGGATGGTGCCGTCTTCGTCCACCACTTCGATGACCTGTGCGACAGGGGTGCCAAAGCTGTAGGCCATTGCCACGCCACGTCCGACACCATCGGGGGTTTTGCCGGTCCAGCCTGACATCTCTTTCACGGCCTCCAGGCACCCCGCAGCCGGGGCGAACTCGGACCTTGCCAACTCCAGCCGGAACTCCAGCGGGTCGCGCCCGGCGGCATGGGCCATTTCATCCAGGAAGGTCTCGTGGAAGAAGGCATTGTGGCTGTTGCCGACCGAGCGCCAGAAACCAACCGGTACAGCCAAATCGGCAACGTGACCACTCATTCTGTAGTTCGGCACCGCGTAGGGCTGGTTGAAAAAGCCTTCGACCAGAACCTTGTCGGGGCCGCCGCCAGAGAAACCCGTCACACGTTCGACCGCTTGGTGGGTCGGGGATTGCGAAGCAACCTTACCGTCGATCAGAACGGCCTTGCCATCCTTCACTGCCCCCCGCATGCGCGCCATCGCGCCGGGGCGGTAGAAATCGTGACGCATATCCTCTTCGCGGCTCCACGTCGTTTGCACAGGGGTGCCTGGAATGGCCATGGCGACCTTTGTGGCGATCTCGCCGAAATCCAACTCGCCCCGGCGGCCGAAACCGCCGCCCAGATAGGTGGTGTGAATCTCAACCGCTTCGGTATCTAGACCGGCGGTGTTGGCTGCGCGGATCTGGATCAGGGTCGGGGCCTGATTGCCGCACCACAGGTCCAGCTTGTTACTGGTATAGAGCGCCGTGGCGTTCATCGGTTCCATTGTGGCGTGGGCCAGATAGGGCACGGTATATTCTGCCGTAATCTCGGTGGCACCTTCAGGAAGCGTTTCGACATCGCCTTCATCGCGCATGGTCGAGTTCGGGGCGTCATCAAACGCCTTGGCAATTTGCGCGAATACCGCATCAGTATCGGGCGGATAGGGGGCATCGCCCCAATCCACGTCAATCGCCTCGACCGCCTGCATGGCAAGCCAAGTGTTGTTGGCAATCACCGCGACGCCCGTGCCCAGATCGACGATCTTTTCAACGCCGGGCATGGCTTCTGCAGCACTGGCGTCAAAGCCGTTCATTGCCCCGCCCAGCTTGGGGTTCATGCGGACCGAGGCGAATTTCAGGCCCTCGGGGCGCACGTCGATGCCAAAGGTGGCGGTGCCGGTGGATTTGCCCGGAATGTCGACGCGGGGCAGGGATTTGCCGATCAAACGCCATTCGGACGGATCGCGCAGAGTGACTTCGGGCGGTTCGATCTGGCCTGCGGCCTCGGCCAATTCGCTATAGGGAATGCGCGTGCCATCCGGGGCAACCACAGCACCATTTTCGGTCATGAGTTGATCGCGATCGACCCCCAGTTGGTCCGCGGCAGCCTGCTTCAAGGTTTCTCGCGCAGTAGCGCCGGCCATCCGCATCCGTTCGAACCCGTCTTTCATCGAGGTTGAGCCGCCGGTAACCTGCAGGCTTAACGTTTTGCCCAGAACACCCAGTGCCTCACCCAGATTGTGCTGGAAATCCGAGATGTCATAGCCCTTGCCTGGCAGGCTTTCCCCCATAAGAGCATGGTTGTAATAGGCGGCAGCAGCAGGTCCGTGCAGCACACGGATTTCGTCCAGCTCAACATCCAGCTCCTCGGCGATCAGTGCTGCCCAGGTGGTCATAACGCCCTGACCCATTTCAGCGCGGGGGGCGAACAGGGTCACGCCCTGCTGGTCGATCAGAACAAAGGGGCTAAGCGCGGTTTCCCCGTCACGCGGTTTCAGCGGGTTCGCAGCTGGACGCGTGACGTAGTAGGCACCGAAGGCCACTCCACCTACGATGGCGGCAGATCCGATCAGGAATGTGCGGCGAACGATTTTACCGATACGTCCCATGGCTCAAGCCTCCTTCAACTTGGCAGCGGCATCATGGATGGCCGCGCGGATGCGAGGATAGGTGCCACAGCGGCAAAGGTTGCCTTGCATCGCATCGTCGATGTCTTCGTCCGTTGGGGCCGGGTTTTCAGCCAGTAGCGATGCGGCCTGCATGATCTGGCCCGACTGGCAGTAACCACATTGGGCCACTTGGTGGTCAACCCAGGCCTTCTGGATCGTTGCCATGGCGTCAGGCGTGCCAAGCCCCTCGATCGTGGTGACATCACCCCAAACATCCGAGAGCGCTACCTGGCAGGACCGCACGGCCTCACCATCAATATGAACGGTGCAGGCACCGCAGGCAGCCACACCACAGCCGAACTTGGTACCGGTTAGTCCAACCTCATCACGCAGAACCCATAACAAGGGCACATCATCAGGCAGATCAACCTGATGGGTCTTTCCGTTGATCTTAAGGGCCGTCGCCATGGCGCACCTCTCTTAGCTTTGGCTGGTTTCTGACATAATTAATGAAAAGTGTCAGCTTGTCAATTGACAAAATGAACAAGAAGTGTCAGAGGTTCTCGCATGACGAGTGTAAGTGAAGATTCCAAGACAGCGGCCATTCTGAAATCGGCATTTCAGGCCTTTGCGACCTATGGGTTTAAGAAAACTTCGATGGATGACATTGCCAAAGGGGCAGGGATGTCCCGGCCTGCGGTCTATCTGCATTTCAAGAATAAAGAGGCCATCGTTCGCGAACTGACGCAGTTTTATTATGGCGAGAAAGTTACCCTAGTCGCTGAAGCCTTGGCCAGCGAAGGTCCATTGCCTCAGATCCTCGCTCAGGCGATCGAGGCGCAATCAAACGGGATGGCTGAAATTTTGGCCTCACCTCATGGGCTTGAAATGCTGGACGCGACCAAATCCATGTCGACGGATATCGTTCAGGAGGGCGAGGCCAAATTGACGCGACTTTACGCCGAATGGTTACGGCGCGAGGATGCGGCAGGTCGCGCGCATTTGCCTGTCGGCCCGGATGAGGCCGCAAAGACAATCACCACATCGCTGAAGGGCGTCAAGATGACAGCCTCCAGCGCTGAAGAGTTCGAACAAGGCATTTCGCAATTGGCCACGCTTTTGGGCGCGGCGCTTGAGGTCAGGTGACGCGCTGACGGATTTTGTATTCCGGTTTGTCCCACAGCTTGTTGGTTATGATATCGGCCAGAATTTGGGCGGCCTGTTCTACATCCCCTTCATCGACATATAGCGGTGTGAAGCCAAACCGCATGATATCGGGCGCTCGGAAATCGCCGATCACGCCACGCGCGATCAAAGCCTGCATGGCAGCGTATCCTTCATCAAAATGAAACGATACTTGACTTCCGCGCAGGGCTGGATCGCGGGGGCTAGCGAGTGTCAATCCCGGACAGGTGGCCTCAACCCGGGTAATGAACAATTCGGTCAATTCGATAGACTTGGCGCGCACATCGGCCATTTCAGCCATGTCCCAGATATCCATCGCTGCCGACAGCGCTGCCATCTGAATGACCGGAGGGGTTCCGACCCGCATCCTCTCGATTCCCGCGCCGGGGCGATAGTCGAGATCGAAGGCAAAGGGGGCTTCATGCCCCAACCAGCCCGAAAGCGCCGGGCGCACGCGATCCGACAGACGCGGAGCGACATAGACGAACGCTGGCGCGCCGGGACCGCCATTGAGGTACTTATACGTGCAGCCAACAGCGAAATCCGCGTTGCAACCGGACAGATCGACCGGGATTGCCCCCGCAGAATGGGCAAGGTCCCAGACGGTCACGACACCGTTCGCGTGGGCCAGTTCGGTCAAAGCCTTCATGTCATGCATACGGCCGGAGCGATAATCGACCTCGGTCAGCATCAGAACGGCGACCTCTTCGGTGATATGTGCAGCGACGTTTTCGGGATCGACCACGCGCAGTTCGTAATCCGTCCCCAGTGATCGCAACAGCCCATCTGCCATGTAAAGATCCGACGGGAAGTTGCCGTTGTCCGACAGGACCACCTTGCGGGTCGGGTTCAGCTCCAGCGCTGAGGCGACCGCCTGATAAACCTTGATCGACAGAGTATCGCCCACCACGACGCTGCCGGGCTCTGCCCCGATCAGCCGTCCGATCCGATCCCCCAGGCCGGTCGGCATACCCATCCACCCGGCTTTGTTCCAGCCGGTGATCAGCAACTGACCCCATTCGTCCTTCATCATGCTTCCGACACGGTCACCGGCTGATTTCGGCAACGGGCCCAGAGAGTTACCGTCGAGATAAAGAACACCCTCGGGCAGGTGAAACATGGATTTGGTTTTGGCGAAATCGGTCATGGCGAGGCTTTGTCTTTCTGAAACAGTCAGGTTGTAACTGGCTATCTGATACCGTTGTGTCTGTCTATTGGTGCGGGTTGTCCAGCGCCCTGGGTCGATGCGACACCCTGCGCTTTTGCCAATGCGGTCAGAAAACGATAGGAGAGCGATCAGAAGCGACATCTGCCACCATGTGTCGCCGCGTGAAGGGACAGCCATGCGCCTGATCGACATACCACCTGTTTGGCTTGTGGGCTTTGCCTTGCTCGCCTGGGTCCAGGCCCGCGTGTTGCCGCTGGGGTTGTCTCTGGATGGGGCGGTGACAGATCTGCTCAGCGGCATACTAATCGGTGGCGGTATCATTCTGGCCGTGATGGCGGTAATCGAGTTCCGCCGGCACAAAACCACGGTCTTTCCGCACGAAACACCCTCGACCATGGTGCAGACCGGGATTTATAAGCGCTGCCGCAATCCAATCTATGTGGGTGATGTGTTGATCCTGACCGGGCTGATCCTGCGTTTTGACGCGGTGTTGTCGCTGGTGCTGATCCCGGTTTTTGTCTGGGTGCTGGAACGCCGCTTTATCATACCCGAGGAAGACCGTCTGCGCCGCACATTCCGCGCCGATTTCGCCCGGTATGAACGCAAGACCAGACGATGGATATAAGGGTGTGGTCATCATGACACAGCGTCATAATTGCTGCGCTTGCGAAATAATCTTGCGCAGGATACATGTCTGCTTGTCATTCTATGCTGAACACCCACCTGGCCTGAATCAAAAATTAGGGGGAACCGACTGGTGAAAATTGGGACGCCAAAGGAAACGTACAAGGGCGAGAACCGGGTCGCGATGACTCCGGACTCGGCTGTGCAGTTGCAGAAACTGGGCTATGAGTGCCTGATCGAAAAGGGCGCAGGCGCTGCTGCGGGGTTTTCGGACGCCGCTTATGAAGCCGCAGGCGTTGAGGTCATGAAGACCGCTGCCTCGCTTTGGAAGGCTGCGGATATCATTGCCAAGGTGCGTCAGCCCGATGCCACCGAGCTGAAGCGTCTGACCAAGAACAAGACCCTGATTTCATTCTTTAATCCGGCTGGGAATGAAGACGGGATGGAGGCCGCCAAATCCAAGGGCGCGACCGTGATCGCGATGGAGATGGTCCCGCGTATCTCGCGCGCGCAGAAGATGGACGCGCTGTCTTCGATGGCCAATATCGCCGGGTACCGTGCTGTGATCGAGGCAGGCAACAACTTTGGCCGTTTCTTCACAGGTCAGGTGACGGCGGCTGGTAAGGTGCCACCTGCCAAGGTGCTGATCGTCGGTGCCGGTGTGGCCGGACTGGCCGCGATTGGGACCTCGACCTCGCTGGGTGCGATCACCTATGCGTTCGACGTGCGCCCCGAAGTGGCCGAGCAGGTCGAATCCATGGGGGCTGAGTTCGTCTATCTGGATTTTGAGGAAGAACAGCAGGACGGTGCATCGACTGGTGGCTACGCATCGGTCCAGTCGGAAGAATTCCGCAACGCCCAGCTTGCCAAGTTCCGGGAACTGGCACCCGAGATGGACATCGTCATCACCACGGCGCTGATCCCCAACCGTGAGGCACCTGAGCTTTGGACCAAAGATATGGTCGAAAGCATGAAGCCGGGTTCGGTCATCGTTGACCTTGCAGCGGAAAAGGGCGGTAACTGTAAACTGACGGTGCCGGATGAGAAGATCGTGACCGACAATGGCGTGACCATTATCGGCTATACCGACTTCCCCAGCCGGATGGCGGCGCAGTCATCGTCTCTGTACGCGACCAATATCCGTCACATGATGGCTGACCTGACACCCGAGAAGGACGGCAAGGTCAATCACGACATGGAAGATGACGTGATCCGTGGCGCGACCGTGACCCATGAGGGCGAGATCACCTTCCCGCCACCTCCGCCCAAGGTGCAGGCGATTGCGGCACAGCCTAAGGCCGAGGTCAAGGAACTGACACCGGAAGAGAAAAGGGCGCAGGAAATCGCGGCCTTCAAAGCGCAGACCAAGCAACAGTTCACGTTGCTGGGCGTCGGCGGTGCGTTGATGTTGCTGGTGGGGTTGATCGCTCCGGCCAGCTTCATGCAGCATTTCATCGTCTTTGTGCTGGCGATCTTTGTGGGCTTCCAGGTGATCTGGAATGTCAGCCATAGCTTGCACACACCACTGATGGCGATCACCAACGCGATCTCTTCGATCATTATCGTTGGAGCCTTGATGCAGATCGGATCGGGGTCGTTCCTGGTCATTCTGCTGGCGGCGCTGTCAGTCTTCATGGCCGGAATCAACATCTTCGGCGGCTTCCTCGTAACCCGGCGCATGCTCGCCATGTTCCAGAAATCTTAAGGAGGCCGGGCACATGGAATTTGGCTTCACTACTGCCGCCTATGTCGTTGCGGCTGTCCTTTTCATCCTGTCTCTGGGTGGATTGTCGAACCAGGAAAGCGCCAAGAGGGCGGTCTGGTATGGCATTGTTGGTATGGCGCTCGCGGTTTTTGCGACGCTGGTTGGTCCGGGTTCAGGCCTGTGGCTGCTGTCGTTGCTGCTGATCGCGGGCGGTGGTCTGATCGGTCAGTACGTGGCGCAGCGCGTCCAGATGACCGAGATGCCACAGCTTGTGGCCGCGATGCATTCGCTGGTGGGTCTCGCGGCTGTGTTCGTGGGATTCAATGCCCATTTCGAGATCGGCAATGTGGCGCAAGTCATGGCGATTGCTGACAGCGCGTCTCAGGCGGACCTGTCCGATCTGGGGGCGTTCGCCAAGCTGATCGCCAAGAAGACCGCGGCCGAACTGGCGATCCTGCATGTTGAGCTGTTCCTCGGTATCTTCATCGGTGCGATCACCTTTACTGGATCGGTCGTGGCTTATGGCAAGTTGGCGGGCAAGGTGACCTCGGCAGCGACCAAGCTTCCGGGCGGTCATGCTCTGAACGCGGGTGCGGCTGCTTTGTCGTTCATCTGCCTGATCTGGTACACCAATTCGGGCGGTTTCTTCCCGCTGTTCCTGATGACGCTGGCAGCGCTGTTCATCGGCTATCACCTGATCATGGGCATCGGCGGGGCCGACATGCCGGTGGTTGTGTCGATGCTGAACAGCTATTCGGGTTGGGCGGCTGCGGCCATCGGCTTCTCGCTAGGCAACGACCTGCTGATCGTGGTTGGTGCATTGGTGGGCTCGTCTGGTGCGATCCTGTCCTACATCATGTGTAAGGCGATGAACCGTCACTTTGTCAGCGTAATTCTAGGCGGCTTTGGTGGCCCGCAGGGCGAACAGATGGCTGTTGAGGGTGAACAGATCGCCATCGAGGCAGATGGTGTCGCGGCGGCGCTGAATGATGCAGATAGTATCGTCATCATTCCCGGCTATGGCATGGCCGTGGCGCAGGCGCAGCAATCGGTGTCCGAGCTGGTTCGCAAGCTGCGCGCCAAGGGCAAGAACGTGCGCTTTGCGATCCACCCCGTTGCCGGTCGTCTGCCGGGCCACATGAACGTGCTGCTGGCCGAGGCGAAGGTGCCGTATGACATTGTTCTTGAGATGGACGAGATCAACGACGACTTCCCGGATACGGATGTGGCCATCGTGATTGGCTCGAACGATATCGTGAACCCTGCGGCGCAGGAAGACCCGAACAGCCCCATCGCCGGGATGCCGGTGTTGGAATGCTGGAAAGCCAAGCAGGTGTTTGTGTCCAAGCGTGGTCAGGGCACCGGCTATTCGGGCATCGAGAACCCGCTGTTCTTCAAGGAGAACACCCGCATGTTCTATGGCGACGCCAAGGCTTCGCTCGACAAGCTGTTGCCCATGATCGATTGATCAGAAAGGACAATCTGATTGCAAAGGGCGCCTGAGGGCGCCCTTTTCTTTTGTGATGAGATGGGGGCTCGCCTCCAACCCCCTCAAGGTTTTTTAGCCATATGAAGCAAGCGGGCTGTGTTAAACTTGGCGAGTGCTCGGGATAGTAGGAGGCAGACCATGCAGAAGGTAAATGGAATTGGCGGGATATTCTTTCGGTCCCGTGATCCGCAGGCGTTGAGTGCTTGGTATGAGAAGCATTTGGGGGTCAATCACTACGATCCTGTGCCCTGGAAGCAGCGGGAAGGATATACGGTGTTCGCACCCTTTGCGCAGGACACCGAGTATTTCGGCCGCTCCGAGCAGCAATGGATGATCAATTTTCGTGTTGATGACCTGAGCGCGTTGATCGACCAACTACAGAACGCCGGAATCACCGTCGAGACGAACCCGAAGTGGGACAGCGAGGTCGGGAAATTCGCCCGCATCCACGATCCTGAAGGCAATCCCATCGAGCTATGGGAGCCGAATCAATAAGATAGCGGGATAGTATACCGTTGTATCCTTGTAAGTAATTGAAATAAATAAACAATTGATGTTGTGTCGGTCTGCCTTATAGTGCCGGTGATACACCGGAGCCTTACATGACGCCCATAGACAATCATCCGCTTCGCTATACGCTGGCCAATGAACTGCATGCACGCCCATTTCCGGTTGCACCCTTGCCCAGCACGGTTGTGTTTCTGGCGATCAAGAAGCCCAAAGAAGCGGTTACGCGCGATCGTGGCGAGGATATGGCCCACCTGATCAATCTGCTGGATCGCCACGGCGCGCAGCACCCTCAGCCAGAGGCCACTCACTACGCGGGTCAGATCGGGCGTCATTGGCTGAAATGGGAACAACATACCGAGTTTGTGACCTATACCGCGATCACTCCGAATGTCAGTGAACGTGCATTCAATCCGGCAGACTTTGAGGTGTTTCCTCCAGACTGGTTGAAGGCGAGCCCGGGGCAGCGGGTGACATCGGCCTTAATTCGCGTCGTCGAGTACGAGGGAGATGAGGCGGCAAAGGCTTCGCTGGCTCAGTGGTTCGAGCCGGAAAGCCTAGCAGTGGCGCGGGTGCTGGATGATGCTGCGATCTGCGCTTGTGATTTCCGAATTGATCCGGCGGGGCATATGCGGCTTGCGATGTTTGTCAAGAAAGGCACCGGGCGGCGTCGGACCGGGCGGATCGTTCAGCGGCTGTGCGAGATTGAGACCTACAAGGCAATGTCGATGCTGGGATTTGCACGGGTCAAGCAACTGATGCCGCGCATCGGCGAACTGGATGGTCAATTGACCCGCCTGATGGGGCAGATGTCCGATGAAACAGCGCACCCAGACGAATTGTTGCCGGATCTTCTGTCTACCTCGATCGAGCTTGAGACACTTTCGGCACGGTGTTCTTTTCGGTTCGGCGCCACGGGTGCCTATGAGGCGATTGTTAATCAGCGCATCGAAGTGTTGCGTGAACAAAGATTCAATGGACGTCAGAGTTTTGCCGATTTCATGATGCGTCGTTATGACCCCGCGATGCGGACGGTTAAATCAACCGAGCGACGTTTGCAGGCCTTGTCCGACAGGGCTATTCGCGCCGGCGACCTGTTGCGTACCCGTGTCGATGTCGAACGCAGCGCTCAAAATCAGGCTCTGCTGGAAAGCATGGACCGGCGTGCTGATCTGGCCCTTAGATTGCAGCACACAGTCGAGGGATTATCTGTGGTGGCGATCAGCTACTATGCGGTGTCTCTGGTCAGCTACTTGCTCTACCCACTGACGCAGGCCGGGATTAGCAAAGGGATGCTGACGGCAATTGTGACCGTGCCTGTCATCCTTGCCGTTTGGTTCGGGGTGCGCCAGATCCGGAAGCGAATTGAATAAGCGGTCTATGCCGGGCGACGAATGATCTGTAGAACGGGTGGCGTTTGGCAGATTTTATGAGGATTCCCTGTGATCGGTATTGTTGCGGCGTGGCGGGCTGTGGCCGCCATGTTTATCCTGAACGGTGCGCTGTTCGGCATCTGGGCATCGCGCATACCTGCGGTTCGGGACAGGCTGGATCTGACGCACGAGGCGCTAGGGCTTGGTTTGCTGTTCATGGCAGCAGGGGCCGTTTGTTCGTTTCCGATCACGGGCCGTTTGACGGACAAGTTTGGGGCGGTGGCGATCACGCGGGTGATCGCGGTTCTCTACACCTTTTCCCTGATCCTTTTGGCTCTCGCCGGCGGGTTCTGGTCGCTTGCGGCGTTTCTGTTTGTATTCGGAGCCTTCCATGGCTCGATGGATGTTGCGATGAACGCCTGGGCGGCAGAGGTCGAACAGGCCTATGACAAGCCGGTCATGTCGTCCTTTCACGCGATGTGGAGCCTTGGAGCCGGGCTGGGGGCGCTCAGCGGATACGGTGCCGTACAGATGGGGCTGTCGGTGTTGCAACATTTTCTGCTAGCGGGTGGCGTTGTCGTCGCGCTTGCGCTTGTTTTGTCTTGGGTACGCTGGACTTCGAAACGATCGGCTTCGAAACCTGGATCGGTGTTCGCTTTGCCGTCGGGCGCCCTAATTCTTGTGGGTTTCACAGCGCTGTGCGGCGCTTTGGGCGAGGGGGCTGTTGCGGATTGGAGCGCGATTTTCCTGCGTGACGTTACCGGTGCGGCTGAGAGTATCGCGGCGTTAGGCTATGCGGTCTTCTCGGTCACGATGGTTGCGTTCCGGCTTGCGGGCGGGGTGGTGATCGCGCGTTTCGGGCCTGTTGCAACAGCACGATTTGGCGGCGTTTGCGCCGCGCTGGGCGTGTTTGGCGTGGTATCGGCGGGAGGGGCAGGATTGGCTTTGGCAGGTTTTGCTCTGATGGGAGTGGGCTATGCGGTAATCATGCCTCTGGCCTTTAGCCGCGCGGCCAACGACCCGCATGTCCCGCCCGGACAGGCGATCGCAAGCGTCGCGACTTTGGGATACGGAGGTTTATTGATTGGGCCGCCTCTGATCGGATTTCTGGCCGAGTTGATGACGCTGAGATTTGCCTTTGCAGTTCTTTTACCGCTGGCCGTTCTGATCATCGTATTGGCCGGCGCGCTGAAGCGCGCCGACTAAGTTCGCTTAACGTCCGCGAATACGTGGATCCAGCGCATCGCGCAGGCCGTCACCCAGATAATTTACACTGAGGACGGTAAGTGAGATCGCCAGTCCGGGCCAGAACACGCGCTCGGGGTATTGCTGCAGATAGTCGACGCCATCGAAGAGCAGCCGACCCCATGTCGGGAAGTCCGGCGGAAATCCGAGGCCGAGGAAGGAAAGCGCGCTTTCGGTGATGATCGCAGTTGCAATCCCCAGCGTGGCCGACACCATGATCGGAGACAGAACATTCGGCAGGATGTGCCGGGTGATGATCTGGCCATTGCTGGTGCCGATGGACCGGGCGGCCAGAACGAACTCACGCTCTTTGATCGCCAGCACATCGCCGCGCACGATCCGCGCTGTGGGCATCCATGAGGTGATGCCGATGGCGCAGACGATCAGGATGAAGATTCCACGCTCTAACCCGAAGGCAGCAGATAGCGGCTCGCGGAAGAGCAGCATCATGACCAGCAGCAGCGGTAGCAACGGCAAGGCCAAGAACAGATCCGTCAGGCGCATCAGTGGGCCATCCAGCCGTTTGAAAAACCCGGCCAGAACACCGATGAACGAGCCCAGAAACAGCGCCAACAGCATCGCGGTGATGCCGACTGACACCGATGTCTGACCGCCTGACATCATGCGAGCTAGGATATCGCGGCCCAACTGGTCGGTGCCAAAGGGATGCGCCCAACTGGGGCCCTGATTGCGCGAACGGATGTCGATCTGAGTGGGGTCGATGCTCCATAAGTATGGGCCCAGATAGACGCCTGCGACGATGAAGATGAACAGAATCGCTCCGATCATCGCGCCTTTGTGGGTCTTGAACTGATCCCAGACATCGCGCCATTGGCTCCGTGGTGGGGTGGCCAGTTCTTCCATCACATCGGTGGTTGGCAGCGCTGTCGAGGCGGGCGCAAGCCCTTCGTCCGGGACCAGGGTATCGGTACGATCATGATCAGTCATAACGAATCCTCGGGTCCAGAATGCCATAGAGAACGTCGGCGATCAGATTGAACAGGACGATCAGCACGGCAAATATGAAGGTCAGGGTTTGGACCATCGGCAAGTCATTGGCCTGAATAGCCCCGATCAGCAACTGGCCAATGCCGTTCACTTTGAACACCTGCTCGGTAATGATCGCTCCGCCGAAGATGGCCGGAATACCCAGCGCGATAACGGTGACCACAGGGATCATCGAGTTGCGCAGGACGTGGACCATGACGACCGTGTATTCGCTGAGGCCCTTGGCGCGGGCGGTGCGGACATAATCCTGATTAAGGTTGTCCAGCATCGAGGCGCGCATGAATCGGCTGAGCTGCGCGGTGATCTGCAGAGCCAGAACCATGACCGGCATGATCATCTGTTTCAGCTGTACAACAAAGCTGTCCCAGCTATTGACCACATGGGTGGTGTCATAGATCGACGGGAACCATCCAAGCTGGACTGAGAAGATCACGATCACCAATACGCCCGAGAAGAACGGCGGTACCGAGAAGCCGACCATCGACACGAATGTGCCCATTTGGTCGAACCAGGAATACTGGCGATAGGCCGAATAGATGCCGATGGGCAGGGCGATCAGGATGGCGACCACATAAGCGGTGCCGACAACCCACAGGGTCTGCGGGATGCGCTGAACGACGATGTCCATGACGGGTGAGCGGGTCTGCCACGAAATCACGCGCAGGTCACCTTCGGAGAAGGTTGTACCAAAGATCGAGTCGACCAGAACCTGCGGTTCGATCCAGAAGAACTGCACGATCCATTTCCAGAACCGGATATGCATCGGCTGACCGAGGCCCAGTGCCTCGCGCATCTTCTCTTTGACTTCGGGAGGGACGGTAAGTGGAACCTGCGCCATCGGATCGCCGGGTGCGAGTTCGAGGAGCAGGAAGATGACGAGGCTGATGAACAGTAGCGTGGGAACGGCCAGCACCAGTCGTCTGATGGTAAAGTTGAGCATTAAGAGGCGCCTTTATATGCGTCTTCTTGTTGGAGTGGTCTGCAAATGACCGCGCCCCGATATGGGTCGGGGCGCGGTTTTGCAAGATTAACGCTTAGGAACCGGTCTTGCGGTACCAGTCCGCAATGTTCCACAGCTCGCTGTCCCAAACGTTCAGGACAACGCCACCCAGCGTGTTGGCGTGTGCCGACAGACGACCACGGTGCACCAGCGGGATCATTCCGCCATTTTCAACCATGATGTCGTTCAGCTGACGCGCGATCTGCGCGCGCTCATCCGCACCTGCGGTTTCGGCCAGTTTGCCATGCAGCTTGTCGAACTCTTCGTTGCAGAAACGGCTGATGTTCTCGCCCTGCCACTGGCTTTCAGGCTTGGGTGCCTTGTCGCACAGGCCGTTGCCCAGATAGGACTGCGGGTCAGTGCCGTTGAAGGTGTTGGCATACATTTCAACGTCGGCATAGAACTTCTGGAAGGTGTCAGGCGAACCCGGATCACCACCAAAGAAGACCGAAGCATTGATGTTGCGCAGCTCAGTTTCGATACCGATTTGGCTCCACCATTCTTTGATCAGCGCCTGGAAGTCCTGGCGAACTGCGTTGGTAGAAGTCTGGTAGACAATCTTCAGCGGTACACCGTCTTTTTCACGGATGCCATCGCCATCGGAATCAACGATACCCGCGTCATCCAGAAGCTTCTTGGCACCTTCGATATCTTGAGTATCGCAGCTGAATGTGTCGGAATTCACCGCGGCAGGCGCAGGTACCCAGTTGCAGGTAACCTTACCGGCCTGACCGTAGCCGATTTCAACCAGCAGCGGCCGGTCGATGGCCAGCGACATGGCCTTGTAAACAGCAGGGTCCTGCAGGAACGGGTGCGGATGCTTTGCAGTCGAACGCTCGCCCTCCGGCAGATCTGGCGACGGGTTGGTCTGGTTCAGCATGATGCGTTCCACCAGCGGGCCGAAGCCTGCGACCGGAGTACCTTTGCCGCCTTCCTGCATCTGCGCGATCACTTCAGGCGCAAGCTGCAAGTTCCAGGCATAGTCAAATTCGCCGGTTTCCATGACCGCACGACCAGCAGCAGTTGCATCGCCACCGCCTTTGAATGTTACCGTTGCGAACGCAGGCTTTGCCGGGTCACGGTAGTTATCATTGGCCTTGAAAGTGATCACGTCATTCGGCTTGAATTCGGTGACAACAAATGGGCCTGTGCCGATCGGGTTAAAGTTCTGCTCGGTGCATTCGGGCGCTTTGGCTCCCATGCAATCCGCGAACTGTGCCGCCTGGATGATCGGGCTCTCACCACCCACGAACGGGCCGTAAGGGAACGGGGTCGGCGCATCGAATGTGACTTTGACGGTCAGATCATCGACAGCCTCGACATTGGTGACACCTTCAAATTTGGTCACCTGAGCACAACCGCCTTCTGGGTCCATGCAATAGTTTGCAGTGAACACAACATCAGCGGAGGTGAATGGCGTGCCGTCTGACCAGGTGATTCCCGGCGCGATTTTCCAAGTGATCGAGGTCAGGTCTTCGCTGACGCCACCATTTGCAACTGTCGGAATTTCGGATGCCAGGAACGGAACCATTTCGCCATCTTGATTGTACCGGGCGAGCGGCTCAATCACTAGCGACGCGGATTCCACATCCTTGGTGCCACCCGAAAGGAACGGGTTCAGGATCGATGGGGCTTGCCAGTAAATGATGCTGACATTGCCGTCCGATCCACGCTCGGCCATGGCCATCGGGGCCATTGCCGTGCTTGCAATCGCACCAAGCAAAAGGGTTTTGATTTTCATCATACACTCCATGTTGGACACATACGTGTCTCGATTATCTCCGCGATGCCCGCGGGTTAGGCGTGGCCGTCAAAAGGGATAAGGATTTGGAATCAAACGGAAACGATTGTATCGCCTTCGTGTATTCAGACCTCTCCCCAGAACGGTTACGCGGCGTATCGAAACAGAGTTTTGGAAAATTGCAAGCCTTGCCTTGCGAAATTTGACCTATCGGTTTGACTTTTCACATCTGCCCGCCTTAGCGTTTGGCACCCAATCCGAAAAGCCGCCAAGGGGAGAGCGCGCGTGCTGGATCAGCCAATTGCCCAGATCAAAAAACTGCGGGTCGAATTTCAAACTAAAGATGGCCCGGTGGTGGGCGTCGAGGACGTCTCGTTCGAGGTTAACCCAGGCGAAACCGTCTGTATCGTGGGCGAATCGGGGTCGGGCAAATCAGTCTCATCTCTATCGCTGATGCGCTTGGTCGAGTTCGGCGGCGGTGAAATTGCTGGCGGACAACTGCTTTTCGATCGCCGCGGCGGCGAGGAAATGGATCTGTCCCACGCCGATCAAGATCTGATGAAGCAGATTCGCGGAAATGAGATCGGAATGATCTTTCAGGAGCCGATGACGGCCTTGAACCCGGTTTTCACCGTCGGACGGCAGCTCACCGAAGGATTGCGAATCCACAAGGACATGAACAAAGCGCAGGCCGAAGAGCGCGCGCTGGAACTATTGCGTCAGGTGCGCATCCCCGAGCCCGAGCGACGTTTAAAGCAATATCCGCATGAACTGTCCGGTGGCATGCGCCAGCGTGTGGTGATCGCCATGGCCATGGCGTGTGAGCCTCGCCTGCTGATTGCGGACGAGCCCACCACCGCGCTGGATGTGACCATCCAGGCCGAGATTCTGGCGCTGATGGACCGCCTCAAGCGCGAGACCGGAACGGCAGTAATGTTTATCACCCATGACATGGCTGTGGTCGCGCAGATGGCGGACCGCGTGGTGGTTATGTTCCGCGGCAACAAGGTCGAGGAAGGCACCGTCAAAGAAATCTTCGAAAACCCGCAGCACGATTACACCAAGGCGTTGCTGGCGGCGGTTCCGAAATTGGGCGAGATGCAGGGCAAAGCCGCGCCCGAGCCAATGAAACTGCTGGGTGAGGAAGGCCAGAAGATCGCTCCGATCCCGGGTACGAACGAAGTGTTGCTGACGGTCAAGAACCTGACCACGCGATTTGCGGTGAAAGGCGGATTGCTGCGCCGGACCATCTCGAACGTGCATGCAGTCGAAGATGTCTCGTTCACGCTGAACCGGGGGCAAACACTCAGCCTCGTTGGCGAATCTGGGTGTGGCAAGTCGTCGGCAGGGCGCTCGATCCTGCGGTTGGTGGAGCCGATGGCGGGTGAGGTTGATCTGGACGGTGTCGACATCATGAAGCTGGACCAGGCCGGCCTGCGCAAAGCGCGGCTGGACATGCAGATGATCTTTCAGGATCCGTTCGCCTCGCTGAACCCTCAGATGCAGTTGGTTGATCAGGTCGCTGAACCGATGCGGAACTATGGGGTTGCCTCGGGGTCAGAACTGCAGGACCGGGTAGCGCAACTGTTCGACAAGGTGCAACTGCCGCGCAGCTTCATGCGCCGCTTCCCGCATGAGATGTCGGGTGGTCAGCGGCAACGGATTGCGATTGCGCGAGCACTGGCGCTGAATCCCAAGCTAATCATCGCGGATGAGGCCGTTTCGGCGCTGGACGTCTCGGTTCAGGCGCAGGTGCTGAACCTGATGATGGAGCTGCAATCGGAACTTGGCCTAAGCTATCTGTTCATCAGCCATGACATGGCGGTGGTCGAAAGGGTCAGTCACCATGTCGGTGTGATGTATCTGGGCCGCATTGTCGAACTGGGTCCGCGTGCTCGGGTGTTTGAGAACCCACAGCACCCTTATACGCAGGCGCTGATGAAGGCGGTACCAATTGCCGACCCGAACAAGCGCAAGTCGGAAAAAGACCTGAACTTCAAACCTATTCCGTCCCCGATTCATCCCATCGGCTACAAGCCAGAACCATCTGAATACAATGAGGTCGAGCCGGGTCATTTCATTCTGACCACTGACAGCGGATATTGACCCTCATGGTTGAACGCTTGACGCCGTTAGAAATCATGACCCGGCTGATTTCGTTCCCGACAGTCAGCCGCGACACGAACCTGCCTCTGGTGGATTGGGTCGAAGACTATCTAACAAGTCATGGGATCGAACCACATCGCTGGCCTGATCCGGATCAGCCTCACAAGGCGGCACTATTTGCGCATGTCGGTCCGTGGGAAGAAGGTGCAATCGTCTTGTCGGGGCATACGGATGTCGTGCCCATCGATGGTCAGCCCTGGGATACCGATCCTTTCGTTGTGACCGAGAAAGACGGCAAATACTTCGGTCGCGGTACTTGCGACATGAAGGGCTTCGACGCTCTGGCGATTTGGGCTTTGGTCGAGGCACATCATTCAGGTATCAAACGTCCGCTTCAACTGGCGCTGAGCTTTGATGAAGAGGTCGGATGCACCGGCGCGCCGCCGATGATCGCCCACATGCAGGAGGATCTGCCCAAAGGATCAGCCGTGATTGTGGGCGAGCCGTCGATGATGCAGGCCGTCACCGGCCATAAAGGCGGGTTTGGCTTTGACACGCATGTGGTGGGGTTCGAAGTTCACAGCTCAATCATGCACACAGGCGTCAATGCGATCATGGAGGCCGCGCCGCTGATCAATTGGGCCAATGATCGGAACGCCGAGAATATGGCGACGCAACCTTCAGACATTGCGTCAGTGTTCGATCCGCCTTGGACTACCTGCCATGTTGGTATGATCGAAGGCGGGACCGCGCATAACATCACCGCCAAGGATTGCCGGTTCATGATGGATTTTCGCACCGTTCCGGACGATAAAAAATCGGTCTGGCAGAAGGCCTATTTCGATAAGGTTCGTGAGATCGAGGCGCGGATGCAAGCGGTTCATCCCGACGCCCGGATCGAGCTGTCCGAGCATTTTTCGATCCCAGGTCTTGTGCCTGAAGAAGATGGCGAGGCTGAGACGCTGGTGCGCGCGCTCACCGGTGACAATGCGACACATGTGGTAAGCTATGGCACTGAGGCGGGGCAGTTTCAGGAAGCCGGTTATTCCGCTGTTATCTGCGGCCCAGGTGATATCGCGCAGGCCCATCAGCCGAATGAGTTCATTACGATTTCTCAATTCAACGCAGGTCAAAAATTTATGGAGCGTCTGGTAAAGAGGCTCTGCGAATAACATCTCAAAGGAGAGGTTAAAGATGCCCGTCAAGAACCGGCTCGCCGAAATGCATGGCGAGATCACCAAATGGCGTCGTCACCTGCATATGCATCCCGAGCTGATGTATGATGTTGAGGAAACGGCAGGGTTTGTGGTCGACCGACTGAAGGAGTTCGGTGTGGATGAGATCACGCCCGGCATCGGCAAGACTGGCGTGGTTGCCGTCATCAAGGGACGTCAGGATACGCTAGGCCGTGTTATCGGGCTGCGTGCCGACATGGATGCGCTGCCCATAGAAGAGGCGACGGGACTGGACTATGCTTCGACCGTTTCTGGTAAGATGCATGCCTGTGGTCATGACGGTCATACCTCGATGCTGTTGGGCGCCGCGCAGTATCTGGCCGAGACGAGGAATTTTGACGGTACCGTTGTGTTGATTTTCCAGCCTGCCGAAGAAGGCGGGGCAGGTGGTCTGGCCATGTGTCAGGACGGGCTGATGGAGCGCTGGGGTATTCAAGAAGTCTATGGCATGCACAACATGCCTGGGATGCCGGTTGGTGAGTTTGCCATTCGACCAGGCGCATTGCTGGCTTCTTCGGATGAATTCGAAATTGTTGTAACGGGTAAAGGCGGTCATGCTGCCGCCCCGCATGAGGCGGTAGATACAACGCTGATTGCGTCGCACATTGTTGTAGCTTTGCAATCAGTGGTGTCGCGTACCGTGGACCCTATCAAAAGGGTGGTGCTGACCGTCGGGACTTTTGAAACCGATAGTGTGGCCTCGAATGTGATTGCCCATACGGTGCGGTTGCGGGGAACTGTTCGTACACTTGACCCAGAATATCGAAAGGTCGCTGAAGAACGCGTGCGCAGGATCGCCGAGGACACTGCCTCGGCCTTTGGAGCTTCGGCTAAGATGACGTGGACACCAGGCTATCCGGTGACGGTGAATTCGGACGATGAAACCATCTATGCTGCTGAGGCCGCGCAGGCCGTGGCAGGCAAGGTCAATGACAGCACCGATCCAATTATGCCGTCAGAAGATTTTGCTTACATGCTTGAAGAACGGCCCGGAGCCTACATCTTTATCGGAAACGGGGACACGGCCATGTGCCATCACCCAGAATACAACTTCGACGACGACGCCATTCCCGCCGGTTGCAGCTGGTTTGCCGAGCTGGTGGAACGACGATTACCCGTCGCCTGATTTGGGAGGATCAGATGCCAATCAAGAACCGACTTGCCGAAATGCACGAAGAAATCACCGGTTGGCGGCGGGATATTCATCAACACCCTGAGATCCTCTATGACACCCACCGCACCAGCGCCTTGGTGGCTGAAAAGCTGAAAGAGTTCGGTTGCGATGAGGTTGTGACGGGCATTGGCCGCACCGGAGTTGTTGGCGTCATCAAGGGCAAGACCGACACGCAGGGTCGAGTGATCGGCCTGCGTGCGGATATGGACGCGCTGCCGATGCAGGAGCAGACGGGCCTTGATTATGCCTCGAAAACCGATGGCGCCATGCATGCCTGTGGCCATGATGGCCATACGGCGATGGTGTTGGGCGCGGCGAAATACTTGTCTGAGACGCGGAACTTCGACGGCACGGCCATTGTGATTTTCCAACCAGCGGAAGAAGGTGGCAATGGGGCCGAGGCGATGTGCAAGGACGGTCTGATGGATCGGTTCGGCATTCAGGAAGTCTATGCCATGCACAATGTGCCAGGTGTGCCGACGGGGCAGTTTGCGATCCGGTCTGGCCCGCTGCTGGCGGCTGCGGATGAGTTCGACATTCATCTGGAAGGCCGGGGCGGCCACGCGGCGAAACCGCATGAAACAATTGATACTACAGTGATGTTGTCGCAACTGATCGTGGCACTTCAGACCATCGTGTCGCGTAACGCGGACCCTATTTTACAAGCGGTTCTGTCTGTGACTTCGGTCGAGACCTCATCCAAAGCGTTCAATGTGATCCCTCAATCGGCGCAGGTGCGCGGTACTGTACGAACGCATTCGAACGAAATGCGCGACCTGATCGAGACGCGGCTGACCGAGGTGGCTGAGGGTATTGCTGAAACCTTCGGTGGCACTGTCAAAGTCTCATACACGCGTGGAGTTCCGGTGACGATCAACGCCGAAGAACAGACGGAATTTGCCGCTGAGGCCGCCATTTCCGTAGGTGGCAGCTGTGATGAGGCGCCGATGGTGATGGGGGGCGAGGATTTCTCGTTCATGCTGGAAGAACGCCCCGGGGCCTTCATCGTGCTGGGCAATGGCGACAGCGCCGGGCTGCACCACCCTGAATACAATTTCAACGATGAGATCATCCCGATGGGATGCTCATGGTTTGCCGAAATGGTCGAGCGCCGGATGCCGGCGGCTTGAATTAGGAGAGAGAAGACATGCCAGTTAAGAACCGCTTTGCCGAATTGCAGGCCGAAATCACCGAATGGCGACGGGATATTCATGAAAACCCCGAGATTCTGTTTGAAACCCACCGCACCAGTGCTTTGGTCGCGGACAAACTGAAAGAGTTCGGCTGCGACGAGGTCGTTACCGGGATCGGTCGCACCGGGGTTGTCGGTGTGATCAAGGGCAAATCAGACTCGAGTGGCAAAGTCATCGGTCTGCGTGCTGATATGGATGCGCTGCCGATTCACGAGGCGACGGGGTTGGATTACGCCTCGAAAACCGATGGGGCGATGCATGCTTGTGGCCATGATGGACATACGGCGATGCTGCTCGGGGCGGCGAAATACCTTTCGGAAACGCGTAATTTTGACGGTACTGTAGTGGTGATCTTCCAGCCCGCTGAAGAAGGTGGCGGCGGTGGTCGCGAAATGTGCGAAGACGGCATGATGGCGCGCTGGAACATTCAGGAAGTCTACGGCATGCACAACTGGCCGGGCCGTCCGGTCGGCAGTTTCTCTATCCGTCCGGGTTCGTTCTTTGCCGCGACCGATCAGTTCGACATCACCTTTGAAGGTCGCGGTGGCCACGCCGCGAAACCGCAGGAGACCGTGGATACGACCGTGATGACCGCGCAGGCCGTGTTGGCGTTGCAGACGATTGCCTCGCGCAATGCCGACCCGATCGATCAGGTCGTGGTGTCTGTGACATCGTTCGAGACATCCTCGAAGGCGTTCAATGTCATTCCTCAAACAGCGCAGATCAAAGGCACCGTACGCACCATGAGCAAAGAGATGCGCGATCTTGCCGAGAAACGGATCAACGAGATTTGCGCAGGAGTTGCAGCGACCTTTGGTGGCACGGCGGATGTGACCTATATTCGTGGCTATCCGGTGATGGTGAACAGTGACGAGCAGACCGATTTCGCGGCCGAGGTGGCGAAATCGGTCTCGGGCAGCTGTGACGAGGCGCCCCTTGTCATGGGGGGTGAGGATTTTGCCTTTATGCTCGAAGAGCGTCCGGGGGCTTATATTCTGGTGGGCAATGGAGATACGGCCATGGTTCATCATCCCGAGTATAATTTCAACGACGAGGCCATTCCTGCCGGGTGTAGTTGGTGGGCCGAGATTGTTGAGCAGCGGATGCCTGCTGCTTGATGGGAAGGGTGGGGGCTCTGCCCCACCCCCCCGAGGTATTTTTAGCCAGATGAAGAGGGATCGGTGCGTTTTGTCAGCCGAGAGACAGGCGGGAGCAGAGCGTTTCGATCACCGCATCCAAAGCCGAACTCTGTGTTTTCACGCAGGCATCGGCTGCCATTCGAGCGGTGTGCAGTTCGGCTTTGTCCGACAGCCAGAGGGTGACAGCATCTGACAATGCGTTGGCCGAGTTGATCCGGACGGCGCCGCCCGTTTTGATGAGCGGCTCAAATGTCTCGGCAAAATTGAAATAACCAGGGCCGGTGATCACCGCAGCCCCCGCCTGAACCGGTTCAAACGGGTTATGGCCGCCGATCTCTTTCAGCGATCCCCCTAGGAAAACGATGGGGCAGAGGGCGTACCAGGTTCCGGTTTCACCCAATGTATCCGCGACATAGACCTGTATGTCTGATGCTATCTGTTGGTCAGCGCTGCGTCGTGCATGCGAAAGACCAGCATCACTCACCAATTTAGCAACGTCGTCTCCACGCTCCGGATGGCGAGGGATCAGCAGCAATAGCAGGTCGGGCCAGCGCTGTAGCAACGCTTTGTGGGCTGCCAGAACCGTTTCTTCTTCCCCTGCATGGGTCGAACTGGCAATCCATATCGGGCGACCATCTATCTGCGCTTGGGTTTCGGTCAGGACATCCTGATTTACGGGCAGCGGGTCAGACATGGCCTTGAGGTTGGTGCCGGGCTGTACGCGATTCGCGTCGGCACCAATTGCGATCAGATTAGCGGCGGTTTTGTCGTTCTGGGTCAGAAATACCTTGAAATGATCCAGAATGAAGCGCGCCGTGTTCGGGCGCTTGTTCCAACTATCCACTGATTTGTCAGATAGCCGGGCATTCAAGAGCGCCGGTGGCGTGCCGCGATTTGCGGCCTCTACGATCAGCCGGGGCCAGATTTCACTTTCTACAAAGATGCCTGCATCGGGTTTCCAGTGGTCCAGAAACTCGCGCACCGGAGCGGCGCTGTCCAATGGCGGATACTGGTGGCGCGTCCGGGCAGGCAAGCGCTTAGCAATCAACGTCGCCGAGGTCGGGGTGCCTGAGGTGATGAGAAACTCAGCATTCGGCAGGCGCTGCCCCAGACGGTTGATCAGGCTTAGAACCGATAGGCTTTCACCCACACTGGCCGCGTGAAACCAGATCAGCTGCCCATCTGGGCGCGGCAAACTGGCATGGCCAAGCCGTTCTTGCTGGCGGCTTTCGGGAACACCCGCAGCGTGCAGTTTGTTGCGTACTTTCCGCCAAATCAGGGGTTCGGCAATTGAAATGAGGCCGCAGTACAGTTTGTACAGCAGCGTTGGCTGCGCGGGTGTGCCGGGCATCTCAGCCGCCCGTATGACTCATGTGGCGGCTCATCTGACCGTCGACGGCTTGCCGGGAATAGTCGAAATCATGGCCCTTGGGCTTGAGGTTGATGGCTGCGCGGATCGCGTCTTCCAACGGTTTCTCGGTATCGGGATGATCGCGCAGGGGTGCGCGCAGATCAGCCATATCTTCCTGGCCAAGGCACATGTAGATCTCACCAGTGCAGGTCAGGCGCACGCGGTTGCAGCTTTCGCAGAAGTTATGGCTGAGTGGCGTTATGAAACCGATCTTTTGTCCGGTCTCCTCAAGCCTGACATACCGCGCCGGACCACCTGTCCGTTCGGCCAGATCAGTGACCGTATAGTGGTTCTGGTATTCCTTGCGGACGTCCTTGAGCGACCAATACTGATCCAGCCGGTCTTCGTTGCCTATGTCGCCCATGGGCATCACCTCGATCCAGGTCAGATCCATATCACGTTCGGCACACCATTCGGTGATCTTGGGTAGCTCGGGCTCGTTGAACCCTTTCAGAGCGACAGCGTTGATCTTGATCCGCAGGCCAGCCTTCTGCGCTGCGTCAATGCCGTTCAGCACCTGTTTCAGGCGGCCCCATCGGGTGACCTTGGCAAATTTGTCTTCATCCAGCGTATCGAGCGATACATTCACGCGCCGCACGCCCGCTGCGTAAAGATCATCCGCAAATCGGTGCAATTGTGATCCGTTGGTTGTCAGCGTCAGCTCCTTCAGGGCGCCGCTGTCCAGATGTCGGGTCATGCTGTTGAAGAATGACATGATGTTTCGCCTAACCAGTGGTTCGCCCCCGGTGATGCGCAATTTCTCGACGCCCAAATTGACGAAAGTCGTGCACATACGATCCAACTCTTCCAGAGTCAGAAGGTCTTTCTTGGGAAGAAACTTCATATCTTCGGACATGCAGTAGACGCAGCGGAAATCGCAGCGATCCGTAACGGAGACGCGAAGATAGGTGATGGCGCGGGCAAACGGGTCTATAAGCGGAGCTGTCATGGCTCATAGGTAAAGCGGAGGCATGTTCGCGGCAAGTGCCATCTGCGTTTTGGACTGGTACAGTTAGGCGCAGCGCTCTAGGTTTTGTGTTATGAAATATGCTTTGGTTTTAGCTTTTAGCCTCGTTGCCGGTTGCGATGCCGTTCGGTCCACGACGGATCGGGTGTTCGGAAGTTCATCCAACGAGACGGCGGCTGAACCCGTTACAGCAGAGGCGACGGAGGTAACTCCTGAGCCTGTGGCTGCCGCAGGGTGGTCTGGCGCCAAAACGACCGTTGCCGGGCTGGGCGATCCCAACACACCGGGGCGCTGGTTGCAGACGCCTCTGGTACAAACTGAAATCAACGGCCGCGTGGTTGTGCCGCGCACGGGTGCGCAGGCTTATGTCACGCTTGTTCCCGCACCAGGCCCCGAAGGCGGTGGCGGACGGCTGTCGCTTGAAGCCATGCGCGCGTTGTTGGTGCCATATGACGAGTTGGTGGAACTGGAAGTCTATTCCGACTGAGCGCGCAGGTATTTCCCAGCCTCTTTGCGGGCAAAGGGTTTCATGTTTGCGCCGTGCGTTTCCAGAAACGCGACTACGCGCCCTGGATCATGCTTTGACAATTCGCGCAGCCACCATGCGATGGCCTTCTGGATGAACCATTCCCGATCGGAGACATACGTGGCAGCCCAGCCGAGTATACGGTCGCGGCATGCCAGGTCTTTCGGTTTGGGATGGTTCTGTTTGGTCCAGGGCAAGGTGGCGACCAGCGCGGCGCGTTTGGTCCACATGTGGCCCGACGTGGTCCAACGTTCGACCTGGTCCAGCCGGATTGGATCAGCCGAAAGACGCTTTTGCATCGCCATACAGGCATGATCGGCCACGGCCCAGGCGTCAAAATCCGGTAGCCAGCTTTGCAGCAGGTCCCACACCGCGTCATCCGGTCGGATACGGGCTTGGGTCAGCAGCTTTGCTGCCGCGACCCGCGCTTCATGAATGTTGGTCTGCCATAAGCCATCGGCGACAGCGATGCGGTCGATGACTTCAAGTTCGCGCCGCCAAGCCTTGGTCAGATCGTTCAGAACCGGGTTCGGAACACCCAGATAGGCGCGGTCTACCTTGTGATAGGCCGCCACCTGTTCTGCGCGTTCGGGTTCGGCATGGGCTTTGATCTGATCAAGATAGGCTTGCATGCCTGATCACTCAACCGTGACGGATTTTGCCAGATTACGGGGCTGATCAACATCTGTGCCTTTGGCCACCGCCGTGTGGTAGGCTAGCAATTGCGCGGGCACCGAATAGAGAATCGGGGCAAGGCTGGTGTGCACATGTGGCATACGGATCGTGCTCCAAACTCCATCTTCTGCCTCAGCGATACCGTCATCATCCGAGACAAGGATTACCTTGCCCTTGCGCGCCATCACCTCCTGCATGTTCGAAACTGTCTTGTCGAAAACTGCGTCGCGCGGTGCCATGACAACAACCGGCATATGCTTGTCGATCAAGGCGATGGGGCCGTGCTTCAACTCACCCGAGGCATAGCCTTCGGCGTGAATATAGCTGATTTCCTTGAGTTTCAGCGCGCCTTCCATCGCCAGCGGGTACATGAGGCCACGGCCCAGGAACAGCACGTCGCGCGCTTCGGACAGGCGTTGGGCGGATTGGCGAATAGCGTCGTTCTGATCCAGCGCAGCATTCAGCACAGTCGGCAATCCGCGAAGGGCGGCCGCGTGATCCGCGATCTCTTCATCGCTAAGCGTGCCTCGATCTGCAGCGGCCTTAAGGGCAAGCATGAGCAACACGCTAAGCTGGCAGGTGAACGCCTTGGTCGAGGCAACACCGATCTCAACACCCGCATGGATCGGCAACGCCACATCGCTTTCGCGCGCAATCGAGCTTTCCGCGACATTCACGACCGAGACAATCTTGTCCGCCTTGCCTTCGCAATAGCGCTGGGCAGCAAGCGTGTCGGCGGTTTCGCCCGACTGGCTTACAAACAGCGCCAACGTCCGGTCCGAGATCGGAGGTTCGCGATAGCGGAACTCGCTGGCGATATCGACTTCAACCGGCATCTTGGCCAGCTGTTCGAACCAGTATTTTGCCGTCAGGCAAGCGTAGAATGCCGTGCCGCAAGCCACCATGGTCAGACGGTCCAGCTTGGTGAAATCCAGACCGTCACCGGGCAATACAACCTGATCGCCTCCGGTCGGAAGATACGAGCGGATGGCTTCGGCCACCACAACAGGCTGCTCGGCAATTTCCTTGGCCATATAATGCTTGTGGCCGCCTTTGTCGGCACGGGTCTGATCGATTTGAATTTGCCGAATTTCGCGGTTGGCAAGCTCTCCCGATTCGGTTCGAATCTCAAGCGAAGTGCGGGTCAGAACCGCCCGATCGCCTTCCTCAAGATAGGTGATGCGATCCGTCAGGGGGGCCAGCGCGATCGCATCAGACCCAACAAACATCTCACCGTCGCCGTGACCAATTGCCAGGGGCGAACCCTTGCGCGCTGCGACAATCAGGTCTTCTTGACCGTCGAACAGAAAGGCGAGCGCAAATGCACCCTTGAGCCGATCAATGGTTTTAAACGCGGCGTCGACCGGAGACAGCCCTTCGGACATGTAGCGTTCCGTCATCAGGGCGACGGTTTCAGTGTCGGTATCCGTCACGAAACCGACCCCATTATCGGCCAGTTCGGCCCGCAGTTCACGATAGTTTTCAACGATGCCGTTGTGCACTACGGCGACAGGCCCGGCCTTGTGCGGATGTGCATTGTTAACCGATGGGGCACCATGGGTGGCCCAGCGGGTATGACCGATACCGGATTTACCCGGAAGGGGGTTGTGAACCAGAAGGTCGCTTAGGTTCACCAACTTGCCGACGGCCCGTCGGCGGCCCAAAGCGCCATCGTTCACGGTCGCAATACCGGCGCTGTCATAACCGCGATATTCAAGCCGCTTCAGTGCTTCGACCAGGATAGGGGCAGCTTCGTGACTGCCCAGAACACCAACAATTCCACACATAACTCAGGCTCCTTTGTCGCGGCGAGCCTTCTTCGCCTTCAACATTTCAAACAATTTACGCGCATAGCCGGGTTTGTTTTCCTGCTTGGAACGCGCTACGGCCAATGCGTCTGGCTCAATATCCTTGGTCACTACGGTCCCCGTGGCGGTCATTGCGCCATCACCCAGAGTGACCGGGGCCACCAGCATCGTGTTCGATCCGATGAACACGTTTTCCCCGATGGTCGTTTTATGCTTCATCACGCCGTCATAGTTGCAGGTGATGGTTCCCGCACCAATATTTGTCGCCGCCCCGACTGAGGCATCGCCAATATAGCTGAGGTGATTCACCTTAGCGCCTTCGGCGATTTCGGCGTTCTTGATCTCGACAAAGTTGCCAATTTTGGCGTTTTCAGCCAGCTCTGTTCCCGGACGCAGCCGGGCATAGGGTCCTACCACCGAACCTCGGCTGACATGGCAGCCTTCGAGATGTGAAAACGCCCGGATCGTTGCGCCGCTTTCCACGGTCACTCCGGGGCCGAAAACCACATTGGGTTCAATGACAGTGTCGCGGCCAATGACGGTATCTGCGGCCAGATACACGGTTTCAGGGGCCATCAGAGTGACCCCCAGATCCAGCAATGCAGACCGTGCTTGCACCTGAAACACCGCATCAGCCGCCGCCAGGTCAGTGCGCGAATTGATGCCCAGCGTCTGAGCTTCGTCGCAGGCAACCGCAGTTACGGACAGCCCTTGGCTGCGGGCGATCTCGACTACGTCGGTCAGGTAGTATTCACCTGAGGCATTGTCATTTCCAACGGCATCGATCAGCGAGAACAAAGTCTCAGCATCACATGCCAAAAGACCAGAGTTACAGAAGGTTATAGTGCGCTCTTCATCTGTGGCATCCTTGAACTCGACGATCCGCTCTAGGGCGTCTCCGTTCATCACAAGGCGGCCATAACGGGCGGGGTCTGCAGCTTCGAATCCAAGAATGACCAGATCGTTTTTTGCGCGCGCTTCGATCATCCGCTGCAGGGTGTCGGGCTGTAGAAACGGGGTATCACCATAGAGGACGACCACATCCCCCTGAAAGCCCTCCAGCGCTGCACGCGCCTGCGCAACAGCGTGGGCGGTGCCAAGTTGTTCTTCCTGCACCGCAATGCTGGCGTTTTCATCTTCGGCTTCAGCCACACGCGCGACTGCTTCCGCACCGTGGCCGGTAACAATCACCGTGCGCTTGGGCGACAGGACAGCACCGGCGCGCATGGCGTGAACCAGCATTGGGGCCTGAGCGATCGGATGCAGGACTTTGGGAATATCAGAGTTCATCCTTGTGCCTTTTCCGGCGGCAAGAATGACAAGGGCAGTGCTCATGAAATCGTTTTCTCTTTTGTTTTGTCGCCGCCCGTTTTATCCGCTGTGGGCAAAGGCGCAAGCGGTTCAGCCATCAAAGAAGATTGCCGTTTGCAACACGACATGGCGGAATCCCGCCGGTTCAGGAGGTGAGCATGCGAACGGTAATCTTTGATCTGGATGGAACTTTGGCGGATACATCTGGTGATTTGCTGGCCGCTGCAAACCATTGTTTTCGCGAGATGGGTCATGGGGATGTTCTGTCGCCCGAGCTTGATGCGGCGGTATCGGTACGCGGTGCACGCTTGATGTTGTCCCATGGATTGAAGCGGGTCGGCGCCTATGACGCGGACGTCGTTGAAGCCTATTATCCGGTCTTTCTGGACGTCTATGGGCAAGCGATCGATACGCATACCTATTTCTATCCCGGTGCGCTTGAAGCCGTCGAAGCACTGAAAGATGCAGGTTATGGCGTGGGGATTTGCACCAACAAGCCCGAAGGCCTGGCTGATCTGCTGCTGACCCGGATGGGTGTCCGTGATCACTTTGCTTCACTGATCGGTGCAGACACATTGCCGGTGCGGAAACCCGACCCTGAACCGTTACGCGAAGCAGCGCGCCGCGCCGGAGGGCACCCTGACCACTGCGTATTGATCGGCGACTCAGATACCGACCGAAATACGGCGCGGGCTGCGGGAGTGCCGTCGGTACTGGTGACATTCGGCCCGTCGGGCGATGAGATGGCTGCGCTGGAGCCCGAGGCGTTGTTGCATCATTTTGATGATTTACCGAAACTGGTCTCCGATTTGATCGGAGCGGCGGCCTGATCCCTTGACCCGCTTAACACTCAGCATAAAAACGGATTCATGACTGAGACATTCACAGGTAATTTCACCCAGCAAGAACCCATTCCCGAAGAGGCGATCGAGGCCGCCATGGCCGTTTTGCGCCATGGTCGTTTGCACCGCTACAATGTTGCCCCTGGCGAATTGAGCGAGACGGCTTTGTTGGAGCAGGAATTCGCCGCCCAAATGGGTGCGAAATACTGTCTGGCAGTCTCATCTGGGGGGTATGCTTTGGCCACAGCTCTGCGGGCGGTGGGGGTTAAGCCGGGCGATCCGGTTTTGACCAACGCGTTCACTCTGGCCCCGGTGCCCGGGGCGATCGCGTCGGTTGGGGCAAAGCCGGTCTTTGTTGGTGTGACCGAAGCCCTGACCATCGATCTGGATGATCTTGAGGCCAAGCTGGATCAGGCGAAAGTACTAATGCTTAGCCACATGCGAGGGCATCTGTGCGATATGGATCGGCTGATGCAGATGTGCGACGCCGCCGGCGTGATCGTGATCGAGGATTGCGCGCATACCATGGGTGCGGCGTGGCGCGGACAACTGTCTGGGCGGCAGGGGGCCATTGGATGTTACTCGTGCCAGACCTATAAACATGTCAATTCGGGCGAGGGCGGGTTGCTGATCACGGATGATCCGGAACTGGCCGCCAAGGCTACGATGTTGTCCGGGTCTTATATGCTTTATGAACGCCATCTGGCCGCGCCTGGGCCGGAGGTGTTCGAGCAGATCAAATACACCACCCCCAATGTCTCGGGCCGGATGGATAATCTGCGTGCGGCGATCCTGCGCCCGCAGTTGCGCGATCTGGACCGGCAGGTGCAGCGCTGGAACGAACGCTATGTTGAGATTGAGCGTGGCCTGCGTGAAACGCCGGGTTTGACGATGGTGGAGCGGCCTGATGCTGAGACCTATGTCGGTTCATCGATACAATTCCTGTTGCTGGACTGGACACCCGAGCGCATTGCCGAGGTAATCCAGCGTTGCGCCGCGCGCGGGGTCGAACTGAAGTGGTTCGGGGGGGCTGAACCGTCGGGCTTTACCTCACGCTATGACAGTTGGCGTTATGCCGACAGCGCCCCGATGCCGGTCAGTGATCGGATATTGGCAGGGATCATGGATATGCGCGTTCCACTGACTTTTTCGCTGGAAGATTGTGCCCAAATTGCACGCATTATCCGGGCTGAAGTCAGCGCTGTCTATCAGTCATAGTCCAGCGGAGCGCGCTTTCAGCGCACGCTCGATTTATCTGAAAACGCCGCCCCTTGCCGGGCGGCGTTTTGCGTTGGCCTGCGTGTCGTCATTGACCAGAGGAGGAAACGCTGCTATCTGATTATTGAACGTTTGTTCATTAATGCAATCGGAGGAGCCCTGCATGTTTATGGCCACAATGCAATTCGATCTGGGCGAGGACGTGAACGCCCTGCGTGAGATGGTGCACCGCTGGGCTCAGGAACGGGTCAAGCCGATGGCGGCCGAGATCGACGCGTCCAATGCCTTTCCGAATGAGCTGTGGAAAGAGATGGGTGAGCTTGGTTTGTTGGGCGTCACAGTCCCTGAAGAATATGGCGGGGCCGGTATGTCCTATCTGGCGCATACGGTGGCAGTTGAGGAAGTGGCGCGCGCCTCGGCCTCGGTATCTTTGTCATATGGGGCGCATTCGAACTTGTGCGTGAACCAGATCAAGCTGAACGGAACGGATGAGCAGAAGAAAAAATATCTGCCCCGTCTGATTTCGGGTGAGCATGTCGGGGCGTTGGCTATGTCCGAGCCCTCGGCTGGGTCGGATGTGGTTTCCATGAAGCTACGTGCAGAAAAGCGAAACGATCACTATCGGCTGAATGGCAACAAATACTGGATCACTAACGGGCCGGATGCAGACACTCTGGTCGTCTATGCCAAGACCGATCCGGACGCCGGGTCAAAGGGGATCACGGCTTTTCTGATCGAGAAAGAGATGACCGGGTTTTCGACTTCGCCTCATTTCGACAAGCTTGGCATGCGCGGCTCGAACACCGCTGAGTTGATCTTTGAAGATGTTAAAGTGCCGTTCGAGAATGTTCTGGGCGAAGAAGGGCGGGGTGTAGCCGTTCTGATGTCCGGTCTGGACTATGAGCGTGTGGTTCTTGCGGGAATTGGAACCGGGATCATGGCCGCCTGCTTGGATGAAGTGATGCCCTATCTGGCCGAGCGTAAGCAGTTCGGAAAACCGATCGGGAGCTTCCAGCTCATGCAAGGCAAGATCGCGGATATGTACACAGCCATGAATTCGGCGCGGGCCTATGTCTACGAAGTTGCCAAGGCATGCGACCGCGGGGATGTAACCCGTCAGGATGCTGCAGCGTGCTGCCTATATGCCTCGGAACAGGCGATGGTGCAGGCGCATCAAGCCGTTCAGGCGTTGGGTGGTGCCGGATTCCTGTCGGATTCGCCGGTCAGCCGGATTTTCCGAGATGCAAAGCTGATGGAGATCGGCGCGGGCACCAGCGAAATCCGCCGCATGCTGATTGGGCGCGAAATGATGAACGAGATGTTGTGACGGAAAACCCCGCAGTTCATTGAACCACGGGGCTTTTTGCGATTGGATCAGAAACGATGAACGTAGGACAGGCCAATCAGGAACGGGTCGATTTCGGCGGTGCCGATGTTGTTGCCGTCAAGTTTGACGTCCGAGTCGATGTCGAACCAGCGCACGTTCAGACGCACCGCGCCTTTTTCCGTGACCATGTAATCCAGACCGGCCTGCAGAGAAACGCCGAAGGAGTTGTCCAGATCGAGATCGCCCAAAGGCGAGTCTTCCTCGAAGAAGATGGTGTAGTTCAGACCGGCGCCGACATAGGGCTTCCACGCGCTATTGGTCGGGAAGTGATAGTTCAGCGACAGAGTAGGCGGAAGATGCTTGACGCTGCCCGCGTCAACGCTGCCACCGAGAGTGACGTCATGCTTGTAGGGGGTCGAGGCCAAGAGCTCGATCCCGAGATTGTCCTGAACGAAGTATTCGACGGTGAAAATCGGACGGGTGTCCGAGTCGATTTCGGCGTCGAACCCGGCCAGAGTTCCATTGTCGGATTTGGGGTCCAGATAGCCGACACCAACACCGACAGTCCAATCGCCCTGGGATTGGGCGAAGGCTGGGGCAGCCAGAGCGACAAGTGCGGTAGAAAGGGTCAAAGCGGCGAGTTTCTTTGTCATATTCGTGCCTTTGCTTGCGTTGATGCCGATGTTTTGGATGCCGCGGCGCAGAAACGCTCTGATCTGCATCAAACTCCGGAAATTGCTGAAGCGGGGAGGCTAGCTGCAACCGCTAATGAAATAAGGGAAAATCAGCATGCATCCCGCTGAGCGCATACCGGGTTTGCGCGGCGACCAAAGCTGGGCGATCCCTGATCGGCTGAACATGGCGCAGCAATGCCTGTCGCAACAATCCGATCGGGTTGCTTTGCTGGATCTGACCCGGGGCGATCCGAGCGTGGTAACATTTGGCGAACTGGAGCTTATGGTTGACGGCATCGCTCGCGCGTTGATAGCTCGGGTCCAGCCAGGGGACCGGGTTGGCGTCTTGCTCAGCCAGTCGCCGTGGTGTGCCGCCGCGCATCTGGCGATCTGGAAGATCGGCGCGATTTCGGTGCCGCTGTTCAAGCTGTTCAAACACGATGCGCTGGCATCGCGCGTCAGAGATGCAGGTGCGCGGATCGTTTTGACGGATGCAGAAGGGGCCGCGTTGCTGGGGGATCTGGCCCAGCCACTTTTGGTTGACGAGATCAGGCAGGAGGGGGAACCGGTGCCCTTTGCCGATACCGGCCCCGAAGATCCGGCGGTTCTGATCTACACGTCCGGCACCACTGGCAGTCCCAAGGGTGCGCTGCATGGCCATCGTGTGCTGATGGGCCACCTGCCGGGCGTCTCGATCAGCCACAACCACCTGCGTGATGGGGATTGTCTGTGGACTCCTGCAGACTGGGCGTGGATCGGCGGTTTGTTCGACGTTCTGATGCCCGGGCTTGCGCTGGGTGTTCCGGTGGTTGGCACGCGTTTGGACAAATTCACCCCAAAGGCCTGCGCCGATGTGATCGCGCGGGCGGGGGTGCGGAACGTCTTCTTTCCGCCGACGGCTTTACGGATGCTCAAAGCTGCGGATCAGTCGATACCGGGATTGCGGTCAGTGGCGTCCGGGGGCGAGCCTTTGGGGGCTGAGATGTTGGCTTGGGGCCAGCAGGCGTTTGGTCTGACGATCAACGAGTTTTATGGCCAGACCGAGTGTAACATGGTCGTATCCTCCTGCGCCGAGGACTTCCCCGTTCGCCCCGGCTGTATCGGTAAACCGGTGCCGGGTCATGAGGTGGCGGTAATTGACGATCATGGCCAACCGACGACGGAGGAAGGCGACGTCGCCATCCGGCGAGGGTCGGCCTCAATGCTGCTGGAATACTGGAATAATCCGCAAGCAACGGCTGAGAAATTCCGAGGTGATTGGCTGATCACCGGTGACCGTGGCGTGTGGGAGGGCGATTATCTGCGCTTTGTCGGTCGTGATGATGACGTGATTACCTCGGCAGGATACCGGATTGGCCCGGCTGAGATCGAGGATTGCCTGCTGACCCATCCGTCAGTGGCAACTGTGGGCGTGGTCGGCAAGCCCGATGAGCTGCGGACCGAGATCGTGAAGGCCTATGTGGTATTGAAGCCGGGGGCTGAGGCGTCGGGCGCTGAGTTGCAGAATTGGGTTAAGGACCGTTTGGCGCAGTATTCCTATCCGCGTGAGGTGTCGTTTCTTGAAGAGTTGCCGATGACGGTGACGGGAAAGGTGATCCGGAAGGAATTGAAGGCGCGGGCTGTAGGGGAGGCAATTACATGATGCGAATTGCACTTGCTACGATGCTAGTACCATCGCTTGT
This sequence comes from Ruegeria sp. B11, assembly GCF_056539785.1. NCBI lineage: Bacteria > Pseudomonadati > Pseudomonadota > Alphaproteobacteria > Rhodobacterales > Roseobacteraceae > Ruegeria > Ruegeria sp. B11. Next base: position 1,209,719 of record NZ_JBQFVO010000001.1, on the reverse strand, counting down.
TTCCGCTCAGAGCGCTTGGGTAGACCAGTCGTATATTCAACAATGTTTTTCTCAGACGCAGCATGGCGATAGCTTGTCATCATGTCTCGGTACAGCTGCCAATGCCTGCCAAACTCTACCGGGAAATGAAACAACCCTTGGCATCACCGAGTGTATTCAAGCCGAAACCCAAATTTGGGATTCATTTCTAAACGAACAGTATAAACTGCGTCGAGCAGAACTGGCTGAACAAAGTCCCGAACTTTCGGACCAGTTGCGAGATGCTCAACGCGCATGGATCGGATTTCGGGATGCTGAATGTGCTCTGGCCTACGGCATATGGTCTGATGGAACGATACGCTCGATTGTTGCCGCAAATTGCCTGCTGACCGAAACCGCTGAACGCGCTGTGGAATTGCGCGACTTGGGGAAGATGGAATGAAACTAAAATCCAAAGCCATACCAACCTCTGAGGGGTTTAAGGCGAACCGAGCCGCACATCTGGATGCGCTGGCACATATTGCGGATGCCGCCGAAGCGGCCCGCATGGGTGGCGGTGAAAAATCGCGGGCGCGGCATGAATCGCGGGGCAAGATGCTGCCGCGTCGTCGGGTGGCGAACCTGCTCGATCCGGGTTCTCCGTTCTTGGAAATCGGCGCGACGGCGGCACATGGGATGTATGGAGATGCCGCGCCCTGTGCCGGGGTGATCGCGGGGATTGGCCGGGTGCAGGGGCGCGAGGTCATGGTGGTGTGCAACGACGCCACTGTGAAAGGCGGCACATATTATCCGCTGACGGTCAAGAAACACCTCCGCGCGCAGGAGATTGCCGAGGAAAACCATCTGCCCTGCATCTATTTGGTCGATAGCGGCGGTGCGAACCTGCCCAATCAGGATGAGGTTTTCCCCGACCGCGATCACTTTGGCCGCATCTTCTATAATCAGGCGCGGATGAGCGCGAAGGGGATTGCTCAGATCGCCGTTGTAATGGGGTCGTGTACGGCGGGCGGGGCTTACGTTCCGGCGATGTCCGACGTGACGATCATCGTGAAAGAGCAGGGGACGATCTTTTTGGCCGGACCGCCTTTGGTCAAGGCCGCGACGGGGGAGGTTGTGACAGCCGAAGATCTGGGTGGCGGCGATGTGCATACGCGCCTGTCCGGCGTGGCGGATTATCTGGCCGAGGACGATGCGCATGCGTTGGCCTTGGCTCGGCGGGCCGTCGGGTCGTTGGGGGGTGCAGGGCTGAAGCCTGGCCTACAGTTCGAAACACGGGAAGAGCCTGCCTATGATCCCGAGGAAATTTTGGGCGTAGTTCCGGCCGATCTGCGGACGCCCTATGACATCCGCGAGGTGATTGCGCGGCTGGTCGATGGCTCTCGGTTCGACGAGTTCAAACCGCGATTTGGTGAGACGCTGGTGACCGGATTCGCCCATGTCAAAGGTTGCCCGGTTGGGATCATTGCCAACAATGGCGTGCTGTTTTCTGAGGCCGCGCAGAAGGGTGCGCATTTTGTCGAACTGTGCTCGCAGCGCAAAACCCCGCTGGTCTTCCTGCAGAACATCACCGGCTTCATGGTCGGCCGCAAATACGAAAACGAAGGCATCGCGCGGCACGGGGCCAAGATGGTGACGGCGGTGGCGACGACGAGCGTTCCAAAGATCACAATGCTTGTCGGAGGGTCCTTCGGAGCTGGAAACTACGGCATGGCAGGACGCGCCTATCAGCCTCGGTTCCTGTGGACTTGGCCGAATTCGCGTATCTCAGTGATGGGGGGCGAGCAAGCTGCAGGTGTCCTAGCGACTGTCAAACGCGACGGGATTGAACGGCAGGGCGGTACGTGGTCCGCCGATGAAGAGGCTGAATTCAAACGCCCGACGCTGGACATGTTCGAGGAGCAATCTCACCCGCTTTATGCCTCGGCCCGGCTCTGGGATGACGGCATCATCGACCCGCGCAAAAGCCGCGACGTGCTGGCCTTGTCGCTGAGCGCCGCACTAAACGCCCCGATCGAGGAGACACGTTTCGGCGTGTTCAGGATGTAAGATGAGCGTTTCATTGAATGAAGTAATGGCCCGCTACCCGGGCGCGCAGACCTTCAAGTTTGGAGACAGCGCATCGCTAAGCGCCGAGCTGCTGGCGTTGGTAAGATCAGGCCGAAAAACGGCGACATGTGGTGCTTTGCGAGACTACCCAGAAGGCAGTGCTGATACCCCGGTCGTTGGGCGGCAGGATATTGCACTGGAATGGGATGATCGCCCGGCTTTGGTGATCGAAACTATCGAGGTCTCGACCTGCCGATATTGCGATGTGACCGAAGACTTTGCGTTGGCCGAGGGTGAGAATGAAACGCTTGAGGGATGGCGCGAGGATCATCGCCGGTATTTCGAACGCAATGGCGGGTTCGATCCCAAGATGGAATTGCTGTGCGAACGCTTCCGCCTTGTCGAAGATCTGGCGGTTAAGGGGTAAGCTATGTTTAACAAAATCCTGATTGCCAACCGCGGCGAGATCGCCTGCCGGGTCATGGAAACTGCTCAGAAGATGGGCGTATCTTGTGTGGCTGTGTATTCGCATGCTGATGCATCGGCCAAGCATGCGCAAATGGCGGATGAAGCGGTGCATATTGGTGGCGCGGCCCCAGCCGAAAGCTATCTGAAGGGTGATGTGATCATTCAGGCGGCGCTGGATACAGGAGCGCAGGCGATCCATCCTGGTTATGGGTTCTTGTCCGAAAACCCGGATTTTGTGGATGCAGTCGAGGCTGCAGGTCTGACCTTCATCGGGCCATCGGCGGACGCGATCCGCAAGATGGGCCTTAAGGATGCAGCCAAGGTATTGATGGAGGACGCAGGAGTTCCCGTCGTCCCCGGCTATCATGGCGAAAATCAGGACCCTGAACATCTGGCTGGCGCGGCAGACACAATCGGTTATCCCGTTTTGATCAAGGCCGTTGCGGGTGGTGGCGGCAAGGGGATGCGGCTGGTCGAGGCGCCCGAGGAGTTCTCGGCTGCATTGGACAGCGCGCGCGGTGAGGCAAAGACGGCGTTCGGTAACGATGCTGTACTTGTCGAGAAATTCGTCGCCAAGCCCCGCCATATCGAGGTGCAGGTGTTCGGCGATGGCACCCATGCGGTGCATCTGTTTGAACGCGACTGCTCGTTGCAGCGGCGACATCAGAAAGTGATCGAAGAGGCCCCAGCCCCTGGAATGACAGCCGAGATGCGTGAGGCGATGGGGCAGGCGGGCGTGCGTGCGGCTGAGGCGATTGGCTACAAGGGCGCAGGGACGGTTGAGTTCATCGTCGATGCCTCGGACGGGCTGCGCCCGGATCGGTTCTGGTTCATGGAGATGAACACGCGCCTGCAAGTCGAGCACCCGGTGACCGAGGCCATTACCGGCGTTGATCTGGTCGAATGGCAGTTGCGCGTAGCAGCGGGTGAAAGCCTGCCGAAGCGGCAGGGCGATTTGTCGATCCGCGGGCATTCCTTTGAGGCGAGACTTTATGCCGAAGATGTGCCCAAAGGCTTTCTGCCTGCGACGGGTACGCTGACTCATCTACAGTTCCCGGAAGGCTGCCGTGCCGACAGTGGCGTGCGCGCCGGGGATACGATCAGCCCATGGTACGACCCTATGATCGCCAAGGTCGTGGTGCATGGCCCGACACGCGCGGTCGCTTTGGAAAATCTCCACCGGACCTTGCGCCAGACCGAGGTCGCCGGGACTGTCACAAATCTCGCCTTCCTTGGTGCTCTGACGCGGCACAGCGGGTTTGCGTCGGGCGACGTGGATACCGGGCTGATCGGGCGCGATCTTGAGGCTCTGGTAGAGGTCGCTGATTCAGGTCATGCGTCAACGGTGGCTGCGGCGATGACGGCGCTGGGCCTGATAGAGACTGCCTCTGAGACAGGCTTCACCCTTTGGGGGGCATTGCACCGGGCTGTGCAGCTAATGCGCGACGGAGAGGTCATTGATTTGGACGTGCAGGTTGAAAACCCGCATCGGCAGGTTTGGACTGTTAACGGCGCGCAGGTGATTGCGCAGCGAAATGGCGGTTGGATTATTGACGGAAAGCCAATGCCCAACGTCGCCATCGCAGGATCTCAGGTCACCGTGTTCGACGACTACGGGCAGGTGTTTGACGTTATCGATCCTCTGGATCGCGATGCAAGTGCGGCGGGCGACACCAACGTGATCGAGGCGCCGATGCCCGGTTTGGTCAAGGCCGTCTTTGCCGCAGCAGGGCAAGCGGTGAAAGAGGGCGACCGGCTGGCCATTCTGGAAGCCATGAAGATGGAGCATTCTTTGTTGGCCGCCCGAGATGGGGTGGTCGCGGAAGTGCTGGCCGAGGCGGGGGCACAGGTCGAGGCCGGTGCAGCGTTGGTTCGGTTGGCCGAGGATTGATCTGTTCGGCCCGCGGATTGCGTGGCAAAGTCGGGCCATCCGCAATTGAAACGATAAGAAACCGGGAAGGGATGCGCTGATGAAAGAACGGGTCGAAATATTCGAGGTCGGGCCACGCGACGGCCTGCAGAACGAACAGCGCGAGATCCCGGTGGCCGAGAAGGTCGCCTTGGTCGATTGCCTCAGCCGGGCCGGTTTCAACCGGATCGAAGTTGCCAGTTTTGTCTCACCGAAATGGGTCCCGCAAATGGCGGGCAGCGGTGAAGTTATGGCTGGAATCACACGGACCGAAGGCGTGCGGTACGCTGCGCTGACGCCGAATATGCGCGGGTATGAGGACGCGTTGGCAGCCAAGGCAGATGAGATCGCGGTGTTTGCTTCGGCGTCCGAGGGATTCTCGAAAGCGAACATAAACGCGACGATTGCCGAATCCATCGAACGGTTTGTGCCCATTCTTGAAGCGGCACGACATATTGATCTGCCCGTCCGGGGCTATGTCTCGTGCGTGACCGACTGTCCCTATGACGGCCCGACCCCACCCGAGAAGGTGGCCGAGGTGGCGGACGCGCTGTTTGCCCATGGCTGCTATGAGATTTCGCTGGGGGACACAATTGGGCAGGGAACGCCGGACAAGATTGCTCATATGCTGCTGGCCGTGCGCGAACGAGTGCCGGTTACCCGGCTTGCAGGACATTTTCATGATACCAACGGGCGGGCAATCGACAACATAGACGCTTCGCTTGCCTTGGGTGTGCGGGTATTTGATACCGCCGTGGGCGGGCTGGGTGGTTGCCCTTATGCGCCGGGTGCGGCCGGTAATGTCGCAACCGAAGCCGTGACCGCACATCTGGAACGGTTGGGATATGAGACCGGTCTGGATGTGCCGGTTCTGGAACAGGCGGCGCGCATGGCGCGGGCAATGCGGGCGGAATAAGATATGTTCGAGACCATTACGCTGAACACAGACGCGCGTGGCGTGGCTACTCTGACGCTGGATCGACCCGAGAAGCACAACGCACTGTCGGCGCAGATGATTGCAGAGCTAACCCAGGCCGCTGGGCAATTGGCAAATGATGATGCGGTGCGGGTGGTGGTTCTGGCCGCCGCGGGCAAGAGCTTTTGCGCCGGGGGAGATCTGGGTTGGATGCAGGCGCAGATGGCTGCAGATCCCGAGACGCGTTTTGCCGAAGCGCGCAAGCTGGCTGAGATGCTGAATGCCTTAAATACGCTGCCCAAACCCTTGATCGGCGCGTTGCAGGGAAACGCGTTTGGTGGAGGTGTCGGGATGGCCTCGGTCTGCGATGTGGCGATCGGTGTGGAAAGCCTGAAGATGGGTCTGACCGAGACGCGGCTTGGCCTGATCCCGGCGACGATTGGACCCTATGTCATTGCCCGAATGGGCGAAGCACGGTCGCGGCGCGTCTTTATGTCTGCCCGCCTGTTCGAAGCGGCGGAAGCGGTCGAACTGGGCCTGCTGGCCCGCGCAGTGCCCGCTGAAACGTTGGCCGAGGCGGTTGAAGCCGAGGTGCTTCCCTATCTGTCCTGTGCACCCGGTGCAGTGTCTTCGGCCAAGCAGCTGATCCAGTCACTTGGGCCGCGAATTGATGACGCGGTGATTGACCACACCATTCGACAGCTTGTCGCGCGTTGGGAAACTGATGAGGCGCAAGAGGGAATCGGCGCCTTTTTCGACAAACGAAAACCTGCATGGATTAGTTAGGTTTAGCCGATCACTTTGTTCCAGAAGTATTCTCCGCAATAGCCCGCTGGATGATTGTAACAATGCCGACCTGCGCGTTTCTGTTCGGTTGACCCTCTGACCCCACAGGGATAGAGAATGTCCAGTCAAATCGCCAATTGACGGCGCACCCTTTCGGGACTTGCGCAGGAAAGGAGCTATACGTGGAAGACCTGCTGCGGGAGTACCTCCCGATTCTGGTGTTTCTGGCCGTTGCCGTGGGCCTTGGAATCGTACTGATTCTGGCTGCTGTGGTCCTGGCTGTCCGCAATCCCGACCCCGAAAAGGTCAGCGCCTATGAATGTGGCTTCAACGCATTCGACGATGCGCGGATGAAGTTTGATGTCCGATTCTATCTGGTCGCGATTCTCTTCATCATCTTTGATCTGGAAATCGCCTTCCTGTTCCCCTGGGCCGTTGGCTTCAAAGACATCAGCGATGTTGGGTTCTGGTCGATGATGGTGTTCCTGGCGGTGCTGACCATCGGCTTTGCCTATGAATGGAAGAAAGGGGCCCTGGAATGGGAGTGATGACGGGCGCAAACACCGCCGGCGTCGACAAGGAAGTCGCCACCCAGGCCCTGAACGCAGAACTGCAGGACAAGGGATTTCTGCTGACCTCGACCGAGGACATCATCAACTGGGCGCGGACCGGATCCTTGCACTGGATGACCTTTGGTCTGGCCTGCTGCGCGGTAGAGATGATGCACACGTCGATGCCACGGTATGACGCGGAACGGTTCGGCATCGCGCCTCGTGCGTCTCCGCGCCAGTCTGATGTGATGATCGTCGCTGGAACGCTGACCAACAAGATGGCCCCGGCGCTGCGCAAGGTTTATGACCAGATGCCCGAGCCGCGCTATGTGATCTCGATGGGGTCCTGCGCGAATGGCGGTGGGTATTACCACTATTCCTATTCCGTTGTGCGTGGCTGTGACCGGGTTGTTCCGGTGGATATCTACGTGCCCGGCTGCCCTCCAACCGCTGAGGCGTTGTTGTATGGACTGATGCAGCTGCAACGCAAAATCCGCCGAACCGGCACCATCGTACGCTGAGGGAGAGGATAGATGAGCGAAGCACTCAAAGAACTCGGCACTCAGTTGGAGCTGAAACGTGCAGATTGCGTTCTGGCCTGGGATGTGACCCATGGCGAGCTGAACGTCGATGTGGCTCCTTCGAATCTGGTGGAATTCATTGAGTTTCTCAAAAGTGAGCGGACCTGCCAGTTCTCGACCCTGGTTGACATCACCGGCGTCGACTACCCCGAACGGGCCAAGCGGTTCGATGTGGTCTACCACTTCCTGTCAATGTATCAGAACCAGCGCATTCGCTTGCGAGTCTCGATCCGAGAAGATGACATGGTGCCTTCAATCGTGGACGTGCACCCCTCTGCCAATTGGTTCGAGCGCGAGGTGTTCGACATGTTCGGCATCCTGTTCTCGGGTCATCCAGACTTGCGACGCATCCTTACGGATTATGGTTTCCGCGGCTATCCACTGCGCAAGGATTTCCCGACCACTGGCTATACTGAAGTCCGCTATGACGAAGCGCAAAAGCGCGTGGTCTACGAACCGGTCTCATTGGTTCAGGAATACCGTCAATTTGATTTCATGTCCCCGTGGGAAGGTGCGAACTACATTCTTCCGGGGGATGAAAAACAGGAGTCGTAAGTCATGGAGTTCCTGATCTGGATTGCCGTCACGGTTGCCACGATTATCCCGATGCTGAAGCTGCTACCGCATTTCGGGATCGAGAAATACTGGGTCGTAGCCTGCGTCATCCCGATTGGAACGCTGATCCTGATTTGGATCATGGCCATGAAACTGCAAGAGATGGAGCGCCGCTGATGGGTCTGGGGGAACTGATTGCGTTGGGGGCGCTTGGGGTTCTGCTGGCTGGGGCCGCTGCCAAGGCAGCTGAGGCGGAAAAGGTCCGGGTACGGGCCGAAGCGAAGAAGAAACGAGGGCGTTGATGGACGGCTCAAGATACGATGACGGCAGCACGGACGCGCTGAGCGGAGAACAGAAGATCCGCAACTTCAACATTAACTTCGGCCCGCAACACCCTGCGGCGCATGGAGTTCTGCGACTTGTGCTTGAGCTGGACGGCGAGATCGTCGAACGTTGCGACCCGCATATCGGCCTATTGCACCGTGGTACCGAAAAGCTGATGGAAAGCCGGACGTATCTGCAGAATCTGCCGTATTTCGACCGTCTTGATTACGTGGCACCGATGAACCAGGAACATGCCTGGTGTCTGGCCATCGAAAAACTGACCGGTGTTGAAGTGCCGCGTCGCGGCTCGCTAATCCGCGTTTTGTATTCCGAGATCGGGCGTATTCTTAACCACCTGCTGAACGTGACTACTCAGGCCATGGACGTTGGCGCGCTGACCCCGCCTCTGTGGGGTTTTGAAGAGCGTGAAAAGCTGATGGTGTTCTACGAGCGTGCCTGTGGTGCCCGCCTGCACGCCGCCTATTTCCGCCCCGGTGGCGTTCATCAGGACCTGCCGCCGGAATTGCTGGATGATATCGAGGCTTGGAGCCACGAGTTTCCCGCCGTTCTCGATGACATTGACGGCCTGTTGACCGAAAACCGCATATTCAAACAGCGCAACGCTGATATCGGCGTCGTGACCGAGGATGACATTCAAAAATACGGCTTCTCGGGCGTGATGGTCCGTGGCTCGGGGCTGGCATGGGACCTGCGTCGCGCGCAACCCTATGAATGCTATGACGAGTTCGAGTTTCAGATCCCCGTCGGCAAGAACGGCGACTGCTATGACCGATATCTTGTCCGCATGGAAGAAATGCGCCAGTCACTGCTGATCATCCGTCAGGCCATCACCAAAATCCGCGACTGTCCCGGAGATGTTCTGGCGCGCGGCAAGATCACCCCGCCGAAACGGTCGGACATGAAGACTTCGATGGAAAGCCTGATCCATCACTTCAAGCTGTATACCGAAGGCTTCCACGTCCCCGCGGGCGAAGTCTATGCCGCCGTTGAGGCTCCTAAGGGCGAGTTCGGCGTCTATCTGGTCGCCGACGGCACCAATAAGCCCTACCGCGCCAAACTCCGCGCGCCGGGGTTCCTGCACTTGCAAGCCATGGACCACGTTGCCGGAGGGCACCAACTGGCCGACGTCGCCGCGATTATCGGCACCATGGACGTCGTATTTGGAGAGATTGACCGCTAATGCTCCGCCGTCTTCACGCCGAACAACCCGAAAGCTTCGCCTTCACCGCTGCTAACCAGCAATGGGCCGAAGCGCAAATAACCAAATATCCCGAGGGGCGTCAGGCCAGTGCGGTCATCCCGCTGCTGTGGCGCGCGCAGGAGCAGGAGGGATGGCTGAGCCGTCCGGCGATCGAATCCGTCGCCGACATGCTTGGTATGGCCTATATCCGCGTTCTTGAGGTTGCCTCGTTCTACTTCATGTTCCAACTGCAGCCGGTTGGTTCGGTTGCGCATATTCAGGTCTGTGGCACTACGTCCTGCATGATTTGCGGGGCCGAGGACCTGATTGCGGTTTGCAAGGAAAAGATCGCTGCAAAGCCGCATGAACTGTCTGCTGATGGCAAGCTGAGCTGGGAAGAGGTGGAATGCCTCGGATCTTGCACCAATGCCCCGATGGCGCAGATCGGTAAGGATTACTACGAAGATCTGACGACCGAGAGCTTTGGCAAGATTCTCGATGATCTGGTGGCGGGCAAAGTGCCGACTCCGGGTCCTCAGAACGGGCGCTATGCGGCGGAACCTCTGAAGGGGCTGACCAGCCTGACGGAGTATGAAAGCGGCAGAACGCAGTATAACGCAAGTGTTCAGCTTGCGAGCGATCTGGGTGATACCGTCAAGCGCATCGACGGGACCGAGGTTCCGATCCTGACCCCGTGGCTGGGCAAGGATGGCAAAGCAGCAGCGACCAAAGCCGCGCCGAAGCCACCCAAAGCGCCGACCCCCGCGAAACCTGCTGTGAAACAGGCCGCAGAAGCGAAAGCAGCGAAAGAGGATCAGCCGGAAACGCTGAAAGAAGCGCGGGGTGGCAAGCCGGATGATCTCAAGATGCTCAAGGGCGTTGGTCCGAAGCTGGAAGAAACCCTGAACGGGCTGGGCTTTTATCATTATGACCAGATCGCTGCATGGACGCCTGAGCAGGTGGCCTGGGTCGATGCACGGCTGAAATTCAAAGGCCGGATCGAGCGGGACGGGTGGATCGAACAAGCCGCGAAACTGGCTGCAGGTGAAGAAACCGAGTTTGCCAAACGTGCCAAAGAAGACGGCACTTACGAAGATTAAACGAGTGCCCGCCTAGGGCATCAGGACAAGATGGATACGGACAAGGAACTGGCCATAGCCCGCAAGGGCCGACATATCGGCATCGTCATTGCGGTGACGATGGTGATTTGGCTTGGAATGACCTTGTTCATTGGCCCTGCAATCGGATTGCCGGGGCGTTATGCGCTGCTGTTTGATTTTGCCGCTTTGGCAGGATTCATCTATGCGGGCGTCAACATATTTCAACTCTGGCGCATGCGTCAGGACAGCCAAAGGTAACACGCGATGCTGAAGGATCAGGACAGGATCTTTACCAACATCTACGGGATGCATGAGCGCACGTTGAAAGGCGCGCAGGCCCGCGGGCATTGGGACGGCACCGCTGGCCTGATCGAGAAAGGCCGCGACTGGATCATCCAGACAATGAAAGACTCAGGTCTGCGCGGCCGTGGTGGTGCGGGTTTCCCGACCGGTCTGAAATGGTCTTTCATGCCCAAGGAAAGCGATGGTCGCCCGGCTTATCTGGTGGTGAACGCGGATGAATCCGAACCCGGGACGTGCAAAGACCGCGAGATTATGCGTCATGATCCGCACACGCTGATCGAGGGGTGCCTGATCGCGTCTTTCGCAATGAACGCGCATACTTGCTACATCTACCTGCGCGGCGAATACATCCGCGAGCGTGAGGCTCTGCAGGCCGCGATTGACGAAGCCTATGACGCGGGTCTGCTCGGGAAGAATGCTGCTGGTTCCGGCTGGGATTTCGACCTGTTCCTGCATCACGGCGCTGGGGCTTATATCTGCGGCGAGGAAACTGCTCTGATCGAAAGCCTTGAGGGCAAGAAGGGTATGCCGCGCATGAAGCCTCCGTTTCCGGCGGGAGCGGGTCTTTATGGCTGCCCGACCACGGTGAACAATGTGGAATCGATTGCCGTTGTGCCCACGATTCTGCGGCGTGGTGCCGACTGGTTCGCAGGCTTTGGCCGTCAGAACAACGCGGGCACCAAGCTGTTTGCGATCTCGGGCCATGTGAACAACCCCTGTGTCGTCGAAGAGGCGATGTCGATCTCCTTCGAAGAGCTGATTGAAACCCATTGCGGCGGCATTCGTGGCGGCTGGGACAATCTGCTGGCGGTAATACCCGGCGGGTCTTCGGTGCCATGCGTGCGCGGTGAGAACATGCGCGACGCGATCATGGATTTTGACTATCTGCGCGGAGAACTGGGTTCGGGTCTGGGCACGGCAGCGGTCATCGTGATGGACAGGTCCACCGACATCATCAAGGCAATCTGGCGGTTGTCGAAGTTCTACAAGCACGAAAGTTGCGGCCAGTGTACGCCATGTCGTGAAGGCACTGGTTGGATGATGCGCGTGATGGACCGTCTTGTACGCGGTGAAGCCGAACTGGAAGAGATCGACATGCTGTTTGACGTCACCAAACAGGTTGAAGGCCACACAATCTGCGCCCTTGGCGATGCCGCCGCTTGGCCGATCCAAGGTCTGATCCGCAATTTCCGAGAAGAAATAGAGGACCGCATCAAGGCCCAGAAATCGGGCCGCATGGGTGCGATGGCAGCGGAGTAAAATCGATGGAAGTCTATGCCGAATATTCCCACGCGATCGCCGCTTTGGTGATCTTTACCCTGATCGTTCTGTTCATGTCGCCGTTCTCGGCGCTTGCAAAAGCGGGCAAGGGGCTGGCACCGGGGGCCACTCCGGATCAGGATTATTCGGACAGGGCCTATCGTTTGAACCGCGCTTATCTGAACGGCACTGAAACTCTGCCTGCCTTTTTGACTGTTACAGTCGCGGCGATCCTGTTGGGGGCCAGCCCGTTCTGGGTGAACCTGCTGGCCTCAATAGCGCTGCTGGCGCGGGTTGTTATGTTGGTGATTCACCTGCGCGGGATCGGCAAGCCGCATAGCGGGGTCCGGTCTGTTGCTTATGTGGTTGGATGGGCCTGCATGTTCATTCTTGGCCTTATTGCGTTGGTGGCCGCGTTTTGATCCAGCCCGAAGGATATCATCTGGCCGAGTTGAATGTCGGCCGTTTGTTGGCGCCAACAGACGATCCGCGCGTGGCTGAATTCATGGCCAACCTGGATCGCGTCAACGGGCTTGGCAAGCGGATGTCCGGCTTTGTCTGGATGATGGAAGGGTCCGGAGAACCGGGAACAGGCAACACCGAAAACAGCATCGGGGATGATCCGCAATTCGTCGCGAACCTGACGGTTTGGGAAGACGTCGCCAGCCTTGAGAAATTTGTTTGGGGGACTATCCACAAACAGTTCTACGAGCGTCGGCAAGAGTGGTTCGAAATCCTTGGCGAACAACATTTTGTCATGTGGTGGGTGCGGGAAGGGCATTGCCCCAGTTTGGCCGAAGCGCTGGATCGTCTGGAAAAGCTGCGCTCGGAAGGACCCAGCGAGCATGCCTTTGGGTGGGCAGAATTGAAACAGGCCAGCAAGTGGCGCGACAATCGTTGCGTACAGGTCGCGGCGGAGTGAACGGGATGTTGATTCATACGCTTTCTCCTGCGCATCAGCGGATGCCACAAGCGCCAGCCACGAAACAGGAGTGGTCATGATGGCGAAACGCGTATTCGTAATGACAATGGTATTGGTGGGAAGCTTACTTGTATCTGCCTGCGGTACAGCGAAATCGAGGGCGACCCGCGTGGCGTTTGACGGCATTTTCTTCAACGCCAACGCTAAACACGTGGATAAGAAGACGACACCTACCGATTTCACTGTGACTGTGAATGGCGTTTCGCAGTCATTGGAAGGCGCACGCGAAGCAGGCCGTTATGAGGGCACAAAATTCTGCATTCAGAATTTTGGATCGTCCAGAATTGTATGGAAGGTTGGGCCGGAGACCGAGCCGCAAAATCTACGGATCGAAAACGATAAGCTCACATATGCCGGAAGCTGTCAGCGACCATGAGCCACCGTATCGCATATCACGGCAAAACCCATGGGCTGTTATTGCATAGCAGCCCGGCTGACCGCCGTCTTGGGAATCCCAAGACGAAAGGAAATGTCATGACCGTTGTACGACTTCTGGCCGCGATTTGCGCGATTTCGATGCCTGTAATGGCCGAAGCCAAACCACCCTTGAGGGATGTCAAAGAGATCGACAACGAACTCTACTACATCGCGATCGCAAATGAGATTTCGGAGTACTGTCCGTCGATCAGCGGGCGTCGACTTAAGGCGATTGGGGTGATGTGGGATCTGCGGTCCAAGGCGAACAAATTGGGATATTCGGACAAGGAAATCCGCGCCTATGTGGACTCGGATGCCGAAAAAGACAGGATGCGCGCCAAGGGTGAGGCGTATCTGATCCAAAACGGCGTGTCTTATGAAAATCCCAATTCTTTCTGCACGTTAGGGCGGAAAGAGATTGAAAGAAACAGCGCCATAGGCGTGTATTTGAGGGCGAACTAGCGATGTCTGACCTCCGCAAAGTCAATATCGACGGGCAGGAAATCGAAGTCGATGGCGCGATGACACTGATCCAGGCCTGCGAGCAGGCCGGGGTCGAGGTGCCGCGCTTTTGCTATCACGAGCGTCTGTCGATTGCCGGGAACTGCCGGATGTGTCTGGTCGAGGTCGTGGGCGGCCCGCCGAAACCGGCGGCCTCCTGCGCGATGCAGGTGCGCGATCTGCGTCCGGGTCCGGAAGGGCAGGCACCGGTGGTCAAGACGAACTCGCCCATGGTCAAGAAGGCCCGCGAAGGGGTGATGGAGTTTCTGCTGATCAACCACCCGCTGGATTGCCCGATCTGCGATCAGGGCGGTGAGTGTGACCTGCAGGATCAGGCCATGGCCTATGGTCTGTCAGGGACGCGCTTCAAAGAAGCCAAGCGTGCCGTGGATGATCTGGACCTTGGTCCGCTGGTTGGCACCGCGATGACTCGCTGCATCAGTTGTACTCGTTGCGTGCGCTTCACCACAGAGGTCGCCGGGATCACCCAGATGGGTCAGACCGGACGCGGCGAAGATGCCGAGATCACCTCGTACCTGAACCAGACGCTGGATTCGAACCTGCAGGGCAACATCATCGATCTGTGCCCGGTAGGGGCGTTGACCTCGAAGCCATATGCCTTCACCGCTCGCCCTTGGGAACTGACCAAAACCGAGAGTATCGACGTGATGGACGCTTTGGGCTCAAGCATCCGTGTAGATACCAAAGGGCGTGAAGTGATGCGCTTTCTGCCGCGCAACCATGACGGTGTGAACGAGGAATGGATCAGCGACAAGACCCGCTTTGTCTGGGACGGCTTACGGCGTCAGCGACTGGACAGGCCTTATGTGCGCGAAAACGGCAAGCTGCGTCCTGCCACATGGCCAGAAGCACTGAACAAAGCTGCTGAGGTTCTTAAGGGGGCCGAGAAACTGGCTGGGATCGTAGGTGATCTGGCTCCGGTAGAGGCCATCTATGCGCTGAAACAGATGATCGAAGGGCAAGGCGGTATCGTTGAGTGCCGCACCGACGGCGCCAAACTGCCTGCGGGTAACCGAGCAGCCTATGCCGGGACCGCGGCAATCGAAGATATTGATGCGGCTGAACGTATCCTGTTGATTGGGACCAACCCGCGTGACGAGGCTCCGGTTTTGAATGCTCGTATCCGCAAGGCCTGGGCACACGGCGCCGAGGTGACCCTGGTCGGGCCTGCCGTCGATCTGACCTATGAGTATCACCATGTAGGCAGCGACCGTGCCGCGCTGCAGACCATCGTTGATATGGGTGGTGATGATGAGATCAAGGGCAAGCGCTCTCTTGTCATCGTCGGGCAGGGCGCGCTGCAGGAGGCCGATGGCTCTGCCATTCTGGCCGCCGCGCAAGCCATTGCAAGCAATACCGAAAGTGGGCTGATCGTTCTGCACACCGCGGCATCGCGCGTAGGTGCGATGGATGTGGATGCGACCAACGAAGGTGGCATGGAGGCGGTCAACGCGGCCGATGTGATCTATAACCTCGGTGCTGACGAAGTTGAGATCGGCGAGGGTGCCTTTGTGATCTATCAGGGCAGTCACGGCGATCGTGGCGCGCACCGCGCAGATGTGATCCTGCCGGGGGCGGCTTACACAGAAGAAAACGGTCTGTTCGTGAACACCGAAGGGCGTCCTCAACTCGCCATGCGCGCAGGCTTTGCACCGGGAGAGGCCAAGGAAAACTGGGCAATCCTAAGGGCGTTGTCTGCCGAGCTGGGGGCTACGCTGCCCTACGATACATTGGCTCAATTGCGAACCTCCTTGCTCGAATCTGTTCCGCATCTGGCGCGCATTGATGAGGTGATTGAGAATGAAGCAGCGGCGCTACAAGCCGGAAAATTGGGTGAAGCCAGCTTCCGCAATGCAATCAAGGATTTCTACCTGACCAACCCGATTGCCCGCGCCTCGCAATTGATGGCCGAACTATCGGCACAGGCGCAGACCCGCAAGACTGAGAAGATTGCGGCTGAATGAACCAGAAACGTTTCATATTGCAGACGTACGCGGTGCCCGGGTGGCAGATAGCCGCGCCGGATTTGCGTGTGAAATTGAAGATTAAGGGTGGCGTACAGACGGCAGATGCTGTTTACACCAACGCGCCGACCCAGCCGCAGATTGCGCAGGCATCTGGCCTTTGCATCGCACGCGGAAACCAAAATACCCACGGTGTGAGGACCAATGGCTGACTTCTTTAACACCCCAGGCGGAATAGCCATCATCATTCTGGCGCAAGTGCTTGCTGTTGTTGCGTTCGTGATGATCTCGCTGTTGTTCCTCGTTTACGGCGACCGCAAGATCTGGGCCGCCGTCCAGATGCGTCGCGGCCCCAACGTTGTCGGCGTATACGGCCTGCTGCAATCGGTGGCGGACGCACTGAAATATGTGGTGAAAGAGGTCGTCATTCCCGCCGGTGCCGACCGTACAGTGTTTATCCTCGCACCATTGACCAGTTTTGTCCTCGCGATGATCGCCTGGGCGGTGATCCCGTTCAACGATGGCTGGGTCCTGTCGGACATCAACGTCGCCATCCTCTATGTCTTCGCAGTCTCATCCCTTGAGGTTTATGGCGTGATTATGGGTGGTTGGGCGTCGAACTCAAAGTATCCATTCCTTGGGTCGCTGCGCTCTGCCGCGCAGATGATTTCATACGAGGTATCCATCGGTCTGATCATCATCGGCATCATCATCTCGACCGGTTCGATGAACTTTGGTGATATCGTCCGCGCACAGGATGGCTCGTTCGGGTTCTTCAGCTGGTACTGGCTGCCGCATTTCCCGATGGTGTTCCTGTTTTTCATCTCGGCATTGGCTGAAACCAACCGTCCACCCTTCGATCTGCCCGAGGCGGAATCGGAACTGGTTGCAGGCTATCAGGTCGAATACTCGGCCACGCCTTTCCTGCTTTTCATGGCTGGTGAATACATCGCCATCTTCCTGATGTGTGCTCTGACCACACTGCTGTTCTTTGGCGGCTGGCTGTCCCCGATCCCAGGCCTGCCTGACGGCGTATTGTGGATGGTTGCCAAGATGGCGTTCTTCTTCTTCATCTTCGCGATGGTCAAGGCGATCACACCCCGCTACCGCTATGACCAGTTGATGCGCCTGGGTTGGAAAGTGTTCTTGCCGTTCAGCCTCGTCTGGGTCGTTTTCGTGGCCTTCGCGGCGAAATTCGACTGGTTCTGGGGCGCGTTTGCCCGTTGGAGCGTAGGAGGCTGATATGACTCAAATCGACTACACCCGCGCCGCCAAGTATTTCCTGCTGCAGGACTTCTGGGTCGGAATGAAATTGGGCTTGAAGTATTTCTTCGCCCCAAAAGCCACCGTGAACTACCCGCATGAAAAGGGGCCCTTGTCCCCGCGGTTCCGGGGTGAACATGCCCTGCGCCGTTATCCGAACGGTGAGGAACGCTGCATCGCCTGCAAACTGTGCGAAGCGATCTGTCCTGCACAAGCCATCACCATCGATGCCGAGCCGCGCGAAGACGGAAGCCGCCGCACCACGCGCTATGACATCGACATGACCAAATGCATCTATTGCGGTTTCTGCCAGGAGGCATGTCCGGTTGATGCCATCGTCGAGGGCCCGAATTTCGAATTCGCCACCGAAACCCGGGAAGAGTTGTTCTACGACAAGCAGAAACTGCTGGATAACGGCGAACGCTGGGAAGCCGAAATCGCTCGCAATCTGGAAATGGACGCGCCGTACAGATGAGTGACAGTCCGACAAATCCGTTCGAGCTGATGATGAAGCAAGCTCAGGACATGGCAAAGGCGATGAACCCGGCGATGGAGAATTTCTCGCCCAAAGGGTTCGAGGCGCTGTGGCCAACCATGCCCAAAGAGGTCATGGAGATGATGTTCGGCAATACCGTCAACAAGGACGGGCTGGACGCCAAAACTCGCCTTCTGCTGACGCTGGCCGGGCTGACCTGTCAGGGCGCTCAGGCGGACTCGGCGGTGCGTCAGACCGTGCGCCATGCGCTTGAGGCTGGCGCCAAGAAACAAGAGATCGTGGAAACGATCGGTCAGATGTCGGTCTTTGCCGGCATCCCGGCCATGACCCGCGCGCTGGATCTGGCGCAAGAGGTCATGGGCGACAACGAGGATGAGGATCAATGACCGTCTTTGCCTTCTATCTGTTTGCCATCAGCGCCATCACCGGCGGGCTGTTCACGGTGATCAGCCGCCAGCCGGTGCATTCGGTGCTGTGGCTGATCCTGTCCTTTCTGTCCTCGGCGGGCCTGTTCGTGCTGCTGGGGGCTGAGTTCGTGGCGATGCTGCTGATTATCGTTTATGTCGGCGCGGTTGCGGTTCTGTTCCTCTTCGTGGTGATGATGCTGGATGTGGACTTTGCCGAGCTGAAGGCCGAGATGGCGCGCTACATGCCGCTAGCGCTGTTGATCGGATTGGTGATCCTGATGCAGTTCGTCATGGCCATCGGAGCATGGGACAGCGCGCAGGGTGCCGCCGCCAATCTGGCGCAGCCGGTACCGAGCGACCGCCACAACACTGAGGCGCTAGGCGTCATTCTATACGATCAATACTTCCTTCTGTTCCAACTGGCGGGCCTGATCCTGCTGGTGGCCATGATCGGTGCCATTGTGCTGACACTGCGCCACCGTCAGGACATCAAGCGTCAGGACATCATCGGCCAGATGATGCGCGACCCGGCCAAAGCGATGGAGTTGAAGGACGTGAAACCGGGGCAGGGACTTTGAGACGATGATCGGACTTGAACACTATCTTACGGTCGCGGCGACGCTATTCGTCATCGGCATCTTCGGTCTCTTCCTGAACCGCAAGAACGTCATCATCCTGCTGATGAGCATCGAGTTGATGCTGCTGGCGGTGAATATCAACCTCGTGGCGTTCTCTAGTTTCCTCGGCGATCTGGTCGGGCAGGTCTTTACGCTGTTCGTGTTGACAGTTGCGGCGGCTGAGGCGGCGATTGGTCTTGCCATTCTGGTCTGCTTCTTCCGCAACCGTGGCACCATCGCGGTTGAAGACGTCAATATGATGAAGGGGTAAGAGAATATGGAAACCACCATCCTCTTTGCCCCGCTCGTGGGTGCGTTGATCTGCGGTTTTGGCTGGCGCTTCATTGGTGAGAAAGCCGCCATGTGGACTGCCACGGGCCTGCTGTTTCTGGCCTGCCTGCTCAGCTGGATCGTCTTCCTTTCATTTGATGGCCACACCCAGCAGATCGAGATCATGCGCTGGATCGAAAGTGGTTCGCTGTCGACAAGCTGGGCCATTCGTCTGGACCGTCTGACGGCGATCATGCTGATCGTGGTGACGACCGTTTCGGCGCTGGTTCACTTGTATTCGTTCGGCTACATGGATCACGACCCGCAATGGCGTGAAGGCGAAAGCTATAAGCCGCGTTTCTTTGCCTATCTGTCGTTCTTCACCTTCGCCATGCTGATGCTGGTGACGGCGGACAATCTGGTTCAGATGTTCTTTGGCTGGGAAGGCGTGGGTGTCGCCTCGTACCTGCTGATCGGGTTTTATTATCGCAAGCCCAGCGCCAATGCAGCGGCGATGAAAGCGTTCATCGTGAACCGAGTGGGCGATTTCGGCTTTGCGCTGGGGATCTTCGCGCTGTTCTTCCTGACCGACAGCATCAATTTCTCAGACATATTCGCGTCGGCCCCGGCATTGGCGGAGGAAAAACTGAGCTTCCTCTGGGGTGAGTGGACTGCGATCGAGGTGATCTGTGTTCTGCTGTTCATTGGCGCGATGGGTAAATCGGCGCAGTTGATACTACACACCTGGCTGCCGGATGCGATGGAAGGTCCGACCCCTGTGTCCGCGCTGATCCACGCTGCGACCATGGTTACCGCAGGTGTGTTCCTGGTCTGCCGTATGTCGCCGCTGATGGAGTTCGCACCGGGGGCCACCGGGTTCATAGCCTTCCTTGGCGCTTCGACTGCGTTTTTCGCAGCAACCGTGGGCTTGGTGCAGACCGATATCAAGCGGGTCATTGCGTATTCGACCTGTTCGCAATTGGGTTACATGTTTGTCGCCGCCGGCGTTGGCATGTACTCAGCCGCGATGTTCCATCTGCTGACGCACGCGTTCTTCAAGGCGCTACTGTTCCTTGGTGCCGGTTCAGTGATCCATGCGATGCATCATGAGCAAGAGATGACCGAGTACGGCGGTCTGCGGAAGAAAATCCCCTATACGTTCTGGGCGATGATGATCGGCACGCTGGCCATTACCGGTGTGGGCATCCCGCTGACCACGTTTGGCTTCGCCGGGTTCCTGTCGAAGGATGCCATAATCGAAAGCGCCTTTGTAGGTGGCACAGGTTATGCCTTCTGGATGTTGGTAATCGCAGCGGTGTTCACCTCATTCTACAGCTGGCGTCTGATATTCCTGACCTTCTATGGCGAGCCGCGTGGCGACAAGCATACGCATGAGCACGCGCATGAAAGTCCGATGGTCATGCTGGTCCCGCTGGGGGTACTGTCTCTGGGCGCGGTGTTCTCGGGGATGCTGTGGTACAATCAGTTCTTCGGCTACACCGATAAAGTGGCCAAGTTCTACGGTATTCCGCTGGCGGAAGAGACTGGCGGTCATGGCGAAGTTGCCGCAGACGCATCTCATGGTGAGGCCAAGGCAGATGACGACCAAGGCGACGCGAAGGCTGATAAAGGTGAGGGTGACTACAAGGCGGACAAAAAGCATGCCAGCTTTGGCGGTGAGCCGGGCGAAGGCGCGCTGTATATGGCACCTGACAATAATGTCCTGAACGATGCGCATGAGGCTCCGAAATGGGTCAAAGTATCGCCTTTTGTTGCCATGCTGCTGGGTTTTGTCGTCGCCTATTGGTTCTACATCGTGAACACGTCGCTGCCCGCTCGTCTGGCGGCGAACCAGCGGCCGCTGTACCTGTTTCTCAAGAATAAGTGGTACTTTGACGAGATCTACGACGCGATCTTTGTCAAACCTACCATTGCGCTAGGTCGGTTCCTGTGGAAACGCGGTGACGGCAACACGATTGATGGCTTCCTGAACGGGGTTTCGATGGGCGTCGTGCCCTTCTTTACTCGCCTCGCAGGCAAAGCTCAGACGGGTTACATCTTTACTTACGCCTTCTGGATGGTTTTGGGCATCGCCGCTCTTGTCACCTGGATGTCGATCGGCGGAGGCGCAAACTAATGGACAATATCCTATCTATTGTCACCTTCATCCCCGCCATCGCAGCAGGCATTCTGGCCCTGTTTCTGCATGGCGAGGACGTAGCCGCGCAGCGCAACGCCAAATGGGTTGCGCTGGTTGCCACAACCGTGACCTTTCTGGTCTCAATCGGCATCTATACCGGCTTTGATCCGTCCAACACCGGCTTCCAGATGGTGGAAGAGGGCGAGTGGCTGCTGGGCCTGAAGTACAAGATGGGTGTCGATGGTATCAGCGTTCTTTTCGTGCTGCTGACCACCTTCATCATGCCACTGACCATTCTGGCCAGCTGGCAGGTCACGGACCGGGTCAAGGAATACATGATCGCATTCCTGCTGCTGGAAACGCTGATGCTGGGCGTGTTCATGGCGCTGGATCTCGTGCTGTTCTACCTGTTCTTCGAGGCGGGCCTGATCCCGATGTTCCTGATCATCGGTATCTGGGGCGGCAAAGACCGCATTTATGCCAGCTTCAAGTTCTTCCTATACACCTTCCTCGGCTCGGTGCTGATGCTGGTGGCGATGGTTGCGATGTATGCGGATGCGGGCACCACGGATATCGAGGCGCTGATGAGCCATCAGTTCTCGTCCGAAGGGTTTAGCGTACTGGGCATCTATATCGTCGGCGGCATGCAGACGCTGATGTTCCTGGCCTTCTTCGCGTCGTTCGCGGTGAAGATGCCGATGTGGCCGGTGCATACCTGGCTGCCGGATGCGCACGTTCAGGCGCCGACGGCAGGTTCGGTCGTGCTGGCGGCGATCCTGTTGAAGATGGGCGGCTATGGCTTCCTGCGCTTCAGCCTGCCGATGTTCCCGGTGGGGTCTGCGGTGATGACCGATGTGGTGCTGTGGATGTCGGCGATTGCTGTTGTCTACACCTCTCTGGTCGCGCTGGTGCAGGAGGATATGAAGAAGCTGATCGCCTATTCCTCGGTCGCGCATATGGGCTTTGTGACCATGGGTATCTTTGCAGCGAACCAGCAGGGCATTGATGGCGCGATCTTCCAGATGCTCAGTCATGGGTTCATTTCCGCAGCGCTCTTCCTGTGTGTTGGCGTGATCTATGACCGGATGCACACCCGCGATATCGAGGCGTATGGCGGTTTGGTCATCCGGATGCCGGCTTACGCTCTGGTCTTCATGCTGTTCACCATGGCCAATGTTGGCTTGCCTGGTACATCAGGCTTCATCGGGGAATTCCTGACCCTGATGGGCGCATTCCAGGTCAACACCTGGGTGACGGCTGTGGCTGCAACCGGTGTGATCTTCTCAGCGGGCTATGCGCTGTGGCTCTATCGCCGGGTAGTCTTTGGAGATCTGATCAAGGAAAGCCTCAAGGCCATCACAGACATGAGTTCGCGCGAGCGGCTGATCTTCGCGCCGCTGATCGTGATGACCATTCTGCTTGGGGTTTATCCCTCGCTGGTGACCGATGTGATCGGGCAATCCACCGCAGCGCTAATCTCGAACTATGACACGGCTCTGGCCGCGGCTGAAGCCGCAACCCAGACAGCCGCTTCGCATTAAGGGGGCTTTGGAGACATGATCCAGGCTGATCTGACAATCATCCTGCCGGAAATTGTTCTGGCAATTTATGCGATGGCGGCGCTGATCGGGGCTGTCTACACCACCAAGGATGCTCTGGCTCCCATACTGGTCTGGGCCACTTCAGGTCTGATGGCGGTGTTGGCAATCTGGATTGCGATGAATGGCGAAGGTACCAACGTGGCCTTCAACGGCATGTTTGTGGATGACGGCTTTGCCCGATTTGCAAAGGTTGCGATTCTGCTGTCTGCCGCTGCGGTATTGCTGATGAGCCAGGAATATATGGCGCGCCGCGATCTGCTGCGCTTTGAATATCCTCTGCTGGTCGCACTTGCGGCTGTCGGCATGATGATGATGGTTAGCGCAGGCGATCTGATGTCGCTTTATATGGGGCTTGAGCTGCAGTCGCTGTCGCTTTACGTCGTGGCCGCCTTGCGGCGCGACAGTGCCAAATCCACCGAAGCCGGTCTGAAATACTTCGTGCTGGGCGCGTTGAGTTCTGGCTTGCTGCTCTATGGTGCGTCGCTGGTTTACGGCTTCACCGGCACCACGCTGTTCTCGGGCATCATCCAAACGGTGCATCATGGAGATGTCTCGATTGGCCTCCTGTTTGGCCTAGTGTTCATGATCTCGGGTCTGGCGTTTAAGGTCTCGGCCGTGCCGTTCCATATGTGGACGCCGGATGTGTATGAAGGGTCTCCGACCCCGATTACTGCGTTCTTCGCTACCGCTCCGAAAGTGGCTGCGATGGCCCTGTTCGCGCGCCTGATGCATGATGCCTTCGGAGGCGTGATCAAGGATTGGCAGCAAGTGATCGTGCTGCTTTCGGTCCTGTCGATGCTGCTGGGCGCGGTTGCGGCCATCGGGCAGCGGGACATCAAGCGGCTGATGGCGTTTTCGTCGATTGCCCATATGGGATATGCTCTGATCGGACTGGCCGCCGGGACCGAGATGGGCATCAAGGCAATGCTAATGTATCTGGCCATCTATGTGACGATGAATATCGGAACCTTCGCATTCATCCTGATGATGGAGCGTGATGGCAAACCGGTCACTGATATTGATGCGCTACGTCAGTTCTCGAAGCGCGATCCGGGTAAAGCTCTGGCGGTCCTGATCCTGATGTTCAGTCTGGCGGGCGTGCCACCGATGCTGGGCTTCTTCGCCAAGTTCGGCGTCTGGCAAGCGGGTATCGATGCCGACCTGTTCGGGCTGGTGATCGTCTCGGCCATCGCCTCGGTCATCGGTGCGTTCTACTATCTGCGGATCGTGTTCTACATGTATTTCGGGGCGGAGAATGAAGACCCGATCGAGATCCGCTCGACCCCGGTTTTGTGGGCAGCGCTGATGGGCTCTGCGGCTCTGATGTTGATTGGCGTATTTTATCAGTTCGGTGTGGAAGGGGCAGCTGCAGCTGCTGCGGCGACGCTTGTCAACTGATACTGCCGCGTTTCGATCAACCGAGGCTCGGTCGCGCGACCGGGCCTTTTTGACATGAGCGAATGGCCGCAGGGATATGGCCTGCATATACTGAAAGAAGTCGACAGTACTCTGAATGAGGCGGTGCGGCTTGCGCCAACAGCGACCGGTCCGGTCTGGATCATGGCACATCATCAGACCGCCGCGCGTGGTCGGCGCGGGCGAGCTTGGGCCAACCCAAAAGGTAATCTGGCAGCGACTTTGCTGATGCGCCCGCCGGGTGATCCGGAACAGGCGGCCCTTCGAAGTTTTGTCGCAGCGCTCGCCCTGTATGATGCCTGTGTGGCGGTAACGGGGCGCGCAGTAGGTTTGGCACTGAAATGGCCCAATGACGTGCTGCTCAACGGCGGAAAACTAGCGGGTATCCTGCTAGAAAGCACGGGGCAGGGCCGGGGGGTGTCACATCTGGCGATAGGTATTGGGGTGAACCTGTCCGAGGCACCGGGCACTGATCGCGTCGAAGCCGGAGCGGTGCGACCTGTTTCTCTGCTCTCGGAAACCGGCGCGCTCACCACCCCCGAGGATTTTCTGACCGAACTGGCGGTAGCTTATGCGCATTATGAGACCCAGTTCATGACCTACGGGTTCGAACCGATCCGCACCGCCTGGCTATCCCGAGCAGCGCGGTTGGGCGAAGTCATAACCGCTCGTACAGCCACGTCCGAAACGGTTGGAACCTTCGAAACGGTAGACGTGGGTGGCAGCCTTGTCCTAAACACCGCCAAGGGCCGGGTCAGCATTCCGGCTGCGGATGTGTACTTCTGAAAGGGGCGCGGGATGCTTCTGGCGATTGATTGCGGCAATACCAACACCGTTTTCTCGATCTGGGATGGCGAAAAGTTCCTGTGCACTCTGCGCACCTCAACCCACCATGCCCGCACAGCGGATGCCTATTTCACCTGGTATTCAACCTTGGTGAAACACTACGGTATCGAAGCTGATATCTCGGATGTGATCATCGCCTCAACCGTGCCACGCGTGGTGTTCAACCTGCGGGTCTTTGCTGATCGCTTTTTTGGATGCCGGCCGATTGTTGTTGGCAAGCCAGATTGCCTGCTGCCGGTCAATCCGCGCGTGGACGAAGGCACCGTGCCCGGTCCGGACCGGTTGGCCAACGCGGCGGCGGCGTTCGACCGCCATGGCGGCAATGTGGTTGTGGTTGACTTTGGGACCGCCACGAATTTCGACGTGGTCGCAGCCGACGGCGCCTACGTCGGTGGTATCATCGCCCCTGGCGTGAACCTGAGCCTTGAGGCACTGCATCAAGGTGCCGCGGCGTTGCCGCATATCGACATCACGAGACCCGAAAAAGTGATTGGAACAAACACGGTTGGCTGTATCCAGTCCGGCGTGTATTGGGGATATTCCGGCCTGATTGAAGGGCTGATCTCGCGCGTGAAAGCTGAATACGGAATGGCGATGAAAGTCGTCGGTACCGGGGGCCTGGCGCCTCTGTTTGATCAGGCTGACGTGGGTTTTGACGCTATCGAGGATGATCTGACGATGCACGGGTTGACCGTGATACATCGCTATAACAAGGAAAATGGCTCAACATGAGCAGTGAACGACTGATCTATCTGCCGCTGGGCGGTGCAGGCGAAATCGGCATGAATGCCTATGTCTATGGTTACGGCAAGCCGGGGCAAGAGCGGTTGATCCTTGTGGATCTTGGCGTTGCCTTCCCGGACATGGACACCTCGCCCGGCGTGGATCTGATCTTTGCAGACATCACCTGGCTTAAAGAGCGTGCCGATCAGCTGGAAGCAGTTTTTGTCACCCACGCGCACGAAGATCATGTCGGGGCGGTGGCCCACTGTTATGAGGCTTTGGGCGCGCCGGTCTACGCGCGCGCTTTTACCGCCAATATCGCGCGTCGCAAGATGGAAGAACGCGGCCACCCGACCGAGGCGGTGCAAACTGCGTCTCCATGGCCCGAACAGATCAAGGCTGGCCCGTTTACCGTTGGTTTCCTGCCGGTTTCGCATTCCATCCCTGAAAGTGCAGGGCTCGTTATCGACTCGCCTTCCGGGCGCGTGGTGCATACGGGGGATTTCAAGCTCGATTCCAACCCGGTCGTGGGCGAACCATTCGATCCCGATCTGTGGGCCGAGGTGGCAAAGCCCGGCGTCAAAGCGTTGGTCTGTGACAGTACCAATGTGTTCTCAAGCCATCCCGGGCGTTCGGAATCCGAAGTCGGACCCGAGATCACCCGTCTGGTTCAAGAGGCCAGCGGCATGGTCATCGCAACCACGTTTGCCTCGAACGTGGCACGCGTGAAAACGCTGGCAGAGGCGGGACAGAAAGCCGGCCGTTCGGTCGTACTGCTGGGTCGTGCGATGCGGCGTATGATCGAGGCGGCGACCGAGACCGGCATCCTGACCGATTTTCCAAAGGTTATCAGCGCCGAAGAGGCCGTCGATGTGCCACGCGCGAACCTGATGTTGATTGTGACTGGCAGCCAAGGCGAACGCCGCGCAGCCAGCGCCCAACTGGCGCGCGGTAAGTATCGCGGACTAGAAGCGAAAGAGGGCGATCTGTTTCTGTTCTCGTCCAAGACTATTCCCGGCAATGAACGTGGCGTGATCCGCATCATGAACCAGCTCAGTGAGAAGGGAGTGGATGTAGTCGATGACAGCTCTGGTCTGTATCACGTCTCGGGTCACGCCAACCGGCCTGATCTTGAGAAGGTTCACGCTCTGATCGATCCGCAGATGGTCATCCCGATGCATGGCGAACACCGCCACTTGCGTGAGCATGCCAAACTGGCCGAAACGGGCGGACGTACTGGGATTCTCGCTGTTAACGGCACTATGCTGGATCTGACTGGGAATGCGCCCAAAGTGGCGGATTATATCGAGACTGGCCGGACCTATCTGGATGGTACAGTCAAAATCGGCGCCTTGGACGGCGTGGTGCGCGACCGGATTCGCATGGCGCTGAACGGCCATATCACCATCACGGTGATATTGGACGAAGAAGACGAACCGCTGGGTGAGCCGTGGTGCGATACGATGGGCCTGCCCGAAATGGGATCATCCCGCGCGGGGCTGATTGAGGTGCTGGAAGAGGACCTGAACCAGTTCCTGATGCGTGCGGGCGCAAAGACGCTGCGTGATGACGACAAACTGGAAGAAGGGTTGCGCCGGATCGCACGTCAGACCGCGCAGGCCGAGATCGGCAAGAAACCCGAGGTAACAGTGGTTGTTAGCCGAATGCGTTAATCTGCATAGGGCATCGGATAGCCCCGAAGCTGCAGGAAAAGGCTGGCCTCTTCGTTGTTGAGAAAGAAGGGAACGGTTTCAGGCGGGTTCGGGTCCTCTGCACGGGCAGCGACTTCGGCCAGAACAACTTCGGTGATGAAGGGCAGGTCGAACTCTCGTGCTTGGCTGATCTTGACCCATTGCAAATGCGATAGCTCGTCCGAGGCATGCGTGAAGTCGTCAAGATCCCCCTGAATCGCGTCCGCATCGACCAGAAAGAACCTGGCGTCGAACCGGCGGGGTCGCCCCGGCGGTGTGACTGCGCGAAAGACAAATTGCAGTGCTTCTGCAGACGGCAGGTAGCCCATCGCCGCAAAGCTTTGCCAATCGGCCGGGATCGCGCCTTGCCAATCCCCTTGTTGCCCCAGAACAAGCCCGGTTTCTTCCCACAACTCTCGGATCGCCGCGACAGCCAGAGAGGTCTGCAAGTTTGGCGCTGATTGTTGTGACAGGCGATCGGTGCATAGATCGGGCAATGGCGTACTGAGCGGGATGCCTGCATCGGAAGCATCAACCGCGCCGCCCGGGAATACGAATTTGTTCGGCATGAACGCAGCCTTGGCGCCGCGTTGGCCCATCAGGATCGACGGGTCTCTGAACCGATCACGCAATACGATTACGGTAGCAGCATCCCGGATTGCGGTTTTATCCGTCGTCATCCGGCCTTGCCAAACCCGTGCATCCGCCGCGCCCATTGATAGGCGACAACGGCCCCTTTGAGACGGGGCAGAAGGAACAGGGATAGCGCGACGCAGCCGATCGAGAATGCAATCGCCATGGTCCATGGATCGGGACGCCACTGCACGTAAGAGACATGAAGGGCGGGTGCCAGAAGGTGCCCCACCAGCAGGATCGTCAGGTAGGCCGGGCCGTCATCAGCGCGATGATGGAACAATTCCTGCCCGCATTCCGAACAGGTGTGATTCACCTTGAGATAGCTGTGCAACAGCGCACCCTCACCGCAATTCGGGCATTTGCACCGGAACCCTCGGATCAATGCGGGTTTTGTTGGGCGGTCTTCTTCGAGCGAACTGTCAATAGTTTGGTCAATCATATGTATCTCGCGCATCTTTCCTGAAGGCATTTAGGCAGGATCAGACCCAACGGAAAAGGGGGGTGCGTCGCTTTGTGGCGCTGCTGCTTAGCGTATCATTTTCTATTGGCGTTTCAAATAAACCAAAAAAAGTTGTGCCGGAAGCGACGGAAACCCGCCCAAGCCGCGTTTGAATAGGTATCAACAGCGGCAAATGGCCGCCAAATTCAGGGAACTATGTAATGAAAACCAAAAGCTTCATTTCGGCAATCGTCGTAGCTGCAGTTACTGTGACCGGCACTTCCGCTTTGGCCAAGGGCCCGCGTGCGACATTTCAGGAACTGGATGCCGACGGGGACGGGCAGGTGACTCAGGCCGAGATCGAGACACATCGCAACCAGAAATTCACCGCTGCCGATACGGATGGCGACGGCCAACTGAGCGTCGAAGAAATGCAGGCTGCGGCGCAGACCAAGGCCAACGAGCGTGTTACCAAGATGTTCGAAAAGCACGACGCAAATGCGGATGGTTTCCTTAGCGAAGATGAATTGCCGAAACCGCGCCGCGCCTCCAAGATGTTCGAGCGCATCGATGCCGACGGCAACGGTTCGATCTCAGAACAGGAATACGCGGATGCAAAAGATAAAATGGGCCGGAAACACAAGCGGCATCAGAAGTCGGACACCGACAACAACTGATACGGGATGGAGGATCTGACCTCTTATCCCGACATCGAGCATGGCGGAACACCTGCCATGCCCGAGCCCAGCGACGAAGAGTTGCTGGGCCGGTTTTCTGATGGCGATGCTACGGCGGCCCGCCTGCTGACCGGGCGGTTGGGGCCGCGAAGTTATTCCGTGGCTTTGCGAATGCTGGGAAACCCAGCAGAAGCAGAGGACGTGACGCAAGAAGCGATGATGCGCCTTTGGAAGATGGCACCTGACTGGGTGCCGGGGCAGGCGCAGTTATCGACCTGGCTCTATCGCGTAACACTGAATCTATGTGTGGACTTGCGCCGGAAAAAGCGGCCTCAAGCGTTGGACAATGTGGCCGAACCCGAAGATGAGACTGCCAGTGTGGTCGACCAGATGCAGGAGAGTGCCCGCAAGGACGCGTTGCAGGCTGCATTGGAGCATTTGCCGGACCGGCAGCGGCAGGCTGTGGTTCTGCGGCACATCGAAGAATTGTCCAATCCCGAAATCGCGGGGATCATGGATATTTCGGTCGAGGCGGTTGAAAGCCTGACCGCGCGTGGCAAACGATCTCTGACCGCGATACTGGCGGGGCGTCGGGATGAACTGGGGTACGAACATGGCTGATCAAGATAACGAACTCGACCATCTGTTTGCACGGGCGCGTGCGGCGCGGGATACGTTTCCTGACGATCTTGCGGTTCGCATCGAAACGGATGCCGAAGCCATACGTCTGGCCCGGACTGCAAGACCGCAGCGGCGGACATGGCGGCAAAAGATAGGCGTTATCGGGGGGTGGCAAGGGTTGAGCGGTCTTGTGGCCGCAAGCGCAGCTGGCGTCTGGATCGGGTTCTCCGCTCCGGCCTTCTTGCCGGACCCTGTTGATTATTTCATCTCACAAGAGACGACCTATCTGATGGCCGATCTGAATTTAGACGAAAACTATCTGGAGGACGCAGAATGAGCGATCATCCCGCACCCAAACGCAAATGGATGCCGATATTGCTGGTTGTCTCTCTTGCTTTGAATCTGCTGATTGTCGGAGTCATTTTGGGTGCGGCATTGCGCTTTAAAGGAAGCGCTCATGCCGATGCGCCTCCGGGATTTGGCCCGGCGCTGTATTATGCGCTGCCAAAGTCGGATCGAAAGGCTCTGAGGGTTGAGTTGTCGGACCTGCGCGGAAAAGGATCACATCGTCGCAAGCAGGATTTTACTGCTCTCAGTCAAGTGCTGAGGGCCGTGCCTTTCGATCCCGCAGCGGTTGCGAGTCTTTTGGCACAGCAGTCGAAGGCAACTGCTGATCTGCAGACTGCGCTTCATCAGCAGTGGCTGGCCCAGATCTCGGCCATGAATGATGACCAACGTGCCGCTTACGCGGACCGGCTGGAGGACGTGGTTAAACGCGGCCCGCGTAAACACAAAAAACGGGACTGACTAGTCACGCTGCGCTTTGCCGAATCTGTACCTGGTTGCGGCCCGCTTTTTTGGCGGCATAAAGTGCTTTGTCCGCCGAGCTGATCAATCGACCAACCGGGTCTGTTTCGCCTGGATGAGAGAGTTCGGGCGGGGTACATAATTTCACCCCCACGCTGATCGTTACGGGTACTGGGGCCGGACGATCCGGCAGCTGAAAAGGTTTTTCGCAAATTGTTTCACAAATCTGTTTCGCTTGCTTCAGCGCTTGGTCGGTTGAGGTATTCGGTAGCCCGATCATGAACTCTTCGCCGCCGATACGTGCGACAAAACCGGTTTTTCCTATCACGACTCGCAGCCTTTTCGCGGTTTCGGTCAGAACTAAATCCCCCGCAGCGTGACCGTAACGGTCATTGATTGCCTTGAAGTGGTCCAGATCGGCCAGCATCACAGCGAATCCGTGTTCCGTTTCTGGGGCCTGAAGCGCGATCTGGTCCAGCGCGCGCATCGCATAGCGGCGATTGAACAGTCCGGTCAGCGGATCGATCAGGGATTCGGCCAAATCCCTGCGCAATGTCGCTCGCAATCTGTCGTCTCGGGTCTTGCGGGCGATCAGAGTTTCAAGCCGCAAGCATATCTCATCTGTCTGAAACCCGCCCATGCAGACCGCATCAGCGCCTCGGTCCAGCGCCTCGGCCGCAAGTGCGGGATTATCATCCGGCAACACACCGATCAGCACCGTATTTCGTGTCGCACCGCGCGACCGAAGATCTGCCAGTAGGTTCCGCCCCGAGCTATTCGGTGCAAGCTCAACAATAATCGCGTCCGGGATCGTTCCGGACAGGATGCCTTTGAGATCAGGCATAGTATGGCCGGTCACACGATGCCGGGTTTGATGGGTCAGAGCATTACTCCACAACGCGCTGGTTCGAACTGTTTGCGTCAGGATCGCGATCTCTGCCATCGATGGCGGGGCGATCAGCACCTGTGGCGCCTCGCCAAAGCCAATGGTTTGGGCCGAACCTTCGATGTTTAATTCCTGCCGTTCGGCGCGCGTACGTAACAAGCTGCGCACGCGGGCCAATAGAAGTGTATCCTTGAACGGATAGCCAAGCACATCATCCAGCCCGTCAGACAGTGCCTTCAAACGCGCTGCTTTGTCGTTTTGCGGTGCAATCGCAACAATCGGCACATCGATCAGAGCAGGATCTGCCGCCATCACTTTCTTAACATCCGCAGCGCTTCCGTCGGGCAGAGTTTGCGCTGTAAGAACCAGATCAGGCCGTGTCCGCCGCAGCAATGCACCAAGCCCGGCCAGTTTCTCTCCCTGCACGACATGGTACCAGGCGGCCGTCAACTGAACCTTGAGCATTATGCGATTGGTCGAAACACCGTCGAGGACGAGTATGGTGCCTTGTACAGACATAGCCATTCACCGTTTGATTGCATGCGTTGCTAAAGTGTTTATGAGTCTGGTTAACAAACCCTTTCCAACACAGTGTCCGAGGCCAGTTTATGCCGATCTCCGCCAATTCCGCTGAAACTCTGGCCCTGAATGTGCTGGGCTGGCTGGTGGGAAATGATGAGTTGCTGCCCGTTTTCCTGGGGGCGACAGGTGCCTCGGAACAAGATTTGCGCGACCGTGCGGGTGAGGCTGAATTTCTTGGGTCTGTGTTGGACTTTCTGCTGCTTGACGATTCATGGGTGATCGCTTTTTGTGACGCCAATTCCGTGCCCTACGAAGAGCCGGGTCAAGCCCGTGCCGCGTTGTCCGGAATTTCGGATATGCACTGGACCTAACCCAAAGGAAATTTGTTTCATGGCAATCGACGCCCTCGTGTTCGACAAGGACGGTACTCTTTTTGATTTTGCAGCCACTTGGGGTGCGTTCGGGCGTATCGCGATGCTGCAGCTCTCTGATGGAGATGTGCAGCGCGCGACAGAGTTGGGGAAGGCCATCGGATTTGATTTTGAACAAGAGAGCTACGACCCGAATAGCGTAGTCATCGCCGGAACGGTCGATGAAGTTGCTGCAGCCCTGACACCGCATTTGCCTGAGGTATCTCTGGGGCACCTGATCGAAACACTCAACCGGGCGTCAGCGAACGCAGAGCAGATCCAAGCCGTTCCCTTGGCACCATTCCTTGCCGAGCTGCGGCGCGCCGGGCTGAAACTGGGCGTTGCGACGAACGATGCTGAAATGCCGGCCCTGCGGCACCTGCAGTCCGTTGGTGTGCGGGACCATTTTGATTTTGTAGCCGGATATGACAGCGGACATGGTTACAAGCCAGGTCCGGGGCAGCTATTGGCCTTTGCTCAGCATGTCGAGGTCGCGCCATCTCGTGTTGCGATGGTTGGTGACAGTCTTCACGATCTAGAGGCGGGACGCGCCGCAGGGATGGTCACCATCGGGGTTCTGACCGGCATGGCGACGGCCAAAACACTCGAACCGCTGGCGGATGTCGTCTTGCCCAACATCGGGCACATTCCCGGCTGGTTGTCGAAAACCGAATAACCTCGGTTCCAAATCGCCGGGTTGGATAATAAAACCGACAACTCTTGTCGCAGACAGAACGGCGATACTGAATCTTCGGGGCTTTCATAGGAGTGAAAGCGCGGAGGATGGTGATGGCTGAGAGCAAGACACGCAAACGTCGCGGTGGTGGACGCGCGGGCGCAGCCGCGAGGCGCGGCGCGGCGGTGATCGAGCAGATGCCCTGGAACCCGCCCACAAACATCGACAAGCCAATCGAGCCGTTGGGACCCGAGGGAATCGAAGCGGTTCACGAAGGTGCCATGCGGATTCTCGAAGAGATCGGCATCGAGTTCTACAATCAAGAAGCCATCGGGATCCTGCGCAAGGCGGGCTGTACAATTTCCGGCGACAACGTCCGTATGGACCGGGATTTCGTGATGGAAATGGTGGGCAAGGCGCCCAGCAAATTTACCATCACGCCGCGCAACCCGGAGCATCAGATCGAGATTGGTGGCAGGACCATTCTGTTCGGCAATGTTTCATCCCCACCAAATTATTGGGACATGGAAATCGGAAAAAAAGTGCCCGGCACCCGGCGGATGTGTCAGGACCTGCTGAAGCTGACGCAATACTTCAACTGTATCCACTTTGCAGGTGGATATCCGGTTGAGCCGGTCGATATCCACGCCAGCATACGGCACCTTGATGTGCTTTATGACAAGCTGACCCTGACCGACAAGGCAATGCATGCCTATTCGCTGGGGAAAGAGCGCGTCGAAGACGTGATGGAGATGGTGCGTATCGCGGGTGGCCTGAGCCACGAGGAATTCGAGGCCACGCCCCGCATGTACACTAACATCAACTCGACCTCACCGTTGAAACACGACCATCCAATGATCGATGGCTGCCTGCGGCTTGCGCGGCGTGGGCAGGCAATTGTCGTGACGCCTTTCACTCTGGCCGGGGCGATGGCCCCTGTAACGATGGCTGGCGCAGTGGCACAATCGCTTGCCGAAGCGCTGTGCGCGATTGCGTTGTTTCAGTATGTTCGCCCGGGTATTCCATGCGTGATCGGGACCTTTACTTCGAATGTCGATATGAAATCCGGTGCGCCTGCATTCGGGACACCGGAATACATGCGCTCGACCCAGATGACTGGGCAGATGGCACGGTATTATGGCTTGCCTATGCGGTCCTCGGGCGTTTGCGCGGCAAATGTGCCCGATGGGCAGTCGGTTTGGGAAACCTCGAATTCCCTTTGGGCGGCGGTGCAGTCAGGCACCAACATGGTATATCATGCGGCAGGCTGGCTTGAAGGAGGCCTTATCGCAAGCCCCGAGAAATTCATCATGGATTGCGAAATCCTGCAGCAGATTCAGCGGTATATGCAGCCGGAACTGACAGCAACGGGCCCGGATGACATCGCCCTTGAAGCGATCCGGTCTGTTGGAAACGACGGGCATTTCTTTGGCATCCAACATACGCAAGATCGCTATACCACCGCATTTTATCAGCCGTTCCTGAGTGACTGGAAAAACTTCGAAGCCTGGGAAGCAGCTGGTGGTATCTGGACTGCGGAACGTGCCCATCGGATGTTCAAGGAGATCGTGAACAATTTCGAAGCCCCGAAGATGGATGAGGCGATCCGCGAGGAGCTGGCCGAGTTTGTTGAGCGCCGCAAGGCCGAAGGCGGTGCGCCGACCGATTTCTGATCGCTGCCCAATCCGCCCCTCAGTTTGGGATTAGATCGGATTCTCATAATCCCGTATCGGATTTTGGGTTTTTGTTAAGTTTTCTGCGATCACTTGAGAGTGTCTTTCAATCTGAGGCGACTCATGCACGGGCTGATCAACAGGGCGATCCAATCCTTTGTCTGCGCCACCTACGGGCGTCAATGCTGGTTGCGCGCGACTCATACGGCCGGGCTGGGATTTGACGAGTTCGAGGCGATGTTGATCTATGACGCGGAGATATCGACCCGAGTGCTCGACGCTTTGTGCGCTGACTTGAACCGCCCAAAATCCGAATTTCTTGAGGATTTGGGCACTTATCTGGTCTCACACTCGAACATGGAAGATCTACGCAGGCTATTGCGTTTTGGCGGGGTCACCTATTTGGAGTTTCTGCATTCGCTTGATGATCTGTCGGATCGCGTCCGCCTCGCTGTGTCCGATCTGAGATTGCCGGATTTGGAACTGCAGGAACACTCGCCCGGGGAATATCACCTGCACTGTACTCCTGATTTGCCGGGGTATTCCAGCGTCATGACAGGTGTACTACGAGCCATGGCGGATGACTATGGGGCGTTGGTGATCCTGTCCAATGAAGGGTGCCAAAACGGGGCTGAGTTGATTTCTATCACATTGATCGAAAGCGCGTTTGCCGAAGGGCGTCACTTTGATCTTGGGGCACGTAAATCATGATCAAGACCGCAGATCTTGGACAGTTGCTGGACACCTTATGTCCGATGTTCGTCCTTGTAGATGACATGGGGCGGATCGGGCAGGTTGGACCAACTCTGCAGAAGCTACGTCCGGATCGGCCTATGGTCGGCCGAAGCTTTCTGGATGTCTTTGAACTGGTGCGCCCTCGCTCAATCACGACAGTAGCTGCGCTGATGATGGTGCCGGACCGAAAGCTACACCTCAGGTTTCAAGACCGGCCGCAGACTGCGTTCAAAGGTCTGATTGCGCCGTTTCCTGGCGGAAGCGGGGCGGTCATCAACCTGTCGTTTGGAATTTCGATACTGGATGCGGTACGCGACTATTCTCTGACCAGCACCGATTTCCCGGGCACTGATCTGGCCATAGAATTGTTGTATCTGGTCGAGGCAAATTCTGCCGCGATGGAAGCGTCACGCTCACTGAACTTGCGTCTGCAAGGTGCGATGCTGGCGGCAGAAGAACAAGCCTATACGGACACGTTGACCGGGCTGAAAAATCGACGTGCGATGGATCATATTCTGGGGCATTTGATTTCGTCGAAATCGAGTTTTGCAATGATGCATCTGGATCTGGATTTCTTCAAATCGGTCAATGATCGATTGGGGCATGCTGCAGGGGACTATGTTCTGCAGCAAGCCGCAAAGATCATGCTGGACGTCACACGCAGCGACGACACGGTTGCCCGAGTCGGGGGTGATGAGTTTGTCTTGATTTTTAAGGGCATGAACGATCGTACAAAGCTTGATGGTATTGCAGGGCGCCTGATTTCACGCCTGTGCAAGCCGATGCAGTTCGATGGGGCAACCTGCCGTATATCGGCAAGTATTGGTACAGCACTCTCGAGACAATTCGAAGTGCCCAAGGCCGAGGATATTCTTCATGCCGCCGATCTGGCTTTATACGCCGCGAAACGAAGCGGGCGATCCTGCCACCGTTTCTATTGCGAGCTATCGGATGCGCAGCATTCCGGTTGACGCAGGTGGCCCCCCTTTGCTTCGCTACAGTGTATCCAACGTCGCCGCGATGTGTCGCTTGACCTGAGGAAGCTCTGAAATCACGGGCATTACGTGTCCGTGAAAGCTGGCGCGGGCAAGTTCCTCGGGTACATCTTCCAAAACATGGCCTCCGGTGCAGGCAAAAAACGGCAGGCACAGCGCCTTGCCACCGCACCCGGTGGCGGCGTCCGCAATTGATGGGGTTTGCTCAACGAACCCGGTGCGAATGCTATTGAACGCGGTAAGCCGACCCAGATTCTCGGCGAAACCCTTTGCGACAATGGCCGGATTGGCGCTGCGGCCCGAGCCATGTGCAGCGATCACAAGATCTGTGTCCGCCGCGCTCCAAACCCTGTTCGTCAGTTCCTGATGTATGGCCGCTGTAATCAGGGCAGGCAGTTCGGGATCGATACCCATGGGGTCCAGAATCGTGACAGAACGCTGGCCAATCCGCTTTGGCAGAGCGCTGGTGACAAACCAGCCGCGCGCCATGAATAAGGGGTAGATAACCGTGTCGCTGGTCAATCCATCAAGGCAATTTTCCAACGCCTGCGGGGCTGCCAATGTGGCCGACGATACCGAAACCCGTTGACATAACTCATCTACCTCTCGCGCAAAGGCTGCTAGCGCAGCTTCTGCAGGTGCAGGGTCCGAGGGTTGGCCATGGGCGACGATAACGGCGTGTGTCATGCAGGGCTCCGGATAGGTTCTGCGATAGATGTATTGCTGGTGGGCAGAGTCAATGCGGTGTTGGCAATTTCGTCATCCCAGCAGAGTCAGCCACAACCAGACCGTCAATATCGACGCGGTCGTTCCGATCAGAACCGACGATGCGGCGACGCGTTTGGCATGGCCATACATGTTAGCGAAAATATACGAATTGATCCCCGGCGCCATGGCCGCCGTCAGTACGCCCGAGCGGAACAGGTCTTGCGGCAGCGCCAGAGATGATCCGAAGAACCAAACCAGGCTTGGGTGCAGCATCAACGAGATACAGCAAACGAAGATAATGGTGCGCAGATCGCCCTCGGGCCGGTACTTGACCAGCACGCCCCCCAGCGCGAACAGGGCACCGGGCAAGGCCGCGCGGGTGATCAGGTTCAAGGCTTCGTCCACAACTCCGGGTATGGCCAGTCCAGTGAGGTTTACGACAAACCCCAACGAGATCCCAAGAATGAGTGCATTCTTGAACATGGCCGACAGCACGGATTTCAACATCCGCACTCCGCCGTTGCCGCGGTTTCGAAGCACCTCCATCACCGTGATGCCGAGACAATAGCAAAAGGGTGAGTGGAACGCGATGATTGTGAAGTTGCCAACTAGATTTTCGACCCCATAGGCGCGCTCGGTAATAGGCAACCCCAAGAGGACCGAGTTTGAAAACAGACAGCAAAATCCAATAGCAACCGAATCCTCCCACGCGCGTCCGAAGATCAGGCGCGCACCGATCATACCAGCGACAAAACACAGACCAGCTGCTGAATAGAAACTGACCAAAAGCCGAGGATCGAAGCTGGTGCCGAGATCGAGATTGGCAATGGCGAGAAACAGTAGGCAGGGAATGGCAAAGTTCTGCGTGAAACTCATTAACCCATCGATATGGGTTTCGCGAAAATAGCCGAACTTCGTCGCCGTGTATCCGGCACCGATGACCAGAAACACCGGCAGGATGACATCAATCAGGCTTTGTAACATGGCGGAGCCATACGGGGTATCGTAAGCGCGTGTAGCAGCATGCCTTACAGGGCGTGCCGGATCACCATGCCATCATAGGCAGGCGTGATATGATCCGGTGTTTCCGCATCGACCGTCGCATAATCCAGATCGATATGCATGTTGGTCAAAACGGCGCGTTTAGGTTTCAACTGGTCAATCCAGCCCAGCGTCTTTTCCAGATGGGCATGTGTCGGATGCGGGGAACGACGCAGAGCGTCAATAATCAGGCAGTCCAGATTCGCCAGTTCAGTCATGCTCTCATCATAAAGCTCTGCTACATCAGGCAGATAAACGACGTTTCCCATCCTGAAGCCAAGCGCATCGATTGATCCGTGGTTTACGCGAAATGGTCGAAGCGGGATCAGGCCGCCAGGGCCGGAAATTTCGAACGGCCCATTGATTGTCTTGAGATCGAGTATCGGCGGATACGGCGATCCCTCGGGCTGAACGAAGGCATAGCCAAACCGGCTGAGCAGATCGTTCTGCGTGTCACCATCGGCCCAGACAGCGACGCGGGTTTTCATGTTGAAGACGATCATCCGCAGATCGTCGATCCCATTCATGTGATCCGCATGGGAATGCGTGTAGACGACACCGTCCAATCGCCCCGTCCCGGTGTCCAGCAATTGGCTGCGCATATCCGGTGATGTGTCGATCAGAACCGAAGTTGTCCCATCCGGCCCGTCACGTTCGACCAGTAACGAGCATCGCCGCCGCTGGTTTTTCGGGTTTTCCGGATCACAATCACCCCAATGCCCCCCAAGACGGGGGACGCCACCGGATGACCCGCAGCCCAGAATTGTCAGGCGCAGCTCGCTCATGCAGCCGCCTTGTATGTGGCGGCTTTAGTGAAGAGCCGATCAAAATTGGCCTGCGTTTTTGCGGCGAAATCTGCGTAATCCAATCCGAAGACCTCAGCTCCTTTTCGGGCGGTGTGTGCCGTATAGGCGGGCTCATTCCGTTTACCGCGATATGGTGGGGGGGCAAGATAGGGCGCATCGGTTTCGACCAGAATTCGGTCAACAGGTGCCGAAGCGAAGATATCGCGTAGTTCTTGGCTTCTTGGGAAGGCCGCGATGCCGGACATGGACAGGTAAAAGCCCAGATCAAGCGCGGCCCGGGCCAGTTCTGCCGACGAAGAAAAGCAATGCATGACGCAGGAATAGGGCGCATTGCGATGCTCTTCGGTCAGAATGCGGGCCATGTCGTCATCAGCAGCGCGCGCGTGGATGATCAATGGCAGGCCGGTGCGCTGGGCGGCCTCGATATGGATGCGCAGTGATTGTTTCTGCACATCCGCCGACTCGGCCGTGTAGTGATAATCAAGCCCGCTTTCCCCAATGCCCACGAACTTGGGATGCTTAGCCAATGCGACCAGCTCATCGACCGTGGCCATCGGCTCATCAGCGGCGCTCATCGGGTGGGTGCCTGCAGCGTAGAAGACTGGGGAGTGAGCCTCGGCGATGGCGCGCACAGCGGGTTCGTTGCGCAGCCGGGTGCAGATGGTCACCATGCGGGTCACGCCAGCCTCGGCAGCGCGGGCGACGATATCATCCAACTGACCGTCGAAATCAGGGAAATCCAGATGGCAGTGGCTGTCGGTAATTTCGGGGGTGAGGCTCATCAGCTGTGACCGGCGGTTTCCTGTATCTTGAACACCGTATCTAGGACAAGCGAGGCAGGGTCAAGGTTCACCGCCTGCCCATGCCGCGCGCGCGTCGTGATGAGCGCGGCGACCTCCGCCCATTGGCGGGCCTTGTGCTGCGAGTTAGAGAGGCGCGACAGAGTTTCAGCCTCATTCGGGGCGGCCTCGGGTATGGGGGCGGCACCTTTTGCACCTGTCAGCGCCAAACGCGAGAGCGCAACGTCGATCAGCGAAAGCAGCAGATCAAACCGTTCCGCAGCACCTCGCGGAGCAGCCGCTTCTGCCAGTTTTAGGGTGCGCTGGCGGTCGAGCCGGGGAAGGGAGCCCAGAATTGCAATCAGCTCGGCATAAAGCTCTAGCCCGCCGAGATTGATCAAGCGGACGGCATCACCCACTGACCCGGCGGCGAGGGCTGCCAAATGTTCAGCCCGACTAGGGATTTCTGTGCCGGTCTGCACTAGCGCGGCCTTCATGTCATCTGCGTCAAGGGGTGAAAGCCGCAGCGTGCGGCAACGCGAACGGATGGTCGGCAGCAGGCGCGAAGGTTGGTGTGAAATCAGCAGCAGCGTCGTGCGCGCTGGCGGCTCTTCGAGCATCTTCAGCAGCGCATTGGCAGCACTGACATTCATTTCATCCGCTGAATCGACGATAACAACCCGGCGACCACCATCGGCAGAGGACAGGCCGAAGAACTTGCCCAATTTGCGGATGTCATCGACAACGATTTCGTTGCGCAGCCGTCCCTGATCGTTGACGGACCGGGTGATTGCGGCAAGGCCGGGCTCGGCCCCCGCCTGGATTCGGTGAGCGACGGGGTGGTCCGGGTCGATGTCCAACGTCTCAGGCGCAGGAGGGGCGCCAAACAACCCGCCGTCATCTGCCGGAGGTGTGGCCAACAAAAACTGTGCAATGCGCCAGGCAAGGGTAGCCTTGCCCACACCCCGCGACCCCGTCAGCAACCAGCCGTGGTGCAGCCGGCCCGAGTTATACGCGGTTAAAAACGCCTCTTGGGCCGCATCCTGTCCGAACAGCTTGAGAGTTTCGCGCGGATGCGGGGCACCAGGGGCCTGATCCGGTGTTTGGATATCGTCGCTCATGTCAGCTCAATTGCAGGGACGTCATGACAATATCTGTCACATCCCGCGCAACGCTGTCCATGTCCCGATTGCCGTCGACCACGTGGAAACGGTCAGAGAATTCATGGGCCAGACCCAGAAAACCTGCCCGCATCTGTTGTTGAAGCTCCAAACCGAAATCTTCGAACCGTTCTTCGGTGCCCTGTCGACCTTTGGCGCGCAACAGGCCGGTTTCCGGGTCCATATCGATCAGCAAGGTCATATCTGGCTCTCGCCGGATCATCAAGCTGTGCAACTGATCCACCAAACCCCGCAGATCGCCGCGCGACAGACCTTGATACATCCGGGTACTGTCGGCAAAGCGATCGCAGATCACAACCTTGCCCTCTGCCAACGCGGGTTCAATCGTGCGCTCAAGATGATCGCGCCGGGCGGCGGTGAACAGCAGGATCTCGGTCTCGGCCGACCAGCGGTCCGGATCACCCTGCAGCACAAGGCTGCGAATTTCTTCTGCCCCGTCCGATCCGCCGGGCTCGCGCGTCAGAACGACGTCGCGGCCTTGATGCCGCAAGTGCTCGGCCAGCAGGCGCGCCTGCGTGGACTTGCCTGATCCGTCAATGCCTTCGAAGGTCAGAAACGTTCCGCGCGCTGTCACATTTGCTCCAGCGGAGTGTTGATCACTTCTTTCAGAACGATGCCACCCACGGTCAACATACGCACGACAAACCCGCCCAAGGGAACATCCTTTTCCGCAACCAGCGGGCGGCGGATTTCGGGCAATCCCTCGGGTTGGATCACAAGCTCGGCCAATTGCTGGCCTTTGCTGACCGGTGCGTTGATAGGGCCGTCATAAACAACCTCGGCCTTGATGTCCTTGTCGCCCAAAACGGGGAACAGCAAGGTCAGATCACCCTCGGGCACCAATCCCACAGTCTTTTCCGCCCCCATCCAAAGCTTGGCCTGGGCTACCGGTTCTTCTGATTTGGCAACTGTCCTCTCGACAAAATTTCGAAACGACCAGTTAACCACGGCCTCAGCCTCCTCTGCGCGCTTGGCAGTGCTGTCGAGCCCTGAAAGAACAAAGACAACCCGTCGGTCGCCTTGTTTTGCAGAACCGACCAAACCATATCCTGCCTCTTGGGTATGGCCAGTCTTGAGGCCATCGGCCCCGATATCAAGCTTCAGCAGCGGATTGCGGTTTCGCGCGTTCGAGGGCGCTCGGCCATCGAATTCGAACTCTTCTTCGGCAAACAGCGGATAGTACTCGGGGAAATCGGTGATCAGCCGGTCGGCCAGAACTGCCAGATCGTGCACTGACATCATGTGCCCAGCAGCAGGCCAGCCGTTGGAATTGGCAAAGTTCGAGTTGTTCATGCCCATCTGCTGCGCCCGCTGAGTCATGAAACGGGCGAATCCGGCTTCGCTTCCGTCGGGGCTGAGCGCTTCGGCGATCACGACACAGGCGTCATTGCCCGAAAGCACGATGATCCCGCGCAAAAGATCCTCGACCCGGACACGATCCTGCGTGTTC
Organism: Ruegeria sp. B11; assembly: GCF_056539785.1. Taxonomy (NCBI): domain Bacteria; kingdom Pseudomonadati; phylum Pseudomonadota; class Alphaproteobacteria; order Rhodobacterales; family Roseobacteraceae; genus Ruegeria; species Ruegeria sp. B11. The sequence continues at coordinate 1,167,343 of NZ_JBQFVO010000001.1, read as the reverse complement.
AGGAACATGGTCGAGCCGCCATAGCTCATTGCATGTTCCGAGACGGGCAAAGTTTCGTCCAGCGTCAAACGGCCATCGCGCAAGGCCTCAAACGCCACATAAAGCGTCATGAGTTTCGACATGGACGCTGGAGGCAGAGGCTGATCGGCGTCTTTAGACAACAGCACAGTGCCGGTTTTCTGGTCCATCACATAAGCCGCACGCGCGGTGGTGTCGAAGGCATGGGCGGGCAGTGCCAACAGCGCCAACCCGAGGGCCAGTGTGGTGGATCGCAAAGCGGAAAGCATCATGGGCCTCCTTTTTGATCAGTTCTTTGCCGTGAAAGCATCGGTAAACCCAAGGTCTTTCACATCGTTCAACATCGCCCGACGTTCCGCGCGGGTTGCAACGGGTCCAACCAAAACGCGCCAGACCGACTTGTCCTCGCTTTTCAGTTCCATGACTTCGGCAGCCATGCCATTGCGCCGGATCTTGTCCGCCGCGCTCTTGGCGTTGGATTCTACGCTGAATGTGCCCGCCTGAACAAAAGGTTTTGCCAACCCACTTGTCGTCGCAGCACTCGCCGTCGCTGGTGCCGCCGCCGTTGGTTCAGAGGCCTCGATGGCCGCTGCCGCTCCGGCAATCGGGTCCAGAGGCGTTTCGGTGATTGCGTTAGGGTCTTTCTTTTGCCACCACTTGCGCTTGGCCGGTTTTTCAGCCGGTGCCGTCAGTTCGGGATCCGACAATGCTGCCGTCTGTGTTTCTGACGAAGGGGATTCGGTCTCGGCAGCCGCTGCGGTTGCTGCGCCAGCTGCAGCGACTGCAGTCTCGTCGCTTGGCTTTTTCTGCCACCATTTGCGTTTGGCCGGTTTCTCTGGGGCTGGGGCCTCATTCGCGGCCAATTCACTGGTCGGGGCTTCTGCATTGGTCGGGGCTTCTGCACTGGGCGCATCTTCATTCGACGATGCAGCAACGGCAGCCCCAGCAACGACCGCAGCTCCGGTCGCTGCTTCGGTGCTTGGCTTTTTCTGCCACCATTTCCGCTTTTGAGGCTTTTCAGCAGCGCCCGTTTCCGACGCTTCTGCGGTTTCGGTTGTTTCCGAACTCTCTGCACTATCTGTCTCTTCGGCAGGTTCCGCGGCGACAGGTGCAGGGGGTTCTTCAATAGCCTCACGTCGCAACGCGACAACCTGCACCCTGGTTGGAGCACCAGCCAGCATTCCCAATTGCTCGGCAGCGGATGACGAGACCTGCAGCGCGGGTCCCGGCAAATTCCGCTCACGGCGGAACAGGGCACCCGTTACCGATTTGTTGTTGGCTGTATTCTTGATTAGCACCCGCTCGGGTTGAGTCACATCAGGGTGCGCCACCCAGATACCACCCAGCGATGGCCGCCCGTCCCACAACCCTGCTTCGGTGACCTGAAAAACCTCGGGGGCTTCAACATCGCGCTGATTGGTCGCGGCAGCCTCGGGGAACAGTTCGAACCGGTTTGTGTTGTCCGCATCTTCGGCGGCCGTATCCTCAGGCGGGTCCTCTGTTGTAAGTAGCCCTTCTTCGCATCCAGCCAATGCTGCCATGGTCACGACCAAAATTGCCAGCCGTTGTGGCCCAAAGCGTGTGCCCGTAGCTCGCTCCATTTTCTCAATCCCTTGCCTGACAAGGCCATTCCGGCCGCGCCCCACCGCGTCATTGCTGGTTCTTGTTGCCAGTCTTGTGCGGTCTTTCCCGCAGATCATAGCGCGGGCATCGGGCCATGGAAAGACTGCTACATTCGCTTCGGCAAGATTTCCCGCTTTATGGCTTGCCACCGCGCTCAACTCGTCATAGACCCAGCCTCACGCGGGGAGGTGGCAGAGTGGTCGAATGCGGCGGTCTTGAAAACCGTTGAACGTGAGAGCGTTCCCAGGGTTCGAATCCCTGTCTCCCCGCCACTCATACCCGTCTCACTTCAGTTGTGTTTTCTGACCCGGAATTGTGTCGCAATTCCCGCGAGTAAGCGCATGCGCTTTCAATCAGAGACGAAGCAGACCGTACACTCAGAGTGCAATTCAGGCCCAAGTCTCAGTGACGCATTTTGGCGGGGTCGCTTTGGACTGGGTTTCCCTGATAACCTGCAATTTACAGGGAATTTTCGCAAAACAGGTCTGGAACCCGGCATTTCAGATGTCACAACTCTATTTTTTCCAATGGCTTAAGTTGCAAATTCCCTAAAACGTGAAACAGGGAATTTTTTTGTGGGAACAGGGAAATGTTTATTCGGATCAGGGAGGCCGAACCCTGTATCAGGGACGCCGGATCTGGAGGTGTCAGAAGCCGAATAGGCGCTCCTGTTCAGCCCAATCAAGTGGATGGGTCACGCTGACAAGACGCTTGAGTGTGAGTTCGGGCGGCTGGGTGCCGTCGAGAATCGCGGCCTGAATCTTTGGTGAGAGAAAGGCGAGCTGGGCGCGTGTGCGGATGAAGGCGCCGGGGAGGTTTTCCTGCCGCGCAATTTCCATCAGTTGCATCCCGGCTTTCAGATCACGGGCCCAGCCATGGGCACGGATCAGCATGGACCGGAGGTGAGGATCGGGTTGGGGTGCCATGTCTCCGGCGATGACCTTGGCCTCGACGCCGCGGCGGCGCAGATCGAAGGGTGCGGTGATGTGTGTGAGATCCGGGTGCAGTTGGTCAGCAGTGATGCCAAGTGCGCTTGCCAGAGTCTCGGGATTCAGTTCGAGGTCGATCTGTCCTCGCGCAATTATACCGTTGGCCAGGATATCTGCGCCAAACAGATCGCCCTGGCCTTGACGCCGGATCACTAAGTCCGCAACTAAAGTCTGCACTGCCTCGGCTGATCCGGCCTCCGGCTGCGCCAGTACCCGGTGCGCGACGGCGGCGTCTTGCAGATGTCTGACGATGACATCAATGACCGCGTTTTCCAGCGCCGGTCCGGGCAGTCGCCAGCCGCAAGTATCCTTGCCGCCCGAGGTCAATCTATTGGAGACATAGTAGCGCAACCGTCTGCCTTTGCGCGTGGTGTGGGTTGGCGTCAACCGATCACCTGTCTCATCCCTCAGACGACCCGTGAGCCAGGCGCCGGGGTCATTGGTACGTTGGCGCTCATTGGGTGTAGGGTCTGCACGGGATCGCCGCGAGGCTTGGCGCATTTTCTCCTGCACCCGGTCCCAGATGTCCTGGTCGATGATCGCCGGATGTTGTCCGTTCCAGATCTTATCCTTGTGGCGGATTTTACCGAGATAGACCGGGTTGCGCAGCAGATAGTAGATCTGGCCGCGTGACAGCGTACAATCTCCCTTCACGCTTCCATCTTCCCGAACTACCCGTTTTGACCGCAGCCCTTCTGCTGTTGCCCGTTCTTCTACTTTGCGCAGGCACCCCAGTTCCCCATAAAGACCAAAGAGAAGCCGGACGGTTCCGGCCTCCTTCTCATTCACCACCAGCGTTCTTGCCTTCGGATCGGGGTGGCGGTCGTAACCAAGGGGCAGGTTACCACCCATCCAGAGCCCTTTTTTCTTGGAGGCGGCAATCTTGTCACGAATACGTTCCGCAGTGACTTCCCGTTCGAACTGGGCAAAGGACAACTGCACATTGAGGGTCAGCCGGCCCATGGACGATGAGGTGTTGAAGGCCTGTGTAACCGAGACAAAAGAACAGTTCGCCTTTTCCAACCGTTCGACCAGCTTGGAGAAATCGGCGAGCGATCGGGTCAGCCGGTCGATCTTGTAAACCACAACCATGTCGATACGCCCGGCATCGATCTCTTCAAGAAGACGCTGAAGGGCAGGGCGCTCTAGGGTGCCGCCCGAAAGGCCACCGTCATCGTAGCGGACTGGCAATAAGGTCCAGCCTTCATTTCGCTGGCTGGCGATATAGGCTGCGCAGGCCTCATATTGCACGTCCAGGGAATTAAAGTCCTGATCCAGACCATCTTCTGAGGACTTGCGCGTGTATATGGCGCATCGGATTTTGCGGCGCGGGCTCATTTGGCCCCCTTGCTGGTGAGCCCAAAGAAACGCGGCCCTGACCAATGCGCGCCGGTAATCTCTCGGGCGATGGCGGAGAGCGAGCGATAGGACCGACCGTTCCAAGTGAAGCCGTTCCCTGTCACATCGACCATATGGGTCACGCCATTCCACTCGCGCAGCAAGCGCCCGCCGGGTTTTAGGGTAGGACAGGCAGGCCGGGGCTTCTTCTCAGCGCCCTTGTCCAGCGAGGCTTTGACCTGCCGGGGTAGCCCGCCATGACGGCGGGACTGCATCTCAAAGGCGATAAAACGGCGCAGGAAGGGTTGGCTGAGCATGGCCGGGGCGGGTTGATCAAACAGTTGTTGCCAAATCGTGACCAGATCCGATCGACCCATGGCGACGAGATCGGCGACATCGCTAGTCGTGGTCATGACTCTTCTCCTGTTCCCACCGTCAGGTGATATGTGGAAGACCCATGTGGTTTGTCGGATGCGCGTCGTTCTATCGTGACGCCGCTTTTCTTTCGCAGGCCGCTCAACGCGGCTCGAACCGAATGGGGCTGCCACCCTGTTGCTTTGCAGAGCGCCTCCAGGCTGGCGCCACTTGGGCGACGCAACAAAGCTTGTAACTTTTCAATCTTGGTTTGTTTGGAATTGGACATGTACTGTCTCCTCTGATTTTGGGTCAGCGAGATGCTGAGCCCCGGTACCGAGGAGCGCCCGAATGGCTCGGGCGTAGGACCAGTGATGCGTGGTTTGCAGTAATAGTCCAGCGCTTTCTGGAGCAGTCTCAGGAGGGGGGTGTATTGTAGGGTGTTGCTGCCGTACCCTCGATTATTCGTCAACAATCTTAATTGGTTACTTTTGGTTTTGGGGTTGCGTCTCGTATTGATGGCGCCTACATGTAGCACAATCGCCCGGACTATCAGGGCGGGAAACTGCTCCCGCAGGCAACACTCATTGGAAACACAGGTTTCCGCAGAGAGCATTCGAAGGGGCAACGAACCGGATCGATTGGTCCGGAGAGTTGTTAATCGTGCTCTCTCCGAATTCCCAACACGATCCTTTCTTGTCGACGCTAAAGAGCGTCAAATGAAAGGAGGCGGCTATGCCGGCTAAGAAACCACAGAGCGACGCCAAGGCGTCCAACACGCCGATCTGGATGGCAGAAAAAGTCATCCAATCTCAGATCAGCAAGATCAAACCCTACGCCAACAACAACCGCGTGCACGCGGCCAAGAACATTGACAAGCTGAAGGCGTCGGTGGCCCAGTTTGGCTTTGTCACCCCGATCCTGTTGGATGGTTCGGGCACAATCATCGCGGGTCATGGCCGCTATGAAGCCGCCAAGGCTCTGGGATTGATGTCCGTTCCAACTGTTGTCGCGGATCACGTGTCAGACGCAGAAGTGCGCGCTCTGCGCATTGCGGATAACAAGCTGGCGGAATTGTCGGACTGGAACGAAGCGGCCCTCCAGATTGAGTTTGCCGAGCTGATGGATCTCAGCCTTGATGGCGAGCTGGATTTTGATCTGGGTATCACCGGGTTCGAAACGCCGGAGATTGAAATCATCATCGACGGCGCAGACGAGGCCACGGAGACTGAAGCAGAAACTGTTGAGACGCCGGACCCTGCGGCACCCCTAATCACTCAGCCGGGCGACCTCTGGGTTCTTGGAGATCATCTCATCTTCTGCGGGGATGCCATGCAAGCCCAGAGCTACGACACCTTGCTGGATGGCGAGACCCCGCAGATGGTCTTCACCGATCCTCCTTATAACGTGCCGGTCAATGGGCATGTCCGCTGTGGCACCGGTGGCGATCATCGCGAGTTTGCCATGGCGTCAGGGGAAATGTCGGACAGCGAGTTCCGCGGCTTTCTTGCAGACGTTATCACCCGGGTGTTTGGCCGTCTGACTGACGGGGGTATTGCGATGATCTGCATGGACTGGCGTCATATTGAAGAGTTGATTGCGGGGGGCAAGGCAGGTGGATTGGAACTCATCAATCTCTGTGTCTGGAATAAGACCAACGGAGGCATGGGCAGCCTTTACCGGTCCAAGCACGAGCTGGTTTGCATCTTCAAGAAGCCCGGTGCGCCGCATGTCAACAATGTCGAACTGGGAAAACATGGTCGCAACCGGACCAATGTCTGGGACCATGCCGGTGTGAACAGCTTTGGGTCAGGGCGCGAGGCGGATCTTGCTGATCATCCCACGGTGAAGCCGACAGCTTTGGTGGCAGACGCCATCATGGATGTGAGTCATCGCGGCGATGTTGTGCTGGACGCCTTTGGCGGGTCCGGCGCGACATTGCTGGCAGCTGAGAAAACCGGGCGCCGGGCGCGGCTTATTGAGCTCGACCCGGCCTATGTCGATGTCGCCATTCGCCGCTGGCAGGAGATGACCGGTGAGAGCGCCGTGCATTCGGTGACAGGCCAGACGTTCGATGCGCTTTCTGCGGCCAGCGACACCACTTCTGCTCAGGAGGTGGGTCATGTCTGACGATACGAAAGACTACGAGGTGGGTTACGGTAAACCGCCCAAAGCGACCCAATTCAAAAAAGGCCGCTCTGGCAATCCGAATGGACGACCAAAAGGTGCCAAAGGGGTGAATGCCAGTCTGAAACGCGAGCTGGAAGCCAAAATCACCGTCCGTGAAGGCAGCCACGAAACTCGGATTTCCAAGGCGGAGGCAATTGCCAAGCGGCTCACGGCTGGCGCGTTGAAGGGCGACACGAAATTGCTGATGGCGCTTCTCAAGGTCGACGCCGATCTGTTCGGCGGGACAGATGATGGAAGCGAACAGGCTAGCGCTGCTTTGAATGGGCCGGAGACAGTTGATTATGATATCCTCCGGGATTTCTTTTCCAGCCAACTGAACAGTGACGGCGGTCCTGAAGATGGGGAGGTGGATGATGTCAGCTCCTGATCCCAAAATGGTCCGGCAAGCCGCGCGCGAGATTTGCCGGGACAATTTCTTTCCCTTCGTGTGGCGCGTGTTTGACACGCTGCACCCAGGGACCGACCGCAGCTTTGATCCGGCCTGGCATGTGCGTGCCATGTGCCATGAGTTGGACAACGTTCGCGTCGGCGAGAACAAGCGATTGATCATCAACATCCCGCCGCGGTGCCTGAACTCCGTAACAGTGGCTGTTGCGTATGTTGCCTATCTTCTTGGGCATAACCCCAGCGCCAAAATCATTGTTGCCAGCTACGGGCTGGATCTGGCGCGCAAGCATTCCGAAGATTGTCGACGGATCATGTCTGCGCGCTGGTACCGGGAAATGTTCCCTGAAACTGTCTTGGCTAAAAAGGGCAACACCTCAGAAGAAATCCGCACCACAAAGGGAGGCAGCCGAAAGGCTGTCTCCATCGGCAGTTCTGTGACTGGACATGGCGCTGATTACATCATCATCGATGACCTGCTGAAAGCCGGAGATGCGGGCTCCGAGGCCGAACTGATCAAGGCGCAGGAGTTCATTGAGGGGACCTTGCTATCGCGCTTTGACAACCCGGCTGAGGGGCGTGTGGTTATGGTTGCACAGCGGTTGCACGAGATGGACCCGCCGGGCCACCTGCTGGAACGCGGGACCTATCGGCACCTAAATCTGCCTGCCATCGCCGAAGACCATGAGACGGTGCCTCTTGGGCATGGAAAGGTCATGCACCGCAAACCGGGTGATCTCCTGTGCCCGTCGCGCCTGGACCAGAACACGCTGGATACCAAGCGTCGTGAAATGGGCGCAGCCGTGTTCAATTGCCAGTATCAGCAGAACCCCATTGCTCCAGACGGGTCACCCCTGCGCTGGGAGTGGTTTGGCACCTATGAGATCCTCGAAGATCGTCGCTGGTTCCAACTGGTCGTTCAAAGCTGGGATACAGGCATGTCTGCGGATCCCCGGTCCGACTTCTCGGTCTGTACAACATGGGGGTTCCGCGAAAATGCGTGGTACCTTGTCGACGTCTGGCGTGGGCAGGTGGACTACCCGGACCTGAAAGCTAAGGCGCTGCAGCTTGTCGGCCGTTGGGATCCCGATCGTGTTCTGATCGAGGATGCTGCCTCAGGCAAACCGCTATTGGACGAGCTGTTTCGTGATGACCGTCGGCGATACGAACGCATTAAACCCGACAAAGACAAGGATACCCGGTTCCAGTCCGCTTGCGGCCATGTCGAAGAGGGCAAGGTGTATCTGCCTGTAGACGCGCCCTGGCTGCGGACTTTCAAGCGGGAGCTGCAGTCCTTTCCACGCGGGCGCAAAGACGATCAGGTCGACAGCTTTGCCCATTTTCTGAACTGGTCCAAGGGACTAGGCTTCTACCGGGCGCTGGGTCGCGATCACCAGATCAACATCGAACGTCGGGAGCGTAACCGCGAGAGGGTTAGGCGACGGTAGAACAGAAATCAAAGTTCGAGGCCGATAGTCGGCCCTGAACCGCCCAGCGAAACCTTGGCCATTGGGCCCAAAAGGGCGAGGAGCGGTCATTCGCCGTGCTTGTCGCCAACGTCCGCAATGCAGAGTTGCTGTTCAAAGTAAATCAACGACTAAATGCTCTGAGACTGAACACATGGCCGATACCGGTTTCACCATCACCAAATATGTCTTCATCGCTGTGAATGCGGCGGACAAACGGATTGCGCATTCACACGCGGGTCTCCGGCATCAAGGGAAGGACGTCGACCAAGGTAATCTTCATCGTGCCACTTCTGTTTACCAGATTTAGTTGAACTCTGTCATATCCACCTTACGACGGGCCATGGCATGGAAATTCTCCATGGTGAACTCCACCTCCTCACCGGTGGTCCATTCAAAAAGAGAGCGTTGGACCTGCGTCAATGGGCCCTCGTAAACATGGATGGCCAAGCTTTGCTCATCGTCTGCCGTGATCGCGTGGATCGCATCAGGACCAAGGCGCACGACGTCACCCGCCCTGACAAATCTGTTGCCGCCATGGCGCATTTTGCCGGGTTCGCGCTTGTACAGCACCTCGACCTCGGCGCCACGATAAACGGCGATGTGCACCCCCATGCAATGTTCGTGAGGGGCGAAAACCACATCCGAATTGTAGCGACACGTCCAGATCGAACAGGTTTCATCCTCGAACACCATCACCTCGTCTTCGTCCAATTTGGCGATGGCATCAGCTAGATCTTCATTGCTCGACTGGCTGTCTTGCAGCACTGTACGAATGGCCGCGGTGCGGTCTGGAGACGCGGCAGCCTCGCGGATGGTCCCGGCAAGTTCTTCCAAAATCTGCTTCTCCATATGACTACTCCCCATCAACCATTTGTCCGTTGCTACCATCCAAAACGAACTTCATTCGCCGGGCTCGCCTAATTGCGACCGCTGCAGCAGCTCCATCAGGTTAGATGGTGAAGTGGCTTCGCCGGGATTGGACAGAATATTTGAAATGTTTTTGCGTGCTTCTACATCAAGGACAGGCTCGGCATAATTATCCAGTTTTTCGATAAGTTCCTGATCGGAGAGAGGTGCGTCATGGTTCCCCCGTGCGGCCTTGAAGTCGGAACCCAGTCGGCTGCCGTCTTTTAACGTCAGTGTCACACGTGCATAGCGCTCGGCCGGAAAGGCTGAATTGCATCTGTCGTCCTCTTCCAAGATCACCATGTCGACGAGACGCCAGATTTCCGGTTGATCATAGTGGTCCGGCAACAAGTGATCAGGTTGGATCGTGCCAAATCGTAGAGCAAGCGCCACCGCAAGCGGCAGGCTGTACTGAGCAGCATCGCTGTCTTCGGGGCGACGTGTCGCCAGTTTTGTTGCTTCATGGAAGGTTGGCACCGTGATCTTTGTGATCTCGTCTCGTGGAATGTCATGTTCGCGCAGGACGGATAGGATCGCCTCGACCGGCGGATGTGCCCATCGGCAAACCGGGTAAGCTTTGAAATTGCTTTCAAGGATCCGCCAGTTTACGCCGAGGTCGCTCCAGGTGGCGTCGACTTCGGCAGCCTCAACAGTCATGGCAGGTGCCCCTGTAAACCCGTCTTCGGCCAGATCTGCGGCGGAAAGGCCGGTCAGAGCCCCCCAGGAACTGCTATCCTTGACCATGGTAGGGTGCTCAATACAGCGCATCATTGGAGCACGGGGACCATAGTATTCGGCAATACCCAGTGCCTGCCGGGTCTGCTCTTGGGACAGCCTCCGCAGACGGCTGGCAATGGCGGCGCAGCGGAGCGCGTTCCAGGCCCCGGATGAGTGATAGTCAGGCGCAGTTGCGTGCAGGGAAAGACCGGCACGAATTGCGATTTCCTGACCCACGACGAGATGGCAAAGCAACTCGTCCATGGTACACGCGGCATTGCTCAATTCGGCAAAAAGCGCGGGTACCAGTGCAACGCTTGCATGCCCTTTGCAAAGCTGGTGGCCGTCATGGGCATCCAGCGCATCAACCGTCGCCGCCCCGGAAAAGGCAAAGCCTACTGAGTTCACTGGGCGACCGTCGAAGGGCATCGGCAACGTGCCGGGATAGCGTTTGGCTGCGTGGTTCCGTGCGATCCGGCTGGCATCGGTCATCGCCCCGGCGGCCCAGACCGCCAGCGTGTCGACGAGACAACGGCGCGCCATATGAAGCACCTCCGGGGGGATCTGCGCCGGAGTCAGATCGTGGATGAAGCCGGTGATATTGATGGGCGATGTCACTTAGCGATCCTGCCAACGAACCTGCGCGGCCCGCTTCGCGGCGGACATGAAGGTGTCGTGATACATGTAACTGTTGCAGATAGGATCTGAGATCACCCATGAGGCACTCGCACCGGCCTGAACCGTCAAGGTATCGCCTGCCTGAATATCAACCGCTTCACCATCCGCGAAGGTTAGGACAGCGGCACCTTTGAGCACATACATGGTTACCGTGCGATCATAGTCATAGCTGAAGGCCGGATCGGCGCATTCCCAAATCTCCCAGCCATCAATCTTGCGCTTGGTGTCTTCGGTCGCCTTTCGGCGTTTGAAATGGGTTGAATCCAGCAGACGCTCGGTGAGTCGTGTCATGTTCGGTCTCCAGTCAGACGGCGCGGTGATAGGGCACCGTTTCCGGGGGGCAAAGGTTGTCGGCCAAGGATCATGTCAGCCGCTTTTTCAGCGATCATGAATGTGGCAGCGTTGATATTGGCGCTTGGCACGGCGGGGATGACAGAGGCATCAACGATGCGCAGCCCATCGATACCGCGGAATTTGAGCTCAAGATCAACCACGGCGCGCGGGTCGCCAGTGGGCCCCATGCGTGCAGTACCACAAGGGTGATAGGCGGACGACGCATCTTCCCGGATGAACTCATCCCAGTCTGCATCGGTTTTGACTTGGTTGCCGGGCAGATCTTCGCGGACGTGGAAATCCTTGAACGCGTCCTGTGCCAACACCTCGCGGCCGAGTTTCAGACCTTTGCGCATGACAAACCAGTCGTGATCGGTCGCCAGATAGTTGGGATCAATTAGTGGTGCGTCATTGGGGTTGTTTGTCGCTAACCGAACAGTGCCCCGGCTTTCTGGCCGCATGGGGCCAGCACCAAGGCGGTACCCGTTCTTGGCCGGATCCGGAATCCAGTTCGGCCCGAACAGGATCGGGAAGAAGTGGAACTGGATATCCGGGTGTGTCGTTTCAGGTGTGGAGCGCAAGAAAGCCCCAACATGGCATTGGTTCACCGCTGCCACGCCGCCTTTCCAACCAAACCATTGGATACCGGCCCAAAGCATGAGATGTGGTTTAAGATACTTGTTCAGCGAAACAGGTTTGTCGGTTTCGACCTGTACATGGGCCTCTAGGTGGTCATGCAGGTTCTCGCCCACCATCGGTGCGTTGAAGACAACGGGTACATTGCGGTCGCGAAGATGCGCCTCGGGGCCAATGCCGGACAGCATCAGAATTTGAGGCGTGCCAAAGGCACCAGCAGAAAGGATGACCTCTCTATTGGCGCGCACGGTCTGGTTCTTTCGCCCTTTTGAGAACTCCACCCCTACCGCGCGGCTTTTTTCTACCAGCACCCTCAGCACCTTGGCGCCGGTCGTGACCGTCAGGTTTTCACGCTTGGCTTGCGTATGCAGATAGGCGCGGGCCGAGGTGCTGCGATATCCCCCTTCGACGGACATTTCAAACCGGCTGACGCCTTCCTGGGAATAGCCATTCACATCTTTGGTAAGCGCATGACCTGCCTGCTGCCCAGCCTCAAGAAAGGCGGTGTTCAGTGGATTCAGATCCTCCATGGGCTGCGCTTTGACCCCGACCATGCCAGCATTGTTACGGTATTCGTTGGCCGAACCGTCGCGGCGCTCGGATTTCTTGAAATAGGGCAGGCAGTCGGCAAAGGACCAACCGTCGCACCCCTCGACCTCGGCCCAATCGTCATAATCCCGCGGGTTGCCACGCAGGAACGTCATGCCATTTATCGCGGACGACCCGCCAAGCGCCTTGCCTCGGGGCTGGTCGATCTCGCGGTTGTTTAGATGCTTTTGCGGCGTAGTCTTGAACCAGTAATTGTATTTGCTGGTCGGCTTGAAGGCTGATCGTAGCCCGGCAGGCATTTGCAGAATCCAATTGCGATCATCGCCCCCATGTTCCAACAGCAGCACCGAATAAGTGCCGCCTTCGGTAAGCCGATGCGCCAGCACACAGCCCGCCGTGCCTGCGCCGACAATGACGTAATCATAGCTGCTCACAGGTAGTCGTCCTCGAACGGGCAATCTGTCAGGGGCACGGGGCCGTTCTTGGTGATCAGTACTGGTTGTTCCAGCTTCACGCCCTCGTCCCCGCCCACCGGGCCGATATAGCTTTCGACACAGACGCACATACCCTCCTGGAAGGTGCCCGAATATTGCCAGGTCTCGTGGTCTTCAGGGTAATAGATTACCGGGTACTCCACGCCGAAGCCAATGCCGTGGATCATTTCGGCATAGCGGTTGGGTACATAGATGTCGTGCATCTTCCAGCTCAGCTCGCCGAACTCTTCAAAGGTCATGCCGGGACGCAGCAACGCCATGTTGTGCTCCATCTGCTCATAGGCATGCGCATAAAGCACCCGCTGTTCGTCAGTCGGTTTGCGGTCTCCAATGACAAAGGCGCGGGTCTGGTCGGCAAAGACGCCATCCGGCCCGATCAGATCGCTGTCGAACACCAACATCTCACCGTTTTCGATCTTTTTGTCGGTGGATTCGGTGAACCACGGGTTGGTGTGGTGGCCCGAGGCTAACAACCGGGTTTCCTGATACTCGCCCCCGTGGCGCATATTGTATTCGTTCATTTTGGCCAGAAGAAAGTTCTCGGTCACGCCGGGTTCGGCAAAGCTGCGCATATAGGCGATCGCATCTGTGCAGACTTGCATTGAGTTCTTGATGATCGCGACCTCGTCCATCGACTTGATGGAACGTGCCATTTCCATCGGGCCTTTTGCATCCTTCATCTTGATGCCGCGATGCTGAAGCGCGAGCATCGGCAACAGGTCAGCCCGGTCGATACCCAGCGTCGCCCCGCGCCCGCAGGCCCGATGCAGCAGGTCGACAATCTCGTCTGCCCATTTGTTCGCGTGTTCCTCGGCACGATGCCCCGACCCGAAATAGTCCCAGCTTTTCGCGGGGCGTGTTTCCTGGATTGTCTCCAGATCGTCGGACAGGTGCTTGGCACCACCATAATCGAACAGAACCACAGGCCCCTCGATCGGCACAAAAACGTATCGGGACATGTGATGCGAGGTCCAGACCTGCATGTTGCGGCAACCGGTGGCGTAGCGGAGATTGAGAGGATCGAACAGTACCGCCGCATCCATCTTGAACTGGGCCAGCAACTCGCGTGTTCGGTTCAGGCGATAGGCGCGCACGCGCTTCTCGTCAATGATGTTGGGTAGATCCAGCATAGGGTCCTCGCAGCTTGGGACTATTCCATATTGCGTCAGGATTTGTGGTTAAATCAAACAAAACAATCTTAATAAGTGAGTAAGGAAAATAATTTCACAGGACGCCGCTTGAACGCTTGATCGCAATGTATTCGAACTTCGTGTATCGCGCGGAGGGCACACGTCTCTGCACCAAATCAACCAGACCCCCCTCGTACAGTGCCCAAGCAGCAGAAGCTAACGATCGATTGAAAAGGCACCAATCACGAGCATAAATTACCTTCTGTCCTGGCCTCCCCAATTCGACGGCACGTTCAAGTGCTTGGCCAGGTTGATCATGAGACGAAACATCTACTACAGGTTCAATTTGTTCAGGCATGCCCTTCCTTCCAGATTTTTCTCGCCAAGCGTGGCTAATTTCAGTAAATCAGGCAAACGAAACAACCTTAACATCTTATGTCGGATTTACTTAATCATGCCCCCTGCGCTTGATCTTGATCTCATCAAAACATTTCTAACTGTGGTCGACGCAAAGGGTTTCAAACCTGCCGCCATACAATTGAACAAGACCCCAGCGGCCATCAGTCAGCAGATCAAACGCCTCGAAGAAATTCTTGGAAAACGTGTGCTGGAGCGCAGCAATCAAGGCATCTCACTAACTTCAGCCGGAGAGGTGCTCAGGGCAAAGGGGCTGAGACTGATGTCGCTCAACTATGAGCTGCTTGGGGAGTTGCGGCAGGATGAATTGGCTGGGCCTCTCAAGTTCGGTGCGCCGACCGATTATGCGCCAACCTTGCTACAAAAGCTGTTGCCGATCTTTCAGCGCGAATTCCCAAGAGTGTCCCCGAGCATCGTTCTTGAGCCAAGCAGATCACTTCGGCCGAAAGTCGCCTCTGGGGTTCTGGACATGGCCATTGTGGCTCGAGAACCTGATAGTGAAGAAGGCCATGAGCTCTGGTCCGAAGAAATCACATGGTTTGGGTCTTCGAAGAGTGAAAACGGAAAAGCTCGCTGCGGTCTGCTAACCACTGACTGCGTCCTGAGAGACGGTGCGCTGCGCGATCTGAGGGATGGGCGCTATGCTCATGAGCTGGTTCTTGAAGCTGCTACCGTTGCGTCCTTACGGGATGCGGTTGAAGTAGAGTTCTGCCGAGCGTTTCTTCCAGCTTCTGTTGCCGAAGGGTTCTCCCGGGCACAATCGACTGAACCCAGTTCCACATTGCAGTTGACTTTCTGCTTGATCGCCGGACCACGGTTTGACGAGGGCACCGCCGTGCAGATGGCCAGGAAGTTTCGAAAGGTAATGTAAGCGGACATACGGCGTCGTATGAACGAATGTCTGGAATATGCCGTCATCACACTTCCCAACAAGCTGACTTATCGGCAGCTTTTTCCGCCAAGCGGTCATTGTGCGGATTTTGCAGAACGTCGGCTCTTGGAACTGATCAGACATCGATTCAACTCGAACCAATGTCTGCTCTTTGCCTTCAGAACTTGCTGATGGAGTTGCCCCCATCGACAAGCATCGCACTTCCGGTAACAAATGAGGCGCCGTCCGACAGAAGAAACTGAGCTGCTGCGGCGACTTCGGAGGGTTCAGCCATGCGCTTGAGCGCATGAAGCCCCCTGACAACCTCATGGAAAGAGGCGTCTTCACCTGCCATAGGGGTCATCGTTCCACCGGGAAGAAGTGCATTGACTCTGATGCCCTCGGAGCCATGTTCAGCTGCCAGGACTTGTGTCATGCCGATCAAGCCTGCCTTCGCAGCAGCGTAGGCTCCCATTCCCGGAAGACCAATAGTGTGCCCGACAAATGACGACGTAAACACAATAGAACCACCACCTCTCTTGCGCAGCGCTGGAACCTGAAACTTTGCAGCAAAAAAACCACTGTTCAGGTTAACAGCTATCACTTTGTGCCAGTTGTCACTTCCCATATCTGGAATAGACTCCATGTCGCCAGTGGTGCCGGCGTTGTTGAATGCTCCGTCTAAGCCACCAAAACTCTTTTCCGACAATTCAACGAGCGCACAAGCGTAAGCCTCGTCCGTGACATCGCCCGCAAGCGAAACAGCGTTGCCGTTGCCTTGCCTTATTTGCCCAACAATCTCATCCAGTTGAGCTTTACGACGCGCGCCCAGAACAACGTTTGCTCCGCTCTTGGCAAAGAGAAAAGCTGCAGCAGCGCCGATCCCGCTGCTGGCACCAGTGATGATGATGGTTTTGTTTTCGAGTTTCATTGCCATGCCTTTCCTTAATTGCATGACACTCCACTAAGGTGGCGACGAACTGTTCTTCGACCCGATTCATGCGCATGCCCAACTGGCAGAAATGAAAGCGCAAAATTCGGGTCGGCACGATGACAGAAAGATTTACGCTTTATTGCTACAAGCGAGTTGTATGCAAAAAAATCATTTTAGAACAAAGCTCTAAGAAAATTCACTGATGGGCGCGTCACAAAAGCCGACCGACAATCGTCACTAGTGCATAGGATAGTCAAACAAAGGAAAGTGACGATGAGTACTTCAACTACGACTCAATATGAACAGACGATCCCCGACGTACTCCAGACGATGGCCAGCGTGCATCAGGTGCTCGACAACCATGGCCTTGATCTGAAAGTCCGCCACCTCGTTCAACTTCGGGCATCTCAGATTAATCGCTGCGGTTTCTGCATCAAAATGCACACGAAAGAGGCTCGGCAAAACGGCGAGACCAGCGAACGTCTGGACAGGGTAATTGCCTGGGACCAGGTGAGTGATTTCACCGACGCAGAGAAAGCGGCGCTGGAATGGACAGAGGCTTTGACAAGCCTGCACTTGAAATCAGACCTTGCGGCCATGCGCGCACGTTTGAGCAGGCATTTTGCCGACGCTGAGATCGGAGCGCTGACTGCCGAAATCGCCATGATCAATCTGTGGAACCGGATAAATGTATCAAAGCACTGAACTCACAAAGTCGGAACTTGATGCTTTCGAAAGCATGCGTCCAAGACTGTCGGGCCTCGCTTACAGAATTCTGGGGTCTCTAAGCGATGCTCAGGATGCGGTGCAAGACACGTTTCTCAAATGGGCGGGCACGAACCGTGCGGCGATTGAGAATCCAAGTGGTTGGCTTGTCACCGCTTGCACTCGGCGCTGCCTCGACATGCGACGCTCGGGCGACCGGGCACGCATGAACTACGTGGGGGCCTGGCTGCCGGAACCGATTCAGATTTCCAGCGAGAATGATGCAGAGAAGGAAGCGGAGTTAACATCCAGTCTCTCGATGGCTTTTCTGATCATGCTTGAACGGTTAACCCCGAAGGAGCGTGCGGCTTTCCTGCTTCACGACATTTTCGAAATGTCTCATGCCGCCGTCGCGGAAACACTAGAAACCTCTGAAGTTAGCAGCAGAAAGCTGGTATCTCGGGCGCGTGGAAACGTCGGCCGAGCGGTTACTCGCCACAAGGCATCCCCAGAGCGACAGATGGCTTTCCTGACGGCGTTCAAGGCGGCCGTTACGGAAGGTCGGATCGACAAACTTTCCCAGATGCTGGCCGCAGATGCTCGTCTGAGCGCAGATGGCGGCGGCAAGGTGCCGGCAATCCTCGAAGCGATTGAAGGCGCTACGCCACTCTGCAATTTCGTCTCCTCTAACCTGCACCGATACTGGGTCGATCACGAATGGGTGCTTGTCAATCTTAACGGCATGCACGGTGCCTTGATAAAACTCGGGAAAACGACAACGGCGGCGCTCTCTTTTGCGTTCGACGACGAGGAGAAGGTTCAAGAAATCTACATCGTCCGAAACCCAGACAAACTCACCCATCTCGACGTGGTTCATATCCAATGATCCGCATAATCGGAGAATAGTTATGCGAAACGTTATCCAAGCCATTGGAGCCATTACGATGTTCACATTTTCAACCAACCCGGGTTTGGCCGGTGAAATTCAAACCATCAATCCGTCGTCGCTCTATGATCCTGTGCCAAACGGATACAGTCACGCGATGACTTCAAACGGTCTTGTTTTCATTGCGGGTCAAGGCGGTGAGAACCAAAAAGGCAACCTCGCACCTGATTTCGAGATGCAGGTCGCCCAAGCCTACCAGAACCTTGCCATAGCGCTTGCGGCTGCCGGGGCGGGTCCCGAGCAAGTGGTCAAACTCACTACCTACGTTGTTGATCACGATCAGACGAAATTGGCGGCGTTAACACGTCAACTCAAGTTGGTCTTCGGAGGCCATCTGCCGACGCAAACGTTAGTGCCGGTACCAAGGCTTGCCCTCGACGGAATGTTGTTCGAGGTCGATGCCATCGCCGTTCTGGATTCCGGCAACGTCCAGCGCTGATTTGTCCAGTCGCTATTGAAATTGTTGGGAGGCACCCACGCAGGTGCCTCCCTGATCAAGCGAATGGCTCGTGCCTCAGGTCTCAGTTGTCCTCAGGAGCATGCTGATGCCACATGTCGGTAATGATTTCCCAACCATCGTCTTCCGGACGTAAGACAAACAGGTAGGTGCCTGTTGCATCCATACCGACGGCTTCGATTTTTGCCTCAACGAACCCGATCATCACCGCCAAGGTCTCGTCGTCCGAGACGTAAACGTGGTCAATCGTGTGGGTGACGTCGCCTTTATTGGCGGTGACGAATTCGAACAACTCACGAGGACCTTCCAAACCCTGACGAACAGGTTTGCCCTGTTCGATCCAAAGCGTGTCTTCGGAATAGAGCGACACCAGGCCAGGCGCGTCGTGATTGGCGGCGAAGGCGTTGAACTGGTCGTTAACAGCGCTCAGGCTGGAGGCTGTGTCATCTGCAACGACGACACCGGTCGATAGCAGGACAGCCATAATGGGGGTCATCATACGCATAATGCGTTCCTTTTTTTTGATGGGGAGGTGTCAGGAAATCGGATCTGGGTCAGGGCGCGCGAAGATCACCTCTCGCGTGACCTGCCAGCGGTCGTCTTCGAAAATCAGATCGATGCTGAGCTCAAGCGCTTTGCGTGCATCGCCGATTGGCACGCGTCGGGTGATCAGGACATGTCCTTGGTCTCCATTGGCTTCAACAGCGTTGAACCGGGCCCATTTGTGATCATCCGGGTTTGTGTCTTTGACCGAGCTGGCCATCAGAGCCATGAAGCTGGGTTTGTCAAAACGTGCCAATTCGCCGCTGATGTCCAGCATCAGGATTTGTATGTCTTGGTGATAGATGCGGTCCAGACCGCTGGTATCGCCGTGGATCGCGACATTCATCAGGTCCTCAACCGCGGCGCGCACGCCTGTTTCTGTTCTGTCTGCCATTTCAGTTCTCCTTCAGGCGTGGCTGCCGTTGACTGGGAAGTCGCCCGACAACCCCCGCAGGAATCGGATACCCATCACAAGGCTGGTCAGGCTGGGTCGGGCAAAGGGGACGTTCGAGATGTCGACGATTTGCAATACGCCTTGACCGTTGATGACGAACAGACCGGGCTCGGCAAATGGCCCCTCGACATCCATACCGTTGCGCGGGCCAGAGATGTACAGACCCAGCGCCTGCATCTGCGCAACGCTCAGGCCATAGCCAACATCGAATACCGGTGAGACATCTTGCATTTGTGCCGTGGCACGCTCTGCGCTATCGGCTGAGACCACCAGCACATCGACACCTAAATCGTTCAGGTCAGGGAGCGCGCTGTTCAATTCTCTCAAGTAGATCGTGCAAAGCGGGCAGTGTTTGCCGCGATAGACGACGGTCAACATCCAGTCGTACCCGTCCCGGGGTGCGGACAGGCTTCGAGTGTTACCGCCAAGCACAGGTATATTGATCGTCGGAAATGCCTTTCCGACGGCAGGTTTAGGGCTGGTCATGAGGAGCCTTTCTTGTTATATATTGATTGATACATAATTATCGCAGCAACGCGAGAGTCAAGGAATTATATATTGACCGTTACAAAAAAAATTGGTCGACCGAGAAACTTCGACTATGACGAAGCCCTTATGCAGGCGATGTCGGTCTTCTGGACCAAGGGTTATGACGGGGCGTCTCTGCGTGATCTGACGCAGGCGATGGGGATCACTGGGCCAAGCCTTTATGCGGCCTTTGGTGATAAGCGAGAGCTGTATCTCAAAACCATCGACCTCTACGCCGACGTGGATGGCTGCGCCCCCGTGGTGGCCTTCGAGACCGAGGAAGATATTACTAAAGCCATCAAGGGGTTTCTGTCCGAAGTGGTGCACTATGCCACTGAGCATGAAAGCGGCGCGAAAGGGTGCTTTTTGGCCTCAAGCGTGGTCACGACGGTCGGGCAGGTCGAAGGCGTGGCCGAACGCATTGAGGCGGCGATTGAAGATACCGAGAAACGCCTTGCCGCTCGGTTCGACCGGGAGATCGAAAAGGGGACCTTGCCCGCAGATTTTCCGTCTCGTGAACGGGCCGCGCTTCTTTATGACCTGAGGCAAGGCTACATGTTCCGAGGGCGCGCTGGTTGGAGTGGCGAACGCATGCAACAAGACCTCGATTCCAGAGTTCAGATGCTGCTGTCTTAATGCCGATCAGTTCTAAAGCCTCCTCTGCTGAAACATTGACCTATTGGGACTTGGACTGAAAAGTTGAATGCTTCTCAGCGCGTTTTTTGCGAACCGAGAACGGCGCATAAAGGGGGGTGCACCTTCACAAAGTTGAGCTCGATAAAGGCCCCCACTTAAGTCGACCGCCAATTTATGTTGAGCAATAACTGTAATTTCGCTCCACCGTCGTCTGTCGAGCTAGCGATGAATTTGGGTAAGATCAGCATCGGTCTTAGCTTGTATTGAACTCAACCGCCTTGGCGTTCATTTGGTGAACCTGAACGCATCGTGTTTGGGTATCCGTACTCCGGTTATGCGCCGAAACAACGGTGAAATTGGGTTTGGATTTGCAATTGCCTCAATTGTCTGTCCTTCAACCCGTTATTTTAGCGAAGTATTCTGGATTCTGAAGTACTTGCTGTTTTTCGAGCGTGATTGGCTTTTCTTGCAGTAACTCGAAGCAAGCTAAGAAATGAATACCAACCAAATGCACAGAATTTGAGCGAGAATTCTCTGCTCTCTGACCCCAATGGAGGGTTCCACAGTCGAGACTGTTGACTCGTTGCGACAAGTTGTACATTCTCTATATCAATACGTATGTGCTGAAATACAGAACAACAGTGGAGTGAAGAAAAATGCATGTCAAAGGTGTAGTGGCAAGTTTAGCTGTTGCCGCGGGGTTCGCTTTCCCAAGTTTGGCACTTGCGGAAAGCCCGACCATCAAAGCAATCCAGGAGCGTGGCAAAATGCTTTGCTCAGGTCACAACGGCTCATATTTTGGTTTTGTCGAAGTGAATGACAAAAATGAGTGGAAAGGCTTGGACATTGACCTTTGCCGAGCGATGACCACCGCGCTGCTGGGTGATCCTGGCAAGGCGCAGATTGTTCCTTTGAGTTGGGCTCAGCGTTTCCCTGCGCTGCAATCGGGTGATGTTGATATCATTATAAAGGCAACCGGCTGGACTATGGGTCGCGACACTGAACTTGGGCTGCAATTCTCGATCCCATACTTCTTTGGCGGTGCGCAATTCATGGCGCATGGAAATTTGGGCATCACCGAAGCCAAAGACTTGGAAGGCGGTACGATTTGTGTTGAGGCGGGTACGACTATTGAGCGCATCGCTGCTAACTACCTTGAGAGCCTTGGAGTAGAGCACACGATGGTGAGCTACGAAAAAGCATCGGAACTACGCGCGGCTTATCTGGCCAACAGATGCGATAGCTTCGTCGCCTGGGGCCCGTTCCTGGCCGTTCTGCGCGCCACCGAGATTGAAAATCCAGATGCGCACGTGATCTTAAACGATCAACTTTCGAATGAACCGATCTCAGCCGCGATGCGTCAGGGCGACGAGGACTTTGTCGACTTTACCAACTGGATGCTGGCCGCTCTGCTGATTGCCGAAGAAGAAGGCATTACATCGGAGAATGTCGAAGAAATGGCATTAAACCCGCCGAACCCCAAAATTGCGCGTCTGCTGGGTGCGGAGCCGGGCATGGGTGAGCGTCTAGGCATCCGTGACACATGGGCGAAAGAGATGATCGCAGCCGTCGGTAACTATGGTGAGATTTACCACCGAAACCTTGGTGACAACAGCCCGTATAGGCTGGAACGCGGTCTGAACAATCTCTGGAGCCACGGCGGTGTTCTGTATGCTCCACAGCTTGACTAAGAGGTAACTTAGACACGGGGCCGCGTGGTATTGCGGCCCCGCATTCCCCCCCAAAAATCAGAAGATTAAAAGCCATGGACGCATCCGAACTGAAGGCGCGCGCCAACAGGCGCAAATTGATCATCCAAAGCGCACTGATCGTGTTTTCTGCGCTGGTCGTCATCAGCGCCATCCAAAGTGCCAAGATCAATCTGAATGCTTTGGGGCTGGCAAGTGGTTTTGGGTTCCTCGAGCGGTCTACCGGTTGGTCCTATTCGTTTTCGCTGATAGACCGGGATATCAATGACAGCTATGCTCGGACCCTGACGATCGGGTTCCTGAACACTGTTTTCTTAGGCTTTCTGACGATTGTGCTTTCCACTGTCTTTGGGTTTCTCATCGGGACGTTTCGCGACGCGCGGAACCCGGCGCTGAAAACCGCTGCGACAGTCTATATCCAAACATTCCGGAACATTCCGCTGATCCTGCAGGGCATCTTTTGGTACGCCGTTGTGATCCACCTGCCGGGACCAAGGCAGGCGATGAATCTGTGCGAAGCGATTTTCCTGTCAAACCGCGGGTTGATGATCCCGCTGCTGAACGTGTCTCTGACCGTCGTTCTTGTCATGGTATTGGTCCTGATCGCGGCGGCATTTTTTCTGTCGAGGATGAAGATCAGCCTTGCCAAAATTGCGCTGGCGCTGATCGGTCTTGGCTTTTTCATGGTTCTTATCGCAACCGGCCTGACAGTTCCGGCGGGTGAGGGGGCAATCTCCTGGCCCGCGCTCAAGGGCCTGCGGTTTGAGGGCGGTTTGACGATTTCACCCGAACTACTGGTGATGATCATCGCCATTACGCTATATGGCTCTGCCTATATCGCTGAGGTTGTACGTGGTGGCCTTGCCGAAGTGCCCAAGGGGCTAATTGAGGCCGGTGAGGCGCTGGGGCTAACCCAGCGTGCGATCTGGGCGCGGATCAAGATGCCCATGGCGCTGCGGACGATTATACCGCCGCTTGGAAACCAGTGGATTTTCATCATGAAAGCCACAACCATCGGTGTCGCCATCGGGTTCTCTGACCTGTTCTACATCGTCTCTACCTCAATCACGCAGTCCGGGCAGACACTGGAACTGATTGCTATCCTCATGGGCGCGTTCCTGCTGGTCAATTTCTCGATTGCTCAGTTCATCAACTGGCTGAACGAAAGCCTCAAACTGAAGGCGCATTGATATGGCTGACGCGGTAGTTACCAATAATTTCGACTGGGAGAAAATCCGCCGCCGTTCGTTCGCCACGCCGACGGATTCGGTCATCACAGTTGTTGTATTTGCGGGCCTCGCTTGGTTGGTCTGGCAAGCGCTCAGCTGGGGGGTCTTCCACGCGGTGTGGAGCGCAGACAATGTCGAAGAATGCGGCCATGGCGGTGCGTGCTGGTCGGTTATCGACGCCCGGCATCGGCTGATCCTGTTTGGTCTTTATCCGTATGATGAACACTGGCGTTCAGCGTTAGCTTGTTTGTCGATTGTTGGCACGGTTATTATCTCGTGCTTTCCCTGGACCTGGACGGCCAAGCGCCTGTCGACCATTTGGATAGTGGGTTTCGCCATCTACTACCTGCTGATGGAGGGCAGTCTGCTGGGCTTGCCGCAGGTCACCACGGATCAATGGGGCGGTCTGGCGCTGACGCTGTTTCTGTTCTCAAGTGTTGTTCTGATCGGGATGCCAATGGGGCTGGGCCTTGCGCTGATGCGCAGGTCCGAGATGCCCGTTGTGCGCGGCTTTGCCTCGTTGGTGATCGACATTATCCGCTCTCTGCCGCTGCTGACGACACTTTTCACAGCCGCGGTAGTCATCCCGATCCTGCTGCCAAGTTGGCTGGAAGGGGATAAAATCTGGCGCGTGATTATTGCGTTTGGCCTGTTCTTCGCCTGCTATCAGGCGGAAGTGTTACGCGGTGGGTTTCAGGCCATCCCCAAGGGTCAGTTCGAAGCGGGCAAGGCGCTGGGTCTGACATATTGGCAGATTTTGGGGCGCATTGTTCTGCCGCAGGTGTTCCGTCACGCGCTGCCGGCAACGGTCAACAACGTTGTTGTGACCTTCAAGGAAACTGCGATCGTGATCATCATCGGGTTCTTTGATGTGCTCGCCTCGGCCAATGCGGCCTTCGGAACGGGCGAATGGGCGCCTTATTATATCGAGGTATTGGCCTTTGTCGCCGCGATCTACTGGGTGTTCCTGTTCGGCCTTGGCCAATACGGAGAATACCTCAAGCGGCGCATGAAAGTTGCAGAGCGGTAATCTCCCCGTCTTCCTTCACCGCGTCTGCAAAACCGCCCATCTTGAAACAGATGGGCGGTTTGTTCTTTGCATGTTCAGTTGCTTATAATTTATTGATAGGTGTCTTGAGCATCATGTTCCCATCTTTGTCCTCGGGCACCTCACCGGCCCGCATGTTCACCTGAAGCGAGGGCAGGATGAGTTTTGGAACGGCCAGCTGCGCGTCGCGTTCCGTGCGGAACTTGATGAATTCTTCTCGCGATTTGCCGCCGCCAACATGGATGTTCTTGGCCTTCTGCTCGCCAATGGTGGTTTCCCACGCAATCGCTCGCCCTCCGGGGCCGTAATCATGGCAGATGAAAAGCCGCATCTCGTCGGGCAGCGAAAGAACCCGCTGGATCGAGTCGTAAAGCTGCCCGGCATCGCCGCCGGGGAAATCGGCGCGCGCTGACCCTCCGTCCGGCATGAATAATGTGTCTCCGACAAAAACGGCGTTACCGATTACATGGACCATGCAGGCCGGTGTGTGACCCGGTGTGTGCAGCGCAAAGCAGGACATACCGCCCAGCTGATACGCCCCGCCATCCGCAAAAAGCGCATCAAACTGCGAGCCGTCGCGCTTAAACTCTGTCCCTTCGTTGAAGATCTTGCCAAACGTGTCCTGAACGGTCTGTACATGCTCGCCTATGCCGATCTCGCCGCCCAACCCCTGCTGCAGGTAAGGCGCGGCTGACAGGTGGTCGGCATGGACGTGTGTTTCGATGATCCATTCAAGGGTCAGATCGTTCTCGCGAATGTAAGCAATGACCTGATCGGCGCTTTCAAAGGTTAGGCGACCGGCCGCAAGGTCAAACTCCATCACCGGATCGACAATGGCACAGGCCGTCGAGTCAGGGTCGCGCACGACATAGGTGATCGTGTTGGACCCCGGATCAAAGAAACCGGTAACTTCCGGTTTTTGCGACAGATTGACCGATGGGATCGTCATAGAGCACCTCTTGTTTAGTCGAGCGTTACCGTTCCGTTTGGGCTTTCCAGAACAAAGGAAAGCGCGGTGGGGCCTTCGGAAATCTCGGCCAAATGCGAGATTTGAAGTGTTTCAAAAATGTCCTTCAAACGCGCGGCATCCGGCGTCTGTACCTGCACCTTTGCAAGCGTCACGCCCAGGTTCTGCTGCCCCGTTGACGGGTGCGGACCGGGGGACCATTCGATGAATGCCGGAAGCAGGCCGTTCTCCGGCAGATGTCCGTCTTTTGGCACGGTCAGACGCCAGGTCCGGTCACCGCGCTGGAAATGGACAACTTCACCCAGATCAACCGGGCTGGCGGCGATAACAGCATCCAGATCATCGGTGTTCACCACCCAGCACAGCGCCCGTGGGCGCGCATTCAGCCGGTCTTGCGTGGCGGGATCATCCAGAGTGAACCAGCGCACCCGGCCCGGATCCGGGGCATCGGGGTCGATTGCGATCAGTTCAAAGAAGCTCTCGTTCCCCGCCTGCATGACGCAGTTATGCGTGCTCATCGCATCGTGTTTTGAGCCTTGAGGCACTTCGACACCCAGCGCGTCCTTCATGGCCGCAACGCCTTCGGCCAGAGTGTCTGCGCCGATGGCAAAATGGTCGATCTTGTTGAGCATTCTCAAATCCTTACTGATCAAGCAGGGGGAGGGCGTTGACGACGTCTGCTTTCAGATTGTCAAGGTCCTCCAATCCGATATTGAAACGGACAAGCTGGCCGGTTTCCGACCATTCGGTCGCTGTGCGCAAAGGCGTGACCGGCAGGGCGAGGCTTTCATATCCGCCCCAACTGACCCCTATTCCGAAATGGTGCAGCGCGTCGACAAAGCGATGCACGGCGCTTTCGCTCGTGGTGTGGAAGACGACGCCAAACAGCCCCGCGGCGCCAGTAAAATCTCGCGTCCAGTTTTCATGACCGGGGCAAGAGGGCAGCGCTGGGTGCAGAACGGTTTTCACCCGCGGCTGGTCCGCAAACCACTGTGCCATTTCGCGACCGGCTTTATCGAAATACTCCATCCGCAGCTTCAGCGTTCTGAGTCCGCGCAGGGCAAGCAGGATTTCCTGGCCGCCGGTTTTATCCCCGACCTGCATGACTGCCTTGCGAATAATCTTGGCATAAGCGGCGTTGCCGGCGGTGATCCCCAGCATACAGTCCGAGTGGCCCGAGATGTATTTGCTACCCGAGTAGACAACGATATCGACGCCCCATGACAATGGTTGGCTGAAGACGGGCGTCCCCCATGTGTTGTCGAGGATCGTGGGCACATTCGCGGATTTTGCCGCTGCTGCGATGGCCCGGATATCGGGCATCTCGAAAGTACCGGAGCCGGGGCTTTCAAACATAATAGCAGCGGTTCCCGAGCGGATCAGATCGCTGATCGTGCCGCCCATCATCGGGTCGAAATACTCGACCTCGACCCCTTGCTGGGTCAGCAGCCCGTCGCAAAACCCACGCGTGTTGCCATAGACGTTGTCAGCGACCAGAACGTGGCAGCCTGGGCGGGTCAGCGCCATTAGGGTCGTTGTGATGGCGGCCACGCCTGAGGATGTCAGCGTGATCGCCTCGGCGCCTTCAAGCTTTGCCAGCATCTGCTCAAGCTTATAGGTCGCGGCATTGCCATAGCGCCCATAATAGAGTGTACCGCTTTCATAGCGCGCGTCGCGCGCGGCGTCGAATTCAGCAAAGCTGTCAAAAACCATTGTCGAGCCAAGCTCGATCGGCATATTCACATGCCGACCCTCAACACGATCAGGACGCCCATCCTGCACAAGGCAGTCTGCTAGATTAAATGGGATGTCTTGCACTTTTGTGCCCTCTAATGCTGTTCAGCATGATGACAGGTCGCCAAATTTGTGTCAATATTTGGAAAGACAGTTTTTCATACCGGAACAAAGACGTGACCGCAGAGACGACCCGGACCCTGACCGGAAACCATTGGGGTGCTGGTATTTCAGAAACAAAAGGCGGCAAACTGGTCGCGGTTCACCCGCATCCTGACGACCCGAATCCCTCAGACATCAATCTCAATGTTGCTTCAAGCCTGAATGGCCGCGCCCGTGTGCTGCGCCCGGCTGTGCGGCGCGGCTGGCTGACCGGGGAAGGCGTTCGCGGGCGCGACAGTTTTGTCGAAGTCAGCTGGGATGATGCGCTGGACCTGATCGCCGCCGAGCTGACCCGTGTGCGCAAGACCCACGGCAACGAGGCGATCTTCGGCGGCTCCTATGGTTGGTCCAGCGCGGGCCGCTTTCATCATGCCCAGAGCCAGCTCAAGCGTTTCTTGAACGGGCAGGGCGGGTTTGTGCGCTCGGAGGGCAACTACAGCTACAATGCCGCTTTGGTGCTGATGCCGCATATTGTCGGGCCGTTCAGAACACATGTCGCGCAGGCGACCCGTTGGCAGGTGGTCGCGAAACACACAGATCTTGTGGTGATGTTCGGCGGCATGGCTACGCGAAACACGCAGGTCAGTGACGGCGGTGTGGCGCGGCACCGGATGATGGACAACCTGAAGGCCTGTGCCGAAGCGGGTGTGAAGTTCGTGAATTTCAGCCCGTTGAGAACGGACGCCGCAGACGAGATCAACGCAGAGTGGCTGCCGCCCAAACCCGGCACGGATACTACTGTGATGATGGGGCTGGCGCATACGTTGCTGACCGAAGGCTTACATGACCGTGAGTTCCTTGATCGCTACACTGTCGGGTTTGACAAATTTGCGGCTTACCTGTGCGGCGATGACGACGGGATCGTCAAATCAGTAGATTGGGCGGCGTCGATCTCGGGCGTTTCTGCCAAACGCATTGCAACCTTGGCGCGGGAAATGGCTGCCGGGCGAACAATGATAACTTGCGCTGCAGCGCTTCAGCGGGCGGACTACGGTGAACAGCCGTTGTGGATGACGGTCACTCTGGCAGCGATGCTCGGACAAATCGGACTACCCGGTGGCGGATATACCGTCGGCTATGGCGTGAACGCCAATATCGGTAATATCGAACGACCGTTTCGCTGGGGTGCCTTGCCACAGGGTAAGAATCCGATTTCTGATTTCATTCCGGTGGCGATGATTTCAGACATGCTTCTGAACCCGGGTGGCAAATATCAGTACAACGGTGAAAGCCGTGTGTTTCCTGACATTCGGATGGTCTGGTGGGCCGGAGGAAATCCTTTTCACCACCATCAGGATCTGCGGCGCCTTCACAATGCGTTTCAAACCCCTGAAGCAGTGATCGTAAACGAACTGAACTGGACCGCGACGGCGCGGCACGCCGATATCGTTCTACCGGTGGCCGCGCCGCAAGAGCGCACGGATTTCGGTGGGGGCAAATCAGACAACGCATTGGTGCCTATGCCTGCCAGCGCTGAGCCGCGCGAGGAGGCACGGATCGAGTTTGAGCTGTACGCTGAACTCTCCAGGCGAATGGGCAACGCGGATTTGTTCACTGACGGGCTGGATCAAGAGGGCTGGTTACGCCGCATATGGGGTCAGACACAAGAGGCTGCTTTGGCAAGTGGCGAGCGTCTGCCGAATTGGGAAGCTTTTATCACTGGTGATGTCGTAGAACTACGCGACCCGTCCCCAACGCAGGTATTCTTGGCGGAGTTTCGGCAGGATCCGGATGCCAACCCGCTGCCAACACCTAGTGGCCGAATTGAGATATTCTCTGACAGAATTGCAAGTTTTCAGTTGGACGATTGTCGCGGGCATCCGACCTGGTTCGAGCCACGCGATACTGCTGCGGGCACGCAACCGCTGTATCTTCTTTCGGGCCAGCCGGGCACCCGACTGCATTCGCAACTGGATAATGGGGATTATAGTCTCAGCCTGAAGGTGCATGGGCGGGAACCGGTTCTAGTCCATCCGGAAGACGCGGCGGACCGAGGGATCGATGATGGTGATGTCGTTGAGCTGTTCAATGATCGCGGGCGGTGTCTGGCCGGAGCGCGCGTCACGCCGGATATCCTGAAAGGCTGCGTCTTTCTGTGGACGGGTGCCTGGTACGACCCGGACTACAAAGCCCCGCAGCAGCGGGACCGGCACGGCAATCCAAACGCCTTGACCCATGACATGCGCACATCGAGCCTGACGCAGAGCCCTGCGTCGCATTCGGCAATGTTGGACCTACGCCTCTTTGACGGTGAGGTGCCCGAGCTGACGGTTCATGACCAGCCTGCATTTGAAGCTGTTTCGCGTTCTGCTATACAGAACAAGTTGCGAGGAAAGGACGAGCAGTGAACGAAACACCAAAAGCCCCAAAAGTGGATTCCACCCTGTCTAAGGGGCTGGCCATTCTGGAGAATCTCGCAGCTCATCAGGGCAGCAAAGGTGTCACCGAGTTGTCTCGGGAACTGGAATTGACGAAATCAAACACGTTCCGCCTTTTGCAGACGTTAATCACGCTTGGGTATGTCAAGCATCTGGACGACAAAACCTATGCTGCAACCCTTAAAACCTGGCAGGTTGGGCGCAGTTCGGTTGAAAACTTGAACTTGCGGGCGGTCGCCGCGCCCGAGATGGCATATCTTAGCCAGGAGACGGGCGAAGCGATTTACCTCGCGGTGCCAGAGGGTTTGAGCGTCATCTACATTGACAAGGTTGAAAGCCTGAAGCCAATCCGGTCTTGGAACCCGGTTGGCGGCAGCGCACCCATTCATTGTGTTGGTACAGGCAAGGCTATCCTGTCGAGCAATTTCGATCAGCTACGCGACAAGCTGGATGGTCAACTGGCCAGATACACCGATAAAACCCTGACGACGCTGGAGGAAGTCACCGCAGATGTAGAGGAAACGCTCAAGCGGGGGTTTGCCTATGATCGCGGAGAATTCCGAGATCGCATTCTGAGCTTTGGAGCGCCTATACTGCTGCCCGACGGTGAGGCAATCGCAGCGCTTGGAATCTCGCTGCCCGATATCAACATGAGCGACGGTGGCGAAGAACGGTTGGGAATGTTGGTACACCACGCTGCGGAAGGCGTAACCCAGAAACTGCGCCAACTCTGAGGCGCAGCTTCCGATTTAAACTCAATCCTTTTTCTCGACGGGTCCGCCGGATTTCTCCCAAGACCCGAAGCCGTCCTTCAGATGTGCGGCTTCAAAACCCATGTCTTGCAACGTGGCTACGGTAAGAGCCGAGCGCCAGCCTGAAGCGCAATGGAAGACGTATTTCTTGCCCTCCTGCGCAAAAATGTCCTTGTGATATGGGCTGTCGGGGTCGACCCAAAATTCGATCATCCCGCGCGGGGCGTGGAAACTTCCTGGAATGAAGCCGTTACGTTGACGCTCGCGTACATCACGGATGTCTACAACAATAACATTGGGATCGCTGAGCATTTCAATCAGGTCCGCTGTTTCGATTTCCTCAATACGGTCCCGAGAGTCCTGCACCATTTGGGCGGCAGTTATTTTGAGCTTTGCCATGATCATTTGTTCCGCTATATAAAACACATTTTTCGTATATTGACACATTGAGAAGATCGTTGCAACTTGAGTTAACAGGAATCGTCAGTTTGTCTGGCGTTTTCTTCAGTTCAATAAAGAGGGTGCCCGCGCATGAATACAGACAGCCCGATCTCCCTTTGGCATATGTCAGCTGAAGAGCCGGACATTCGGAACCCATTGACAGGCGACGCGGAAACGGACGTCGCCATTGTTGGTGGTGGGTTCACCGGTTTGTCGACCGCGCTTTATTGTGCAGAGCGGGGATTGGGTGCCCACGTGCTTGAAGCCAAGCATATCGGGTTTGGTGGCTCAGGGCGCAATGTGGGTCTGGTCAATGCAGGGGTTTGGCACCCGCCAGCTGCGGTCCGGAAAAAGCTGGGTGACACTTACGGGCCTCGCTTTGTAAAGCGGTTTGGAGAGGGACCCGCGCAAGTCTTTGATCTGGTCGAAAAGCACCAGATCCGCTGCGAGGTTACCAAAACTGGAACCATTCACGCAGCGCATGCACCGTCTGGCTTCGAAGATTTGAAGGCGCGCCATGCGGAATGGGCACGTCTGGGCGAACCAGTCGATTTGCTATCCGAAAAAGAAATGGTGGCGAAAACAGGGACTCGCGTGTTTTTTGGTGGCCTGTTGGACCACCGAGCAGGCACCATAAACCCGATGGGTTACTGCCGGGGTCTTGCGCGTGCCGCAAAGGGCGCGGGCGCCGAAATCAGCACGGGTGTGCGCGCAACCAACCTTCGGCGAGACGGTGGAAAATGGGTTGTCGAAACCGATAGAGGAGCGGTCAAGGCCAAGTACGTTGTGCTGGGTACCAATGCCTACAGCGATACGCTTTGGCCGGGCTTGAATCGCGTGTTCACTATGATCCGCTATTTTCAGCTGGCCACGAAGCCTCTGGCCGCGGATATGTCGCACATCTTACCTGGTCGTCAGGGTATCTGGGACACAGGTCAGATTATGTTCAGCATACGGCGCGATGCACATGACCGCCTTGTGATCGGCTCCATGGGTGCGGTCGTCGGGTCAGTCGGTCGAGGATTGTCGCACCGTTGGGCCAAGAAACAGCTTTCGCGCCTCTATCCAGAACTCGGCCCCGTAGAGTTCGAGGAAGCGTGGCATGGGAAAATAGCCATGACCCCGGATCACCTGCCTCGTATCTATCAGTTGGCGCCCAATCTACTTACTCCGATCGGTTACAACGGGCGTGGCATCACCACCGGGACGATATTTGGCGAATGCATGGCCAAACTGATTTCGGGCATGGACCCCAAGGACCTTCCACTTCCCATGACCGAATTGTCGACCGTGCCATCGGCCCCGATCATGTCCCGCCTTTACCAAACGGCTTTCACGGCCAACCAAGTCCTCAAGAGCCTTTAGAGACCCATGAGCAATTCAAAAATACGCGTCGGCGTTGACATTGGTGGAACCTTTACGGATGTAGCGCTGCAACATCCTAGCGGTTTGTCCACCTGCAAAGTTCTGACCAACTACATTCAGCCCGAACAGGCCATTCTGGACGGGATCGTCAAGGCTGCGGATCAGGCGGGTGTCGCATTGGGTGACATCGGTCAGGTTATCCACGGCACCACTCTAGTGACCAATTCGCTGATCGAACGGCGCGGTGCAAGAACTGCATTTATCACCACCGAAGGGTTCCGAGACGTGGTCGAGATGCGCTCGGAAAACCGGTTTGAGCAATATGACCTGAACCTCAACCTGCCGAAACCTCTGGTGCCGCGTCAGGACCGCTTTACGCTGAACGAACGCATGGGGCCGGACGGAGAGGTGCTGCTGGCGTTGGACCTGTCCGAGGTCAACGCGATGGTCGATAGGATCAAGGCAGGTGGGTTCGAAGCGGTCGCCATCGGCCTGATCCATGCCTATGCCAATGACGCGCACGAGGTGGCCATGGGCGAGGCGCTGCGCAAGGCGATGCCAGACCTGTCGATTTCGTTGTCTTCGGTGATCTCGCCGCAGATGCGGGAACTGCCACGTTTCAACACGGTAATCGCCAATGCCTATGTGCAACCGCAGGTCGCCGACTACTTGGGCCGTCTGGTGGCGCGCTTGCGCGACACCGGAGTGACGGCGCCTGTGTTTATGCTGCATTCTGGCGGCGGTCTGATCTCGGTCGAAACCGCTGCGGAACAGCCTGTGCGCTTGCTGGAATCCGGCCCGGCTGGTGGGGCGATCTTCGCAGCTGATTTTGCGCGGGCACATGGTCTGGACAAAGTACTCAGCTTTGACATGGGCGGAACCACCGCCAAGATTTGCCTGATCGAAGACGGCGCGCCCAAGACAGCCAATACCTTCGAAGTTGCGCGGACCTACCGGTTCAAAAAAGGCTCGGGCATGACCGTGTCGACACCCGTTGTCGAGATGGTCGAAATCGGGGCGGGCGGCGGTTCGATTGCCTCGGTCGATAGCATGGGCCGTTTGCAGGTTGGGCCCCGCTCAGCGGCGTCGGAACCTGGACCAGCCTGTTATGGGCGTGGCGGGACCGAGCCGACAGTGACGGACGCGAACCTGCTTCTGGGCCGTCTGGATCCGGACAATTTTGCCGGGGGTGCTATCCCATTGCACACGGCGGAATCCGAAAAAGCCGCCACCAAACTTAACCTCTCCGCCGGGGATGCCGCCTTTGGGATCACTGAACTGGTGGATGAGAATATGGCCAACGCAGCGCGAGTTCATACGGTCGAGAACGGGCGCGACATCGAGCATTTTACCATGATCGCCTTTGGTGGCGGTGCGCCGCTGCACGCCTGTCGCCAATGCGAAAAGCTTGGGATCAAGGCGCTGATCATCCCTCCGGGTGCGGGTGTAGGCTCGGCCATCGGGTTCCTGAAAGCGCCGTTTAGCTTTGAGGCGACACGCGGGCTGTTCCAGCGACTGGACGATTTCGACGCTGGCGCGGTGAACGCTGCGTTGATCGAGATGGAAGCTGAGGCGCGCGCCTTCGTCGACGAAGGTGCCAAGGGTGCAGAGACCGAAATCCGTCTGACCGCTCAAATGCGCTATTTTGGTCAGGGATGGGAAATTCCCGTGGTGCTGCCGCACAAGCAATTTGAAGACAGTGATGTTTCGCTGATCCTTAAGGCGTTCGAAGACGCCTACCGTACGCTCTTTGGTCGGATCATCGACGGGTTGGCAGTTGAGATCACCAATTGGCTTTTGACAGTCTCCACGGTTTTGCCGGATGCCGAACCTGTTATCAGCCACAACAGTGGGTCGGACGCGGATGTCGCGCGGACGCGCGAGTTCTTCGATGCCGCCCTGCGCAAATCGGTTGAAGCACGCGAGGTTGATCGGCCCAGCATGGCGCCGGGCAAGGCGGTCGAAGGCCCTGCGATCATCGTCGAATCCGAAACGTCGACCGTCGTTACCTCGGGCTATCGCGCGGTTGGGCAGGGCGATGGAAGTTTGCTGTTGCTGGCGAAGGAGGTTTAAGCCATGGGTGCGTCAGATATCGATCATCAGATCATGTGGAACCGCCTGATAGCGGTTGTGGAGGAACAGGCCACAACACTTATCCGTACGGCCTTTTCAACTTCCGTCCGCGAGGCGGGCGACCTGTCGGCGGGTCTGTTCGACCGCGAGGGCCGGATGATCGCGCAGGCTGTGACCGGAACTCCGGGCCACGTGAATGCGATGGCAGAAAGCGTCACGCATTTTACTGCTCAAATCGGGCCACAGAACACGTTCGACGGCGATGTCTTCATCACCAACGATCCTTGGCTGGGCACCGGGCACCTGCATGACATCACCGTTGTCACTCCGGTGTTCCGCAAGGGCGCGCATATTGGGTATTTCGCATGCACCGCGCATGTGGTGGACATTGGCGGGCGCGGATTTGGCCCGGACGGCAATGAGGTTTTCGAAGAGGGTCTACTGATCCCCATCACCAAATTCGCCGAACGTGGTCAGGTTCAACCTCTGCTGATTGAAATGATCCGCGCCAATGTGCGGACCCCGGATCAGACTGTGGGCGATATGTACTCGCTGGCCGCCTGTAACGAGGCTGGTGACCGCCGCCTTCAGGCGATGATGGATGAGTTCGATATTGACGACCTGCAATCCCTGTCGGATTTCGTCATCGAGACAAGCCGTAAGGCGACGCTGGAGGCGATCGCCAAAGTGCCCTCGGGCACCTATCACGAGACGATGCAAGTCGACGGCTATGACGCCCCGGTGCATATGGAGGTGACGCTTAGCGTCGATGGCGATCAACTGCTGGCGGATTTCGCGGGCACATCGGGGATGAGCCGGTTCGGCGTGAACTGCCCCGAGGTCTATACCCGCGCCTATGCCTGTTACGCACTAAAATGTGTAATTGCACCCGAGGTGCCGAACAACACAGGCTCGCTTGAGCCGTTTCAGATCACCGCGCCAGCGGGCTGCATCTTAGCGGCCAAACGTCCCGCGCCAGTTTCGGTGCGCCACGTCATGGGCCATTTGGTGCCGGATGTGGTTCTGGGCGCGTTGCACAAGGCGATGCCCGACACAGTTCCGGCCGAAGGTGCGAGCGCTCTGTGGAACATTCAGATTTCTGCGCGGGCCTCGAACCCCGAAAGCGGCCTGCCAAACCGCGAGGTGCTGATGTTCAACTCGGGCGGCACCGGTGCGCGCCCGGCCTTTGACGGGCTGAGCGCCACGGCCTTCCCCTCCGGCGTATCAACCATGAGCGTCGAGGCGACCGAACATGTCGGGCCAATCACTGTCTGGCGCAAGGACCTGCGCGACGGCTCAGGTGGAGCTGGGGCTTTGCGCGGCGGTCTGGGTCAGACCATCGAGATCGAACCGCGCGAAGGTTATGATTTCTACTTCAACGCCATGTTCGACCGGGTAGTCAACCCAGCGCGCGGGCGGAATGGCGGGCTGGCCGGTGGTGCAGGGGCAGTCGAACTGTCCGATGGGACAAAGCTGCGCTCGAAGGGTCGGCAACTGGTCAAGAACGGCCAGCGGCTGAGACTCAGTCTGCCGGGCGGCGGTGGTTATGGCGCACCCGAGCAAAGGGATCGTGATGCGGTGGCAGGCGACTTGGCCGCCGGGTTCATCACAGCCGAACAGGCAAAGCGAGATTACGGATTTGAAGGGTAAACGCAGATGGCTGACACTCCTATAGCAGTTGTAACCGGGGCCGCGCAGGGCATTGGGCTGGCCTGCGCCGAGGCGCTGAGCGAGGATGGCTACAAGGTCATTCTGGTCGACATTCAGGACAGCGTGCGCGAAGCCGCCGCGACCGTTGGCGGGGTAGGAATGGTCTGCGACATGGGCGATGTGGACGCCATCAGCGCGATGTTCGACACGGTTGAGGCCGAGCATGGCCCGGTCGCGGCGTTGGTGAACAACGCGGGTGTCGCGATGCCGGGGAATTTCCTGGACTATGATCTGGCCGCCTACGACCAGGTGATGGATATCAACCTGCGTGGCGTGTTTGTGGCGATGCAGCGGGTTGCGAACACGATGGTCGAGAAAGGCATCGAAGGTGCGATTGTGAACATGTCGTCGATCAACGCGCAGGTCGCGATCCCTGCGATCCCGGCCTATTGCGCCTCGAAAGGCGGGGTAATGCAGCTGACCAAGGTTGCTGCACTGGCGCTGGCTCCGAAAAACATTCGTGTCAATGCGGTTGGTCCCGGCTCGATTGATACCGAGATGATGGCTGGTGTGAATGCCAACCCCGAAGCCTTCAAGATGGCGATGTCGCGCACGCCGATGGGCCGCGCAGGCACCGCGCGCGAGATCGGCGATGTGGTGGCGTTCCTGTGTTCCAAAAAGGCCAGTTATGTCACTGGTGAAACGATCTATGTCGATGGCGGTCGCCTCGGCCTGAACTATGTGATGTCATGAGCTACACAGACGCATATGCAAGCTGGCAGGCCGACCCCGAGGCGTTTTGGGGAAAGGCCGCCGAGCAGATCGATTGGTTCACGCCAGCCGAAAAGGTCTTTGACCCGGATAAAGGCGTCTACGGGCGCTGGTTTGCAGGGGCGACCTGCAACACCTGCTGGAACTGTGTCGACCGCCATGTCGAGGCCGGGCATGGCGACCGCAAGGCGCTGGTCTATGACAGCCCGGTCACGGATACGGTTCGGACCTTCAGCTTTGCTGAATTGCAGGCCGAAGTCGGCGCGTTGGCCTCGGTCATGCGGGCGCATGGCGTCGGTAAAGGCGACCGCGTTGTCATCTACATGCCGATGGTGCCGCAGGCAGTGTTTGCAATGCTGGCCTGCGCTCGTTTGGGAGCGATCCACTCGGTCGTATTCGGCGGCTTTGCACCCCATGAACTGGCCACCCGCATCAATGATGCCGCACCCAAGATGATTATCTCGGCCTCCTGCGGGATCGAGCCGGGTCGGATCGTGCATTACAAACCATTGTTGGATGCTGCGATTGAGGAAGCCACCACCAAGCCCGCGCACTGTCTGATCCTGCAACGCGACATGGAACTGGCAGAACTCACTCCGGGTCGCGACCTGGACTATGCCGAACTGGTCGGCGCAGCAAAGGCAGCATGGGAAACCACGGAATGTGTGCCGGTCGATGCGACCGATCCGCTGTACATCCTGTACACTTCCGGCACGACCGGCCAGCCTAAAGGCGTTGTGCGCGACAATGGCGGGCACATGGTGGCGCTGAAATGGACGATGCAGCACCACTATGGGATCAAACCCGGTGAGGTGTTCTGGGCAGCATCAGACGTGGGCTGGGTCGTTGGGCACTCCTACATCTGCTACGGGCCGCTGCTACATGGCTGCGCCACCGTGGTCTACGAGGGCAAGCCGGTGGGCACGCCCGACGCAGGCGCCTTCTGGCGAGTCATTCAGGATCATGAGGTTGCAGCGCTGTTTACCGCCCCGACGGCCTTCCGGGCGATCAAGAAAGAGGACCCAAAAGGCCAGTTGATCGGTCAGTATGACTTGTCCAAATTCAGCACACTCTTTCTGGCCGGGGAGCGCTCGGATCCAGCGACGATCCAGTGGGCTGAGCAGAAACTGCAACGTCCGGTGATCGACCATTGGTGGCAAACCGAGACCGGTTGGGCCATGTCGGGTAACCCGGTGGGATTGGGGCAGTTTCCAGTCAAATACGGCTCGCCCGGCAAGCCGATGCCTGGGTACGACATACAGGTTCTGGACGACGAGGGGCATGGGGTCAAACCCGGCACTCTCGGCAACATCGTGTGCAAGCTGCCGCTGCCGCCCTCGGGTTTTCCGACGCTTTGGAACGCGCCGGAACGGTTCCTGACCTCGTATATGAACGAATTCCCCGGCTACTACGCCACGTCGGATGCGGGGATCATTGATGAGGACGGGTATGTCTTCATCATGGCGCGCACGGATGACATCATCAACGTGGCCGGGCACCGCCTGTCGACCGGCGCGATGGAGGAGGTGATTGGGGCGCATCCCGACATCGCGGAATGTGCTGTAGTCGGCGCGGCGGACGCTCTGAAAGGTCAAATGCCGTTGGGTTTCTATGTGACCAATGATGGAGCCGAACGGGATTCGGCAGAGTTGGAAAAAGAGTTGGTCGCGCTGATGCGGGAACAGATCGGGGCAGTCGCATCCTTTAAAACCGCCATTCCGGTCAAGCGGTTGCCGAAAACGCGCTCTGGCAAGGTTTTGCGCGGGACGATGCAGAAGATTGCCGACGGTGTTGAATTCAAGATGCCGGCCGCAATCGACGATCCGGCCATTCTGGATGAGATTTCCGATGCGCTGAAGGGCCGGGGGCTGCTGAAATGATAGAACGTCTCCACACCGGTGGCCGAATGTCGAAGATCGTCAAGCACAATGGCGTCGCCTATTTGTGCGGTCAGGTTGGTGCGGGTGACAACGTCACCGAACAAACGCAGGACTGTCTGTCGCGCGTTGATGCCCTGCTGGCAGAGGCGGGCTCGGACCGCGAACATATCCTGCAGGCTATCGTCTGGCTGCGCGATATGGCGGATTTTGCTGAAATGAACGCCGTCTGGGATGCCTGGGTGCCCGAAGGCCATGCGCCCGCCCGAGCCTGTGGCGAGGCCCGTCTGGCGCGGGATGTATTGAAAGTCGAGATCATCATCACAGCCGCAATAAAAACCTGAAGGGGGGGATTGCCATGTCCGAAACACCAGCCGTCAGACTAAGCAAAGTGGAAAAATACTACGGATCTTTCCACGCCCTCAAGAACATTAATCTGACCGTGACGAAGGGCGAGAAAATCGTCGTCTGCGGACCTTCCGGATCGGGTAAATCGACAATGATCCGGACAATCAACCAACTTGAGGAACATCAGTCCGGTCAGATTGAGATAAATGGCCACGCGATCAGCGCCGAAGATCCGAACATAGACAAGATGCGGCAGGAAGTAGGTATGGTGTTTCAGCACTTTAACCTTTTCCCTCACATGACGATCCTTGATAATTGTACTCTGGCCCCGATGCT
Organism: Ruegeria sp. B11; assembly: GCF_056539785.1. Classification (NCBI taxonomy): domain Bacteria; kingdom Pseudomonadati; phylum Pseudomonadota; class Alphaproteobacteria; order Rhodobacterales; family Roseobacteraceae; genus Ruegeria; species Ruegeria sp. B11. The sequence goes on along the minus strand of NZ_JBQFVO010000001.1, from coordinate 1,128,204 downwards.
GGCCCGCAAAATCTCGCAGGCCGAGGCCGAAAAGACCGCGATGATGTATCTGGAAAAGGTCCAGATCGCTAATCAGGCCCCGAAATATCCCGGCCAGCTGTCCGGCGGCCAACAGCAGCGCGTGGCCATCGCGCGGGCGCTTTGTATGAAGCCCGACATTCTACTGTTTGACGAACCTACTTCGGCTCTGGACCCTGAGATGATCGGCGAGGTTCTGGACGTTATGGTGACGCTGGCCCAGGAAGGGATGACTATGATTTGCGTTACTCATGAAATGGGTTTCGCACGGAAAGTAGCAGATCGGGTTATCTTCATGGATGCTGGTGAAATCATCGAGGAAGACGACCCGGAGAGCTTCTTCAACAACCCCAAGAGCGAGCGCACAAAAAACTTCTTAGAGCAAGTTTTAGTCCATTAGGGAGTAAAAATTCGCTCTTTTGAAAACCCAATCAGCATGTCGCCGAGCTATCGCGCTTTTTGCTGAAACTCTTGGTGTGGCTGTTTCTTTGGAACATGCAAATTCTTCCTAGGTAGAAGGCAATATGCCCAATGAAAATGCTTATCTTCGCTCATACTCAGTTTAGGTTGGCATTCGAAATGCTCGATAGAAATGGCTATGGTCCATTTCTCTATACAAACTGAACGCTTGGTGGAGACTTGTCAGGAGAACTTTTTCTTGGGTCTTGTCAGAAGAACTTTGCTTGAGCGGGGTAGGGGTGTTGCGTAGCTTTTGCCTATGACCAATCCTGCCTCTTTCAAGTACTTTAAAACCAGTCCCGAAATCATCCGCCTTGCGGTGATGTTGTACATCCGTTTCCCGTTCTCGCTTCGGAATGTCGAAGATCTGTTGCAAGAGCGAGGCATCGACGTGAGTCACGAAACTGTCCGGTATTGGTGGAACAGGTTTGGCCCAATGTTTGCTGCTGAGATCAGACGGAAGCGTGTTCAGCAACTGCGCGCGTTCTCCAAATGGAAGTGGCACGTGGACGAGGTTTACTAAATCCGCAACTGAAGTCTGTACCGCCTCCGCTGACCCGGCCTCCGGCTGCGCCAGCAAACGTTCGAAAATTCCGGAGGTATTGTCAGAAGAACTTGGGTTGAGCGGGGCAGGGGTGTTATGTCACTCTCCGTCGACTGCGAAGAGGAAAACGCTCATCTTTTCAAGTTCTTAATTCGATGCGAAGTTTCGGAAGCTGATTGTGCGAGACGCAACAATGCCCGGACCGTGTACTCTACCAATCCGGAAAACGTGTCGTGAAATAGCTGGGGGTCTGACTGTAAACAGCCGTTTCAGCGTGGATCTTAAGACAATGCCCACTGTTGTTTTCGCGGGGCTTCCGTTCTTTGGAGAGTAGCCAATCGCTTGCCGCGTTTCGGTGATATCCCAGCGCATCCCCGGGTTATCTGACATTAGGTTCAGGGCTGCGAAGGAAATGTCCTTGGCATCTATTGCGGCGCGCATTCCGCCTAAAAAGTCCCGATCGCTCAGCCACATTTCCTGACCCCATCGGCCCATCGCCATATGCGTGCCGGGCTGATTGTCATGAGTCCATTGCGTCCATCCGATGCGCAGGCAGATGACCGACAGTCCGTGATGCTCGGCGAAATAGGCTCCTGTCCGGGTCTTGTCAGAAGAACTTTGCTTGAGCGGGGCAGGGGGGGTGCGTAGCTTTTGTCCATGACCAGACCTGCTTCTTTCAAATACTTCAAAACCAGCCCTGAGATCATCCGCCTTACAGTGATGCTGTACATCCGTTTCCCGCTCTCGCTTCGGAATGTCGAAGATCTGTTGCACGAACGCGGGATCGACGTTAGCCACGAAACCGTCCGATATTGGTGGAACAGGTTTGGCCCAATGTTTGCTGCTGAGATCCGAAGAAGGCGTGTTCAGAAATTGAGAGCATACTCCAAATGGAAGTGGCACGTGGACGAGGTTTTCGTGAAGGTGAATGGCAAACGCCACTACCTCTGGCGGGCCGTCGATCATGAGGGCGAAGTGCTGGAAGCAAACGTTACCAAACGTCGAAACAAGCAAGCAGCATTGAAATTCCTCAGGAAATCGATGAAGCGGCACGGTAAAGCTGAAGAAGTAGTCACCGATCGCTTCGCGTCGTATCGAGCTGCTCTTAGAGAGCTCGGCGCTACCGAAAAACAGCAGACGGGCAGGTGGCTCAATAACCGTGTCGAGAATTCGCACCTTCCTTTCCGACGGCGTGAACGCGCCATGCAACGTTTCAGGCGCATGCGAAGTTTGCAGAAATTCGCCTCCGTCCATTCCTCTGTCTACAACCACTTCAACCAGGAAAGATCGCTGACCAGCCGAGACACCTTCAAGCTGACCCCTGCCGCCGCTCTTAGCGAGTGGCGTCAACTTGGTGCTGGATAAAGGACAGCGTCACTGGCCTAATAGAGACTGGTTCGAATTCGTCTGACAGCACCGCCAAGGCAACTATCGACCCGAAAGACCAAGAAGGGAAGATCGCATGCGGTTATGACGTAACGCGAAAGCGCTTTCAAGCGACCTGGGATTGGATATCAAATCTTCGACCTCGAACGTCTGCGATGAAGCGCAAAGCTGCCGTTTGGGCCAACTGCTGCGATGGTCCGCTCCGAGCCAGAAGCAGACTCCAGTTCACGACACCAGACCAACTCACGTTCAATAATTTATCCGCGAGCCGAGATGGTCTGCAAGCTGATCAAAAACCAACCTGATCCTTCGCGCTGTTTGTAACTCAGAATGTGTGGCCAACCAGATAGGAAATTTGAATGGCTCACGTTCGGGTAGAACTCGCTCCACGCCGGGTGTAAGGGCCGCCACATCGTCTGACATAACACTAATGCCGAAGCCTTGGCGCACAAGCTCCCATGACACTATCCCGCTCTGCGATCCAATGCGGAAATTCTTGCGGGTTACTTCGATGCCAGCCGGATTGAGAAATCCAATCATCGTGTCAATGTCGCCAAAACCGACGAAATCCAACTTGGCAAGTTCGTCTTCATTTCTTGGTCGTCCAACGTGTTCGAGGTACGAAGGGGCAGCGTAAAAATGTGCCGTCGCTTCTGCCACCAGCTTTGCAATCAGGTCCGGCTGTGTAGGGCGTACATGCCGAATGGCGATATCTGCCTCGCGCCGCTGTATGTCTCGTATGTCATTTGCTGCCACCACGTCGATATCAAGCCGCGGTGCCGCGAGCCTGATTTGCTTAAGAATGGGCGGCAGCTGATAAGCTGACATCACGTCAGAGGCAGTGATCCTGACTTGCCCTTCAATGGCTTGCGACTGGCTTGTCGCGGTCAGAGAAATCCTGTTCGCAACAATTGCCATTTCACTGACATGTACCAACATCTCAGCACCAGCGGTTGTCAGATTAAGCGACTTGCCAACCCTTTCAAACAAGATGACGCCGAGCGCCTGTTCCAGCGCGGCGACTTGCCGACCGACGGTTGGTTGGGTCTGCCCAAGCACGCGCGCTGCCGCGGAAAACGAACCTTCTTCTGCCGTTGCAAGAAAGGACCGAGCCTGGTTCCAATCGAAATTGATAGCGTTCCAATTCATGCATTAATGCATAACAGTTCTGCAATATCTGGCAATTCCATAAAATCGCGTTTTAATTTACTGGCTGCTGTGAAAAGTTTGAAAGAGAGATCAAAGATGGCTGCATTGTCCAAAGATGCCGAGTTCTGGAGCAAGATTTCGCGCAAATATGCGGCTGATCCTATCCGGAACATGGAAGGGTATCTGAACACGCTCGAACGTTCAAAGTCCTACCTGCAAGCCGAAGACAGTGTATTGGAAATCGGGTGTGGAACGGGGTCAACCGCGTTGCTACTGGCACCGCATGTGGCGCAAGTCACTGCCTCCGATCTCGCACCGGGGATGATCGAAATCGCAAACGAGAAACTCGCTGAAGAAGAGTTGGAGAATGTCACGTTCAAAGTGGCCGAGGTTCTACAGCACGATCCTGACGACGGTTCTTACGACGCTGTCCTCGCACATAATCTACTGCACCTTGTACCCGATATGGGCCATGCACTCGAACACATTGCGACCCTTACAAAACCCGGTGGGGTATTCATTTCCAAGACCGTCTGCGCTCCAGAGAGTGGAAGGTTCAAATATGGCATAATCAGCCGAATAGCGATCCCGATTATGCAGGTGCTCGGGAAAGCTCCGTTCGTAAATTTTGTATCCGTAGCTCAACTCCAGCACGCTGTTGAACGTGCGGGCTTCGATATCGTTGAGACAGCGGATCAAGCCGGGTTGTTGCCGAGCCGGTACATTGTCGCGAGAAAGCTGTGAAACAGTATTCGCGCCAGAATTACTTTGCATGCGAGGGACATCTCGGGCCATCAAATGAGTACAATGATGAACGATGGGATTTCATTTGCGCGCCTTTCGGAAATCGACCCGAATGACATTTCGGTTCATATGTCCGACCCCCGGGTAGCAGAGCATATGCCGCTTTTGACGTTCAAATGGAATGTTGAGGTCGCAAGAGAATTTATCGCCAAAAAGGAAGGCTACTGGGCGCGGGACGGTCTTGGACATTGGGCGTTTTTGTCAGGCGGTCGGTATGTTGGATGGGGGGGCTTTCAAAAAGAAGGTGGCGAGTGGGATTTTGGGTTGGTTTTGCGGCCCGACGCCTTTGGACTTGGGAAACGGATTTCCAAAATGGCAATCGACTTTGCGATCGCTGACAAACGTATCCCCTTTGTCACGTTTCTGCTGCCACCAAGTAGAAAAAACCTGGGTGCACTCCGGAAACTCGGTGCCAAACACATCGGCGAGATCGAATACGAAGATGCTCAGTTTCTCAAGTTTCGGCTGGATACGGAGTGAACTCTGTTCTTCCTGATTTTTCCCGGTGGTGCGCCAAATACCCGTTTGAAGGCTTTGTTGAACGCAGGCTCAGACAGGTATCCGATGTCAACGGCAATCTGCGAGATAGGCTGATCGGTGGACACCAACCTTTCGCGCGCCAGATGCATACGCCACGTTGCAAGATACTGGATTGCCGGAACGCCTACCAACTCAGTAAACCGCGCCGCGAACGCGGATCTGGACATCCCAGCAACCTCCGCGAGAGACTCGACTGTCCAAGCCGCAGCAGGCGTACGGTGAATGGCGACTATCGTGCGCCCGATCTGCGGGTCTCGCGCCGCTTTCAGCCAGCCGCGGTTTGCGTCTGGTGCGCTGTTCAGCCAACGACGAATGGCCTCAATGACAACCACATCGGCCAGTCGCGTGATCACGGTTTCGCCGCCCGGTCTCAATACCCGTGCCTCTTTTGCGATGAATTGCAAAGTTGCTTGTAGCCAGCTTCCGGCATCCTCTTCCCACGGGTCGATTTTGAGCACATCCGGAAGCAAGTGCATCAACATACCACTGGCGGCGTGATCGATCCTGACGAGGCCGTACATGATGCCCGTCTCCGCGCCGCTGCCGCCGTATTCCAGTGTTTCATAAAGCTCGGTCACCTTGCGTATCGGCAGCTCTTCCAGAGTTAAAAGCGGGGTGTCTTCCGAGCTGAAGAAACCGACCGGTGCGCCGCTGGTCATCAGCACCAAATCGCCTTTTTCGACCTCGAACGGGTCATCGTAACCGACCTTCATGAAACACCGCCCGTGTGTGATAACCGCAAAGCTCAGTACGCCGGGAAAACCTGGGATGGATACGCCCCATGGCGCTGTCATGCGAGACTGGCAATAGAATGTACCTGTCAATTTCAGCAAATGGAGGATTTCCCCCAGCGGATCGCCGATCGGCTGTGCCAGTGCATCTGGGTCAGGGACATGCGGTTCAACCTTGTTCATGTGGGGACCTTGGCTGAAATTTAGCTCTTCGTCTATTTACTTTGGACGATCGAATAAGAATTTCAGATTCTGAAGAATAGAACATCTCTATTTATTACCTAATTTCGGGCCATCAAGTGAACTCATGGAGATGACCAATGATACAGCAGCCCATTCTTGTACTTGGCGCAACAGGCAAAACCGGATCGCGGATCGCGACACGTCTGGAAGAAAAAGGGCAGGCAGTCCGGCGCGCATCGCGGAACAGTGAAACGCCATTTGACTGGGACCAACCACAGAGCTGGCCCGCAATCCTAGAAGGCGTCTCGTCTGCTTATATTTCTTACTTTCCTGACATCGCTTTTCCAGGCGCGGTTGAGCAGGTCGAAGCGTTCACAGCATTGGCTCGTGAAAAGGGACTACGGCGTCTTGTGCTGCTAACCGGGCGTGGTGAGTTTCATGCGGAACGAGCGGAAGCAGTCGTACGCAATTCCGGAGTTCCGTTCACTATCGTTCGTGCTGCATGGTTTGCGCAAAACTTCTCTGAAGGGGCATTGCTTGGTCCGGTCATGGCAGGTGTCTTGCCGATGCCCGCCGGCGATGTACGCGAACCAATCATCGACGTGAACGACATCGCCGATGTTGCCGTAGCTGCTTTGACAGAAGAAGGACACGATGGCGAACTGTACGAGGTCACGGGACCACGTCTCATGACGTTTGCCGACATGGCCGCAGAGATTTCGCGCGCCATGGGCAGCACTGTGCAATACCTGCCAATTTCATTCGAAGACTTCCACGCGGAAATCGCGCATGCGAATGGCGAGATGATTGCTGATGTGATTACGGACATCGCGCGTGAAACGCTGGACGGGCGCAATGCGAACCTCGCGGACGGGGTCCAGCGTGCGCTTGGACGCGCGCCACGCGACTTCGCCGACTTCGCAAACAAAGCTGAATTGTCTGGCGCGTGGACCAAAGCCGCATAAGCCAGGCCAAGGGATATTGGAGACAAACATGAAACTTGAAATTAGAGGCAGACTTATCTTGGGCATGTCCGGATTAACTGCATTCGCCATAGGTCTGGCCATCACTCTGGACCCACAGTCTTTCTACGCCAACTACGGCATCGTACTCTCGCCGCAGCCAAACCTGATGAGTGAGTTGCGTGCACCTGCTGCCAACCTCTCGGTACTTGGCCTGATCATTTTGTGCGGAGCATTTTACCAAAAGTTGGTCCAGGCCTCAGCCTTGCTTGGGGCTACGGTTTTCTCAGCTTTCGCCGTGGGCAGAACAATCAGTTTCCTCCTCGATGGTTGGCCATCCGATAACATTCTTGCCGCATTTGCGATAGAGGTTTTGCTTGCGGTGTTGTGTTTGTGGGTTGTCGGTGGAAATGCGAAATCTGCAGCGCCAGCCTAAGACGGCTTTGTCCGCAAAGCAGACATTGAGTGAAACTCACTGAACGTCAACATCGAGCCCACAGCAGAAAGGCTTGAAGGGTAGCGCGCCAACGGTCTGCTTTTCAGTTCACTTGCAGATCGGCAATTCCAGTGGTGGCTGTTTAGGCAAGGATGCTCTCCAACTATTTATGATCGGTTGGAGGCTGCTTTTGGGCCAAAACTTTGGTGCGCCAATCGCTTTTAGGCAAGCTGCGTTCCAATAAACTCCAGCTCGAGAAAGTGATTTTCCCTTTTTTAACGCTTTGGCGACAGCGTTTATGTCTTTGGATTCTGGGTAGATGTAGAGGGTCGTCGGGTTCCCTTCTACAATTGCCAATATCTCTTTTGAGGCGGATTGTGACCAGGTTGTGCAACCATTGCTACGACCACCAGTGTAGTTCACAAGTTTTCCGTAGGGGACATAACCGTCGTTGTCTGCATGAGTGCTTCTAGGTTTTTTGAACCTACACTGCCACTTCAGGAAGACAGCTGGATGGCCTCCGATGGCGCGCTCGCGAGCATTGCTCGTTTCTCCTTCACCATCAAACAAAAGAAACGTGCGGTAGAACGGCTGAGTTTTGCCGGAATGACTGTGGTAACCTTTGAAGGACGTGCGGGTTTCAGCCGTCACATAGGCACCTCCGGTGGTTAGTTTAGAGCCCTCTGCATTGCTGAAGTTCTTCGCACATTGTCGGCCATTCGAAAAATTGGCGCGCAGGAGTTTTCTGCCGTTGCCATAGCCGGACGAAACCGCTCGGAAGGACTTTTGTGACTCGCAGATGACAAAAAAACGCTTGCCCGGATTGCCGTTACTTGCAGTGCTGGGGCGGGTCGCATCCTTGGCAAGGTAGCAAGGGTTCCTGACTTCGCCTCGGCGTAGTTTCTTGATGTAAAGCGCTCGTGCCCTTTCCAAAACGATTGGCGCGATTTGCCCTTCACCTGTACCGACGTGCTTTTGTAGCCACGCTGGAACATCTTGCGTTATCGCATTGGCGCGGTCCGGTAGGGTGCCCACCGACATGGCGATTGTTATGACCGAGAGTGCGAGACGGAGTGAATTCGTTAGCAACGGGAGATCTCCTGCTAGAATGTCCTCGGGGTCAGTCTAACACAATTCGTAAACGCAAGGATGCTGGTCAATTGTACGAACGAAGCCTTCCGTTGCCTCAAATCCCATTTTTTGTTTGCGGAGGCTTTCTTACATCTTGGACAATAAATCTTGGGATGTTGCGTAGGTGTCTGGACATTCCGAGATTTGCTTCCAAATGAAGGCCATGATCACACGTCGAAAGCTCCTGTTGGTTACCGCAACCGCAATTTGTGCTCCGTATATTGCGCGGGGACGAACGGTGGCGCTGAATGATGCAATCAGCGGTCTTCCGCAGTTGCATTCACTTCAAATTCAACGCGGCGACGATGTCATTTTCGCGCAGGCCTATCAGGGTGCAGGCCTGGATAGGCCGGCCAATATTAAGTCTTGTTCGAAAAGCATCGTGGCTTTGTTGTTGGGGACAGCGATTGACCGGCAGGAAATTCCATCTGTAGAATCCACCTTGCAGGAGGTCGCTCCACGGCTTTTGCCCGCTAATACGACAGCCGGTTCCGAAAGCATTACGATGGAGGATCTGGTGACGCTGCGCGCAGGGCTCGAAAGAACTTCGGGCAGCAACTACGGAGAATGGATCAACTCTCCCAACTGGATCGCAGACGCGTTGACACGACCGATGGTTGCTGAGCCCGGACAGCAGATGCTCTATTCTACCGGATCGACCCATGTGCTTGGTGCAGCATTGACCGTTGCAACCGGACAAAGTCTATTGAGACTGACGCGTGAAAGGCTGGGTGCACCGCTTGGTATCGAGATACCTGCTTGGACGAGGGATCCACAGGGCTACTACTTGGGTGGAAATGAGATGGCGATTACGCCAAGATCGATGTTGAAAATCGCGGTCCTGCTTCGGGACCGCGGGGCTTTTGCCAATAGGCAAATCATTCCTGAGCGTTGGGTCTTGGAATCGACCAAGCCACACGGCCGTTCGCCTTTCTCCGGTTTGGATTACGGCTATGGCTGGTTTCTGTCCCCTTCAGGCTATGAGTTGGCACGTGGATATGGGGGCCAAATCATAGCGGCGCATCCTGATCGAAACCTTGCTGTCGCAATTACATCTGATCCTACGCGTCCGGCGCGTTCTGGAGGCTATTTTGGAGAATTGGTCAGATTGTTAGATGGTCCGATTTTGAATGCTACCTAGACGTTTCATAAACACTGCTTAGAGTTGGTCACGCTTGGCCTGGACAGCGCTGAACTATCAAACAGCCTTCGTCTTCCGTGGGCGGTGGAGCAACAGGAGCGCCGATTAAATTGCTATTTTGAAAGGTGAAAGAGGCGGTGGCCAGCTTTACTATGTTTCCAAAATCTCGCTTTGCCGGTCCAGTCATGTCGGTCAAAGATCCCGTTCAGATTTGGCTTGCTTGAGTGGCGCGATCCGTGCGCGGCATTGAGGACACTCCCAACTGGCGCAACTGAGACCGCTTCGAATCTGTCTTAGAGCAACACTCATTTGTTTCAAACGAGTTTGTAGGCAGCCTAGTTTGGCGGCATAGGCTCTCAACTCAGAGCTCACGAAGCTTGGTATTTAAGGTGTGTCTCGAATCGCGACCTGCCACCGGCACGAGTTGCCTAAAACAACGACGTTGAGCCCACAGACGCTTGATGAATACTGCTTTGTTTTCCTGTATTGTTCGGTTGCCAAATTTGGCCAAACGCCTTTTGGTTTTCTCGATCAGTTTTGAAAATGAAGCGAAGAAATACCTCAAGAGTTCGGCTTAGCTAATTGATTAAATAAGGATACAGGCCCGTGACCAGTCTGAAAGCAATCCACCATGCTGCAGTCATTTGTTCGGACTATGAACGGTCCAAGGCGTTTTATTCAGAGACGCTTGGTTTGAGGATTGTTGCTGAGAATTTCAGGGCTGAGCGGCAATCTTGGAAGCTGGATTTGGCGTTGCCGGACGGTTCTCAGATTGAACTGTTTTCTTTTCCCAACCCGCCCAAACGCACGTCTCGCCCCGAAGCGCGAGGTCTGCGGCATCTTGCGTTTGTTGTGGATGATATCGAGGCGCTGAAAGACAGTCTGGAACAGAAAGGTGTCCTCGTCGAAGACATCCGTGTCGATGAATATACCGGCCATCGGTTCACTTTCTTCAGCGATCCGGACAATCTTCCATTGGAGTTGTATGAAGCCAAGCCGATTGCATTGAAGTGATATGTCTCGTCTTCTAGGCTGAGCGAAGCAGGGAGGAGGGCGCATGGAAGTAAAACCTCTCACAGGTGGATTGGGTGCGGAAATCGTCGGGGCGGACATCCGGTGTGAAGATCAATTCGACGCAATTAAGTCAGCCTTCGCAGAGTATTCCGTTATCGCACTGAGGGGCCAAAGCGTTAGTCCACAAGAGCATCTGACCTTTGCGAGAAAGTTCGGCCCAATCAACGTGAACCGATTTTTCAAACCGGTTGACGGCCACCCAGAGATTGCCATGGTATTGAAAGAGAAGGATCAGAAAGAAGCTGTGGGAGAGGGGTGGCATACTGACCACTCTTATGATCAGGAGCCTGCTATGGGCTCGATCCTGCACGCCCTAGAGGTTCCGCCCCAGGGTGGCGACACGCTGTTTGTGTCGATGGCTGCTGCCTACGAAGCTTTGTCGCCCACGATGCGTGGTTTCTTAGATGGTTTGTGGGCGGTGCATTCCTCTCGCCATGTCTTTGGCGCCAGCATCATGGAAACAGAAGCCGCAAAAAGCGGCCGTTTGGGTAACGCCGAAGCTGCCACGCAAGACGCTTTGCACCCCGTTGTCATCACGCACCCTCTCAGCGGTAGGCGAGGGTTGTTCGTCAATCCCGTGTTCACGACCGAAATCAGAGGCTTGAGCGCGGATGAGTCTGCCGCGGTGCTGGGTATGATTTACGATCACTGCAAGCAGCCTGAATTCCAATGTCGTCTGCGTTGGCAGGAAGGGGATATCGCCATTTGGGATAACAGAGCGACGTGGCACAAGGCGATCAACGACTACCATGGGTTTCGACGTCTTATGCACAGGGTGACCGTGGAAGGGGTCGCTCTGACGCATTGATGCAAGTGGCGCTCGGCGAATTGCTGCGACTCAGTCAGAGTGTCGGCACGCCGTGAATCTCTTCGGTTCCCTATGATCGTTTTGGATGAGGCATCTAACGTCTCGTTTTTAGACATGTTTTCTGAACTTTAAGGCGCGCATAGAGTTTTTTCTTGCCAAATTTGGAACGTTCCACTAATTTTTTTGGAACGTTCCAATTTTTGGGGAGGTCAGATGAATTGGGTATTTGTCGGAGCGAGCACTATAGCTTCGCAATATATGTTGGACGCGGTGCGTCAGCAGGCAAGCAACGACGTGACCTGGGTCGTCAGCAATTCCCCTGACCGGGTGCAAACATGGGCTAAGGAGCACGGAATTCCCAATGCAACCACAGACCTGAACGCGGCGCTGTCTGACGACGGCGTGAAAGCCGTCTACATTTCCTCCACAAATGAGAAGCACCATGGTCAGGCGATGGCTGCCATCGCGGTTGGTAAGCATGTTCTATGTGAAAAGCCGCTCGGGATGACGCAAGCGGAAGCTGTCGAAATGGTGCGCGCAGCCGAAGCGGCTGGCGTGACTTTTGGTACAAATCACCACCTGCGATGCTCTGGCAGCCATCGTGCCATTCGTGATCTCATTGCAGACGGTCGCGTCGGCGACGTTCTTTCGCTGCGTATACATCACGCGGTACATTTGCCCGGGGACCTACAGGGGTGGCGCATTAACTCAGCAGGTGCCGGCGGCGGCGTGATCCCCGACATCGTCGTTCATGATGCGGATGTCACGCGGTTCCTGCTCAATGAGGACCCGATTTCCGTCGTCGCGCAAATGGCCAGCTCTGGGATGGGGCAGGGGGTCGAAGACTCGTGCATGTCCGTGTGGACGATGCCATCGGGGGCGATGGTCACGACGCACGAAAGCTTTACGCACCCCTTTGCCGGGTCGGGCCTGCAAGTGCACGGGACCAAGGGCTCGATTTTTGCGGATGGCGTCATGACGCAGCGCCCTGTTGGGGCAATAAAACTGGTGACTGAAGCCGGAAGCGAAGAGATTCCGTTTTCGGACCACTCTCTCTATGTTCAAGGCGTTTCGGAATTTGTCTCCGCAGCGGCGGGACAAGGCCGTCCTGCTGCCGACGGACCTGACGGAGTGAAATCGCTGTCAATCGCGCTGAGCGTTCGTGAGGCCGCAGCGTCGGGTGAACGTATCAACATAGATTATGGCGGTTTCTGATGACCAAGCTTGTTTCCGTTTCCGAGGCCGTTTCTCGTATCCCAGACAATGCGGTTGTCACCGTGTCGTCGTCCTCTGCGCTCGGGTGCCCTGACCTCGTGCTGAAGGCACTTGGAGAACGGTTTCGCTCTGAAGGGCATCCGCGCAACATTACAGCGCTGCACCCTATAGCCGCCGGTGATATGTATGGCGTGAAGGGCATGGATTATCTGGCGCAGGATGGATTGCTAAGCCGCGTTCTTGCCGGATCGTACCCGTCGGGCCCTTCCAGCCTTGAGATGCCGGAAATCTGGAAAATGATCGTCGAGGATCGGGTCGCCGCATATAACGTGCCGTCGGGAATTCTGTTCGACATGCATCGCGAGGCCGCAGCGCATCGGCCTGGTGTTCTGACGCAAGTCGGGCTTGAAACCTTCGTGGACCCTGTCCGCGAAGGATGCGCGATGAACGAGCGTGGTGCGGCGGCTCCAATCGTTAATCGAAAGGAATTCGACGGTCAGACTTGGTTGCACTTTCCAAATATCAACCCGAACGTTTGCGTTTTGCGCGCAACCACGGCGGATGAGTTTGGCAACCTGACTTATGAACATGAAGGTGCTTATCTGGGCGGATTGGAGCAAGCGATTTGCGTACGCAACCACGGTGGGCTCGTGATCGCACAGGTTCAACGTGTGACTGCTGCAGGTAGCTTGCGCCCCCATGACGTGCGCGTGCCGGGGCATCTGGTCGATCTGATCGTTGAAGACCCAGAGCAGATGCAAACGACAGAGACGACCTATGACCCGGCGATCTCTGGCCAGATTATGCGCCCTTGGGACAGTTTTTCGCGGGCCGAGCACGGTGTCGAGAAGGTCATCGCGCGACGGGCCGCCCAAGAACTGCGCAGCGGCATGAGCGCCAACTTGGGCTTTGGCATCAGCGCAATGGTTCCGCGTGTCTTGTTGGAGGAGGGCCATCCTCAGGCGGTGACATGGGCGATTGAACAGGGGGCCGTCGGTGGTGTCCCACTAACCGGCTTTGCCTTTGGGTGCGCATCCAACGCGCATGCCTATGTGCCGTCACCACAGCAATTCATCTATTTCCAGGGCGGCGGGTTCGATATGTCGTTCCTCTCGTTCCTCGAGGTCGATGTCGAAGGCAATGTGAACGTCTCCAAACTTGGGAAGAAGCCCTACCTGACTGCAGGGTGCGGCGGTTTTGTCGATATCACCGCGCGGGCCAAAAAGATCGTGTTCTCGGGCTGGTTCGAAGCTGGCGCAAAGATTGATCTGGCGGATGATGGTATCCGTGTGAATGCCCCCGGAAAATTCACCAAGATGGTGGATCAGGTCGAACATGTCACATTCTCGGGCCGCCGTGCCCGGGAAACCGGTCAGGATGTGCTCTATGTAACCGAGCGTTGTGTTATTCGCCTGACGGATCAGGGGCTAGTCGCGACAGAAATCATGCCCGGCATCGAGGCGCAGCGCGACATTGTCGAAGCTTCGGGCGGTCGCGTCAAAGTCGCGGAAAATGCGGCTCAGATGCCCAAGTCACTGTTCGCAGTCGGCCCGATGGGGATGATCCTGTGAGCAAGCTTGGGTTTCATATCGAGGGTGCAACCGCCGTCCTCACTTTGGACAACGTGTCCAAGCTCAATGCTCTGACCGTAGACATGCTGGACGCGCTGGAGGCTCGCTTGCAAGAGGTCGGGCGTGACGCGTCCATTCGTGCGCTTGTTCTGACCGGCGCAGGAGAAAAAGCGTTCTGTTGCGGAGCCGATATTGGAGCATGGGGTGGTCTGAGCCCCGCCGAGTTTGCACGTCACTGGGTCCGGGACGGGCATCGCATCTTTGACCGTCTGGCGCGGATCGGCAAACCAACGATTGCAGCGATCAACGGTCACGCCTTCGGCGGCGGGCTGGAGTTGGCCAGTTGCTGCGATTTGCGCCTGATGACCCCGCGGTCCACGCTGGCTTTGCCGGAAGCTCGGGTTGGGATCGTGCCGGGTTGGTCCGGGACGCAACGGTTAACCCGGCTGATCCCCGAGGCTGCGGTGAAGGAGATGGCACTCTTCGGGCGCCGTATTGGTGCCGACCGCGCGCTGGCTTTAGGCTATGCGACCGAGGTGACTGAAGATGTTCTGGCGCGCGCGCTTGAGATCACCACCGAACTTAGCGACCTTTCGCCTCGCGCCACCGAAATCTCAAAAAACATGATCCATGCAGCGGTTGGTGAAGACGCCCATGCCGCTGTCGAAGCCCTCGGCAGCGCAGCAATCGCCGCCTCGGCGGACCGCGAAGAAGGCGTTGCTGCGTTCATGGAAAAACGAAACCCCACATTTTCGGGCCTTTGACGATATGAAAGACATCACCATCAACCCAGCTATCCCGTTCGAGCTGCCGCCTCTGTTTGAAGGTCGGCACCTTATTGATGGCACGTGGCAGGACAGCACCTCGGGCGAGACGTTCGAGCGCTGCTCACCGTCGCACGGCCACATCGTTAGCCGGTCGGCCATGGGGGGAGAGGCTGAGACCGAGGCTGCGATCCAGGCGGCGCGCAAGGCGTTCGACAGCGGTGTCTGGAATCGCGCATCGGGCAAGGAACGCGCGGCGGTCCTGCTGAAAGTCGCGGACCTGATTGAACAGAATGTCGACCGGATCGCCCTGATCGAAACGCTGGAAAGCGGGAAGCCGATCAGCCAATCCAAGGGCGAGGTTGGCGGTGCTGCGGATCTGTGGCGCTACGCGGCATCATTGGCGCGCAGTACCCATGGCGACAGCCACAACACGCTTGGCGCTGACATGATGGGCGTCGTGCTGAAGGAACCCATCGGTGTCGTGTCCATCATTACGCCGTGGAACTTCCCCTTCTGGATTCTCAGTCAGAAGTTGCCCTTCGCGTTGGCGGCTGGTTGCACCGTTGTTGTGAAGCCGTCTGAGATGACACCGTCGACAACCTTGATGCTGGGCGAGTTGCTGGTCGAAGCTGGATTGCCCGCCGGTGTATGCAATATCGTTCTGGGCTACGGAGTTCCCGTTGGCAGTGTGATGTCGAGCCATGACAGCGTGGACATGATCAGCTTTACGGGCTCAACGGCTGTGGGCAAGACGATCAGCGCAGTAGCATCGGATACACTCAAGAAAGTCGCGCTTGAGCTAGGGGGCAAAAATCCGCAGGTCATTTTTCCCGATGCCGATCTGGATGCGGCGGCGGATGCCGTTGTGTTCGGCGTTTATTTCAATGTTGGTCAGTGCTGCAATTCAAGCAGTCGCATCATCGTGTATGAGGACATTGCCGATGAATTCCGCGAACGTGTCATCGCCCTTTCGCGCAAAGTCAAATTCGGCGATCCTCTGGACCCGACGACGCAGGTTGGGGCTATCGTAACGTCCGCGCACAACTCAAAAATCGACGCGTATGTTAAACAGGCGCAAGCTTCCGGTGCGACTATTGATCTGGGTGGTGAGCCGCTGGAAGTTGAAGGCCTCGGCGCTCAGTTCTATCAGCCGACGGTGATTTCCGACGTCTCGCCCGATATGCCCATTGCCCGCGATGAAGTATTCGGGCCTGTTCTGTCTGTTTTGACTTTCAAAACACTAGACGAAGCCATCGCGCTCACCAATGATAGCGCTTACGGTCTGTCGGCAGGGGTCTGGAGCGAAAACGTTCACACCTGCCTAGAGTTTGCCCGCCGAGCAGAAGCGGGAACGGTCTGGACCAATACCTGGATGGACGGGTTCCCCGAGGTCGCTTTCGGTGGGGTCAAACAATCCGGGCAGGGGCGGGAAATCGGACGATATGGGTTCGAGGAATTCTTCGAAGTGAAATCAGTGGTCATGCGCGTCGGCAACAGCCGGGCGCAATGGGTTCCGCACGACTAAGACCGGGCACCAGATTGGTCCCGAGTGAGAATAACGCATTAAGGGAGGAAACAAGAATGCGTAAATTTTTGAAGACAAAATCGCTGTTTGTGGCAGGTCTACTGTGCACGACCAGCCTTGCGCACGCTGAAGACGTGGAAGTTCTGCACTGGTGGACTTCTGGCGGTGAGGCTGCAGCATTGAACGTTCTCAAGGACGACCTGTCCGGACAGGGCATCGGCTGGACCGACATGCCTGTTGCAGGTGGCGGTGGTGAGCAGGCGATGACCGTTCTGCGCGCACGCGTCACCGCAGGAAACGCTCCAACAGCCGTTCAGGCTCTGGGCTTTGACATTCTGGACTGGGCCGATCAGGGCGCGCTGGCCGATCTGAACGAAGTGGCAGCCCAGGAAGGTTGGGATGACGTCGTCCCAGATGCGCTGAAAGCCTTCGCCAAGCATGACGGCAAATGGGTCTCGGCCCCTGTGAACGTGCATTCGACCAACTGGGTCTGGGCGAACAAGGCGGTGCTGGACGCCAACGGCATTGCACAGCCCACCAACTGGGACGAATTCGTCGCCGCAGTTGAGGCGTTGAAAGCTGCTGGTGTCACTCCGATCGCGCATGGTGGTCAGGCATGGCAGGACGCGACCGTGTTCGATGCTATCGCGATGTCGACGCTGGGGCCTGACGGCTACAAAGCGGCCTTCATCGACTTGGACGAGGAAACGCTGGGTGGCGACGCGATGAAAGAAGCATTCGACCGTATGGCCTTTATCCGCGACAACGTGGATGAGAACTTCTCGGGTCGAGACTGGAACCTGGCGACAGCGATGGTCATCAACGGCGAAGCGGGCTTCCAGATGATGGGTGATTGGGCCAAAGGCGAATTCCTGAACGCGGGCAAAGTGCCGGGCGAAGACTTTTTGTGCTTCCGCTTCCCGGGTACTCAGGATCAGGTCACCTTCAACGCTGACCAGTTCATGATGTTTGATCAGGGCGGTTCGGTATCGGCCGAGCAAGCCGCGCTGGCCAGCGCGATCCTGTCGCCATCCTTCCAGATTGCCTTTAACAAGGTGAAGGGCTCTGTCCCGGCTCGTACTGACGTGGATGGCAGCGATCTGGATGCGTGTGGTCAGCAGGGCATGAAAGATTTGGCCGCCGCGGCTTCGTCAGGCAACCTGTTCGGCTCGATGGCACACGGACATGCCGCGCCCGCGTCAGTCAAGAACGCCGTCTATGACGTGGTGACCGCCCACTTTAACGGCGAGTACGGCAGCGAAGATGCCGTGACCGAACTGGTTGACGCCGTTTCGATCGCCAAGTGATCCACAAGTGATCCTCCTGATGGGGCGGCGGTCTGGCCGCCCTGTCGCCAAACGGGCGCAAAAGCTCCGATCTAACACGACTCGAACGAGGAGGGCGCGCCATGGCTGCTTCAGCCGACGCGGATTTTAAGACACGCCTTCAGAACTGGATACCCAAGCTGGTCCTGTCACCGTCGCTGGCGATGATGCTGGTCTTTGTCTACGGGTTCATTCTGTTTTCGGTCTACCTGTCATTCACCGACAGTCGCATCCTGCCGTCCTTTGGATGGGTCGGATGGGAAAACTACGACAAACTGTGGCGGCTGAGCCATTGGGAAACCTCGTTGATCAATATGGGGATTTTCGCGAGCCTATACATCGTGATCTGCACCTGTATCGGCCTGGGTCTGGCGATCTTCCTTGATCAGAAAATCCGGGGGGAAGGGCTGCTGCGTCCCATCTACCTCTATCCGATGGCTCTGAGCTTCATTGTCACCGGTACAGCCTGGAAGTGGTTCCTTGACCCTGGCATCGGGTTGGAAAACGTTATGCACACATGGGGCTGGACCAGCTTCGAGTTCGACTGGATAAAAAACCGTGATTACGCCATCTACACAGTTGTTCTAGCAGCCGTCTGGCAGACGAGCGGCTTCGTGATGGCAATGTTTCTGGCTGGCCTGCGTGGGATCGACAATGAAATTCTGCGGGCTGCGCAGATGGACGGCGCGTCGAACTGGAACCTCTATCGCCGGATCATTATCCCGCAACTACGACCAGCCTTCTTGTCGGCCTTCGTGATCCTCAGCCATCTGGCGATCAAGACCTTTGACCTTGTCATCGCCCTGACCGGGGGTGGCCCCGGTCGCGCCACAGAACTACCCGCGACCTTCATGTATTCTTACACGTTCACGCGAAACCAGATGGGGATCGGTGCGGCCTCGGCCACGATCATGCTGATGACCATTGCCGCGATCATGATCCCGTATCTTTACGCCGAATTGCGGGAGAAACGCTGATGTCTCAAGCTACTCAGGATACCGCAATCCGAACGGGCCGCGTTACGCGCACGTTGATATATCTGGTGCTGCTTCTGTTCGGTCTGTTCTACCTGCTGCCGCTTTATGTCATGCTGGTGAACTCGGTGAAGCCATTGGAAGAGATCACCGGCGGCGGCATGATGAACCTGCCGCAGGTATTCACGATTGAGCCGTGGCTCAAGGCGTGGTCTTCGGCGCAGATCGGCGTCGATCCGACAGGGCTGAAGCCCTACTTCTGGAACTCGATCAAGATGGTGGTTCCGGCGGTGATCGTCTCGACCATTCTTGGGGCGTTGAACGGCTATGTGCTGACCAAATGGCGCTTCAAGTACGACACCATCTTATTCGGTCTGATGCTGTTCGCCTGCTTCATCCCGTTCCAGATTGTTCTTATCCCGATGGCACGGATGTTGGGCATAATCGGGCTGGCAGGCACCACCTGGGGTCTTGCACTTGTCCACGTTGTCTACGGGATTGGCTTTACCACGCTGTACTTCCGCAACTACTACGCTGTGTTCCCGACCGAGCTGATCCGCGCGGCGCAGATTGATGGCGCCGGGTTCTTCCAGATTTTCTGGCGCATTCTTCTGCCCAGTTCCGGGCCGATCGCCGTGGTTTCGATCATCTGGCAGTTCACTAACATCTGGAATGACTTTCTGTTCGGCGCGTCCTTTGCCGATGCCAACAGCCAACCGATGACGGTGGCACTGAACAATCTGGTGCAGTCATCAACCGGTGTGAAGGAATACAACGTTCATTTTGCAGGCGCCATTCTGGCGGCCATGCCAACTCTGCTCGTCTACATCGTGGCCGGTCGATACTTCGTCCGCGGCCTGATGGCGGGTTCGGTGAAAGGATAAGACCTCATGGGTTTTCTAGACATAGACAACGCGACCAAATCCTACGGGGCGGTCGAGGTTCTGCACAAAGTCGACATCTCGGTGCAGGAAGGAGAGTTCCTGGTTCTGGTCGGCCCCTCGGGCTGTGGCAAATCCACTCTGCTGAACATGATCGCGGGGCTGGAAGAGATCACCAGCGGCGAAATCCGCATCAAGGATCAGGTGATGAACGGGGTGCACCCGTCCAACCGCAACATTGCCATGGTTTTCCAAAGCTATGCTTTGTATCCTAATATGACGGTCGGGCAGAACATCACTTTCGGTCTTGAGATGCATGGTGTGCCCAAGCCTGAACGCGACAAAGCGATGCAAGAAGTTGCCAAGCTCTTACAAATCGAGCAGTTGCTGGATCGTAAGCCCGGTCAGTTGTCGGGCGGTCAGCGCCAGCGGGTTGCAATGGGTCGCGCGCTAGTACGTAACCCTGATGTCTTTCTGTTCGATGAACCGCTCTCGAACCTCGATGCCAAGCTTCGCGTCGACATGCGAACCGAGATCAAGAAGCTGCATCAAAACCTCGGGACCACCATCGTCTATGTGACGCATGACCAGATCGAGGCGATGACGCTTTCAAGCCGGATCGCCGTGATGAACGGCGGTTATGTCCAACAGCTGGGTACGCCGCAGGAAATCTATGACACGCCTGCGAATATCTTCGTTGCAACATTCATGGGTTCGCCTGCGATGAACGTGGTACCGGCCAAGGTTACGGTTTTGAATGGCCACCCTCATGCAGAGGTCGCCGTTCATGACGGATCTATGGCGCAACTTCCGTTCAGCCAGGACAACTTGGCCGCATGGGATGGGCGCGAGATCTTGTTGGGAATCCGCCCAGAGACTATCACCGATATGGATGGCGCGGATCGAAAGTCGTCGAACATCGCGCAGATGGCCAACCGTATCGTGGTGACGGAGCCCGCTGGATCGGACACCTTCGTCTCGATGCAATTGGGCGGACGAGATGTGATCGCGCGTATGCGTTCGGATGCCGAAGTGGCACCGGGTCAGGATTTCAACTTTGCAGTGAACATGGAAAAGGCCGTGGCTTTTGATCCCGAAAGCGAGATGCGGATTCTTCCATGAATCGAGCTGACGTCATAATCATTGGGACGGGTATCGGGGGGGCAACGCTGGCTGCGGCGTTGGCTCCGTCCGGTCGTCGCATTCTGATCCTTGAACGAGGAAAGCGGTTGCAGCCCTCACCGCAAGATCGAGACCCAAAAGCGATCTTTGCCAATGGGCACTTTCGCCCCGATGAAACATGGCTAGATGGAGCAGGCAAACCTTTTAACCCCGGAAACTACTACTGCGTTGGTGGAAATTCTAAGTTCTACGGCGCAGCTTTGATACGCTATCGGAAAGAGGATTTTGAGCCGCGTCAGCATATTGGTGGCTACTCGCACGGCTGGCCCATGCCCTATGAAGAGCTGGAGGCGGATTACACCACCGCGGAACAGCTTTACGACGCACGTGGGACCACCAAAGAGGACCCCACCGAACCGCCGCACAGTAGGGGTTACCCGCACCCACCTGTGCCGGATGAGGTTGATATTGCAGACCTGAGGAACCGGCTAAGCCACGCAGGCCTGACGCCATCCTCAGTGCCTTTGGGTGTGGATATCGAAACCTGGTTGCGGGCTGGGCAAACAACTTGGGATGCGTTTCCCAATACATGCGGCGGCAAAATGGACGCCGAAACCTGTGCCCTCGCCGAGGCATTGAAGCATGGGAATGTCGAGCTGTTAACTGACGCGCGTGTCCGAAAATTGAAGGCTGATGCCGTTGGTCGTGTCACAAGTGTCGAAGTTGATGGCCACGGTACCCTGCGTGCGCCGGTCATCGTGCTTGCAGCAGGTGCGGTACAGTCCTCGGTACTATTGCTGCAGTCCGCGGACGACAATTGTCCAACCGGTCTTGCCAATCGGTCCGATCAGGTCGGACGAAACTTCATGAACCACAATTGTTCGGCGGTGTTGGCCCTTCATCCGCTGCGCCGAAACAGGGCGGTCTATCAAAAGACATTGATGTTCAACGACTATTACAACAGCGACGGACAGGGTGGCTTGCCTTTGGGCAACATTCAGATGTTGGGAAAGATCACTGGGCCGATCCTTGCGTCGCAAACCCATCTACCGGGTCCAATCGCAGCACTGATCGCAAATCGCAGTTTTGATTTCTATGTTATGTCCGAGGATCTGCCGAACCCAGAAAGCCGGGTGACGGTCGAAGGTGACCAGATCAAGCTGGATTGGAAACGCTCGAATTGGGCTGCGCACGAGGCCCTGGTTGCACGGCTAAAGGCGCATCTGAAGCAGGCCGGGTTTCCTGTTGTATTGTCGCGACCATTTGATCGGCGCACTCCGTCGCATCAATGCGGCACGGCGCGGATGGGTAATGACCCGGCAAGCAGTGTCGTCGACACGTTCTGCCGCAGCCACGACCACAAGAACCTGTTCATCGCCGACGCGTCAGTTCTTCCGACATCTGCGGCAGTGAATCCGGCTCTTACTATAGCCGCACTCGCACTCCGGGCAGGTCGTCACATTATTGAAACGGAGTTTGCCGCATGACCGGAACAGCATTGGTGACCGGAGGACAACAGGGCATTGGACTCGGGGTGGCGCGCGCCTTGATCGCCGCAGGGTACAAGGTCGCAATAGCCTCTCGCTCGGCGCCCTACAAACCGGTCGTTGAGGCGACTTTGGCAGAGCTTGGCCCAAGCGCAATTTATGTGCAGCACGACGTGTCCGACATTGATCACATTCCGGCGCTACTGGATCAAATCGAAGCCGATTTGGGCCCGATCACCGCGTTTATAAACAACGCAGGCGTAGGGGCGCCAGTGCGTGGTGACATGCTGGACCTGAAGCCCGAGAATTGGGATTTCGTGCAGAACATCAACCTGCGTGGCGCGTTTTTTCTGGCGCAAGAGGTGGCCCGGCGCATGTTGGAGCAGCCGCAAGATACCTATCGTTCGATCACCTTTGTCACCTCTGTCAGCGCGACAATGGTATCGATCGAACGCGCCGAGTACTGCGTGTCCAAGGCGGCCGCAGCTATGATGGCTCAGTTGTTCGCAGTACGCTTGGCCCCCGAAGGCATCGGTGTCTTTGAGCTGCGACCGGGCATCATCGCGACCGAGATGACGGCGGGCGTGCGCGACAAGTATACCGACCGTATCGAGGGCGGTCTTGTTCCCGCGGCACGCTGGGGTGAGCCCGAGGATATTGGGTCCGTTGTCGTCCCACTGGTTCAGGGGCACATGCACTTTGCGAACGGCGCCGCCATCCCGGTGGATGGCGGCTTGTCGATTTCACGTCTGTAAGTCAGGGCACACGAGAATGTCTGAAGGATATGATTTCATTATCATTGGTGGCGGCTCGGCAGGCTCGGTGATCGCTGCGCGTCTTTCCGAGGAACCGTCGACGCGTGTGCTATTGCTAGAGGCTGGCTCCACCGACCGTCACCCGTTCTTTCACCTGCCAGCCGGGTTCGCGAAGATGACCAAGGGTATCGGCAGCTGGGGCTGGTCCACGGTTCCGCAAAAGCACATGCAGAACAAGGTCTTCAACTACACCCAGGCCAAGGTGATTGGCGGGGGCTCTGCTATCAACGCGCAGATCTATACCCGTGGCGCGGCGCAGGATTACGACGCTTGGCGGCAGATGGGTTGCGAGGGGTGGAGCTATGCCGACGTGCTGCCCTATTTCAAAAAGTCCGAGGACAACGATACTTATGAAGATGAATTCCACGGCAAGGGCGGGCCCATGGGGGTGTCCATGCCCACAGCGCCTTTGCCAATCTGCGATGCCTATATCAAGGCTGCCGGGCAGGTGGGCATTCCCGAAACGCGCGATGTGAATGGCGCGAAACAGGACGGCGCGGGGTATTATCAACTGACCCAACGCAACGCGCGGCGCTCATCCGCAGCCATGGCGTTTATCGCGCCGAACCGTAGCCGCCCGAACCTGACGGTGCGCACCGGCGCACAGGTTCGCCGCATCATGGTGGACAAGGGCAGGGCGACTGGAGTTGAGATGATGAACGGGGACAAGATCTCCGCCGCGAAAGAAGTCATTCTTTCCTCAGGTGCCATCGGTTCACCGCGTTTGTTGCAACTGTCTGGTATAGGTCCGGCGGATCAATTGGACAGTGTCGGCATCGATGCGGTTTATCACCAGCCTCAGGTGGGCGCAAATCTGCAAGACCATCTGGACTTGTACTCGATCTGCGAAGTGACAGGTCCGCACACCTACGACCGTTTCGCCAAGCTGCACCTTTCTGCCTTCGCAGGCCTACAGTACCTTTTCACCCGCAAGGGACCGGTCGCGTCCAGCCTCTTCGAAACGGGTGGGTTCTGGTACGCTGATCCGGATGCGCGCTCGCCTGACATTCAAATGCATCTGGGGCTTGGTACCGGTATCGAGGCAGGGGTCGAGGCGATGCCCAATGGTGGTGTCACCCTGAACGCCTGCTTCCTACGGCCAAGGTCGCGCGGGACCGTTCGGTTGCAAAGCTCAGACCCTGCGGTCATGCCACTGATCGATCCCAACTATCTGGCGGATCCCTACGATCGCGAGATGTCCATTCGAGGGCTGAAGCTGGTGCAGAACATCCTCGCGCAGGATGCACTGAAGCCGTACGTCCTTGCCGAACGATTGCCCGGCCCGGACGTGCGGACCGAGCAGGAGTATTTCGATTATATCTGTGTACACTCCAAAACATCGCACCACTGCGCTGGTACCTGTCGGATGGGCAGCGATGCCGAAGCCGTTCTGGACCCGCGCCTGCGGTTCAATGGGATCGAAGGGCTTCGCGTCGCGGATGCGTCGATTATGCCAACAGTGAATTCATCGAACACCAATGCACCTACAATCATGATCGGGGAAAAAGCTTCCGACATGATCAAACAAGATCAGGGTTTCTAAAAATGATCCGCCATATCGTACTGACCAAATTCCGCGCCGACGTGACCGAGGAGACAATCGGAGCCATCTACAAAGGTCTCGAGGACGTGTCCAAGGCCCTTCCCGGGGCCAGCGGGTTTACCGGGGGCCGCAGTGAGAGCCCCGAGCAGATCGAACGCGGATACATGCATGGGTTCGTGATCGACTTCAACGATTGGGGCGTGCTGGAGGCCTATCAGAACAACGAAACGCACAAGGCGCTGGGCGCGCAACTGGTCGAGAACGCCTTGGGTGGCATCGACGGCATTCTGGTTCTGGATTTGGAGGTTTGAGACAATGAAATTGATTTTGCCAAATCCTGAGGGGCAGCTGGAACCCTATGCGCTGACCGGAACGCCGTTAGTGCCACGCAAGCCGCAGGTGCCTCTGACGCGCACGGCCTTTGCGGCGGCTCATGTGGTTTCAGACCCGCTGGCGGAACGTAATCCCTGGGATGGGCGTCCCGCAGTTGATTGGGAAGCGACCCTGCGATTTCGTCAGGGACTCTGGGATCAGGGGCTGGGTCTGGCCGAAGCCATGGATACCGCACAACGGGGTATGGGCGTCGATTGGGAGACCGCGCTGGAGCTGATCCAGCGCACAATGAAGGCTGCGCAGGCGCATCCGTTGTCGCCTCGGGTGGCTTGTGGGGCAGGGACTGATCACCTGCCTCTAAGCGCGTTGAACACAGCAGGTGAAATCCTGTCAGCCTACGAGCATCAGGCCGAGGCGATCGAAGCCGCCGGAGGGCAATTGATCCTCATGGCGTCACGCGCCTTCCCATCGATCAAGGCAGGTCCGGACACCTACCATGATGTATACCGCGCGCTGATCGATGGGGCTGCGGAGCCTGTAATCCTGCACTGGCTGGGCGATATGTTCGATCCTGCATTGACGGGCTATTGGGGTAGCACGGATATCGACGCGGCCAGCGACTTTGTACTGTCCCTGATCAACGAATATCCCGCCAAGGTTGATGGGATAAAAATATCCTTGCTGGATCAGCCACATGAAGAATACTTCCGCGCGCGGTTGCCGGACGGCGTGCGCCTCTACACTGGTGACGATTTCAACTATGCCGATCTTATTGCCGGGGATGGAGCGCATTTTTCCCACGCTCTGCTCGGCATTTTCGCTGCTATCGCCCCCGCCGCCAGCCAGGCGCTTGAGGCGTTGGCTATGGGCGACATGGATCGCTACAACGCGCTGTTCGCACCGACTATTCCCCTCAGTCGAGAGATTTTTAAGGCTCCGACGCGGTTCTACAAAGCCGGGATTGCCTATCTGGCATGGCTGAACGGAGCCCAGTCCCATTTCATCATGCCGAGTGGGTTCCAATCCAGCCGTGACATCTGCCACTACGCGCAAGTATTCAGATTGGCGGATCAGGCCGGTTTACTCTCAGACCCTGAACTGGCTAAAGCACGGATGACCACGCTTCTCAGCTTGCATGGAGTTGAACAATAGCCTGAATGCGAAGACCCACGATCATAGATGTCGCCAACTCGGCAGGCGTTTCCAAGTCGACGGTAAGCCTTGTGTTGCAGGGCAGTCCGCAGGTGAAGCCGGAGACACGCAAGCTCGTCCATACCGCGATGAAAGAGATCGGGTATGTCTATAACCGATCGGCGGCAAATCTGCGATCCACGGGAACGGCGCTAATAGGTTTGGTGATAAACGACCTGACCAACCCGTTTTTCACCGAGTTTGCGACTTCGTTGCAGATGGCGCTGGCGTCCCGAGGCTATGCGGTCGTATTGGCGAACACAAACGAAGACCCCGAACTTCAGGATCAAGTGGTGGGCGCGATGCTTGAGCACGGTGTTTCTGCTTTGATCCTATCGCCTGCTTATGGCGATGTCACAAACACCCTCTCCGCGGTAGAGCGAGCTGGCATTCCGTTGATGCAAGTCTTGCGACAGGTTGAAAGCGAAACAGGCAGATTTCCCTTTATCGCCCCTGATTACGCAGAGGGCGGACGCGCGGCAACGCAGTATCTGATCGAAACGGGCGCGCGGAACATCGCCTTTGTCGGTGGTCTGGATGGTGCCGAAGTCACTCAGGAAAGACTGTCCGGCTATATCAGTACGATGAAAGACAACCACTTGCAGCCTATTGTAAAAACAGGGGAATCCAGCCGATCATTTGGACATGAAACAACGGTCAACCTCTTCAAAGAGCATCCTGCGTGCGATGCCGCAGTCTGTTTCAATGATCTTGTTGCTTTTGGGATGATTAATGCCTGCCATGAAACTCAGGTAAAGATTGGCACGGAGTTTCAGATTGTCGGTTTCGACGACATCAAGGAAGCATCAGAATGTTGGCCAGCTTTGTCTACCGTACATTGCGGCGTCTCTGAGTTTGGAGAACAAGTTGCGGACACTGTTTTGCAGTGGTTGCAGGATGGTGCCACGCCAGCACAACCCACGCGGACTTCAACGCGCTTGGTATTGAGGCAAACTACAAAAGACACGGTGTAGCAAAAGACTATACCAGCCTTTGTCGAGAGGTCTTGTCAGAAGAGCTTTTGTTGAGCGGGACATAGCGGTCGCGTGCTTTTGCCATGACCAGACCTGCCTCTTTCAAAATCTTTGAAATTAGTCCCGTGATCATCCGCATTGCGGTGACGCTATACAATCGATTGCCGCTCTCGCTTCGAAATCTCGAAGATCTGCTGCAAAAGTTTGGCATCGAAGTGAGTTCCGAAACTTTCCACCAATGTGCTTATTGGTCTTGTCAGAAGAACTTTGATTGAGCGGGGTAGGGTTGTTGTGTAGCTTTTGCCCATGACCAGGCCTGCCTCATTCAAATACTTTAAAACCAGCCCCGAGATCATCCGCCTTGCGATGATGCTGAACATCCGTTTCCCGCTCTCGCTTCGGAATGTCGAAGACTTGTTGCACGAGCGAAGCATCGACGTGAGCCACGAAACCGTCCGATACTGGTGGAACAAGTTCGGCCCGATGTATGCATCAGAGATCCGAATATAACGGGTTCAGCAACTCCGTGCCTTTTCAAGATGGAAGTGGCACGTAGACGAAGTATTCGTGAAAGTGAACGGCAAACGCCACTACTTCTGGCGTGCCGTCGATCACTAAGGTGAAGTGCTTGAGGCCGTCGTCACCAAACGCCGAATCAAAGCTGCAGCACTGAAATTTCTCAAGAAATTGATGAAGCGGCACGGTTGCGCCGAAGAGATCGTCACAGATCGCTTCGCTTTCTACAAGGCTGCGCTCAAAGAAATGGGCGCGCTCAAAAAACAGCAGACGGGCAGGTGGCTCAATAAGCGCGTCGAGAATTCGCACCTGCCGTTTCGACGACGCGAACGCGCGATGCAGCGTTTCAGGCGCATGAGAAGTTTGCAGAAATTCGCCTCCATCCATTCCTACGTCTACAACCACTTCAACCAGGAAAGATCGCTTGCCAGCAGAGACACCTTCAAGCTGACACGCAGCGCTGCTCTCGCCGAGTGGCGTCGACTTTGTTCCGGATAGGTTCGCGGTTTCCGCGGCAAACTGAGACTGGTTCGAATTCGTCTGACAGCACCTCCAGAACTGGAAACCCTGATATAGGAGATCAGAAATGCTGAATTGTCAGTCCTCGATGCTTCGCGCGGCAGGCGCAGTAGCCCCTTAAAGCGGTCTGACAGATTACCGATCTAAAGGCCGCCTCGTGAGCGGCCTTTTTTGTGTTTTCTTCACGTGGCGGCTTTCCATCATTAATAGAGAGAACAATGCCAACCTTATCACTATACATCCCCTTCAAACGGTCGCGTGGCCTCTTGCTGCGGCTGGATGCTGTACTTGCCTTGCAATCCAGCAAAGAACGGCCTCTTCTGCGCAAGCTAGCTGAACTGCCGGATTACCATAGGGAGGACGTCGGCCTCCCGCCACAGATTGAACGCCCACCGCCTTCACACCATCGGGTTCCTTTCTGAACAGCAAATCAAGCAAGGGCAGCTTGCTGCCCTTGCGCTCAACTATGTCACAATGCCCGGTTTGCGAAATGAGGCTGTCTTTCCTATCGTGCAAGCTCGTCCGCACGCGAACCAAACCGTCCCTTCGCACCAACGATAACCAGTTGCCAATCGTTCTACACAGGCCAACGGCAAGTAAGTGCTTCGCGAATAGGGCTTGCGCCGGTGTCCAGAAGCCCGCGAAGCTGTTCAACTTTGAGTTTTTGTCTAGGAGGCAGCTCGCCGGTTAGGATCATTTCGCGTAACTTGACACCGCAGGTCATTCACTACTAAATTTGACAAAAGTTATCGCGCGATAGGTTGTAATTTGGTGTGAGGTAAAATTTGCAACGTAAAATCCGAAATATGGAAGAGTTTGCAGCTATCAGTGGGATTTCTCGACCTACCGTCTCGAAGTATTTCAACGATCCTGAAAGCGTGCGTGCTTCCACAAGAAAAAAGATCGAAGCAGCGCTGGAAGAGTATGATTATCATCCGAATGTTTTCGCGATGAACCAAAACAGACGCACCACCAAGAACATTGGCGTTATAGTACCTAACTTAGCTGACCCGTTCTTTTCCGAGATCGGCAGACGTGTGGAGCTTGCATGCATTGAGGCCGGTTACAGCCCGATTTTACTCAGTTCACACGGTAATCCCGAAATGGAGCGAGATAACCTTAACTCGCTTAAATCCTTGAAACCAGCGGGTGTATTATTGGCACCATTCGGCAGGCTGTCTGATACAGACGCCGTAAAGGCATTTGATGCGGATATTCCGGTCGTCTTGTTTGACGCCAATATGCATAATGTCGGACGGGCATTTGTTGGTACCGATCATTTTCAAAGTGTTGACTTGATGGTTGAGTACCTCTGCCGCAGTGGCGAGCCGCCTTGCTTTTTCGAAATGAAGAAACCTCTGAACCCGAACGCCAACAAACACCGACAAGCCTATATCGAAAGCATGGAGCGGCACGGTAAAACGCCGAGCATTTTTCGAGTAAACGGAGAAGGCTGGGACTTCGAGGAAATTGGAAAAGTTGAAGGGGGTCGGCTTTTATCCGAGGGAGCATTCAGCACTAACACGATCCTGTGCAGCAATGATCGCTTTGCAATTGGTCTTTTGTCAGCCGCCTATGGCCTTGGCTTTAAGGTTGGTCATGGTCACGAATGTAACCTCAGGATTGCAGGCCACGATGATCACCCTTTTTCCAGATTTACTTGCCCCCCTCTGACGACAATCGCGCAAGATTACGAAGCTATCGCGAATTGGTCGGTGTCCACCCTGTTTGCATTGTTCGAGACGGGAGAAGCCCCGACCGAAAGGCAGGAAAAACTGTTTGAGGGCCGTTTGATCATGCGGGAGTCGGCCTGAGGCATTATTGGTCGCGCAACCATCCAAAATTTTACGCGCGTAAATTTCTAATTGACTTCGCGTTGTGGTTTTGACTAAAGTCAAAGTCATCATCCAACGAGGAGGAGAATTAGGATGTCATTCAAACAAGCTCTATATGCGGCGACGGCAATGACACTCGTCACTGCAAGTGGCGCACTAGCAGAGAATCTTGTCATCGCCACCGTGAACAATGGCGACATGATTCGCATGCAGGGGTTGACTCAGGACTTCACTGATAAGACCGGCCACACGGTCGAGTGGGTCACATTGGAAGAAAACGTATTGCGCCAGCGTGTCACAACGGACATCGCCGCAAAGGGCGGTTCTTTCGACATCATGACCATTGGCATGTACGAAACACCGATTTGGGGCGCCAATGGATGGTTGGTATCGCTTGACGATCTTTCTGCTGAGTACGATGCGGATGATATTCTGCCAGCCATGCGAGCCGGTCTGAGCCACGACGGTACTCTCTATGCCGCGCCATTTTACGGCGAAAGCTCGATGATCATGTACCGGACTGACCTTATGGAGAAGGCCGGTCTGGAAATGCCTGAGGCGCCAACCTGGCAATTCATCCGCGAAGCTGCTGCAGCGATGACAGACCGTGACAATGACATCAACGGAATCTGCCTGCGCGGAAAAGCAGGCTGGGGTGAAGGCGGTGCCTTTATCACCGTAACCGGCAATTCCTTCGGTGCGCGCTGGTTTGACGAAGACTGGAATGCCCAGTTCGATCAGCCAGAGTGGAAAGAGGCGCTGACCTTCTTTGTCGACATGATGCAGGAATCCGGCCCAACCGGCTACGCGACCAACGGATTCAATGAAAACCTGAACCTGTTCCAGCAGGGCAAGTGTGGCATGTGGATTGACGCCACCGTCGCGGCTTCGTTTGTGACCAATCCTGATGACTCAACTGTTGCCGACAAGGTTGGTTTCGCGCTAGCACCGAACAGTGAAGGTGTCGACAAGAAAGCAAACTGGCTTTGGGCATGGGCGCTGGCAGTTCCCGCCGGAACGCAAAAGGAAACTGCAGCAAAAGCGTTCATCGAATGGGCAACGTCAAAAGACTATATTGAACTTGTCGCCGAAAACGAAGGTTGGGCGAACGTACCTCCGGGTGCGCGTACATCGCTTTATGAAAACCCCAACTATCAGGCGGTTCCCTTTGCCCAGAAGACGCTGGATTCAATTCTAGCTGCGGACCCGACAAACCCGACTGTGAAGCCGGTTCCGTATGTTGGCGTCCAGTTCGTGGCAATCCCGGAATTTGCGGGCATCGCGACGGAAGTGAGCCAGGAATTCTCTGCTGTCTATGCAGGTCAGCAGACCGTTGATGAGGCGCTTGCCAAAGCTCAGGCGCTGACAAACGACGCCATGGAAGCCGCTGGCTACCGCTAAGCGCTCCACCGGTCTCGGGCAACACTCTTCTCCCAAGTGTTTCCCGAGGCACCATAAATTTTCAATAACTATGCACTGTTTAAGATAGCCTCATGGCAATCAACAGAGGAGGTATGCCCGATGGCTACTAAACACTCCCGATCAGCGGCGCGGCTTATGATGGCCCCAGCAGTCATCTTGCTCCTCGGCTGGATGCTCGTGCCTCTGATCATGACGCTCATTTTCTCATTCAAGCAATACCTTCCACTGCGTGGCGGAGATCTTGGGTGGGTAGGCTTCGACAACTACGTTCGCTTTGTCAGCTCCAGCGCCTTCTGGCCGTCGGTGATCGCCACATTGACCATCGTTGGCGGTGTCCTTTTGATCACGGTAATCTTTGGCGTATTGCTGGCAATATTGCTGAACCAGCCGATGTGGGGCCAAGGTGTCGTCCGTATTCTGGTCATCGCTCCGTTCTTTGTAATGCCGACGGTTTCAGCCCTGGTATGGAAGAATATGTTCATGGATCCTGTGAACGGCCTGTTCGCGCATCTGTGGCGCTTTTTCGGAGCCGAACCAATCGCTTGGTTGTCAGAGGCTTCGCTACCTTCGATCGTCATGATCGTTTCCTGGCAATGGTTGCCGTTTGCCACATTGATCCTTTTGACAGCAATCCAATCTCTGGACGGAGAACAATTGGAAGCGGCCGAAATGGATGGTGCCCCGCCGCTTAAGCGGTTTGGCTACATCACTCTGCCGCATCTTAGCCGGGCAATTACGATCGTGGTTCTCATTCAGACGATTTTCCTGCTGGCAATCTTCGCAGAAATATTTGTCACGACCGGAGGTGCCTTTGGTACCCGCACACTGACCTACCTGATTTTCCAACGTGTTCTTGAAAGTCAGAATGTTGGCCTCGGTTCTGCTGGTGGTGTCTATGCAATCATTCTCGCCAATATCGTTGCGATCTTCCTGATGCGCATCGTTGGCAAGAACCTGGACGCGTGAGGAGGACAAAATGGCCCGCGCAGTAACTCAACAACGTAAGATCATCAACACAGCCGCCGCTTGGGGTGTTGGACTGCTGATCTTTTTCCCGATCCTCTGGACTGTCCTGACCAGCTTCAAAACCGAAGCCACCGCAATCGCAGACCCTCCGGTGTTCCTGGCATTTGACTGGACGCTTGAAAACTACTCTGCGGTGATGGAGCGGTCCAACTACGCCCGGTTCCTTTGGAACTCGATCATCATCGCTGGTGGCTCGACAATATTGGGTATCATCGTGGCAGTCCCCGCGGCGTGGTCGATGGCTTTTGTTCCATCCAATCGCACCAAGGACATCCTCCTCTGGATGCTGTCCACTAAAATGCTACCGGCGGTAGGTGTTCTGTACCCGATCTACCTGATCTGCATCAAACTTGGCATCCTCGACAGCCGAGGCGCGCTGGTCATCATCCTCATGCTGATGAACCTGCCGATCATCGTCTGGATGCTGTACACATACTTCAAGGAAATCCCTGGTGAGATCCTTGAAGCGGCCCGAATGGACGGTGCGACGTTGAAAGAGGAAATCCTTCACGTTCTCACGCCAATGGCAATTCCCGGCATAGCTTCAACCTTACTGCTGAACTTCATTCTGGCCTGGAACGAGGCGTTTTGGACACTGAACCTTACAGCAGCCAATGCGGCTCCGCTAACGGCCTTCATTGCTAGCTACTCCAGCCCCGAAGGCCTGTTCTTTGCCAAGCTTAGTGCAGCATCAACCATGGCCATTGCGCCAATCCTCATCCTTGGCTGGTTCAGCCAGAAACAACTTGTCAGCGGCCTGACCTTCGGCGCCGTCAAATAAGGAACTTGACCAATGGGACAAATAAAACTCAACCAAGTGACCAAAAGCTTCGGCGACGTTCAAGTCATTCCGCCTCTGGATCTGACAATTGGAGACGGCGAGTTCACGGTTTTTGTCGGGCCATCGGGCTGCGGTAAATCCACACTGTTGCGCCTGATCGCGGGACTCGAAGACATCACTACGGGCCACATAGAAATCGACGGCTCGGATGCGACTGACGTGCCCCCCGCAAAGCGCGGTTTGGCAATGGTCTTTCAGTCCTACGCCCTCTACCCGCATATGTCGGTGCGCAAAAACATCGCGTTCCCGATGAAAATGGCAGGGATCGATGAGGACGAGCAAAATCGCCGGATCGAAGGAGCCGCAAAGGCGCTGAATCTTACCGATTATCTGGATCGGCGTCCGGGGCAATTGTCAGGCGGGCAGCGTCAGCGTGTTGCAATCGGTCGCGCAATTGTACGGGAACCTGCAGCGTTTCTCTTCGATGAACCGCTGTCTAACCTCGACGCGGCCCTGCGGGTCGGAATGCGGCTTGAAATCAGTGAACTTCACGAACGGCTCAAAACGACGATGATCTACGTGACCCACGATCAGGTCGAAGCCATGACCATGGCGGACAAGATCGTTGTCCTGCGCGCCGGTGTGATCGAACAGGTGGGTTCACCGCTGGAGCTCTATCACAGCCCACGCAATGAATTTGTTGCAGGCTTCATCGGGTCTCCGAAAATGAATCTGATCAAGGGTGCTGAGGCCGAGAAGAGCGGCGCAGCCACAATTGGCATTCGCCCAGAGCACACCGATGTCAGCACAACCGACGGAATGTGGAAAGGCGTCGTTGGTGTGGCGGAGCACCTGGGATCGGACACCTTCATTCACGTCCATGACACGGGTCTTGCTGACATGGTCACCGTGCGGATTACAGGTGACATTCAGGCCAAGCATGGCGACACGATCTACCTGACACCGCAAATGGACAAGTTGCACAAGTTCGACGCTCAAGGTCTAAGGATCGAATAATGCAATTGGCTGGAAAAACAGCCCTGATCACAGGTGCCGCCCGAGGAATCGGGCGGGCCTTTGCCGAAGCTTATGTCAGTGAAGGCGCCCGAGTCGCCATCGCCGACATCAATATTGATGGCGCTCGCCAAAGCGCTGCCGCACTTGGAGAAAATGCAATCGCGGTGGCTATGGATGTGACCGACCAGGCCAGCATCGACAACGCTGTGGGCAATACAATAGCGGAGTTCGGGCATATAGACATTCTGGTCAACAACGCAGCACTTTTCACAGCAGCCCCGATTGTTGAAATCGAACGCGCCGACTATCAGCGCGCTTTTGACATCAATGTAGCGGGTACTCTCTTTACGACGCAGGCCGTAGCGCGGTGCATGATTGAGCGCGGGAAAGGTGGCAAGATCATCAACATGGCAAGTCAAGCCGGACGGCGCGGTGAGCCGTTGGTTGCAGTCTATTGCGCGACAAAAGCGGCGGTCATCAGCCTGACTCAGTCGGCGGGGCTGAACCTGATCAAGCACGGCATAAACGTGAACGCGATTTCTCCGGGTGTCGTCGACGGCGAGCACTGGGACGGCGTGGATGCGTTCTTTGCCAAGTATGAAGACAAGGCACCCGGACAAAAGAAACAGGAAGTTGATGCCGCCGTGCCCTACGGACGCATGGGCACACCGGACGATTTGACCGGAATGGCTGTTTTTCTGGCAGGTGATGCGGCGAACTACATCGTCGCACAAACTTATAACGTGGATGGTGGGCAATGGATGAGCTGATCTCCCTTTCGAATGCGACACTCGACCAGCTCACCGTCGAGCGCCCAAGATATGACCGTACCACCCTGAAACCAGGTATTATTCATGTGGGCGTCGGCAATTTCCACCGCGCGCATCAAGCATGGTACTTGCACCGATTAATGCAGCAAGGAAAAGCTGAAGATTGGGCCATCATCGGCGCGGGCGTACGACCCTATGATGCGACTATGCGGGAGAAACTGCTTGCACAGGATTGCCTCACGACCCTGATCGAGCTCGATCCTGAAAAAATCTCAGCTGAAGTCATAGGCTCGATGATCAACTACCTGCCTATTGAAGACGGCAACGGAGCGCTAATTCGCACGATGTCGAATCCGGCCATTCGCATCGTTTCTATGACTGTAACCGAAAGTGGCTACTACGTTGATCCAGTCACGAACGGGTTTGACGCCAACCACCCTGACGTTCAGCACGACGCCAAAAATCCTTTGGCGCCCCGAACAGTCTTTGGTGCCATAGTGGCCGCCCTTCGCGTGAGACGAGACGCAGGGCATGCGCCCTTCACCGGGCTAAGTTGCGACAATCTGCAAAGCAACGGTGACGTCCTTAGGCAAACCGTTGTTTCGATGGCTCGCATGTCCGACCCTGAACTGGCCGATTGGATTGACACCAACGCCACATTTCCGAATTCGATGGTGGATTGCATCGCCCCTTCGACCGGTCCAAGCGAACTTGCACTTGCCATAGATTTTGGCATTGACGATGCTGCTGTGGTCACGCACGAAGCGTATCGCCAATGGGTGATTGAAGACAATTTCTGCGCTGGGCGTCCGGACTGGGGT
The DNA here is from genome assembly GCF_056539785.1 of Ruegeria sp. B11. NCBI lineage: Bacteria > Pseudomonadati > Pseudomonadota > Alphaproteobacteria > Rhodobacterales > Roseobacteraceae > Ruegeria > Ruegeria sp. B11. The sequence goes on along the minus strand of NZ_JBQFVO010000001.1, from coordinate 1,092,408 downwards.
GAGGTTGGCGCAATCTTCACTGACGACGTTCATGCGTTTGAAGCTATGAAAATTCGAGTCCTCAATGCCGGGCATCAGGTGCTCGCAAATGTGGGTGAGATATTAGGGCTCCAGACGATTTCCGAATGCATGAGACACCCGGTTGTTTCGCAGTTTTTTGGTAAAGTTCAGAGAATAGAGATTGCGCCAACGGTTTCATCGGTTTCCGGAAAAAGTCCGGAAGAGTATGTAGGCCTCGTTGAAAGCAGGTTTTCAAATCCAAGGATTGTGGACACGACCAGACGCGTGGCTTTCGACGGTTCAGCGCGCCATACAGGTTTCGTTTTGCCGATATTGCGAGACCAGTTGAAGGCTGGGCGTTCCGTTACCGGTTTAGCGCTCGTCGAGGCGCTATGGGCACGTATGTGCGCAGGCACACGCGAAGATGGTAGTGTGATCGAGGCGAATGATCCGATTTGGGATAGACTGAGTGAGGCAGCCCTTGCCGCCAAGTCAAACCCGGCGGTCTGGCTTGAACAAAGTCGGATTTACGGTGACTTGAAGGACGCCAAACCGTTTTCCAGTTCGTTTTCCAAGTGGCTCGACATAGTTTGGCAGAATGGTTGCGAAGCTGCTCTTATCGCGTACGTTGATGAGGCTTGAGGCAAATCTGTGGGTGATGTCACTCGTGCTTTTGGTAGGAAACACTGGTTGACCGATCAGGAGTGTAAATCGCGTAGATCGCGGATGTGTTGGACCCGTTATGAAGAAAGTCAGATAGGGCAGGCTTGCTCATCTGTGATCCCCCAAAGATTCTGGAGAAAAACGTGAAACCAGAACAGCTTAGAATGGCCCGCAACGCGCCTGGATTGTCTATGAAGGGATTTGCCGATTTGTCGCGGGTTTCTCATATGACCGTACACCGGTTTGAAGCCGGAAAAAGCGGCGTGAAGCACGCTATTATCGAAGCGATGCGCACAACTCTTGAAGCCGAAGGTGTTCAATTCCTCAATTATGGAAGTGTGTCTGACGGCATAGGCGTCGCAATCAAACCAACCCGACCAAAACTATTGGCCCTGTTTAATCATGCACTCACAAATCCTCAGACATCTCAACTATTCGCTCGGCAAAGACGCAGTACATGCGTCGACCTATGATTGGCGAATGGCGGTTTCGCTAACGTTGCGCGACCGCATAGTTGACCCTAGGTTCGAAAGCACACGCGAGACGTATCAGTCAGGTGCAAAACGTGTTTACTACCTTTCAATGGAGTTTTTGATTGGCCGACTTGTCGAAGACATGACCGCGAATCTGGGGCTGGTGGAAGAGGTTATGGAAGCTCTCGCGTAACTCGGCCAAGATGCGTCGGTCGTATTCAACGACGAACCTGATGCCGCCTTGGGGAATGGCGGCCTCGGACGGCTGGCGGCCTGTTTCATGGGCTCACTCGCTACTCTTGGCTTCCGGCTTATGGTTACGACATCCGCTATGAGCATGGCTTTTTTCGAGCAGAGTTTTGTCGAAGGTCAGCAGGTCGAAAAAGCGGAAACCTGGTTAAACCAGCGCTTCGCCTGAGAGTTTGAGCGTCCCGAAGTCCGATACCGGATCGCCTTTGGCGGCTATGTTTCCCATCACGATGGGAAGGCGGAATGGCATCCCGCCGATACGGTTCTGGCCCAAGCATTTGATACGCCGGTCGTTGGTTGGAAGGGCGCGTGGGGTGACACTCTGCGCCTATGGTCAGCCCGGTCTTGTCAGAAGAACTTGTCTTGAGGCGGGCAGGGGTGTTGCATAGCTTTTGCCCATGACCAGACCTGCCTCTTTCAAATACTTCAAAACCAGTCCCGATATCATCCGTCTTGCGGTAGTGCTGTACATCCGTTTCCCGCTCTCGCTTCGGAATGTCGAAGACTTGTTGCACGAGCGAGGCATCGACGTGAGGCACGAAACTGTCCGATATTGGTGGAACAGGTTTGGCCCGATGTTTGCTGCTGAGATCCAAAGAAAGCGTGCTCAGCAATTGAGAGCATACTCCAAATGGAAGTGGCACGCGGACGAGGTTTTCGTGAAGGTGAATGGTAAGCGGCTTTGTCTTTGGCGGGCCGTCGATCATGAGGGCGAAGTGCTGGAAGCAATCGTTACCAAACGTCGAAACAAGCAAGCAGCATTGAAATTCCTCAGGAAATCGATGAGGCGGCGCGGTAAAGCTGAAGAAGTAGTCACCGATCGCTTCGCGTCGTATCGAGCTGCTCTCAGAGAGCTCGGCGCTACCGAAAAACAGCAGACGGGCAGGTGGCTCAATAACCGTGTCGAGAATTCGCACCTTCCTTTCCGACGGCGTGAACGCGCCATGCAACGTTTCAGGCGCATGCGAAGTTTGCAGAAATTCGCCTCCGTCCATTCCTCTGTCTACAACCACTTCAACCAGGAAAGATCGCTGACCAGCCGAGACACCTTCAAGTTGGCACGAAGCGCCGCTCTTAGCGAGTGGCGTCAACTTGGTGCTGGATAAAGGACAGCGTCACTGGCCTAATAGAGACTGGTTCGAATTCGTCTGACAGCACCCTTTTCATGGCGCTGGTCGCGAAAAGCTTTACGACATTGCCGACAGAAACCGATCCGAAAAGGATCAGGGATTGTACGCATGATCGACGCGTGCTGGTGTTCCTCGACATCGCAAAAAGCGGACGTCGCCGTTGATGCAGCATGGAAACCTGTGGCAATTGCAGCAAGGCTGCCGCATTCCGAGCAGACTTACACGAGTAAGGTTTTAGCGTAGGAACTGCTCAATCACGGCTGCTTGTTGCTTTTTTCCATCCGGGTCTGCTTCGGTTTTCAGGCGAGTAAACGCCTCACCCCAGTTTGAAGTGCGAACGCGGATCGGCGGGTCAGAGGCTTCAACCACGCCCATGACAACTGATGCCACTTGTTCCGAAGTTTGATAGATATCGCTGCCATCCATTCGCGCCTGAGCGCCGCCGATATACTTCTGGAGAATAGGTAGATACTCATCCTCAAGCATCCCGCCCGTGGCCTCGACATGTTTAAGCACATTGGTCGCAAACTCGGATTGAATACCGCCCGGTTCGACTGTCGAGAAATGGATACCGAAATTGGGCGTGACATAGCTGGCCAGAGCCTCAGTGTATCCCTCAACGGCGAACTTTGCGGCGCAGTAGATCTCGTTGAACGGCTGACCCACAAGGCCGCCTACGGATGAGATTGTGATGACGTGGCCCGAGCGTGCTGCGCGCATGTGTGGCATCACCGCTTTTGTGCAGCGCACGACTCCCATGAAATTCACATCCATGACCCAGGCGACGTCTTCTTCGCTGGCTTGTTCGGTTGTGCGAACAAATCCAGCACCCGCATTGTTGATCAGCTTATCGATCCGCCCCTCTTTCGCGATGATCTGATCGACTGCGGCGTTTACGCTGGCGCTGTCTTGCACGTCCAGCTCAAGCACGTTGAAATTGACGCCAGCGTCAGAGGCGGCCGCATCCAAGATGCCGCGCTTGGCGAGGTTTCGCATAGTAGCGTAGACAGTATGGCCCGCATGGGCCGCTTGTACGGCGATTTGAACACCAAGGCCGGTTGACGTGCCGGTGATCAGAATGACTTTGGGCATAATGGAAGCTCCGAATATCAAATGAATTGCTTGCGGCAACGATCCGATGTGTCGGGGCGAAGGTCAACAGCGGGACTTTAAAACGCCCAAAGCCTCATCGAAGGTATTCACATTCTCTTCTGCGCGCGCGGTCAGATGCGCGCCTTCCAAAAGGGCCAGTATCGCGCGGGACTCCGAGATCGGATCGGTGATACCGGTGATTGATTTGTCCTCTTGGCCAAGCTTCAGGATCTCTTCGATTTGGGTAACCATCATGGCGCGGAATTTTCTGATCTTTTGGATCACGTCATCCGAAAGGCTTTCACGGCTGCTGATGAGCGACACGCAGAGACACAAGGTTTTCCCGTCATTGAGTGCATCCCGGTAGAGGTCGATCAGGGCCAGCATTTGCTCGGCCCCGGTTTTGTGTCCTACCCGGATGCGGTTGCACTCTGCCTGCAGGGTCTCATGATAGCGATCCATGAGTGCCGCCGACAGCGCTGCTTTGGTCGGGAAATGATAGTGGATTGACGCCTTGCGAATACCCACCGCCTCTGCCAGATCGGCATAGCTGAACCCGTCAAACCCCCTCGCGCGCGCAGCGTGTTCGGCAACATCCAGAAGGGCAGTCTTGGTATCACTCGTCATACGTGCTCAAACCTTTTCCGTCATGATCAGGGCCAGCGCGTTTTCCGCAGACTCCAGGGCGCCTTCGATATAGCCCCCGAACTGTGGTGCAACTTCGGTCCCGCCAAAGATTAGTCGGCCATCCCACAGACGGGTCATCGCATGGGGCAGCCCGTATTGCGGATGAGCGTATAACGGCTGTTGATCCGCTTCGATAGAGGTGAACGGGTCAAAGGCCCAATCTTTAACATAGAGTGTCTTTGGCTCCGCAGCTTCGGTGCCGAAAAGCCGGGCCAATTGCTCTTTAAGCACCTGCCGCAGCCGTTCTTCGTTGCTGCGGGCGCCCGGGGGTAAACCAATAAAGCCGAACAACGCGTAAGGTCCGCCCTCGGCAGGGGATGCGTCGTGTATTTCCACCATCGGCCCCCTGCGGCTCATCGCGTCACCGGACAGCCCGGCCGTGCGCCAGAACGGGGTATCATAGACAGCGATGGCTTTGGCCTGTCCGGCCATCCAAGTCGCGATCCCGGTCATTGCCGCTAAAGCTTCATCTGGTAAAGCAGGTGAGAACGCGATCTTGCTCGCCACGCGAGGAGGGAGGGCCAGTACGACTTCCTGAGCATGGATGACTTGCCCAGTTTGAGCGGTCGTGGTGATCCCAGACGCAGACTTCTCTAACCCGACGATTGGCGCGGATAAGATGAGCCGCTTCGACGGTATCTCAGCGGCAAGCGCATCAGTGAGGGCGCCCAGACCACCTTTCAAGCGATAAGATCCTTGCATCGAGGCAAACCCGCGATCGCGCTCGACCTGGCCGATCTCGTTTTCAAAGCTGAGAGCGCCTGTTGAATATTGCTCGAACCACTCCAGTCCGAGCCGCTTTATTAACGCTGCAATACGCGGCTGCCCGGGCCAGAACCAGGCGGGACCCATGTCGAAGTACCCACCCTCCAGCCTTTCCGTCAAGATACGTCCGCCCGGACGACCCCGCGCTTCGACCAGCAGGTAGTCATGGTTTCGTGCCTGTAGCTGTCGCGCAAGGCAGAGGCCAGAAAGGCCTGCGCCAATGATCAGAGTTTGCGTCTGCATCGCTCAGAACCCCTCAGATGCCGGGCGCAGGTCCAGCTCATGGGTCCAGGTGGATTGCGGTTGGTGAGCCAACTGCCAGTAGGCCTCGGCAATCTCGTCCGGTTTCATCATCTTCGACGGATCCAGCGAGTGCAAATCCCGCGAGCGGGGTGTATCGATGATCCCGTCCAGAACGACGTGCGAGATATGTACGCCAGCCGGTTGATATTCACGTGCCAGCGATTGTGTCAACCCGCGCACGGCGAACTTAGCCGACGCAAAAGCGGAAAACCGTGGGCCGCCGCGCCGCGACGCTGTGGCCCCCGAAACGATCAGCGCGCCACCACCGCCGCGCACCATCGGTTGCAGAACACATTGCCCCAGCAGGACCAAAGATTGCACCATTGAAGTCCACGTTCTCTTATAGTCTTCCAATGCGGTTTCGGGGAATGGCGCGATCACCAGCTCAGCCGTATTGTGTACCACGATCTTCGGCGGGCCATGCGTAGCGATCAATTCAGAAATCACTGGCGCAACCGCACTCGGATCGGACAGATCGACCTGATGAAACGGCGCGATCGTTTCCTGCGGCTGCGTCCGTCCAAGACCAATGGCCGTCATGCCACCTGCCTGAAACCGCGCGAGAAGGGACTGGCCAAGGCCAGCCCCCGCACCGGCGACAATCGCCAGAGGTTTCTTGCTACTCATGAATTAAACCACCGGTGGCTGTGCAAAGGGCAGGTGGCCAGTCTTCATCCAGACCTTCGCCCCGTCTGGGCCAGCCATAGCCGACAGCGCTTCACCCTCAGGCAGGCGTAGCCAGTCGTTCTTTTTCAGAACGTCACCGCCTGAGGTCAGCGATCCGCCAATCATTAACAGCTCGATACCACCCGGCGCATTCGAAGTAATCTCGGTGCCTGCATCAACATGGCTGTAAGTGACAACCTCGCGGTCATCCTTGTGCAGGGTCGCAGTGGCGACCCCGTTCACGGGTGCGGCCAGTTCGTCGGCCATGGTTTTGCGGAACTGATTGCGATCATCCATGTCAAACTGCCAGAGTTTGACGAAGATCGTGCAGCCGGGTTCTGAGCCGGGCGTATGCTCGGTCGTTGGGGGATTGCGCACATAAGTGCCTTCGGGAAAATCGCCATGCTCATCCTGAAAGACGCCGTCCAAAACTATGAACTCTTCACCACCCGTATGGGTGTGGGCCGAGAATTTGCTGCCTGGTGCATAGCGCACAATGGTGGTGGCGCGGGCGACTTCGCCACCAATTCGGTCCAGCATGCGCCGGTCCACACCCTTCATGGGCGAGGCCTGCCACTCAAGCTGATCAGAGTGAACAACGACACGCGAAGAGAAGTCCGAGTTGAGTTCCATGGGAGGGGTCCTTTCAACTTAAATGGCAGTTCTCGCTTAGCCGGCGATAGATGGACGGGCCGCCATCTTAGCACGCCAAGCTTGCAGGTTGGTCAGGGTTTCAGGAATTTCAACTTTAGCAAAATCGGCGAACGCCAATCCTGCAAAGGCGGTGATATCAGCCACCGAGAATGTGTCTCCAGCCAAGTATTCGTTTTCGGCCAATACCGCATCCAGATAGGCCATGGTGTTTCCGGCAACCTCTTTCTGTTTGTTGCCCCATTCGGCGCATTGATAGGTTTCCAGGTCCGGGCCGAGGCCAGGTGTGGCATGGTGGAAGTAGGTGCCGACCGCATTCAACAGACCGTTTTCCGCGCGCAGATTCATCATCGAGATTCGGGCGCGCTCTTGCGCAGTCACGCCGGTCAATGATGGGCCATCGAAGGTTGCGTCGATATATTCAGTGATCGCGTTGCATTGAGCGATGTGCGATCCATCTTCCAGTTCCAAACAAGGCACCGCGGCATCGGGGTTTTTGGCTTTGAACTCAGGCGTACGATGTTCGCCGCCCATCACATCCACAGGGATGAATTCAACTTTGTCTGACGCGCCTTTTTCAGCCAGCGCAATACGAACACGGGCAGGGTTCGGGAACCCTTCGACATCATAAATCTTCATCTGAGTACCTCCGTCGGGGTTTGTGCTTCATGTAATCTACCTATCAATAGGTAGATAATATTACAAGCCTTTTTTACGTCTTGTCAGATTGAATTGCTCTGATGGTCTTTTAAGAAGAACTTTGCTTGAGCGGGGTAGGGGTGTTGCGTAGCTTTTGCGCATGACCAGACCTGCCTCTTTCAAATACTTTAAAACCAGTCCCGAGATCATCTGCCTTTCGGTCATGCTGTACAACCGTTTCTCGCTCTCGCTTCGGAATGTCGAAGATCTGCTGCACGAGCGAGGTATCGATGTCAGCCGCGAAACTGTCCGATATTGGTGGAACAGGTTTGGCCCGATGTTTGTTGCTGAGATAAGGCAGAAGCGTGTTCAGCAACTCCGAGCCTTTTCAAAATGGAAGTGGCACGTTGACGAGATTTTCGTGAATGTGAATGGCAAGCGGCATTACCTCTGGCGGGCCGTAGATCATGAGGGCGAAGTACTGGAGGCCGTTGTCACCAAACGCCGAAACAAAGCTGCAGCGCTGAAATTCCTCTAGAAATTGATGAAGCGATATGGTTGCGCCGATGAGATCGTGACCGACTGTTTTGCATTCTATAAGGCTGCACTCAGACACTAGGGCGTGTTAAAAAACAAAGGACGGGCAGGTGGCTCAATAACCCCGTCGAGAACTCGCACCTTCCTTTCCGACGGCATGAACGCGCCATGCAGCGTTTCAGGCGCATGCGAAGTCTACAGAAATTCGCCTCCGTCCGTTCCTCCGTTTACGACCACTTCAACAAGGAAAGATCGCTAGCCAGTCGAGACACCTTGAAGCTAACCCGCGCCGCCACACTTAGCGAGTGGCGTCAACTTTGTTCCGGATAGGTTCGCGGTTTCTGCGGTAAACTGAGACTGATTCGAATTCGCCTGACTGCACCGTTGCAGTTAAAAAACTGTTCCCCGGGTCGGGCGGTCGTTTTCGATATTGAACTTCATTCCGTCTAGCAATTCTTCAAGATCCGGGCGCGCGGCAGGGCCATTCGAAATGTCGACCAACATCAAACTGCCATCTGGCCGAATTCCGAATGCGCCGGGCTCTGCAAACAGTGTCGTTGTCTCAGCCTCTGAAAGAGGGGCCGACACGTAGAGGCCAAGTGATCGCATCTGCGTTTCGGTCAATCCAAAGCCCAAATTAAATGTCCAACCGAACTCTTCCTTGTCGGCCAAAGCCTTTTCTTTAGAGTCGGCAGAAACGACCACCACATCCATGACGCTGCTCCAATCAGCCAGCATGGCGTTCAATTTACTGAGAAATCGCTTGCATCTGGGACAGTGACGCCCGCGATAGACGAAAAGCATCGTCCATCGATCTTTGGGCCGACCAATCTCTATTTCGCCACCGCAGACATCAAAAACACTGATGTGCTCGACGGGAGCATTCACTTTGGGTTTTTGCGACATGTCAGCTTCCTTTTTCATTAAGAGCGAAACTCGAACACAAGCTTAGCTTCAAGTGTCTGCCTTTTAACTTGAATGTACTTTATTCACCCAACCAAGCTTGGCAGTGTTAGTGAAATCGCGGGTACAAAAGTGATAAGCATTAATGCGAAGAGAATTGCCAAGTAGAAGGGCCATATTGTTCGCACGGCTTTCTCCATTGGCAATTTACCCACGGCGCAACCGACAAACAGGCACGATCCGACCGGTGGTGTGCACAATCCTAATCCCAAATTCACGAGCAAGATCATCCCGAATTGCAGCGGATCAATCCCAAGGCTGTTGGCAACGGGTAGAAAAATGGGTGTGCAGATCAGAATAAGCGCTGCCATATCCATAATCATTCCAAGCAACAACAAAACCGCATTTACCATCAGCAAGATGAGTATCGGATTTTCTGTCAACCCAGTAAGCAGATCTACGGTTCTGTCCGGAACTCTGTAAAAGGTCAGCATGTAGGCAAACGCACCAGCGCATGCGATTAATATCATTACCATCGCCGTCGTGCGCACAGCAGAAGAGACGGCAATACAAAAGTTTTCCCACGTTATGCTTCTGTAGACGATCAGAGTGACCACAAATGCGTAAATGGCCCCAAAAGCTCCGGACTCCGTAACGGTGAAAATACCCGACAACACACCGCCGACGATAATCACAGCCGTCAAAAGTCCTGGAATTGCACTGAAGAAGCTCACTACGAGCGCTGGCCAACCCGGGAAAGTCTCAGCTTGATAACCTCTGCGCACCGCTACAAGGTACGCCGCCACAGCAAGGCAAAGGCACATTAAAACTCCTGGAACAACGCCTGCAAGAAACAGCTTCGAGATCGATATTCCACCCCCGGCTGCGATCGCGAAAATGATCATATTGTGACTGGGTGGAATAATTATACCGGCAATCGAGGACGTGACGGTCACGTTTACGGCGTAATCTGCATCGTAACCTTTCTCTTTCATCACAGGAACCAAGATAGACCCTAGTGCGGAAATGTCTGCGATGGCCGATCCTGAAATCCCCCCAAAAAGCATCGAAGAAAACACGTTCACAATTCCCAAGCCGCCGCGCACGGCCCCGACAGCGGCTGAAGCAAACCTGACGAGACGCATGGCTATCCCGCCGTGGAACATCAGTTCACCCGCAAAAATGAAGAACGGGATCGCCATCAACGAGAATACATTGATCCCGGAGACGATCCGCTGAAATCCGATCATCAAGGGTAAGCCTTCGAACCAAAATGCCGAAATGGCCGCTATTCCAAGCGCGAATGCTACAGGCGTTCCGATCAGAACGCAGAGGGCGAACACGCCAAGCAACAGAAGTATTCCCATCATTCGCCTCTATTCGATGCTGTCATTGCGCTCGTCAAAACCGACATAGAGGCGGATTAGATGACCAACGGAAAAGAGTAATATGAGTCCTCCGCCAATTGTGAGAGGCAATGAACGCAAGCCTTCGGGGACTTGAATCAATGGGATTAGCGATCCCCACTTAAAGATCGTAAGTCGAGCTCCGAACCACAGCATCAAAGCGCCGAACCCTGCCATAAGCACGTCTGTGCAGATAACCAAAATGGTCCTCACACGTGGAGGAACCGCAGAACGCACGAGAGACACGGACAAGTGCGTGTTATCGTGTACACCTACTGCCGCACCGAGAAACGCAATTGTCATGACGAGAAGCAAGGCGACTTGCTCGACCCAGGTCGGCGTCGCATTCAGAACATAGCGACCAAATACTAGCCATCCGAATATGACCGTGATGACAACCAGTGCGACACCGGTCAAAACCCGGCACACGTCGGCGATCCAATCCAGGATCTGGATCATCTTGCGCACAGATGTCGGGGGCAGGGAAGTATAACTCATTGGCTCACAACTCTTGATCAGGCGTCCGGACCCGCATGTGCGGGACCGGACAATATCAGACCCAATGTAGCTAAATCAGTCCGTCGCCTGGATAGTCTCGACAAGCGGGCGTAAATCGGGGTTCGTAGCAAAGTAGGCTTCGTAAACCGGGCCCATAGCCGCTTGGAACGGGGCTTTGTCTGCCACTTCATTCACGACCACACCAGCTTCTTCGACGGCTATACGGCTGGCTGCTTCGCGCTCGGCCCACAATTGCCGCTGAAGTTCTGCAGATTCCTGAGCTGCCTCTCGAACCGCGGCCTGCATCTCAGGTGACAGTGCGTTGAACGTGTCGGTATTAATGCAGATACATTCGGGTATGATCAGGTGCTGAGACAGCGAATAGAAACCGGCAACTTCGAAGTGGCCAGTTGACTCGTACGATGGCCAGTTGTTTTCGGCACCATCGACGACACCGGTTTTCAGCGCCTGATAAACTTCGGCAAACGCCATTGGCGATGGGTTGCCACCAAGCTCAGAAATCATGCCTGTAAACAGGTCATTATTCATGACCCGAACTTTCATTCCCTCAACATCGGCAGGTGCGTTGATTGCCTTTGTTCCGTTGTAGAAGGAGCGAGCGCCAGCGTCATACCACGCAAGAGGTGTCAAGCCTTTGGCTGCCATGCCCGCCGCAATTGCCTCGCCACCCTCACTGTCCAAGACGCGGAACATGTGCGGGACGTCTTTGAATATAAAGGGCAACGATACAACATTGGCCTCGGCGACAATCGGGCCAATTGGGCCCAGGTTAAAGTTGCCGACTTCCAATGCGCCTGCGCGGACCTGTTCAACAGCGTCGGGCTGACTGCCCAGCGTGCCCCCATGGAACATTTGAAGGCTGATTTCACCGCCAGTTTTTTCCGTAATGAGTTCTGCGAATTTGTCCATCGCGATGGTGTTTGGGTAACCATCCACGTGGATATTCCACCCGCGCCAATCCTCTGCGAAGGATGCGCTCCCGGTAATTGCGACCACGGTCGCGGCGCTCATCAGCGTTTTAGTCAGTTTGATATTCATATTTTCCTCCCTAGAAAACAGACAGTTGACTCGATGCCCGGCGAAGGCCGGTTATGAAAAGAGCAGGCCTCCGTTGATGTCGATGTTCGCGCCCGTAATGAAAGCAGCGGCGTCTGAGGCCAGAAAGGCGACCAGATTGGCGACATCCTCAGATGTGCCTTCGCGTTTAAGCGGCGTGGCGCCGGCCACGTTGGTCCGCACTTCGCTTTTTGTGAAGACATTGTGAAAATCGGTGTCGATCATGCCCGGGCAAACCGAATTTACCCGGATGTCCGGCCCCAGTTCTTTGGCCAATCCACGCGTCATCGTCATGACCGCACCCTTCGAGGCCGCATAGGCGACCGCGCCTGGGCCACCCCCGTCACGCCCCGCCTGACTCGCAAACCCGACGATCGCGCCGCCTTTTTTCATATGCGGCAACACGGCCTGAACAGCGCGGGCAAAAGAAGTGGTGTTCAGGTCCATGACATGGCACCAATGCTCCATATCCATCTCAGACAGGGTCTTCCGGGCCAGCAATCCGCCGGTCACGTGGGCAAGAATGTCGATCCGAGGTCCGAATGTCGCAATAGTCTCCGAGATCAGCCTTTCCACATCCGCACCGGAGGTCATGTCGCCCTGTATGGCAATCGCCTTACCTCCGGCAGCCGTTATTTCCTGAACCGCCGATTCCGCACCCGAAGATGAGCTGTGATAGTTGATCGCGATCGACGCTCCAGCCTTGGCCAGTTTCATGACGCAGGCACGGCCAATGTCCCGTCCGCCGCCGGTTACGACCGCAACCTTCCCTGCCAGTTCCAAGTTCGGGCCAATCTGTTCAGCGTTCAATTCGGTCATTTTCTTGTCCCCTTGGGTCCCCGGTCATCCAGTCAGTGCGCCCGTTTTGGTCTTTGTGCCTTAACGAGCATTCAGCAGTGTTGCCCATTGTAGTCGACTAGGATACTAGTATTGTCAACAAGTTTGTTTGGGAGCCACAAAAGGCTTCGCACGGCCCGTGCTAAATGGATTGGCTGGAGATACATTGAGGAGTATCGGAGGGAGAGGCCTATTGGCCCAGAATGCCGCCGGTGTTGGTCACGCGCAGAAAAAGGCAGGAAATGCAAAGTATTACGGATAAAATCGAGCGGCGCACAACCACTGACATCGTATATGAGAGTTTGTACGAGGCGATCGTTTCACTGGAAATTCTGCCGGGAACAAAACTGTCCGAAGCAGATATTGCAAAAAAGTTCGAAGTGTCGAGGCAGCCGGTCCGCGATGCTTTCAACAGGCTTGAGGCGCAGGATTTGCTGCTGATCCGACCACAGAAAGCCACGCGGGTACGTAGTTTTTCCATGGAACGGATCGGTCATGCGCGCTTTGTTCGCCTCTCGGTCGAGTTGGAAGTGGTGCGCGCTGCATGTCGGAACTGGAAGCCCGAATATTCGAAGCTGCTGGAGGACAATCTCAAGCAGCAGAAAGACGTCGTTTCAAGGAACGAAGCCGAGAAGTTCCATCAGCTCGACTATGACTTTCACCGGCTGATTTGTGAGTTGAGCGGCAACCCGCTGGCCTTCAACACGATTCAGGAATGCAAAAGAAAGATCGACCGCCTTTGCGTTCTAAGCCTTGGGCGCGAAAGCGAGGCCGACATTCTGGTTCGGGATCATGTTGAGCTGGCAAAAGCGCTGGCAGACCGCGACGAGGCGACTGCGACCGAGATGATACGCCGCCATCTGGGCCGCATCGACAAGACCATCGAGGAGGTTCACTCGAAACATGCCGAGTATTTCGAATAAATTGAACGCCGCCAACTGACTAAGGACCTCGCATTATGACCAAGAGCTATCCGATTGTATCACCTGCCTCAGGTGTCACGCGCCAGGTTTTGGCGGATAATGAAGACCTCATGATGGTTTCATTCCGGTTTGAAGAAGGTGCCGAAGGCGTGTTGCACGACCATCCGCATGTGCAGTCGACATTTGTGCGGTCCGGGCGGTTCAACTTTGTCATCGGAGATCAGGAGCGAGCGTTGGAACCCGGTGACAGCCTGATTATTCCGTCCGGTGTAAGCCATGGTTGTGTTTGCCTGGCTGCCGGAGAGTTGATCGACTGCTTCACGCCCAGGCGGGACGATTTTCTGTAAGGCGTTTTCCGTCCGCGCCATGACCTTTGGCCACGTTCTGCGCATTTAGGCAGGGTAGTCTATTTTCGGTGGGTCGGACAGGGCGACGCCATATTCTGCGTTAGAAGTCGGATCAATGACGGGCGACGCCGCAGCTCAGGTTAGGAATTGCGTATCTCGCGGGCTGATCCGAGGCCGAGGATCAGGTCGGCGCATCGTTCGCCCAGCATCATGGCAGGTGCGTTTGTGTTGCCGGCGTTGATGTCGGGCACGGCTGACATGTCGCACACCCGCAAGCTCTCGATTCCGCGCACGCGCATCCTGGCGTCCAGCACGGCCATTCCGTCGCCGTCCCGGCCCATTTTGGCAGTGCCCGCCGGGTGATAGTTGGTTTTTACGAATCGCTTGCAATGTGCTCGTAGCGTCTGGTCGTCGTCCGCTGTGGGAATGACGATTTCGCGAACCCTTTGAGCAAGCGGGCCCGACGTGAATGCCCGGCGAAAGAACCGCTGCCCCCGGATCATCTCCTGCATGTCGTCTTCATGCTTCAGAAGGTTGGGCGAGACCACTGGCATGGTGTGAGGATCGGCCGAGCGAAGCCGGACCTCTCCGCGTGATTTCGGTTTGACCACGACGGTCGTAACGGTCAGGCCAAAGTCATCCTGCACCTCGTCCAGAGCGTCGCGATCCAGATAAACAATTGGCACGCAAAAAGCTTGAATGGTTGGTTCTCCATCAGGAATCGACGGATTGACAAACGCGCCGGCTTCGACTCCGGCGGAAGTCACCGGTCCGCTGCCGAACAGTTTGAACTGGATGCCGTTGCGAAGCATCCGCCAGCCCTCACCTTGTTTGAAGTATCCGTAGGGACCGTTGGCAAAGGCGGTAATTGGAACTTCGGGGTGGTCGATCAGGTTCTGGCCTACCCCAGGCAATGGGCAGATCACGGGAATACCGTGATCGGCAAGATGTGCATCTGGTCCGATGCCTGATAGCATTAGGATTTTTGGCGTCACCAGAGCGCCCGCCGCAACGACAACTTCACCATCGCACCGGACCGTGTGGGCTCCGCGTTTGTCTCGATACTGCACGCCGACGGCCTTATCGTTTTCGATGATGACTTTGTTGACCGTTGCGCCAAGCTGGATGGTCAAGTTCGGGTTCGTCTCGAGAGGGGCGAGAAAAGCATAGGCCGACGAACTGCGCTTACCGGCGCGATTGGTGAACTGATAGAACCCGACACCGCGCTGCGTTGCGCCGTTGAAATCCGTGTTGAATGGTTCGCCAAGGGCCTGGACCGACTGAACGAACCAACGTGACATGTCGTCGATATGCCCCGGATCCGAGACCTGCACCGGACCGTTGCTGCCATGCAGGTCATTGTGAAGCCTGTTATTGTCTTCCATTCTACGGAAGTAGGGCAGCACATCATCCCATCCCCAGCCGACCCCGTCGTTGGTCTGTCGTAGCAGGTCGTCCCACGCGTCATAATCAGAAGGGCGGCCGCGCATATAGACCTGGGCATTCACAGACGACCCGCCACCCAGCACGTTGGCCTGCGGAATGTCGTGCACGCGACCGTCCAGGTGGTCCTGCGGTTCGGTCTGGTGGTAGGTCATGAACTTGGACCCGTTGATCATCTTGAAGATACCCGGCGGCATGTCCAGCAACGGATGGCGGTGCGAATGCCCGGCCTCCAGCACCAGAACCCTGCACTTGCCCTGGTTGACCAGTCGCGCTGCAGCGGCTGCGCCGGCAGAGCCGCCGCCGATGACGATATGATCGAAGGTTTCCGTCATGAGTTCGCCTTCAGGCCCGGCGTTTGGGTTCGCTGATCGAGTCGCGCTCCACCAGTTCGCATTCAAGCTTCACGAGAGGGTGTCGCTGACCATCCGTCGGACCGTGGAACAACTGTTCGATGACCCAGCGTCCCATCGCCCTAGTTGGAAGGATCATCGAGGTCAGGGGGGGCGACAGGTGTCGCGCGGTTTCGTCATCGTCAAATCCGATGACCGAGATGTCTTCGGGGATGGATAGGCCAAGTTCCTTGAGCGCCTCATAGCAGCCGATCGCCATTCGGTCATTCTGACAGAAAATGGCGGTTGGCGGAGAGGGCAGGTCCATCAATTCGCGCGTGGCAGCATAGCCTGCGCTGGGCAGCCAGTTGCCCTCGATGACCAAATCCTCGTCAAATGGGATGTCGGCGGAAGCAAGGGCGTTTCTGTACCCGGTCGTTCGCCCTGCGGCGCATTCCATGAACGGCTCACCGGTGATGGTGGCGATTCGTTTGTGCCCCGCCTTGATCAGGGCGTTGGTCGCCGTATGTCCAGCAGCGACTTCGCCGGGGATCACCGCAGGAAAAGAGAGGTCGTCGCAAAAGCAGTTCAGCAGCAGAACCGGGGTTGCGGTCTGCCTGAGTATTTCCGGAACGACCACCCGCCGGGTGAAAACGGTTGCGTAAATGATGCCCGCAACCTGTTGGTCGAGGAAATACCTAAGCGTTCTGGGTTCGACCTCGGGGTCGTTTTGGGTTTCTGCCAGCAATACAAGATTTCCCGTGTCCCGAACGGCCTGTTTCACGCCATTAAACGCGTTTACCATTTCGGGGCTCGACGCCAGATCGTCCACGACAAAAGCGATGGTGCCGTCTAACGCCGAGGGTCGAGGCGCGCTGTCCTGGGGTTTCCTGAGTTGAGAGGGCATGGCGTATCCAAGCGTGTTGGCGGCATCCAGGACTCTTTGCTTTGTGTCCTCGGAGATTTTGACGGAATCGTTCTTGTTTAGAACCAGCGATACTGTCGTCTGTGAGCACCCGGCGACGCGTGCAATATCATGCATCGTTATGCGCTGCCGGCCCGCGACTCGTCCCACGCCCCTGTGCTGCCCGGTCTTGTTCGCTTGATCGTTCATCGCTCAACCTTTTTGTTCGCTTCCTTTTTATCGACTATGCGGAGGACACGCAACTAATATTAGTGAATAGTAATTAATATTAGTGTTGACGAAATAATATTATTAGTGTTTTGATCGGCAGTGCGGTCGCCAATGTGGTCTGACCGAAGCAAACGCGGGAGGCGAAATTGCGGTCTGTGGTGGGGGAGTTGGGTCAGGTGGTTCGGCATTCGATGTTCATCGATGGCCGCTTTACCGACTCTGACGCGGACACGGTTGGTGTCGAGAACCCTGCAAATGAAGAGATCGTTGCGCAAGTTCCAGATGGCGGTGCCGCTCATGCGGATGCGGCCGTCGAGGCGGCCCATCGTGCTTTTAGCTCGTGGTCCTCGCGTCCGGCGATCGAGCGGGCGCGACTGGTTCAGCGGTTGGCCGAAGCCATCCGGATTGACGCCGGGCGTCTGGCAGCCTTGATCACGGTCGAGCAGGGCAAGCCGATCACGCAGGCCCGAAGTGAAGTTGATGCCGCTGTTACCTTTCTTTGCCATGCGGCTGAAGAGGCCCGGAGGATTTCGGGTGACATAGTGGCATCGGACAACAAGTCCGAGGAAATCCAGATCCGGCGTCATCCTTATGGCGTTGTTGTTGCGTTGACGGCCTGGAACTATCCGTTGGCATTGGCCGCCAGGAAAGTCGGGCCTGCGCTGGTCGCGGGCAACACTGTTGTTCTGTTGGGGCACGAAATCACGCCGCTGTCCGGTCTCGCGATCGCCGAGCTTGCCGAAAAGGTCGGGTTTCCGCCCGGTGTTCTAAATGTTCTGACAGGCAAGGGGCCGGTGGTAGGGCAGCGGTTGGTCGAACACCCCGATACCTCACTGATCACAATGACCGGCAGCACACGAGCCGGTAAAGAGATTTTTCGCGCCGCGGCCGACCGGATCAAGGTTGTCCGGCTCGAGCTTGGCGGTAAGGCTCCGTTCATCGTGATGGAGGATGCGGATATTGACGCTGCTGTTTCGGCCGCCATTGCCGCCCGGTTTGCCAATTGCGGCCAGATTTGCACCTGCAACGAGCGTATGTATCTGCATAGCGGTATTGCGGATCAGTTCTTGGAAAAATTCGTGACAGCAGCCCGCGCATTGTCGATCGGAGATCCGATGGAGGACTGCGACCTGGGGCCCAAAGTCAGCAAGGTCGAAGTGACCAAGGTCGCCGAAATCATCAAGCGCAGCATCACGGAAGGTGCCACGGTCCATTTGGAAGGCGGGCCCCTGTTGGACAGCGCGCACCGCAAAGGACACTGGATGTCCCCGACGGTTCTTGAGGTCTCCGACAACGGCAATGCCGCGATGCAAGAGGAGGTCTTTGGACCCGTGGCGACAGCCATGCGAGTCGATGATTTTGATCAGGCGATAGACGTAGCGAATGACACATCATTCGGGCTGTCTGCCTATCTCTTTACGGCATCGCACCGGCGATTGATGGAGGCCCCGAGCCGTTTGAAGTTCGGCGAATTGTACCTGAACCGCTCCAATGGTGAGGCCGTACAGGGATTTCACACCGGTTGGGGTTTGTCCGGGGTTGGGGGCGAAGACGGCGCGTATGGCTTCGATGGCTATCTGAGGAAACAGACGACTTACATGAATTGGGCATGACCTGAGAACTCGCGGTCAAAACGGAGGCGACCGCACCAATGGAGGAGGAATAACCATGAAACGCAGAACTCTTTTGATCTCGACGGTTGTCGCGGGTGCGCTGTTGGGCACCACGGTGATCGCGCAGGATCTGCCACCGCTTGAGCAGAAGGATCGCTACAAGGTCGGCTTTGCGCAGATGGAATCGAACAACCCGTGGCGCATTGCCGAAACGAAATCTTTCCATGACACAGCCGAGGCCTGTGGCTGGGATCTGATCGCGACGGATGCGGCCGGATCTGCGGCCAAGCAGGTTGCGGATGTGGACAGCATGATCGCCCAAGGCATCGACGTTCTGTTCCTGCCCCCGCGGGAAGAAAAGCCGTTGATCCCAGCCGTTATGAAGGCCCGTGCAGCGGGAATCCCGACCTTTTTGGTGGACCGCTCGGTTGATCCGGCCGTTGCCAAGCCGGGCGAGCATTTTGTGGCGTTCCTTGGGTCGGATTTTATTGATCAGGGCAACCGGGCCGCACAGTGGCTGATGGAGAATTTCGACGGCGACAATGGCGTCATCGTCCAGTTGGAGGGCACGACTGGTTCTTCACCTGCAAATGACCGCAAAAAAGGTTTCGACGACGCGATTGCAGCGGATGACCGCTTTGAGATCGTGGCTTCTCAGACCGGTGACTTTGCGCGCGACCTGGGTCGTCAGGTGATGGAAACCCTGCTGCAGGCGCACCCCGATGTGAACGTGGTCTACGCCCACAATGACGAGATGGCGATCGGTGCGATCCAGGCTCTGGAACTGGCCGGCCGCAAGCCCGGCGAGGACGTGACCATCGTTTCGATCGACGGGACACGCGATGCACTTCAGGCTATTATCGATGGCAAGATGGGGGTGACGGTGGAAAGCTCACCCTTCTTCGGCCCTCTGGCTTGTGAAGTCATGAAAAAATACGCAGCTGGCGAGGCGATCCCGGAATGGGTGAAAGTCGAAGATCGCATCTTTACCAAGGACAATGCGGCCGATCACATCGACGAAGCCTATTGATTCTCCCTGGTGGGTGGTGCTGGCCTGTGGTCGGCGCCGCCTGCAAGCAATCGGAGGAAGACATCTCATGAATGCGCTCGTCTCGATGTCGGGAATCGAAAAGTCCTTTGCCGGCGTGCCGGCACTGAGCCAGGCCAACCTGGAAATCGCGCCGGGCGAGGTTCATGCGCTGATCGGCCAGAACGGTGCCGGAAAATCGACGATGATCAAGGTTCTGACCGGAGTTTACGATCGGGATGCCGGCGACGTCCATCTGGCGGGTGTGCCAAGCCGCATCTCCACTCCGCGCGAAGCGCAGGAATCCGGAATTGCCACCATCTATCAAGAGCTCAACCTGGTACCGCTGCGGTCAGTGACTGAAAACATCATCATGGGGTACGAGCCCAAACGTCTCGGCTTTCTGGTCGACTGGCGCGAGGGCAACAGGCGCGCACGCGAGGTTCTTACGCGCTTTGGCATAGATATCGACGTGACTGAGCCGCTAGGAAATTTCTCGACAGCGATCCAGCAGTTGGTTGCAATTGCGCGGGCTGTTTCGCTGGATGCGAAACTTGTCATCATGGACGAACCTACGTCGTCACTGGATGCCAGCGAAGTCGAGGTGCTGTTCGGTGTTGTGCGCGAGTTGAAGAAACAGGGCGTGTCTGTTCTTTATGTTTCGCATTTCCTCGATGAGCTGTTCCAAATATGCGATCGAGTCACAACGATGCGAGATGGGCGCACCGTCAGCACGCGTAACGTCCAGGACACGACCAAACTGGAAATGATCGCGGACATGCTGGGCCGCAACAAGGATGAGATCGCGGCAGATGGTTTGACGGACTTCGCCGGTGCCAAGGCCAAGAAAGGCGATATCGTTTTGCGGGCGGACTCTGTTTCAACAGGCCCGCGGCTGACGCATTTCGACCTCACTCTCCACCGCGGGGAAATCGTCGGGTTGGGCGGATTGCTGGGCTCTGGCCGGACCGAGGCGGCGCGCGCTTTGTTCGGAGTGGACGGGAAACGCAGCGGCGCAATCGAGTTGCATGGCACGGTCGGTCAACCGTCCGGACCGGGTGACGCGATCGCAAACGGCGTCGGCTTTCTGACCGAAGATCGCAAGGCCGAAGGGATCGTTCCAGACATGTCCGTGCGCGAGAACATGACGCTGGCCCTGCTGCCGAAACTGGCCAGCCGTGGTCAAATCGACTTTGCCCGTGAGCGCGAGATCGTTCAGGCCTTTATCGACGATCTGGGCATCAAGGCGGCGCATATGGACCAGCCCATTCGCGAGTTGTCCGGCGGCAACCAGCAAAAGGTGTTGCTTGCCCGCTGGCTGGCGACGCAGCCCGACATCCTGATACTCGACGAGCCGACCCGAGGCGTGGATGTTGGCGCCAAGCGAGAGATCCAATCGTTCATTCGGTCTTATGTCGAGAAGGGGTTTGGCGTCGTTCTCATCAGTTCGGAATTCGAAGAGCTGGTGGAAGGCGCCGATCGCATCGTGGTCATGCACGAGGGACGCTCGGTCAAGGAATTGACCAACCCCGGAGTCACCGAGAACATACTGGTGCGCGCGCTTGCGCATCATGAAGAAGGAACTGGTTCATGGACCGCGCAATGAAGTTGCCGCAACGGGTCGCATCAATGCCCTTCCGCTTTCACGGCGGCATCGCCGCGTTGGTCGCCCTATTAGTGTTCAACGCGTTTTTCACACCTAATTTCCTGCAACTGCAAACCCTGTTCGTAAATATCAGCCAAGTCGCTACGATCGCCATCGTGGCCATGGGGATGACGCTGGTAATCGCCACGGGTGGGATCGATCTGTCGGTTGGGGCGGTCATGGCGCTGGCGGGGGCGCTTGCTCCGCTGATCTTTCTGTCGGATCTGGGCGCTGCCAATCCGATGCTAGGCGTCACTTTGGCCATTGTCCTGCCGCTTTTCATTGCGGGGCTATGCGGGGTATTCAACGGCGTGATGGTTGCCGTGTTGAACGTGCAGCCCATCGTTGCGACGCTCATTCTCTTCATCTCTGGTCGCGGTATTGCCCAAGTCTTGACGAACGGGAACCTGCAGACGTTTTCAAACCCTTCATTCAGTTATCTTGGAACTGGTAAAGTGCTTGGTTTGCCGTTCCAGGGCTGGCTGGCGCTGGCCATTGCCTGTGTGCTGTTTTGGGTGATCACCAGAACCACATGGGGCCGTTACCTGCTGGCCATAGGGGGCAATGAACGCGCGGCCTATCTGTCGGGTGGTCCCGTCCGACGGGTCAAGATCGGGGCCTATGTCATCTGCGCGGTGCTTGCGGGCCTAGCCGGTTTGATCGTGGTTGCAATCAACTCGGCCTCGGACGCCGCGCGCAACGGCAATCTGATGGAGCTTGATGCCATCGCGGCCGCGGTTGTTGGCGGGGCTCTTTTGCAAGGCGGGCGAGCGCCGATCTTTGGTGCCATACTGGGTGCCGTCATCATCCAGTTGGTCAAATATACATTGTTGGCCAACGGGGTAGAGGACGAAGTTGCACTGATCGCCAAGGCCGTCATCATTATCCTGGCCGTTTGGGTCCAGCAGTTTCGGAGGACTTAATCGATGTTGGATGAAACGGCTTTTGACCTGCGAAAATACCTTCGACGTAATTCGGCCTCGGTGACGGTGTGGATCGCACTGCTGGCTTTGATTCTGTTCGGGCTGATGCGCTATGACAACTTTGGCAGCGCCTACAATTTCTCGTCTTTCCTGAATTACAACGCGATGTTCATCGCGATTGCGCTGGGCATGTGTTTTGTGATCATGACCGGCGGGATTGATCTGTCGGTCGGATCCGTGGCGGCCTTTACCTCGGTTGTTGCGGCCTATCTCAGCCCGTATGGGATTCAGGTTGCGTTGCCGGGGGCCGTTCTTGCCGGGGTTGGTTTCGGGGCGATCAACGCCTTTTGCATAATCATCCTTCGGATCCCGCCCTTCATCGCCACGCTGGCCACCATGCTGGCCGCAAAAGGCGGCGCATTGGTGATTTCGGGCGCCCAGACAATTTCGGTCGATTGGGGGTCGAACTTCACCAAGCTTGGCATGGGGCAGGCGTTTGGCCTGTTTCCATGGGCAATCGTCATCGTGGCCGGACTGACTCTGGCACTTTGGCTGGTGCTGGAAAGAACAACCATCGGGCGGACCGTCTTGGCGATCGGTGGCAGCGAGGATGCCTCGAACCTCATGGGCCTGAAGGTCAATCGCGCCAAGGCTTTTGTCTACCTGCTGTCGGGTGGCTGTGCAGGGCTGGCCGGAGTCTTTCTGGCCTCGGGTTTTGGAGCTGGGCAACCCCTTGAAGGCGTCGGATGGGAATTGTCAGCCATCGCTTCCGTGGTTGTAGGCGGTACTTTGTTGACGGGTGGGATGGGATCGATCCCTGCGACGGTCGCCGGAGCGCTGTTGCTGGGGCTGGTCTTCAACGTTCTAAACTTTGAAAACGGTCAGGGCACCATCAGTTTCAGTGCCTATTGGCAAATGGTCATACGTGGAGGCTTTCTATTTGCGGTCATCCTTTTACAGTCTCGGGTTATTGCCAGGCAGCAGAAGGTCTTAGGTTAATGAATCGCATAGAAAGTGTATCAGCGCGGCTGTTCAACGTTCCGCTCGCCGAAGTCCTGGTCGATGCCAAACATGGGGATCACACGTTTTTTCAATTGATCACTGTCACCATTCAAACCTCTGATGGGGTCGAGGGGGTCGGGTATACCTATACCGGGGGCAAGGGTGGTCATGCCATCTTAGCGATGATCCAGCATGACCTGGCACCGTTCCTTGTTGGACAAGACGCCGAACAGATCGAAAGCCTGTACGATGCCATGCAGTGGCACGTGCACTACGTCGCACGGGGTGGGATCGCCTCGTTTGCCATCTCGGCCGTAGATATTGCACTGTGGGATATTCGCGGCAGAACGCAGAATGCGCCATTGTGGCAGATGGCCGGTGGAGCGTCCAAACGGTGCAAGGCCTATGCCGGCGGGATCGACCTGAATTTCTCGTTGGAGAAACTGCTGCGTCAGACCGAAGGGTACCTTGCGCGTGGGTTCAACGCAGTCAAGATCAAGGTCGGTCAACCAGACCTGGCCGACGATTTTGCACGTGCCCAGGCGGTGCGCGAGATGCTGGGGCCGGACCGGTTCTTCATGGTCGATGCGAATTACTCTATGAGTGTCGAACAGGCCATCGTCGCTGCCAGAGGGTTCGCCGACTGCAATATCCTGTGGTTCGAGGAACCGACAATTCCAGACGACTACAAAGGTTATAGCCGAATTGTCGAAGCGACGGGCGTTCCCCTTGCCATGGGTGAAAACCTGCACACCATACACGAATTTGAATACGCCTTTGATGACGCGAAACTGAGTTTTATCCAGCCCGATGCCTCAAACTGCGGTGGAATCACCGGCTGGCTGCGCGTGGCCGCGCTAAGCGCACAGCACGGCATTCCGGTTTGCAGTCATGGGATGCAGGAACTGCACGTCAGCCTTGTCTCTGCGCAACCCAACGCAGGCTGGCTAGAAGTACACTCATTCCCGATAGACCAGTACACGACCCGTCCACTAGTTGTCGAAGACTGTCTGGCCGTGGCCCCGGATACCCCGGGAACCGGAGTGGAATTCGACTGGGACAAATTGAATGCGGAACACAAGGAGATGCATAGATGACGACCCAGACGATCACTGCCGCATACTACAGGGGCGATAAGAGTTTTGCAGTAGAGCAAGCCCAAGCGACAGATCCGGGTCCCGGCGAGGCTGCCATTCGTGTTGCCTATTGTGGGATTTGCGGGACGGATATGCACGTCTACCACGGCAACATGGATGCCCGCGTCGGCCTGAACCGGGTGATCGGGCATGAGATGTCAGGTGTCGTCGAAGCGGTGGGCGAGGGCGTCGATACGGTCGAACCCGGCCAGAAGGTCGTTGTCCGACCGCTTGATCATTGCGGAGAATGCCCATCTTGCAAGCGGGGGCATCAGCATATCTGTCAGAATCTCAAGTTTCTCGGCCTCGACACCGATGGCGCGATGCAAGAGATCTGGAGTGTTCCGGCCCACACGTTGCACGTTCTGCCGGATGACTTGCGCATGGATCACGCGGCGCTAATCGAGCCGGTTGCCGTTGCCTGCCACGATGTGCGGCTGTCTGACCTGCAACCTGGAGAGGACGTTGTCGTTATCGGCGGCGGCCCGATTGGCATCCTGGTTGCCATGGTTGCGCGGGACGCGGGTGGAAATGTCGTAATTTCCGAAGTGAATCCGAACCGTCTTGCGATTGCTGAAAAACTTGGCTTTGACACGATCAACCCAATCGAAACCGATCTGGTGTCCACAATCAACGCGCGCACGGGCGACAAAGGGGCAGATGTGGTTTTCGAGGTGTCAGGAACGCAGCCCGGTGTCGATGCAATGACCGCCGTTGCCGCGACTCGGGCCCGGATCGTAATGGTCGCGATCCATGCTCAAAAGCCCCAGATCGACCTGTTCCAGTTCTTCTGGCGAGAGCTGCGACTGATCGGTGCTCGGGTCTATGAGCCAGAGGATTACGAGAAAGCCATTGCAGTTGTCGCCTCGGGCGGAGTGGACGCGGATGTTGTGATCACGGACGTCAGCCCTCTGGCAGACATCCAGGCCGCGTTCGAAGCACTGGATCGCAGCCCAACCGCAATGAAAAGCCTGATCGAAGTAGGACCGCGTTCATGAGTGTTTTGCAAAGTTTCGACCTGACGGGAAAGACGGCCCTTGTGACCGGGTGCAAACGCGGTATCGGGCGCGGTATGGCCGAAGCATTGGCATCGGCCGGAGCCAATATCATCGGAGTGTCCGCCTCGCTCGAGCTGTCTGGCTCGGATGTCGAAAAAGCCGTGACGGCGATGGGACGCAATTTCCGGGCCTACCAATGCGACTTCTCGGATCGCGCCGCGCTGCATGGGTTCATTGATCAGTTGAGGGCCGACGGACAAGCCCCTGATATACTTGTCAACAATGCCGGCACGATCAAACGCAAACCCGCCGCCGAACACCCGGACGACTGGTGGGACGAAGTGATGGAGGTGAACCTGTCCTCGCAGTTCGTTCTGTCACGCGAGATCGGCAAGGACATGCTGGCGCGCGGCTCGGGGAAGATCATCTTCACTGCATCGCTGCTGACATTTCAGGGTGGCATCACCGTTCCGGGCTATGCGGCCTCGAAAGGCGGGATTGGACAGCTGACCAAAGCCTTGGCCAACGAATGGGCCGGGCAGGGCGTAAACGTGAATGCGATCGCGCCTGGCTACATCGCGACCGACAACACCCAAGCCCTGCGGGATGATCCGGTCCGGTCGAAGTCGATCCTGGAACGAACACCCCAAGGCCGTTGGGGTACGCCTGTTGATTTTGCGGGACCGGTGGTCTTTCTGGCCTCGGCTGCGTCGGACTTCGTCAACGGTGAAATCCTTGTAGTCGACGGGGGCTGGATGGGGCGTTAGCACTGCCAACGCTCCATGTGATCCAAGGCATCACGTCCCGATGTAGTGCACCTTCAATCGGCGTGCCTTGGGTGCTTCCCGATGTTCGAACAGGTACAGGCTTTGTACGCGACCCAGCGGAAGCTGCCCTTGTTCGACCGGGATCGATACCTGAGTTTGCGTCAACAGCGCCCGCAGATGCGATGGAGCGTTGTCGTCCTCGGTCGGGCGGTGGTGATACTTGCCTGGTGACTTGGGTACGAGTTTCTCGAAGAACGTCTCGATATCCTTGAGCACATCGGGATCGGCATTGGCCTGCACCAATAGCGCGGCACCGGTGTGGACGCACCAAAGGGTCAGCAGGCCCGAGACAAATTCGTGTTCGGACACCGCACGCTGAACGATCCCGCTGATGTCGATGAGGGATTTGCCCGGCGTTTCAATGGACAGGTCAAAAAACTGTTGTTTCATCCAGCAGGCCCTTTCCTTGATTTCACGCGAGCGCGCCCAGCTTTCTACATCTCACTTGGCATTCAGTAATGGGGGTCAAGATTTTGATTTTGAACGCATATTGACTACATTTTTATGCAAACAGGCTTTTGAACTGGTCCACACACAGACGAAAACCATCTTCGAAATTCCCGTTGTCGGGGTGATAAACGCTTTCGAAAGAAATGACGCCATCATAGCCGTCGGATCTAAGCGCGTCCGCGATGGGTTGGAACAAAGGCGCAAGCTGACCTTCCCCCATGCGGCGCACTTCCAGCGTTGCCCGTGGCGTGTCGACCTTCACGTCCTTGATGTGAATGTGACCCAGATAGCCGCCGCGCAGTTCTTCATAACCGTCCGGATATGCCAGTTCATGGCACCAGCAGTTGTTTCCGGGGTCCCACAGCACTTTCAAAGAGTCTTTTGCGTCCAACTCGTCAATCAGCTTGCGGGCTGTATAGTTGGAATTGACCAGCGTGCCGTTTCCGGTTTCCACGACAAGCGTCACGCCCTCAGCTCTTGCCAGTTCAACCGCCGGCGCGATCAGCGGCGGCATCGAGTCCCATACCCCATGCGCTACGTTCCACTTCTCGGCGCCGTTTTTTCCCCACAGTATCTGCTCTTTTCGTTGGGTCATGATCCGAACCAGCGGAGACCCAACAACATGCGCCATGTCGATTACGCGTTTCAAGGCGTCCATATGCCGAGTGTGGAGGTCGTCGCCGGGCCTATTGGCAGCTGTCATCCCCGCAAAGATATGGCGCGACAGACATGACACAGGCTTGCCCCGGTCGCGCAAAAGCGCGTCGATCTCGGCAATTTGCTGCGGGGAATGATCCCCGACCTCCGCATCGCCAACAAATTGAAGCTCTGCATAGTCCAGGCTGAACTCGTCCATCACGTCCACGGCATGCCGCAGATCGCGGGAAATGCCGTCGCAAATTACACCCAATTTCATGTCCGGTCCCCTCAGCGATGCAATTCTGCGCCAACGATCTCTTCGATGACGCGAGTACACACCCAGTTGTCGCCATTCGGGTATTTAGTTTTTCCTGCGTGAAAGATCTGCATTGCGGATGACGCTGTGTGCATGGGAACGCCCAATGCACCGGCGAGTGCCAGCGAGATCGTCAGGTCCTTATGCATGGTTGCGATATGGCTGCCGGTGGCCTCGAACTTGCGATCAATGATGTTTTCAAGGGCGGAATTCACGACGCCGCACCCCGCGCTGGATGAGGAGAACACATCAAGCAATGCCTGACCGCTGACACCGGCTTTGGCCGCCAGGGCCGCAGCCTCGAATGTGGCGGAAAAGATCGATCCGATCAGGGATTGCAGGCAGGCTTTCACGGTTTGCCCGTCGCCAGCGTTTTCTCCGACTCGATGAATTGTTGCAGACACTGCCTGCATGACTTCGGCGTTTCGGTCCAGCACATCCGCAGCACCGGCAGCCATCATCGTCAATGTGCCGTTCTGCGCGCCGGGAAACCCACCTGAGACCGGCGTGTCGATCAGATGTATGCCTGAGCCTTCCATATCCTGCCCGATGGCGCGGGCTTCGGCCGGGGTAATGGTCGCCGACAGGATGACCGTCCCGCCTTTGGCCATGTTCGCAACCAGCCCGTTTTCACCCAGAATGACATCGCGGGCCTGATCTCCGTTCATTACCATGACAAACACACTGGCGGCGTGTCGACCAACCTGTCCCACGCTGTCCTTGGGCTGGCCGCCCATGTCAGCAAATGCCGTCATGCGCGTCTCGCTCAGGTCGAAACCTGATGTTTCAAAGCCATTCTTGATCAGGTTCTTGGCAAGGCCGCTGCCCATGTCGCCAAGACCTATTACGCCTGCAGTTTTCATTTGGACTCCTCCCGATATTTCGCCATTGCCGTATGGCAGACGTTTCGAAAAATGATGCCCAATCGCATCGGTTTTCGCGGGAGTTTCACGCGTCTTTTACAGACGTCGGGCGAGTCCGGAAGACACCCCGCTGCCCGTTTACGTATAGCAATTAAACGAAGAATGCGGCGCTCAGGCAAGCATAGAAGTGTTGCGGGCGAAAAGAAACCGCCTGATCCGACGCGTTACGAGAACGCCGCCATGATGCCGCGCAGTTCCGCAAGCCCACGCATACGCCCGATCAACGGATAGCCGGGAGTACTGTGTCCGCCCAGATCGCTCAGCAGTTCTTGTCCGTGGTCGGGCCGCATCGGAATTTGCCAGTCGCAACGCCCTTGGGATTTGCGGCGGCGCTGTTCGTTCATCAGTTCGCGAATTGTGCCGACCATGTCGGTGTCGCCCTCCAGATGCGAGGCCTCAAAGAAGTCCGGTTTCTGGCTGTCTGATCCGGCGATGCGTTTGGTATTCCGCAGATGGACAAAGTGAATTCGGTCGCCATGCCTGCGCACGAAGTCCGGCCCATCAAATTCGGGGGAAACTCCCAGCGATCCGGTACACAACGTTGCGCCGTTCGCCAACAAATCAACCGCATCCAGAACGGCGCCGTAGTCATCGGTGCTGGACATGATCCGCGGCAGACCAAGCAACGAGAACGGCGGATCATCTGGATGACAGCACAAGCGTAGTTCCAGTTCTTGGGCGACTGGTGCGACTTCTGACAGGAAGTCGATCAGGTTTGCGCGAAGCTGGTCACGGTCTATATGAGCATAGTTTCGCAACAAAGCGCGCACGTCCTGCACGCTCCACTGATCGTTGGCGCCGGGCAACCCCGCAGTGACATTGTGTTGCAACTGGGCCTTGGATTCATCCGACATGCGCAAGAAGCGATCCTTGGCCGTTTGCTGGACGACGCTGGAATAGTCTTCGGACGCGCCCGGACGTTCAAGAATATGTATGTCGAAAGCAGCAAAATCGGTCAGGTCGAACAGCATGGCCGTTCCGCCGTGCGGCTGCGGTGCGCGAAGGGCGGTGCGCGTCCAATCCAGGATTGGCATGAAGTTGTAGCAAACGATTTTGATGCCACGGGCGGACAGGGACCTGAGGCTGGACTTATACGCCTGCAGATGTTCAGCCATGTCTGCGGACTGTGTTTTGATCGCCTCGGAAACGGGCAGGCTTTCGACAACGTCCCAACTGTACCCGGCAGTAGCCAGAACTGCTTGCCGATCGGCGATGCTTGGTTCGTCCCAGGGCTGTCCCGGCGGGATGTGATGCAGCGCGGTGACGATGCCCTGAACCCCGACTTGATGGAGAGCGGCAAGGGCGATCGGATCATCGGGTCCGAACCAACGCCAGCATTGTTTCATGGCAGCCATCCTTCATACAGCGGGTGATCGGAACTGATGGGAAGAGCAACGCGCTGCCCGGTGCGCGCCGCGTGATAAATCGCTGTCACAAGGCCGATGGATGCAGCGCCATCCTTCAGCGTAACGGCCGAATTTGCCTCGGACCGCAGCGCCCTGCCGACTTCGGTAAAGAACCCTTCGAAACCTGTTGGCTCGTCAGTGGCGGCTGCAAGGGCCTCGTCGATAGCGGCTTGATACACAGGGTCCCGCGCGACGAATGTCCAGGGCGTTTGACCTGGGGCATAGGGTTCGTTGCCAGAGGTGGCGGTCACCTTTTCAAAGACGAGCCGCAGGCGGGTTTCGTCCGTGGCGGCGCCCAGGGTGATATTGCTTGTGCACAAAGCTCCGGAAGTCATGCCAAAGCAGATCGCGGCACAGTCTTCGGTCTCGATCGGGTTTACCCGCGTTGTGGCCATTGCAGACACCCAGGCGATATCACCCGCGATATGAGTCAGCAGATCATGGTTGTGGATGGCATGGCCCAGCACTGCGCCGCCGCGTTCACCGGCCCATGTTCCCCGCCACGGCACCGCGTAATAGTCTGCCCCGCGGGACCAATGGGTCTCAAGCGCGGCAGTTTGGACCGCTCCGGTCAGGCCTGCGCGTTGCAGGTGGCGCAGTTGGGCCAGTGACGGCCCCCACCGGTATTGAAACACCGGAAACACCTGCTTGCCCGCGCTGCGTGTGGCTGCCGTGATCCGATCCACATCTTGCATCGAGGTCGCAAGAGGCTTTTCGCAGACAACGTGTTTTCCTGCGGCCAGTGCCGCAAGCGTGGTTGGTACATGCAGATGCGGCGGTAGGCAGATGTCGATGACATCAATCGCCGGATCATCCAGAGCGTCCTGAATGTTGGTTAGTGCTCGAAAATCCGAGTTCTGCCGTATCTGTTCGATCCGGTCCGTATTCTGGTCGACCACGGCGGCTACGCGGAAGGTGCGGTCAAGCCGTTCCAGAGCGTCCAGATGTTGCGCACCGATACCTGCGCCAAGGATCGCAACGTTGATCATCTGCGTTCCGCCACTTCCTGCGCGTGCAGTGCCAGTTCCATGACCGTAAAGCAGTGGGTCTGTGTCATCGCGGTTTCGGTCCGGTTGCGGATGTCATCGGCCAGGCGCGCGAAGTAGGGAAGGCTGGCGTCGGCTGCGTCGATCTTTTGGCAGGTTTCACCATTGACGAGGATCAGATGGTCTGTCCCTGAGGCCCCACCCACATCGACGTACTTCCGCAACTCGATATATCCTTCGGTTCCGAGGATCGTCAGACGACCATCCCCCCAGTTTGGCAAGGCATCCGGCGTGAACCAGTCAACCCGGATGTACCCGGTGCCATTCTCGCTTCTTAGATTGAGTTCTCCGAAATCCTGCAATCCGGGATCTTTGGGGTTTGCGTAGTTCGCCACATAAGCGTTCGTGATTTCTGCGGTTTTCGAACCTGTGTAATGCAAGAACTGATCGATTTGATGCGAGGCGATGTCGGTCAGAATGCCGCCATAGCGGTCACGCTGAAAAAACCAATCCGGCCGGGTTGTCCGGTTCAATCGGTGCGGGCCAAGCCCAACCGTCTGGATCACGCGCCCGATGGCACCGGACTCGACCAACTCGGTCGCCCGGGTGCTGACGGGCGTTTCAAATCGTTCGGAAAAATTCACCGACCAGATTCGACCGGTGTCGGCGACCGCTCGCTTGATCTGGTCGAGTTGCTCGAACGTCGTGCAGCCCGGCTTGTCGCTCATGACATCCATGCCGTTTTGCATGGCGCGGATCGTCAACGCGGCCCTATCTGCCGGTATCGCCGAAATCAGCGCCAGATCCGCCCCACTGGTTAGGGCGTCTTCCAGTCGGGCCAGCCGCGGAATATCGGGAAACCTTTTGACGTAGCCCGGAAGCGTTTCCGGATCGCCTTGTGTCCAGTAGCCAACGCAGTCCACGCCGATTTTACGCATGTTTTCCGTCATGCCATAGATATGGCGGTGGTCCAGGCCAAGGGCGACGCAGGTCAGGCTCATGAGATGACTCGTGTTTTCTGGCCTGTTCGATTGGCGATCTGCATCGCGTCTATGACGGCGTGGGTCAAAAGGGCACTGCGTCCGGTGGCCATGGGCAGCGTGCCATCGGCAACAGCCTTGGCGAAATCCTCGATGACCGCCTGATGCCAAGCATGGGTGAACGCCATGGGATCGGCCCCTCCGCCTGTGGCGGACGTTTCGCCAACCGTGGATTTATGACCATCGAAAGTCGTTAAGGTCAGGACACCTGACTCCAAATGCGCTTTGGCGCGTGTGCCTTGGATGGTAATGGACTCAGCGGCCCCGGGATATTCGGCAGTAGTCGCCATCATAATGCCCACGGCGCCTCTATCCGTTTCAAAGACTGCACCTGCCCAATCCTCAGCTTCGAGATCGTGTAACGGAGTTTTTCTCATCATGGCTTGAATGTCCGAGATCGGCCCCAGCAGCCACATCGCAAGATCAAGCGTGTGGATTGCCTGCGAGATCATGACACCGCCTCCGTCGCGCGCATAAGTGCCGCGACCCGGCTCGTCATAGTAGCTCTGATCGCGCCACCAGGGGACACGGATCTCCACCGTGGCGATCGCGCCCAGCTCACCCTGTTCAATGGCTGATTTCAGCGCCTGCGAGGCGGCGCGGGCGCGGTGCTGAAAGACGATGCCCAGCGGCACACCGGATACCTCGCACTGCTCGACGATGGCTGTCGCGGCGCCCAGCGTTCTCTCGATGGGCTTTTCCATTAGGATCGGTTTCGAAGCGCTCGAAAGAACCCGAACCAACTCTGAGCGCTGATCGGGCGGTGTTGCGATGATCGCAAAGTCGACGTTTGGGTCGTTTGCGATTTCCTCGATCGAGCCGAATGCGCGGGTGCCGTTTCGCTGCGCGAACTCAGCTGCTTTTTCAGAGTTGCGCCCGAGGACGCCGGCAAGACTGAGGCCTTGATCCGATGCTTGAATGGCAGCGACATGCGTGCCCGAAACCATCCCCAAACCAATCAGCGCAATATTCATTCATTCCCCCGGATCACTCGGTCAGTCTGCGGGTTCGAACGGGAAAGATGCAACCATTAAAAACTGTGTTAACAATTGCGGGCAGCAGTATCGGAGGCAGAATTGACTGGCAATTTGAATGGCATGGCAGAAAACCTGTACTTGGGCATCAAGGACCTGCCAATCGTGTCTCCGCATGGTCACTGCGATCCGGGGTGGTTTGCAACCGATGAGCCGTTTCCCAACCCGGCAGAGCTGCTTGTGGTTCCCGACCATTACGTGTTCCGTATGCTCTATTCGCAGGGCGTTCCTTTGTCCGAACTTGGCGTTGGGGAAGAGGGGCGAAAGAAGGATCCCCGCGCCGTTTTTCGCACCTTTGCCGAACACTGGCATCTGTTTCTGGGAACGCCATCCCGGATCTGGATGAGCTACGTGCTGCACGAAACGCTGGGCGTGTCTGAGGCGTTGTCTTCTCGCACGGCTGACCTGATTTATGATGAGATCTCAGAAAAGCTGACGCGTCCCGAATTTCGCCCGAGGGCTTTGTTCGACAGGTTTGGGATCGAGGTTCTGGCCACCACAGATTCGGCTCTCGACGGCCTGGCTGAGCATCGGGAGATTCGAACAAGCGGTTGGGGCGGGCGGGTTGTTCCGACGTTCCGCCCAGACGGGGTTTTGGATGGGTCGGACCCGGAGTTCGTACAG
This sequence comes from Ruegeria sp. B11, assembly GCF_056539785.1. Classification (NCBI taxonomy): domain Bacteria; kingdom Pseudomonadati; phylum Pseudomonadota; class Alphaproteobacteria; order Rhodobacterales; family Roseobacteraceae; genus Ruegeria; species Ruegeria sp. B11. Next base: position 1,059,063 of record NZ_JBQFVO010000001.1, on the reverse strand, counting down.
AACCTGAACAAGTTGGCCGAGCTGACAGACTGCGATCTGGGCAGCTATGATGGCTACCTCAACGCGCTGCGAATGCGGCGGGCTTACTTCATCCAGCTGGGATGTACTGCCACCGACCACGGTATCGAACGTGTGCAGACCGAGTGGCTGGACGACCCGGAAGCGCTGTACCAGCGGCTGAGACGGCGGGAAGGTAGCGAACAGGATGCTCGCCGGTTCTATGGGCATATGCTGATCGAAATGGCGCAGATGTCTGTCGATGATGGTCTGACAATGCAGATACATGCTGGCAGCAAGCGCAACACGAACCACGCGGTACTGCGGGACTTCGGACGGGACAAGGGGGCCGACATTCCAATCGCGATGGATTGGGTCACGGGCCTTGAGGCGCTGTTGAACCGGGTCGGTAACTCGGCGGAACTGCGCATCATTCTGTTCACACTGGACGAAAGCACCTATGCCCGCGAACTGGCCCCGATGGCGGGACATTGGCCGTGCCTTCGGATCGGGCCGCCTTGGTGGTTCCACGACAGCCCAGCCGGGATTGCGCGGTATTTCGATCAGGTCGTTGAAACGGCCGGATATTACAATCTGGCCGGATTCAATGACGACACGCGGGCTTTCCTGTCCATTCCTGCACGTCACGACCTGTGGCGACAGGGTGTGGCGATTCATCTGGCGGAGCAGGTTGCGCGCGGCTATTTCGATCGGGACAGTGCCGAGCATCTGGCGCGATTGCTGGCGGTCGATCTGGCGAAACAGGTTTACAGGTTGCAAAGCTAGATGGGTACAGTTCTTCATTTCGGCCTTGGAAACTTTGCCCGGGCGCATTTGCTGGATTACACGGATCAGGCGGGCGGATGGGACGTTGTCGGCGTCAGCCTGCGTTCATCCTCGGTTCGGGATGGATTGGCCCGACAGGGTTTTGAGTACGATTTGTGCGTACAGGGGCAGGGTGTCCGGCGCATCAAAGCTCTGCGAGACGTTCTGGTCGCGCCCAAGGATCGCGCAGAGATATTCGATGTGATGGCGGATGCCGAGATCATTTCGGCAACCGTAACCGAGAAAGGTTATCACTTGGACGCCGCGGGCAAGCTGAACCTTCAGGACCCGGCGATTGCCGCCGATCTGGCAGGGCAAGGGCCTGCGACGCTGATCGGGTTTTTAGCTTATGGCCTTGCGGAACGGCGCAAGCCAGTAACGGTACTAAGTTGTGACAATCGCATGGAAAACGGCAAGACGCTCGAAACGGCAGTTGCCGATTTTGCGGAAGCAGCCGGTCTGGACGTGAATTGGGACTCTGTTCGCTTTCCCAACGCGATGGTCGACCGGATCACCCCGGCTACCACGGACGCCGTTCGCGCAATCAGCGGCGATCCTATGGCTGTTCCGACCGAGGCGTTCTCGGAGTGGGTGATCGAAGACAGTTTCGCCGGTCCACACCCGGATTGGCCGGGAGTGCAACTGGTCGATGACGTAGCCCCGCACGAGATGCGAAAGCTGCGCATGCTGAACGGTGCCCATTCCCTGTTGGCTTATGCCGGGTTGGAGCGGGGCCTGACCTACGTCCACGAAGCGGTTCAAGACCCGGTTTTGCGCCCGCTGGTTTCTGAGTTGATGAAGGATGCGGGCGCAACGCTGCCCGCTGCACTGCAAGCACAGGTTCCGGATTATGCCGAGGCTTTGTTACGCCGCTTTGAAAACCCCGAGCTGGCGCACCGTCTGGACCAAATCGCAATGGATGGCAGCCAGAAGCTGCCGTATCGGTTTGTTCCCACACTCCGTGAGACCGGCTCTCAGGCGGTGATTGCAGGGATGCGGGCCTGGATCTCTTTTTGCATGTCCGAGATCGCAAAGGGCAGGGCGCTGAACGATCCTTGCGCGTCGGAAATTGCCACGGCCGTCAAGCAGCCGGACCCGGTAGCGCTGCTTTTGGGTCTCGTTGGCGCTGAGGATCTCGCGCCACTTATCCGGGAATGATCGCGCCGCGGAATTGAACAACGGTGGAAGCCAAATTGTGCCCAGCCATCAGGGCGTCGGCCTGTGATTTCCCCATCAGCAAGGCCGCGAGGTACCCACCGTTGAAACTGTCGCCCGCCGCTGTCGTATCCAGCACGTTTTTGGCAGGTTCATAGGTTTGGTCAGTGTTCTGACCGATGGACAAAGGGCCATTCTCTCCGCGTTTCAACGCACCAACACCGTGATGATCGGCAAAGCGTGCAGCCACCTGGTCCGCGCTTTCCCCGAACAATGCCATCTCGTCGTCAATGGACGGCAGGGCAATGTCTGCACGTTGCCAAAGCCGTTGGTTAATCTGCCGAGCGTGTTGGACGCTGTCCCAAAGACGCGGACGAAAGTTGCTGTCATATACCAACCGAACGGAAGAGCCTTCGAGCCAGTCCAGAAGCGCAAGCCTGACTGCATGCGGAAGAATGGCCACGGAAATCCCTGACAAGTACAGCACGTCGTAACCGTTCAGCGGGCTGAAGTCGTGATCGGCAAAAAGCTGGCGGGCGGCCGCCTCGCTGCGCCAATAGGTAAAGCTGCGTTCACCGTCCGCAGATGTCGTGATCGCGTATAGTCCCGGAGAGGCGTTCGGAATGATGCGGATGCCGGATGTTCCGATGTCATGACTGGCGATGAAGTCCACGATACGTCTTGAGAACGGATCGTCGCCTAGACATGTCACATACTCCACCTGCAGGTCAGGCGCGGCACGGTGCATGTAGATGGCCGTGTTCAGCGTATCCCCCGCGACGCCCACCTTCGCGCCGGTTTCCAGCATGGACAATTCGATCATTGCTTCGCCGATGCAGGCAATTCGCGTCATTTCTTTTCTCTTTTCCAGATGATGAGACCGGCAGCCATGATCAGCGCAGCCCCCGCCAACGTGAATGCGTCCGGTACTGTGTCAAAGAACAGATAACCCCAGATTGCCACGTAGATTAGGAACGAATAGGTGAATGGCATCAACTGGTTCGCCGTTCCAAACCGATGCGCGTTCGTCAGCAGCTGATGCCCGCACCAGCCAAACACACCAAGGCCGATCAGTACAATCAGGCTCCACGTGTTTTCTGGCTGGACCCAAAACCAGATGGCGAACGGCAACAGGACCACCGTACCGGTAAGCCCGAGGTAGAATTGCATAGTGTCCACGGCAACGACCCCGGACAGCCTGCGCGTCATAATCGAGTACAAAGCCAAAGCGGTGGCATTATATACGATCAGCAGCATGGTCGGATGAAAGGCCGAACCAAACGGCCGTACGACAACCAACACCCCCAGAAAGCCCAGGATTATAGCCGCCCAACGCCATGGGCCCACGCTTTCTTTCAATACAAAGACGGACAGAAAGCACACGATGACCGGGCTGGCGAACATGATTGCCGACACAACGGTCAGTGGCAAAAACCGTAGGGCATAAAAATTGAAAACGGTCGCCGAGATCAGCAGCAAGGCCCGGCTTATCACCTGCCATGGATGGGCAGTCTTGAACCGACCGGCCTCTATCCCGCCCTTGGCGATCACGCCCACTGAGATCACGAAGTGCCCCGCATAGCGCATGAACGCCAACTGAAATGCTGGCACTCCGGCCAACGCCAACCACTTGGCCCCAAGGTCAACCAACGAAAAGAACAGCCACGCCATCAGCATCAGCACAATGCCAAGGCGCGGCAGGTCAGCGGTGGGGTTGGCGGAGACGGCCATCGATCAGGTGTTGAAGCGCTTGACGTAGTAGTCAACCATCTGGCTTACCATGTCATCCGCCTGACCGTGGTCGCGGGCGTCATTCAGCGCCGAAAGCGCGCCCTGCGACATCACGCTGGTAACGCCTGCCTCGCGCGCCATTCGGTCATAATACCCGAGGTCTTTTGCCGCGTTCTTGATGGCAAAGGCCAGCTGATTTGGGTCGCTCTCAACGCCATAGGCTTTGACGAAATCCATCATTCCGGAATGCAGCGGCCCTGCGGCCATCACATCATAAAGCTGCTTGCGGTCAACACCGGTGATGTCAGCCATGGCAAAGGCTTCGGCCATCGCGTTCGCAACGGTCATTCCGAAGAAGTTGTTGATTAGCTTGATCGTGTGTCCGGACCCAACGGGGCCAAGGTAAAAAACGTTTTCGCCCAAATCTTTCAGTGTCGGCTCGGCCTTGTCAAAGGCAGCCTTGTCGCCAGACGTCATAATGTTGAGCTTGCCTTCCAGCGCGTGTGAAGGTGTCCGGCCAAGCGGTGCATCAAGATAGCTTCCGTCGGCTGCGGCAACCTCCTCGGCCAAGGCGCGTGTACTGCCAGGAAGCGAGGTGCCAAAGTCGATGACAATCGCGCCGGACTTCAATCCCGCAATCACTCCATCTGCACCGTGCATTCGGCTCTCGACCTGTTCGGAGGTGCCCATGCACAGCATCACGATGTCGCTGGCCTGAGCCAGTTCTTGGGCGTTTCGCATCTCGCGGGCGCCTCCTTCAATCGCGGCGTCCAGGTACGTGCGGTCGCGGTTTCCCAATACAGCGACCGAATATCCTTGGTCCAACAGTCGGCTAACCATGGCTCCGCCCATTAGTCCCAAGCCGATAAACCCGATTGATGGTTTGCTCATTGGTTTCCCTTTCCGTGAATGTGTCTGGTTTTTATTCTTGTGTTTGTTGCGGGCGGCTTTGCTTTTTTAATGCTCATATTGCCCGGTGGATAATCATTGGTTTTTGGGTGGTCCGGCATTTGGCCGGGCCGCATGTCCATCAGGCCGGCGCCCGCGCTCGGGTCGTTCGCGCCTTTAGCCCCTGTTCAATCCGTGATGTGACCTCGAGCGTTCGGGCTGCATCCTCGACGTCGATCAGTGGGGAAGCGCCATCGATCACGTCAAGGAAGTGATCCAGTTGCACCTCCAGCGGTGCGCGTTGTTGTTCCGGTCGTGTAAGTTGGTCTTTTTGGGCCGCAGTGCCCCAATCCTGTCCGCGCCACAGGGTCATGGAGGGAAAACTCACAGCGCCACTGGTTCCCGTGATCCAGATCATGTCCTGATGGGTCGTGCCGATGTTCGGGTTTTCGCCGGTTCCGGCCTCAAACCCCCAGGGGCTGGGTGCGGTATCGGCAAAGCTGATAGTGCCCGTCGCGCCGTTTTCGAATGCGATCGCGACAGCCCCGCTTTCTATCCTATCCGCTCCGCGGATGGGCGCTCCGGGCAGGGCGACGACATCCGAGATTTCTCCGATCACAAAGCGCAGGACATCGATATCATGCACCAGATTGATCATGACTGGGCTGCCATCGGAAGTCCGCCAGTTCTGTTCAAAATAGCTGTCGGGTTTACGCATGGCCCACAGCAACGAGATATTGATGACTTGTCCGATCGTACCTTGCGCGATCACCTCCTTCAGGTATTGCAAGATTGTATGATACCGCCGATGGTGGCCTACAAGACTGCGGACATTGGCCTGGCGAACGGCCGTCTTCAGGCGCAGGGCGTCATCGACCGATGCTGCAACCGGCTTTTCGATCAGCATGTGCCAACCGCGAGATGCGGCCAGAATGCCATGTTCGGCATGCAGTCGGGTTGGCGTCGCGATTATGACGCCATCTACCGGGTCCTGCACCTCGTCCATACTAGCAAAACGCGGCGCGTCGGTCTGGATCGAGCCATCTGGATCGGCCAACCCGACCAACTGGCAACCGGGATGCTCAATCACGGCGCGGACGTGGCGGATACCGATTAATCCGCCGCCGGCTACAAGGATCCGTTTCACATCACCGCTCCGATTTGCCAGGGAACAAATTCGTAGTCACCCAAGCCCTGCGCCTCGGACTTGGTCCGCGCGCCAGAGGCGACTTGGAGCAGCCGTCGGTATATTTCCTGTCCTTTTTCTTCGACGCTGGCGCCTTTGCTCAGAATGTCGCCCGCATCCACGTCCATGTCCTCGGGCATGCGTGCTGCCAATTCAGAGTTGGTAGCGATTTTCAGCGTGGGTGCCGGTTTGGACCCAAATGCAGAGCCGCGTCCCGTGGTGAAGCACACAAGGTTGCACCCAGCCGCGATCTGACCGGTCACCGAGGCCGGGTCATATCCGGGGCTGTCCATGAAGGTGAAGCCTTTGGCGGTGATGGGTTCGGCGTATTTGAATACACCGGTCAAAGGGGTGGTGCCGCCCTTCGCCGCTGCCCCCAGCGACTTCTCTAGGATGGTCGTCAGACCCCCTTGCTTGTTGCCGGGGCTTGGGTTGTTGTCCATCGAACCGTGATTGCGAGCGGTATAGTCCTGCCACCAATCGATCAGTCCGATCAGTTTTTCCCCAGTTGTGCGACTAAGGGCGCGGCGGGTCAAAAGGTGTTCGGCTCCGTAAATTTCGGGTGTTTCCGCAAGGACACCTGTGCCGCCTTGCGCAACCAACAGGTCGCAGGCATGTCCGAGCGCCGGGTTCGCGGTCACGCCGGACCAAGCGTCCGAGCCACCGCATTGCAGCGCAACCATCAGTTCGGACGCCGGGGCTTCGCTGCGCCTCGCCTCATTGGCAATGGGAAGCATCTGGTTGATCTTGTTGATGCCCATTTCCACGGTCCGACGCAATCCGGCGACGTTCTGGATGTTCATCGTCTGGAAGGTGGGACTTTGCTTCAGCCCATACGCGTCCAGCAGCCAGTCGATCTGGTTCATCTCGCAGCCTAGACCGACCATCAGAACGGCAGCGTGGTTGGGGTGTTTTGCAAACCCCCACATGACCCGTTGAAGGGCTTCAAAACCGTCGCCGGAATCGGCCATTCCGCAGCCCGTTCCGTGGACAAAGGCCACCACGCCGTCGACGTTCGGAAACTCGGCCAGCTTGTCCGGCGTGAAGTGATTGGCGATCATGCGGGCCGCAGTTGCCGAACAGTTCACGGTGGTCAGAACCGCGATGTAGTTGCGCGTGCCGACCCGACCGCTGTCCCGGTGGTAGCCCATAAACGTATCGACCGAGTTGGCGGGTTTCGTGGGCCTGTGATCCGTCGCAAACTCGTAGTCCACACTGGTGTTCCGGAACTCGACATTGTGGGTGTGTACATGGTCACCGGGTTCGATCGGTTGGGTGGCGTAACCGATGATCTGGGCGTATTTTCTAACCGGATCGCCGAGCGCAAGATTCCGCGTGGCGACCTTGTGCCCCGAGGGGATGCGCGCATTGGTCGTGACATCCTCGACCATACTGCCGGCCTCCAGGTGCCGAGTTGCAACCACCACGCTATCCGTTCGATCTAAACGTACAAAAGTCATAATCAGCTTTCCTGGCGGCAGCAGCTAGGCGCAGAACGGTGAGTCCGATGTCCACCGGTGAATATCTATATGCGGCTTGCCGGACAGTCTTGCTCGCGCCGCCTCCCAATTGGACTTGCAGACGCGCCAATCTCGCAGCTCGGTTTCGGGGCGCGATCTGGACCTCGCGATGAAGCTGGGGAAATGATCTCGACCGGTCGGCTGGCCTGCCGCGCTAAAGCGGATGTCGAACGACCAGCGGAACCGGTCCGTTTTATTGATCAGCGAAGCGTGTGGCGTCAAAGGGTGAAACAGGATGATCCCGCCGGCCTTGACAGGAAGGGGCACGGCGCGGCCTTCATCAATGAACCCGTCGGCAATGCCTGTCTGCGTCCGGGCACAATGTGGCAGGATAGATTGGTCTTGTGCCATTGGCAGCACTTGCAGGCAGCCGTTTTCAACCGTTGCATCGTTGACGGCAATCCAAACCGTGACCATGTCGGTCTGATCAGCATCCTCCAGCGCAACCGCTCGGTCCTGATGCCAGTCCGTTGCGGTGATGTGCGCGCGCACCTCGTCCTTGGACAGCTTCAGGGCAGGTGGCTTCAGCCGAACGTGCTGGATTGGATTGCTCACCAACTCTGGCCCGATCAGCTGCTCGACGATGTCAAGCATGGGACGGGCCGTCAGCAAGTCGAACACTGCGGGCCCAATATGGAACGGTGTGTCCGCCATGATCCGATCGCCGGGCAGCGAGATGTCCAGCGGCTGGAAATAGTCGCATCCGGCCTGATAGGCGGACAGAAGTTTGTCCCAGAAGGTCATTCCGGACGGCTCATCCTTGACCAGTCCTTTTTTGTACCAACAGTCATAGAGCCGGTTCAGGACATCCGAGTATTCCGCTTGCACCCGACCCAGGACATCGCGGGGAATTACATCCTCAACCACGAGGTATCCATCGGTCTGGAACTTGCCAATCTGATCTTGTGTCAGCATGGGTGCAACCTCACAACAGCAGCGCGATGATGCCCGGCCAAATCAGAAGAACGGAAAGCGCCAGCAACTGGATCCCGATGAATGGCAGGAAGCCGCGGAAGATATCCGTTAGGCTAATATGCGGCGGGGCCACTGACTTCAGGTAGAACGCGGCCGGGCCGAAAGGGGGCGAGAGGAAGCTGACCTGCATGTTCATACAGAACACGACGCCGAACCAGATGGCGACATGACTCGGCTCCAACTGGCCAAAGACTCCGATTTCCTCGATAGGAAGGCGCAGGACGATCGGCAGAAAGACCGGAATGATCAACAGTACGATGCCGACCCAATCCATGAATGCGCCCATGAACAGCAAGATCAGCATCATTACCAGAATGACCAACATGGTCGGCAGCTCCTGGCCGACGATCAGGTCGGCCACGTATTGGGGCCCACCAGCAATGGTATAGGCACCCGCCAGCGCGGCGGCCCCGATCGTAACCCAGATGATGGTGCCTGTGGATTTTAGTGTCCGCATCAAGCTGTCCCAAACCAGCTCGAACGATCCTTCGCCCCTTAGGATGGCGATGATCAGGACTGCGAAGGCGCCCATGCCTGCAGCCTCAGTGATACCTGTGATCCCGCCATAGATCGAGCCGAGCACGACGCCGATTACAACCAGCGGCGCGACGAGACCCTTGCCCATTTCCCAACCGATTTTTGCGCGCTGTCTGCCAAAGACGAAGAAAATCAGCAGAACGGCGACGATCGTGATGCCGGCAAACCAGGGCAGGTAGTCAGCTGTCCCCAATCGCGCTGGTTCGCCCTGGCTGGCAGCGTTGGAGCCTGACAGCTCGAAAAACGCGGCTCGGATAAACAGAACGGTGGAAAATCCGGCGACGACGATGCTCATGAAGGCACCAAACAGTTTGCGTTTCTCGGCTGGTTCGGGGTCGTTCGGGTCCGGTTCCGGCAGCGGAGCGTGATGAGGATTCAACCGAGTGCGGATGATGATGTACAGGATGATCATCGAGGCCAGCATGAAGCCGGGAATGAAAGACGCGGTGAACAGTGACTTGATCGAGGTTTCGGTGATCAGCCCGTAGATGATCAGAACGATCGAAGGAGGGATCATGGTGCCCAGCGACCCAGAGGCGCAGATGACGCCGATCGCGAGATTCTGATCGTAGCCCAGGCGCAGCATCTGGGGCAGGGCGATAAGGCCCAGCAGGACAACCTCACCGCCGATGATGCCGGACATGGCAGCCATGATCACCGCCATGATCGAGGTCACGATCGCGATGCCGCCGCGTGTTCTGGACAGCCAGACATTCAGCGACGAATACATGTCGCGCGCGATCCCGGACCGCTCTAGCAGCGACGCCATGAAAATAAACAATGGCACGGATATGAGCACGTAGTCCGTTAAGAGCCCGTATATCTTCTGCGCCAGGATATAGAGCGGCCCAGTCCCTGGCCGACCGGTGAGAATCCCGTCGCCGAATGAAAACGGGTTTAAAAGCAGTGTCGGTTCGAACTTGAGCACAAGAACCAGAACCGCAAGCGAAGCCGAGGCCAGACCCAAGGGCATCCCGATCGCCAGAAGCACAATCAGGGCGACCATCAGGATGAGTGAGATTGTTCCAATGTCCATCAGTCTTGTCCCACCGCCCGTTTGATCATTTCAATTTCGTCTTCGTCCGGTTCATCTGTGTGGATTTCCGGTTCTTTGTTCCAATCCGCGACCAAGTTCAAAATTGCTTGCATTGCGACGAGCGTAATCACGATCAGCACCATCGGCTGCAACGTCGCCGGGATCGGAGGATTGAAGGCAGAGCCATAAAGCTCCCATTTGTAGAGCTTGTTGACGAACACCTGTTTGTAGCTGCCGTAGACAAGAAAGAAGGCAAATAGCACGATCAGTATAGTCGAAACCGTATCAAAAACGCGCTGAAGCCAACGTGGAACTGCGTCGTACATCAGGAATATTCGAATGTGACTGCGTTGCTGCATGGCGTAGTAGCCAGACATTAAAAACACAAAGCTGGCGAACCAGAGTGTCATTTCGTTCGCCCACTCGGTCGGCTTCTCCAGGATATAACGCATGAAGACTTCGTAGAGCATGACGACAGTCATGATTGCGATCATCATCATCGTCACTCGACCTATGAACAGGGCGAAACGGTCCATAACCGTCGAGCCTTCGAACTCCATCGTCGCCGGGCGCACGGTCTTGGTACCAATCACTGCAAGAAACGGTAGAAGGACGAGCGCGGCCATGTCGATGATGTCGACATACCCCCCGAATACGCCAGACAATTCGGGCGTAACGTCGCTGCGAAGATATATTTCAGTTACCTGACTTTTGAGGGATTCAGAGGTGTAAGGCAGCCAGTCCAATAGGAATGCGGGAAGATGCCAAACAAGCCAGCTGGCTGTTGCGACGAAGGCCAACGGTATGAGCCATTCAATTAGTCCGCCTGAGTTCTTGTGCATCGCGTAACCCTCGTCCCTATCCTTCGATCCTGTAGTGATCGATAAAGTCTCGGTCCGGCTCGACACCCAATCCGGGGCCAGTCGGGATCGTGACACGGCCGTTGTTGGCCTTGACCTGATTTTGAATTTCCAGCGGTTCGGTCAGCAGATCGTCCCGAAACTTGTTGTCCGTTGTGTCGAACTCCAGCATCGGCTCCCATGGATGCAAGCCGCCTGGAATCGCGGGCATGGCCGCTAGTAAATGCAGATTAGTTGCGACGGCGATGGCGCTACCCCAGACGTGATTTACGACCGGAGTGAAATGTGCGTGGCATAGAGACAGTACCCTGAGATACTCTGAAACACCGCCCAAAGCACAAACCTCTGGCTGCGCGATATCGATGCCACGGTTTTCAAGAAGATTGCGCCATGCCCAGCGATTGAATACCGCCTCTCCGCCCGAGATGTTTACTTTAAGCGAAGTGCGCAGTTCGCGGTATCCGTCAATGTCTTCTGGCGCGACCGGTTCTTCGAACCAATATGCGTCCAGTTCTTCCAGCGCCCGACCGACAAAGAACGCGTCTGAAGTCGTATAGGCATGGTTTGCATCGACCATAAAAGGAAAGTCGTCACCAACTCCGCGTCTAACTGCTTCGCACAGTTTCACATCAGGCTTCGGGCCAAAGCCCGTTTTCATTTTGGTGGCGGTAAATCCCATTGACTTGATCTTAGCGGCTTCATCCTCAAAACGGCTTGCAAGACTAGAAATCGGTTCATCCCGGAGCATCATGCCGTAGCCGTAGCAAGGAACGCTTGCGCGATGAGCCCCGCCGACAAGCTTATGGAGGGGGAGGCCAGAAATTTTGCCGGTGATGTCCCAAAGTGCGATGTCCACCCCGGACAAAGCCTGTATTGGCATTCCGCTTTGGCCATGGTCTCGCAAAAGATTGTACACCTTGTGCCAGATCACGTCTTTGTCCAAAGGGTCCATGCCAAGGACCATTGGTTGGATTACTTTTTCCACGATGGATTTGTTCGCAATGGCTACGTTTCCGGGACCAAAGCACTCCCCCCAACCGGTTACCCCTTCATCTGTCTGAATCTCGACCAGATGGGTTGTACGCTTGTCATAATACTGTTGCGAGTAGCCCAGAACTTCCGGCATGTCGTACTGCAGTACATGACTTATTATTCTGGTGATTTTCATGAAGTTCTGGATCCCGGCGCCGATCCGGAGAGGCCGCAAGTGCGGCCTTTCCGTGTGTCGTAGTTCGATCGAAGCCTGATTACTGCATTGCGCCCAGGTCACGCAGGAAGTTGATGTGGCTTTCCAAAAGCGCCTGTGCTTCAGGTGTCGTTGCGAACTCCGTCCAACCGACCTGAACGGCCGCGCGATACGCTGCCAGGTCTTCAGGCGACCATTCGTACAACTGAACGCCTTTTGCCTTCAGGTCTTTTGCAGTCTGAGCGTTCTGCACTTCATTGATTGTGGCATTGTGCAATGCCAGGCTATCCATTGCGACTTCCATGATCTTCTTGTGATGCGCGGGCATCGCTTCCCAGACGTCTTTGCGACAAGCTAGGTGATCTGCAGGCATCGAGTGGAAACCGGGATAGTTTGTGTGGCCTGCGATCTCGTACAGACCGAGGCCCACATTGTTCGTCAGGTTCGCAGCATCCGCACCATCAATGATACCGGTTTCCAAAGCCGTGAAGATTTCGTTGAAGTCCATCACGATCGGAGAAGCACCAAGTTCCGCGAACACCTTGGTAGCAAGGCCTGGAGGCGAGCGGAACTTCCAATCTTTGAAGTCTTCCACTTTTGCAATCGGCTTGGTCGAAGACAGCGACTCTGGCCCGGGAATCCACCATCCGATGAATTCCATGTCGTAGCCGTTGTATAGATCATTTACAGCTTCTCTTCCGCCGCCATGAAGAAGCCAAGCCATTTGCTGATATGGGTTCTGATATCCGCCGAGCAGGTCGCCCGCAAACTGGAAGGCCGGGTTTTTACCGGTCTGATAGCCGCCGCCCGTCATGTCGCAATCCAGAATTCCTGTAGCTGCGGCATCGAAGGTTTCAACTGATTTGACCACCGAAGAGGAATAGAACATTTCAACTTCGATTTCGCCGTTCGACATTTCCTGAATGTCTTCAACGAATTTTGCAGCCATCTGGCCTGACAGAGTTTCGGGCGAAAAATGGGTTTGAATTCTAAGCTTCGTTGTTTCAGCCATCGCGAAACCGGCTGCCATTGTCGTGGCTACGGCCGCCAGGGCCGCTGTCTTGACTATTTTCATATTGTCCTCCCAGACGTTGAGCGTGCGCGGTGTGGAAGATCTTGCCGCCTCCTTTGCTGTCGCGCAGGTAAACGTTAAGCCGACGAATCGAATGCAACAAGAAAAAATTGAAATTTCTAAAAATTTCGAGATTCTTGCGATAATTCGAAAATAAGGTTAGGACGCTACTTGGACAAAACTTGAAGGTGCATACTGGAATGAACGACGAAATAGATATTTATCAAGATCTTAAGATGCGCCTGATCTCTAATGGATTCGAGCATGGAGCGAAGGTGCGGGCTGAAGAACTTCGTAAAGTGTATGGCTGTTCTGCGAGCGCCGTTCGTGAAGTCCTTTTTCGTTTGGCCGCTGTTGGTTTGGTGGACTTTCAGGAACAAAAAGGTTTCCGCGTGCCAATGCGATCGCCGCAGAAGCTTATCGAATTGACGCACGTCCGTGTTCTGTTGGAGGCCGAAGGCACCGCAATGTCGATCCGTAATGGCGGGGTGGATTGGGAAGCAAGATTGACGGCCGCACATCACAAACTCAGCCATATCGAAAAACGCATTCACGCCACAGACGACCCGAGCGGCCTTATCGAGATATGGTTTGCCTCGGAAAAGGAATTTCACCAAACACTTATTTCTGCCTGTGGCTCGGAAACTTTAAAACAAATGCATAGCCGAGTTTACGCGCAATTCAGACAGCAGTTGATGGTGGCAGACCGGAACTTTGAATTCATTTCTCAGAACATAAGACACCATGCCGATATACTTGAAGCAGCATTGTCAGGGGATGAGCAGTTAACACGAGAGAAAATTCACGATCATCTGGAACGCCACCTAACTGGAAAGACGATGGGCGACTAAAGCCGAAAATCGTCTTCTAAATACACGCGAATGATTTCGTCGAAGCTTGATTCCGCCTCGAACCCCAACTCCAGAGCGCGATCTGTTTGAAAGTCTCGCGGCCAATTCTTGACTATTCGTTCGATTGTCTCGTCGGTTTCTTGCCTGATTAGGCCAACCGCTTCTTGGCCGGCCACTTTGCGCAGAGCTTCGATTTGTTCGGCGACGGTGCAACTTACGCCAGGCATGTTCAATGCGCGTCTGTCATTCAAAAGCTGCGTGTCCATTGTTGCTGCGTGGGTCAAAAAAGTCGCAGCGGCGCGGGGGCTGGCGTGCCAATGGCGAACGGTTTCGGCAACTGGCAAGACAGCCTCATCCCCATTCAATGGCTCTCGGATTATACCCGAAAAGAAGGACGAAGCGGCAGCGTTGGCTTTGCCCGGGCGCACACACAAAGTGGGCAAGCGCAAGGAAATACCGTCGATATATCCTTTCCTGCTGAAATCCGTGATCATCAATTCAGCGGCCGCTTTCTGCGCTCCGTAACTTGTCAAAGGTGCCGAAAGGAACTCATCGCTTATCTTTTCGGGGAATGGTGACCCGAAAACTGCTATGGACGAGGCAAAAACCAGACGAGGTGTGTACTCGTTTCCTGTTGCCTCGTGTTCATCCTTAAGTTCGTTCAGCAGTGCCCACGTTGCCATAAGGTTTACATCCCAACCCAACGCAAAGTCTGTTTCAGCTTGGCCTGAAACGATAGCTGCAAGATGGAAAATGACGTCTGGTCGCTGCTTAGCAAAAGACTTAGCTATGCCTGACGCAGTCAAGTCCCCCACAATTTGACTACCTGCCGCACTGTCGGGCGGGAACGAGAGATCGAACAGTGAGACTTGGGCATCGGCTCCAAAGGTTTCTTGGGTCGACACGCGATGGGCCAGTTTCTGGCCCAGCATTCCTCCGCCGCCTATAATCAGGATCCGCGTCACAGCATTCCGTTCCGTTTTTTGAGTTCTAGATACAAAGCCGAATGATCCAGTTCGGCCCCATCCATTTCATCTATCAGATATTCGAAACGGTCGCGCACAGATCGGGTACTAGGTAGCTCAACGCCAAGGCTTCGTGCTTCCTCCAGCGTGTTGTCCAAATCCTTTAGTTGAAACTTAGACAAACCTCCGGGTGCAAAATTTCCATCAGACATGCGTTCGCCATGTTGTTGCAAGATAATACTATCCGCAAAGCCCCCCTTCAGTGCGGCCCTCAACGCGGAGGGGTCCGCACCACCTTGCTGAGCCAGTAGAGTCGCTTCGGCGACAGCCGATATTGTTACAGCGACAATTGTTTGATTGGCCAATTTGCACAATTGACCAGAACCACTTGGGCCAACGTGTACAGGCCGGCCCATTGCTGTCAGAACTGGTCGCACGCGCTCCATAACGTCCTGATCGCCACCGACCATGATCGCAAGGGTGCCAGCTTCGGCACCTTTGGTGCCACCAGAAACCGGGGCGTCCAGATACAGCACCCCCATCGAGAAAAGCTGCGCGGATTGCTCTCTTGCGTGTTCGGGTTTGGCGCTCGACATATCAATCCAGATCATCCCCGGTCTGAGTTGCTCGCGGAAAGCCTCGTCAGCAAGTAGCGCGCCGGTCGCGTATCCATCCGAGAGCATGGTTATTATTACGTCTGCACCCGAAACTGCCAGCGGGGCAGTTTCCACCAATGTCGCGCCTTCTGCTGTCAACGGTTTGGCCTTGTTCAAGCTGCGGTTCCATACAGTGAGCGGAAACTCGGCGCGCAAAATATTCCGCGCCATAGGAGCTCCCATCAGGCCGGTTCCCAACAGAGCCACTTTGAACTGCTTGCTCATCATCTACTGTCCTTCCGAAGGTGCGCCACGCATGGTTATGGCCAAACCAAAATCTCTGTCATACGCTAACGGCTCTGTGCCCACATGCCAGAAGTCGTTGCAAATCCGCCAAGGTTTCTTTGCTTCTCGGTTGATCTGTGGGACGAAGTAACACTTGTCCAGTAGCCACTTTTGAGGTCGGAATATTTATATGTCAGAAAGACTTAAGGGAAAAAGCGTCCTGGTCACAGCCGCCGCACAGGGGATCGGACTTGCAAGCGCAATTGCAATGGCAAGAGAGGGTGCAAAAGTCTATGCGACGGATATTAACCCTGAACAACTAAATTTGATTCGCGGTCAGAATCTCGAAAATCTCGAAATATTCGAGATGGATGTGACTAATAATGACAGCATTCATCATGGGGTCGCGCGAGCGAAGCCGGACGTTTTGTTCAACTGCGCAGGGTTCGTGCATCACGGAACTATTCTGGATGCAACCGATGAAGAGTGGGATTTCGCCATGGACCTTAATGTGCGCTCAATGGTGCGCACGACAAAGGCTGTATTGCCGGGAATGCTAGAGCGCGGAGGAGGCTCGATAATCAATATGTCTTCCGCGCTGGGTTCCATAATCGGTGCGCCAAATCGTTTTGTATATGGAACGACAAAAGCCGCTGTTGTTGGGCTGACGAAATCGGTAGCCGTGGACTTCATAACAAAAGGAATCCGGTGCAATTGCATTTGTCCGGGAACAGTCGACAGTCCCAGTTGGCGTGACCGCGTAGATGCGTTGGGCGAGCAACTGGGCAGCAGAGAAGAGGCCCTTGCACAATTTGTGGCGCGACAGCCTATGGGGCGTGTAGCGAAAGCAGAAGAGATTGCTGCATTGGTCGTCTATCTGGCGAGCGATGAAAGTGCATTCACCACAGGACACACGCACATAATTGACGGGGGTTGGTCAGGCCAATGACAAAAGTATCAAAAAACGATTTGCGATCTCGCAAGTGGTTCATGAATTCTGAGAACCTTGAGATGACTGCATTGTATCTGGAAAGATACCTGAATTACGGATTGACCCGTGAGGAACTGCAATCAGGCAAACCGATCATTGGCATTGCTCAGACCGGCAGTGATTTGAGCCCCTGTAATCGGCATCATATCGAATTGTCCAAACGTGTTCGCGATGGAATCATCGCCGCCGGGGGAACGTGCATCGAAATACCGGTCCATCCGATACAAGAGACCGGTAAACGGCCAACGGCGTCACTCGACCGCAACCTGGCTTATCTGTCCTTGGTTGAGAGTCTATTCGGGTATCCGATTGATGGCGTTGTTCTGAACATTGGTTGCGACAAGACCACGCCCGCGCTTCTTATGGCCGCTGCGACTGTCAACATCCCGGCGATCGCCCTGTCGGTCGGCCCCATGCTCAACGGCTGGTGGAAAGGTGAGCGCGCCGGATCGGGAACGGTTATTTGGAAAGCGCGCGAAGACCTTGCGGCTGACGAAATCGACACCGATGAGTTCATGGAGATCGCGGCCGCCGCAGCACCTTCGGTGGGTTATTGCAATACGATGGGAACAGCAACGACCATGAATTCGCTTGCTGAGGCCTTGGGTATGCAATTGCCCGGATCAGCAGCCATTCCAGCCCCGTACAGAGAGCGCGGTCAAATCAGTTATGAAACGGGTAAACGCATTGTGGACATGGTCTGGGAGGATCTACGCCCCAGCGATGTGATGACACGTCAGGCTTTTGAGAATGCGATTGTTATCAACTCTGCGATTGGTGGATCGACGAATGCGCCGATCCACCTGAATGCAATCGCTCGGCATCTTGGTGTTCCGTTGACCAACGATGACTGGCAGAAACATGGCCACGACGTTCCACTGTTGGTTAACATGCAGCCTGCGGGTGAGTATCTGGGCGAAGATTACCAACAGGCCGGAGGTGTACCCGCCGTTGTCGGAGAGCTTCTTGATGCTGGATTGCTGCCGCATCCCGATGCGATAACGGTGAACGGTAAGACGATGGGCGATAACTGCTCGACGCGCCGGTCTCAGAATAGCGACGTAATCAAGCCTGTCAGTAGCCCGGTTAAGCAACAGGCGGGGTTCATCAATCTCTCGGGCAACCTGTTCGAGAGTGCGATTATGAAGACGTCTGTGATCTCACAGGCATTTCGAGAGACCTACCTGTCGAACCCGGATGATCCTGATGCATTTGAGGGCAGGGCGGTTGTGTTTGATGGGCCTGAGGACTTTCACCATCGGATCGATGATCCTGCAGAAAACATCGACGCAAACTGTATACTGATTATGCGCGGAGCGGGACCAAAAGGATACCCTGGTGCTGCAGAGGTCGTGAACATGCGGCCGCCCGCATATTTGTTGAAACAGGGCATCGAAGCCCTTCCTTGCATCGGTGATGGACGGCAATCCGGTACATCAGGAAGTCCGTCTATCCTGAATGCCTCACCCGAAGCTGCAGAGGGTGGTGGGTTGGCCTTGGTGCGAAATGGCGACCGACTGCGCATCGATCTTGGAAAAGGCACAGCGGATATGCTGGTTTCGCTTGAAGAGCTGCATGAACGCGCCCGCGATCTGGAGGCAAAGGGTGGTTATTCAACCCCGCCCAACCAATCCCCCTGGCAGGAATTATTCCGCGAAAAAGTAGATCGGTTGGATCGCGGGATGACGCTCAAGGGTGCAGAAAACTACCGCGATATCGCGCGAGGCTTCATGCCACGCGATAACCACTAAAAGGAACAGAAATGAAACTTGTTCGTTACGGCGCCAAGGGCTCGGAAAAGCCAGCCTTGGTCGACTCTGAGGGTCAATTGCGGGATCTGTCCGCTCATATCAATGATATCACGGGGGATATGTTGGATGACGGAATGCTTGATAACCTGCGGTCATTGGATCCGAACAACCTGCCAATTGTAGAGGGTGACCCTCGTATCGCGCCGTGTGTCGGTGACATCGGTAAATTTCTTTGCATCGGTTTGAACTACTCGGACCATGCTGCAGAAACCGGCGCAGATATTCCCGAGCATCCGATACTTTTTTTCAAGGCGAACTCGGCTGTCATAGGTGCCTATGATGATGTTGTTATGCCGCGGGGGTCTACACATACCGACTGGGAATGCGAACTGGGGGTCGTCATTGGTAAGACGGCCAAATACGTTTCCAAGGCCGACGCACTCGAATATGTTGCGGGCTATTGCATCGTAAACGACGTGTCGGAAAGGCATTTTCAAACGCAACTGACCGGTCAATGGACCAAAGGAAAATCCTGCGACACATATGGCCCTACCGGCCCGTGGTTAGTGACCCGGGATGAGGTGCCGGATCCCCAGAATCTTGGTATGTCACTGGATGTAAACGGTCAGCGCATGCAAACCGGGAATACCGCCACGATGATCTTTTCCATTGCCGAGATCATTGAGCATCTAAGCCAACTTTTTACGCTGCACCCCGGTGACGTCATTTCAACCGGAACACCGCCCGGTGTTGGAATGGGGATCAAACCGGAACCAGTTTATCTGAAAAAAGGCGACGTCATGGAGCTTCGTATCGATGGGCTTGGTGTTCAGCGGCAAAAGGTCGGCCAAGATGACTGACTTGTTGCAAATCGGAGGGATCACTGAACGGATGCGAGAACGCCTGTCTTCAGTGTTCAATATTCATCAATTGGACGATTTCAACGCGGAAAGTATTACCCATATCGTAACGAACGGGCATGATGGCGTTCCGCATGACCTAATGATTTCACTCAGTAATCTTAAGATGATCAGCGTCTATGGAGTTGGTTACGACGCCGTCGACGCAAGTGCTGCGGCTGAGCGAGGGATTGTTGTGACTCACACGCCCAATGTGTTGAACAAAGAAGTCGCAACCACCGCCGTTCTGCTGTTGCTGTCATGTTATCGAGAGCTCATACGTGACGATAATTACGTTCGGTCCGGACGGTGGGAAGTTGAAGGTAATGCCCCTTTGACGCGATCAGCGGACAATCAAAAAATAGGCATTCTTGGTCTTGGTCGCATTGGTCAGGCGATTGTTGATAAGTTGGAGCCGTGGGCACCCGAAATCTCATATCACACCCGCAAACAAAAGGATGTCCCGTACCGATATTTCGACAATTTGGTTGAAATGGCAGAGCATGTGGACGTCCTCATATGCATCACGCCCGGCGGCCCGTCGACCAATAGGCTGGTCAACGCTGAGGTGTTGCGCGCGTTGGGGGCAGACGGCACTCTGATAAACGTTAGTCGAGGTTCGGTTGTCGACGAAACTGCTTTAATTACTGCATTGCAAAATGGTGAGCTCGGGTGGGCAGGGCTTGATGTTTTTGAAGACGAACCGCGCGTTCCAGAAGCATTGCGCGAGTTGTCCAATGTCGTTCTGCTCCCTCACGCTGGTAGCGCGACTTTTGAGACGCGTGCAGCAATGGGTGACCTGACTGTCGACAATCTGCTGCAACACCATAAGGACGGATCGGTGATCACAGCTGTGCCGGAATGCAGAGATCTGTAATAGGCCAATCTGAAAAGTGTTTGAGTTTGCTGTCGCGGTTTTCTTTCTGCTGATTACGCCGGGCCCGGGTGTTCTAACAACCGCGGGTATTGGATCAGCATTTGGTTTTCGAGCTGGACTCGCCTTTGTGGCTGGTCTGATGCTGGGCGGGTTCATCAACATGATGTTAGTTGTCTCTGGAGTCGCTGCGGTTGCTTTGGCTGTACCGGTGCTTAGAACTTTGTTGCTATTCGCCTCTGTCGGGTATTTGGTATTTCTCGCCTGGCGTATTGCCAGCGCCGGCTCAAAGGTCGGATTTTCCCCTGCGGTTTCGCCGCTTGGTTTTGCGAACGGTCTGACACTTCAGTTCATTAATCCCAAGGCTTACGTGGTCGGCACAGCATTGTTTTCAGGGTTTGCCTTTTTGCCCGATGCGCCCGTTTGGGAGGTCGTCATAAAAATCGTAGTATTCAATATGATTTGGGTGCCAGTGCACATGATCTGGCTAGGTGCTGGCGCAAAGCTGGGTAGCCTTGATTTAAGCGAGAGATCGCATCAAAGGATCAATATTGCGATGGCCGCTTCATTAATGGTGGTTGTGGTGATTGCATTGGCGTCGGCGCTATGAACGATATCTAAGTCGGTCTTACTTAGCAGGTGATTGGAAACTGCAGATCAAAGTGACGCCGTTATTCCACCATCGACATAGAGAGTATGACCATTGACGAAACTGGATGCAGGGGACGCAAGGAAAATGGCGGCGCCTACAAGTTCTTCTACATTGCCCCAGCGGCCGGCCGGGGTACGTTTCTCAAGCCATGAGCTAAACTCTGGGTCGGCAACCAAGGCGGCGTTCAAAGGTGTATCGAAATATCCAGGTGCAATGGCATTACAGTTTAGACCATACTTAGCCCAATCAGTTGCCATTCCTTTTGTAAGATTGGTCACGGCGCCTTTTGTCGCCGTGTAAGGCGCAATACCCGGTCTTGCTAATGCGGATTGAACCGACGCAATGTTAATGATCTTACCAGACTTTCTTTCAATCATGTGCCGTGCCACAGCCTGACCGACGTGAAAGACGGACGCTACATTTGTCTGTAGCAGGCGCTCGAAGGCATCAGCGGGGAAATCCTGTAACTCCGTCCTATGTTGCATTCCGGCGTTGTTTATCAGGATGTCTATTGGGCCGACTTTTTCTTCAAAGTCGTCCACAGCAGATCGGACACCTTCATGATCGGTTGCATCGAACGAAAGTTCGCGTACCGAGGCACCTGTTTCGCTCAGCTCGGATGCTGCTGACGCTAGTTTAGTGGCATCGCGCCCGTTCAAAACGACCTGCGCACCGGCGGCAGCCAAACCACGAGCCAACGCAAATCCGATGCCTTGGCTAGAGCCTGTTACGAGCGCGCGTGTTCCCTCTAGGCTAAACATTTCAAGCGTCATGCAAAAATCCCTTGGTTGTCAGCACCGACTATCCGTATCTTTTGGCAATCTGTATAGGGAGTCCGTGCAATGTCTTCGGCCAGTGTTGCTGTTGTTATCCATGCCGCAAAAGATCTGAGGTTGGAAAACCGGGATGTGCACGACGTGGGGCCAGACGAAGTCTTGATTGCCATGCGCGCGGGAGGGATTTGCGGCTCTGACCTGCATTATTACAACCACGGTGGTTTTGGTGCGATCAAGTTGCGTCAGCCGATGGTGCTTGGACACGAAATCGCCGGGGAAATAGTGAAAGTTGGATCAAGTGTGCGGGGGCTACACCTAGGTCAGCTGGTTGCAGTTTCTCCATCCCGACCTTGCCAATCCTGCAGTTATTGTCTGAACGGGCAGCAAAACCACTGTGATGATATGAAGTTCTATGGCAGCGCGATGCCGTTCCCGCATATCCAAGGCGCTTTTCAAAGCAAACTCGTAGCGAAAGCCAGTCAATGCGTTCCAGCAGATGGGTTAAGTCCTGCGCAGGCCGCTATGGCCGAACCTTTGGCGGTCTGTTTGCACGCGATTAAACAAGCTGGGAGCCTCTTAGGTAAAACGGTTCTTATCACGGGATGCGGTCCAATCGGCTGCCTCACGATCTTGGCGGCGCGTCGTTCTGGGGCGGCCAGAATAGTGGCGACGGATATCTCGGACCAGACCCTCGCTCTGGCGCGTGGATGCGGGGCAGACGATGTCATCAACACCTACACCGATCCACAAAAACTGGAGCAGTTTGAAAACGACAAGGGTCAGGTTGATGTACAACTGGAGTGTTCCGGGGCTCAATCGGCTCTGGCTTCTGGCGTCGCATGCTTGCGACCGGGTGGAACATTGGTTCAGCTTGGTCTGGGTGGAGATATGACTGTGCCGATGCAGGCGTTGACTGCAAAAGAGATAGTGCTTCGCGGGTCTTTCCGTTTCCATTCCGAGTTCTCAGTCGCGGTCGAGATGATGCGAAGCGGACTAATTAACGTCGACCAGTTGGTGACGCATTCCTTCGAGGTTGGCGAGGCCATCACTGCTTTCGAGGTCGCGTCTGATCGAACCCAATCAATGAAGGTGCAGTTAACTTTTCCGGATAATGACAATGGATAAACGAACGCGTGATATTGCAAAGACTTATGAAAGAGACGGTTTCGTAGCTCCGCTGGATATCCTGACAGCTTCTGAGGTCCAAACGCTGCGCGATGATTTTGAGAAAGCTGAGCACATTCTCAGAGACGACCCAGATAAACTCAAGCTTCTATATTCTTATCCGGACAGGCTGATACCATCATTCGATGCACTACTTCGCCATCCGAAGCTGATTGAGGCTGCTTCAACGGTGTTAGGGCCGGACCTCATGGTTTGGAGCGGTGCACTTTTCGTAAAAGAAGCGCGATCATCGAAGATAGTCTCGTGGCACCAAGACTTGACCTATTGGGGATTGGATGATGCTGAAGAGGTTACCTGTTGGGTTGCGATTTCAGAAGCGTCTGAGCAAAGCGGGTGTATGAAGTTTGTTCCTGGCAGCCACAAAAGCCGTATCCTGCCTCACGTGGACACTTTCAGCGAAAACAATCTGTTATCACGTGGGCAGGAAATCGCAGTCGATGTGAACGAAAAAGATGCAGTTGCTGCCGAATTGCGTGCGGGGCAGGCATCCATGCATCACGGGCATCTCTTTCACGCATCCGGGCCCAATAACACAGACGATAGACGCATTGGTGCGGCGTTGCGTTTCATAAAGCCTTCAATGAAACAGCAGAATGGCGTGAAAACTTTGGTTGCGCTAGTCGCAGGGCGAGATGATTTTGGGCATTTCTTACTTGCGTCCTCCCCTCAGGGCTTTTTGCATGAGAACGATTTCGTTTTGTGTCAAAGGGATGCAGACCGCAAGAAAAAAATACTCTTCGCCGGAGTGTAATGGTTCCCTTCGCAAGTTCAGAACCATTGTTATTTCGACCCGATAGCCGACCTGAAGCGCGAAAACTGGTGGACTTACAAGGGTTATCATCGTCGCTCAGCTTTTCTTCCATCGGGCAAAAAGCTGAAGAGGTAGTCTACGGCAAGCTCGAAATTAGACTGTTCATCGCTAGCTCATAAGGCATTCTGTTTGGTCTTGTCAGAAGAAGTTTGATTAAGCGGGGTAGGGGTGTTGCGTAGCTTTTGCGCATGACCAGACCTGCCTCTTCAAGTACTTCAAAACCAGCCCAGAGATCATCCGCCTTGCGGTGATGCTATACATCCGTTTCCCGCTCTCGCTTCGGAATGTCGAAGATCTGCTGCACGAGCGAGGCATCGACGTGAGCCACGAAACTGTCCGATATGGGTGGAACAGGTTCGGTCCGATCTTCGCCTCTGAGATCAGACAAAAGCGGGTGCAACAACTGCGTGAATTCTCGAATTGGAGGTGGCAGGTGGACGAGGTTTTCGTGAAGGTGATTGGCAAGAAACATTACCTCTGGCGAGCCGTAGATCATGAGGGCGAAGTGCTGGAAGCCGTTGTCACCAAACGTCGAAACAAAGCTGCAGCATTGAAATTTCTAAAGAAATTGATGAATCGACACGGCCAAGCGGAAGCCGTCGTCACGGATCGCTTCGCCGGATACAGAGCCGCGGTCAGAGAGCTGGGCACGCTCGAAAAACAACCGACGGGTAGATGGCTCAACAACCGGGTCGAGAACTCGCACCTGCCGTATCAACAATGCGAGCGCGCGATGCAGGGTTTAAGGCGCATTCGAAGTTTACAGAATTTCGCTTCCGACCATTCCTCCGTATACAACCACTTTAACCAGGAAAGATCCCTCACCAGCCGAGACTCCTTCAAGCTGACGCGAACCGCTGCTCTTGACGAGTGGCGTCAACTTTGTTCCGGATAGGTTCACGATTTTGCGTCAAATTGAGACTGGTTAAAATTCGTCTGACAGCTCCTGCATCCAAATCAATGGGTCCAGAGCCTAGCTGAGATTGGTTCATATTTGTTCTACTGCGTTATCTTTCCATGTTGGCCCACGTTTAGGGTTCCCTTCTCCTGCACCTCTGCGTACACGCCCATATCCATGTGGCCCAAGTGTTTTCGAATAAGGAACGGGATTTTCAGGTCTCGTTCGGCTGTTTGAGGGTTAACTTCGGTAGCGGCACATCTTTTTGTTCGCGAAATTATCCTTAGCTTCACATCGCCAAAGGCCAAGGTTGAGCCGACAGAGTCTAACTCGGAAAATGGAGGTGGTCCGTCCAATTCAATATTTGCACGAAACCTTGCCGGGTGTATTTCCACATTGAGCTCTCTACTAAGTGCATCAACAGACGCTAGGTTGAGAACGGAAATTGCGTTCATCATTTTTGGCGACACGACCGAAACGTCTGTGAATCGATGCGGATGGGAAGAGACAAACACTGGCGGTTCGGGGTCTCTTAAGTCGAGTGTGGTATTGAGGAAACTCGCCGCGTCCAATTGCCCGTTTGGCTCACTCATATCGAAGTGGAGAGTTTTCCTTCCGTGCTTAATTTCCAGCAATTGAGTTTGAGCGTCGAATTTGGTCTGCAGTCCAGCCAGTCTTGCTTCGTTCAAAAGCACAACAAAGCGGTCTTTTCTCAATGGTTTTGGATCTCGAGGGTCGAAACCGGAGTTGTAGCGGGCAAAGCCGAATAGGCGGTCACCAGGAATGCCTTCACCCGCTCGCAGGTTTATGGTGCTTAGTGGTTCCGGGCTCAAACCTTTGATCGGGTAGCGGTTCATCCGGACAATGGTGAGTTTACTCATAATTGGGGTCCTGGCTTGTCGAGATATCCGGGTGGTGGGGCTAGCAAGCGCCCTCCTAGCGATCCTACATTGGAATCTTGGTCGAACGGCAAGAATTGGGCTTCAGCACAATCATGGATAGACTCGGGTTGGCAATGCAATACCGTCGGTGCCTTGATTTGAAGAATTGGCGCGTTTGATTTCGAATTCCTTCTTCCTTTGCGCTTGATGGTCCTGAGTGATCGAGAGGAAGAAAAATATAGTAAAAGCATATAATTACTGGGATACGTTGATGTGTTGGCGGTGATTTTGAGGTACGAACCTCAAAATTTTCTGGACTTGAGGTGCGTACCTCAAATAGCCTTATAGACATGCCGCGATTCGCACATCCTCGAATGACGGCGCAAAAAAGGGAGGAATGGATGACTTACTCAAAACTGGCCTCGGCCAGCGCAATAGTCCTTGCCGCTACTACTCTTTCTACAAGGGCATATGCCGAAGACCTGACACTGTGTTGGGCAGCATGGGACCCGGCCAACGCTCTAGTTGAGCTTTCAAAAGAATTCGAAGCTGAGTCCGGCCATACTATGAACTTCGAGTTTGTGCCGTGGCCAAATTTTGCGGACCGGATGCTGAATGAGCTGAACTCTGGGGGTAAGCTCTGTGACCTGTTGATCGGAGATAGTCAGTGGATCGGCGGGGGCGCTGAAAACGGCCATTATGTAAAACTGAATGATTTCTTCGATGCCGAGAGCATCAGCATGGACGATTTCGCGCCAGCAACGGTTTACGCCTATTCGACATGGCCTAAAGGTACTCCGAACTACTACGCATTGCCCGCAATGGGGGATGCAAACGGCTGGTTCTATCGCAAGGACTGGTTCGAGAATCCGGACATCCAAGCTGCGTACAAGGAAGCAACAGGGCAAGATTTGCGTGAACCTCAGTCTCAGAAAGAATTGCTGCAAATCGCGCAGTTTTTCCAGGGTCGTGAGATCGATGGAAAGACGGTTTACGGTGCGGCGATCTTTACTGAGCGTGGTTCCGAAGGGATCACCATGGGTGTGACCGGAGCACTCTATCCGTGGGGCTTCAAATATGAAAACACACCAGGATCCTACGATATGGAGGGTGCCGTAAACTCGCCCGAAGCAGTCGAAGCGCTAGAGTTTTACAAAGAATTCTACAAAACAGCGACACCCCCAGGATACACAAACTCCTACATGGGCGAGAGCTTGGACGCCTTTAAGTCCGGTCAGGTCGCCATGGCTATGAACTGGTTCGCGTTCTTCCCGGGTCTCTATGCCGATCCCAATACCGGTGGTGACAAGATCGACTTCTTCGTCAACCCACCACAAAATCAGGCAGGCTCGACACTGGGCGGACAAGGTATCTCTGTTGTCAGCTACTCTGACAAACAGGACGCCGCGCTTGAGTACATTAAGTGGTTCGCGCAGCCAGAAGTTCAGGCCAAATGGTGGGAACTAGGCGGCTACTCGGCACATAATTCGGTGCTGGAAGATCCTGGTTTCGTAGACAGCCAACCGTTCGCCGGTGACTTCCTGGAAGCAATGGCTGGGGTGCAGGATTTCTGGCAAGAGCCTGCCTACGCGGAACTGCTGCTGGCAATGCAGAAGCGCATCCACGACTACGTGGTTGCCGACCAAGGCACAGCTCAAGAAGCGCTTGATCTTCTGATCGAAGATTGGACGGAAGTCTTCGAAGACGAAGGCAAGCTTTAGTCCGGACACAGGCAGGAGCGGGTGCAAACCCGCTCCACCTTCACCCGTGAGTCCTATACCAACAAGAACTGGCAAAGAGATGTCTGACAGGACCGTAGATCGCGTTGCGCAGGCAACGCCCGAGCGAGTTGCGCGAAAAATTCGGGGGTTATCCGACCGCGCGATCGCCTGGGTATTCATCTCCCCAACGATATTTCTACTGCTGGCGATCAATATCTTCCCTTTGATCTGGACCATCCAACTGAGCTTTACCAACTACAAGGCCAACCGGATCGGCCGTGAAGTCAAAGATGTCGGGCTCAGGAATTACGAGCGTATCCTGACAGACTCGGACACATGGCTGAATATGCAGGCGACGGCGCATTTCCTGTTCTGGACGATCTTTTTCCAGGTCCTTATCGGATTTACTCTGGCGTGGTTGATCAACAAGAAATTCAAGGGCAACGATCTTTGGACCACGATCATCGTGCTGCCGATGATGCTGTCCCCGGCCGTTGTCGGAAACTTCTGGAAGTTTCTCTATCAGCCTCAGATCGGCCTGTTTAACTACATCGTATCGTGGTTTACCGGCAAAGACCCGTCGAGCTTTGAGATGCTCGGGTCCGTAACGCTGGCGCCCTGGTCCATCGTGATTGTCGACACCTGGATGTGGACCCCCTTCGTGATGCTCATCTGTCTGGCCGGGCTGCGCAGTATTCCCGATTACATCTACGAGGCAGCTGAGATCGACAGGGCCAGCAAGCTGCGCCAGTTCTTTACGATTACCATCCCGATGGTCCTGCCATTCCTCATGTTGGCGGTGCTGTTTAGAGGGATCGAGAACTTCAAGATGTTCGATCTGGTGGTGCAACTGACGGGCGGCGGGCCAGGGTCTGTTACGGAGCTGACCTCCATCAATTTGAAGCGCGAAGCCTTTGAGAAATGGCGCACGGGTTATGCCTCGGCCTATGCGATCATCCTTTTCGTCACCGTGTTCGGCCTCGCGTCGATCTACGTCAAAGCCCTGAACAAGGTGAAACAGAGATGAGCAGTTTTTCCGTCACCGAACCTTCGAACCGTTCAAAGTGGATCGCCGGGTTTCTGGTTATCACCTATGCGCTGATCACGATGATCCCGCTGGTTTGGATTTTGCTAACTGGCTTCAAGTCTCCAGCCGATGCGATCAGCTACCCACCCAAGGTTGTCTTTGATCCAACGCTTGAAGGCTATGTCAATCTCTTCACCACTCGCACACGGCAGACGCAGGAGTTCCTGGAAGCCAACCCGCCACAGAACTGGGCCGATGAGATCGTCCGGCAATATGACATGGTTATTGTCGGGCCATCCAAGTTTGGCGAGCGTTTTATGAATTCGGTGATCATCGGGTTTGGATCGACGTTTCTAAGCATCTTCCTTGGCACCTTGGCTGCTTATGCATTCAGCCGTTTCAAGGTGCCGCTCAAGGACGACCTTCTGTTCTTCATCCTCAGTACGAGAATGATGCCCCCGGTTGCCGTTGCGATCCCAATCTTCCTGATGTTCAGAAACCTCGGTCTAAGCGACACGCATTTGGGGATGATCCTTCTCTATACGGGTGTGAACATCTCGTTGGCTGTTTGGCTGCTGAAAGGGTTCATCGACGAAATCCCGCGAGAGTATGAGGAAGCGGCACTAATAGACGGCTACACCCGGTTTCAGGCGTTTTACAAAGTTGTACTGCCGCAGGCTGCGACGGGTATCGCTTCGACAGCGATCTTCTGCCTTATCTTTGCATGGAACGAGTATGCGTTTGCCGTGTTGCTGACATCCGCGAATGCGCAGACCGCGCCGCCCTTTATTCCCACCATCATCGGGATCGGTGGGCTGGATTGGCCTGCAGTTGCGGCTGGTGCCACGATATTCCTGATTCCGGTCATGATTTTCACCATCCTGATGCGCAAACACCTGCTGCGCGGGATCACATTCGGAGCGGTGCGCAAATGAGCGAGTTTCTATCAGGATTAATGCGTTTTCGCCGAGGCCCATGGGAGATGGTCGCGACCATCCTCATCGCGGTCGGCGTATTTATGCTGATGCAACCGTTCGTCCTTTGGGCGTTCACTTATTCCTTCATCGTTACGCTGATCGGAACTGTCATGTTCATCATCGTCAGCCATTTTCCGGAGTAGAAATGGCCCAGATCGTTGTCAAAAACGTAAAGAAGATGTTCGGCGATTTCACCGCTGTGCGGGAAAGCTCGTTCACGATTGAAGATGGTGAATTCTTCATGCTGCTTGGTCCATCGGGCTGCGGCAAAACAACGACGCTGAGGATGATCGCAGGCTTGGAGCTTCCAACATCGGGTGAGATCTATCTCGACGGCGAAGAAATCAGCCAGCGACCCCCATCAGAGCGAGACATTGCATTCGTGTTCCAGATGTTTGCGCTGTATCCCCACATGAACGTGCGCAAAAATATCAGCTATCCGTTGATATCGCAGGGGATGCCGCGCTCGGCTGTTAAAGCCAAAGTGGAAGAAGTTTCCGAAATTCTGGGGATAACAGACATTCTGGACAACCCTGTCGGCGGGCTTTCTGGTGGGGACAGACAGCGCGTCGCGCTTGGACGCGCGATTGTGCGTGAACCCAAAGCATTCATGATGGACGAGCCTCTAGGCGCATTGGATGCTGAGTTTCGCGAGCATATGGCTGAGGAACTGCGTGCACTTCATGATCGCATGGGTGCGACCACGGTGTATGTCACGCACGATCAGCTGGAAGCCATGCAGATGGGCGACAAGATCGTCGTGATGAACAAAGCCGAAATAGAGCAATTTGGCACGCCTCAGGAAATCTACGACAAGCCCTCGACAATGTTCGTCGCAGACTTCATTGGGTCTCCGTCAATGAATTTTTTGCCGTTTCGGGGCAAGGTCGCACCCGGCTCTGAGTTGGTCCGGTTGAACGGACACGATGAGGCTGTTCCCAAACTGATGGAAGGGGCCGAGGGAGATCTGGTGTTTGGTGTTCGTCCCGAGCACGTGTTTCTGTCCGACACAAGCGACTATAGGGCCAAAGTTCTGGCGGCAGAATACCTTGGGACAACTCAAATCGTAACGCTACAGAGTCCGAATGGAGAGCTGAAAGCCCGTATTGATGCGCGCGAGACGGTAAATCCCGGCGAAACTGTGGGTCTGGAGTTTAGGTCTCCGACCATCACGCTGTTCAAAGAGTCCACGGGCAAAGCTCTCAGGTCGGTTCTGAACGATGAGGTATTGGGTCATGGCTGAAGTCGTTCTGGAAAGCATCTCAAAGTCCTTCGGCAGCCTGAAGGCAGTCGATGATATCTCGGTTACGATCCCCGACGGCGCTTTTGTCGTGCTGCTGGGCCCGACTGGCGCCGGAAAGACGACTACACTAAGGTTGATTTCCGGGCTTGAAAAACTCGATTCCGGCTCAATTCACATAGCTGGTCGGGATGTGGGGTTTGAAACGCCCGCTCAACGTGATGTTGCGATGGTTTTCCAGCAGTACTCACTTTACCCGCATATGACGGTGCGCGAAAACCTGTCTTTTCCGCTACGATCTCCGATCCTAAAGACACCAGAAGACGAAATCACAAAGAAAGTGAATGAAGTCGCAGAGATACTTCAAATCCCGCATAAGCTGGACAACAAAGCTACCGAACTGTCCGGCGGCGAAATGCAACGGGTGTCGATTGGGCGAGCGCTGGTGCGCGATCCACAGATTTTTTTGATGGACGAGCCGCTCAGTTCGTTAGATGCCAAGCTGCGTGCGGACTTGCGAGTTGAGTTGAAGAGAATTCAGGCGGATTTGGGGTCCACGCTTCTGTACGTGACCCACGACCAGGTTGAAGCGATGACCATGGCAACGCATATCGGCGTGCTGGAAGAGGGCAGATTGGTTCAGTACGGTACGCCTCGGGACATCTATGAAAACCCGCGCAGCGTCTATGTCGCCAGCCGTTTGGGATTGCCGCGGATCAATATTCTGCCATCTCACTTGTTTGGCGGGAACCATAAAGGCCCTCAGATTGGCTTACGTCCCGAGCATATCGTGGAAGGCGAGGGCAGTGATGCTCGTGTCATCCGGGCCGAACATCTGGGTGACCAAACGCGATTGCATCTAGATTTGAACGGCCACTCGGTCGTGACCTTGATCGATGTTCATCAGGATTACCCCGCTGGGCAAACGATAAAAATAAGCCCGCACAACCCATTGTATTTTGACGCCTCTGGCGCACGCGTGACTTAAGGAGCAAAAGCATGGCCCAGTTCCTCAACACCAAAGAAACCCTTGTAACAGAGGCGATTGACGGTCTTTTGGCCGCTTCTGGCGGCGCATTGACCCGATTGGACGGCTACCCGCATATCAAGGTGGTTTACCGCTCTGATTGGGACAAATCCAAGGTGGCATTGGTGTCTGGTGGCGGGTCTGGTCACGAACCTGCTCATGCTGGGTTTGTCGGGGCTGGCATGCTGACTGCGGCTGTGTGTGGAGAGGTGTTTGCATCGCCTTCAGTTGAGGCGGTTCTTGCGGGCATTCTGGCCGTGACCGGTGAGGCGGGGTGTTTGCTAATTGTGAAAAATTACACTGGTGATCGGTTGAACTTTGGGCTTGCGGCAGAACGCGCCCGCGCCTTGGGGCGCAAGGTTGAGATGGTGGTAGTCGATGATGACATCGCCTTGCCGGATCTGCCGCAGCCGCGTGGTGTGGCCGGGACCTTGTTCGTACACAAAATTGCAGGCGCGCTTGCGGAAGATGGCGCTGACCTGGACACAGTGACCAAGGCTGCAAAAAGCGTCATCGGTAAAGTGGTCAGTATCGGGATGAGCCTCGATACCTGTACCGTTCCGGGATCTCCGAAAGAGGACAGGATTGCACCGGGCAAAGCCGAGTTGGGCTTGGGAATCCATGGCGAACCGGGTGTTGAGCAGGTGGATTTTGCCAACGCGGTCACGGCTATGTCCACCGTCGTAGGAAAGTTAAAACAACGGATTAGCTCGGGGGAATGTGTTGCGTTGGTTAACAACCTCGGGTCTACAACCCCACTGGAAATGTCCGTGTTGACGCACGCGTTATCCGAAACAGGGATGGCGCGTCACATTATCGGTCCTTCGCCAATGATGACATCTCTGGACATGCACGGATTCTCTGTTTCTGTCTTGCCCGTGAGCGAAGGCGAACTGTCGGCGCTTGAAGCTCCGGTAGCTCTCGTGGCATGGCCAGGCGTCAATTCTATTGATCCAATTCAAGTCGCGCCTTTGCCTGATGGCTTGACACCGATTGATCCTATTCCATCCAACAATCCTGCGACGAAGGAAACGATCACGCGATTGTCCGAATTGATGATAAATGCTGAGAAGGACCTGAATGAGTTAGATGCCAAGTCCGGCGATGGAGATACCGGCAGCACATTGGCAACTGCGGCCAGGGCTCTGCAGGGTAGTCTGGACCGAATGCCACTTGCGGATCTGACGCAACTTTTTCCGGCTTTGGGCAACGAACTCAGCCAAACAATGGGTGGTTCTTCAGGGGTCATTCTTGCCATCTTTTTCAATGCAGCAGGAGACGCCTGCGCCAGTGGCGCATCGATCCCGAAGTCTTTGGTGGAAGGTTTGAACCGCGTCAGCCAGGTTGGGGGCGCGAAGGTCGGCGACAGGACAATGATCGACGCGTTGGCACCCGCTTTGGACGCTCTGCCTTTGGGATTGGTCCAAGCTGCACATGCAGCGCGCGAAGGCGCGGACAGCACTGCAAATATTCACCGTGCCAAGGCCGGTCGGGCCGCTTATGTTCCCGAGGAAAACCTGATGGGAAACAACGACCCTGGCGCTGAAGCCGTCGCCTTGCTGTTCGAGGGGTTGGCGCAGGAGATTAAAGGCTGAACGACACGTGAAAGAGCAAAAACACAAACTAGAATTGGTGAACAAACCAACTGTGAATGACATTGCGCGTGTTGCGGGTGTCAGTCTGGCAACCGTTGATCGTGTCCTGAACAGACGGCCGGGCGTTCGTGCAGTGACTGTACAAAAGGTTCAACAGGCAATTAATGAGCTTGGCTATGTCCGCGACACCGCTGCAGCCAACCTTGCGAGAAAGCGTGTCTATAACTTCTTGTTTGTGCTGCCCGATAGCGACAACGAGTTTGTCGAAGCGCTTAGCAAGCAAATCGTAGAACAGTCGCGCGATCAGTTCATCGAGCGGACTCGTATGAAAATCCAACGTGTCGCTCCATTTGATCCCCAGGAAATTGTCGAAATCCTAGACGCCTTGGACATTCGGGAAGTCGATGGCGTCGCTGTCTTCGGTCCGGAAACACCGTCGGTACGTGATGCAGTGAAACGGGTCCGGGACAAAGGCGTTCCAGTCGTCGCGTTGGTGTCCGACCTCCCCAGCTCGGAGCGCGACCACTTCGTCGGAGTTGACAACGTGTCGGCTGGTCGGACTGCGGCACAGTTGATGGGGCGCTTTGTGCATCGCAAGGGAAAGTTGTTGGTCTTGACAGGCTCGCGCTTGGCACGGGATCATTTGGAACGACGGCAGGGTTTCGATCTGGTGATTGCCGAAGATTTTCCGCATCTCGAAGTTGTGGCGTCGGTCGAAGGTCGCGATGACCCTGAGCTGATTTACAAGATGATGCCCGAGATTTTTGAGACCTATCCAGATCTTGTCGGTATCTATTCTTCCGCTGCTGGCAACGCCGGTTTGATCCAGTTTCTGTCCGACAGCAAAATCAGCAAAGATCTGGTGATCATAGCCCATGAACTCACGCCGCTCAGCCGTGACGCACTAAGCCGTGGAACATTTGATGCGTTAATCTCGCAGGATTCAGGTCACTTGGTCCGATCCGCGGTCCGTCTGTTGCGCGCAACATCAGACAAGGTTCCGTTCAACAAGGCACAAGAACGTATTCGCATCGATATCTATCTGAAGGAAAATTTACCGCCATAGAGGCATCGGTTTTTGGGGAGGAGACATTATGGAAACGATCAAAGGCCCGGCGTTGTTTCTGGCACAGTTCGCCGGAGATGAAGCGCCTTTCAACTCGTGGGACACCATTACCAAATGGGCGGCGGATTGTGGGTACAGAGGCGTTCAGGTGCCCAGTTGGGACGGCCGGTTGTTTGATCTTGAAACCGCTGCCTCAAGCACGGATTACTGCGATGAATTCAAGGGCAAGGCCAAAGAGAACGGCGTCGAAGTGACGGAGTTGTCCACGCATCTTCAGGGCCAACTTGTTGCCGTGCATCCCACATACGACGCAGCATTCGACGGCTTCGCCGCCGAAAGCGTCAGGGGAAACCCAAAAGCCCGGCAGGAGTGGGCCGTTGATCAGGTTAAGAAGGCGCTGTCAGCTTCCAAAAATTTAGGGATATCAGCGCACGCGACATTCTCTGGCGCGCTCGCATGGCCTTATGTTTACCCTTGGCCGCAACGTCCTGCTGGCCTTATCGAAACAGCATTTGATGAGCTTGCCAGCCGTTGGGTCCCGATCCTGGATCACGCAGAAGATTGTGGAGTCGATGTTTGTTATGAAATCCATCCAGGCGAGGATCTGCATGATGGCGTGACCTATGAGATGTTCCTCGAACGGGCGGGCAATCATGCTCGGGCTTGTATGCTATACGACCCGTCGCATTACGTTCTGCAGTGTCTCGACTACCTGGATAATATCGACATCTACAAAGACCGAATCCGGATGTTCCATGTCAAAGACGCCGAGTTCAACCCGACCGGTCGGCAGGGCGTCTATTCTGGTTATCAAAGCTGGGTTAACCGGGCAGGGCGTTTCCGCTCGCTTGGTGATGGTCAGGTCGACTTTGGGGCCGTTTTTTCGAAGATGGCTGCAAACGATTTTGACGGCTGGGCCGTGGTCGAGTGGGAGTGCTGCTTGAAACACCCAGAAGACGGAGCGCGCGAAGGTGCGCAATTCGTTTCTGACCACATTATCCGTGTCACAGAGAAAGCATTCGACGACTTTGCGGATGGCGGCAGCGATATGGCGGCCAATCGAAAAATGCTGGGGATAGACTGATGGTAACTGGACGCAGTGAAGTAAAATCAGGCCGCATTCGCCTTGGCATGGTTGGTGGCGGCACTGATGCTTTCATAGGAGGCGTGCATCGAATTGCGGCGCGCTTGGATGACAAGTTCGAGTTGGTCGCAGGTGCCTTGTCTTCAACGCCAGAAAAATCTCGAGAAAGCGGAGAAGCGTTGGGGCTCGAACGGGTCTATGACGACTTTAAGCAGATGGCGATCAGAGAAGCGCGTTTGAAATCGGGGATCGAAGCAGTCTCGATCGTCACGCCTAATCACGTTCATTACGCCGCAGCGCGAGAGTTCTTGAAGCGCGGTATTCACGTGATTTGCGACAAGCCCCTCACTTCGACCCTTGCGGATGCCAAGAAGCTCGTGAAGGCGGCGGAGAGTTCAGGCGCGCTGTTCATTCTAACCCATAACTACACCGGTTATCCAATGGTCAGGCAGGCGCGTGAGATGGTCGCCAACGGAGAGATTGGCAATATCCGCGTGGTTCAGGTTGAATATCCGCAGGACTGGTTGACCGAGCAGCAAGACTTTAAGCAAGCCGAATGGCGAACCGATCCTGAGCGTTCCGGAGCAGGGGGATCGACGGGTGACATCGGAACCCACGCCTACAATATCGCCTGCTTTGTGACAGGCTTGAAGGCGGAAAGCCTTGCGGCTGACTTGCAGGCCTTTGTGCCGGGGCGCAGGGTCGACGATAACGCACATGTCCTGCTGCGGTTCGACGGTGGCGCGCGCGGGATGCTGTGGTCGTCCCAAGTTGCCCCCGGCAACGAAAACGCACTGCGATTGCGTGTCTATGGTGAAAAAGGTGGGATCGAGTGGGCGCAGGAAGATCCAAACTATCTTTGGTTTACGCCCTATGGTGAGCCAAAACGACTGATCACCCGCAATGGGGCCGGAGCCGGGGACGCCGCCAACCGTCTGAGCAGAGTGCCTCCGGGCCATCCGGAAGGGTATCTGGAAGGTTTTGCAAATGTCTATAGTGAAGCTGCGGACGCCATAACAGCGTTTCGAAGTGGCAATTCAGCTGATCCATCGGTGATCTATCCCACTGTTCAGGATGGATTGAATGGTGTCAGGTTCGTTGCAGCTTGCGTGCAAAGTTCTGCAAGAAATGCGGCTTGGGTAAAGTTGGAGTAGCGCGACAGTCACCTTGACACTGCGTCTTCCATGATTAATTTTATCAACTAAAATAAAACTCAAAGGATGGCGCCGAATGTATCTTGGATTGGATTTGGGAACGTCGGGTCTCAGAGGCATTCTGATCGATGAATCCGGTCTCGTCGTCAGCGACGCAGAAGCTGGCATTTCTACATCGACGCCAAAACCCGGCTGGTCCGAGCAAAATCCGTCAGATTGGATTAGCGCTTGCTTAGAAGTCGTCGCGAATCTCCGTGCGGACAACGAACCGGCATTCGCAAAACTTCGCGGCATTGGTCTGAGCGGACACATGCATGGTGCCACTTTATTGGATGCCAGTGGAAGGGTTCTTAGGCCCTGCATTCTATGGAATGATACACGCTCGGCGGACGAGGCAAGTACACTCGACCAGATTCCACAGATGCGCACCATATCAGGAAACATCGTTTTTCCTGGCTTCACGGCCCCGAAACTGGAATGGGTGCGATCGCACGAGCCCGAGGTGTTCTCAAAAACAGCCAAGGTTCTATTGCCTAAAGACTATCTGCGGTTTTGGCTGACGGGTGAGTACATATCGGACATGTCAGACAGTGCCGGCACATCATGGTTGGACGTAGACAATCGTCAATGGTCGGAAACGGCTTTGGGTTTGGGTCACATGCATGCCTCGCAGATGCCGCGTCTTGTCGAAGGGAACGAACCGGCTGGTGAGTTGAAAACTGAGCTGCGGCGGGCGTGGGGGCTTTCCAATCCTGTCGTTGTGGCAGGTGGCGCAGGTGACAATGCGGCCGCCGCGTGTGGCATCGGGAGCATTCGGGACGGCGCGGGTTTTGTATCTTTGGGAACGTCCGGAGTTCTTCTTGTTGCTCGGGATGCATATGCTCCGGCACCTGAAACTGCAGTACATTGCTTTTGCCACGCTGTTCCCGAAATGTGGATACAAATGGGGGTCATACTCTCGGCAACAAACAGTATGAATTGGTTGTCTCGCAATATAAGTCAATCTGTGGAAAAACTGGCGTCGATGGTACCCGACAGTATAACCGGACCCTCCTCGATCGCGTTCCTACCGTACCTTTCAGGCGAGCGAACGCCGCATAACAACAGCCGGATCCGAGCAGCTTTCTTAGGCATAGATGTCGCGTCGGGCCCCGCTGAACTGACACAATCTGTGATGGAAGGCGTCGCCTTTGCGATGCGGGACTGTCTTGAAGCCTTAAAAAGCACCGGAACCGTACCGACCAACTTGATGGCTGTTGGAGGAGGTGCACGATCCAGGTTCTGGTTGGAAACAATGGCGACCGTATTGCAAGTGCCGTTGGGCTTGCCAAAAGGCAGTGATTTCGGAGCGGCGATGGGCGCAGCGCGCCTCGCTATCTGCGCGGCCAACAACGCAAACCTTGGGGACATTATGACACCGCCCAAAATTCAGGAAGTTATCGATCCACGTAACGATCTGGCCGAACACTATGAAAGGGAATATGGGCGATATCGACAGTATTACATGGCACTGGCGCCCTTGGCGGCAGGATGACGCCTGCAATGGAATATTCTTCTCGGGTCGAGACGGTTATGCTGACCGATGGCGATATGCGGGCATCGGTACTGAACTACGGGGCAATCACTCAAAGTTGGTGGTTCAAGGATATACCGCTAATTTTGGGGTTTGATGATCCAATCAAGTACTTACTCGATACAAGTTATGTGGGCGCAGTTGTAGGTCGTGTTGCGAACCGGATCGGCGGCGCGCGGTTCGAGTTGGCAGGCACACGTTTTGGGCTTAGCGCCAATGAGGGTAAGAATACTCTGCATGGCGGGGTTGAGGGGCTTTCCAAACAATTCTGGAACCTTAGACAGACCGCACCGAACGAAGTGGTATTGCACTACCTTTCAAACGACGGGGAAAGCGGTTTTCCTGCGAATGTCCGGTTCGAGGTCAGCGTCACGCTGCGGTACCCACG
Source organism: Ruegeria sp. B11 (assembly GCF_056539785.1). Lineage (NCBI taxonomy): Bacteria > Pseudomonadati > Pseudomonadota > Alphaproteobacteria > Rhodobacterales > Roseobacteraceae > Ruegeria > Ruegeria sp. B11. The sequence goes on along the minus strand of NZ_JBQFVO010000001.1, from coordinate 1,020,828 downwards.
GTTGACCTATATATTAAAAGGTTATCCTGACCGTCCTACGCCGATCAGCCTAACGCAGCATAACTATTATTCGTTGGGCAGCTCAAAAGGTGTCGACGCACACAAGCTGGAACTGGCCTCTGTCCGCTACTTGGAACTAGACGAACAAGGAGTTCCGTCCGGTGCGATGTGTTCGACCAAGAACGGCGAACTTGATTTCTCTGCGCCCAGATCGATCGGGCATGTTCCAAAGGCCATCGACCACTATTTCTGCTTTGACCTGAATCGCGATCCAACTGGTCCGGTCGCGAAGTTCACCGCACCGTCTGGTCTTTCTCTGACTGCTTATTCTGACCAACCCGGAGTACAGGTCTATTCGGGTGCCCAATTGGCGAAGCCGCTAAGCGGTTCGGCTGGTTTGTGCATCGAACCCTCCGGATATCCGAATGCGCCCAACATACCCTCGTTTCCTTCGATCATATGCACCTACGAGAAACCTTACAGGCAGGTGCTCACGCTCGAGATTTCGGAAGATGGCAATGAGAGCTAGGTTATTCATTTCCACCATTGGCTTTTTGATTGCCGGCAATGGCGCCAATGCTCAGGAGCTTGGGCCACCTCCAACTTTCCCAGAACCTGATTTCGACCGCGTTGAACTAGGACAGTTGCTATTCTACGACCCGATTTTGTCCGGCAACAAGAACATCAGTTGCGCGACCTGCCATCACCCGAGGTTTGGCACTTCGGACGGCCTTTCGTTAGGAATCGGGGAAGGCGGGATTGGCCTGGCTGCTGAACGCAGGCTGGATCCCCAGAATACGCCGGAGCAACGCATCCCCCGTAATTCACCGGCGCTTTGGAATCTTGGTGCGACAGAGTTTACGACGTTTTTTCATGATGGGCGCCTTGAGGCCGATCCATCACAACCCAACGGGATTAGAACACCTTTGGGGACACATATGCGGTCCGGTTTCCAATCGGCATTAGCGGCGCAGGCGATGTTCCCGGTTCTTTCACCAGACGAAATGGCTGGTCATTACTCGGAAAATGACGTCAGCAAGGCAGTTCGACTCGGGCTTTTGACACAGCAAGGCGGCGCGTGGGATCTGATTGCAGCACGTGTTGCCGCTATCCCAGAATACAAGCAGCGGTTTGAAGCCATTACGCCGGGTGGTGAGATATCTTTTACGGCCATAGCAAATGTGATCGCAGAATTCATCGCGTTCGAATGGCGCGCAGATAACAGTCCTTTTGATCGCGCGATGCGAGGCGAGGGCACACTATCCGAAGACGCCGAACGTGGCATGAACCTGTTTTATGGAGAGGCGGGGTGTAGCGCATGCCACGTGGGATGGTTCCAAACAGATCACAAGTTTCATTCGATCGCCCTTCCGCAAATCGGGCCCGGAAAGGCCGCTCGATTTGAGAACCATGTCAGAGATGATGGTCGTCTTCGCGTCACGGGTAACCCCGAGGACGCGTTTGCCTTTCGTACGCCATCGCTCCGCAATGTGACGCTAACCGCTCCTTACGGGCACAATGGAGCATTTGCACGGCTTGAGGATATCGTACGCCACCATCTGGACTCGGTTTCTTCTTTGCGAAGCTACACTATTAAAATGGCTTATTTGCCAGATTTTCCGGGTTCTGAAGACGAAACTCCGCTGCTGGATCAGCAACATCTAGATGCCATAGCCAAAAGCAATAGGTTACCGAAGGTTGTTCTAACAGATAATGAGATCGACGCGTTATTGAGCTTTCTGGCAAGCCTTGAAGACCCTGCGCAGAGGTTGGGCGTTCCTGCCTATGTTCCAAGCGGTCTGCCGGTAGATCAATAGTCACCTATGCATTTCAACGATCTGGTTCGGCACGACCTCCTGCCACGCACCGACTTCTCCGTCCGGCCATATTACCCGTAACTGTACTTGAGTTTCAGCCCCCAAGCCGAAATGATGATAGCCAGCCGTGCCTCCTAAATGTCCGCCGCCAATGGTTATTTCGCGGGTCTGTAATCCCCGCCTGGTTCGAACCTCGACAAATCCGCCTACCGCTGCCCAATTGAATTTGTCCTGAGTAACTTCTACCAACAGCCAATTGCCACCTGCTGATATATTCTGGTTGACCTCAAGTTTTGATCCACGGTTTACGACCACCAGATCGAGCCGCCCATCGTTGTTCAGATCCGCAAGCGCTGCGCCGCGAGACTTCGCTATCGACGCAACACCAGCCTCTGCCGAAGCTTCGATAAACTGACCTTCCGAATCCTGAACCAAAAGGTTGTTCGGGTCGTTCTGTGCTGCATCGGGCATTTGCTCGACATTGCCTTTGGCGACGAAGATGTCGTCTCTGCCGTCATTGTTGACGTCTCCAAACTGCGCGTGCCAACCGGTCGACGGCCTTCCGTCGTTGCCGACATGCGGCCTGTGGGCAGTCGTGCCTTTTTCATAAGTTGCATCGCGCCACGTCGGGCCGCCGGTATCGGGGTCAAAAATTTGGAGTTTTTGGTCACCCATCGAAGTCAAGTAAACCTCAGGAAAGCCGTCTCCGGTCAGATCGCGAGAGGCTATTCCCATGCCCCAGATCGAATAGGGCAGCCATCCGTCTTCGGGCGAATACAATCGGGGCTCTGGCTCCATGGCCCATAGTTGCTCTTGCCCACCACGAACATAATAGTGGCGGTCGTTGCTGATACGGAGGTCAGCACGTCCGGTTCGCGCCCAGTCTGAAAACAAAGTGGAAAGCGAGCAATATCCCGGTTTCAGATGCTGGGGTTGGCCATAACTGTTCCCGTTCGGGCGATAGAGCAGGGTTGGCCCGCAGGATTCAAACGGACCTTCTGGATCGAAGCGATCCACGTAAGTTCCAAACGCCAGAGTCGGCATAGACTGGCCTTCTTCCCAAGTGGCTGAAAACCCTGTGGTCCAGTGATCTTCGGATTGGAACTCGATGTTATCGAAGGGACGGAACTGACAATCCGACTGCCCTTGAAGCAGCACATCTTCGCCAACGCGCAAAATGGCCAGGTCAGTCAAGCCATCGCCGTTAATGTCTAATGGGTAAGCACCGGTTACTCCCGTCAAGAACAGTGGATCCGGCGTTTCAATCCGAAAAGAAATCTCGCCCTGAGAGGTGTTTTTGAACAGCTGAGATCGATTGGATCCGCCCGCGACGAACAATTCGGGAAACGTGTCGCCGTCACAGTCGAAAACTGCTACGCCACCACCCACAAAATGCTCCCAACCGCCGTCGTAGATATGTGCAGGTACATCTATTACTTTGAATTGCGGTTGAGTGCCCGCTTCGGCAGCCGTGGCAAGAAAGAGTAATGCCGCAAGTTCAGGACGCATTCGCCGCAAGCTCCTTCACCTTCAGGATCGAGACTTGTTCGATCCCATAGGCGGCCGCACCTTTGGCCCACATCAGATCACCCCAGTGATGCACTTTGATTTCAGGCAAGGGTGCGTCGACATTCACAACACCATTTCGAATGCGCGTCATAACATCGGCTGAGCAAAGGTGTTCAAAACTCATTTGCGCGCCCGATACAATAATGCACTGGGGATCGAACAGATTAATCAGATTGGATACTCCAAGCCCGAACATCTGTCCTGCACGCGCTAGAACCGAGGCGGCTCTATCATCACCGGAATTGGCGCGAGCGTGGATATCCGAGACCGTTTGCATATTATCGGCGTGACCTGTGACAGTCATTTCCCGGATCAGGGCGTAGTCCCCCACATAGGCTTCCAGACACCCCCGTTGTCCACATTGGCATAATGCGCCATCGAGTTGCACCTTGGTATGCCCAAATTCGGCCCCGCACCCTCTTTCCCCGCGATAAAGTCGGCCGTCAAGAACGATGCCAAGCCCAACACCATGTTCAATCGTGACGACAAGGAAATTCTTCAACCCGTTGCCTAGCCCAGAAAGCTGTTCAGCCTTTGCGACAAGGTTCGCGTCGTTTTCCACGAATGCAGGGCAGGGTAGTTCTTTCGCAAGTAAAGGGCTGAAGTCAATGTTTCTTTCAGTTACCGAGGATGACCAGTGGACAAAGTTCTTTGCCGCATCAATCTGCCCGGCCAATCCGATTGAAACGCCAGCCAAGTGTCCGATTGAAAGACCGACCCGTTGGCACGTATCTTCAAGGGCTTCGCGAATAGTCGATATAAGCTTCGTCGGCGACATTCGGGCGTCTTCAAGCGGGACGTTGTGCGACGTCACCTCGTTGCCTTCAAAATCCACTAAAATGACCGAGATCACCTGACGAGCAATCTTCAGGCCCGCAACAAGGATGGATTGGCCATCCAATTGCAGCAAAACTCTGGGCCGCCCTCTTTTTCCAGACTTTGACTGAGCTTCGCCTTCGGTTTCCTTGATCAGCCCTGCCGAGATCAGATCAGCCGTCGCTGAAGTGATCGTGGCAGGACTGGTCTCCAAGGCGGATGCGATATCAATCCGCGATACGGATCCATTGCTTCTGATCTGTTCCAACACCCGCAGGCGGGTCGCGTTTCGTTGGTCCAAAGAAACTACAGACGCTTTGCTTTTCAGCATCTTGCCCTCGCGAATCTTACCTTTGGTTCAATCTATTTGAATTTTGGTGTGTCTTATAGACTAAATATTTTACCGACTGAAATAAATGTGTTATTTAAAACTGTAAGAGCCGCGAATCGAGTTGAGATGGCTCTGCTTATGGGAGGAAATCATGAAAAAAATTCTCAGCTTTTCAGCTGTAGCCACGCTGCTGGCCTCGACTGCGTTCGCAGAGCCGGTAGTCGGCGTAAGCTGGTCCAACTTTCAGGAAGAGCGCTGGAAGACAGACGAAGCGGCCATCAAGTCGGCACTTGAAGCAGGCGGTGCCGAGTACATTTCGGCAGACGCGCAATCGTCCTCCGCAAAGCAGCTATCGGACATCGAAAGCCTGATCGCCCAGGGTGTGGACGCGCTTATCATCCTAGCGCAGGACGCGCAGGCCATTGGTCCCGCGGTTCAGGCCGCGGCGGACGAAGGTATTCCTGTGATAGCCTATGACCGTCTGATCGAGGACGACCGAGCATTTTATCTGACCTTCGACAACGTGGAAGTCGGCAGAATGCAGGCTCGGGCTGTCTTTGAGGCCATGCCCAAAGGCAACTACGTGATGATCAAAGGCTCTCCTACTGATCCGAACGCAGATTTCCTGCGCGGGGGTCAGCAAGAGATCATCGGAGCAGCCATCGACAGCGGTGACATCGTGATCGTTGGTGAAGCCTACACAGATGGTTGGTTGCCCGCGAACGCGCAGCGGAACATGGAACAAATCCTGACCGCGAACGAGAACAACGTGGATGCAGTCGTTGCGTCGAATGACGGTACTGCAGGCGGTGTTGTTGCGGCCCTAACAGCACAGGGTATGGAAGGCATTCCGGTGTCAGGTCAGGATGGCGACCACGCAGCGTTGAACCGCGTTGCGCTGGGCACTCAAACCGTTTCGGTATGGAAGGACGCTCGTGAACTCGGAAAGGCCGCTGGCGAAATCGCAGTCGCACTGAGCGGAGGGACAAGCCCTGCTGACGTCGAAGGCGCAGTGAGCTGGACATCCCCTGGTGGCACCGAGATGAACTCGGTCTTCCTCGCGCCCGTTCCGATCACCAAGGACAACCTATCCGTTGTTGTGGACGCTGGATGGATCCCATTGGAAGATCTGTGTCAGGGCGTTGAAAACGGACCTGCTCCCTGCAACTAAACTTCAAAGTCCCTGGCCCCGTCTGGGCCGGGGACTATTGCTGAATATGAAAGATCGGAAATGACCGAAACTTCGTCTCAGCCGGTACCTGAAAAAGCGAAACCCAGCCTGTTCCAGCAACTGGAACTGGATATGCGGCTTTTGGGAATGATCGGCGCGTTTGTCATCCTGTGCATCGGGTTCAACATCTTCACAGATGGAAGGTTCCTGACGCCGCGCAATCTATTCAACCTGTCCATTCAGACGGTTTCGGTCGCCATTATGGCATGCGGGATGGTATTTATTATCGTCACGCGGCACATCGACTTGTCGGTTGGTGCACTGCTGGCAACAACCTCGGCCGTGATGGCGATGACGCAAACCGAGCTTTTGCCGCAAGTACTTGGTATGGGTCTGAACAATCCTGCGACCTGGGCGATCACCATTGTCGTCGGGTTGTTTGTCGGCACGCTGATTGGTGCGTTTCATGGCTGGATGGTCGGATACCTGACGATACCAGCCTTCATCGTCACGCTTGGTGGATTTCTGGTTTGGAGAAACGTGGCGTGGTATTTGACCAGCGGTCAGACGATTGGTCCTCTGGATAGTACATTCCTGATGTTTGGCGGGACCAACGGGACATTGGGAACGACGACAAGCTGGCTGTTCGGCTTGTTTGCTACCGCAATCGCGATCTGGGCTTTGTGGAGCAGTCGTCGCGCAAAGGCGGCACATGGATTCCCCGTCAAACCTGTCTGGGCCGAAGCCACTTTGGCCGGGATAATCGCAATCGCCATCCTTGGGTACGTTTACATCGTAAACAGCTACGCCATACCGACGCGCCGACTGCAACGTATGTTCGAAGCACGCGGAGAGACAATGCCAGAGGGGCTAGTTGTAGGATACGGCATACCGATTTCTGTACTCATCCTAATCATCGTGGCTGTCACGCTGACAATTGTGGCGCGAAAAACCCGGTTTGGTCGGTACATCTTTGCCACTGGCGGCAACCCGGATGCGGCAGAGCTTTCGGGTATCAACACTCGGCTGCTGACCGTGAAAATCTTTGCTTTGATAGGTTTCTTGTGCGCGGTGTCCGCGGTGGTCGCCTCGGCTCGCTTGGCGAACCATTCGAACGACATTGGTACGCTCGACGAACTTCGGGTCATAGCAGCTGCAGTGATCGGAGGAACCGCATTGTCGGGCGGCATCGGCACCATCTATGGCGCGATCCTGGGTGCATTGATCATGCAGGCGCTGCAATCGGGCATGGCAATGGTTGGCGTTGACGCGCCGTTTCAGAACATCGTCGTCGGCAGCGTCCTCGTGTTGGCCGTCTATATCGACATCGTTTACCGCAAGCGACTGGGGGCAAAGTGATGCAAGCTCAGGATACGCAGAAAAAACCTTCTGGCACTGGGCGCGGTTCAGGCGCGCCGCCATTGGTCGAGATGCGCGACATCTCGATTTCCTTCGGTGGGATCAAGGCCGTCGACCATGTGTCGGTCGATCTCTATCCGGGTGAAGTCGTTGGCCTGCTTGGCCACAACGGGGCCGGAAAGTCCACGTTGATCAAGGTATTGTCCGGCGCCTATCAGATGGACCACGGCGAGATTCTGATCGATGGCAAGCCGGTCGAGATTGGCAATCCCCGTGACGCCCGGGCGAACAATATCGAAACGATATATCAGACGCTCGCCTTGGCCGACAATCTGGACGCGACATCAAACCTGTTTCTGGGGCGCGAGATGACGACGCCTTTTGGCTTGGTCAACGACGCAGCCATGGAGGCCGAGTGCCGAAAGATCATGGCGCAGCTCAACCCGAACTTTCAGAAGTTCAATGACCCGGTCTCCGCCTTGTCGGGTGGGCAAAGACAATCAGTGGCGATTGCTCGGGCCGTCTATTTCAATGCCCGTATCCTGATCATGGATGAACCCACAGCAGCGCTTGGGCCGCATGAAACTCAGATGGTGGCGGATCTGATCCACCAGCTGAAGGCGCAAGGCATCGGGATATTTCTGATCGATCACGACGTGCATGCCGTCATGGAACTGTGCGACCGCGCATCGGTCATGAAGAACGGAAAACTGGTTGGGACGGTCGATATCTCAGACGTAACTGATGACGATCTTTTGTCGATGATCATTCTCGGCAAACAGCCAGCACAAAAAGCAGAGTAGGGGGCAGAAATGCCAAGTGGATTTTTTGAAGGGATCGAGAAGGTCCAGTTTGAAGGCGTGGACAGCAAGAACCCGTTGGCCTTTCGTCACTACGACCCGGATGAAATAATCATGGGCAAGCGTATGGAGGACCATCTGCGGTTTGCAGTGGCCTGGTGGCATTCATTCGCGTGGGAGGGCGGAGACCCCTTTGGTGGACCTACGTTCGAACGCCCATGGTATCCTCAGGACGATATGGGCCGGGCCCGACAGAAGGCAGATATTGCATTCGAATTGTTTGAGCTTTTGGGGCAGCCATTCTTTTGCTGGCACGACGCTGACATCCGGCCCGAACAGGGAAATTTTGCCGATAACCTGCGCACATTAGAAGATATCACCGATTATATCGGTGAAAAGATGCAGGTGTCTGGCACCAAGCTGCTTTGGGGCACGGCCAATATGTTCAGCCATCGTCGCTGGATGTCTGGTGCCAGTACCAATCCTGATCCCGACGTTTTTGCGTTTGCAGCTGCGACAGTGAAATCCTGCATGGATGCGACCCACAAGCTCGGCGGAGAAAACTACGTTCTATGGGGTGGCCGAGAAGGCTATGAAACCCTGTTGAACACGGATCTGAAAACCGAGTTGGACCACATGGGCCGTTTCTTGAACATGGTCGTTGAATACAAACACAAGATTGGGTTCAAAGGAACTATTCTCGTGGAGCCCAAGCCTCAGGAGCCGTCCAAACACCAATACGACTACGACGCCGCGACTTGTATTGGGTTTCTCAGGAAGTACGGGTTGGAGGACGAGGTCAAGTTGAACCTCGAGCAGGGGCATGCGATCCTGGCCGGACACAGTTTCGAGCATGAAATTGCGGTCGCCGCTGCCGAAGGGATGCTTGGCTCGATCGACATGAACCGAAACGATTACCAATCCGGATGGGATACGGACCAGTTCCCGAATAACACGCCAGAGGTTGCTTTGGCATATTACTACATCCTGAAAGCTGGTGGCTTTACAACTGGGGGCACAAATTTTGACGCCAAAATTCGTCGGCAATCGCTTGATGCAAAAGATCTTGTTGCAGCCCATGTCGGCGGAATGGACATTTGTGCACGGGGCTTGAAAGCTGCGGCTGCTATGGTTGAAGACGGTGGCTTGGAGGACGCGCTGACGGAACGGTATTCCGGTTGGAACACTCCGGAAGCAGTTTCTATGTTGGGTAGCAGTCTGGAAGAGATTTCTGCCCGGGTTCTGCAGGAAAATACCAACCCGAAACCACAATCTGGGCGTCAGGAGATTCTGGAGAATTATGTGAACAGGTTTGTGTGACCAAGGAAAACTGCAATCGGGGAACTGTCAAAAGAATCTTGTCAGAAGAACTTTGCTTGGGCGGGGTAGGGGTGTTGCGTAGCTTTTGCCCATGACCAGACCTGCATCTTTCAAATACTATAACAACCGGTTCTGAGATCATCCGCTTGACCGAGATGCTGTACATCCGATTCCCGCTCTCGCTTCGGAATGCCGTAGATCTGTTGCACGAGCGAGGCATCGACCTGAGTCAAGAAACCGACTGCTACTGTTGGGACAGGTTCGGTCCGATGTTTGCCTCTGAGATCCGAAGAATGCGGATGCAACAACTGCGCGCACTCTCGATATGGAAGTGGCACGCCGACGAGATTTTGTGGAGGTGAATGGCAAGAGACATTGCCTCTGGCGGGTTGTTGATCACGAAGGCGAGGTGCTGGAATCCGTTGTCACCAAACGCCCAAACGAGTAGCCGCTTATTTCGGGATCAAGATCAGTGGTTTTGGGACTGGGTAAACAGCCTACTGTATTCGCTGCAGTGATCAGTCACCATTTAGTGCGAACAAAGGATTACAGCGGGCATTGACGCTTAGCTATCGTCGGACAAGCGCCAGATGTCTTGCTCTCCAAACCCACGGATTGTTCGCGCGCCGACATTCTCAAGGTCAAACTGATCTTTGAGGACCTGCGCGACTTCGTCCTGGACTGAAATCTGCATCGGGTCAGAGAATTCCTGAAGTCTGGAGGCCAGATTCACAGCCGGACCAAAGATATCGTACACATACTTCTGGATGCCAACGACCGACCCGACTACCGATCCCGTGGCCAGTCCAATTCTGCACCGCCACTGATGCGGATGGCTCAGGTTTCGGCGGGTCAAATAGCGTACGAAACGAATGGCTGTGTTTGCGATTGCCTTGGCGTGATCCGGAGTCGGATCGGGCAGACCAGCAACGGTGATATATGCGTCTCCGATCGTCTTGATCCGTTCGCAACCGAATTGCTCACCAATGCGATCAAACGCGCTGTAAATATCGTTCAGTTCAGTGACGGTGACGCTTGGGTCCTGCGAGGCGACCATATCCGTGAACCCAACGAAATCGAGCATCAGGACGGAGACGGGATCATAGAGTTGTGGCGTAACCACGCCGAAAGTCTTGTACTCTTCGTAGACCGACCGGGGCATCAGATTTAGCAGTAGTTTTTCAACCTGCTCCTTTTCCCGCTTCAACTCGCGCGTGTTCCGTTCCACCATCATCGAATAGGAGTCGATCATGGACTCCAGCTCTTTGATACGGGTGATGTTCTGACATACCAGAACCAGCACATCGTCGTGCGCGACCGTGAAATCGAGTGCGATCACCAGTGTGCGGCGTTTCTTTTTGAAGGTGATTTCTGATGTATGTCGCCCGGTGCCGGACAGGCTTGTTTGCACTGTGTCGATATCCAGATCAGGAAAGAGCTGCTGCAATTGGTCTGAAGGGCCATCGGCACTGAACCACTCGTCAAACGTATCATTGCGGAACCCAAACTTCAGCGATTGACGGTCCAGTAGGGCAACGCCCACACCAATCGCGCGAAGGAGCTGTTCATTGATGGCTTCGATGGTCATGATTTATCCAACAATCAAGGGACGACGTTTACTGAATTCCGCGACAACGATATCGATGTCCTCGGCATCCACGCCGTGTCTTTGCAAAGCGTCACGGAGCACGACCTCCAATTCGTCGAAATGGTCATCGGTAATTTCGAGATGAGAGTGTAACTGGCGCAGTTGATTGTCGGTGTAGGAGGCCGGACCACCAAGGAGCGATGCTATGAACTTGGTCTGATGGTCGACCATGCGGCTCATATCCACGTTGTCGAAGAAGGGGCCAACCTCGTCGTTGTCCAGCAGGATGTCATAGAACGAGAACACGATCTTGCTGATCTGTGAAAACCCACCGTATTTTTCATAAAGTGTGCGCTCGGCCATAACAAAATCCCCCTTAAACAAACTAATACCAAGAAAATGGTGGATCGACTACACCGGGTGATCTTCATCGTTCTTTGACGGTTGGGTCAAAGAACGATGAGCCAGTGATTCACGATCTCAGCTGCGCTGCATGACAATTTCAGCGTACTCGGATGAGATGCAAAGTGTGTCATTGCCTGAGATATCGAACTTCTCGATCAGGGCCATGATATCGCGCTGCAGCGCCTCTTGTCCCGATGCGTCCAGTGCATCGAAGGCCTTTTGCATCGGGCCATAGAAAGTCCGAAAGTACTCTAGGAAGTGTTCGGCTGAACGGTAGCGGAACATGAAGTTCTTGCGTCGGAACGAAACGATGGTGCTGTGCGATCCGAAGGCTTCTTCAATCCAGTCCCGGCTGCCCCACATAGCCGGAGAGCTTACGCCAGCAGGTGGAGGCACATGTTTACCGATCGTTTTGAACAGAAGGCCGATGAAGCTGTCAGGCGTCCAGTTGGCCAGACCAATCTTGCCGCCGCTTTTGACGACCCGTTGCAGCTCTGCTGCTGATTGTTGTTGGTTCGGTGTGAACATCACGCCGAACGTCGAAACCACCGCGTCGCAGGATTGATCATCGAAAGGCAGGTTTTCGGCGTCGGCAACCTTGTAGGTCACGAACAGACCTTCCGCTTTGGCGCGCTGGCTGCTGGCGTCCAGCAGGGCTTCTACATAGTCGGTCGATGTAACATCACAAAAGCGCCGGGCGAAGGCCAGGGTGGCATTACCATTCCCGGCGGCAACATCCAGTACCTTGGAACCGGGCATCAGATCCATGCTTTCAGCCAGTTCCTCGCCCGTGATTTGCAGCGTGACACCCACTTTGCTGTAGTCGCCGGAGCCCCAGGCGACGTTTTGCTTTGCTTTGATTGCCGCAAAGTCTGTGGTGGCGTTGATCGATGTTTGAATACCCATGATATTGCTCCTTTTGATGTAGCAGTGGTTTGATGAAGGCCGCATTGCTAAATGCGGCCCCGGTCAGGCAGCTTGACGTTCTGGCCAGCTGACAGTTTCAACGGGCCGCTCCACATTGGCCACGTGTTCGAAAATCCTTGCGTTGATCCATTCGGGCTGGAAGACCGGCGCCATATGGCCCAGCTCGGGCAGCAACGCGATCCGCGCATTGGGCAAAGCCTTCGCGATCTCGACCGAGACGTGCTGCGCAATCTCAGGTGACTCCAAACCAGTCATTACCAACGTCGGTATTTCAAGCTTGGACAGGTCCTTCAGTTGCCAGGTTTCAGCAAAACCATTTGCAAAATCAGACATGACTGATGGGATCATCCCAATGAACCGGTCCTGGGCCTGCGCGGGCAGCGAGTTCCAAAACCCCTTCTCGTTCCAGAAATCCAAAAAGTGATGCATACCAGCAGCGGCATCGCCATCCGCTGCTGCGGCGCTCACCACACCCGCGAGAAGCTGGATTTGCCCGAACAGTTTCTTGCTGGCATCATTGCCAGCCTGCAGAAAATGAAAGGCTGCAGGCTCATATACCGTCAGGCTTTTGACAAGATCAGGACGCATCAACGCGACCTTGATGGCGACGCCTCCGCCGTTGGAATGCCCAACCAGATGCACGGGGCGTCCCAGCGCTTCGATTTCGCGGATTACCGGTATGGCAGAAAACGCCGCACCGTTTTGAGAGTTATCTCCAGTCAACGGGCTACGACCGTACCCGGGAAGATCAACAGCGTGAACACTAAAGCGACCTTCCAGATCCGCCGCCAGTTGGTTCCATTGCCCACTATTGGACGCCGAAGAATGCAACGCAAAAATAGGTGCGTTAATCATTTCAGTAGTTCTAAAAGAAATAGTCATCGTTCTTACCCAATCGCACTTAAGATGGGCAATAACTGACCTTTCTATGTTTCATTGTGATGTCTGGAAGCGGTGCCAAGTGTTTCAGTTGTTGCTCTGTGAAGCAGGTCACACAACTTGCTATCTGGCTCAAAAACAAACAGGTTTATCGGCCTGTACTTGGCTGAGTTGGCACCTATTGAAACAATTGAAACACGCGATGCTGATTTTGAAATGGCATTGAAACAATGGTATCCTAAAAATTCAGGATGACGATGGGCATGGCGAACGAATTTGAAGAAATCGAGAAGGCGCGGGACCTTCTTCGTGATGCGATCGAATCTCTCAAAGAAGGGTTCGCCCTCTATGATGATGATCGCCGCCTTGTCCTGTTCAATCAACGATATGCCGAGATGAACAAGGGGGTTGCCGACCTGCTGCAACCCGGACTGGACTGGGAAATCCTGATGCGCGAGACGGCGCGCCGGGGAATTTACGCCGAAGCCATCGGCAATGAACAGCAGTGGGTTTCGGACCGGTTGGCTAATGGGGTCGAGTTCATCCAAGACTTTGAGCTGATGGAAACGGATGGGCGCACCTATCTGGTTTCTGTTCATCCCACCAAGTTCGGCGGATTTGTCGTCACGCGTGAGGATATCACCGAACGCAAACAAGCCGAGGTCGAAGAGCGCGACGGGGATCTATTGATCCGAAAGGTGCTGGATGCCAGTTCGGCAATCGTAACTATGGCGCGGATTGGTGATGGACAGATCTTGTATCGCACGCCTGCTGCGCTGCAGATGTTCGGACCTTCCAAATCTGCAAAACAGCATTATCAAAAGCCGGAAGAGCGCGCGGATTTTGTAACCCAGCTTTTGGCCGATGGTCGTGTCGATGACTACAAGCTCGACTTGATTAATGCGGCTGGCAAAACCTTCCCTGCGTCGATTTCGTCTCAATTGATCGATTACAAAGGCGAAGAAGTCATCGTGACCAGCGTGATCGATCTAACCGTCCAGAAAGAGGCTGATGCCTTGATCCGTCAGGTCATGGAGGCTTATCCAGCAGCCATCAACATGACGCATGCCGACACCGGCGAGGTGCTGTTTGCTACGCCCGAGATAAAGGCGCTGTTTGGTGATGCAGAAAGTTCGAAATCCTACTATGCGGATCCGAATGAGCGCGAACGGTACCTGAAAGACCTCCGGCAAGCGGGGGCGCTTAAGGATCGGCGTATGGAGTTCGTCGATGCAAGCGGACGAAAGTTCTGGGGGGCGGATTCTTCACGGCTGATCGAGTTCAATGGTGAAGAAGTAATCGTTTCCAATACCCGCGATCTGACCGATGAATTGGCCATTGAGGCTGAGCTTGAAAAGCAACGAGAGCTGCTGTTCCAGAACGAAAAGATGTCTGCGCTTGGCGAACTACTCGCCGGTGTGGCGCATGAGCTTAACAATCCATTGTCGGTTGTTGTGGGTCATTCGTTGATGTTGAAGGAAGAAATTTCCGACCCCGATCTCGGTGTCAGGATTGAAAAAATCGGCAATGCTGCAGAACGCTGCGCGAAGATTGTAAAGACCTTTCTGGCGATGGCGCGTCAGCAGCCCAGCAAGATCGAGCAGGTTGATGTTCCCAGCCTGATCGAAACAGCTGCGGATGTCGCCGGGTACGGTAGCTCATCAGGCGAAATTCGCATTGAGCAAAGTGTGCCAGCAGACCTGCCTGCAGTTGCCGGGGATGCGGACCAGCTTACGCAAGTCGTCTTGAATCTTATCATCAATGCCGAGCAGGCCATGACCGCATCCGGCATCGGCGACCACATCATGCTGTCTGCCGAGGTCAAGCCTGACACGGGAATGGTTGAGATCACGGTTCAGGACAATGGCCCCGGTATCCCTAAAGCCATACGCGCACGTATCTTCGAGCCGTTCTTCACCACAAAAGAAGTGGGTGACGGCACCGGGATTGGGCTTGCTTTCTGTCACCGGATCATTCTGTCCCATGGCGGTCAGATCAGGCTTGATCAGGCCGCAGTGTCCGGCACCTGCTTCCGGATAACTCTGCCCGTCGCAAAGATGCAAAATGATGTGGCTGAAGAAAAACCCGAACCCGCCGCGAATTTTGCCAAGCACCGTGCATTGGTCGTGGATGATGAGGTCGAAGTGGGTGAGATCAATGCCGAGATACTGCGGAAGGACGGCTTTCACGTTGATTTCGTTACCTCAGGAGAAGAGGCGCTCAGGCAACTGCAGTCCGCCAACTACGATGTATTCCTAAGTGATATGAACATGCCCGGTGTTGACGGACGCAAGATTTATGAGGCGCTGGTGGCGCGTTTTCCGAAAATGCTGACCCGGACAGCATACATCACCGGGGACACCATGGGTGAAAGCTCATTGGGACTGCTGAAGGAATCCGGTCTGCCCTATCTGGAAAAACCCGTCTCGCCTTCGGAACTGAGAAGACTTGTCGGAAAGCTGCTCGCCGATCAGAAGGATCAAACGGATGAATGACCAGAAAACCCATATCCTGGTTTGCGATGACGAGATCGACGTGCGCGAGATGCTTCAGGAATATCTGAGCAAACGCGGGTACGAGGTTTCTGCAGCCGCTGGCGGAGAAGAGCTCCGGTCTGTCATCTCCTCTCGTGCTGTTGATGTCATGATCATGGATATCAATATGCCAAAGGAAGACGGTCTTTCGATCCTCAGATCGCTTCGTCCTGAAAACACGACGCCCGTGATCATGTTGACTGCAGCAGGCGATGTAGTGGACCGGATCATCGGGCTTGAGATGGGGGCAGATGACTATCTTGGAAAGCCGGTTGATCTTCGGGAACTGGAAGCGCGGATCAAGGCCCTATTGCGCCGAGGGGCCATCAACGAAAGTCTGCCTGCAGATGCCTCCGAAGGCAATTTGGCCCTTTTTGGCGACTACACGCTGGATAAAGAGGCAGCCAAACTTCTTGCGCCGGATGGATCCGAGGTCCCGCTAACGGCGATGGAGTATAGTCTGCTCAAGGTGTTTGCTGAAAACAAAGGGCGTGTTTTGAACCGTGATCAGTTGCTAGAACAAGCGCATGACCGGTCCTGGGACCCGTTCGATCGCAGCATTGATATCAGAATATCCAGACTGCGCCGGAAGCTTGAAACCAACCCGGAAAAGCCGGAAATCATCAGAACCGTGCGGGGTATAGGTTATGTTTATGATCCCAAATAGGGTTTGCCGTTCCGGACAAGCAAATTGCGAGTAGCACCGTGGAAACCAAGCTCGTCACGACCATAATTGCTGACATTTCTGACAGCACTCCGTTCTACGAAGAAATGGGGGACGATCAGGCGCAGCAGTTGATTCAGTTTGAAATCGATCGATTGCGTGAGGTTCTACTTGGGTTTGGCGGAGTTCCTGTGGGGCAGAAAGGCGATGACGTCTTGTCCTATTTCAAGGAACCCGAGGCCGCCGTAAACGCGGTTGTAGAGATGATTCAGAAACCGCCCGGAACATTACTGTCGGTCCACGCGGGTGTTCATCAAGGTCCCGTTGTTATTGGCGATAATGGGATATTTGGCGAAACAGTAAATCTGACCGCACGTTTGGCGGCCGCGGCCAATCCGGGTGAAGCTTGTGTCAGCGAAAGCGTCGCCAAGGATCTAAGCCCCGAGAGTCTCCAGATGCTCACCCCAATCGGATCGCTTCGCCTGAAAGGTGTGAGTGACCCGGTCAAAGCCTATTCAATCGTGGCCTCAACGGACGGGTTAAGCACCGTGATGCATCTGCCGACGCAGACGGCCAGCGGATCTGAGGGCATGCACCAGAATGAAAGCTTTGCGCTCATTCTTTATCACGACGATCATACCTGGCGGTGTCGGGAAGGCGGGGAGCTAACGATCGGCAGATCCAGTCAATGCGATGTCATCCTGCCTGAGCCGTGGGTTTCGCGACTGCATGCGGTACTCAGCATGAAAGGCGGGAAGCTGATGCTGGCGGATCGCAGTTCGTCGGGAACTTACGTACAATTCGAGAATGCGCGTGAAATCCAGCTTAAGCGCGAGAACATAATGCTGGCCGATAGCGGGCTGATATCGCCTGCACTATCAATTTTGCACTCTGATGCGCGCCCATTAGAGTTTGAGGTCGTCCGCCGATAAACGACGTGGCACGCCTGAATTCTGGCTTCTGTGGTGAAAGTCTCAGAAAGAAACTCGCGATTGTGCTAGAATCGGCGCCAATTGCGTATTTCAACCAAGATTGGGAGGGAATGATGTCATTGAATACTTCAGGAAACCAGCTTCGTCAGGGCGCTCTGATCCTGGGTGCAGCTACACTCTTGTTTGGTGCTGATGCAACTGCCCAGTCAGCGATGCCCAATGCCTGCCCTGTGGATGGGTGTGAGGTGCAGATCGTATCGGTCGCCAAAGAGGGCGACGAACTGCTTGTAAACTATGACGCGAATTTCACTCCGGACGTATCGAAGAACCATTTCCATACATGGTGGGGCGAAAGCTATTCCGTTGAGCAAGTCGGCAGAAATGCCCAAAGCGAATTCAATGCCGTTCAGGGCAGGTGGCATCGGCACGATGACTACCCAAGCTATGTGACGAAGGAGGCGGCCTCGACATCGGCGCGAGAGGGAGGGACGACACTGTGCGTTACTGCTGCCGATAGGGACCACAACATATTGGATGCGACCAAGTATCATTGCGTGGATGTGCAAGAGCATCTCTGAAGCGCCAAGAATATCATGACTTTTCCCGCGTTCATCGGCCGTTACGCTGTTGACCGTGAAATCGCGAGCGGTGGGTTCGCGGCGGTTGTCCTTGCGCGGGATGACGAGTTGGAGGTTCCGGTAACCCTCAAGATTCTGCACGCCAACCTTGCGACAAATGACAAAGTCATCACCCATTTTCTCGAAGAAGCCCGTCTGTTGCGGCGCATTCGATCTCCGCGCGTTGTCTCCGTGCATGACGTTGGGCGTTTGGAGGACGGGCGGCCCTATTTTGTCATGGACTACGCGGATCGCGGCACATTGGCCGACCGACTAAAGCGTCTAAGCCCCGCTGCTTTGGCCAAACGCGAAGGTGTGGAAATACTGATTGATGCAATGGCAGATGGCTTGTCTGCGGTTCACGACGCGAATGTCGTGCATCGGGACGTCAAACCCGCAAATGTCCTTCTGCAACGAGTGAAGCGGTCCAAAGACGATAACAGCACGACGGTTTCTGATGCTTTGGTCGGCCTAGACGAGAGGGTTTTCCTGGCGGATCTCGGTATTGCGAAGGATTTAGCGATCGGTGTGACCGGCGCGACCATGATGGCTGGGACACCGCTCTACCAAGCGCCAGAACAAGCTGAGCACGGGCAACCCGTGACGCCGATGACCGACATCTATTCGGCTAGCGCGCTGATGTGGCATGTCCTGACGGGAAAGGCGCCGCCGCCATTCCATCGCGTTACCGAGTATCTTTCCAGCCTGCCGGAAATGTGGCGCGATTGCATTGAGCACGGGATGGCAATGGACCCGCAGGCGCGTTTTCTGGATATGGTGTCCTGGCGCAGTGCAATGAATGAGGCGTTGGATCGTGACCGGCGAGAGGCCGCATCCGAAGCGGTGACGCAGATATCGGAAAGTAGGGTGGAATGCCCCTACAAAGGGCTCGCCGCGTTCCAGCCAGAGGATTCCGACTATTTCTTTGGACGCGAGGATCTTGTTGAGGAACTTGTGACCCGGCTTCAACAGAGCCGGATATTGGTTCTGGGTGGCTCATCCGGCAGTGGTAAATCATCCGTTCTGCGAGCAGGGCTGCTGCCAGCGATCGCTGCCAACGCGATATCCGGTAGCGAAAACTGGCGCGTTTGTGTTTTTACCCCCGGGCGCGATCCAATGACCGATTTGTACTTTCAACTCATCGGCGACAATTCTCACCTTACGGCTCAGGTCTCGCTCAACGACTTCATCGCCTATCCGAGTGCGGCGCGCCGTTTGGCCACCGCGAATGAAGGAGAGTTGTTGATCTGCATTGATCAGTTCGAAGAACTGTTCACGCTGGTCAAACATGAACGCAGAAGCAAGTTCATCGAAGCCTTGTCAGCTATGACAGACCCCGCAGATAGCCGTGTTCGTATCGTGCTGACAATCCGTGCGGACTTTTATGCATCCTGTGCAGAGATACCGTGGCTTGCGGATCGAATCTCGGAAAACCAGTTTTTGGTTGGGCCGATGACACGGCCCGAGCTGCGCCGCGCAATCAGCGAACCGGCACATGCAGCTGGTTTGCACATGGACAGGTCCCTTATTGATGCGATCGTTGATGAGGCCGGGCGCGAAGCGGGTTCGCTCCCGCTGGTGGCGCATTCTCTGTATGAAACATGGAGCCGACGTAAAGGTGCGGTCATGTCTCTGGACGGCTACCGTCAGTCCGGTGGTGTCACAGGGGCAATCAGCCAGACAGCAGAGACACTTTTTACAGACGTTTTTGACAAAGTTCAGCAAGAGGCAACCCGGCGGCTATTCTTGCGTCTGGTTACGCCCGGCGAGGGGACACCGGACACACGGCGGTTGTTGCCGATCGATGAGATCGAGCGCGACTCGGACCCGGACACAACGCGGCGGGTCGTTGAAGCTTTGACAGATGCGCGGTTGCTGACGCTGGATGACAAAAATGTTCAGATTGCGCATGAGGCGCTGCTGCGTACATGGCCGCGACTTAATTCATGGATCGAAGAAAGCCGCGATGATCTGCGCATGCGTCAGCGTATTCAGCATGATGCTGCAGAGTGGGATGTTGAAAATCGCGAGCCCGATTTACTTTATCGCGGCACAAGGTTGTTGTCGGCTGAAGAATGGTCGGTGAAGAACCAGAATATCCTCGGTGCGTTAGAGCGGGAATTTCTGGGCGCTGCACGAGACGCGCGTGACCAAGCGCAGGCTGCATCCAAGATGCGCCGGCGTCGGCGTCGACGTATCAATCAAGTTGCCGTTGCTGCCCTTGCCTTGCTGGCCATTGGCGCAACGGTTTCGTCTTTCTTGGCTATCCGCGCGTCCAACCTTGCCGAAAGCAACAGACAGATGGCAGTTGCCGCAACAGCTGAAGCCAATGAAAGGTTCGCAAGGGCGCTAGGCGCTGCGGCGAACGGGTTATCGGATACAGATCCCTTGCTTGCCCTGTCACTCAGCGCCGAAGCGATTGTCCGAGCCGAAACTGCCGGTTCGACATCAGAAGCGCGGGCGGCGATGCTGATGGCTCGGCAAAATTTGGGTGAGGGTGGGCTTGTCCCATTGGGCAGCCCGTTTACGGTTGGTGACGCGCAGACGATGGCTATTGATGCATCCGGTACGCGTGTTGCGGTTGGATTGCGTGATGGGCGCATCGTGGTTCATAGGGCTGAATCCGGCGGAGCGGTTATTGCTGAACTGGTGGGGCATTCCGGCGGGATAAGGGATGTTGCATTCTCTCCCGATGGAGAGTTGCTGGTTTCAGCGGCAACGGATGGGGATGTCCGCCTTTGGAATGTTGGTTCGGCCAGATACGGCCCGATCACGACACTGTTTTCTGGCAATGACGTCGCATTTGGCGTGGCCTTTGATTCCACCGGCAAGCGTATCGCGTCGGCGACCGGTGACGGGACCGTTCGCCTCTGGAACGTTTCCAATGGAATGCAAATTGGAGAGCCATTGGCGAAAATGCCGCTGGGCTTCAAAAAGGTCGCGTTTTCGCCCGTTTCAGAAGGACTTGTTGCCGGAAATGTCGATGGTGGCATATTCGGCTGGGTCGACGCAAAGGCTACGCCTGCATTTCCGCCGATACCGGGCGGTCCGCTGGGGCCTGACCCCGATCACCTGTCCTTCAGCCGCGACGGGAGAACATTCGCGGTAGCCCATACGAACGGGAAGGTCACGACGATTGGTTTTCCGGATGGTTCTCCGATTGTTGATCGTTTTTCAGATAGTACCGACATCGTAGCAGCAGCATTTACCGCGCCGGACAATCTGCTGGTAGGGGCAGGGGCAGACGGAACGCTGCGATTGGAAAATTCAAACATGGAACGTGTTGGCGACGTGGTGCAAGCGCACAGTCAGAGGGTTGTGGACCTTGAAGTCGCCCAAAATGCCCCGTTGCTGGCGACTTTGGGCCGGGATCAGCAGGTACGTCTCTGGCGGATTGGAACCGACCCCGGCAGCAAAGACACGCTTGTTTTGCAGAACGGGGCAAAGGCGCTGGGCATCGCTTATACGCCGGATGCAAAGTCTATAGCCATCGGTGACAGTGAGGGGAACATCTGGGTCTGGAAGATGGAGGCTTCCATGAAACCCATGCAGCTGAAGGGGCATGAAAGCCAGGTGTGGGCGATCTCTTTCTCGCTGGATGGCAAAACCATGGTGACTGGTGATCGCGAAGGCGGCTTGAAAATCTGGGACACGGCTGCCATGCGGCTGAAAAATCAACTCGATCTGGGGCAGGCTCCCGTCTGGTCGATCATGCCGGGGTCAGGTCCCGAGGTCTTTGTGGCGACAGGAGATGGAGTGCTGCAAATCGATATCTCAGAGGCTGATTTGGTCAAGAGCTTTGCGCCAGCTGACATTCAGGCAAATCGTGTCGCCGTCTCTGAAGATGGCAGCATGCTGGCAGCGGCCTCGGTGGATGGTAAGGTCTATATTTGGTCGATTGGCGACGGTCAGTTGATCAGAGTGATTGAAGCTGATGACAACACGCTTTGGAGTGTTGCTTTCAGTCGTGATGGCACACAGGCTGCAACTGCTTCCAGCGATGAGGTGGTCAAGGTGTGGGATGTTGAAACCGGCGAAGAGCTTGCCGCTTATGGTGGCCATAAGGGTGGGGCGACAGATGTTGCCTTTTTGGCGGATGAGGCAACCTTGGTGGCAATCGACCGATCTGGGGAACTGCATTGGTGGGATACCGCGACGCACCGTCGGCTCATGCCTGTCGAAAAGATTCATGCAGGCCCGACCTGGCGTATCGCGCTTGCACCTGACGGACATTCTTTTGCGACAACCAGCGAAGCCGGTGATGTTCGGGTTTGGGACAGGTTGAGCTTAGAGATCGCATGTGCGTTGGGCAGTCCAACCTTTGATGAAGGGCGCAGGGTTCAGTATTTGGGAAGCGATGAGCCAACAACGACCTGTGATGCCTTCGCGAATTGATCACATGGCGAGTATTGAAAAGCACGGACGGGCGCTTGGATTTGAAGCGGAACTAAGCAGGCGTGATCAGATTATGGTCGGTTCACAACGAAATCCGGCATGATTTGCGCCTGTGTGATTGCGTCAACGACGTCATGCCCTGCGAAAAAACCGTACCCCGAAATCAAGGCCGAGGCGATTCCGGCAGCATGGGCCCCCAATATGTCGGTATGCAAGCTGTCGCCAACCATAAGCACGCGAGTTTTATCGACCCGGCCAAGTCGCTTGAAAGCCAAGTCAAAAATATTCTCAAATGGTTTGCCGAAGAATTCGGGTACAACGCCGGTTCGGTCGGCAAGACGGTGCGCGAACAGACCGGGTTCGTTTGAAAATCCGTGCTCGCGTGGTGCGACTATGTCCGGATTTCCAACCAATACCGGACGCGGGCGTTTTAGCAGGGCTGCTTCCAAATGGGCCTGACGTGCCTCGGACCAGACGGCTGAGCCGATCATCAGAAACCCCTCAACCGAGTCATAGGGCTCGGGATCGTCATCGAGATAAGTCAGGTTCAAATCTTCCAGGTCGCGAAGGCCGGTGCTGGGTGTTGCCATCAAACCCCAATGCAGCGCGCGTTGACCGCCTAGCTCAGCCAGCAGTGTTGCGCGGCTTGTGATGATATCCTCTGACGCAAAATCATATCCCAGCCGGGCGTATTTCTCGACGAGCGCCGCATGAGGGTGACCAGCTGCATTCGAGACGACCAGAACACGTTTACCCATGGCTTTGAGCTGATCAATCCGCACGGCTGTACCGGGAATCGCAGTCTCGCCGATATTGAGGACACCGAACGCATCCAGAAGGAATACATCGAAGCCTTCAGCAATATCCATCAAAGTGTTCGCATGCTGATAGGATTGAACAGCCGGTTCAGCAGCCGGAAGTCGATGCCGAACGGCCTCGTAGGCGTCGAAAGCCTCTTGGGTCGTGAAGCGGCTCAAATAATTGCCCCTCGTACTTTGGCAGACACCCATTCGCTGATCATGACGGCAATCAGAATGACGATCAGGATAAGGCTGACCTGCGGCCATGCCAGAACGTTCAGCGACGCCGACAACTGCAGCCCGATGCCGCCTGCGCCTACGAGGCCAAGAACCGTAGACTCGCGAATATTGATGTCCCAGCGGAATACGGCGATCCCGGCAAAGGCGGGCAATATTTGCGGGACGATACCATATGCCATGACCTGCCAGCGGGATGCGCCGGTGGCGGTGATGGCTTCGACTTGGGTGTGATCAATTTCCTCGATGGCTTCATAGAGAAGCTTGGCGCAGAAGCCGATCGAACGAATGGCTATGGCGATAACACCTGCGAATACTCCGGGTCCAATGATTGCGATTAACAAAAGCGCCCAGATCAACGAGTTGATCGAGCGGGTTGAGACGATGATCAGTAACGCGATGGGGCGGATGAACACGGCCGATGGCGTGGTGTTGCGGGCGGCCAGAAAGGCGACCGGTACGGCAAGGAACAGCGCAATGATCGTACCAAGTGTGGCGATGTTCAGCGTGTCCCAGATCGGGCGGCCTAACTGCGTGATGTAGTCCCACTTTGGTGGTGTCGCGCGGGTCCAGATATCGTTCGCGATCCGGGGTGCGTCCCACACAAAGAACCATGTCGTCGAGGCCGAGATGATCTGCCAGCAGTAGACAAAGACCGCCACACCCAACAGCCAGCAAAACCAACGCACAAGGCTTTGACCGGTCGTGCGTCTGCGCCAGATTTGCGTACCTTCATGTTCAAGCACTGGCATTACTGGACCCTCGCGCGGATGATACCCGAGAGGTATTCGAGCGCCATGACGATCCCGATGATCAGGATCAGAATGGCTGCCGCAGTGTCATACTCATAGCGGTCAAACGCCGTATTCAGCGTTGCCCCAATGCCGCCGGCCCCCACAAGCCCAAGAATTGCACTTTCGCGAAAGTTGATATCGATCCTGTACATCGACAGCCCGACCAGTCGCGGCATGACCTGTGGCTGCACGCCGTAGTTGATCCATTGCATCCATCGCGCGCCCGAGGCTTTGATCGCCTCGGCCTGCACTTTGTCCATGGCCTCGATGTCTTCAGCCAAGAGCTTGGACAGGAAACCGATAGTGGCGAAGGACAGTGTCAGGAAGCCGGCCAAAGGTCCGAACCCAAAGATGGCAACCAGAAGAATGGCGACGATGATCTCTTGCAGGGCGCGGCTGATCGCAACAATGCCTCGGCAGATCACATAGACCGGGAGAGGCGCAATATTGCGTGCAGCGCCCAGTCCGATCGGGATCGATATCAGGATGCCCACCACCGACGCTGCAACCGTCATCACGATGCTCTCAAGAAGACCGCTCCAGATATCACTCCAGCGCGATATGAAATCCGGGCTTGTGAAAGCAAGGACAAAAGCCCAACCGCGATCCAAGCCTTCATAAACCCGGCCCCAATCCACCTCGATGGTCATAAATGCCGCAATCAGATAGGCGACGAATCCAACGATCAAGGTCCAGCGCAGTAAGGCGTTTTTGACGAAGGCCGGTTTCCGCCAGCCTTTGCCCAGCAGGTCATCAAGTTCGGGATGGCTCATTCCGCGGCCTCGATCTCTTCGTCGTCTTCAACTTTCTCTATGGTCGCTTCCCAGTCTTCTTCGCCATAGATTTCGGTCAACTTGTCAGGCGTAAGCCCAGAGGGGAGGCCGTCAAATACGATTTCACCAAAGCGTAGGCCAACGACGCGCGGTACGAACATTTGCGCAAGGGCCACGTCATGAATGTTGATTATCGCGGCTAATCCGCGTTCCTGACACAGCTCGGTAATCAAGCGCATGATCTGACGGCTGGTTTTTGGGTCCAGTGAGGCGGTCGGTTCATCGACCAGCAGAAGCTTGGGATTTTGGATTAGCGCCCGGCATATTCCAACCCGCTGACGCTGACCACCTGACAGTTCGTCCGCGCGTTTGTCGGCCATATGCAACAGACCCACGCGATCCAGCAGGCGGAATGCTTCATCCACGTCAGACTGGGGGTAACGTCGCAGGAAGCTCCGCCAAAACCCAACATATCCCAGCCGTCCCGACAGTACATTTTCCATGACGGTCAGGCGTTCAACCAGTGCGTATTCCTGAAAGATCATCCCCATTTCACGACGTGCTTTCCGCAGCGCGCCCGAGCCGAGTTTGACCAGGTCCATGTCGTCCAGCAGAACCTCGCCACTTGTGGGTTCAACCAAACGGTTAATGCAGCGGATCATGGTGGATTTGCCAGCACCAGAAGGCCCGATCAGCGCCAGAACCTGGCCCTTTGGCACATCTAGATCGATCGCCTTCAGGGCCTGATCGCCGGTTTTATAAGTTTTTGTAAGCTTTTGAAGCCGCAGCATTTATGCCCCCGGTTCGGGTGGTAACGGGCCCCGCAGGGCCCGTTGGATGTAGTATCGACTACTGGCAGGCGTAGGAAACGCCGTTGGCCGCGTCGATCTTGCGGATGACGTCCCAGAACTCCTGATAGGTCATCTCAAGGAACTGACCTTCATTCGATTTCGAGAACTCAGCCTCAAGCGTCGTTCCCTCCCAGTCGAAGCTGAAGAAGGCATTGCGGATTTTCTCCTGTAGCTCCGGCGTCAGGTTGTACACGGTTCCAAAGCCTGTCGTCGGGAAGGTCTGCGACTTGTAGATCGTGATGACGTCGTCTTCGTTGATAACATCGCGCGAGATCATCCGCGATTTGACCGAATTAGCGATCGAGGCAGCCAGATAGTCCTTGTTTGCGACACCCAGGATCGAGTTGTCGTGTTTGCCCGAATAAACCGGCTCAAAATCGCGTTCGGGAAGCAGATCAAAATCGCTTTTCAGGATCGCCGAGGGCGCTTTGAAGCCCGAGTTCGAAGTAGGAGAAGTAAAGGCCAATTGCTTGCCCTTGATATCCTCAACCTTTTCGATGCCTGAACCGGGATAGGTGATGATCTCCATCTCGTATCCGAAGTTTCCGTCTTTCGACGCCATGATCGTGAAGGGCCTGAATCCGGCGCAGTTCACGGCCAACGGGTTTGAACCGGTATTGAAGCCCGCAATATGCAGACGCCCCGAACGCATGGCCTCAATCTGGGCCGCGTTGTTCTGAACTGGAAAGAAAACAACGTCTTTGCCAGTTTCCGCTTTCAGATGATCAAGAAAGTCTGACCAAGCAGTTTTGTATACGGCAGGGTCTTCAACCGGGGTGTAGGCAAAGATCAGAGTATCAGGATCAATCTGATCGGCAGGATCAGCGGGGATATCCGCGATCAGATCGCCATCGGCATCACAGAACCGCGCATCCAGATCACCGCGCGGGCAGTCTTGCGCCGAAGCCGTGCCCGACAGTGACAAGAGCGCGATTGCGGAAGCTCCGATCAGTAGTTTGATATCAAATTTCATTTCTTCCTCCCAGTCATGCGTGGCTTTTCTGTCCACGGTTTGTCGTTCTTTGTAAGGACTGCTCAGCGACAAGAATCTTCACCCCGGCGTCGTTGATCGCGCCAAGCAAATCCCCTGTTGGTTGGGTATCAGTTACGATTGAATTCAGCCCGTCAAGGTCGCCCACACGGGTCAAACCTTTGCGGTCGAATTTCTCGGACCCGATCAGAAGATGTCGCGTCGCGGCGCGTGCCAGCATCATCCGTTTGACGGTTGCGAAACCGCGCACGGTCTCTGACGGCCCTTCTTCTGACAGGCCGGACGCGCCAATCATGCAGCGATCGACGTTGAAACGAGACAGGAAATCCAGTGTATCTGTCCCGATCGTGGCGGACTCGGCGGTCAGATATTCGCCTGGGCATAGAATGACTTCAACGGGTGCGTGACCAAGGGTCATGGCCACCGGTATCGAATTCGTAATTGCCGTGCAGTGAATGCCCCGATACGCCAACATACGGGCCATCTCGATCGTGGTTGAGCCGGAATCGATCATCACCGTCTCGCCTTCCTGAATCAGGTCAGCTGCGCATTTGCCGATCTTTTCACGCTCATCAAGGCGGGCGTGGGTGCGCTCATCCAGACTTGGATAACGTCCTTGTATCGGGGCAGAGGCACCGCCATGCGCCCGCGAGATCAGCCCATCATCAGCTAGGGCATCAAAATCCCTGCGCACCGTTTCCGCCGAAACATTGAAACGCTGCGCCAATTCGCTGATCCGGACGTGCGGGCGAAGCTTCAATTCCAACAATATCTCACGGCGGCGGTCGGATTTCTTGAACCGACTCTGGCCCTTGTTGGTTTTCTTATCGCGCGTTTCCGCTTTGGGCATCTGGCAATCCGACTCGGTTTCAATCTCACTTTTGTGGCGTTTCAGTCGTTTTGCAACAATTTCTGTTGCAAAGCCCACGATTCATTGTGAGACTTCAAAGAACTGTTTCTATTTCGAGGCGTAGCAATCGAAGTGCACCGGCGTTCTGGATGTAGCCACCTTGTTCAACAGCACGTATGTGTTGCCATTGCCCTTTGCGTAGTGCCAGAGCCAAGAGCGCGCGCATGAGCAAGACCGAATTCACAGATCAGATCGGTGCGCTTCCAGTGCGATGGGACAAGTCCGACAAGCTGCGGGTTCTCATGGTCACTTCGCGTGACCGGGGGCGGTGGGTCATCCCCAAAGGTTGGATGATGGATGGTAAGAAGCCTTGGCATGCCGCTGAAATCGAAGCTTTGGAAGAGGCCGGAGCGGTTGGCTTTATCTCCAAGAAATCGATCGGGTGCTTTCACTATGACAAGCGATACGAGGGTAAAAGCAGCGTGCCTTGCCGCGTAACGCTTTATCCGTTGATTGTGGAACGGCTCAAACGCCGTTGGAAGGAACGCGACGAACGCAAGCGCCACTGGTTCTCACCTGCCAAGGCCGCAAAGCTTGTCGAAGAGAAAGAACTGGCGCGTTTGTTAAAGAGCCTGTCAGATAATCAAGAGACGTTGGCTGTTATCGAAAAATTGCGAAAGGCCGCATGAGGAAGGGCATATAAGAGCCGGGAAATCCGGACGCAGTGAACTTAAAGGGAGAGAAATCAATGAAGAAATTTACATCCACAACGTTGGGATCGCTTATTGCCCTTGCCGCATCGATGTCAGCGGCACAGGCTGACAAGTTGACACTTTATTGTTCTGCGCAAGAGGATTGGTGCCAGCTTATGGCGCGCAGTTTTGAGGACGCGACCGGCATCGACGTTAATATGACCCGTAAATCCTCGGGTGAGACATTTGCTCAGATCCGTGCAGAAAGCTCCAACCCAAAGGGTGACGTTTGGTGGGGCGGAACGGGGGATCCGCATCTGCAGGCCGCAGAAGAGGGCCTGACGATGGAATACATGTCGCCGATGCGTGACCAGCTTCATGATTGGGCGATTTCTCAGGCGGAAAGCGCGGGTAACAAGACCATCGGCATCTATTCAGGTGCGCTTGGTTACGGCTACAATGCCGATCTTGTCGCCGCGAACAACCTTCCCGAACCTGCTTGCTGGAAGGACCTTCTGAAGCCCGAGTACAAGGGGCACGTTCAGATGGCGAACCCGAACTCATCAGGTACGGCCTACACGACCCTGGCCTCGATGGTGCAAATCTTCGGCGAGGACGAAGGATTTGAGTTCATGAAGGGGCTGCATTCGAACATCAACCAATACACCAAGTCGGGCTCGGCACCGATCAAGGCTGCTGGTCGAGGCGAGAATACAATTGGTATCGTTTTCATGCATGACGCAGTAAAGCAGGCGGTATCGGGTTTCCCGATCAAAGTCGTCGCGCCATGTGAAGGTACTGGTTACGAGATCGGTTCGATGTCGATCATCGAAGGCGCGCGCAACGAAGATGAGGCCAAAAAGTTCTATGACTGGGCATTGTCGCCCGAGGCGCAGAACCTCGCCCTTCAGGTAAATGCCTTCCAAGTGCCGTCAAACAAAGGTGCTGAAACTTCGGAAAGCGCGCCTGACATGAGCCAGATCAAGCTGATCGACTATGACTTCAAGAAATACGGCTCGTCGGATGAGCGCAAGCGCTTGCTGCAGAAATGGGACGAAGAGGTTTCGGTACTGCCGCAGTAAATGACTGACGACACGACAAAAACGACCCATCCGGTTCTGATCTTCTGGGTCATCGCCGGGTGGGTCGGATTCTGCCTGCTGCCGTGGTACATGGTTGACGGTGGCCTGTGGTCGTTCGATTGGCTGCTGGACGGCTACCCTTTCGACGAAGATTATGCGCCTGCTGCCTTTCTAATCGGGCAGGGTGAAAAGCTGTGGCTTGCTCCGCTTCTTATTGCACTCCTGCTGCCACTTCTGGTGTTAAGACGCGCCAAATCAGATCCGCTTCATGCGCGCATTCTGATCCTGTCAGGGGCACTGGGCTTCGGCTGGCTGATCGCACAAGGGTTCAGCATCGGAATCCGAGGCTACAATTTCGATTGGCTGGAAGCCTTGTTCGGAGAGCTCGGTGATCGGCAATTCGGCATGGGCTATGGCGCGATGATCTGCGCGTCGAGTTTTCTGTTCCTTCTGACCCAGGGTGTCGCCGCACGTGGGGCGATTAACGGAGACGTCTTCGTGGTCAGCGCCATCGGTGGTGTGATCACCATCGTCACCGCGTTTGTATTCTTTCCTATCGCCAAGATGCTGTTCGCTGCCTTTGTGACGGAAGAGGGCGCGTACTCCATCGCAGTGTTCTTCTCGAAATTCTTTGACGACCGGCTTTGGGGGCTGGGATGTTTCTGGGGCGCACGATGCGGGGCGGCATGGAACTCACTGTTTCTGGCCATCCTCGTCGGCTTCATCACCACTGCGCTCGGCTTGTGCTTTGCGCTTGTCGTGACCCGCTCGGGCTTTCGGTACAAGCGCGCGTTGCGCGCACTGACGGTTCTGCCGATTATCACGCCACCGTTCGTGATCGGCCTAGCGCTGATCCTGCTGTTTGGATTGTCGGGTTCAGTAACGCAGTTCTTTGCCGAATTAATCGGCACCCAACCCACTCGCTGGCTGTATGGCATGCCGGGTGTTCTGATTGCTCAGACTTTGGCATTTACACCCATCGCCTTCCTTGTGCTGATTGGCGTCGTTGAAGGGGTGTCTCCCTCGATGGAAGAAGCGGCCCAGACATTGCGCGCGAATAGATGGCAGACGTTCAAAACCGTGTCCCTACCGTTAATGCGCCCTGGCCTTGCCAATGCTTTCCTTCTGGGCTTCATCGAAAGCATGGCCGATTTCGGCAACCCACTTGTGTTAGGTGGCAATTTCGATGTGCTGTCGACCGAGATTTTCTTTGCAATTGTTGGTGCGCAATATGATCAGGGTCGCGCTGCGGTTCTGGCCATGGTGTTGTTGTTCTTCACGCTTTCTGCCTTTTACGCGCAGCGAGCCTGGCTGGGTAAGAAAAGCTACACCACAGTCACGGGCAAAGGTGACGCTGGCGTACATCCATTGATGCCAACCGGCCTTTCCATCCCGGTGCTAACCGTCGCCCTTGGCTGGGCCGTGTTTACCATCGTCGTCTACGCCATGATCGTCTACGGCAGTGTGGTCGAGCTGTGGGGGGTCAACAATTCCCTGACGTTCAAGCACTACGTAACTGCCTTCTCGGTTCGGTTCGAGGCGGAAGGAATTCGCTGGACAGGGGCCGCATGGGACAGTTTCTGGACCACCATAACAATCGCCGCAATCGCCGCGCCGCTTACGGCTGCAGTTGGGCTCGTGACGGCCTATCTACTAACCCGGCAGAGTTTCGCAGGCAAAGATGCTTTTGAGTTCGGCACCATGCTGTCCTTTGCCATCCCTGGCACGGTGATCGGCGTCAGCTACATTCTCGCCTTCAACGTGCCACCGATCGAGATCACGGGAACCGGTGTCATCCTTGTTGTCAGCTTCATCTTCCGCAATATGCCGGTCGGTGTCCGAGCCGGCATCGCCAGCATGTCGCAACTGGATCGCAGTCTTGACGAGTCATCTCTGACCCTCGGGGCAAATTCGTGGCAGACTTTCCGGCGGATCATCCTACCACTACTGCGCCCGGCAATTCTTGCGGCGCTTGTGTACAGCTTCGTGCGGGCCATGACGGCGATTTCGGCCGTGATCTTTCTGGTCAGCGCGGAATATGACATGGCGACCAGCTATATCATCGGGCGGGTCGAGAATAACGACTATGGTCTCGCCATCGCCTATTCCACCACACTGATCTTTGTGATGCTGTCAGTGGTTGCCCTGATGCAGCTGATCGTGGGTCGGACCAAGATCGGGCGACGAATGACGCAGTCGCGGACCAATGTTTAGGAGAGTTTGACATGAGCCTGCAGTCCAAAGCCGCGCCGGTTCGGTTCGAGTCCGTGACAAAGATGTTCGGCAAGGATGTCGTTGCCGTCGACAATATTGACCTGAATGTCGAAGCAGGAAAACTGGTCACGCTGTTGGGCCCGTCAGGCTGCGGCAAGACGACGACGCTGAGGATGATCGCAGGGCTCGAAATGGCCACCTCAGGAAAGATCACCATCGGGGATCGCGATGTGACCAAACTGCCCGCGACGGACCGCGACGTATCCATGGTGTTCCAGTCTTATGCGCTGTTTCCTCATATGAGCGTGCTTGAGAACGTGATGTATGGCCTCACGTTCTCGGGCTTTGCTAAAGACGAGGCCCGCCGCCGCGCGCTGGACGGTTTGGAGCTGGTTGGCCTGAAAGGTTTTGACAGCCGCCTCCCGTCAGAACTGTCTGGCGGACAGCAGCAGCGCGTCGCTGTAGCGCGGGCCTTGGTGTTGGAACCGCAGGTGTTGCTGTTCGATGAACCGCTATCCAACCTTGATGCGAAGTTGCGCCGTCAGGTGCGCGAGGACATTCGGGCCATTCAGCAAGACCTTGGCCTGACCGTCGTCTACGTGACACACGATCAGGAAGAGGCTCTGGCAGTATCGGACGAAATCGTCGTGATGCGGAATGCCGCGATCGCCCAGATTGGCACGCCACGTCAGCTTTATGATGCACCGAACGATCGCTTCGTTGCGGATTTTATTGGCGAGGCCAACCTGTTGGCTTGCCAGATCATCTCTGTCGACGGCGACATGGCCACCATTGAGATCGAAGGCTATCGCCATACCTTGCCTTCCCGCGGCTTGCCTAAAGGGTCTGCGACCGTTGCCATCCGACCCTCCCGGCTTGTGATCGGTGCCGCGCAGGGGGTTGCGGCGACCGTCTCAAAGGCCACCTATGTGGGCGTCCGCATGGAGTACACTCTGACCGGAGCGTTCGGGCAGGTCTTTGCGGTTCATGACGATGTCGATGCTCCGCTTGAGCCGGGTACAGAAGTACGGATGGCCTTCGCCGAGAAAGGTCCGGTCCTTTTGCCCGAATAGATGCCCAATCTTCTGATCATCACGCACCCTGAGGTCATCATCGACCCGAACATCCCTATTCAGGACTGGGGGCTTAGCGCGATAGGTCGCCATCGGGCTGCGGCCTTTGCAGCCAGCGAGATTTTTGCACATGTCACTCACCTATGGGCTAGCACCGAGCAAAAGGCCCGCGAGACTGCCGACATCCTTGCCGCGCCACGAAACCTGCCGACAAAACAAGATGCCGCACTTGGCGAGAATGATCGAAGCGCCACCGGTTTTCTGCCGCGTGACCGGTTCGAAGCTGCCGCTGACGCATTTTTTGCCCACCCCAACACCAGTTTTCGCGGCTGGGAAACTGCCGTTGCCGCCCAGCGGCGGATAAACCAAGCAGTAACTTCAATTATCGAAACGCATGATGGCAGTGACCTCGCCATCGTTACCCATGGGGCCGTCGGGACCCTTCTGTGGTGCTCCTTGTCGGGCCACCCCATTGATCGGAGGTATGATCAGCCCGGGCAAGGCCATTATTGGCAAGCCGATCTAACGGACCTCAAACCGCTGAGCGGATGGCGCTCAATCGACTAGATTGTCAGGCCTGCCATGCGTTCTCAGAGATTTCACGCAAAGTATCAAACACATCCGGAGTACCAGCGATCACCCGACCGCCGTTGCGGATCATTGCGCCTGCGTCCTGATCTTCGACCACGCCGCCTGCTTCCGCAATCATCAATTGACCAGCCAGACAATCCCAGGCGTTCATATGTTCTTCGACATAGCCAAGCAGCCGGCCCGCTGCGACATAGGCCAGTGACAGCGCGCCACTGGCGTTTCTGTGAAACATGGCCCCACGCTCGATCAGGTTCGCGACGATTGGAACAATGTTACGGTTATCCACCCGGTTCGAATAACCCACTGCCACCGTTCCTTGATGCAGCGCAACACCCGAAGCGACCCTCATTGGCGCATCATTCAGTGTTGCCCCGCCTCCGCGCGAGGCTACGAAGGTCTCATTGATATTTGGGTCATGGATTACACCGATCTCGGTATTTTCCTCAGCGACGCCCGCCAGAACGATGGTCCAGGCCGGAATGCCATTGACGAAATTCGTGGTGCCATCGATTGGATCGATCACCCAGTCAAATCCGCTTGAACCTTGTGTTTCACCATGCTCTTCGCCAAATATGCCATCGTTGGGCCAAGCCTCGGCGATCCTCTGGCGGATGAAGGTTTCGACATTCCGGTCTGCCTCGCTGACCCAATCCTGTGCGCCTTTTTGATCGACGATCAAACCGCCCCGGTCGGAGAAATATCTGAAGGCGATTGTGCCAGCTTCCTTGCAGATCGCGATCGCGAAGTCTTTGCGTTCTTTGAGGTAATCCATTGGGAATCCAAATCATATCTGTTGTTGGCCAAAACTGTGCAGGCTTGGTGATGGAATGGCAAATACCAAATGCTGGTGAACTCGGTCCGGGGCAGCCATTGACAGGCGTGCCTTCAACCGCATTTCGCGTCTTCAAAACGGGGCGTGCAGGTTTCGTGCTAAACACGATGCTGTAAGAATACGTCGCCGGGAACGATTTTAGCATTGAAGAAAATGGTAGCCCGTAGGGGAATCGAACCCCTCTTTCCAGGTTGAAAACCTGGCGTCCTAACCGATAGACGAACGGGCCATTTAGACCAGACAAGCACAAGTGGTAGCCCGTAGGGGAATCGAACCCCTCTTTCCAGGTTGAAAACCTGGCGTCCTAACCGATAGACGAACGGGCCACGCTGGCTTGTGGAGGGCCTTTTACGGTTTACCTTCCCCCCCCGCAAGACGAAAAACGCAAGGCTGTGAAACTTTTTTGGCCGTTCCTGAGCGGCGTTGAAACGGTTGTCAGACAGCTTCTGCCGCGTCTTCCAGCCGCAGCTGCACGCTCTGTCGTCCGCCCCAGGTATTCACCTCAAGCCGACCCGCGAAATGGAACCGCGCACCGCCGTGATTAGACAGGCGATCCCCCAACGGGCCGTCGAATGCGCCAAAGGCGATGGCATCCAGTCCGCCAGACATTCCATCCGAAAGTGACAGCTTCAAATGTGTTTCGCCCACGCGTTTAGCAAAGCGCACTTGCAGATCAGGCAGAGCATAGCGCGGGGCAGGGGCACCGGCCCCGAAAGGACCCGCTTTCTCTACCTGTTCGATCAGATCGACTGTCGCGGCCCCGGGCATCAGCGCCCCGTCCAGTTTCAAGTCGGCGGGACCGCCTTGGCCTGCACCCTGTTTGGCCAGAAGCTCGGACAGGCGCGACATTGCAGGCTCCAACTGATCACGCATCACCGTGAGACCGGCCGCCATCTTGTGGCCACCACCCTTGACCAGCAGCCCTTCGGCAGCCAGTCGCTGGATCGACGCGCCCAGATCAACGCCCGAGATCGACCTGCCTGAACCTTTGCCCTCATCCCCGTCGAACCCGATCACGATAGCGGGCCGGTTTGCCGACTCTTTCAGCCGCGAAGCAACGATACCTACCACCCCGGGATGCCAACCGTCGCCTGCGGCCCAGACCAGCGGCGCATCCAACCCACGGTCCTCGGCTTGCGCCAAAGCCGCCGCGCGGACCGCGTTTTCGATCTCGCGCCGTTCCGAATTCAGGGCATCCAGCCGCTCGGATAAGGCTTCGGCCTCAGTGATCGAGTCCGTGCTCAGCAGCCGCGCGCCAAGATCAGCCTGACCAATGCGACCGCCAGCATTGACGCGCGGCCCCAGCAGAAACCCCAGATGATAGCTGTTGGGCGCGGTATCCATGCGCGCCACGTCTGACAACGCGACCAAACCAGGCCTTTGCCTTTGGGTCATCACTTTCAGGCCCTGTCGAACCAGCGCCCGGTTGGCGTCGATCAACGGCGCAACGTCCGCGACCGTGGCCAGCGCCACCAGATCGAGCATTGCCATCAGATCCGGCCCCTTGGCCCCGGCCTCACGCAACTGACGACCCGCCTCGACCAGCATCAGGAACACCACCGCAGCAGCGCAGAGATAGCCTAGATCGCCGCTTTCGTCCTGTCGGTTCGGGTTCACCACGGCGACGCAATCCGGCAGGGTTTCTGCACCCAAATGGTGATCCAAAACGATCACATCCGCACCCTTCGCCGCCGCGATAGGTTCGTGGCTCAGCGTTCCGCAATCCACGCAGATGATCAGGTCATGGCTAGCCGCCAGTTCCTGCATTGCAGGTACATTTGGCCCATAGCCTTCATCAATCCGGTCGGGCACATAAAGCGTCGCGGCAAGCCCCATCTGGCGCAGCCACACCAACAACAACGCAGCCGAACTGCCCCCGTCCACATCATAGTCAGCAAACACTGCGATCTTTTGGCGCTTGCGCACAGCCTGTAGAAACCGGGCTGCAGCGACGTCCATATCTTTCATCGATCGCGGGTCGGGCAGCAGTTCCTTCAACTTGGGTTCCAGGAAACCGGCGGCCTCCATCACCGGTACACCGCGCCGTGCCAAAACCTGACAGACGGCGCGAGGCAGATCTGTCTGCTGCGCCATCATTTCTGCTGACCGCTCGACCTCAATCCCCGGTCCGATCCAGCGTCGCCCCGTCAGAGATTGCTCTACGCCCAGAAATGCCACATCTCACCTCATGCACTAAGGCCGGACCCCTGGGGATCCGGCCTCTTGGTCTTTTATGAATACTCTTGCTGAAGGCGCTGGCGCAAGCCGCTATGCTTCGTTGTGTGGCCACATCGGCGTGCGGTAGGACATCCGCCGCACCGAGCCCGTTTTTGATCGCATGAGCAGCGTCGTTGTTTCAACCCAACCCGGTTCCCGCTTGATGCGCGGCAGCAGTGAACCTCCGGTGACCCCAGTAGCAGCAAAGATTACATCCGCCGTTACCATCTCGTCGCGCGCATAAACACGGTCCAGATCTGTGATGCCCGCCTTGGCCGCCCGGCCACGTTCGTCGTCATTACGGAACAACAGGCGGCCAAAGATCTGACCGCCCATGCATTTCAGCGCGGCTGCGGCAAGCACACCCTCGGGCGCGCCACCTTGACCCATATACATGTCGATGCCGGTCACTTCGCTTTCGGCGCAATGCATCACACCTGCGACGTCGCCATCTGTGATCAGGCGGATCGACGCACCGGTATCGCGGACTTCAGCAATCATCGCTTCGTGGCGAGGACGCTCCAATATGCATACGGTAATATCCGCAGGCTCGCAGCCTTTGGCCTTGGCCAGCGCTTCAACTCGCTCGCGCGGGCTCATGTCCAAGCTTACGACACCTTCGGGAAAGCCCGGACCAATGGCCAGTTTGTCCATGTATACGTCCGGAGCGTGTAGCATTGAGCCGCGCGGGCCCATGGCAATGACGGTCAGCGCGTTGGGCATGTCCTTGGCGGTCAGGGTTGTGCCTTCAAGCGGGTCCAGCGCAATGTCTACGCCCGGGCCGTTACCAGTGCCAACCTCTTCGCCGATATAGAGCATCGGTGCTTCATCACGCTCGCCCTCACCAATGACAACGACACCCTCAATGTCCAGAAGGTTCAGTTGTTCACGCATAGCGTTGACGGCAGCCTGATCGGCAGCTTTCTCATCACCCCGGCCAACCAGAGAGGCGGACGCCAGCGCGGCCTGTTCTGCCACCCGTGCAAGGCCCAGAGACAGCAGGCGGTCGTTGAAATCGATCTTGGCAGCGTTCATCTTCGCATATCCTTTGGTCAGCTAAGGCGTTTTATCCGGCATAGCCTGCGCGCAGCATAGGCCGCAAGGGGTCAGACTTGTTCGATACGCAGGGCGACGGGTTCTCCGGCCACCACATCGGTGGCGCGCAGGCCATCCAGTGCATGGTCCAGCGTCGCCCGCGTGGTTTTGTGGGTCACGATCAGCACGGGCGCTGTGCTTTCTGTGTGCCCATACTGCCGCATCCGGTCGATCGAGACTCCAGCATCGCCCAGAATCGCCGCGACCTTTGCCAGAGCGCCGGGCTTGTCCAGAAGGCCGAGCCGCAGATAGTAGGGTGCAGGTAAGCCAGTAACGGCGGAGGCTGCGTCTTGCAGGGTCGTCGCGGGGCGGCCAAATGTCGGTATATGCAGGCCTCGCGCCAGATCGCAGACGTCGCCCATCACTGCGCTGGCGGTGGGGCCTTCGCCAGCACCGGGGCCACGCAGAACGATTTGTTCAACTGCGTCCCCATCCAGCACAACCATGTTTGTTCCGCCTTCCAACTGACCTAGCGGAGAATTGCTCGGCACTAGACAGGGTTGCATCCGCTGTTCCAGTCCGCGCGCCGTTCGCTGTGCTACACCCAACAGCTTGATGCGATACCCCATGTCGTGGGCCTGATGGATGTCATCGAGGCTAATATGCTGAATGCCCTCGATCTCGATCCCATCGAAATTCGGCTTGGTGCCAAAGGCAATCGAAGACAGCAGCGCCAGTTTGTGCGCCGCGTCGATGCCGCCAACATCCAGATTGGGATCAGCTTCAAGATAGCCAAGCTGCGCGCATTCCTCGAACAGGGCGTTATAGCCCAACTCCTGCGATTGCATCCGGGTCAGAATATAGTTGCAGGTACCGTTCATGACGCCCATGACACGCGTGATCTCGTTACCCGCCAGTCCTTCGGTCAGAGATTTGATTACCGGGATACCACCCGCGACAGCCGCTTCGAAGCGAATTACACGCCCTGCGGCCTCAGCCAATTCCGCCAATTCCTGCCCGTGAATCGCCAGCAGCGCCTTGTTTGCGGTGACGACATCCTTGCCACTGGTCAGCGCCGCCTCGACCGAAGCTTTCGCGGGGCCGTTCTCGCCGCCCATCAGTTCGACAAAAACATCGATGTCTTCGCGTTTGGCCAATGCAACGGGATCGGTTTCCCATGCATAATCCGACAGGTTTACGCCACGGTCCTTGCTGGCATCACGGGCCGAAACTGCGGTGATCTCGATGCGACGCCCGGTGCGGGCGTGCAACAAATCGGCATGACGACGCACAATTTTGACCACACCCACGCCAACGGTTCCCAATCCGGCAATTCCAAGCCTCAGCGCCTGTGTCATTCCCTTGGGTCCTTTCTGCTCGCAATACCGCCCGCGATGGCGAAGTGTCCTTTGCGGGCTGCCTTAGCGGGTTCGAGGCAGGGGTGCAATCCGTCTAATCTTTTGGAGCTAGTGGCGTGGCCGAAATCCTAGTTAATCTCGGCATTCTGCAGCGCTTCGGCCTTTTCCGCCAACGCTTCGCTGCGTGCTGTCAGGTCTTCTTCTACCTCTTCCGCTTCGCTGATTGGATCGGTCGGAGGACCGAGGGCGGGATCTAAAGCAACAAGCTTGGGGTAGGGTGCCTTGCGCAATGCGGCGGTTTCGCTGCCTTCCAACTCAGGGATATTTGCGCAGCCGGCGGTGGCCAGCACAAAGAGAATGGGCAGCAAAAGCTTCATCGCAGTCCTTCGGGTCGCAGCGTGTATCCCGTGATGCACGTTTTGTCGGAATGGTTCAAGCGGGGTTCTATCTGAACGTCTGTTCAGATACGATCGAAGCATGGCGCGTACACAAGGTTCTCATTCCGATATCACCGGCCCCCGTATTCGCGAGGCCGCACTGGGGCTGTTTGCCCGTCATGGCTATGCTGCGGTTTCAATGCGGCAGATCGCAGGCGAGGTGGGGGTGCAGGCTGGGGCACTCTATAATTACACGCCCGACAAGCAGAGCCTGCTGTTTCGGCTGATGCGCGATCACATGCAGGATCTGATGGCCGCCTATGACGATCTCGACCGGTTTGATAATCCACAAGATGCGTTGCGTCAGTTTGTCGGGTTCCACATCCGTTTTCACCTGCAGCGTCCCGACGAGGTGTTCATCGCTTATATGGAGCTGCGCAATCTGAACCCCGAAAATTTTGCCGAAATCGAGGCCCTGCGCCGCCGCTACGAGGACTCGTTAGAGCATATTCTGCGTAACGGGCAGCAATCGGGTCAATTTTCGGTCTCCGATACCAAGATCGCCACATTAGCGGTGATTGCCATGCTGAATGGTGTGATCACTTGGTATCGCAGCGGTGGCCGCCTGTCGCTGGATGAGGTCGAGCAGGTGTACTGGGACATGGTCCGCAAAGCGGTTACCGCCTGACCAGCCCTTAGTGGGCCGGGCGGATGAACGTTCCGTTCCGCAACTCCCGAAACGCTTGCTGTAATTCTGCCTGCGTATTCATCACGATCGGGCCATGCCACGCCACGGGTTCATCGATCGGAGCGCCCGAGATCAAAAGAAACCGTACACCCTCGGGCCCGGCCTGAACCGTGATTTCGTCTCCGGTCCCGAACCGAACCAACGTCCTGTCTCCTGACATGTCGCGGATGTTGACCTCTTGCCCGGCGACCTCTTTCTCTAGAAGAATTCCAGTTGGCCGAGACGCATCCGCAAAGGCAGCGCTGCCTTCAAAGATATAGGCGAAGGCCCGGCGGTATGTGTCGATCGGAATGGTTTTTTTCACCCCTGCCGGTATGCTGATATCCAGGTATTGCGGATCGGCAGCGATACCGTCCACTGGGCCCGTACGTCCCCAGAATGTACCGACAATCACACGGACCTTTGTCCCATCATCATCGATGATTTCTGGAATATCAGTGCTTTGAACGTCCTGATAGCGCGGGGCGGCCATTTTCTGATCTGATGGCAGATTGCCCCACAGCTGGAACCCATGCATCTGACCGCTGGCCGACCCCTTGGGCATTTCCTGATGTAGGATACCCGACCCGGCGGTCATCCACTGGACATCTCCGGCACCCAGCGTGCCGCTATTGCCCAACGAGTCGCTGTGTTCGACTGTACCGGACAGGACATAAGTGATCGTTTCGATGCCCCGATGCGGATGCCACGGAAAACCGGCCATATAGTCCAATGGGTTGTCATTCCGGAAATCATCGAACAGCAGAAACGGGTCCAGTTCCGACGGGTCCTGAAACCCGAACGCCCGGTGCAGTTTGACGCCCGCGCCTTCCATCGTCGGGACCGCCTTGCGGAATTCCAAAGTTGGTCTGAGTGACATGAAAGCCTCCTGATCCTTTGACCGGAACTTATGCGTCGGCCTGAGGTAGTCAATTTGCGCTGGAACACTGAAGCTGTGCGAAGATGCTCAGACAGGTGACGCGGCGCTGTCCTTTGCGTATCAAAGCGGTTAAAGCGGGCGGACAATCAGGAGAACAATATGCAAGAAGAAGTGCTGGCTACGGTCGCGGCCTCGGCACCGCGGCGCTGGACTGGGGTAGGGATGCTGGTCACGGTCGGGGCGTTGGTCATTTACGTCGCGTTGGCATCGCCGCCTGAGTTAGGCTGGCAGGTCTTCTTACTGGTTTCCGGGGCAGCCGCGTTCTGGTTAGCCCGTCGCATGTGGTACGCGACCGAAGACAGGATCGAGCTGACCCAATCCCAATTGCGCACAGGCTCGGGGCAGGTGATCTGCAATATCGAGGATGTCGAAGGCGTAGACCGGGGCGTGTTCGCATTTAAGCCATCAAATGGCTTCTTGGTAATCACTCATGCACGAAGCTCAAACCAGTGGGCGCCCGGTCTTTGGTGGCGTGTCGGACGAAGGATTGGCATAGGCGGCATGACAGCCGCCGCCGAGACCAAATACATGTCGGAAATGCTGTCGGCGATGCTTGCTGAAAAGAGTTAGACACCCAAGCAAGCAGGGTCGGTATTGACGATCTGGTCGAAAACACGCGGGTGTGTGAAGACCAGATTATCCATTTCAAAGTCAGCAAATTTGAATGCCATCTGGAATGGCGCTTTGTATGTATTGTTGGTTTCGACCAAGATCATTGAGCCGTTATCAGGCATTACCGGAAGCCGTTGTTTGATTTTCACGATCTCTGCGTCGGTCCATTTCTGATATCCGGTGCCCCGCACGCAGGACCATAGAACATCGTGGAGATCGTTATCACCATCATAGGTCAGATAGGTCACACGCATCGAGACCGGTGCTCTGGTATCAACCATGTTTTCCAGAAGGTCGTACATGGTGTTGATATACGCGGCGTTAACATCTTCAGCTTCGCGTGAGAGCACATCCGCAACTGCGTAGGCTCCTTTGATGTTGATCGCGCTTTGGCGATAGCTGTCATAATAGGTGTAAGACGCAAACATTGACCAGAACAGCAGCGGCAATATCAGCATTGCCTCGACCGATAAGGCGCCGTCTTCTCGTTTGAGAAAGCGGTTCAGCAGTGCCTTGGGAAGGTTGCGATTCTCTTTGTTAATTCGAGGCATCGGCCACATCCACTGTTGTGTCAGATGAATCGTCAGGATCAGCTGATGAACCACCAAATGGTTCATGAACAAATACGGTCGTCGCCTGCAGTTCCCATTGGCCGTCGTTGTCCTGCTTCGCAATGCCGCTCAGCATCGAAAGCCCAAAAACAGGTGAAACCTCAAGACAGGCGCGGATAATCATAAGCTCATTTGAAGTCCCTTGTTCAAAAACAACTTCGTCCGGCTTACGAATTGTCTCCGGAGTGTCGACGCAATAGGGGGTTGGATCCAACTGATTGCCGACACGCGGATCAATGGACTTCATCTCGAGCGCAAGGTTTTCCGAGCAATTGGTTATCAGCGCTTCGTCACAGATCATTTTCTTCAGCAGCGCGTGATCCCATTCATCTTCCCCTTCAGGAAGGCGATTAAGCCGAACCTCCCGAATTGTCATATCCAGAGATCGTTCAAGATCGGCATGGTGGAAGGATTGCAATCCCAGATCCATGCCTGAATAAGCGACATACAGGAAGAATGGAAACCAGAAGATAAACTCGATAGACGAGTTTCCATCCTCATTCTTTCGAAATCTCCGAAGCCGATTCCGCAGTGTCTTTGTCATTGGGTCAGCCTCAGGTTTTGAATGGAGGTGCTGATTGAATCGAAGACGCGTTCAATCTGATTGCCGGTCGCTTCATAGTAACGGGCAGGTTTGATCGCGCAGTCTTTCAGCATCTGCTTAACACCGTAGGGTGCCTCAAAAGCGATCGAGAAGATGATGACATTATCTTCTTCAGCTTCTTCGCAGAGATCTACAACATTTGGATTTTTGGTCGAAGGACCAATTTCGGTCGTGGAGTCAGCTGCAAATTCTTCGCCGCGATCCCAGCCATAAGCGTGACGCAACATATTCCGAATTGCGTATTTTTCAGTATGCGCCCAGACATCAGGCCATTCCAGTTCTACTGGATCGGAATCTGTTGAAAGCCCTTCGGAGTCTTCGCGTGTTTGCGATCGATCCATCGAATAGCAGGTGCCGTTGTAGTAATCCGTACAGCGGTAGCGCATATAAGTCCCATTGCCATGGGCATGATCTTGGTATTTGTCGCGGGTCCAGCGCCTGTACGAACTGTCCCGCACAGTTGTGGCGACATTAGGCCAAGCCCAGCGGTCATACTCTTCATCGTAGATAGAATACGTTTCGGCATCTTCATTCCAATAGATGTCCGAGGGGCCGTCATTATAAGGCGGATTCACTTTGTGCTGATAAGTGTTTTCGCCATCCGTCATCAGCACCAGAACCTTGAGGGTGTCCGTGGTCTTGTTAGGGGCTGGCCGAATTGCGAACGAGTCCGGAATTTCTGAACTGTCTGCAATCTGAGCGATCAGCGGTTGGATACTATCGTCAAGCAAAGTTAGACCCCACTTGAGGCCCACATCGATCGAAGTCCAGCCGCTTGCCACAAGATTCTGGATCTGACCTTTCAGAATGTCAGGATCATTCTGGATTACCGTCATCTCTCGCCGATCTGTGGTGGTTTCAAGACGGCACGTATTGCTGGTTACCAACGTGTCGCTGAACCTTTTGTCGCTGGAGCCATTATCCTTGAAATGAAGAGTTTGCGGGACATAATCCCCTTTTGTGATGATGTTTCCTTCGTCGTCCACGATGTCGTAATAGTTGAAATCGGTCGTTGTGTAGTCCGAAGCCTGGAAATCGATGCAATTGGCCCTTTCGTTAGCCCCGATCGTGTTCAAAGCATTCATAAGGTAGTCAGGCACCGACACCTGTTCCGAGTAGGGCACGATTGAGATCGACAATCTACCATCTTCAGATTTCAGGATCATCTCATCGATAAAGTCCTCAGCGGCACTTTTGAGGTTGGTCAGCTTTGTCCCGCGCATCGAACCCGAGACGTCCAGAACCAATGAAATTTCGACGTTACCAATCGATTCTTCGGCGATGCTGGTGGCGGTTGTATCAATGTAATCGACGCCACTCCATTTCATGAAGTGTGTCTCAATGCTCATGTCGGCGCTGGCTTCGACTTTCCGCTTTCCTTCAAGTTCTGCAACCTGAGTCACGGTTCCGTCGTCGTTTGTCGTGCATGTCTCGGGCTCGACCTTGATATTTTTGATGATATTCGTATCGAAACCTTCTTTGCGAATGTAATCATTCACCACGACCCGTGGGCAAAGCTCTTGGTCCAGGTCAGCTGCGGCAAGGACCGCGCGGTCCAGTGCGTATTGTAGCCTTACCCTTTCGCGATCATACCGCATGACGTCGACCGCGAACCCGGCCACGGTGAAGACTATCACGATCAGGAAAAGGGCAAGGATCGTCATCGTGCCTTCTGTCGAAGAAACAAAGTGCCGCAAGTGCCGCGAACAACTGTTTTCGCGGCAGAGACGGTTGAATTGGGCCTTCAAATCAAACTTGCGCATAATTGGTTCCTCGGTCGATCAGACACACTGATGCCAGCACTTCGCAACTTTAATAATTTACCCACGGATCGTGGCGAGATTTGGGCGCAGTGGACACTATGCTGCTCGTTTTTAACGAGATTCAGCTTTATTCCCGGTGTTATTGGTGGTTTTGTTTCGCGCCTTTGGACAATCGCGCGGCTTTCGTTAACGCCCGACTCACCAATGGAGCTGAAAAGTAAAGTTCACAAACTGATGAAAATACGTGCAGTTACTGATTGCGGTATTTGGCAAGCAGTGCGACAAAAAGTCATGACGTATCTCGTCTACCGGCACGGAGGATTTTATGACCGGCATTAAAGAACCCAGCTTTCGTGAGAGTGTTGATTTGATGTTCAACAGAGCGGCGTCTCTGATGGATTTGCCGCCCGGGCTAGAAGAGAAGATACGGGTTTGTAATGCCACCTACACCGTTCGGTTCGGGGTGCGTCTGCGGGGGCAGATCCACACCTTTACCGGATATCGTTCGGTTCATTCGGAACATATGGAGCCGGTAAAGGGTGGCATTCGCTATGCCTTGGCGGTGAACCAGGATGAGGTCGAAGCGCTCGCTGCGCTCATGACTTACAAGTGTGCACTGGTCGAAGCGCCCTTTGGTGGCTCGAAAGGGGGCCTTTGCATTGATCCTCGCCAGTATGAAGAACATGAGATGGAACAGATCACGCGTCGTTTTGCCTATGAGCTGGCAAAGCGCGATCTGATCAACCCCTCACAGAACGTGCCTGCGCCCGATATGGGAACAGGCGAGCGCGAAATGGCGTGGATGGCTGACCAATATGCGCGGATGAATACGA
The DNA here is from genome assembly GCF_056539785.1 of Ruegeria sp. B11. Lineage (NCBI taxonomy): Bacteria > Pseudomonadati > Pseudomonadota > Alphaproteobacteria > Rhodobacterales > Roseobacteraceae > Ruegeria > Ruegeria sp. B11. The sequence goes on along the minus strand of NZ_JBQFVO010000001.1, from coordinate 975,847 downwards.
CCGATATCAACGCGCGAGCCTGTGTGACAGGTAAACCGCTGAACGCGGGAGGCATCGCGGGCAGGGTCGAAGCAACCGGGCGCGGCATCCAATACGCGTTGCGCGAATTCTTCCGAAACCCGGAAGACGTCAAGAAGGCGAACTTGTCAGGCACGCTGGACGGAAAGCGCGTCGTCGTGCAGGGATTGGGTAACGTGGGCTATCACGCAGCCAAGTTCCTCAGCGAGGAAGACGGGTCGCGTGTGGTCGGCATCATCGAATGGGATGGCGCACTGTACAATCCCGATGGCATCGACGTAGAAGCCGTGCGGCAGTGGATCGTCAAGCATGGCGGCGTGAAGGACTATCCCGACGCCACGCATTCCGCCGAGGGCGGCGCGGTACTTGAAGCCGAGTGTGACATCCTGATTCCGGCGGCGCTGGAGGGGGTAATAAACCTATCCAACGCCGAACGTATTAAGGCACCACTGATCATCGAGGCCGCCAACGGGCCTGTCACGGCGGGTGCTGATGAGATCATGCGCAAGAAAGGCACGGTGATCATTCCTGACATGTATGCAAACGCCGGTGGTGTGACCGTGTCCTATTTTGAATGGGTCAAAAACCTCAGCCACATCCGTTTTGGCCGGATGCAGCGGCGTCAGGAAGAAGCTCGGCATGAGTTGATCGTCAGCGAACTGGAACGGTTGGATCGGTATCTGGGTGACGCTTGGTCGATGTCTCCGGATTTCAAGGCCAAGTACCTAAAGGGCGCTGGCGAGTTGGAGCTGGTGCGTTCTGGTCTCGATGACACGATGCGCATTGCCTATCAGTCGATGAGCGAAGTCTGGCATGATCGCGCAGATGTCGACGATCTGCGCACGGCGGCCTATATCGTTGCGATCGACCGCGTCTCAAAAAGCTATCGCGCCAAGGGCCTCTGAGCGCCCAGACAACAGAAGATTCTTGAGTGGCCAACCATCGGGTTGGCCATTTTTCATTTAGGTCGAAGTCGTCAGAGTGAATGGATTAGTCGCCCAGCGACAAGTTTTCGTCGAAAACAGGAGTGGAACCGGATTCCGGCGTTGTTACTGCTGGGTGAAGTTGGTTTGATGCCGACACACCTGTAGGGAGTTCTGAATGCGTTTCTCCGGCTTACGTGTCCTGAAAGAGGGCCTGACCGGCAACAAAGGCTGGACGCCGCACTGGCGCGAGCCTGAACCGAAATCCGAATATGACGTCGTCATTATCGGCGGCGGAGGTCATGGGTTGAGCACGGCCTATTATCTGGCCAAGGAACATGGTCTGACCAATATCGCTGTTCTGGAAAAGGGCTATATCGGTGGGGGCAATATCGGGCGCAACACCACCATTGTGCGCGCGAACTATTTTTTGCAGGGCAATTCCGAGTTCTACTCGCACTCATTGAAGCTGTGGGAAGGCCTTGAGCAGGATCTGAACTACAATGTCATGCATTCGCAACGCGGGATCATCAACCTGTTCCATTCGGACGGGCAGCGTGATGCCGCTGCGCGCCGGGGCAACATGATGATCAGTCAGGGTGACGATGCTATCCTGCTCAATCGCGATGAATTGAGGCGGATGGTGCCCTATCTGAATTTCGATGACCTTAGGTTCCCTCTGTATGGCGGTCTCTACCACCCGCGCGGAGGTACAGCGCGACACGATGCCGTGGCCTGGGGCTATGCGCGCGGAGCGGACCAGCGCGGCGTGGATCTGATCCAGAACTGCGAAGTGACCGGTATTGATATCGAGAATGGCGTGGTTCGCGGTGTTCAGACCTCGCGCGGGCCGATCCGGGCCAAGAAGGTGGCGATGGTTGCTGCCGGGCGTTCAGGTCAGGTGGCGGCGATGGCTGGAATGAGGCTGCCGATTGAAAGCCATGTCTTGCAGGCCTTCGTGACCGAAGGTCTGAAGCCCTGCATCGATCATGTGGTGACGTTTGGCATGGGGCATTTCTATATCAGCCAGTCAGATAAGGGCGGGCTGGTTTTTGGCGGTGATCTGGATTTTTACGCCTCCTATGCGGCGCGAGGTAACTTGCCCACCGTCGAAAGCGTGATGGAGGCCGGGATGGCGCTGATGCCGATGATCGGCAAGGCGCGGGTGCTGCGATCCTGGGGCGGGATCATGGATATGTCGCCCGATGGCTCTCCGATCATAGACCGAACGGATATTGATGGGCTCTATCTCAATTGCGGCTGGAACTATGGTGGCTTCAAGGCGGTTCCGGGTTCGGGGAATGTGTTTGCGCATCTGATTGCGACGGATCGGTATCACGAGAATGCCACCGGCTTCCGACTGGATCGTTTCCGCACCGGGCGCGGGATTATCGATGAAGAGGGCAAGGGCTCTCAGCACAATCTGCATTGAGGGGCGCGATGTTGGATTTGGGTATTATTGAAAAGATCAAGAAGGGCGCGCGGCTATGAGGATCACCTGTCCATATTGCGGCGAGCGGGATCGGCGCGAATTCTACTATCGCGGGGCGGCAGTGGATCTGGACCGACCGGCCCCGGATGCCGGTGAGGCGGCTTGGGATGATTTTGTCTACCAACGGGAAAACCCGGCAGGGCCGATACGAGAGCTTTGGTATCACGAAGGCGGGTGCGGTGCATGGATCGTGGTCACACGAAACACGGTCACGCATGAGATGATCGACGCGCAGCCGGCATCGGAGGAGCGGGCATGAGGATCGATGGAAAGGGTCTTATCGATCGTACGCAGTCGATTCCGTTTGTTTTCGATGGTGCCAGCTATAGCGGCTATGCAGGCGACACCCTGACCTCAGCGCTTTTGGCGAATGGCGTGCGACTGATGGGGCGTTCGTTCAAGTACCACCGGCCTAGGGGTGTGCTGAGCGCAGGCAGCGAAGAGCCGAATGCGCTGATGACCTTGGGGGCAGGCGCAGGTCAAGAACCAAATATTCGCGCCACGATGCAAGAGATCTATCCGGGACTTGAAGCGCGCAGCCAGAATCGCTGGCCCAGCCTGAGTGTCGATTTGATGGGGATCAACGATCTGGCTTCCCCGTTCTTGGGCGCGGGTTTTTACTACAAAACCTTCATGTGGCCGAAAAGCTTCTGGGAAAAGCTATACGAGCCGATCATTCGACGTGCCGCCGGATTGGGAGCACTGTCGGGCGAAGACAATGCCGACAAGTACGAAAGCGCTTATGCCTTTTGCGATCTGCTGATTATCGGGGCAGGGCCTGCGGGGCTGATGGCCGCTCTGGTCGCGGGTCGTGCCGGCGCGGACGTCATTCTGGCCGACGAAAACAGTCGCGCGGGTGGGCGTCTGCTGGCCGAGACCTATGAGATCGACGGAAAACCGGGTCCCGATTGGGTTGACGAGGTGCTGGCCGAGTTAGCCGCGATGGACAATGTCCGCATCATGACCCGGACCACTATCGCAGGCGCCTATGACCAAGGTACCTTTGCGGCGTTGGAACGCGTTTTTCACCATACGGATCACCGCCCCAACGGGGCGCCGTTGGAAACCTATTGGCGGATCGTGGCCAAGCGGTCAGTTCTGGCGGCAGGCGCGCTGGAGCGCCCGGTCGCATTCCGCAACAATGATCGCCCGGGGATCATGACCGCTGGCGCGGTGCGGGCGTATCTAAACCGATGGGGTGTCAGCCCGGGCCGCAATGTGACGATCTTCGGAAATACTGACGATATCCATCGCACTGCTCGTGATTTGTTGGATGCTGGTGTCCATGTGGCGGCTGTGATCGATAGCCGCCATGACGCGCCCTTGTCTGACGACTACGAGGTTCTACGCGGGGCGCAAGTTTGTAACAGTTCGGGCCGTAAAGGGCTGGAGGCGATTACGGTGCGCCGCGCCAGTGGAGAAGAACGGATACACACGGATTGCCTTGCCATGACAGGGGGCTGGAATCCTTCGGTTCATCTAACGTGTCACATGAATAGCCGCCCGATCTGGAAGCGTGAGATCGAGGCCTTTGTGCCAACGCCGGGGGCCGTGCCGGGCATGGTGACAGCGGGTGCGTGCAACGGATCTTTCTCAACTACAGCCTGCCTTCGTGAAGGGATTGAGGCAGCCAAAGGCGTACTTGGCGATCTTGGCTACAAGGCCACGAAGACTGTGCCACCGCAGGCCGAGGATACGCCATACGAGATCACGCAGCTTTGGGCCGTTCCCGGCAAAGGGCGCGCGTGGCTGGATTTCCAGAACGATGTTACAGTGAAAGACGTCAAACAAGCCGCGACTGAGAATTTCCGGTCAGTCGAGCACATGAAGCGCTATACGACGCAAGGTATGGCGACGGATCAGGGCAAGAATTCGAACGTGGCGGCGTTGGCCATTCTAGCGGACGTCACCGGGCGCGCGATACCCGAAACCGGAACCACGACGTTCCGCCCTCCGTATTCTCCTATCGCCATTGCCGCGCTGGGCGCTGGGGCTGAAGGCAAGGGTTTCAAACCGCAACGCTTTATCACTTCGCACAAAGCGACCGTAGCGCGGAAAGCTCCGTTGGTTGAGGCCGGGCTGTGGTATCGCCCCAGCTATTTCCCAAAGGATGAAGAAACCACGTGGCGGCAATCCTGTGACCGTGAGGTCAACATGGTGCGTCAGGCCGTCGGGGTGTGCGATGTCTCGACGCTTGGCAAGATTGACATACAGGGGCCGGATGCGGGGGCGTTTCTGGACTTCGTTTATACGAACATGTTCTCGACCCTCAAAGTTGGCCGAACGCGATATGGCCTGATGTTGCGTGAGGATGGATTCGTCATGGATGATGGCACCACCGCGCGGCTGGGAGAGACGCATTACCTGATGACCACCACCACAGCAGGTGCTGGCGACGTAATGAAGCATCTGGAGTTCGTTCATCAGGGACTGCGCCCTGATCTGGATGTCTCGTTCATCTCGGTCACCGAACAGTGGGCACAGTTTGCCGTTGCTGGGCCAAAATCGCGTGAATTGTTGAATGGTTTGCTGGGCACACCTCTTGATGAAGAAAGCTGGCCCTTCATGGCTTGTGGGTCGATCTCGGTGCTGGGTGTGCAGGGGCGTTTGTTCCGGATCTCGTTCTCGGGCGAGCATGCATATGAAATCGCCGTGCCTGCGCGCTATGGCGCGACCCTTTTCGATATTTTGACCGAGCGGGCTGAAGCGCTGGGCGGAGGTCTTTATGGGATGGAAGCGCTGAACGTTCTTCGGATCGAAAAGGGCTTTATTACGCATTCCGAGATCCACGGACGGACAACTGCCTATGATATCGGCATGGGCCGAATGGTGTCGCAGAAGAAGGATTGCATCGGCAAAACCATGTCGCAACGTCCGGGGCTTGAAGAGCCGGGGCGCGAGCGGTTGGTCGGGCTCAAACCCATTGGCGAAAGCAAGGAATTGCTGGCGGGCGCGCATCTGTATCGGGAAGAGGCCGAGCCGGTGCGCACCAATGATCAGGGCTATCTGACCTCCGTGTGTTATTCCCCGACGCTGGAAACGATGTTGGGCTTGGGCTTCCTGGCGGACGGGCCTGAGAGGTATGGAGAAATCGTGAAAATGGTCGATCATCTGCGCGGCGTGACAACCCTGTGTGAAGTGGTGAACCCGGTTTTCTTTGACCCCGAAGGAGGGCGCGTCCGTGGATAATCTGACCGCCAAAACACCCTGCGACGGGTTGCTGCCTTTGACCTTCGGCTCTGTAACGCTCAGCGAAGAGGATGCGGGGGCGATCCATTCGATCTCTCCCCTCATGGGTAAGCAAAAGACGCTATCCGAAGCTTTGAAAGCAGCGCATGGGATGGCTTATCCGTCGGCTAACCGCGCGACGGGCAAAGCGGGCGCACGGGCAATCTGGTTCGGCCCGGCGCATGCGATGCTGGTCGGGCCTCTACCAAATGTGGCGCTGGTCGAGAATGCAGCCATCGTGGACCAGTCAGATGCCTGGACTGTGGTCCGGTTAGAGGGCGCCGACGTCGAGGACGTGTTGGCGCGTGTGGTGCCAGTTGATCTGCGTAAGGTGCATTTCAAGCGCGGCCATACCGCCCGTACCCTGCTGTTCCACATGACCGCTTCGATCACGCGCGTTGGTGAGAACGCGTTTCAGATCATGGTCTTCCGTTCCATGGCTGAGACATTGGTTCACGATTTGAAAAGGGCGATGGAAGGCACCGCCGCGCGCGGGTAAGCTGCGCTGAAAGAAACGAATCTTCGGAGATCCCCATGTTGCGTATCGCCATCGTTGCGGCCGTGCTGGCCACGCCAGTGGTTGCACAGGAAACCAAGGAACAGAGCTGCAAGTATCAGGCCGACGTTGTTGCAGCGATACAGAAAGCGCGACTTGACCGGGTCAAGGAACGCGATGTGGCGCAGGCGGTGGCCGACAGTGGTCCTACCTGGCCCGAGAACTACAATGCCGCTGTTCCACTGATCACGCCTTGGGTATATGAGCAAAAGATGCGCGACGTGCGTAAGAAGGATCTCGGAGCTGCGTGGCTGGAGTTGTGTTTACAACAATAATCCACAGTCAGATCATTTCTCTGTGGACAACCGCGCGCCATCCCCTTGGCGCGCGTTTTCATTTCTGGCAGGTTTAACCCATGTCTTTGCCCCCCGGATTTCTGGATGAACTGCGCACGCGCCTCAGCCTGTCTCAGGTTGTTGGGCGTAAGGTCATGTGGGACCAGCGCAAATCCAATCAGGGCAAGGGCGATATGTGGGCGCCTTGCCCCTTTCATCACGAAAAGACCGCCTCGTTCCACGTCGATGACCAAAAGGGATTCTATTATTGCTTTGGCTGCCACGCCAAAGGGGACGCGATCAGTTTTGTGAAAGAGACCGAGAATGTCTCTTTCATAGAAGCCGTGGAAATTCTGGCGCGCGAGGCCGGGATGCCGATGCCCGCACGCGATCCCAGGGCGCAGGAGAAACAGGACCGCCGCTCGCAACTGGCCGAGGTGATGGAGCAGGCGGTGCAGTTTTTCCGCCTGCAACTCAAGACCGGCGCAGGGGCGGGGGCGCGCGACTATCTGGGGCGCCGAGGACTGGATGCGCAGGCAGTGGATCGGTGGGAGATCGGGTTCGCGCCGGACGGCTGGCAGGCGTTGTGGGATCATCTGACCGGTAAGAGTGTCTCCGAGGACCTGATCCTTGGGGCCGGGCTGGCGAAACCTTCGAATAAGGGCAAAAAGCCCTATGACACATTCCGCAACCGCATCATGTACCCGATCCGCGACCCGCGCGGGCGGTGCATTGCGTTTGGTGGCCGGGCGATGGATCCCAATGACAACGCCAAATACCTGAACTCGCCCGAGACCGATCTGTTCGACAAAGGCCGCAGCCTCTACAACCATGGCCCCGCACGACAGGCGGCAGGCAAGGGGCAGCCTTTGGTTGTGGCCGAGGGCTATATGGACGTGATCGCTTTGGCAGAGGCCGGGTTTGGCGCGTCGGTTGCGCCATTGGGGACGGCGATCACCGAGCATCAGTTGCAACTACTTTGGCGCATCTCTGACGAGCCGATCATCGCTTTGGATGGCGATACGGCAGGGCTGCGCGCGGCGATGCGGGCGGTCGACTTGGCATTGCCGTTGCTGGAGGCGGGTAAGTCACTGCGCTTTGCGCTAATGCCTGAAGGCAAGGACCCTGACGATTTGCTGCGCGCCGAAGGCGCAGGGGCAGTTCGGTCAGTTCTGGACGGTGCCATTCCGATGGTGAAGCTGCTGTGGCAGCGCGAGACTGAGGGCAAGGTTTTTGATAGCCCAGAACGCAGATCTGCATTGGACAAAGCGCTTTGGGAGAAGATCAAGTTAATCCGAGATAAGTCGATACGAAATCACTATCGGCAGGAGATCCGGGATCTACTTTTTCATTTTTACCGCTCTCAGAAAAAGTTCCCTGCAAAAAATTGGAAATCCAATCGGGATAGGGATCGCAAAACTGCCGGACCTACACAGGGTGCACGCACTTCTTTCTTGGCTGCTAACGACAACAGCGCTGCTATTCGGCTCCGTGAAAGTGTCATTCTTGCAGTTGCTATATTGACGCCTGCTTTGGTGGTGCAGTTCGAAATTCAGATCGACGAAATGACATGCTTGGATCCCGAACTAAATGCCATGAGAGATGTCTTGTTGCGACATGCGGTTGATGATCCGGACAACATTAAAGATCATATTGTCGCAGCTTTGGGACCGGAACCCCTTGAAAACCTGCTGGCCCTTCGCCATGTCGCAGTGATCCCCTGTGTGTACAAACCGGGCGACGTTGAAAAGGCCGAGATGACGCTGGCCGAGGAACTCGCAAAGATCAAAGCGCTCCGGGGGTTGGATGCTGAGATTGCCGAAGCGGCGGAGGAATTGTCTGATCTGGCCGATGAGGCGCTGACATATCGGCTGGCGCAAGCCGCCGAAGAGCGCAACCGTACAAGCCGCAGCCAGAACGAAGACAGGGCCGTTTTCGACATCGCCGACAATGGTGCGCGAATCAACCGCGATGAGAAAGACGCGTTTGAGGCCATCACGTCTGGCATCAAATTCGAACGGAAACATCGATGAAGTGGTGTTTTCGTAAGGCACTGGAAAAGAAAAACGGGTAAACGGGTGGCCGAATCACTTCTACGCGCTAATGATTCGGTTCAAACGAATCACCCATCCCTGCAGGAGCATTGAATGGCCGCCAAGGATACGAACGAAGACCGCAAATCCGACGAGCAGGAACAGGAAATCTCGCTGGACATGAGCCAGGCCCAGGTCAAGAAGATGATCGCCGAGGCTCGCGAGAAAGGTTACATCACCTACGACCAGCTCAATCAGGTTCTGCCGCCTGATCAGGTCAGCTCGGAACAGATCGAAGATGTTATGTCGATGCTGTCCGAGATGGGCATCAACATCATCGAAGATGAAGAAGCCGAAGAAGAAGAAAACAAAGGTTCGACCGAACTGGTCACCACCGAAGGCCCGCGCGAGGTCGCGCTGGCTGGTGCTGCAACCGAAAAGCTGGATCGCACCGATGACCCCGTACGCATGTATCTGCGCGAGATGGGCTCGGTCGAACTGCTGAGCCGCGAGGGCGAGATTGCCATCGCCAAGCGGATTGAAGCCGGCCGGAACACCATGATCGCTGGTCTGTGCGAAAGCCCGCTGACCTTCCAGGCGATCACCATCTGGCATGACGAACTTTTGTCCGAAGACATTCTGCTGCGGGACGTCATCGATCTGGAAACCACTTTCGGCAACCAGATGGATGAAGACGGCGAGGTTGAAGAGCCGGTTGTCGATACCTCATCGGTGCAGGCGGCCAAGCCTGCCAAGGATGAGGGGCCGGAGCTTGACGCTGACGGCAACCCGATTGCCAATGATGATGACGATGATGACGACGATCAGGCCAACATGTCCCTGGCCGCGATGGAAGCAGCGCTGAAGGATCAGGTGCTGACCACGCTGGAACGCATCTCGACCGACTTCGCTATGCTGTCCGAAATGCAGGACAGCCGGATTTCTGCGACGCTGAATGAGGATGGTACTTTCAGCGCGAAGGACGAAGAAACCTATCAGAAGCTGCGCGCTGAGATTGTTGAACTGGTGAATGGTCTTCACCTGCACAACAACCGGATCGAAGCTCTGATCGACCAGCTTTATGGCATCAATCGCCGGATTATGTCACTGGACAGCTCGATGGTGAAGCTGGCTGACCAGGCTCGCATCAACCGTCGCGAGTTCATTGATGCTTATCGTGGGCGCGAGCTGGATCCGAACTGGTTGGCTGAAATGGCTGAAAAGCCGGGTCGGGGTTGGCAGATGTTCATCGAACGCTCGACCGAGAAGGTCGAGGAACTGCGCAACGACATGGCCCAAGTCGGGCAATATGTCGGTCTGGACATCCCTGAATTCCGCCGCATCGTGCAGCAGGTTCAGAAGGGTGAGAAAGAGGCGCGGCAAGCCAAGAAGGAAATGGTCGAGGCCAACCTGCGTCTGGTGATCTCGATTGCCAAAAAGTACACGAACCGCGGCCTGCAATTCCTTGATCTTATTCAGGAAGGTAACATCGGCCTGATGAAGGCGGTGGACAAGTTCGAATACCGCCGGGGCTATAAGTTCTCGACCTATGCAACCTGGTGGATCCGTCAGGCGATCACGCGTTCGATCGCGGATCAGGCGCGCACGATCCGTATCCCGGTGCATATGATCGAAACGATCAACAAGCTGGTCCGGACAGGTCGTCAGATGCTGCACGAAATCGGCCGCGAGCCAACGCCGGAAGAACTGGCCGAAAAGCTGCAAATGCCGCTTGAGAAGGTGCGCAAGGTGATGAAAATCGCCAAAGAGCCGATCAGCCTTGAGACACCAATCGGTGACGAGGAAGACAGCCAGCTGGGCGATTTCATCGAAGACAAGAATGCCGTGCTGCCACTGGACAGCGCCATTCAGGAAAACCTCAAGGAAACCACCACACGGGTTCTGGCCTCTCTCACCCCGCGTGAAGAGCGGGTTCTGCGGATGCGCTTTGGCATCGGCATGAACACCGACCACACGCTGGAAGAGGTCGGTCAGCAGTTCAGCGTGACGCGCGAACGTATCCGCCAGATCGAGGCGAAGGCGCTGCGTAAGCTGAAACACCCGAGTAGGTCGCGTAAATTGCGGTCCTTCCTAGATCAGTAAATCGAAGGGCGCCTCATCCCGAGGCGCTTTTTTCTTTCGCCCGCTCACAATGACTGAACTTCAAATCAAATTGGCGGGAATTCGCAAGGAGTCCGGCGATGCCATCTTTATATCGCCGCTGTCCACTCATGGACAGGCCGGGGCGAGGTGATTGGGCTGATGACCCCCGGCCACTTTTTAGCTTCATGAAAGCGGATGAGAGACACGTTTGCGAAAAGCAGTCGGGGCCTGACCCGTCCAACGTTTGAAGGCGGTGGAAAACGCAGCCTGATCGGAATAACCGAGCGAATACGAGATTTCGGACAGATGCATACCGTTCTTGATGAAGGTCTGCGCCAGGTCACATCGTAAATCTTCAACAATCTCGCGATATGAAGTGCCTTCGTCAGCCAGGCGGCGAGCCAATGTTCGAGGGCTTAGGCCGAGCTGGGAGGCGGCGTCGTCCACCTGTACGATTCCCCCCGGCATCGCATCTGTGATCAACCCTTCGATCTGTGCTCGGGTTTTCTGTCTTGGCGACTGTCTTTCGGCCAGCAGGCGTTCGCCAAATTCAACCAAATGCGCGCGCAGGCTAGGGTCGTAAGTTGGGATCGGTGTTTCCAGCGAGGGCAGCGACAGGATGATTTCCAAGCGTTCGGCCCCGAAGGTAACTGGGAAACCTCCGATTTTCTGGTAGGTGGCTTGGTGTTGCCCAACTGTGTGCTGAAACCGTATCTCAATCGGATTCAGATTCAACTGAGTCAACGCCCGCATCCGGGCGATCGCGCCAAACAGCAGGAACTCGGTCCGCCGATGATAGCGGGAAAAGCTCGGGTCTTTCCAATCGGCCTCAAGCGAGGCAGCGTTACCTGAAAGGCGCAGATTGAAGGCCAGGGCCGGGTCGATAATGCCATGAAACCGCGCCGTATTCTCGATCACCTGCTTCAGATCACGAGAGTACTTGCTGATATAGGCCGTAATGCTGGAAGAAGAACTGAATTCCAGACCCGCCCGTGCGCCAAAGGTGATATCGCCAAGTGCATCGCAGGCGTGTCGGACAAACAGCGCTTCTTTGTGGGCGCTGTACCTTTTGGCAGGCGGTTCAATATCGCTGCGGGTCAATGCGCAGTCACTCAGGACCTGTTCCACCACGGTCGCGCTTGCGTGATCCTCAAGGGTCCGTGTCAGCAATTGAATGCGTGAAATGTCGACGTCCATCACCCAGCCCAAAAAACGCGTTACTGTAATACCGTTACCCTAGCGGCAAACCGTGGCAATGCGCCAGCCTCGGTGCTGATACCCAGGAATTGACCGCAACTCACAAAGATATGGCAGAAATGGCCATGTCCGTAGCCTTGGCCAATAGCTACATGACCGGTGTTGTCGGGTCAGCGCCTTTTGGGGAAAAGGTCAGAGCCTGAGCGAGCGGTCCACCAAGCCGTTTCAACGGGTTCCCCGGCACGCCCCTCTCATTCTTCTGGTCAGTCATGTCGCATTGCTGCGGCGCATTCGACGTGACAGCATCACGGGGAACCTTTTGTTATTTCTTGATCTCTCGTGGCTGATGATCTTTCCATCGATACAGATTTGATCGTCTTCGACGGTGAATGCGTGCTGTGTTCAGGGTTTTTTCACTTCATGTTGCGCCATGATCGAGATCAGAAATTTCTATTTGCAACTGCGCAGTCACCGCTTGGGCAGCAGCTTTATGCTTTCCTGAACCTGCCGACAGACGAATTTGAAACCAATTTGGTGATCGTCAAAGGAAAGGTGCACCAAAATCTCGACGCATTTGCCGCTGCGGTGCGTGCACTAAATGGTCCGTGGCGGGTATTGTCCTTGTGTCGATACCTGCCGAGGTTTCTGAAGAACCCGCTGTACCGGATGATTGCCCGTAACCGATATGCGCTATTTGGGCGGCGGGATGGGTGCCTGGTTCCTGATCCTTCTCTCAGATCGCGGTTTGCCCAAGATGGATTCTGATCGTGATCCATTCCTGCAGGCGCTGGGTATAGATGAAGCTGTGCCTGGATTGGTCAGGGATTTGCACAGCGGGGAAGGTCGCTACTCTGGTCGATGCAGCATTCAGCGTGGCCGAGGCGTTTTGGTCGCTCTGGCACTTCGCATCGGGCGATTTCCACCTGCGGGCGAAGATTTGCCGGTCACCCTTACGATCCGAAAGTCCGGCGCATATTGGCAATGGGAACGGGATTTCGCAGGCCACAAAACGCGTTCACGGATCACTTTTGATCCGCTGTGTGGCATGGTGCGGGAACAGATCGGCGGGCTGACAATATGGTTGCAGCCGGTGAGAACTGATAAGGGGTTTACCATCGAGATCCGCCGCCTCGCTTTGTTTGGCATTCCGTGTCCGGGGTTTCTTTTGCCACGTTCCGGATCGACCGAGGCTGAGGACGTACAATTGAGGTTTCGCTTTGACATTTCGGCGACAGCACCGGGATTGGGACACCTGATCCGCTATCAGGGATGGTTAGAGCCTGTTCACGAACCACGTGGGTCAAGCTGACATGATCGTTAGTTCGCTGTGCTGACGATGGCGACGCACTAGTCTATATTTCACATGGAAACAGGAAGATGGTCACGATGAAACAGACAATACTTTGCGCATTTGCAGCACTGCTTATGACCAGCTCTGCGGGCGTTGTCGATGCAGCGCCGAACGGTTATCGAACGGAACCGATGAGCGGCACAGACTTCGAGGTCATTCCAAGGACACGTCAGGATACTGATGGATATTGGTGCGCCGCTGCTGATTTTGCCCGCCGGAAATTGGGTGCTGGGTGGCAGCAACAAATCTACGTTCTGCGCGGCTACGGCCCCAGCGTGACAACGGGACGCCGGACGGCGGTACAGTTCACACTGAAACAACCCGCCAATGTCCCGCAGAAAGGCAGCTTTTCGGTCACAGCCGGGTTCCAGCCGGGTGACAGCATGTCGGTACAGGGCGCAAATGCGCGGTGCGGCGTCCGTCCGTTTATCAATTGACCTGCGATGCAGACAGAATTCTCGATCCAGACACAGGGCGTGGGGCTCTATGAGATTACCGCCCCTGTGCGCAGTTGGCTGAGGCCGGTTTCGGACGGTTTGCTGACGCTCTTTGTGCGCCACACTTCTTGTTCGCTGCTTATTCAGGAAAACGCCGACCCCGAGGTGCAGACTGATCTGCGCGCATTCTTTGATCGGCTGGTGCCGCAATCGGATCATCCGTCGATGGCTTATCTGCGCCACACCTATGAGGGGCCGGACGACATGCCAGCCCATATCAAGGCCGCGATGATGCCTGTTTCGCTGTCGATACCGGTATCAGGTGGGGTGCCTGCGCTGGGCACATGGCAGGGGATATATCTGTTTGAGCACCGCAACGTGCCGCATGAAAGAAAGGTCGCTGCGCATTTTGGGTGACGCTTTATATTGGGGTGGAAAATTCCGACTACCCAAACTCTAGAGGCTGTCCTATAGTTGTGGATAAGTAAGCCGCAGCGCTTACAAAAAGTGGCCAGCTAGGGACGAGGAGACGGCGGATGCGCTGCCCGTTTTGCGGAAATATCGATACTCAGGTCAAAGATTCACGCCCGGCAGAGGATCACGTCGCGATCCGCAGACGGCGGTTCTGCCCGGCCTGCGGCGGACGGTTCACCACCTATGAACGCGTGCAACTGCGTGATCTGGTCGTCATCAAAACCAACGGTAAGCGCGAAGACTTCGACCGCGACAAGCTGGAACGCTCGATCCGTATTTCGATGCAGAAGCGGCCCATTGATCCCGATCGGATTGATCAGATGATCTCCGGTATCGTGCGCCGTCTTGAAAGCATGGGGGAAACCGATATCCCTTCGAACAAAATCGGTGAAATTGTAATGGAAGCGCTGGCCCGGATTGATACGGTCGCATATGTTCGCTTTGCGAGTGTGTACAAGAATTTCCAGGCGGCCGATGATTTCGAGGAGTTTGTCCACGAGTTGCGCCCGCCTCAACCTTCGACGGATGAGTGAGCGATACAGATAAGCGATATATGGCGCTGGCCCTATCATTGGGGCGGCGCGGCCAAGGCACCTGCTGGCCGAATCCGTCCGTCGGGTGTGTCGTCGTACGCGATGAACGCATCGTTGGTCGCGGCTGGACGCAGCCCGGGGGTCGTCCGCATGCAGAACCTATGGCTCTGACGCAGGCGGGTAAGGCCGCGCGAGGTGCCACCGCTTATGTCTCGCTTGAACCCTGTTCACACTACGGAAAGACGCCGCCCTGTGCCGAAGCGCTGATTGCGGCCGGTGTTACCCGTGTGGTTTCGGCGATCGAAGACAGCGATCCTCGGGTCGCTGGGCAAGGGTTTGCCATGTTGCGCGAGGCCGGGATTGAGGTCACCACCGGCGTTCTGGCGGAACAGGCAGTACGCGACCACGCAGGGTTTTTCCTGAAAACCGAGCAGGGCCGCCCGTTTGTGACTTTGAAACTGGCCAGTAGCTTTGATGGACGGATTGCAACGGAAACCGGGCACAGTCAGTGGATCACAGGTCCAAATGCTCGCCGCGCGGTGCATGCGATGCGTGCGCGCCACGATGCGGTGATGGTTGGGGCAGGGACAGCGCGCGCCGATGACCCGTCGCTGACGGTTCGTGATCTGGGCGTGCAGCATCAGCCGGTGCGCGTGGTGGTCTCGCGACATCTGGATTTGCCCTTGATGGGGCAACTTGCGCGAACCGCGTCCGATATCCCTGTCTGGCTCTGTCACGGCCCCCATCCAGACCCCGAGCGTGCGCGTGCGTGGGAGGGGTTGGGTGCCCGTCTGATTCCTTGTGCGCTGGATGGTCATCACGTGGATGCGGCTGATCTGTTGCAGCAGCTTGGGCAGGCCGGATTGACGCGTGTCTTTTGCGAAGGCGGATCAGCATTGGCCGCATCTTTGCTAAAGGGCGATCTGGTCGATGAGTTGGTCGGTTTTACAGCGGGGCTGACCATCGGGGCCGAAGGTCTGTCCGCGATCGGCGCACTGAGGCTTGATACTCTGGATACTGCCCCCCGATTTGATCTGATCGAAACACAGGTCGTTGGCGGCGATATCCTACATCGCTGGGCGCGCGTGACGCACTAGCCTTCAGCGCCACCAATGCGCATGCGTCGCCAGTGCGCCCTGAAATTTGGACAAGATGCGATTTACGGGTCCGGTAGGGGATGGCGTACCTTGCGCAAGCCGTTCAACCGCGATTTCTACAGGGCAGGCCTGCCCCGTCTGTGGGTCGAAATAGCGCGGGTAGTCGATCAGGGTTGCGTGCACCAATCCCATCAACGAAGGCCGCGCGCCACGTCGCGCAGGCACTGCCCCCAGATCCGTTGTCAGCCCCCAACCGGCGTAGAACGGTGCGCCGAGTGTGGTGACCCGGACGCCGCGCAGCAAAGCCTCGAACCCCAGCAGAGAGGTCATAGTCCAGACTTCATCCACCTGTCCAAGCAGGGTGGCAGGATCGGTGCCTTCTACAATGACATCGGCCAGATCAGTTTCGATTTTGCCGTCGCGCAGACCAGCTTCGACATCCGGATGAGGTTTATAGATCAACACAGCGTCGGGATTGGCCTCGCGCGCCGCGCGCAGCAGATCGAGATTGGTGCGGATATTGCTTGTTCCCAGCCGGATCGAGGCGTCATCTTCAACCTGACCTGGCACTAGAACGCGACGCCCCTTCGGTAGGTCCGGGGCGGGGTGGCCGATGTTGTACTTGCTTAGGCCCTCGGTCAGCAGCCGGGCTGTCAGCCGCTCGGCGCGGAGCCTCTGATCAGGGCGCAAGGTTTCGCGCGTGGTGATCCATTCCTCCAGGCGGCTGGGATGCGTTGGATCGTAGTAGATGCCGATATCATCGGTCACCAGCGACAGCGGTGGAACCAGCTCCGCGCCCAACCCGCGGGATCGTAAAAAGCCATCCTCAATCCGGGTTGCATTCAGCGTCTCACCGGCTCGGCTGGCCCAGACCATATGGGGTTGTTTGGTGTTCTCTGGCTGCTCGGCCACGAAACGCACCTTATGGTGCTGGCCGAAAATGCGTTGCAGGTGGCGGCGTTTCCATACCCGCATCCCGGAGGCGGTCCAGCCTTTGTGGTCCTGCCGCCAAGCTCGGGTTTGCGCCTCAAGCGTATCGAGCACGCATTCCAATTCGCACAGGCGATCATGGTAGGGATCATACCAACGCGGATACAAGATCATCGCAGCTGCAAAAAGCTGCGCCCGTGTAAGATTCCGTTGGCGACGGAGCAGGGGGGCATCATCCTGCGTTAGCCCCCACCCAGCGTAGAATGGTTGCCCGAACACGCGTGGTTTGTGCCCGGCCAATATCGCCTCAAATCCCATCTGCGAGGACAGCGTGTAAACCCCGATGGCCCCTTCAAGCAGCGACCATGGACTTATGGGGCTGTCGAGGATCGATATTCTGTCACTCAGATCCTGATCGGAAAAGTATCCCTTGCGGTGGCCTGCCGTGGTTTCGGGGTGGCTTTTGATGAGGATGCGTGCGCCGGGGTTTTCCTCTTGCGCGATTACCAGCATCTCGCGGAACCGTGCATAGTCGCCGTTGCTTGCGGTGACGGCAGCATCTCCCTGCGTCTGGTCGATCACTAGAACGTAGCCAGGATCGGGAGGCGTCAGATCAAGGTCAATGGCCGAGTATTTGCTCAGATGCAGCTCTCGGATGCGCGCGATTGCGCCTCGCGCGCGATCCAGCAGGGCGGTGTCATCCAGCGGATGCGTGGCTAACAGAGTTTCCAGATCCGAAGGCACACTCGGATCAAAATGCAGACCCGATCGATCCAACAACAGACCCATGGGTGCCTCACCGCTTCGTCCAGGGTGCAGAGACCGCAGGAACGCGTCTTCGACCCTCAGGACGGGCACATCGCGTTTCTGCGCGATACCCATGCCTCGATGGGCTGTCGGGCTGTTGCCCCAGACCCCGACCAGATCGTCTGGCTGTGGCAGACCAAGCCGGATGTCATACCCGGCCAGAGACAATATACGACGCAGCCGCGACTGTGACAGGAACCCACCGTTGTAAACAAAAAGCCGGGAGCGTTCGCCCCCGGCCGTGTTCTCCGATTCAGAGAGCATTCATCAGTTACCCGTAAGCGTCGCCACATTCGCAAATGGCGTCAGACCTCCAGCAATCAGCGAGACAGATTTGCTCCACTGTGCATATGGGGCCTCGGTGACGTATATCGTGTCATCGTCTCGGATCACGAAATCGCGGGCGATGAACAGGCCATTGGGCGCGGTCAGGTTCAGCAAATAGATCATGCGCTGATCACCCTGTAGCTCGGGACGTCCCATGACATTGCGCGCCACATCCTGCCGTTCCTCACGCAGAACAAAAATACCGGTCGGGTCTGAAGATAGCGGCTGTAGGCCTCCGACCTGTGCCAGCGCCTCAAGGGCAGATAAGTCCTGACTTTCAAAGGCCACGCGGGATTGTCCGCCGGTCGAACCCAGCGCGATGTATGAGCGACTGTCCTGTTCGACCAGAATGCGATCGCCGCCGCGCAGGGCGATATCGGTTTCCGGGTTGCGGAACAGATCGTCGTACCAGATGGTTCCACTTTGCTTGCCCCTGATCACAGTGACCAATGCGATATCGGATGCAACTGCCACCCCGCCTGCTTGCGCGAGCATGGTCGATAACGAGCCAGTTGGTCGCTCAATCGGATAGATTCCCGGCGCGCCGATAGTTCCGGTCAGAGAAACGGTCGACCCATCGCCCGGAGTGCGCGACACTTGGACTTGCGGATCCGGAGTCTGTTCTTCCAGCTTCGAGGAAATCAACGTGCGGAGCTGCTCGGGCGTATTGCCCGCCGCACGCAGCCGCCCGGCATAAGGGACAAATATGTAACCTTCGCTGTCGACCTGCACCTGATCCAGAACGGTTGCGCCACCGGCTGCGGAACTTAGCAACCCATCCTCGA
The DNA here is from genome assembly GCF_056539785.1 of Ruegeria sp. B11. Classification (NCBI taxonomy): domain Bacteria; kingdom Pseudomonadati; phylum Pseudomonadota; class Alphaproteobacteria; order Rhodobacterales; family Roseobacteraceae; genus Ruegeria; species Ruegeria sp. B11. Next base: position 957,281 of record NZ_JBQFVO010000001.1, on the reverse strand, counting down.
CATTTTCCCAGATGCTGAGACTCAGAATATCGCCGGGGCGTACGGTATCGGATGCGACGCTTTGCGCGCTGCGGAAAGATTTCGAAAACCCGTATTGCGGAATCACCGATGTGGCCCGCGCAACACGGTCGTCGACCTCAACTACAAAGGCGTTACCCCCGTTTTCGACCGACCCGGCTAGAATTTCGTTTTTGTTCGGTCCGGATTTGGGAAGCTGGCATGCTGCCAGCAGGCCAAGGGTCGCCACAAGGGAAACCCCCCGGATCCATCGGGTAGGAAAGCGCTGCACTGCCGATTTACCTCAATCGTCTTTGTTTTGGGAAGGTTACCCGCATCGCTTCGAAACATCCAGCAGCAGGTTGCCCGCGATCATTCAACAACGCGCAACTGTGGCGTTGTGGCCTCTTTATCGGAGAGCAACCCTTGATAGGGGTCCTGAGCCGATAGCATCATATCAGCCGCTCGCCGCAGCAATTGACGACGCCCTCGGCGAGAATAGAACCCCCCGGGGACTTGGCAGGTTTCCAGAAGAAATTGGCGATAAGCCCGATAGGCCTTGCCGCCCGGGGCATCTGGCTGGGCAAAGAATGCCTCAATCGATTGCCGAGATACGAATTCGGGCTTGTCATAAACCGACTGCCCAAAAATCCGCAAAGGTATGCCACGCCACAGAACCTGCTGGCCTGCCGTGGAATTCACCGTCACGGCGGATTTTGCATCGTCTAGCAACCTGGCCAGCTTACCACCGGGCACATAGTGAATTCGGTTTGTGATGCCGTGCTGTGCTGCAAGCTGGCGCGCCCGCAGCCGCAGCGGTTCACGGTGGTTCTCAAGCGGGTGTTCCTTGATGACAAGGTGGTGATGCGCAGGGGCGCCTTTGGCGAATCCGGCGATCACTTGTTCGAGAAAATCGGACATACAGGAAAAATCCGAGTGGTATTGGACCGAGCTGTCATGCCCCAATTGAAGCAACACAAGATGGTATGGAAAACCGCTCCACCTGACCTGTGCTGTGGCCCAACCCCGCTGTAGCCTGTGAATGGGCATCAGACTCAGACGTTTGAAGTACAAACGAAACTCTTTCGAAACCGGCAGCTCTCGATGTGGTCGGAATTTCTGATATCTGCGGTTCAGAAACAGCACAAACCAGTGATAGAGCGCACCGTAAAAGATGTGCTGGCGCATATCCCCCCAATGGGAAGGCGGTGGGGGCGCATGCCCTTCGGACTGTTCCAGCGCCGTCTGCATCTGCGCCACATCCAGTTCCATCAGGCGTGAGTTTCCGTTCGACCCGTTTCGTTCATAGGTCACCCACCAAGGGCGCAGGTAGCCTTCTTCAAACACATGAACAGTGGTCCCGCGTGCTTTGGCAATCTCAACTGCGCGTGCATGCACGGGCCGGGTGTCGCCATAGAGCACGATATCGGTCACACCATGGTGGGCGAGCAAATCGCTGAAGGTTTCTGGCCAGTCGTCGGGCGCACCGCGATACGGAATATAGCTGGATTTTTCGCCCCAGAAGGCCTGATCACCCGCGTTGAAGCCAACCCGCCAGACCTGGGCACCCGCAGCACGCAGCATCCGACCAAGCGCGTTAAAGAACGGGCCATGCGGTCCTTGTAGAAACAGGAACACACGCCGGTCGGGGCAAGCGGTCAAGGGTGCCATGCTATCTGCTCGTCTAGTGGCCTTGTGGTGCGTTTGTATAAAATTATGCCTCTTTGTCGTTTTCACGGCAAGGCAGGGCTTGCCGGTGGGGCTGTGTGCCTTTACCTCGGCTGTTGAAGCTAGGTTCAGAGGGTTAATGATATGTTCACAGGGATCGTCACCGATATTGGCACCGTTACCGAACTGGACCAGCAGGGAGACCTGCGGGCACGGATCAAGACAAGCTATGAAACGGCGGGCATTGATATTGGCGCTTCCATCGCAAGCGATGGCGTCTGCCTAACCGTCATCGCGTTGGGCGATGATTGGTATGATGTGCAGATCAGCGCTGAGACGGTTTCGAAAACCAATCTGGACAGTTGGCAGGTGGGCAAACGCGTCAACCTGGAACGTGCCTTGAAAGTCGGGGATGAATTGGGAGGGCACATCGTCTCGGGCCACGTGGATGGCGTGGCAGAGGTGGTCTCTGTGATAGACGAGGGTGACAGCACGCGGGTGACATTGCGGGCGCCTGCCAATCTGGCGCGGTTTATCGCTCCGAAAGGGTCCGTTGCACTGAACGGCACATCGCTGACGGTTAATGATGTGGACGGGTGTGACTTTGGTATCAACTTCATCCCTCACACCAAAGAGGTCACCACATGGGGTGACGTCTCGGTTGGTGATCGCGTGAACCTTGAGATCGATACCCTGGCCCGATACGTCGCGCGACTGGCCGAGATGTCCTGACCTTCAGGTGGAAGGTCCAAATTTGGCCGTCAGCCTCTTGGACAGCCACCAGAAGCATGAAGCCAGCAGGATTGAGACATACCCGTCGATGGCGTAGTGCCAGGCGAGGTGAACCGAGCCTAGTAAGATGATGAAGGCAAACACCGACAGCGCCCAGCCGAGCCAACGCGAATAGGTGAAGCCGTAGAACGCCAGCAGCACGGTAGAGGCTACATGCATGCTGGGCATCGCCGAGATTCCGCCTGCTAGCCCATTATTCCGATAACCATCCAACAGCATTTCATGCACATTCAGCGCCCAGACCGGGCTGATTTCGTGTGATTTGCGTAACAACTCCATCTGCGGAACGAAGTCAGAGCCAAGATTGAAGGGTTCGTAGTAAACGGGACCGACCGAGGCAAAGATGGTTGCAATCACATTGCCGCCTATAAACCAGCACAGTGCAAACGCTACCAGAAAAACGGTGCTGCGGTTCGGGTCACTGCGGTCCAGACAGGCGACGCAAACCGCGACGTAAATCATGGGAAACCAGATGTGATAGGCGCCATTCACCGCTGTGGTTACGATCGGGGATCCCAAAATGGGCCATAGCAAGGTCCACGGATCGACGCCGCCGTGCAGAAACCGGTCCCATTGCACGAATTGCTCATCCCAGAGTGTCGGATTCACAGCATGTATTTCGTTCTTCAGGAAGGTATAGGTCAGGATAAGAGCGACGATGCTGAGAAAGCAGATAACCGCATCGGTCGCTTTTTCAACATCTGCCATATTGGATCGCAGATCTTGCAACATCCATTGAATTGGCTTTTTGGGTCGCACGATGAACATGGCAACGCCAAGTCGCCAAAGAACGAAATTTGCGAACATGAAACCAAGCAGACGAACTGAGATGACAATCAGGGAAGAGGTCGAAAAATCCCAATATGACCGTCCTACATAGATGCTAACGGCAATGGCATAGACCATCTGCAGTGCAATGAGTGATAGCAGCAGCCTGTTTCGCCGAAGGGCGCTTACACGCACGAAATTTGCAGCGGGCAGATCAGCGGTCTTAGACACTGGGCTCAAATTCTCGTCTAGCTAGGACATTATACAATGACTGGTGCCTAGGATATCAGGCGATCCAAGGGCCCAATTGGGGCAATTTGTGGACAAAGTTCACGCAACCGGCCTAAAGGTTCAGCTATTGGCAACAATGCTCAGAAAAGGCCTAAGTCAAAACTGGCGCATAGGATTGGTAAACTGAGTTGGCACCAGATTTCATCGCTGTCCCTATAGCGCTGGGCATTTCAATCTGTCTCGCAGTGCTTACAGGCTGGTCTTTGCGTCCACTCTGGTCTATCCCGCCATTCAAACCCGTTGTGCGAAAGGCTGCCCTATGAGTTTTGAAACCCCCGGACCGGTAGAGGCCCAATTGCGCGAGGCGATCAGTCCGATCGAGGAAATCATCGACGAGGCCCGAAAGGGCCGGATGTACATTCTTGTGGATCATGAGGACCGCGAGAATGAGGGTGATCTGGTGATCGCGGCTGAGTTCGCTGACGCAGAGGCGATCAATTTCATGGCGACCCATGGGCGCGGGTTGATCTGCCTGCCGATGACAGCGGAACGGATCGATAGCCTGGGCCTGCCGATGATGGCGGTGAACAACTCGTCGCGTCATGAGACAGCCTTCACCGTGTCGATAGAAGCCCGCGAGGGAGTTTCGACGGGAATATCGGCCGCTGATCGCGCGCTGACTGTGGCGACGGCAATCAATGAGCAAAACACTATGGCTCACATAGCGACCCCAGGCCATGTCTTCCCCCTGCGCGCCAAAAGGGGCGGTGTATTGGTGCGTGCAGGGCACACCGAGGCCGCCGTTGATATCTCGCGTCTGGCCGGGCTGAACCCCTCGGGCGTGATCTGCGAGATCATGAAGCCCGATGGCACAATGGCGCGCCTGCCTGATCTGGTCGCCTTCGCCAAAGAGCATGAAATGAAGATCGGCACGATCAGTGATCTGATCGCCTATCGCTCGCGTAACGACAATCTGGTGGTTGAAACTTCGCGCGAGACAGTGAATTCCGAATACGGTGGCGAATGGGAGATGCGGATTTTCACCGACCAGACCCACGGTATCGAACACGTTGTCATGATCAAGGGCGACATCACAACGCCCGAGCCGGTCCTGACCAGGACCCACGCCCTGCATGAAGCGCCCGATATTCTGGGTCTTGGCCCGAAATCGTCACGAGAGCTGCCCCGCGCGATGGAAAAGATCGCCGAAGAGGGGCGCGGCGTCGTTTGCCTTTTCCGTCAGCCGCGAAATTCGCTGTATGCCGCAGACGACGAAGGCCCGCGCACGATCAAGCAAACCGGTCTGGGTGCGCAGATCCTGTCCAAGATGGGTATTCAGGAACTGGTGTTGCTGACAGACTCGCCTGAAACCGTGTATCTGGGGCTCGACGCGTTTGGACTGTCAATCGTCGGCACCCGCTCGATCCTCAAGGAAGACTGATAATGGCTGAAAAAGACAAACATGGCATTCTGCCGACTCCCAGCTTCGACAAGCCGGTGAAACTGCTGCTGGTGGTGGCTCCGTTCTACCGTGCCATCGCCGACAACATGGTCGCTGGTGCCAAGGCCGAGATCGAGGCCGCAGGCGGCACCTGCGACGTGGTCGAAGTGCCCGGTGCGCTGGAAATCCCGACCACAATCGCCATGGCCGACCGTCAGTGCAACTACGACGGCTATGTCGCGTTGGGCTGTGTCATTCGGGGCGAGACGACGCATTATGAAACCGTCTGCAACGACTCTAGCCGTGCAATCCAGTTGATGGGCCTGCAGGGCCTGCTGATCGGCAATGGCATCCTGACTGTCGAAAACGACGAACAGGCCGAGGTACGTGCAAACCCCGAAAAGATGAATAAAGGCGGTGGAGCGGCGGCTGCGGCCTTGCATCTGATCGCGCTCAGCCGTAAGTGGGGCTCTTCCAAAAAGGGCGTGGGCTTCAAGCCACCGTCCGAGTCCATCCTTGTGGCGGGCGACAGCAACGGACCCACGACAGTATGACCCAGACAGACGCGCCGAAACCGGCCAACCAGAAACGCCTTATGAAATCCGCCGCCCGGCTTTATGCCGTGCAGGCGCTGTTCCAGATGGAGCAGTCGGGCCAGACGACTGAACAGGTTGTGAATGAGTTTCTGGATCATCGGTTTGGCGCGGTCTACGAGGGGGATGAGATGCTGGATGGCGATATTAGTGTCTTCCGTAAGTTGGTGGATGACGCCGTGAACTATCAGGCCACCATCGACCAGATGACCGATCGTGCATTGGTCGCCAAATGGCCCATTGCGCGCATCGATCCGACCCTGCGCGCTGTGTTTCGCGCGGCCGGGGCTGAGTTGACCCAGAGCGACACGCCGCCAAAGGTCGTGATCACCGAATTCGTCGATGTCGCACGTGCGTTCTTCCCGGAAGGCAAAGAGCCCAAATTCGTGAACGCTGTGTTGGATCACATGGCGCGCGAAGCCCAGCCCGAGGCGTTCTGACGCCTTTACCGCGACCCTGCATGCGCTAGACTCACCATCACAGCGCAAGGAGGTTCGCCATGCCCAAACTGGTCCGTCTCTACATTACGCAAGTCATCTGGGGCTTTGTGATCTCGGCCGTCTTTGTCGGGGTGCTGCTGGCGCTCAACGTGGCCAATCTACGGCATCTGATCACCAGTTCGGAAATTGGTCTGATCGCGTTGGCCATGATCTGGTTCATGAACGGGATCGTCTTTGCGGGTGTGCAGTTCGCCTATGCGATCATGAGCATGGCTGAGAAGCCGAACAAACCACGTGGTGGAACACCGATTGCTCATGGTTTGAAGCCTGCGCCGATCAAACAGGAAGTGCGCGCAGGGCGCTGATTTATTAGGTAAATATGTGGCGGGACCACCAGTCAACCGTGCGGTTTGATTCCCGAGGACCTGTATGTACAGGTGGGCGCCAGGTAATCAGGCCAGGACCTGAACAGAGCCAGCCCCCTCGGAATTGCTTAAGGCCACCAGAATGCTACCAGTCACAAGAAGGGCAGAACCCGCCACGGGCCTAAGTAGGGCCTGAAGTAGGTTCGCACAAGGGGTTAAGCATCAACAGTTTCGTGCAAAGCGGTGCGCATCTTGCCGAAATGTTCATCCCATCCGTCATCCAGCGAAAGGATCAAGCCAAAGGCGTCAGCCCCTTGAGGTAGGCCCTCGTGCAGCAGTCCAAGGCGTGTGCCGCCAGCAACGGGGTCCAGCGTCCACTTGACCACGCTTTCGGCGCCGCCCATCGGTTTGATGGTGAATGTATATTCAAGATACTCAGGACGCCTCGCTTCACGCACTTCACCCCAAATCAGAAGGTCGCCACTGGTCGTCCCGAACATCTCAAGCTTTTGTCCTGCGGCCAGGGGGCGTTCGGGTTTATGAAACCACTCGGCCAGCCGGTCGGGATCGGTCAAATAGTCCCAAACGACCTCCGGTGTGGCGCGGAGAAAGATTGTTTTCTGCAAAACTGCGTCTGTCATTTCTTGTTCCCTTCGATAGCTTTCTTAAGATTGGCGAGGCGATCATCCCAGAACCGGTCAAAGTAGCTGAGCCAGTCCAGAACCGGAGCCATCCCCTGTGGTTCAAGGCGATTGATGCGTTCGCGACCTCTGGCCTCGACCGTGATCAGACCGCCATCTGACAGGACCGTCAGGTGTTTCTTGACCGCCGCGCGGGTCATGTCGAAACGCTCGGTCAGTTGGGCAATCGTCATGTCTTGGGCGGCGAGCATTTGAACAATGTCCCGCCGGGTCGGGTCGGCGAGCGCCCGGAATGCGTTTTGAGTTTGTGAGTTCATGATAAATTTCACCAGATACCATTTGGTATCATATGTATGAGATACCAAATGGTATCATGTCAAGTTGCTTGATTTTTGTTCATGAATTGTTCACATTCTCGGAATGACACTAATTATGCAGCCCGGACAGAAGCTGGCCCGTGGTGTTTCGCGTCACCTGTTGACCCACGGCTATGTTTCGATTGAAGAATTTGTTCCGTCCCGCGGGCTGCGGGTCGATGTGATGGGGCTGGGCCCAAAGGGTGAGATTTGGGTGGTCGAGTGTAAATCCAGCCGCGCCGATTATCAGTCGGATTCCAAATGGCAGGGCTATCTTGACTGGTGTGACCGATTCTTTTGGGCGGTTGATACGGATTTCCCGACCGAGCTGCTGCCTGCGGAAACGGGCCTGATCATCGCCGATGCCTATGACGCCGAAATCATCCGCATGGGGCCAGAAAGCAAGCTGGCCCCGGCGCGGCGCAAAAAGATGGTTCAGAAATTCGCGATGGATTCTGCCCGGCGTCTGCAGGCCTTGCGTGACCCCCGGATTTAACTTTGGACGGCGCGCGCGGCTTGGGCTGCGGCACGAATTTCCTCGGCGATTTCTTCGGCCTCTTCGGGGTCGAAATCCATCGGAATCTCAATGCCGTTACCCTCGATGAACAGGCGCACCATACCGTGATCGGTGGGGCCGATCTGCAGGTTTGCTTCGATGTCGCGTTCGGTGTTAATGCCCATGTTCGCCTCCGGGAAATGCGCCTTGGTGCTAACGTGCGATGGGTTGAGAATCAAGCCGACTATGAGGTCAGATAGGGCATGGGGACGACGACGCTCAGACCTTTCCGCGCCGAGGATGCGCCGTGGCTGGTTGAACAGCATGACGTGCTTTATTCCCGTGACGAAGGGTTTGATGACAGTTTCGGCCCGCTGGTTGCACGTATTCTGGCGGATTTCATCGCGGATCACGATCCAACCTGCGAACAGGGCTGGATCGCCGAGAGCGACGGGGACCGGTTGGGCAGTATTTTCTGCGTCAAATTGGATGATCAAACCGCCAAGCTACGATTGTTTTTGCTGCTGCCCGAGGCGCGCGGGCAGGGGCTGGGCAAGCGGCTACTGACCACGTGCATGGGCTTTGCCCGCGACGCGGGATATCGCCGGATGGCGTTGTGGACCCACGAAAGCCACGCGGCGGCCTGTGGGCTTTATCGCGCCTTTGGGTGGGAGCTGACCGACAGTAAGCCGGTGCATTCTTTCGGATGTGATCTGGTCGAACAAAGCTGGCGAATTCAGCTTTAATCCCCTTGCAATCCCCGCACGCCTTCGCTAAATCGCCCCTCACAAGTGCCGCCTTAGCTCAGTTGGTTAGAGCGCTGGATTGTGGATCCAGAGGTCCCCTGTTCAAGCCAGGGAGGCGGTACCATCTCCCAACACCCAAGAACGGTTTGCCGGTTGCAGGTCTTTCGGTATACCCGGTACGTGGCGAAAACTGCGTCCTGATGACATGAGCAAGATATGCCGAACAAGAAACCCATAGATATCCGCAGAAGTGCACGGCTTTCCGTTGCACCCATGATGGATTGGACCGACAAAAACTGCCGGTTTCTGCATCGTCTGCTCAGCACTGAGACCTTGCTTTACACCGAAATGGTCACAGCGCCTGCTTTGGTGCGCGGCGGCGCACTGCATCTGCTGGACTTTAATCCTCAGGAGCACCCGGTTGCGTTGCAGCTAGGGGGTTCTGACCCGCAGGAATTGGCGCAGGCGGCCAAGCTGGGCGCGGAAGCCGGATATGACGAGATCAACTTGAATTGTGGGTGTCCGTCTGACCGTGTGCAATCAGGGACATTCGGTGCGGTATTGATGCGCGCACCAGAAAAGGTCGCGGAATGCGTTGCGGCGATGCGCGAGGCGGTGAAGCTCGAAGTCACGGTGAAATGCCGTATCGGTGTTGACGAACAGGAACCTTCAGAAGTGCTACCTGCTTTCCTCGACCAGATTCGCAAGGCCGGTTGTCAGCGGGTGACGATCCATGCGCGCAAAGCTTGGTTGCAGGGGTTAAGCCCCAAAGAAAACAGGGATATTCCACCGTTGGACTATGGTCTTGTGCACCGGATGAAGGCTGATTTTTCGGACATGCACATCTCGATCAATGGTGGCATTACGTCGCTTGCTCAGGCGCAACAGCATCTGGAGGATGGGCTTGATGGTGTCATGATCGGTCGTGCCGCCTATCACCAACCGACAGATATTTTGGCGGCTGCGGACCCGTTGATCTTTGGAACGGGCAGCGTCGCGGATCCCATTGAAGTGGTGCAAAATATGCTGCCCTATGTCGAGGCGCATCTTGTCGACGGTGGTCGATTGCACCAGATCACGCGGCATATGCTGGGCCTGTTCGCGGGGCGTCCCGGTGCGCGGGGATGGCGGCGGATGCTCTCCGAAGGTGCTGTGCGCGAGAATGCCGGCCCAGAAGTGATCCTGCAGGCTCTGGACTCTGTTGCTGCGCTATCGCAGGTGGAACAGGTAGGCTAAGACGGCTTCGAGCCGCTATGGGGGAATGATGCCCGAGACGATGTTGCTGGCCCAGATGCTGGGCCTTTTGCTTGTGATCGGCGCTTTGGCCGGGGTGTTGGCTGGACTTTTGGGCGTTGGCGGTGGAATCGTTCTGGTGCCCGCGTTTTTCTATGCGTTTCAGACACTTGGATATGGCGGGCCTCAGCTGATGCAGCTATGCCTCGCAACTTCGCTGGCGACGATCATTGTAACGTCGATCCGATCGGTTCTTAGCCATAACAAGAAAGGCGCGGTGGATTGGGGCATCCTGCGCGGCTGGGGGCCAGGCATAGCGGTGGGTGCGGTGATCGGTGTTCTGGTGGCTTCAGCTCTGAGGACAGAGTTTTTGCAGGCGCTGTTCGGCATGCTTGGTATGGTTATCGGCATCTATCTTGGATTGGGTAAATCCGAGTGGCGGTTGGGGGATGCGATGCCCAAAGGATTGCGCCGCGCCGCGCTTTCCCCTTCGGTAGGGTTTCTGTCGGTACTGATGGGAATTGGCGGGGGCAGTTTCGGCGTTCCATTGATGAGCCTTTATAACACTCCGATCCACCGGGCGGTTGCGACCGCAGCGGGCTTTGGCGTGATCATCGCTGTACCGTCGGTGCTTGGTTTTTTGTTTCTCAACATCGCTCCGGAGCATCGCCCGCCGCTGACCATTGGCGCGGTCAATCTGGTGGCTTTCGGTATCGTCGTTGCGATGACTATGATCACCGCCCCGTGGGGCGTTAAGCTGGCGCATGCGATGGATCCGAAGCCGCTCAGGCGGGTCTTCGCGGTATTCCTTACCCTGGTTGCTCTGAATATGCTGAGAAAGGCGTTGGGGTGGTAGCGTCGTTTTACGAGCTAGGTTGGGTAAAGTTTCCTTATGATGGAGCGTTGGCGGATTGGGTGGCGCACGCTCTTCCCACTGCGCGTGCGTCCGTCAGCGATCCGGCTCATGCAGCTTGGCACGATTGCGATGGCACGTGGTTCATTGGCGTTGATGCACTGGACAATGATGCGCAGGGCAGGGTCGCGGGTTCGCCTGCACTGGCGGGCGCGGCCATCGAACTGGCACACCAGCAGTTTGGATCGATTGATCTGCACAAAGGGCAGGTGTCGGTAATATATCCGGGCTACCCTCAACCCCGGCGTGGCGAAAGCGAGGCTGCGGCGCGGTATCGTGCGCGGCGAGATGCGGCGCATGTGGACGGGCTCAAGCCAGCTGGCCCTGATCGACGACGGCGGGTGGATGAACCTCATGCCTGGATATTGGGTATCCCACTTACCGAGGCCAGTGTGGACGCAGCACCAATGGTGCTGTGGGAGGGAAGCCACAAAATCCTCGGCGATGCTTTTCGGGCCGCGATGAAGAAGGTGCCGCGGCATGAATTGAGCGAGGCCGATATCACAGATGTCTATCAGGCTGCGCGTCGCGAAGTGTTCGAGACCTGTCCGCGCCTCGAGCTACCGGCGCGCCCGGGCGAAGCCTATCTGTTGCACCGCCACTGTCTGCATGGTGTTGCACCATGGGGTCCGAATGCCAGCGCTGGACCGGATGGACGGATGATCGCCTATTTCCGCCCTCAGTTGCCTGGTGGTGTAGCGCAATGGCTCGAATCCCCGTAACCTCCTGCCATTGTTTGGCTTTGGAGAGTTGGTTCGATGATTACGGTTCACACGAATGCAGATGGTGCCCTTATTGAGGTCGAGCTTTCGGGCGAGGTCACTAGCGCAGATTACGCGAGCACGCTTGTTCCCGCTATTGAGGCCGCATTGGAAGAGCACGACGCCATACGTCTGCTGGCGATCGTTGGGTCCGAGTTCAAGGGATATGATCTGGGTGCCGCATGGTCCGATACCAAGTTGGGGCTCAGCCATTGGCGCGGATTCGACCGGATTGGCGTTGTGGCGGACCAGGGATGGGTGCAAACAAGCGTCCGCCTGGCTGCCCCGATCCTGCCTTGCCCGGTGCACGTTTTTGGAATGGATGAGGTGGAGGAAGCGCGTCGCTGGATGCGCGAATCTCTCGGGGCGATCCACGTGACGGATCTGGGCGGACCTTGCGTGCAGATCCGCCTGATGGGCAAACTGGATTCACAGGAATACGGTCAGGCTCAAACCGATCTTGATGCGCTGTTGCGCGAACGTGACGGGTTTCGCCTGTTGATCGATCTGCGCGAGTTCGATGGTTGGCAGGGTCTGACTGCAATGGCAGCCCATTTCAGACTGGCGGCTGGTCATATTGGGATGCTGGATCGTGCAGCGATTGTCGGTGACAAGACATGGCAAAAAATGGCGCAACGCATGGCCAGTCATGTTCTGGGAACGCGGACCCAGTATTTCCCGGCGGAGGAATACGAGAATGCAATAACCTGGCTTGCGACTGGCTAAATGCTCTAAAAACGGTTCAGAAACAATGCCTTGTAATCATAGGCATTGTTCTTTTTTGCGTTGACGTTACGGAATGCAACTTTAAGTTAGCGCTATTATTGACTGGTTGGTCAAATAACTTAAAAAGTCCTTACCTGTCCCGGATTTAGAGGGAGAGGCAACAAGCTGTTTCGCGTCGCTGTGGGCCACCACTCACTCAAACACAGCTTCCGGACTCTTCCCCCCTCGGTGTTCGGAACGGTCCCGCAGTGGCGCGTCGTTTATTACATATTGGAAGAGCAATGATTTTTCGCTCAGTACTAAAACGCATTCTTTCGAAGGACACTCCCGAACAGGTTGAAAGCTACGAGTTGGAAGTTGAGTTGCGCCCGCGACCTGCCAAGACGACAACCCAGAACGAGCTGGTTAAACTGTTCGGTTCTGAATTGCGGGATCACGAATCTCTGAGTGATCTTAAGCCTACGCGGAGACCAAAATACTAGGCTTGCGGATCAGGACCCTTGCAGCCGGGCGGCACGGCCACCACGGCGCTTTGCCAGACGGGGTTTGCGTTCCGGCAGATCCTGCATGATTTCGGCCCGTTCGGTGCTGTCCATCTTTGACCAGCGCGTGATCTCGTCAATGGTGCGGTAGCAGCCGGTGCAGATACGTTCGGTCGGGTGAACGACGCAGATTTGGATGCAAGGGCTTTCGACCTCGTCCCGTTTCCAAACCATATTCGTCATGGGCGTTTTCCGATCCGTCAAAGAAAGCGCAGTCTGTCCAGCGCGCCTTGCAGAATATAGCCTGCTGCGACGTGATCAATAACCTGTCCGCGACGTTTTCGTGTCGTATCCGCCTCAAGCAGTGCTTTTTCTGCCGCAACGGTGCTTAGTCGTTCGTCCCAGAAACCGATGGGCAGATCGGTCAAACGGGTCATGTTTCGTGCGAAGGCGCGGGTTGACTGGCAGCGCGGCCCTTCGCTGCCATCCATGTTGCGCGGCAGTCCGAGGATAATGCCGCCGATCTCACGCTCGGTCACAATCTCGATCAAACGCGCGGAATCCAGTGTGAATTTCTTGCGTCGTACCGTCTCAAGCGGGGTGGCCACGCCGCGCATCCGGTCCGAGACGGAAACGCCGATGGTCTTTTCTCCCAGATCCAGCCCCATCAGGGCTGACATTGGGGGCAGGGATGCTGCGAAGTCTTCGAACGCGTCGTGGATCATTGAGCGATTCCGGCCTGCAGCGCGGCAGCGTCGATCATCTCCAACGCTTCGGCGTTACCCGCAAATACTTCCTTGGCTTCGTTCCTGATTTTGATGGCGCGTTGGCCTTCGCCCAGCACGCCCAAGGCGGCAATCAGGCGAGCCCACTCCTCGGGTGTCCCGCCCTCGGTCGCAAGGCGGTCCGAAAGGCCATCGACCATGCCGCGGATCATTTCTTGTCGTTCCTCTGGCGACATCTCGGCGGCAGCATTTACATCGTCCTGGCTGGGGCCGGATGCAGCAGAAAAGTCGGGTGTGTTAAACACGCCTGCGCGGAATGCCAATTCATCGATCTGTGACCGGATGGCATTCGCCCATGGCGCGCCGGCGGGGGCGTCATTCAGAGTTTCGACCCAAACGCGATAAGCCATATCAGGCCGCCCGGTCTGTGCCAGCATCTGCCCCCAATAATACCGGGCAGGACCCAAGCGCTGATTGCGCTCAAGCGCCTGTCGCAAGGCGGCTTCCGCTTCCGGTGAGACGTAGCCGCCAGCGGCCAAAATCATCATCTCTGCCTGATCCGAATAGGCCTGAGCCGACGCGTTGTCACCCGACAGTTCGATCACACGGGTTTGTGCCTCATACGCTGCTTTGAAGTTCCCCGCGTTGGTTTCATGCTGTGCCAGCAGGGTATGGCCTTGCAGATCATCGGGGCGTTCGGCCACAGTTTCGCGCAGCCGGTTCAGCAAAGTTGCATAGCTTTCGTCCAGCGGAGGCGTCTGGAGCGGTGTGGCAATGCCCTCGGCCTCAGCCTGGCTGGGTCGATTTTCGCGCAGGTCTTCTGCCATTTCCAGACGAACTGAAAGGGGCATGTCAGGGAAACCGGCAGCACCCAACTGACGATACATCGCCAACCCGCCACCAACCAGAACGGCGGCCATGGCGAGGAACGCTATTATGGTAACCAAGCGTGATGGCCCGGTGCCTTTGTCTTCATTGCGCATCTGCGCGTCTGCGGCCAGGATACGGCGCGAGATTTCCGTGCGTACACGCTCGGCATCAGCTTTCGCGATCACGCCGCGCGCCAAGTCTTTGTCAACGCCTGCTAGCTGTTCACGATAGACTCGTAGATCATAAGCAGCTGTCGGGCCGGTGCCGCGACGACCGCGCAGCATCGTGTAACCCAGGAAAACCGCGATCAGCAGCGCGATCAAGAAGATGAGAACCCAGAACGGCATGGTCCCTCCAAAATGGTTGCCCTGACTTAGACCTGTCGGCGCATGGAAAAAAGGGACAAATAGCCGCGAAGGGCGCTCATGTCGCAATAGTGCATTATTGCGGCGTTGCGCGGCAGGGTTAAAATGTATGGGCACGGCATACCTGCGCCCAATCATCGAAGACCGGACGGATTCGCACATGAAACACTACTCAGCCTTTGCTGTAGCGCGCGAAGCGCTGCGCTATCACACCGGATGGGAGCGCGCATGGCGTTCGCCGGAGCCTAAGAAGCGCTATGACGTCATTATCGTCGGGGCCGGCGGTCACGGCCTGGCAACAGCCTACTATCTTGGCAAGAACTACGGCATCCAGAACGTTGCCGTAATAGAAAAAGGCTGGTTGGGCGGTGGCAACACCGGTCGGAACACGACCATCATCCGATCGAACTATCTGCAGGATCCGTCAGCGGCGATTTACGAAAAGGCGCGCGGTCTCTACGAAGATCTGAGCCAGGAACTGAACTATAACATCATGTTCAGCCCGCGTGGCGTAATCATGCTGGCGCAGACCCAGCACGAGATTCGCGGCTATCAGCGTACTGCGCATGCGAATGCGCTGCAGGGTGTTCAGACCGAATGGATTGGGCCCGAACGCGTGAAAGAGCTGGTGCCGATCATTAATCTGGAAGGCCCGCGCTATCCGGTTCTGGGCGGGCTTTGGCAGGAACGTGGTGGGACCGCGCGCCATGATGCGGTGGCATGGGGCTATGCCCGTGCATGCTCGGCCATGGGTATGGACATTATCCAGAGATGCGAAGTCACCGGCGTCCGGTCCGAAAACGGTCGTGTTGTCGGGGTCGATACCACAAAAGGGGCCATCGATTGTGACAAGCTGGGGATCGTGGTTGCGGGGCATTCCGGCCAGTTGGCTGAGATGGCGGGTTTCCGACTGCCACTGGAAGCCGTCGCGCTGCAGGCGCTGGTATCCGAGCCGATCAAACCCTGCATGGATGTCGTTGTGATGGCGAACACCGTACACGGCTACATGTCTCAGTCCGACAAGGGCGAGATGGTGATTGGTGGTGGCACGGACGGGTTCAACAACTATACCCAGCGCGGCAGCTTCCACCATATCGAGGAAACGGTACGCGCATTGGTCGAAACTTTCCCGATGATCTCGCGCCTGAAAATGCTGCGCCAGTGGGGCGGTATTGTGGATATGACCGGCGACCGTTCACCCATCCTGTCGAAAACACCGCTTAATGGCTGCTTTATCAACGCAGGCTGGGGCACCGGCGGCTTCAAGGCCATTCCGGGATCAGGCTGGGGCATGGCACAGCTGATGGCCACGGGGCATTCACCACTGACCGAAGCCTTCTCGCTGGATCGTTTCAAAGAAGGCCGCTTCATCGACGAAAGCGTCGCGGCCGGGGTGGCGCACTGATGAAGATTTTTCGTCGAAAAATCTCGCACGCCCGTCACGCAGAATCTGCAGGCAGATACGTCTCGCCTGCTGCCAAGAGGATGATCACATGCTGATCTTGAAATGCCCCTATTGCGGCGTCGAAGCCGAAGAAACTGAACTGGCTGCAGGTGGCGAGGCGCATTTGAAGCGTTATGGCCCGGGCTCGTCAGATGATGAGTTCCACGACTACCTGTTCATGCGCGAAAACCCCAAGGGCGTTCATTTCGAACGCTGGCGCCATGCCAATGGGTGCGGCAAGTGGTTCCACGCCGCGCGCTGTACGAACACGCTTGAGGTCTTTGGCACCTATCCGGCGCAGACAACCGAGCCGCCGCAAGAGATCAAGGATGCCATCACCGCCAAGCGTCCCGGCTGGACGTGGAGAGAGTACAAATGATCCGTACAGCCATCCAAAATACCGCCTGCGAAAGGTCCGCATCATGAGCACCCGTCTCGCAAAACATGGCCGTTTGATTGATCGGTCGAAAAAGGTCAACTTCACCTTCAACGGCACCTCGATGCAGGGCTACGAGGGCGATACGCTCGCGTCTGCCTTGCTGGCAAATGATCAGATGATGATGGGCCGGTCGTTCAAGTATCACCGCCCGCGCGGCGTGGTCGCCAGTGGCGCGGAAGAGCCAAACGCTCTGGTCGGTCTGGGTGAGGGCAACCGGTTTGAGCCGAACCAGCGCGCCACCACGACAGAGCTGTTCAATGGTCTGACATCCGCGTCACAGAACCACTGGCCGAACCTCGAGTTCGACATCGGCGCGATCAATACGCATCTGTCGCGGTTTCTGCCAGCCGGATTCTATTACAAGATGTTCATCCATCCGAAACCGTTCTGGAAACATGTTTACGAGCCGTTTATTCGCCAGTCGGCGGGTTTGGGCAAAGCGCCCGACAAGGACAACCGTGACGCGGACACATACGAGCATTTTTACGCCTTCACTGATGTCTTGGTGATTGGTGGTGGTATCGCGGGTTTGCAGGCCGCCAAGGTGGCAGCCCAAACCGGTGCCAAGGTGATGCTGATCGAGCAGACTGCGCACTGGGGTGGTCGTGCTCCGGTTGATGGCGGAACCATCAATGGTGAGCCTGTGGATAAGTTCGTGGAACAATTGGTTTCCGAAATCGAAACAATGGACAACGTCACCATGCGCAATCGCTGCATGGGTGCGGGGGTCTATGACCATGGTTATGTACTGGGTTATGAGCGTCTGACAGACCACAAACCGGGTGTTCAGGGGCCGCGTCACCGCCTGTGGCGCATTCGTGCGAAGCAGGTCGTGACCGCGACCGGTGCCATCGAGCGTCCGCTGTCATTCGCAGGCAATGATGTGCCTGGCGTTATGCTGGCCTCTGCCATGCGCGACTATGTGGTCAACTGGGGCGTGACGCCGGGCGAGCGTGTGATTGTCGCCACCAACAATGATGACGCCTACCGGACTGCAATTACCTTGAAACAGGCCGGTGTCGATGTCCTGCGCGTGGTTGATGCGCGCGACACCGCCGGACCTCTGGCCGAAGAGGCGCGTCAGCTGGGTATCCGCGTCGATCCGGGCAAGGCGATCGCAAAGGTCAAAGGCGGCAAGCGGGTCAAGAAAGTTGCGATCTGCAATCAAGAGGGGATCGGAGGCGCCCGGGAAGAGGTCGAATGCGATGCGATTGCCATGTCAGGTGGCTGGTCTCCGGTCGTGCATATGTGGTCGCATTGCGGCGGTAAGCTGATCTGGGACGAGGCGAACGCGCATTTCCGCCCCGATCCTTCACGTCCTCCGCTGGGGGCAGACGGTGAAGGTTTTGTTCTGGCGGCAGGGGCTTCGAACGGCCCGCTGGCCCTGGGGGATGTCCTGAAGGATGCAGATACTGCCGGCAAAGCGGCAGCGAAGGCGGCCGGGTTCTCCGCGAAGCGCACCAAAGCGCCAGTTGGTGAGACTACGGCCGAGGCCCCAATGGCCGCTGTCTGGCTCATGCCTTCTAATGCCGAGATTGATCTGCGCATGAAATCGTGGCTGGACTTCCAGAACGACGTCAAGGTCTCGGACGTGCAACTGGCTGCGCGCGAGGGCTATGAAAGTGTCGAGCATACCAAGCGTTACACCACGCTGGGCATGGCAACGGATCAGGGTAAGTTGAGTAATATCAACGGTCTGGCAATCCTTGCTGATGCGCTGGATTCGGAGATCCCGAAGGTCGGTACCACCACCTTCCGCCCGCCATATACTCCAATCTCGATGGCTTCGATTGGTGGTGAAGCGCGTGGTGAGGTGTTCCAGCCGATCCGTCAAACGCCGATGCATAACTGGCACGATAAGAACGGGGCCGATTGGGAGCCGGTCGGCCATTGGCGTCGAACCTATGCCTATGTGCGACCCGGAGAATCCGTGCATGATGCGGTGAATCGCGAGGTTAAAAACACCCGCGAAAACCTCGGGCTGTTGGACGCTTCGACGCTCGGCAAGCTGATCGTCAAAGGTCCCGACGCAGGCAAGTTCCTGGACATGATGTACACCAACATGATGTCCACGCTGAAGGTCGGCAAATGCCGCTATGGCCTGATGTGTTCCGAGAATGGCTTCCTGATCGACGACGGCGTTGTTGCCCGCATCGATGAGGACACGTGGCTGTGCCACACCACCACCGGCGGGGCCGAGCGTATCCATGGCCACATGGAAGAATGGCTGCAGACCGAATGGTGGGACTGGAAAGTCTACGTCGCGAACGTCACCGAGCAATATGCGCAGGTCGCCGTGGTAGGTCCGAACGCCCGCAAGGTACTTGAGAAGCTGGGCGGCATGGATCTGTCGAAAGAGGCGCTGCCCTTCATGGAATGGCGCGATGGCAAGATCGGCGCGTTCGACGCGCGGGCCTACCGTATCTCGTTCTCGGGTGAGCTGTCCTATGAGATCGCGGTCCCTGCAAGCCAAGGTCAGGCGTTCTGGGACGCTCTGATCGAGGCAGGGCAGGAGTTCGGAGTGATGCCATACGGCACCGAATGTCTGCATATTCTGCGTGCCGAGAAAGGCTTTATCATGATCGGCGATGAGACCGACGGCACCGTGATCCCGCAGGATCTGGGGCTGCACTGGGCGCTGTCCAAAAAGAAAGAGGATTACCTCGGAAAACGCGCCCATTCGCGGACCCATATGGCCGATCCTGAGCGCTGGAAACTGGTTGGTCTTGAGACTGTGGATGGATCGGTTCTGCCGGACGGTGCCTATGCGGTGGGCGAGGGCGTGAATGCGAACGGTCAGCGCAACATGATCGGTCGCGTAACTTCGACCTACTACTCGGCCAATCTGGGCAAAGGCATCGCCATGGGCCTGATCAAACACGGCCCCGACCGGATGGGCGAAGTGGTCGAGTTCCCGGGCACTGACGGCAAAACCTACAAGGCCAAGATCGTGGACCCGATCTTCTATGACAAGGACGGGGAGAAGCAGAATGTCTGAACCCATCAGCGCACTGAACCACGCCTCATATGATGGCATCGCCAAGATCGAGGAATGCGGCCTACAGGGCATGATCACACTGCGCGGTGATCTGTCGGATAAGGTACTGGCTAAGGCTGTCAAAGACGCCACCGGGCAGAAAGTGCCCGGTCAGCGTGAAGCGTTTGTGAATGGCGACACCGGTGTTTGCTGGATGTCCACCGACGAATTGCTGGTGCTTGTGCCTTATGCCGAGGTCGAGGCCAAACTGGCCGCGATGACCAACGCGCTAAGTGGTACGCACGCACTGGCGGTCAACCTCTCCGACGCGCGGGCCGTATTCCGCGTTTCGGGCGCGAACGCGCGCGAGGTATTGGGCAAGCTGGCTCCGGTTGAGCTGTCGGCCGAGGCATTCCAACCCGGCCAGATCCGCCGTTCGCGTTTGGCGCAGGTGGCAGGTGCCTTCTGGATGGACGACGCTGAGACTTTCCGCATCGTCTGCTTCCGCTCTGCGGCGGACTATGCGTTCAAATTGCTGAAGGTTGCGGCGCAGCCCGGCAGCGAGGTCGGGGTTTATTAAGCCCTGATCGCCTGATGATATGTGGGTGAGGGGGCTTTGCCCCCTCGGCCTGCGGCCTCACTCCCAAGGTATTTCTGTCGAGATGAAGGCCGGATCTCTGGTTCGGGTGTCAGGGGTTCGCGCTGAACAGGAATGTCGGGAATTGAGTGAGTGCACGCTTGCCCGTGAGGGCTGACTTGCCGGTTTCGCCTGTGTGTGGGTCGTGGCAATGGCTATAGAAAGCCAGGTCTTCTGATAGTTTTTTCATGGCCGCGCTGCGGTTGTCTGCGCTCAGATAAGGTGCGTGCGTTGAGAGAAACAGCGCAGGGTTATCTTTTTCTAACCAAGGCAGCATAGAAGGCAGGACCGAAAATTCAGCGCCTTCGATATCCATTTTGACCAAAGAGACATCAGTCAGGTCGACGGATTCAGAAAATTGATCCCAACCGATGGTAAGTGCGTCGGTGCCATGGCTTCCTTCGTGGAGCAATGATGACGTTGAATCGCCTGCCTCTCCGTGCGCTGAAGCCATTCGTGTCACTCCAAATCCATCTGACAAGGCGATGCTGAAGGCTGATACGTTTCGGATGTCGTTCAGCTCTAGGTTCCAGACCAAATGGCGGTAAGCCACTGGGTCAGGCTCAAAACACCACACATGGCGAGCGCGGCGCGCGGCATAGAGGACCGTGGGGCCGATCCATGCACCGATATCAAGATAGTCCTTTTCGGGCGACAGATAGTGGTCCAGCACCGAAAATGTCTCAGGTTCCCACTCCCCGGCTGATACCTTGCGCCAGAATTTCGAGTGGTAGGGGTCCAGGCGAAAGGGTTCACCGTTCAAGGTGCCCGCATAGTATCCGCGGGCGCGATAGAACATTTTGCGCACCTGTGTCAGCATCGCGGACCTCCGGGTTTTTGTGTTGCGGCCCTTGACCTGCGGCGGCTGTCAAAGCATTTAACCTTTGGAACCGCAACATTCATTTTCAACAGGGGGCCGAGATGGCTTTTGAACTTCCTGATCTTCCTTATGCACATGACGCGCTGGCAGCCAAGGGTATGTCCGCGGAAACGCTGGAATATCACCATGACCTGCACCACAAGGCCTATGTCGACAACGGCAACAAGCTGATCGCCGGCACCGAGTGGGACGGCAAGTCACTGGAAGAGATCATCGTTGGCACATACGACGCAAATGCTGTCGCGCAGAACGGTATCTTCAACAACATCAGCCAGCTGTGGAACCACAACCAGTTCTGGGAGATGATGGGCCCCGGTGGCAACGCGATGCCCGGTGAGCTGGAGAAGGCTCTGACCGAGAGCTTTGGTTCGGTTGACGAATTCAAGTCGCAGTTCAGCGCTGCCGGTGCCGGTCAGTTTGGTTCCGGCTGGGCGTGGCTGGTCAAGAATGCCGACGGTTCGTTGGCAGTGACGAAAACTGAAAACGGCGTGAACCCGCTGTGCTTCGGTCAAACCGCACTGCTTGGTTGTGATGTGTGGGAGCACTCGTATTACATCGATTTCCGCAACAAGCGTCCGGCCTACCTGTCGAACTTCCTCGACAACCTGGTGAACTGGGAAAACGTTGCCTCGCGGATGTGATTTCCACTTGGTAGAACTTAATGAATGGCCCGCTGGCAGTGATGCTGGCGGGCTTTTTGTTATGAATTGATGGGTGGCCGGTAAAAACCTGCCGGTACGTCAACTTTCATTATCCCACCTATTGTGCACGGCCTTTCAGCACCTACGTAAAGTAGGCGGAGGGAGAGTACCGCCAATCAACCATAAACCTATCAAAATGCGAGCGAAACACCAACGCCGCATCGTTAAACAGGTGTGTCTAAGGGACAGGCGAAGGCCAACCTAAGCGATACAGGAGATCACGAATGGCTGCACTTGAACAGGGAACATGGGTTATCATCGCCGATGGGGAAAAAGCGCTGGTGATGGAGAATATCACGGACGCACAGGACCCCAACTTGGTCGTCGTGTCGGTCGAAGAACAGGACGCAGCACCGACAAAGCCAAGTGACAGGGCAGGGCGGCGACCCGATACGGGACCGAACCAGAAATCTGCAGTTGAAGAGGAGACATGGAAGTCCCACGCAAAATCTCTGTTCGTTCAGGATGTGGCGAACCTTCTGAATCGCAAGGGGCTGAAAGGGGCCTATAAACGATTGGTGTTGGTTGCCAGTCCGCATGTTCTGGGCCTGTTGCGCCGTCGGCTGCACAGTGAAGTGTTGGCAAAGGTGGTGGCCGAGGTTGACAAAACACTCACAAACCACCCTTTGCACAAGGTCGAACGGATACTGAAGACCCGATTGGCAAAACCTGCCTAAACGAATGCCGACAATCGGGCGGCTTGCGCCGCCCGATTGCCAGTTTTTTAGTTCAGTAATTTGCGAAGCGCGGACATGGTCGCATCCGGTGTGTCGACCCAGGTGATGAATTCTGCCAGAGAACCATCTGCAAACCCCTGACCGATCAGTTGATCCAGCAGCGTGTGCAGCGTGTCCCAGTACCCGTCAACATTCATCACCAGAATGGGTTTGTCATGAAGCCCCAGTTGCCGCCATGTCAGTGCTTCGAAAAGTTCGTCCAATGATCCGGGGCCGCCGGGCAGGACAACTACGGCATCCGCGTTCATGATCATCACTTTTTTACGCTCGTGCATCGTCTCGGTCACGATGAACCGGGTAAGGTCGGTCTTGCCGACCTCGCGCTGAAGCAAGTGCACCGGGATCACCCCAAATGTATCGCCGCCGGACGATTGCGCTGCACGCGCGACCTCGCCCATAAGACCCACATCTCCGGCCCCGTAGACCAGCCGCCAGCCTTCGTTGGCCAACAAAGTTCCAAAGCTGTGGGCAGCGGCGGAGTAGGCAGGATTCATACCATTGCGTGACCCGCAATACACACAGACGGATTTCTGGGACATAGGTAGGGCTTTCTGCTCTTGTGTTAGGGGTTTTGACCCCTGATAGCGGGATTGATAGGTTGGCTCAACCGCTCCATGAAATGCGCGCCAAACTGAGCATTTCCTGGGCGGAGTGAAAGGAAAAGAATGAACGCCAAATCGGGAAGCGGAGGTTCTGGTACCTTCATATGGGGGCTGGTTGCCGGGATCGTTGTGGTGCTCGTTGCGGGCGGGTTGTACCTGTCCGGTCTGTTCGGCGGGCCGGAACAGCAGGCTGAGCAGGAAGCGACCGAAACATCCGAGCCGATTGCGGAGGTCGCCGAGCCGGAAACCCAGCCAGCGGAGGCGCAGCCCGAAAGCCAGGCGGCGGAAGCCGGCGAATCTGTTGCTGAAGACACACCGCCCGAGATTTCCGATCAAACTCCGGATAGCGAAGAAGCGGATGTTCCGGTTGTGGCCGCGCCGGTTCTGGATCAGATATTCGTTGAGTCCGATGGAAACGCGGTACTGTCCGGCAATGCCGAACCGGGGTCCGAGGTCAGTGTTCTGCTGGACGGTGAGACCGTTCACAGCTTTACCGTCGATGACAGCGGCCAGTTCGCCGAATTTGTATCGATCCCGTTTGCAGACGACGCTCGCGGGCTTGTTCTTGAGACCCGGAAAGGCGAAGACACCAGCCGTTCAGATGATTATCTGATCGCGGCGCTGCCTGAACCGGTCCTGCCGACCGTGTCAGAGCCCGCTGCCGATGAGCCGGTCGAAGAGGTTGCCGAGGCACAGACGACCGAATCTGAATCAAGCGATCAGCAAGCAGCCAACCAAGCTGAAACCGAAGAGAATGAACCAGAAGTTGCAGGTGCCGCTACGCCACCTGTAAATGAGACCGCGCCCGCGACTGAAACTCAGCCGGAATCAGGCGACGCGCCTGACCAGCAGGTTGCGATCCTGCGCTCGGGCGAAGAAGGGGTTGAACTTTTGCAGGCACCCACTGTTCAGGATACGCCGCCAGAGCAGATTGCCCTGGACACGATTGGCTATTCGGACGCGGGTGATGTGGAATTGACCGGGCGGGCACAGGATGGATCGGCCGTACGCTTGTATCTGGACAACCAGCTTGTGGCCGACATTGCGCCAGCGACTGACGGGCAATGGCGCGGCGAGGTCGAGGGCATTGACCCCGGAGTGTACACTCTGAGGGTGGATGAGGTTGCCCCTGATGGCACTGTGGTCAGCAGGCTTGAGACACCGTTCAAACGCGAACCTGTTGAGGTCCTGCGCGCGACCGAAGCCACGGAACCGGGTGAGAATTCAACCGATGCCCCGGCCATCCGCTCGGTCACGGTTCAAAAAGGCGATACGCTTTGGGCGATCTCGCGCGACCGGTTTGGTGACGGTGTGCTGTATGTCAAACTTTTCGAGGCTAACAAAGATTCGATCCGTGATCCTGACCTGATCTATCCAGGGCAGATTTTCACCATTCCTGAATAAACATGACCACTGGCCCAACCCGGGCCAGGGCTTTTCTCTGACCGCAGTTAAGGTACGTGATGAGACAACCATCCGCGATCAAAACCGACACGGACGAGCATCGTTCGGGCTGGCGAACCATCCGCAAGGTTTCGCCCTATCTTTGGCCCGAGGACGAGCCATGGGTGAAACGGCGTGTCATTTTGGCGATGGCGATGCTGGTGCTGGCCAAGTTGATCGCTGTGTATACTCCCATCCTGTACAAAGGTGCCGTGGATGGTTTGGCGGGCGAAGGTGTACCGCCGCTTGCGTTGGGTGCAATCGGATTGACCGTTGCCTATGGTGTGGCCCGCATGATGACTGTTGGCTTCCAGCAATTGCGGGATGCGTTCTTTGCGCCGGTTGGGCAACGCGCGCTGCGCGCGCTGGCGCTTGAGACGTTCCAGCACATTCACCAGCTCTCGATGCGCTATCACGTGACCCGGCGCACGGGTGGTCTCAGCCGGATAATCGAGCGGGGCGTGAAAGGCGTAGAGTTTCTGTTGCGGTTTCTGCTGTTTTCAATCGGGCCGCTGATCCTGGAATTGCTTCTGGTGTCGATCATCCTGCTATGGTTATTCGACGTCTGGTATCTGGTCGTCGTTGCGGTGACGATTGCGCTTTATATATGGTTCACCTTTGCGGTGACCGAGTGGCGCGTGAAGCTGCGGCGCGAGATGAACGATCAGGATACCGAGGCCAACCAGCGCGCCATCGACAGCCTGCTGAACTTCGAAACAGTCAAGTATTTCAATGCCGAAACCCGCGAAGCCGAACGGTATGATGTTTCGATGAAAGGTTACGCCAAGGCCGCGCTGAAGACGGCCTATTCGCTGGCATTCCTGAATTTTGGCCAGTCGTTCCTGATCACATGCGGCCTGATTGGCGTGATGGTTCTGGCTGCAATGGGCGTGCAGAAGGGCGCGCTGACCGTCGGCGATTTCGTGATGGTTAATGCTTATATGATCCAGATAACCGTACCGCTGAATTTTCTTGGCACGGTGTACCGCGAAATTCGTCAGTCACTGGTGGATATGGGGCAGATGTTTGATCTGTTGGAACAGCCAGCAGAAGTGATGGACAAACCCTGCGCCCCGAACCTGAAGGTAAATGGTGGGGAGGTCACGCTTGAAGATGTCCGCTTTGGATACGAGCCTGATCGCGAAATCCTCAAGGGCGTTTCCTTGGCCGTACCAGCCGGTCAGACCGTTGCGATTGTCGGCGCCACCGGGTCTGGGAAATCCACAATCGGGCGGCTCCTGTTTCGGTTCTACGATGTCACCGGCGGGTCGCTGAAAATCGACGGGCAGGATGTGCGCGATGTTAGCCAGTCAAGCCTGCATGCCTCGATCGGCGTCGTTCCGCAGGATACGGTCCTGTTCAATGACACGATCCGATACAATATCGCTTATGGGCGTGAAGGCGCGACCCAGCAGGATGTAGAGGCCGCCGCCAAATCCGCGCAGATTCATGATTTCATCGTCAGCCTGCCAGAAGGGTACGATACCAAGGTCGGCGAACGCGGCCTGAAACTATCAGGCGGTGAAAAGCAACGTGTCGGCATCGCCCGAACCTTGCTAAAAAACCCGCCGATCCTGTTGTTGGACGAGGCGACCTCGGCCTTGGATACGGATACCGAGCAGGACATCAAAGATGCTTTGGCCCGAGCGGGTGAGGGGCGGACGGTGATCACCATCGCACACCGCCTTAGCACCATTGCCGAGGCCGATCGGATCGTCGTTCTGGAACGTGGTGAGATCATTGAGCAGGGCACGCATGATGAGCTGCTCAGCCGCGAAGGGCGATATGCCCAGCTATGGAACCGTCAACAGGCCGACAGCGAAGCGGCCTAGGCCCGACAGCCTTGACTGCCAATGTTTGTGCGAATCGGTTTGAAAAGAAAATCGGCTGCTGTGGTACGGTTTCCGTTTGACGCGGACCCGCCACCGCGACACTTTGCAGACCGAAACACAGACAAGGAAAAACTTCATGAAAATGCGAGCAGCAGCAGCGTTGACTGCAACACTGTTGATGGCCACTTCGGCGGCAGCCGAGGATCTGGAATTCTTGATTATCAACGAAACCAGCTATGACCTGGTTGAGTTCAACGTGTCTCCGGCCTCGTCCGGTAGCTGGGAAGGCAACCTGCTTGAGAGTGGTTATCTGGGCGCGGATTACGAAGTAGACGTCCTTATTGCGGACGGGCTGACCACCTGTGTCTATGACATCCGTGGTATTTTCAGCGACGGAGAATCGATTGAAGATTATGGTCTGAACCTGTGCGATCTGGGCGAATACGCGTTCGTCGAGTAACGGCCATGCCAGAAACGAAAAGGCGAGCCCGAAGGCTCGCCTTTTTTTATTCCGCCGCCTTCAACGGTGTTGTTGGAGGATGATCAGGGCGGTCGTCCTGAGCGCTCTGATCAGGGGCAGCTTTGTCCTGTTCATCGGTCCAGATCATTTCGGCTGCTTGCACATCTCTCGCGCTTTGGCCGATTGCCATGTCCTGCGCGATTTGGCTGGATCGGCCCGCCGTGGCGCGTGCCAGCGCCTTACCCAGCCATACCGCGTAAGTTGTGACCCACACCCGTAGCGCCAGGAATGAAGGCGTGACGATCAGCGTCAACACCGTGGCGGTACCCAAGCCAAAGACCACCGCCGTGGCCAGCTGTTTCCACCACAGTGCCGTGGGGCTGTCGATCGAATACCCTCCGCCGATGAAATCCAGCGACAGGCCGAACATCATCGGGGTCAGACCCGCCATTGTTGTCAGCGTAGTCAGCAGAACCGGACGGATGCGCGCCTCAGCCGTGCGGACAATTGCATCAATGCGAGACATGTAGCCGCTATATTCCTGATAGGTGTCGATCAGAACAATGTTGTTGTTCACCACGATACCGGCCAACGCCACGATCCCGGTCCCGGTCATGATGATTGAGAACGGTTGTTGCATTACCATCATGCCCAGCAACACGCCGGTCGTAGACAGAACCACGGCCAGCAGCACCAGCACCGAATTGTAGAACGAGTTGAACTGCGCCAGCAGGATCACAAACATCAGACCCAGTGCTGCCAGGAATGCGCTGGACAGGAACGCCTGGCTTTCAGCCTGATCCTCCTGATCGCCGGTCCATTCCCAAGTGATGGTGCGACCAAAAGGATCGGTTTCCAGCCACTCGGTCAGCACGGCAATTCGTTCGTTCGGATTGATCAGGGCAAACCGAGCGTCACCGCTTTCGATGGCGGACCGCACTTCACCCACGTTCTCGGCACCCGTTAGTTGAACGAGTTCGAACTCTGCCCCGTCCGCGCTGGTAATCGTGCTGCCAGTTGGTGTGGCACCTTCACCAATCGCGCGCACGGTTGCCAAACGCAGCTCTGCACCGTCAGGACCGGTGGTCACGATCTTGCTCAGCCCAGGCTCGACATCCGCTTTAACGTCATAGTAGCGCTGTTGATCCGCGCGATTGATCTCGGCGAGCTTAGCCACGGGTTTGCGGGTGACGAAGTTCGACAGGGGGACCAACCCGTCCGGTGTGCGAACTTTCAGCGTATCCAGCGTTGACAGGACGCGATCCTGATCAGGTAGGCGGACGCGGATTTCTACCTCTTCATCGGTTGAATCCGGTCGCATTTCACCCAGCAAGATGCCACGCGTCACAAGCTGTACCATCGCGCCAACGGTTGCGACGTCCGCGCCGAATCGACCCGCCTTGGCCACGTCCACGTCGATCTGCCAGTCGATGCCGGGCAGGGGCAGGGTGTCCTCGATCTTGATCAAGCCGGGTGTGGTGTCAAAGGCTTCTCGTGCTGTGACGGTCGCGGCCGTCAGATCCTCCCAGCTATCGCCTTTTATGCGCAGATGAACGGGCTTGGCGGAAGCGGGACCTTGTTCCAGCGCCTGAAGATCAACGATAAAGCCAGGAAGGGTTGCCAGCTCTGCGGTTAGTTCGTCCAGAACAAAATTGCCGTCATATTCCGCCGCGACTTCTTCCTTTGCAAAGCCAAGTAGACCTGCAATCGGTCCCCAGAACCAACCGGTAATCTGTTCAGAGCTGATTGGGCGATCTTCCCAAGGAATGAGCTCGAACTGGACGCGACCAATTGTGTCGGCGGGGGCTTCTGCACCGCCATTGTTCTGATTGAGCCCGCCTTCGCCCGCAAAGGCAAATACGTTGATCACCGCCGGGTGTTCGCTGATCACGCGCTCGGCCTCAAGAACCATTTCGTCCTTTTCAGCCAGAGACAGGTTGCCGCGTGCCCGGACATAGGCCGTGGCCTGTTCCGGTTCGCTTTCCACGAAGAATTCAACACCGCGAGAGTTTTGCGGGAATATGATGAATGCGACCCAGAACACCGCCGCAAAGACGACTGCGATGGACACCACCGGCATGACCGGATTGCCGACCAAGAACTTGATCACATAACCGAAGGGCGTGTGCTCTTTAGCGGTATGAACATGTTCATCCGGGGCGCGTTCGATCTTGGCAGCACTCAGCGTGACCGACCCAGCAAAGGCGCCGAACAGAAACAGCAGCACGCCAGCAATTGAACCGCCGGGCAGCAGATAGTTGGGGTTCAAAACCTGCATCGCGCCGAGGAAGATCATATATAGTGAAGGCGGTACCAGAAGCACTCGCAGCCACCAAGGCGTGCGGGCTCGCAGCCAGTTCGAGCTGCGCTCGAAACTGCGGCTCATACGGCCCGAGACACCGCCCACGACCGGCAGGTAGATCAGTGCCACAATCAGCGAGGCCGACAGAACGAAGATCAGCGTGATGGGCAGCATCTTCATGAACTCGCCGGGGATACCGGGCCAGAACAACATCGGAAGAAATGCACACAGTGTAGTGGCCGTCGATGAAACAATCGGCCAGAACATCCGTTGCGCCGCCTCGACATAGGCGTGCATCGGACCAACGCCTTCTTTAATGCGCTTGTCGGCATATTCCACAACAACGATGGCGCCATCGACCAGCATGCCCACGGCAAGGATCAGGCCAAACATCACCATATTCGAGATGGTGACCCCGATCATCGCGAGGAAGGCGAAGCACAACAGAAACGAGGTTGGAATGGCAAAACCCACCAACAACGCGGCGCGTGTTCCCAACGAAGCCAGCACCACGATCATCACGAGCGCGACGGCGGTCAGAACCGATCCTTCAAGCTGGCGCACCATTGAATCGACGATGCGGCTTTGGTCGTTCGAGGTGCCCACATCAACAGCGGCCTGCAGCTCGGCTGGCCACTTGATCTGTTCTTCGGCGACAGTGGCTTTGATCAGCGCAACGGTGTCGATCAGATTGAAGCCTTTGCGCTTGACCACCTGCAGCGCGACGGTGGGTTCGCCGTTGAACCGGGCCGTGCCCGCGCGGTCTTCAAACGTATAGTTGATTTCGGCCAGTTCGCCTAAGGTGACTACGCGGTCTCCGTTGACCTTTACGGGCAGGCCATAGACGTCCTGAGCAGTCTTAAATGACGACGGGATCTTGACCGAGAACGTGCCCTGTTCGGTCTCGACCTCACCTGCAGCGATCAGTTGGTTGTTGTTTTGCACAACGTTGATCAGTTCGGCGGCCGTGACGTTGTAGGCCTCAAGCCGCAGCGGGTCGATCACGACCTCAAGCATTTCATCGCGGTTTCCGGCAATGCCAGCTTCCAGCACTGCGTCCAACGCCTCAAGTTCGTCCTGCAGATCTTTGGCAACGCGCGCCATTGTACGCTCTGGTACCGGGCCGGTCAGGTTAACGATGACGATGGGAAACTCAGAGAAGTTGACCTCGGTAATCGTGTATTGCTCAGCCCCATCAGGGAAATCAGCTTGCGCGGTGTTCATGGCATCGCGAACATCCGCGATGGTGGCGGATTTGTCCCAACCGAACTCGAACTCCAGCAGAATACCTGCGTAGCCCTCGGCGGCGGTGGCCGTCATCGTGTCCAACCCGTCGAGATCGGCCATCTCGGTTTCCATCGGCCTGATCAGCAGGCTTTCGCTGTCCTCGGCTGAAATCCCTGGAAACTGCACCGACACGAAGAGCATCGGGATATCGATGTCGGGTTCACCCTCTTTTGGGAGCCCGACATAAGCATACCCGCCGATAACCAGCGAAATCGCGATGAAAGCCAGCACCATTCTGGCACGGCTTGCGGCCCAACTGACGATACCCGTCATTGCGATACTTCCCTGTATGTCGGCGCGACCGTCACACCACGTGTGACGAATTCCTGCCCGATCACGATGATATCAGCAGTTTCCGGCAGGCCACCAACCCATACACCATCAGCGGTGTCACGCAGAAGGCGGATCGGAACAAAATCAACGACATTGTCGGCTACCACGGTGCGAACACCAAGCTCACCTTCATTGTTCAAGGTCAGTGCGGATTGGGGCAGCAGATGTGCCTTGACCCCTTCGGCCGCGATCTGAATGTTGGCGGTTTGGCCGTCACGGATCAGCAGTTCCGGGTTTGGCACTGTGATCTCGACCTCGAATGTCCGCGTGGTTTCATCGGCCGAACGGCTGAGGAAGGTCACGCGCCCCTCGACCTGCAGACCCGTAACCAACTGCGCAGTTGCCATCGATCCGACAATGATCCGATTCACTTCTGATTCAGGCACAAAACCCACCAGCTTGATCGGGTCGAGCTGGATGACGGTTGCGCAGAGCGAGCCGGGCTGCATCAGGCTGCCCAATTCCGCAGTATCACTTTCAAGCAGACCCTTGAACGGTGCGCTGATGGTCAGGCGATCAATCTCGCGCTGGGCGGCTGCTACTGCTGCGGTGGCGGCTTCAATCCCGGCTTGCGTAGCTTCCAGACCGGCCTCGGCGGATTTGATTCCGGCCTCGGCAGTGCTCATTTCGGCTTCGCTTGAGATACGGCGCGTTTCTGATCCAAACCCGGTTTCCGACAGCTTGCGGGCTGCTTTCAGATTGATTTCGGCTTCAGCCAAACGGGCGTGAGCTTCTTCCAGGCGCGCTTCGGCCTCGGGAACGCGGCTTTCGGCCTCAAGCTTGGCTGCCATGGCTTCGGCCAGGCTCGCGGGCCGGGTTCCGGGGTCAAGCTCGCACAGCAGATCTCCTGCTTCGACAAAAGCTCCTTTGCGCTTGGGCTCGGACAGGACTGTCGAAATGGTTTCGGCAAGGACCTCGACCTGGCGGTTTGCCTTGGTCTGACCCCGTAATTGAACGGCGCTGCCGATCTCGCGCGCAGTCGAGCGCAGCACGACAACGCCGATCGAGTCCGGTGATTGCACCGATTCCGAGGCCTCGGTCGCGGTCTCGGATGGCTCGTCTCCGCGACCTGCAAACGCAAACAGCGCGTCGCGCTCGAAAACAAGAAAATACAACGCAACAATAACCAAAATGGCGTTAACGAATGAAATCAATCGCATGCGGTAGAATCTCCAGATCTGTTCGCGCGGTCGGCTTTAGCCGCTATCCCTTAAAATGGGGCTGTGGCCATGTCTTTTCCATACTGAACTGAATAGTTCGGTTTAGTTTTTTACGCAAGGGTCACCCACATGGTGGCAAATGTATGAATTCGGGCACTTGGCTTGGCCTGATCGCCGGGGTATGACATGGCGCTAGAAAACCGGACACTTAAGCCTGGGGGCAGGGATGAGCGACGCCGACAGTTTTATTGAAGAGGTCACCGAAGAGGTGCGCCGCGATCGCATGTACCTTCTTTTGCGCCGTTGGGGCTGGGTCGGTGTGCTGGCTGTCGTGGCCATTGTCGGGGGCGCTGCGTTCAACGAATACCGAAAAGCACGTGATACCAACCAGGCCGAGGCTCTGGGTGATGCGATTCTGTCGGCGCTGGCTGAAAACGGATCGGCCGAACGGGCACAAAGCCTGCAGGCGATCGATGCTGCGTCTGTCGGCGGTGACGCGGTTTTGAACATGTTGCTGTCCGCCTCTCAGGCCGAGGCCGGATCGGCGCAAGATGCGGTGAACAGTCTGAACGCGATCGCCACGCAGGGGGATTTGCCTGAAATCTATCGCGCGATTGCAAGTTTCAAGGCATTGCTACTGCAAACTGACACGATGCCAGTGGCGGATCGTCGTCAACAGTTCGAAGCGCTGGCCATACCTGGTGCTCCTTTGCGTCTGCTCGCCGAAGAACAATTGGCCCTGATCGATGTGGCCGAGGGCAATACGCAAGCCGCTTTGGACCGTTTGCAGGCGTTGCGCCAGGACGCCGAGGCCAGCGTCGATCTGCAACAGCGCGCGGCTCAACTGATCGTCGCGCTTGGGGGCGAACCCGAGCCCGTGGCGAACCAGCAGGGTTAACCGGCAGCGAAACGGAACATCACAGGCGAGTTTGTAGATTATGCTATCACGTTATTTCTCAGGCTTCGGATTGCCGGTTGCGGCAGCCGCGCTCACCGTTCTCAGCGCCTGTCAGGAACCCGAAGTCATTCTGCCGGGTGAGCGTGAGGATATTCGTGCCTCCATCGACAACGAAACCGTTGAAACCCGTGGCGCCAAACCGATCAGTATTCCGGCTCAAAGCCGCAACGCCAACTGGTCGCAAAGCGCGGGAACACCCGCCTTCCGCACTACAAACGCAGCGCTGAGTGCCACACCGCAGCGTATTTGGTCTGCTAACATTGGGTCCGGCGATAGCCGAAAACAGCGGATCACCGCAGACCCTGTTGTTGCTGGTGGCCTGATATATACGCTCGATTCCGGGGCAATTGTCTCGGCTGTTACGCCCCAAGGGCAGGTCGCCTGGAGCACAAACCTTATCCCGCCGAATGAAAAGGACGGGGATGCCACAGGCGGAGGGCTCGCCTATGCCGACGGTGTGCTTTATGTCTCGTCGGGTTTCGGTAGGTTGACCGCGCTCGATGCGAAATCCGGGGCGCAAAGGTGGCAGAAACGTCTGAATGCAACTGGCAGCGGTGCTCCTTTGGTTAGCGGCGGCATACTCTATCTGGTGGCCGGGGACGAAACCGGTTGGGCGGTGAATACCAAGGATGGGCGGATCATCTGGCAAATCGAAGGCACGCCGAGCGTCGGCAACGTTCTGGGTGCACCTGCTCCCGTGATTGCCTCGGACCTGTCAGTCTTTGCCTTTGGATCGGGTGATGTCGCGGCAACATTCCGCCGGGGCGGTATTTTACGCTGGAACGCGTCCGTTGCAGGCGGGCGTCGGGGCCGAGCGGCAGCTCAGATCGTGGATGTGACCGCCGGGCCCATGGTGTCGGGTAGTTCGGTCATAATCGGCAACCATTCGGGGCGCACGGTCTCGTTCGACGGGAATTCGGGTGAGCGGAACTGGACAGCACCGGAGGGGGCCGTTGACACAGTCTGGCCGGCGGGGAACAGTGTTTTCCTGATCAGTGATCGCAGCCAGTTGGTACGGTTGGATGCAGCCGATGGCTCGACTGTCTGGGCCATCGATCTGCCGGGCTTTGTCAAGAACAAGCCGGGCCGCCGGGGTCCGATCTTTGCCCATTACGGCCCGATCATGGCCGGTGGACGCCTTGTCGTGGCTTCGAACGACGGCTATCTGCGCTTCTTCAATCCCGTCGACGGAGCGCTGGTGCATCAGGTCGAAGTGCCGGGTGGCGCGACCACGGCACCGGTTGTGGCGGGTCAGACGCTGTATGTTGTGTCGACCAAGGGCGAACTGCACGCTTTCCGTTGACGACAAGATGCGTTAAAGGGCGCATCTTGAGTCTTGAAAGTTGAATATCATGTCGCTGACCCTCGCCATCGTGGGGCGCCCGAATGTGGGCAAATCCACTCTGTTCAATCGCCTTGTGGGCAAACGCCTGGCTTTGGTCGACGACCAGCCCGGCGTGACGCGTGACCTGCGCGAAGGTGAAGGGCGGCTGGGCGATCTGCGTTTTACCGTGATCGACACGGCGGGTCTTGAGGACGCAACCGATGACAGCTTGCAAGGTCGGATGCGCCGCCTTACCGAGCGTGCAGTGGACATGGCCGATGTCTGCCTGTTCATGATTGACGCGCGGGTGGGCTTGACGCCCACGGACGAAATGTTCGCCGAGATTCTGCGTAAGCGCTCCAAACACGTGATCTTGGCAGCGAACAAGGCCGAAGGGAACGCGGCTGATGCGGGCGTGCTTGAAGCATACAACCTAGGCCTTGGCGAGCCGGTGCGTCTGTCGGGCGAACATGGCGAGGGGATGACGGACCTCTATGCGCAATTGATGCCACTGGCTGACGCGGCTGAAGAGGCGCGCATAGAAGAGACGCCGCAAACCGATATCGAGCTGGACGAAGACGGGGAAGGCGAAGCCCCGCTGATCACCGCTGACAAACCCCTGCAAGTCGCTGTAGTTGGTCGTCCGAATGCCGGTAAATCCACCCTGATCAACAAGATCATCGGCGAGGATCGACTGCTGACCGGCCCCGAGGCCGGGATCACGCGCGACGCGATCAGCTTGCGGATCGACTGGGCCGACCCTGATGGGGACAGCACCCCGATGCGGATTTTTGATACCGCCGGGATGCGGAAGAAGGCCAAGGTGCAGGAGAAGCTTGAGAAACTCTCGGTTTCCGACGGGCTGCGCGCAGTCAAGTTTGCCGAGGTCGTCGTCGTGTTGCTGGATGCGGCTATCCCATTCGAGCAACAGGACCTGCGCATTGCCGATCTGGCCGAACGTGAGGGTCGTGCTGTGGTCGTCGCCGTCAACAAATGGGACATCGAAGAAGACAAACAGGAAAAGCTGCGCGATCTGAAAGAATCCTTCGAACGTCTGCTGCCGCAGTTGCGTGGAGCGCCGCTGATCACAGTCTCCGCTAAAACAGGCCGCGGTTTGGAACGTTTGCGCGCCGCGATATTGCGTGCCCATGACGTGTGGAACCGCCGCGTGCCGACCGCTGCGCTGAACCGTTGGCTGACCGCCATGCTGGAACAGCACCCGCCGCCAGCCCCGCAGGGGCGCCGGATCAAGCTGCGGTATATGACGCAGGCCAAGACCCGCCCGCCCGGGTTTGTGGTCATGTGCTCGCACCCTGACAAGATGCCTGACAGCTATTCGCGTTATCTGGTCAACGGCCTGCGCGAGGATTTTGATATGCCGGGCACCCCTATCCGCCTGACTTTGCGCGGGCAAGGGGACAAGAACCCCTACAAAGGGCGGCGCAAGAAAAACGCAGGCGCACTGGCCAAGCATCTCAAGGGACGGGCGTAACTGCGCTAATTTCCAGCATTTTCAGAGAGGGGGCGTGACAGCCCCGTTTCTGCGCGCTAGCATTCAAGCGCGTGCATTTGTTTTGCACGTGCTGCTTGTTTGCGGGATTTCCGCACTTAATTTCGAATTTGTGATTGGTCGACCTCCGTGGGGAGCGGGCGTGATGGATCTGAGAGAATATACAAGACAATACGCGGTGCAGGACAACAAGCTTGCCGCGCTCAGTTATTTCGGAACATTCGCGGTGTATTTCGCATCGCTTACATTGGCGATCACCTATGTCGACCGCTGGTACATCATGATCCCGGCGGGGATCGTTTTTGCCTTCTCTGCCGTGCGTCTCTATGTCCTGCAGCATGATTGCGGGCACCATTCGTTGTTCGAGACGCGCGAGCAGAACGAATGGGCTGGCCATGGGTTATCGCCCTTCACATTTGCCCCGTTCGAGGTGATGAAGCAGAACCACAATCTGCATCACGCCGGAATCGGCAACCTCGAGCATCGCGAGACCGGTGAAATCCACACCATGACGCTGCGCGAATGGAACGAGGCGGATTGGAAAAAGCGTTTGTTTTACCGACTGTATCGGAATCCCTTCATTCTAGTGCCGGTTGGCGCGCTGTTCACATACTTCATCCGCTATCGCTGGCCAAAGAACACCGTGCGGTTCGGTGTGATGGGCGTGGTGCTGCACAACCTCTCGATTGTTGTGTTTTTGGGACTGCTGTATTTGATCGCCGGTGCCACCGGCATTCTGGTCTGGCTGGTGTTTTCGCTGCTGGGCGGGATGCTTGGGGTGTTCCTGGTGTATTTGCAGCACAATTTCGAAGATACCTACTGGGATCGCCGCCCCGAGCTGGATCCAAAGCTGGCTGCGTTGGAGGGGTCCTCGGCGCTGGATTTCGGCTGGTGGTTCGATAATGCGGTGGCCTGCATCACATTGCATGACATCCACCATTTCAATGCCCGCATCCCATCTTACCGGCTGCGCGCGTGCCACTATAACCTGCCGCCAGAATATACACCGCGACGGATCAAGTTTCCCGAGGCAGTGGCAGCGCTGAATCTGAAACTATGGGATGAAGACGCCAAAAGACTTGTCCCATTTCCCAGCCGAACTGCAGGCCATCGCCTGGCCGAAAGCGGGTAACCTCCTATCTAATTCTTGAATTGGCGCTCTCTCAGGAACGTATGTGCTGTGCATTTACAATCTGGGGGAGTTAACGAAAGGAAACGAAATGACCGCAGTTACTGAGGTGCGTGGCGTAGGGCCAGCGCTTGCTAAGGCATTGAATGCAAAGGGCTACAAAACAGCAGAAGCCATTGCCAAGGCCAAACCGGAAGATCTGTCCGGCACCCCGCGCGTCGGTTCCACCCGCGCAGCTAAGCTGATCGCGGCTGCGAAAGAAGTCGTCGGTGCCAAGCCCAAGCCCGCGCGTCGCGCTGCTACCCGCAAGCCTGCAGAGCGGAAATCGGCTGTGCAGCGCGCGACAGCCAAAAGCAATGCGGCTGCGAACAAGGCCGAGGCCGAGCGTAAGGCGGCAAAGGAGCGCGCGGCGGCAGAACAGGCCGCTGCCGAGGCCAAGGCAAAGAAAAAGGCGAAAGCCAAGGCCAAGGCTGAAAAGGCGGCCAAGAAGAAGTCTGAAATGGAGGCGGTGTTTTCCAAAGCCAAGGAAAAGGTCAAGGAAAAGGCCAAGAAGGGTAAGAAAAACAAGAAGCCCAAAAAAGACGTTAAGAAAAAGGACGCCAAAAAGAAGGACGATAAGAAGAAGTCCGACAAGAAGCCCGGAAAGAAGAAAGATAAGAAAAAGGCGAAGAAGTGATACTTCTCCGCCTTATCCGATCGGGAACCGGCGCCTGAATGCGCCGGTTTTTTTTAAGTCAGCGTGCCGTTGGTTTGAAGGGTTAGCTTGCCGCCCAGATAGGGTGCCAGAACCTCGGGCAGGGTGACCGTCCCATCCGTGTTCTGACCATTTTCCAACACAGCTATCAGGCAGCGCCCCACGGCCAGGCCCGAACCATTCAGGGTATGGACATATTCTGGCTTTCCCCCGGCCTCGGGCCGGAAGCGCGCATTCATGCGGCGCGCCTGAAAATCCCCGCATGTCGAGACCGAGCTGATCTCGCGATAAGTGTTCTGGCCCGGCAGCCACGCCTCGATGTCGTAAGTGCGTCGTGCACCAAAGCCCATGTCGCCGGTGCACAAGATCACGGTGCGATAGGGGATGCCCAGCTTTTCGAGAATGCCTTCGGCGCAGCGCAGCATACGTTTCTGTTCATCATCCGACTTGTCCGGATGGGTGACCGAGACCATCTCGACCTTTTCGAACTGGTGCTGCCGCAGCATCCCGCGTGTGTCCTTGCCCGCCGATCCAGCCTCGGACCGGAAGCACAGGGAATGGGCGGTATAGCGGCGGGGAAGATAGCTTTCCTCGATCATCGTGTCGTTGACGATGTTGGTCAGTGAAACCTCGGAAGTCGGGATCAGCCACCAGCCTTCGCGGGTTTGATAGCTGTCCTCGCCAAACTTCGGCAACTGGCCGGTGCCCTGCATCATTTCCGAGAGAACCAGAACCGGGCCGTTGACCTCGGTCAGCCCGTTCTCATTGATATGCGTGTCCAGCATGAACTGCGCCAAAGCGCGGTGGATGCGAGCGACGCCGCCCGACAGCAGCACAAAGCGCGAGCCGGAGAGTTTGGCAGCCGTCTCAAAATCCATGCCATTCTGAACGGCATCGATTTCAAAATGCTCTTTCGGCGCGAAATCCAATTCGCGTGGTGTGCCCCAGCGGTTGATTTCGACATTGTCGTTCTCATCCGCGCCTTCGGGCACATCCTCGGCGGGCAGGTTCGCGATGCGGATCAGCTGGTCGGCCAGCAGAGCGTCCAGATCCTTGGCCTCGGTCTGCATCCGGGCCACTTCGGCCTTTTTCTCGGCGACCAGAGCGCGCAGGCGTTCGAATTCAGCTTCATCCCCGCGCCCTTTGGCAGCGCCAACCTCTTTGGAGGCCTTGTTCTGCTCGGCCTGCGCTGTCTCAGCAGCCAGAATCTTGGCGCGGCGGCTTTCGTCCAGCCTCAGCAAGTCTGACGACACCGGCGCGTCCCCACGGCGCGCAAGGGCGGCGTCGAAGGCGGCTGGGTTTTCGCGTATGGCGCGGATGTCGTGCATGGTTCAGATCCTTAACTGCGTGAATCACTGAATCCGCTTATGCACCATCTGAATGGCAGGGTGTAGCACCGGTTACGACTTATCCGCGTCCTCATGTGTTTCATGTGCCAGATGGCCATCCCACTCTTCGGCTGGGATCTTCGGCTCGGGCGGGTCGGCCATGTACGAAGGTGTCATGATCTGCACGTTATTCTCATTGAACACGGCCACGATGTTGCGATGTAAGTCCGAGCGGATTTTCGGGATGATACTGCCCCGAGTGGTATAACCATTGATCTGATAGTTGATCGCGTAATCGGCCAATGCGGTCCATAAAACAAAGGGTTCGGGCTTGGCCTTGATTCCCTTGGTGCGATGGGCTGCCTCGATCAGCATCGCTTCGATCTTTTCGGGCGGCTCTTCATAGCCAATCCCGACGGTCGTATGCAGCAGCAACCCGCTACCGTCTGTTCTTTTTGAGAAATTCACCACGTCCGAATTCATCAATTGGGCGTTCGGGATCGAGATCAGTTCATTCTTGATGGACTTCAGATGCGTCTCCATCAACTTGATCTGCACCACATCGCCAATATGGTCCCCGATCTGGATCCGATCCCCAATCGAGGTTGAGCGGCGATAGATCACGAAGAGCCCCGCCAGCATGTTCGACACGACCGAGTTTGCGCCCAGCGACAGCATGGCACCAACCAGAATCGTCAGCCCCTGAAACGCCGCCGAATCTGATCCGGGGATGTAAGGGACAGCAAAGACCAGAGCGATCAGGATAACGACGACGCGGGCGATGTTGAAGGTCGGGTTCACCCAGTGGCTTTCAAAATCGCCCATGTCAAAGGTTCCCGCCTCGACGGCGTCAAAGAACACACGCATGCCCCGGATAATATACAGCGTTATCCATGCGATCAGTATCAACATGATCAGGTTTGGGATGTAGCTGAGGATTCCTTTGAAGATCAGCAGGACCGGCTCGGTCAAGTAGGTCAGCAGGAGTTGCGCGAAATAGCGCGTCTCGGCAAAGGCAAGCAGAACGAAGGAGAGGTAGTAGTAGAAGCCGAGGAAAAAGATCACCAGCAGGACAAAATTCAGAGCATACCGGATCAACGCGGCGATGGCCTCGGCCTGAACACTTTTGGCGGTCGCGGTTTCGACATCCTTGAGGTAACGCTTGACCAGTTTCAGCGTACGGCGGCGAATGCGCCGGTGCAGCCACAGGATAACGACGACAAAAAGCGCGAATCCAGCTGTCCATGCTAAGGCTTCGATGGCACCCGAAACACGCGCCTGTTCGGTGCGGTTTGCGCGATAGCTTTCAATGGATTGTTTAATAGCGTCGCCGTGCAACAAACTGAGAACGTTCAAGTCCATCTGCTCAAGCTCGGAATCGGCATCGGTCACGATCGAAACTTGAACACCATCGGCAAAGATTCGAATGCCGAACTCTGAGTCCTCGAAGGTTATAGAGACCTGCTCGGCGTCTGAGGCCTCGGCGATTTCGATTATCTTGTTCTGTACACCCGCGGCCCGTTCCGGTGCGGGCAGTGCGCTGGAGCCGCGCAGGTGAAACAAGGTGTCGCCGTCAACGATAACCGGAGCCTGAAAAATCTCTGACTCAGTGTCTTCTATAGCAGGCTCTTCGCTAGTGGCGTTCTGTGCCCATACGGGCGACGCCAGAAGACCTAAACAGGCTGTCACGAGCATCAGGCGAACAAACGCGCCAAGGGTCTGGATTGATTGAATCATTAGGCCTCCTGCCACAGGACTATATCTGACTGGAAGGGTCTGCCTAGAACATATCTGCAACGTCCGGCAGCAAACCTTTGAACCCGATGGTCGAAATGGGGCCAGGTTTGCTTGCAAACCCATGTTTCAAAGCATAGGTTCCCGCAAACTTTGCAGAGAGCTCTCTGCATCATCAGAACAAAGGAATATCCCATGGAAGGTGGCGCAATCGCCCAGTTTCTCCCGCTGATCCTGATCTTCGCGATTATGTATTTTCTGCTGATCCGTCCGCAGCAGAAAAAGATGAAGGAACATCAGGCCATGGTCGAAGCCGTGCGCCGGGGCGATCAGGTTGTCACCCAAGGCGGGCTGATCGGCAAGGTGTCGAAGGTCAAGGAAGGCGATAACGAGATCGAAGTCGAGATCGCCGAGGGCGTTAAGGTTCGCGTGGTGAAATCGACCATCGCTCAGGTTCTGAACAAGACCGAACCTGCGAAGTAACTTCGCGCGACAATTCCTTGAAAAGGCAGGGTAATGCTGCAAATTGATTCCTGGAAGCGGGTTCTGATCTGGTCGGTCTGTGTGATCGGTCTGTTCCTTGCCCTGCCGAATGCGTTTTATACGCGCGTAGAACAATCTAACGATGCCAAGGCTGCGATTGAGCTGGGCATTGATACACCTGAAATGCAGGCCGAGGCCGCGCAATGGCCGAACTGGCTGCCGTCGTCTCTGGTCAATCTCGGGCTCGACTTGCGCGGCGGCGCGCATTTGCTTGCCGAGGTCAAGGTTGATGATGTCTACGAATCCCGGATGGAGGCGATGTGGCCCGAAATCCGCGACGCGCTGCGTGATGAACGCGCGACGGTCGGCACGATCCGCCGTCAGGATTCGGCGCCTGACGAGATTCGCGTGCGCATCAGCCAACCCGAGGGCATGTCCCGCGCATTAGAGGTTGTGCGCGGTCTAGCCCGACAGGTGCAGACGCTGACCGGGGCAGGGGCAACAGATATAGAGGCCCGCGCTGAGGGGGACACTATCGTTGTCCAACTGTCCGAGGCCGAAAAGCTTGCTTCGGATGACCGCACCGTGCGCCAGTCCCTTGAGATCATCCGCCGTCGGATCGACGAGGTTGGCACACGCGAACCAACGATCCAGCGTCAGGGCGCTGATCGTATCCTGATACAGGTGCCCGGCATCGGCAGCGCCGGGGAGCTCAAAGAGATTATCGGCACGACGGCACAGTTGACGTTCAATCCTGTCGTTGGGCGCGGGACTGACCCGGATGCCATTCCGGGCGTTGGTGAGAAGCTTGTGCCATCGATCGATGAAGATGGTGTGTACTACACTCTGGACGCCGCACCCGTCGTGACCGGTGAAGAATTGGTCGACGCGCAGCCATCCTTCGACCAGAACGGCCGCCCTGCGGTCAGCTTCCGGTTCAACACCTCTGGCGCGCGCAAATTCGGCGATTACACGCTAGAAAACATTGGCGCACCCTTTGCTATCGTCCTGGATGACGAGGTGATCTCGGCCCCTGTAATCCAAAGCCATATCCCAGGTGGTTCGGGCATCATCACTGGCAACTTCACAGTTGAAGAAAGCACCAATTTGGCCGTTCTGCTGCGCGCAGGTGCCTTGCCTGCAGGTCTGGACTTCCTCGAAGAGCGCACCATCGGCCCTGAGCTGGGTCAGGACAGTATCGACGCAGGCAAAGTCGCGACAATCGTGGCCTTTGTCGCCGTGTTGGTATTCATGGCTCTAAGCTACGGCCTGTTCGGCATCTTCGCCAATATTGCGCTGATCCTGAACGTGGGGCTTTTGTTTGGCCTGCTCTCACTGATCGGCGCCACGCTGACCTTGCCCGGGATCGCGGGTATCGTGCTGACCGTCGGCATGGCAGTTGACGCCAACGTGCTGATCTTCGAGCGTATCCGCGAGGAACTGAAATCTGCCAAAGGTCCGGCGCGTGCCATCGAGCTGGGATACGAAAAAGCGCTTTC
Organism: Ruegeria sp. B11; assembly: GCF_056539785.1. Classification (NCBI taxonomy): domain Bacteria; kingdom Pseudomonadati; phylum Pseudomonadota; class Alphaproteobacteria; order Rhodobacterales; family Roseobacteraceae; genus Ruegeria; species Ruegeria sp. B11. The sequence goes on along the minus strand of NZ_JBQFVO010000001.1, from coordinate 914,779 downwards.
GGCCATTCTGGACGCAAACGTGACCACATTCATTACCGCAACCATCCTGTTTGCCATGGGCAGTGGTCCCGTGCGCGGCTTCTCCATTACGCTTGGTCTGGGTATTCTGACCTCGGTCTTCACCGCGATCTTTGTGACGCGTCTGATGATCGTGATGTGGTTCGAACGCCGCCGTCCGAAAACGATCGAGGTTTGACATGAGACTGAAACTCGTACCCCAAAACACCTCGTTCGATTTCTTTAGCCGTTGGAAGGTCTGGCTGGGCATCTCGGGTTTGATGATGGTGATCGCATTCACGTCATTCCTGCTGCAAGGGCTGAACTTCGGCATCGACTTTCGCGGCGGCACCACGATCCGGACCCAAAGCGCGCAAGAGATCGACGTCGGCGCCTATCGCGACGCCATCGCGCCGCTAGAGCTTGGCGATGTGACTATCACCGAGATTTTTGATCCCACCTTTGGCGAGGATGAAAACGTCGCGATGATCCGCATTCAGGCACAGGACGGGGCCGAAGCGGTGGCGGCCGCAACCGTCACAGCCGTCGAAGAAGCGCTGACCGTTGCCGCGCCGGATATCCAGTTCGTCTCGGTAGAATCGGTTGGCCCCAAGGTTTCGGGTGAGTTGATCCAGACCGCGGTCATTGCGGTCGCCTTGGCGATTGGCGCAGTGCTTGTCTATATCTGGCTCAGGTTCGAATGGCAGTTCGCACTCGGGGCGGTCGCCGCGTTGGTGCATGACGTGATCCTGACAATCGGCATCTTCTCGGAACTACAAATCCGTTTTGACCTGGCGATCATCGCCGCTCTACTGACTATCGTCGGCTATTCGCTGAACGACACCGTGGTCGTCTTCGACCGGGTTCGCGAAAACCTGCGGAAGTACAAGAAGAAAGACCTCAAAGAGGTGCTGAACATCTCGATCAACGAAACGCTCAGCCGGACGGTGATGACCTCTGTGACCACGCTGCTGGCGCTGATCTCGCTCTATGTACTGGGCGGAGACGTGATCCGAGGCTTTGTCTTCGCGATGATCTGGGGCGTGATCGTCGGGACCTATTCGTCGGTCTTCGTGGCCTCGACCATCCTGCTGTGGCTGGGGGTCAAGCGCGACTGGTCGAAGCCGTCGAATACGGCGGGCAACCAGTTTGCCAACATTGATGCCTGAGTATTTCGGCCAGACCCCAACCGGTCTGGCCGTTATTATTTTCGCCGCCTTTGTTGGGGGCATCGTGCGCGGGTTCTCCGGCTTTGGGACTGCCCTGATCTTCCTGCCCATCGCCAGCCCGTATCTTGGCCCCTTCGGTGCCATCATCGCGCTGACGGTCATGGACATATTTGGCCCGATCCCGAACCTGCGCCGCGCAGGGACGGTTGTTGACAAGGCAGATCTGATGCGCCTTTTGGTCGGGTGCGCGCTACTTCTACCGGTTGGCTTATGGCTGCTAACCCGGACCGATCCCGAAGTGTTTCGCTATATCGTCAGCCTGATTTCATTGTCGATGCTGGCCGTTCTGGTTTTTGGTCTGCGCTACCGGGGAGCGGTATCGCGTGGCATGGTTGCTGCGATCGGCGGGGCTGCAGGGCTACTGGGCGGGGTAGCCGGGATACCGGGGCCTGCTGTCATCCTGTTTTATATGTCACGGCCCTTACCGGTTGAGATCATCCGCGCGACGATCCTACTGTTCCTGTTTGCTTTCGATTTGCTGATCCTTGGATATCTCGGTGGGATGGGGCGTCTTTCGATCGCGAGCATCGGATTGGGCCTTGCGCTTGCGGTTCCCAACATCGCGGGCAACTGGCTGGGGGGCTGGATGTTCCGACCCGAGTACGAGAACCTCTACCGCGCCGCAGCCTATCTGGTGATTGCAACAGCGGCCTTGTCCGGCCTGCCGCTTTGGGGCTAGAACCCTGCACATGCGCCTGAACGAGATCACATATACAAATGCTCAGCCGGTTGATGGCTATGGCCCCGGGTTCTTTCGGATAGGCGGGGAGGTTCATGATGGGGCAGTCCTGACCGGCCCCACCGGTACATCGGCTTGGGCGGGTTACCCCGACGCCCAGACCCTGCTGGCCTTGTCCGAACATGTCGATGTTCTGTTCATCGGTACGGGCAAAGAACTGACCCACATCCCAGCCGACTTGCGCACCACATTGGAAGAGGCAGGTCTGGGTGTCGAAATCATGAACTCTCCGGCGGCCTGCCGCACCTACAACGTGCTGCTTTCCGAAGGCCGCCGCGTTGCGCTTGCGCTGATCCCGGTCTGAGGATCTGTTCTTGCTCTGGCTAAAAATATCCTGGGGAGTGTGAGGGGCTGGCCCCTCACTGCGACCCGACCAGCCGCTCTGCGGCAATTCCGACCTTTTGCCCACACGCACAATCCGCTAAGCGGGCTTCATGACTTTAAAGGTAACCGATCTGGCCATCGCACGCGGCGGAGTTCCCGTGCTCGAAGGGCTGAGCTTCTCGCTTGAGGCAGGAAGGGCGCTGATCCTGCGGGGGCCGAATGGAATCGGAAAGACAACATTACTGCGTACGCTTGCGGGCCTGCAACCGCCGCTGGCAGGGCAAATCGACGGGGCAGAAGAACAGATCGCATACGCGTCCCATTCCGACGGGTTAAAACCGACCCTGACCGTTGTCGAAAACCTCAACTTCTGGGCGTCGGTCTTTGGCACCCGTGATATCCAGCACGCCCTTGATGCGTTTGAGCTGAACGAGTTGGCTGACCGCCATGCGGGCAACCTTTCGGCGGGGCAGAAACGGCGTCTGGGATTGGCGCGTATGTTGGTTACTGGCCGCCCGATCTGGATGCTGGACGAGCCGACGGTCTCGCTGGATCGTCACGCCGTGCAGATGTTTGCGGATGCGGTGCGCGCGCATCTGGGGCAGGGTGGTTCGGCCCTGATCGCGACCCATATTGATCTTGGCTTGGACGGAGAGGTTCTGGACGTTGGCCCCAACAAGGCCAAGCCCAAGCCCATCGACGATTTCGACGGAGGTTTCTTGTGATCGCCTTATTGCTGCGTGATCTGAAATTGGCCTTCCGTGCGGGGGGTGGCTTTGGTCTCGGTCTTGCTTTCTTCCTGATCGTCACCGTTCTGGTGCCATTCTCGGTTGGCCCGCAATCTTCGCTGCTTTCGACCATCGCTCCGGGCGTTCTTTGGCTTGGCGCGCTTTTGGCGTGTCTGCTGTCACTTGATCGCCTTCTGGCGCTGGATTGGGAAGACGGCTCGCTTGATCTGCTCGCGACCGCGCCGCTTCCGTTGGAATCGGTTGTTACCGTCAAAGCGCTAGCCCATTGGCTAACCACCGGATTGCCGCTGGTTCTGGCCGCGCCGTTCCTAGGCGTGTTGCTAAACCTGCCTGTACCCGGGTTTTCGTGGCTAGTGATCTCACTGCTCCTCGGTACTCCGGCGATGAGCGTTATCGGCACCTTTGGCGCGGCCCTTACTGTTGGTCTAAAACGGGGCGGTCTGCTACTGTCGCTTCTGGTTTTGCCGCTCTACGTGCCGACTTTGATCTTCGGAGCCGAGGTCGCCCGACGCGGTGCGACAGGCATGGAGACGCAAACGCCCCTGCTAATGCTGGCAGGGATTACCGCCGCAACGGTCGCACTTTTACCCTTTGCCAGCGCAGCGGTACTGCGCATCAATCTTAGGTGATGGCCACAAAGCTTGACTGAGGTCAATTGAGAACCACGCCGACTCGGACTAGATAGAGCCCATGACAATCGCAGCCAAAGCCAATGCCCTTTGGGAATACGCCAACCCGCGTAAGTTCCTCGCGACCAGCGAACGGGTCCTTCCGTTCTTCTGGATCAGCTCAGGTCTTTGTCTGGTCGTCGGATTGATCTGGGGCTTTTTCTTCACCCCGGATGACTACAAGCAAGGCTCGACCGTAAAGATCATCTATTTGCATGTGCCCGCCGCGTTGATGGCGATCAATTGCTGGCTGATGATGCTGGCAACTTCGCTGGTCTGGTTGGTGCGTCGCCACCATGTCAGTGCGCTGGCTGCCCGTGCCGCTGCGCCCATTGGCATCGTGATGACGCTGATCGCATTGGCCACCGGAGCGATCTGGGGGCAGCCCATGTGGGGGACATGGTGGGCCTGGGACCCGCGCCTGACATCGTTCCTGATCCTGTTCCTGTTCTATCTAGGTTATGTCGCGCTTTGGGAAGCGATCGAAGATCCGGATACAGCGGCGGACCTGACCTCGGTCCTTTGCCTTGTGGGTTCTGTCTTTGCGTTCCTCAGCCGGTATGCGGTGAACTTCTGGAATCAGGGGCTGCATCAGGGGGCTTCGGTGATGCGCGCCGGGGCGATCACAGGCACGGATACTGAGGAGAAGGTAAGCAATATCTACTTCTATCCACTGCTGCTCTGCATCATCGGCTTTGTACTGCTGTTCATTGCGCTGGTCTTCTATCGTACGGGCACAGAAATTCGCGCCCGCCGGACCAAGGCGCTTATGGCGCGTGAAAGGGTGAGCGGATGATCCCTGATCTTGGAAAATATGCCGATACCGTCTTGTGGTCCTATGTCGTATCAATCGGACTTCTGATCGCATTGGTGGGTTTCAGCGTGATCCGGGGCCGTAAGGTACGGGCCGAGATGGAGAAGGTTGAACAAAGGATGTCACGCAATGGCTAAGATTTCGCCCCTGATGATCGCGCCTCCGCTGATTTTCGGCGCCTTCGCTGTGCTCGCGGGCATCGGCATGTTCCGTGACGACCCCAACGCCTTGCCCTCAGCGCGCGAGGGTCAGCCAGCGCCGCCGGTTGTACTGACCGAGTTCGCGGGCAAACCGGGCTTCGATGATGCCACATTGCGTGATGGCGAGGTCAAGCTGGTCAACTACTGGGCCAGTTGGTGTGCACCATGCCGCGTCGAACACCCCAATCTGCAGGCTCTGTCTGACGAGGGTATCCCCGTCTATGGTATCAACTACAAAGATCAACTGGACAACGCCGAAGGATTTCTTGCTGAACTGGGCGATCCCTATGCCGGTATCGGTCGGGATGAACAGGGCCGAATGGGGCTGGACTGGGGCGTCTACGGTGTGCCCGAAACCTATGTGATCGACGGTGAGGGCACGATCATCCTGCGCTGGGCTGGTCCGGTCACTCAGCGGGTGATCGAAAGCACGATCCGCCCAGCGCTTGAGAAAGCCGCAGGTGGCTCATAAGCGATAGCCACCGGTGACGCCCAGAACCTCACCAGTGATGAAGGATGCGGCATCGGACGCCAGAAACCTGACGACTTTGGCGATATCCTCGGGCTTTCCCGCGCGACCTAAAGCGGTTTCTTTGATAAACAGCGCGGTCAACTCCTCAGACCGGGGCGCTTCGGGGATGTTGATCGCACCCGGCGCGACTGCATTAACGCGTATCCCCTTTGGCCCAAGCTCCTTTGCCATGGCATGGGTCCATAGATTCAGGGCGGCCTTGCTTGCCCCATAGGTCACCGCATCTCGAGGCGGTAAGACCGCGTTCATGGATGAGATACTGACGATTGAGGCGTCGCGTTTCAGATGTGGTAGCGCAGCAGCCAACAATGCGGCGGGGGCCAGCAGGTTCAAATCCAGAATGGCGCGGTGGTCCTCGGCCCGAAATTCCTCTTTGGGGGTAGATTTCACAAGGCCGGCATTGTTGACGATCACATCCAGCCGTCCAAACCTCTCGATCACCTGCGAAATCACGCTAGCCGGCTGGTCGGGCGCAGATAGATCAGAGCGTATGGCCAGAACATCCCCACCCAGTAGCTCGGGCGTGGGTTTACTCGACAACCAAGTAAACGCGACGCGGTGATCACGGCTGAGGTCTTCGACGATTGCACGCCCAATTCCGCGTGCACCGCCGGTTATCAATGCGACTTTGTCCATAATCGTAGGAAATCGGTAAAACGGCTGGGATTCAAGCCGTTACTTACGGACCAAAATCCAGATCAGCGCGCCGATGAATGCAAAAGTGGTCAGATTCATAAGCGTATCCGTCAGATCACCGATCAGCATGGCTCAGCCCCTCTTCTCGTAGCCCTCGGAACAGGCAGACCATCAGCAGAACCGAGATGAACACAAAGGGCAGCGCCCCGAGTGAGATCAGGACTTTGACCGATTCCACCGAACCCGACAGGATCATCGCGACACTCAACAAGCCCAGCAATGCACCCCAGATCAGCCGCACGCGCGGGGGCGGGTTTTCATCCCCCTGGGACGAGAATGTACCCAGCACAAAGGCCGCGCTTACAACGCTGGTTACGATGAACAGAAACGCCGCCGCTACGGTTGCAAGTATTGTGATCTGCGATAAGGGCAAACGGTCGAGCAGGGCGAAGGTCACACGCTCGATGTTTGTTTGCGTATAGGCCAGCAGTTCTCCGGCACCGTTGAGCGCCTCGAACAGACCGATGCCGCCGAAGGCACCGAACCAAAGGATCGAGAACAGTGTGGGCGCAAAGAGTACTCCGATCACGAATTCCCGGATCGTGCGACCGCGAGAGATACGCGCGACAAACACACCAACAAAAGGTCCCCAGGCGATCCACCAGACCATATAGGTGAGGGTCCAGTCGCTGAACCATTTGGTGACGTCATCGCCGAAGAAGGTGAAGGTCTGAAAGCCCCGAGGGATGACATTGGTGACGTAATCGCCGAACCCTTGAACCACGGTATTCAATAGATACTCGGTGGGGCCGAGGACCACTGTATAGGCCACAAGGCAGATCGCGATCAGCATTGCCGCATTTGACAAGCGCGCCATGCCTTGGCCAAGGTCGATCAACAGAGCAGGGATGTAGGCTGCGACCATCGCCAGGAAAACAACGCCGATCAGAAGGGCACCAACCGTTTCCCGGCCACCCAGAACCGCAATCCCGTCCGCAACCTGGAACACGCCCATGGCCATTGAACCGCCAACACCGATAGAGATTGCAACAATGGCCATGAAATCCGACAGCCACCCGACCCGCTCGGCCCAGCGTTCTCCTGGGAATAGGCTTTTGATCGGTGCACTGACCATCATGCCTGTCCCGCGCCGAAAGCTGAAATAAGCAATGGTCAGCGCGGTCGAACCGTAAATCGCCCATGCGTGCAGGCCCCAATGGAAGTTTGTTGCCAGCATGGCCTGCTGCGCGGCGACATAGTCGGGTGCCATGCCCGAGATGAAGTTGAAATGGGTCAAGGGCTCGGCGACCGCCCAGAACAGCAGTCCAACGCCCATTCCTGCGGAGAACAGCATTGAGATCCAGGTGGCGGTCGAGAACTCGGGCTCTTCATCATCCCGGCCCAGACGGATTTTGCCATATGGCGAAAAGGCCAGAACTAAACACCCGATCAACATGCCTGAGGCCGCGAGCATCACGAACCAACCGCGACTGTGGAAGGTTTGTTGCACGATGATATTGGCCCAAGTCACCAAGCTTTCGATATCGACGACGCCCCAGATCCCGATCACGGCGATGACGCTAAGCGAGCAAACCAATAGGGCGTTGGGCTTTTTCATGGTGATGAAATTCCGAAGACTGTCTTGCTCAACAGTTTCAGATTTTTGAATAAATGGCCAGAAAACAAAACCCCCGGCGCAGGGCCGGGGGCTGAGGTTGGATATCAACCTGCTGATTTATGACGCTTTTGCGAGATTGCGCAGCACGTATTGCAGCACACCGCCGTTTTCGATGTATTCGATCTCGGGCGCGGTATCGATGCGGCACTTCAGGGTGATCGTCTTTTCGGTACCATCTCCGTAAATGATGGTGCAGGGCACTTCCTGCAAGGGCTCAACTGAATCCAACCCGTGGATCGATACGGTCTCATCACCTTTCAGACCCAGTGTCTTGCGGGTATCACCATCGGTGAATTCGAACGGTATGACGCCCATGCCCACCAAGTTTGAACGGTGGATGCGCTCAAAACTCTCGGCGATCACTGCCTTGACGCCAAGCAGAGCTGTGCCCTTGGCCGCCCAGTCACGTGACGAACCTGCACCGTACTGTTCGCCGCCAAAGACGACCAGCGGGGTGCCTTGCTCCTGATAGGCCATCGATGCTTCGTAGACCGAGGTTTGTTCACCATCCGGGCCTTTTGTATAACCGCCTTCGACGCCATCCAGCATCTCGTTCTTGACGCGGATATTGGCGAAGGTGCCGCGCATCATGATCTCGTGGTTGCCACGGCGTGAGCCATACGAGTTGAATTCGCGCGGCTGAACCTGACGATCGGTCAGATACTTCCCGGCAGGTGTCGTTGTCGCAAACGAACCGGCGGGCGAGATATGGTCGGTGGTGATCATGTCACCCAGGATCAGCAGAACCTTTGCACCATCGATATTCGAGATTGTGCCCGGCTCAGGCCCCATGCCTTGGAAATAGGGAGGGTTTTGAATGTAGGTTGACGTCGGTGGCCAATCATAGGTTTCCTGTTGTGGAACCTCGACCTCCTGCCATTTCTCGTCGCCTTTGAAGACATCGGCATATTTCGACTGGAACGCCTCGCGGGTCACGGTTGCCTCAACCAATTCGGCGATTTCGCTTTGGGTCGGCCAGATGTCTTTCATGTAGACATCGTTGCCGGCCTGATCCTGTCCAATCGGTTCCGAGGTCAGGTCGATGTCCAACGTACCAGCCAAAGCATAAACCACCACCAGCGGCGGTGAAGCCAGATAGTTGGCGCGCACGTCGGGCGAGATGCGGCCTTCAAAGTTGCGGTTGCCTGACAGCACCGAAGTGGCAACAAGATCGCCTTCGGCAATCGCTTCGCTGATTTCCCTTTGGATCGGACCCGAGTTGCCAATACAGGTGGTGCAGCCATAGCCAACTAGGTTGAAGCCGATCTTGTCCAGATCTTCCTGCAGACCCGCAGCCTCCAAGTAGGCGGACACAACCTGCGAGCCGGGCGCCAATGAGGTCTTTACCCACGGTTTGCGATCCAATCCCAGCGCGGCGGCTTTACGTGCAACGAGGCCCGCGCCGATCATCACATACGGGTTCGACGTGTTGGTGCAGGAGGTGATCGAAGCGATCACGACTTTGCCCGATTCCATGCCGTAGTTTTCGCCTTTGACCTCTATTTGTTTGCCCATCGGGCGTTTGAAGGTCTCGGCCATTTCCTTGGTGAATGCGGCCTTGGCGTCGGTTAGTGCGACATAATCCTGCGGCCGTTTCGGGCCCGAGATCGCAGGAACAATTGTGCCCATATCCAGCGACAGAGTGTCGGTGTAGATCGGCGCGTAATCGGCATCGCGCCAGAAGCCGTTTTCCTTGGCGTAGGCCTCGACCAATGCGATGCGGTCTTCGTCGCGTCCAGTATTGCGCATATAGCGCAAGGTCTCGCCGTCAATCGGGAAGAAACCACAGGTCGCGCCGTATTCGGGGGCCATGTTGGCGATGGTTGCGCGATCGGCCAAGGGCAAGCGGTCCAGACCTTCGCCGAAGAACTCAACGAATTTACCAACCACGCCTTTCTCGCGCAGCATCTCGACGACTTTCAGGACAAGGTCAGTTCCCGTTGTGCCTTCGACCATCGAACCGGTCAGTTCAAAACCCACAACCTCGGGGATCAGCATCGAGATCGGTTGACCCAGCATCGCGGCTTCGGCCTCGATTCCGCCAACGCCCCAACCCAGAACGGCCATGCCGTTGACCATGGTGGTGTGGCTGTCAGTACCAACAAGTGTATCGGGATAAGCGACTTCTTCGCCGCTTTGGTCCGTGTCTGTCCAGACGGTCTGCGCCAGGTATTCCAGGTTTACTTGGTGGCAGATTCCGGTGCCGGGAGGCACGACGCGGAAATTGTTGAACGCGTTCTGACCCCATTTCAGGAACTGATAGCGTTCCATGTTGCGCTCATATTCGCGGTCCACGTTCATCTGAAACGCGCGTGGGTTGCCGAACTCATCAATCATGACCGAGTGGTCGATGACCAGATCGACCGGGTTCAGCGGGTTGATCTTTTGCGCGTCCCCACCAAGGCCCTTGATGCCGTCGCGCATCGCTGCCAGATCCACCACGGCCGGAACTCCGGTAAAGTCTTGCATCAGAACCCGGGCAGGGCGATAGGCAATCTCACGTGGGTTCTTGCCACCGTTGGCACCCCATTCGGCAAAGGCTTTGATGTCATCGACGGAAACCGAGAACCCGTCATCTTCGAACCGCAGCATGTTTTCCAGAACCACTTTCAACGCGGCAGGCAGATTCGAAAAATCGCCTAAGCCTGCTTCTTGCGCGGCTGGAATCGAATAATAGGAAATGGATTTGCCATTCACGTTCAGGCTGCGGCGTGTCTTGGCGGTGTCCTGTCCGACCTTGATGGGCATCTGTGGCCTCCCTCTCAAATGACTTGGAATACGGGCTTCGCTAAGGGTTATCTGCATTACCACACCAGTTGTTTCAAGGTGAAACGGGCAGTTTGGGTGGTTTTTTGTATACCATTGCACACATTTTGTCGAAAGCTTGTGTCTGAGGTCTCAAGAAACCTTGATTGGCAGTTTATTCGGTTCCGACTTAAACCTTTCAGGCAATCATCCTCTATCGAGAGAAAACATGCTCAGATCAGTCGCTGCGACCGCGTTTGTTTCACTCTTTCTTGCTGCCCCGGCTCAGGCGCAGGATGACCCGGTGGTGGTCGAACTGTTCACCTCGCAGGGGTGCTCGTCCTGCCCGCCAGCAGACCGGATCATGCATGAATTGGCCAAGCGGGATGATGTAATCGGTCTGGCGTTGCATGTGGATTATTGGGACTACATTGGCTGGAAAGATGAATACGCCAATCCCGACCACACCGATCGTCAGCGCGCCTATGCACGTGAAGGCGGGAGGACGATGATCTACACGCCGCAGATGGTTGTGAATGGGCAGCAGGATGTGGTTGGGGCCAAGTCAATTGAACTGAACCGGCTAGTCGATGCACACCTGACTGCGCCGCCGGAGGCCGAGGTCAGTGCCACGCGTACCGCGAACGAAGTATCCATGAATGTCGTTCCGATCGAGTTACCAGACGACGAAACCTATGATGTTCGGATTGTGCAGTATTCGCCGATGCGTCGCACCTCGATCCGGCGTGGCGAATTGGCCGGACATGATCTGGATTATGCAAACGTGGTCGAGAATTGGCAGATTGCCGGTCGCTGGGATGGCCAAACACCGCAGAGTTTCACCGCAACATTGTCATCGGAATTGCCTGCCGTTGTTCTGATCCAGCGCAGTGGCCATGGTCCGATCGTGGCCGCAGCGCGGGTTAAGTGATCAGGGCATATCCTTTGGCTGGACCCCCAGTCCCCTCCAGGACTTCCAGCGCCGATGAATCCAGAACCATTGTCCCATGTGCTGACGCACCATCGCTTCCAGGTCGTCATTGGTGAACTGGGTCATGGTTTTGGCATCAGTATGCGGGACCGGGTCGTGCAGGACGATCTCAAAATCGATCCCGTTGGGTTGGCGCACTGCATAGCAGGGGATCAGCACAGCCTTGTATTTGATCGCAAGTTCCGCGTTCAGCACCGAGGTGACGGCGGGTTTGCCGAAAAAGGTCAGCTCCTCACCACCATGCGCATGCAGGTCGGATACAATGGCAATGATGCCTCCGCTTTTCAGTGAACGGACCATTTCGACCATACCTCGGCGGCCCTGTTCGAACATGGGCGACCCGGTCTGATAGAATGCCTCGACATACATGTCGTTGAAATATGGATTTGCCATGCGGCGATAGAGGCTGCCGATGGGTTTACCGCTACGCGCCTGCAGCGCGACCCGCGCGGCCAGATAGTGCCCGAAATGCGCAGTGATCATCATCACTGGACGCCCTTCCGCCACGGCGGCATCAAATGCTTCGACACCCGAGCCCGATACTTTGGCCTTGCTTTGTCGCTCGATGAAACCGTCGGCTGAAAAATGCTCCATGATCGCGCGCCCGGCATTGTCAGGCACGGCGCGGCAGATGCGTTTGACCTCGGCCTCGGGCAGGTCTGGGCAGGTGAGTTTCAGGTTGCGGCGCACGCGGGTTCGAAAGCCGACAATGGGGGCAAGCCAGCGCACAATCGCGCCCATCGCTCCGATGCGGCGCTCATATGGCAGCAGGCGCATGCCGCGGATTACGCCGGTCAGAAACAGGTTGGCGACGTAGTATTTTCCAAGCTCAAATCGGCTTAGTTCCGACTTTTCGACGGGCATGGGGAGAGACACCTGAGCGTTGTGAACTGCGCGACGAGACATACAGGCCCCATCGTGCGATCACAAGTGGTCGCGCCTTGCCGGACTATTCTGCATTCTCCTCAGCCTCGACCAGTGCGATCGCGCCCTCGTCCAAAAGCGCGCGGATGGCTGCAACGATCTGCGACATCGCTTCTTCACTGTCGGATTGTTTGACCTTGCCACGTTCGGCCATTTCTTCCCGTAAGTTGTCCGCCATGCGAGAGGACATGTTGGCTAGGAAGAACTCGACCGTGGCAAGGTCTTCGTCGCTATTGGCTCCGGCCAACGCCGTGATGAGAACGGGTTGATCCACACCGCGCAGAATCGCTGGAACATCGCGGGGTTGGATGCGCGAGGGCACATGCGAAAAGATGAAGATCGATTGCCGGACGGTATCCGCAAAATCGGCGTCTTCTTCGTCCAACGCAGTCAGCAAACCATTACGCGTCGCCGCGGCTGACTGGTTGAGGATCGCGCCCACACGCTCACCCGGCCCATCCCGAAAGGCGGGCTCGGGGCGTTGATCCAGCTGAGCGGCCAAGGACCATCCGATCCGCTCAACCGCCTCGGGCGTCACGTTGGCCGTTTTCGAGACTGCATAAGTTATCCGTCGCGCTGTGGGGCCGGGCAGGTGGCCCAACAACTGGGCAGCCTTGGCGGTTTCGAGTTTCGAAAGCATAACGGCGGCGACTTCTGTGCTTTCAGCTTTGGCCATTTCGGCCAGATCTTCTGAGGGTACTTCGCGCAAACGCTGCCATGGGTCACCGATCTGCCTCACGCCAGCTACCTTGCGCAGCCGGGCGGCGGTGGCTGGGGCGATCTTGCCGTTCACCGCGTCCAGAGCACCGGCTAGCCCATGGGGAAATGCAAGCCCTACGCCATCCAGCGCATCGGCAAATTCCTGTGCGACGGCGGCCAACGTTACCCGGTCAACCAACCCCATCTGTCCAAGTTGGTGGGTAAGTTGTTCCTGCAGTGAATCGGGAAGCTCTTCCAACGGGATATCCGCCCCCTCGTTCAGCAGCAGCCGAACCACAACCGCGGCTTTCTCTCGGTTGCTGAGGGCGCGCGGCACAACACGTGGCGCATCATCGTCTTGTTCAACGACCGGGGTTTGCGTGCCCGGCGTCATCTGCACCATTAGGTTCGTGTCCTGCATCTGCCTGCAATGCCTCATTCGCGTTGCAGGCAGAATATAGAGAGTCGGGTAAAGAAACCCTGAAACTCAGTAGCTATATGTCAGCCCTGTTCTGATCGCTTCGCGCAGCGATGTCTCAGCCCATGTGCCTTCGCCACCACGCGCCTTGATCTCGCGCCATTGTGCGATGGCCAACTCGGTCTTGCCCTGGGTAACAAATCCCTGACCCATGTAGCTGCGGGCGAGGATGTTGTCGGGGTTGGATTCAATTGCTTTCTGGTAAAATGCGTCAGCCAGTTTCAGCTCACCCATCTTGCGATAGGTGAACCCCCAATAGGTCTGCACCCGATCATCATCTTGATCCATGATACGCAGAATGCCCTGAGCATTTTCGTACTGCCCGTTGTAAGCCAACTCGCGCACGGCATCATACAGTTGGTCTTCGGTGAAATTTGTCTTGTTGGGTTTGACGCAGCGCCCGGCTGCCTCGTCATAAACGCGGCCAAACAGGCATTTCTTGGTGGTGTTGGTGGGCTTGGGCGGGCTGCTGTCCCCACCACCCGCAGCAATGGCCATGGGCGCGAAGGTAAAGGCCTGAAGAGCGATGGCCGAGGCTAGTACAAGACGCATTTTCCTACTCCGTTGTCAAAGAGACTTGTTACAATCATAGCTTGATCTTCAAAAAAGCTAACGATTGACTGATCGCTTTTATTCACAAGCAGGAAATAAAAATGTCAGCTATTGACGATTTTCATGCAGCTTTGGCTTTCGCTGTCCCAAATTGTGCCTTCAGCACAGGATTGGGTTTGCTTGGTGTTACCGTTACAGGCAAATCCGGCGGTGCCCGCACAGATAAGAGCAATTGCGCATAGAGCAGTTCGTAGCATCGAGTTTTCCTTTCGCGGAAACTGTGCCAACAGATTAACCGATTTTTGCCAATCTGGCAAAGACACAAGGCCCGGCTGCATTGAGCAAGCCGGGCCAAGTTTTTAGCACTGTTTGAGTTTGAATTATTCGCCGAATACGCGGGCGAAAATCGTATCTACATGTTTGGTATGGTAGCCGAGATCGAATTTCTCTTCGATTTCTTTCGGGCTCAGCGCGGCGGTGACATCGGCGTCGGCCAACAGTTCCTCTTTGAAGTCGGTGCGATGCTCCCAGACTTTCAGCGCGTTGCGCTGAACCATGGCATAGGCATCCTCGCGGCTTACACCGGCTTGGGTCAACGCCAACAGCACTCGTTGGCTCATGACAAGACCAGGGAACTTGTTCATGTTCTCGATCATGTTCTCGGGGAAGATCAGCATCTTGTCGATTACACCGGTCAATCGCGCGAGTGCAAAGTCCAGCGTGATAGTGGCATCCGGCCCGATCATGCGTTCGACCGAGGAATGCGAGATATCGCGCTCGTGCCACAGCGCCACGTTCTCCATCGCCGGGATCACGGCAGCACGCACCATGCGCGCAAGACCGGTCAGGTTCTCGGTCAGCACCGGGTTCTTCTTGTGCGGCATCGCGGATGAGCCTTTCTGCCCCATCGAGAAGAACTCGGCCCCCTCCAGCACTTCGGTACGCTGCATGTGGCGGATTTCGATAGCGATGTTTTCGATGCTGCTGGCGATAACACCCAGTGTGGCGAAGAATGCTGCGTGACGGTCGCGGGGAATGACCTGTGTGCTGATCGGTTCAGGCACCAGACCCAGCTTGTCGCAGACATGCTCTTCAACCTGCGGGTCGATATTCGCAAACGTCCCGACCGCGCCGCTGATCGCTCCGGTGGCGATTTCCGCGCGGGCATCGCGCATCCGGGACAAGTTGCGGTCCATCTCGGCATAGAAGCGGGCAAAGGTCAGGCCCATCGTGGTGGGTTCGGCATGGATACCGTGGCTGCGACCGATGCGAACGGTGTCTTTGTGCTCGATCGCGCGGCGTTTCAGGGCAGCCAACAGACCTTCGAGGTCTGCAATCAGCAGGTCGGCGGCGCGGGTCAGTTGCACATTGAAGCAAGTGTCCAGCACGTCCGAGGAGGTCATGCCCTGATGCACGAAGCGGGCTTCCTCGCTACCCACATGTTCGGCCAGATGGGTCAGGAAGGCGATGACGTCGTGTTTGGTGACGGCTTCGATCTCGTCGATACGGGCGACATCAAACTCCACATCCTTGGCTTTCCACACGGCCTCGGCGTTTTCACGCGGGATCACGCCTAGATCGGCCATGGCGTCGCAGGCGTGCGCCTCGATCTCGTACCAAATGCGGAACTTGCTCTCGGGTGACCAGATGGCGACCATGTCGGGGCGTGAATAGCGGGGAATCATTGGCGGCAGCACCTTTTTATGATTGGGATGAGGCGTTGGCGCGGGGTTTAGCCGCGCATTGACCAAGGAACAAGGCGCGAGTGCTGGGATGAGACGGTTTGCCCTGATTTTATTGCTTTGGCCCGGATTTGTGGCCGCCGACGAGTTTCAGCAACTGACGAGTGATGAGATTCTGATGGCGCTTGCTGGCAAGAAGCTCGACTATGGCGAGGGGATCACCCAGACCTTCGATAGCAATATGCAAACGCAGTACTTTTCAGGCCGCCCAAGTTCGGGACGATGGGCCGTTCGTGATGATCGCTATTGCTCGGTCTGGCCGCCTTCGGATTTCTGGGCTTGTTATGATGTTGAGCAAAGCGGTGAAACCATCCGGTTTGTGGATGATTCAGGTAATACAACTGACGGAATCTATTTGAAGTGAGCCTGCCCAGAAATATTTATGATTTCCAGGGGGTTTGGGACCTGAGCCGCCTCATCCGGGACGAGCGTGCAGGCCAGATCATTCAGGCCGAGGGTAAGGCAGAGCTACGGCAAGATACCCAAGGGTTGGTCTATGATGAGACGGTCACGCTGCGTGTTCCGGGGCAGCCTGCAATGACGGGAACGCGTCGATACCTTTGGCGCGACGCCGGTGATCGGATCGCCATTCACTTTGATGATGATCGGTTTTTTCACGCACTTAAACTTGGCCAAACCCGCGTCAAGGATCATCACGATTGCCCGCCGGACAGCTATGATGCAGACTATGATTTCTCGGGATGGCCGCGCTGGACAGTCCGCTGGACTGTATCAGGACCGCGAAAATCCTATGAAATGGAGACCAAATACGCGCTGCGATAGCGTAATCATCTTGCAGCAACGGCCCGGAACGGGCATTGCTGCATGTGCAAATAAGTCCGAATGTGGAGAAATGAGATGAACGCAAACGTACTGGCCAATGCTTTTGGCCCGCGTGAGGGGACGGCGCTGCGCGTCAAGCAGGTGGCTCTGGTTGCCCTGGGTATCGTTGCTCTGGCTGTTGCAGCCAAAATCAAAGTGCCGATGTGGCCGGTTCCGATCACCATGGGCACATTCGCCGTTCTGACCATCGGCACCGCCTATGGCGCGCGCCTTGGCCTGATCACGATGCTGGGTTACCTGCTGGTTGGTGCTCTGGGCTTTGACGTGTTTGCGGGTTCCTCGGCCGAAAAATTCGGCCTGACCTACATGATGGGTGGCACCGGTGGCTATCTGGTCGGTTACCTGATGGCGACCATTCTGCTGGGCGCACTAGCCGCGCGCGGCTGGGATCGTTCGGTCGGCAAGCTGGCGCTGGCGCTGGTGCTGGCCAATGTCCTGATCTATGTGCCGGGCCTGCTGTGGCTGGGTCAGCTGTATGGCTGGGACAAGCCGATCCTGGAATGGGGTCTGACACCGTTCCTGCTGGGTGACGCAATCAAGCTGGCGCTGGCCGCTCTGCTGATCCCTGGCCTGTGGAAGCTGCTGGGCGACGCACGCACCTGATAGCGCGCTCTTGCGCAAGACACACCCGCGTTCGGAGCTTTCCGGACGCGGGTTTTTTATTGTCTGCAGAACAGGATACTGGACAAAGTCAAACTGCATGGGCAACCTGACATCAGAAAACTGATCAGGTTATTGAGATATGCGTATTTTGTTAAGCTTGGCGCTTGCTGCAAGTGCCGTGACTTGGTTGGCTGTAACGCCTGTGCAAGCTGACACACCGGTGACCTACACCGATGAAGGGCGCGCCCTGTTCCGCTTTGAGGTTCCCGACTTTTGGGCATTGCGTACCGGTGGCCCGCGTGAAATCGAGGATACCAATCTGGGCGATGCCCGTGCGGTTTCGCGCGTCATGGGGATCAGACCGGTGACCGACGATAATGTCTGGATGGGCTTCGTCTCACCATCACGGGTTTCCAGCATTCAGGGCGGGCTGAGCTATCTTGAGGATATCGACAAATTCCTCGTCAAAGACCCGACCGTGACCAGCACCAGCAATACAAGGATTGGTGGGCGGCCAGCCCACGTTATTCGAGGCACCGGCAATCGGGATGGGCGAGGCGTAAACTTTACCGCCACTGTGATCGACCTGCCGCGAGACCGTGTTGCGATTGGGGTTGCGATCCTGCGTGACGGGGCCGACCCGTCTTATGTTGATGCCTTGAACGCCGTTTTCGCGTCGTTCCGGTCTTTGCAGTAAGGAGGCTCGGATGACTCGCAAACTGTTAAAACGGTCTGTTCTGGCGCTGGGGTTGGGTACTGCAACGTTTACATTGTCCGCCTGCGATGGCGTGTCCGTCGGGGTAGGGTATGGCGTTGGGTATGACCCGTTCTACGACTCGATGCTGTGGAATGATTACTACCACGACCGTAACGTGAATGTAGATGTTGACATAAACCGCCCAGACCGGCCCGACCGCCCCGATCGACCGGTTCGTCCAAACCCTCCACCGCGGCCAAAGCCACCGATCGCCAAACCGCCGTCGCGTCCGCATCCCCCGGTGGCGCGTCCTCCGACGGCACGGCCACCAATTCACCGACCCTCACCGAGGCGCCGCTAGAAAAAGGGGGCAAAAGCCCCCTTCAATCATTATCATAAGCTGACAAAGGTGGTTTTCAGTCCAGCAGCTCAGTCGTGATATGGGCCGAGCCTTCAAGGGTTCGGTGCACGGGGCATTTATCTGCGATCTCCAATAGCTTAGCACGTTGCGCGGCATCCAGCGGCCCTTGTAGCCGTATCTTGCGGCGGAACTGATCGACCTTGCCATCGCTGGCCAGTCCGGCGTCCTGCGCGTGTACCTTGTCGTGGCAGACATCGACGGTGATACCCGTCAGAGGCCATTTCTTGCGCCGCGCATACATGCGAATGGTCATCGAGGTACAGGCGCCCAATCCCGAGGACACAAATCCATAAGGGGACATGCCTCGGTCCGTTCCTCCGTACGAAGCGGGCTCGTCAGCGACCGCATGGTGGCGCGGGCCGGACTGGATGTCTTGCAGGAACCCTGCCGGGTCTGCCTCGGTCACGCGAACAACACCTTCCGGGGCACCGGGTGGTGGGGCGGGCGGGCACAGTTTGACGTATCTCGACACCCAAGCCGCAATGACATCCGCCGCGTAATCCGCATCAGCGGCGCGCGTGATCAGATGGTCGGCATCGTCCAGCGTGACAAAACTTTTTGGATGCTTCGCAGCCAGAAAGATGGTGCTGGCGTTGTCAATGCTGACCGTGTCATCGCGCGGTGCGTGCAGGATCAGAAGCGCTGCTTTCAAATCTGAAACGGCAGGGTTAAGCGCGGCCTCTGAAATGTCATCGACAAAAGCTTTGCCAATGCGGAACGGGCGACCGCCAAGCGAAACCTCTGCGCTGCCTTGCGCCTGAATCTCGGGCAGGGCGGCCTCGAAATGGTGTGATACGTGGCCCGGGTCAGCAGGCGCACCCAATGTGACGACCGCCTTGACCGACGGTATGCCAGCGCGTGCGCGCAGTACCGCAGCGCCGCCAAGTGAATGGCCAATAAGCAGGGCGGGGGCCATGTTGCGGCCGGACAGGAAGTGCGCTGCAGCGATCAGATCTTCGACATTTGAGGTGAATGTGGTATTCGCAAACTCTCCATCCGAGTGGCCAAGGCCTGTAAAATCAAACCTGAGCACGGCGATGCCCATCGCCGCCAAACGCGCCGAAATGCGCCGTGCGGCAGGTATGTCCTTAGAGCAGGTAAAGCAATGCGCAAACAAAGCCGTTGCCAGTACCGGCCCGTCCGGCAGATCAAGGCGCGCGGCCAATTGGCTGCCGTCGTGACCGGCGAAAGTAATGCGTTCGGTGGGCATGATGAATCCTTGGTGGTCCGGGTTTCGACAATACTGTGTGCTGTGTGCGGTTCTCTCAACCCCTGTGTCAGTGGCGTAACAGGAAGGTGAGGGGGTGGGACCACGTAGCCCTTGGCGCGTCGCATCAATGCATTGTTGGGGTTGGTATTTGAACAATCAAAAAATGTGATGATAATTCGGATAAACATTCATTTTACTTATTTATACTTGGACCCCAACTTGCAATCATCCTTCTTATCCAAAGCAGAGGTCAAAATGGCACATACAACATCTGCACCGCTAAGCCCGACACTCCACGCCGGAGTTCTGTTGGCAATTCTCGTGACTGGCGCAATTGGTTTTGCACTGGGACAAAGCTGGCCGCTGACCAATACGTCTGAGGACACGCCAACTCTCACCGCGCCTGAAGATTGGCACGGTAATGTCAGACGGTCCCACTGGTCGAACTAGGCCATAGCGCTTAGCCAGACCCCATCAACTGTGCGTCGAACGGATACTTCGTGAGGTTTTCATAGCCGTCTTCGGTGATCAGTACCTGATCTTCCAGCTTGATCGAGAAATCGCCGCCAACCTCGCCAACTGCCGCTTCGACGCACAACACCATTCCGGGTTCAAGTGGATAATCATAGGATCCCTCGACCGCCTTGTCGGGATAGGCCACCAAGGGCCATTCATCGCACAATCCAACTCCATGCATCAGGCAGCCGTATTTCTGTGCCTGAAACTTGTCATCCAGCCGATGGGCATTCGCGGTTAGTTCCGGGATCATGACGCCTGGTTTCAGCATTTCCATGTTGGTCATGATGTGCTCATGCGCGTGCTGCATGGCATAAATCATATCCGCACGTGGCTTTTGATCGCCGATCCACCAGGTTCGTGAGATGTCGACGCAAATGCCGTAAGACCCGATCAGGTCGGTATCGAACGCGATGATTTCATTTTGCCGCGTGATGCGCGGGCCGCATTCCTGAAACCAGGGATTGGTGCGCTGGCCCGAGGCAAGCAAGCGGGTCTCGATCCATTCACCACCGCGCCGGATGTTTTCAGCATGTAGCACTGCCCAAATGTCATCCTCGGATGTCTTCCCGTCTCCGACATTGACACGTGCGAAGCGCTCCATTTCGGCCACAGCGGTCTCGCAGGCGTGGCTGGCGCAGCGCATGGCGAGGATTTCGTCTGGGCCTTTGATAGCACGGGTTTTCTCGGTAAGCTCTTCGCCCTCCATCACCTCGAACCCCTGAGCCTCAAGCGCGCGCAGGCCGTGCAGCATGATCTTGTCGACACCCAGCCGCATGTTGCCGCCGCCGTGTTCTTCGATCAGGGCGCGCACCTCGTTTGAAAACACATCTGCGGCAACGTCAATCTTGTCGCCCCGGTCGAAATAGAACAGATCGGCGCCCGAGCGCTGCTCGCGCACCAGCGGGTTGAATTTCGACAAGAACGGAGAGTTCTTGTAGTCCCAGATCACCATATATCCGTCAGCGCAAACTAGAACGGCCCGGAACGGGTTATGGGTATTCCAGAGCTGCATGTTGGTGCTGTCAGTCGCATAGCGGATATTCAGGGGGTCAAACAGCAGGATCCCGCCCCAATCGCGCTGCACGATGGCCTGAGTGAGGCGTTTCCAGCGGTATTTACGCATCTGTTCTAGATTGGGCAGGCTAAGCCCGGCAGCGGCCCATTCGTCGAAGGCAAGCTGTGTCGGTCCGATCTCGATCCTTTCATTGTCGTTCGGTGTCCCGTCCCCGAGGGTGGCGCCCCGGGTCGGGTCAATCTTACGGGTGTCACGATATGGTGTGTTCACGGTTGGACCTTTCTGCTTGCCTGCCCAACCTGCAAATCCAGATGCGCTGCGTCTTCTAGGTTTGCGACCGTCTTCTGGTCGCTTTTTGACCGACAGCACCAGAGCAGGGTGCTATGCCTCGACTATGACCGTGATATTACAGCAAGCCATTCCCTATGATCCACTCGCCCAAAACCCGCTGCCTGGCATTAAGCCTGCGGACCCCAGGGCCTGGTTGCATCGCGACGATGCGTTTTCTGCCCAGATGCAACGACGCGCCGCGCTGTTGGCGCAGCAAAAACCGGACGTCTTGGCGCAAAGCCCCGAGGCGTTGGCACCCGCGCAGGAGTTGCTGGAACTGGTCATTCAGCAAGTTTATCCGAATGTCTCCGATAACGTTGTGCGGCCCGACGGTGTACGGGTTGAGGTTGACCGGGAACGCCCGTTGGAAACGCTATGCCATTTGGTGCAAGAGGATTTCTGCATTCTGCAGAAACACGATGACGAGCATGTTTTGACTGGCGCGATCCTGTGCTTTCCCGCAAGCTGGATGCTGTCAGAAAAGTTCATGCGCCCTTTGATTGGGATCCATGAACCGGTTGATGCCTACGACGCCAATATTGCCCGCAGAGTTCAACGTTTGTTTGACGGCATTCAGCCCAACCGGCCACTTTGGCGGTTCAATGCGCTTTGGTACAATGATGCCGAATTGTTCCAACCGCGTAGTCTCATGCAGCGACGCACGCCGCAGGACGAAAATTCGGCCCGATATCTGCGTAGTGAACGTCAGACTCTCTTGCGTTTACCTGAGACAAACGCAGTGGTGTTCGCGATCCACACTTATGTAATGGCCGCTGATCAGGTCCTTAAAATGGAAAACCCCGCCTGACGGCGGGGCCTCCAAGGAGGGTCTTGGGTAATTTGATTACATGCCAATCGCGCTGGCGACCTCGGCAAAAGCATTCGTAGCGTTCAGGCCAAAAATCGCTGTGGTAAAAGCCAGAACCTGAGTGTTGAGGCGGAAATCCTCACCCCGGATCAGATTGACTGCTGCCAGGGATATGGCAATCGGTGTCGATATGCTTGCCACAGCACCAGTCATGCCCCAGCTGGTCAGTCGCAGAATATCGCTTGGGCGTTCCGTTTCGTCCTCGGACTGGTGAATGTTGCCGGCGGGCAGGGGAGCATCAGCCTCGGTCCGGAAGGCGATACTGAGCAGTTGGTCGTCACTTAGCTTGATCGGACGCGGCTTGGCGTGTTTGGTCTGTGCATCTTCCGCATCAGGATCAGGCAGATCGAGCCCCGCAAATGGGCCGCTGACTGCTTCGAATATCTGCTTTCGGTTCCGGGCGTTGCGCGGCGCAATTGAATCAAAGGCACTCATGAATTGTTCGATGGTCAGAACGGTTTTGGGCGACAACCATTCGACACGACGGGTCGTGCAGATGTCGACCATTCGGTACAGGATCACCACAAGCATCAACTCGGATATTTCACTGTCATCGAGCAGTTTTGACACCGGACAAATCGAGATCGTCAGCCGGTTTCCCGGCAGGGTTACCGCAGCACGCGGCATAGTTTTGAGACCAGCGGTTCGATCCATCCGCTCATGGTGGTTGTGATCTACTTGGGTTGGTTCCGAGTCCAATGTCAGACGCACGAGATATTGGCTGCTGACGATACTGGCCTCTGATGCGCTAAGAAGCGTCTTGCGCTCGACCAGATGGCCATAGTCACCCAGCGTCGTCGAGACGACCTCGCACAGACGCTCAAGCGCGCCATCTGCCGACCCGTCAAACTGGAGGCCACCGTGGTAACTATGCTTTGCAGTCACAGCATGTTCCTTTGCTGTCATAATCTTCACAACAAATTAACAGGCGAAATGGCGCAAATTTTGACCAAAATGGAAAAAAGTCGAAATATTCCAAGATTGATTACGCTTTGGAAACCAAGAAAATCGGGGTTTCCTTAAATCTATGTGGCAACAATGTGGCCGAATTCAGGTGCTCTGACGTCAAGCCTATGACCGCCCTAGTTGTCGATTCGCGCCGCCATGATTGCAATGGATTGCTGGTAGACCGAGGCCGCATTCCATTGCTGTATGACCGCAAAATTCGGCTCTCCGGGTTGATAGCCGCGACCGGGCTTCCACCCTTTCTTACGTAGAAAATTCGCGGTCGAGGCGAGCGCGTCGGTCATGTTATAAAAATCGACCCGACCGTCACCGGTGGCGTCCACACCATAGGTCAGGGCGTTGCCGGGCAGGAACTGTGTATGCCCCAGCTCGCCATGTTTTGCCCCTTTTGTCGCCATCGTAAGGGTACCTTGGTCAACCAGTTTTAAGGCGCCGATAGCGTGCGGGATGAAGAATTCGGATCGGCGACAATCATAGGCTAATGTCGTGATTGCGGAAACAACCTGACTATCTCCCATGAAACCTCCAAAGCCGGTTTCCATGCCGTGAATGGCAATTAGCACACCCGCCGGTACGCCATATTGACGCTCGAGCGCGGCGTAAAACTGCGGATTGCGAGCTTTGCGCTTGCGCCCTTGCGCAACGATGGTGTTTGCCCCGCGCACCTGCATGAATTTGTCTAATGAGTATTTAAAGCTCTTCTGATTGCGATCCGCGGCAATCGTACGTGTTGCATATTGCGTTTGTGCGAGCGCTTGCAGACCCTTCTTTTTCACACCCGCCCGTTTGGCGGTTTTGGCAAAGTCGGCTTTCCAGGCCTCAAACCCGCTGCTGGTATTCCCACAA
The DNA here is from genome assembly GCF_056539785.1 of Ruegeria sp. B11. Taxonomy (NCBI): domain Bacteria; kingdom Pseudomonadati; phylum Pseudomonadota; class Alphaproteobacteria; order Rhodobacterales; family Roseobacteraceae; genus Ruegeria; species Ruegeria sp. B11. Next base: position 890,764 of record NZ_JBQFVO010000001.1, on the reverse strand, counting down.
GGGGCGGACAGTGCCACTGAGGGCAGAAGGAACGCGAGTGCAGCGTAAAGGCGAAGACGAGGCATAGAGGAAATCCGAGTGCAAAAAAAACCATGCTCAGCCTAAGCCGAGTTCGACCTACCGCAAAGTGGTTTAATAGAGATCAAGCTCGTCTGTGCCTTTCAGGGATTCGAACCATTCATCCGGGGTTTTGTCGATCTTGGCATGTTTGACCATCATCGCGTTCATATTTGGCAGACTGGATGAGTCCGGCCATTCATCGGGTTGCCACAGGTTTGATCGAATGATGCATTTGGGACAGTGCGCAAAGACGGTTTCGACATGGATCAACAGGGCCAGCTTGGGCACGCGTCCACCAACGGCCATGTTTGAAAGAAGTTCGGGATCTGCGCTAATTCTCGCGGATCCCCGCAGGCGCAGAGTTTCCAATTTTCCGGGGACAAAGAATATCACGCTGACGCGCTGATCTTTCAGCACATTATGAAACGTATCCACGCGCTTGTTCCCAGGCCGGTCCGGGATCGCAATCATCGAGTTCGAGAGCACCTGCACAAACCCCGCAGGATCGCCACGAGGCGAAATATCGAGATGCCCATCGGGATTGGCCGAAGCGATCAGGCAGAACGAGGACATGCCAATGAAGTCTCGACACATCTCATCAAGTGCAGGCAATTCCTTTGCAATGATCTGCGGCAAGGGTTGCCCGCAAATGCGTTCCAGATCTTTTTCCGAGGTTACAAGTCCTGAATACTCAGAAAAGGGTTTGTCGCTTGCGGGCATGTGCTCTCTCCGCCTGATGTTGAGCTTAAATTTTGAAAGATCATCATCGATCCGTCAAATCTCGCGGAGATACAGAAAAAGGGGCGCCCGATGGGCGCCCCCTGAGAATTTTCGTCGAAAATTCTTAATCAGCAGCTGTAGTACATGCCGTACTCAACCGGGTGAGGTGTGTGCTCGTAGGTTTCTACCTCTTCCATCTTCAGCGCGATGTAGCCGTCGATCTGGTCTTTGGTGAACACATCGCCTTGCAGCAGGAAGTCGTGATCAGATGCCAGCGCTTCCAGAGCTTCGCGCAGCGAGCCGCATACGGTCGGGATGTCGGCCAGTTCTTCGGCAGGAAGATCGTACAGGTTCTTGTCCATGGCTTCGCCCGGATCGATCTTGTTCTTGATGCCGTCCAGACCGGCCATCAGCAGCGCGGCGAACGCCAGATAGGGGTTTGCGGCCGGATCGGGGAAGCGGGCCTCGACGCGCTTGGCTTTCGGGCTTTCGGTCCACGGAATACGCACGCAGCCTGAACGGTTGCGGGCCGAATAGGCGCGCAAGACGGGGGCTTCGAAACCTGGGATCAGACGCTTGTAGCTGTTGGTCGCCGGGTTGGTGAAGGCGTTCAGCGTTTTGGCGTGCTTCAGGATGCCGCCGATGAAGTACAGCGCCTCATCAGACAGGTCGGCGTATTTGTCGCCCGCGAACAGCGGCTTGCCGTCTTTCCAGATCGACATGTTCACGTGCATGCCGGTGCCGTTGTCACCTGCGATTGGCTTCGGCATAAAGGTCGCCGATTTGCCATAGGCATGTGCAACGTTGTGGATCACGTACTTGTATTTCTGAAGCTCGTCGGCCTGCTTGGTCAGGCTGTCGAAGATCAGGCCCAGTTCGTGCTGACACGATGCAACCTCATGGTGGTGCTTGTCGACCTTCATGCCCAGACGCTTCATGGTCGACAGCATTTCCGAGCGCAGGTCCTGCGCTTCGTCAACGGGGTTTACGGGGAAGTAACCACCTTTGACGCCCGGACGATGGCCCATGTTGCCCATCTCGTATTCGGTGTCGGTGTTCCACGATGCATCAGTCGCATCAACTTCGTAGGATACCTTGTTGATACTGTTCGAGAAACGAACGTCATCAAAGAGGAAAAATTCGGCCTCAGGACCCATGTAGGCCACATCACCAATACCGGAAGCCTTCAGGTACGCTTCGGCTTTCTGAGCGGTGCCTCGCGGGTCACGTTCATAGGCTTCACCAGTGTCAGGCTCCACAACCGAGCAGTGCAGGCAGATGGTCTTTTCCGCATAGAACGGATCGACATAGGCGCTGTCGGTGTCGGGCATCAGTTTCATGTCGGAAGCTTCAATCGACTTCCAGCCCGCGATGGACGAACCGTCGAACATAAAGCCCTCTTCCAGGAAGTCCTCATCGACCTGATCGGACATGATGGTGACGTGCTGAAGTTTGCCACGCGGGTCGGTAAAGCGGATGTCGACGTATTCGGCGTCTTCATCACGGATCAGCTGAAGAACTGCGTCCTTGCTCATACTATTTGTTCCTCTGATTTGAAGATTGCTGTGTTACAGGGCTTCCGAACCGGTTTCGCCGGTGCGGATACGAATGGCTTGTTCGATAGGTGAGACAAAGATTTTTCCGTCCCCGATCTTGTCGGTCTTAGCGGCGCTAACGATGGCTTCGATCGCTGCGTCAACCTGATCATCATCCAGCACGACCTCGACCTTTACCTTGGGTAGAAAGTCGACAACATATTCTGCGCCGCGATAAAGTTCGGTGTGACCTTTCTGGCGACCAAAGCCTTTTACCTCGACCACGCTGAGGCCCTGGACTCCCACGTCTTGCAGCGCCTCTTTCACTTCGTCCAGTTTGAACGGCTTGATGATCGCTTCGATCTTTTTCATTCCGGCTCACCTTGTATGGTTGTCTTGATGGCAATGATCACGTCTAAGATCGGGCAGCAATGGAACTGCGAATTTGGTCGCCTTGTGGTGCTGCGAAATCGTGCAACGGGTTAAATTTTGATCGATATGCACAAAATGTAATCAGAATTGAATCGCGTGAGGGCGCAATATGGCAGAGTTGCTGACAGCGGCACAGATGCGGGCGATCGAAAAGTCCGCGATTGAGTCCGGTGACGTGAGCGGACTGGAGCTGATGGAGCGGGCGGGGCGCGGTGTTCTTCAAGCCGTATTTGAAGAATGGCCAGAGCTGCAGCGGGGGCCAGCCCCCGCACCCTCGAGGTATTTGGGGCCAGATGAAGAGGATCCGCTGCGTGCGGTAATTCTTTGCGGGCCAGGAAATAACGGGGGGGATGGATTTGTTGTTGCACGCTTGCTGCGGGAGCGCGGCTGGGAGGTGGCGGCATTTCTTCTTGGTGATCCGGCGAAGCTGCCACCAGATGCGCGTGTGAATCATGACAGGTGGGGCGAATTGGGGGAGGTTCACCCATTTTCCGAAGTGTTTGCCGCGCATCAAGGGGCTGACCTTTATGTCGATGCGTTATTCGGGACGGGCTTACAGCGACCGCTTGAGGGTGATGTTCTAAAATGGGCAGAAATGCCTGCCTCGGATCCAGCCATCGCCGAAAAGACAGTATCCGTTGATATGCCATCTGGCCTGTGTTCCGATAGTGGGCGTGAGCTGGCCCCAGGGACCGCGACGGTTCAGGCCAGGCTCACGGTATCGTTTCATACTGCAAAGCTGGGGCATTATCTGGGGCTGGGGCCGGTCAGAAGTGGCCGATTGGTCGTCAAGGACATTGGTTTGGAGGAGGGAGTTCAGGGTGCGGTCAAACTGGTGACCACCCCGGATGCTGATTTTTCGAAGGCAACTGCCTTACACAAATATGCGCATGGGCATGCCTTGATTATTAGCGGAGGTGCGGGGGCAACCGGCGCAGCAAGGCTGGCGGCACGTGGTGCATTACGCATCGGGGCCGGATTGGTGACGCTGGGTGTTCCACCCTCGGCTCAGATGGAGGTTGCCAGTCACATCACTGCGCTGATGCTGCAGCGGGTCCAGAGCGGCGATGATCTGTTGGAAGTCCTGATGGATGCGCGGTTGAATGCACTATGCCTCGGTCCTGGTTTGGGGCTGGCGCGTGCGCAGGAGCTGGTTCCTGTGGCGCTGGCCTCGGGGCGTCCCGCGTTGCTGGACGCGGATGCTTTGACGGCTTTTGCTGATGCGCCAGAGGTGCTGTTGGACATGCTCCATGACAGATGTGTTCTGACACCGCACGGGGGCGAGTTTGCGCGATTGTTCCCGGAGATCTCCGAAAAGCTTTCGATCAAGCCGGGCAGAGGGCCGGCTTATTCCAAAGTGGATGCCGTGCGTGAGGCGGCCAAGCAGGCTGGCTGTGTGGTACTATACAAGGGCCCTGACACGGTGATTGCTGCACCGGATGGGCAATGTGCGATCAATGCGGCGCTGTTTGACCGGGCGGCGCCCTGGCTGGCGACAGCAGGGTCGGGCGATGTGCTTGCCGGGTTCATAACGGGACTACTGGCGCGGAGCTTCAACCCGATGGCTGCAGCCAAGACCGCAGCTTGGTTACATGTGGAATGCGCCAGGCAATTTGGGCCGGGGTTGATTGCTGAAGATCTGCCGGAACAAGTGCCAGCGGTATTCGCGCGGCTCGAAATCAATGGGTCATAGGCAAATATTGGCCGATCGCGGGTCAAAGCGGCAATGTTTCGCCTTATGATTTACCTGTGCGCATAACGGGTGTTTGCAAGCTGCAACACGCAGCGCAAGAATTGTCTTGCAGGTTAGCTGGGTGCTGCTTTCGAACTAGGTCAAAATATTGATTATAAAACGCTTTCCCTGAAGTTCCCCGCCTCCGCCTGTGGCAGAAATGCAATGCCGGGCTAATAAGCTTTAGCAATCATTGGAACCGTTAATCCAGGTGCGCATATCGGCAATATCAAAAAAACTGACCCATCTATGGTGAATGACATGACAGTGAATTTTAAGCTGACTTCGATAGCAGCGGCGCTTGTCGCAACAACGGCAATCCCCGCCGCCGCCGAACTGAAATACGAAAACAACACGGGCGGTTATGTCCTGCTTTATGGTCAGTTGCACCCGGCCTTAATCTCGGTTGACGACGGTGAAGAGACCGAAACGCGCGTTCTGGACAATGACCTGTCAAACAGCCGCGTCGGTTTGGAACTGTTGCAGCCCTTCGGCAACAACGATTTCACCTTCCGTTTTGAAACCGGGCTTGGTCTGCCGAGCTCGAGCGAGTGGAACCAGCTGGGCACAGATTTCAGCGGCTGGACGCGTGAAGATATCCGTCACGTGGATTTCGCACTTGCCGGTGACTGGGGTAAATTCTCGGCCGGTCAGGGCAGCATGGTGGCCGATGGCGCTGCCGAAGTGGATCTGTCTTACGTCGGAACCGCGCTGTATTCCTTTACCAACGATGAAAATGGCGGGTTCTTCTATCGCGGTACTGACGGTTTTCTGAGCGACATCACCGTTGGCGATTCCAGCAGCAACTTTGACGGTGCGCGCCGTGGCCGCGTTCGGTATGACACGCCGGAGTTCAGCGGTTTTAAGGCCGGCATCGCCTATGGTCAGAACATTCTGTCCAGCAGCGATGACGATGACTATTACGATATCGGCCTTCGCTATAACAACACCTTCGGCGGCGGGGTTGAATTTGCAGCGGCGGTTGCATACTCGGTGCGTTCGGCTGACGATGGATCGGGGGACCGCAAGGATACGATCGGGTCGGCCTCGGTTATGCTGCAAAACGGCCTGAGTTTCACCGTAGCCGCCGGTACGCGGGACAATGACGCGGATGGTGCGTCTGACCCGAACTACTTCTACGGCAAGATTGCCTATGAGGATCAGTGGGTATCCTGGGGTAAAACCGGTATCGGGATCGACTATTACTCGGGTTCGGACTTCGTAAATGACGGCTCCAGCACTGATGCTTGGGGCATCGCTGTTGTTCAGCGTATCGACAGCATCAATACAGATGCATATCTGAAATACCGCAATCACGATTTCGAAGATGGCGCTTCGTTCGACAACAACGAGGCGTGGGTGCTGGGGGCCCGCTGGAGGTTCTGATTTCTCAGCTTTCGATGATCGAACGCTCCGGCCTGTGCCGGGGCGTTTTTTCGTCTGTAATAGGGGTAAAACCAGCCTGAAAGGGCCTTTGCCTCTTGCACGCAGGCGGCTGTGCAAATAGAAGGCGTCAAATTTGCCCGGCGCGCCCGTTTTGCGCGCCCCGAATCCTATGGGGACTACCAAAATGCAGGTTACCGAGACGCTGAACGAAGGTCTGAAGCGCGGCTACAACATCGTTGTGACCGCAGCCGAGCTGGACGACAAGGTCAACGAGAAACTGACCGAAGCGCAGCCCGAGGTTGAAATGAAGGGTTTCCGCAAAGGCAAGGTGCCGATGGCTCTGCTGAAAAAGCAGTTCGGCCAGCGCCTGCTTGGCGAAGCGATGCAAGAAACCATCGACGGTGCGATGAACAAGCACTTTGAGGACAGCGGCGAACGTCCTGCTTTGCAGCCCGAGGTCAAGATGACCAACGAGGACTGGAAAGAAGGCGACGACGTAGAAGTTGCGATGTCCTACGAAGCGCTGCCCGAGATTCCAGAAGTTGACCTGAAATCGGTTGAACTGGAGAAGCTGGTTGTCAAAGCGGACGACGCAGCCGTGGAAGAAGCGCTGAACAACCTGGCCGAGACCGCGCAGAACTTCAAAGCGCGTCGTAAGGGTTCGAAAGCCAAGGACGGTGACCAGATCGTGTTCGACTTTGTTGGTAAAGTTGACGGCGAAGAGTTCGAAGGCGGTTCGGCTGAAGATTACCCGCTGGTTCTGGGCTCGAACAGCTTCATCCCCGGCTTTGAAGAGCAGTTGGTCGGTGTGAAGGCCGAGGAAGAAAAAGACGTCAACGTCACCTTCCCCGAAGAATACGGTGCTGAGCATCTGGCCGGCAAAGACGCCGTTTTCACCTGCACCATCAAAGAGGTGAAAGAGCCGGTCGCGGCTGAGGTCGACGACGAGTTGGCCAAGAAATTTGGTGCCGAAGATCTGGCTGGGTTGAAGGCACAGATCGCCGAGCGTCTGGAAGCCGAATATGCTGGTGCGTCCCGTGCAGTAATGAAGCGCGCTTTGTTGGACGTGCTGGACGAGAAAGTCTCGTTCGACCTGCCGCCGTCACTGGTAGAAGCCGAAGCCAAGCAGATCGCGCATCAGCTGTGGCACGAGGAAAACCCTGACGTCGAAGGTCACGATCACGATCCGATCGAACCAACCGACGAGCATAACAAGCTTGCCGAACGCCGAGTGCGTCTGGGCCTGCTGCTTGCCGAACTGGGCCAGAAGGCCGAGGTTGAAGTGACCGACTCGGAAATGACACAAGCGATCATGAACCAGGCGCGTCAGTACCCGGGCCAGGAGCGCCAGTTCTTTGAATTTGTGCAGCAGAACGCCCAAATGCAGCAGCAGCTGCGTGCGCCTATCTTTGAAGACAAGGTTGTCGACTACGTCTTCGAACTGGCTCAGGTTGCGGACAAAGAAGTCAGCAAGGACGATCTGCAAAAAGCCGTTGAGGCACTGGAAGAGGAATAATCCTCTTCCTTCCCCCATTAGGGGTCAAAAAAAAGCGGAGCCGTCTCGAATTAGACGGCTCCGCATGGGTGGCTTTGTACTATGAGGTGAGGGGGTCAGGCCTCATGAGCAAAAGCACGGGGGGTCTGTAACAGAGCGGTCTTCTGCTCTGGGGTGAATGTGTCGGACAGCGCTTCGATCAGTTTCAGCACTGCCTGCCTTTCTTCTTCCGTCTTGGCCGCACTCATCTGTTCGACAAAGTACTTCTCAAGATCGGTGAGCGGCTTGTGGTCACGATTTGCCGGGCTGAGTTTGGCGGCCTTTTTGGCCTCGAAGAACTCCAACGCCTTTTCTTCTTCGATAAAGACATCGTGGTGAATGTCTGCGAATTCGCGAAGACCCGAAATCCTTTCTTCTGTGCAATCCAGCAACGCCGCCATTGCCGGTACCTTGCCCATCGGAACGGTTTCGCCCACATAGTCGTAAGGCGCACAGTTCGAGCGTTTGAGAACGCGGTTCATAACCGGGTCAATCACGGTGATGATGTCCTGGATACCCGCACTACGGCAGTATTCCAGAGATCCGATCATCAGCTCACAGGTCGCGTAAGAAACCGAGTTCTTCTCTTTTCCTCGGGTCAGTCGCTGCGTGTCGACGCAGAAGCGGGTGGATTCCCACATGGTCGCGCTGCGCATTGGCGCTTCGCCGCATAAGATATCCGAGAACACATCTGAAAGCATGTGCGGGCCGGTTGTCTGGAGTGCACGTACTGCGGCTACGACGTTCCCCTCATCGTCGAGACCAATTACGTATGCAGGATCCAGGTGATCGAACTGATCGATTTCTTTGCCGTCTTCGATGTGGACATCCCATCCAAGTCGTCCACCAAAAACCCGAGCGCGCAGTTCGAACATATCGTCAAGAACTTCGGTGAACAGATGTCTGTTCAGCCCATCAACTACCAAAATCATGTTAACCCCCTTCGAGTGATCTGTCTGTGGATAAGACGTTACCCGGTTTCCACAGCGAATCTATTGGGGGTTTCCCGTAATATTGGCTTTTTTTGGCCCAATTTCGGCAAAATTTGGCTTTATCCTGGGTAGATTAAGCCGATTCCGATGGCCCGACCGACAGCCTGCGGAGTCGTCAGTGCATTAAGCTTTTCGCGAGAAGAGCGCAAGTGCACCTCAACCGTGCGGTGCGAAATCGACAGGATATCGCCGATATCTTGTTGCGATTTACCCGCTGCGGCCCATTGCAAAATCTCCAATTCTCGGCTGGAGAGGGTCGGGTGGTACAGCATCCGGCTGATCGTATCCGATGTCATGACATTGTCATGGATGTGTACGGCCAATGATTGCAGGTCACTTATCACGTTGGGCACCAGTTTCTTCCACTCATCCCGGCTGCACTCGCGCACTGCGCTAAGCAAGCCGATATCTCCGTACGGCCCGCGAACCGGAATCGTAATGCCTTGATCTGGAATGCCAAAATCATGTGCATCGCGAAAAACGCGCTGGAAATCTTTACCGCGTTCCAGACGGCTCCAGTCGACCGGAGCGATACTGCGCTGGCTCATGTGCAGCGTCGGATCGATCAGGTGCAGGCCTTGCTCTTGATAGTGGGTTTTCCAGTCGTCCCCATAAGTCACATGGCCGTGAATCGTACCTGCAGCAGGATTCATACCCGCATAGGCTGCGTGGTCCATTTCATATTTGTCACAGACCTGACGCAGGAACTCGTCATACCGAGTATCCTGTTCGGGAAGAGTGCTGAGATCAACAATATCCATACGGTAACGACCAGTTAGACCCGAGTGAGCGGGCGGATCCCCTTGGCCAGGAAAATGATACTGTCTTCCCTGACGTCAAGCAGGACACCACATTTCGCTTGTCAAGACAAGAAGATGTGGGAAATGTCTGCCTTTTATAGGTAAATGTGCCTTTCGGGCACACAATTACGCACCTTTAAAAGATTTAACGTCAGAGTTGTGCAGTAGGTCATGGGATTCGCCGTGGCATTTCGAAGGTTATGTATGTGCATTACAATCGAAATGCGAATAAAACATGCCTATTCTGTGGCAGAAACCAGACCCGTCTCGACGAGCATGCCCCTGGCCTTTGCTTCGGGCCAATATCCTTTGGCATAAAGAAAGATGGCACGTTGTTGATCTCCATCAGACAAAAGCCAGGCGCCTCGCAGGTATTTTCCGGCAAACTCCAGATTGGTATCGGCGTCCAGCAGGCCTTTGGCATTTCCAGTGTAACCCATTGATCGCGCAGTGGCCGGGAGGATTTGCAGAAGCCCATAATAGGGCCGGTTCACCGCCCACGGTCGATGTGTGCTTTCACGGATGGCCAGCTTGTGCACCAGCTCCCGCGGGAGCTCGTAGTGGTCAGCCCATTTATTGATCGAGGCGCGAAGCTCGGGTGTTTCATTGGGGTAGAGGGGGGGATCGAAGGTATCGCCGGAACCCGAGCTGCCAGGACTGCCACAAGCTGCAAGCGGCGCCATAAGCAACAAGGTTAAGACGCGGCGACGAAGGAGGGGGGTCATCAAAATACTCCTGATTGCGAATGGCGATGATATGAAACCTTCGCCGGTCTGCAAGGCCAGGCGAACAATCGGGCTGAATTTTGCTTGCGATGTAACAAAAAGAAAAAGGGCCGCGTAAAAGCGCGGCCCTTTGAAATTGGATATGCAGCCAGATCAGGCTTTTGCTTCGTCTTCTTCGACCGGAGCTTCTTCGGCAACCAGATCTTCGTCTTCCGAAGCGGCAGAGCCTATGTCGTCGAAAAGTTCGGCGATTTCGAATTCGGCAGCGGCTTCTTCTTCAGCAGCCAGTTCCTGGATCGATTTGCCCGATGCCTGCAGTTCGGCTTCTTCTTCCGAACGTGCGACGTTCATCTTGATCTCGACTTCTACCTCGGGGTGCAGGTTGACTGCGACCGAGTGCAGACCCAGTTCCTTAATCGGAGCGATCAGGGCAATCTGTTTCTTGTCGACGGTGAAGCCAGCTTCGGTTGCGGCGTCTGCGGCATCACGCGGGGTGACCGAACCGTACAGTGCGCCGGCATCCGATGCCGAACGAATCACGATGAACTGCTGACCGTCCAGCTTTTCAGCCAGCGCTTCAGCTTCTTTCTTGGTTTCCAGGTTGCGTGCCTCAAGCTGGGCTTTCTGGGCTTCGAACGACGCGATGTTGGCGTTCGATGCGCTCAGCGCTTTGCCTTGGGGCAGCAGGAAGTTGCGGGCGTAGCCGGGCTTGACGTCAACGACGTCGCCCATCTGACCCAGTTTCGCAACGCGTTCCAGAAGGATAACTTGCATGTCAGTCTCTCCTTACTTCACGGCGTAGGGCAGCAGGGCGAGGAAGCGGGCGCGCTTGATAGCACGGGCCAGTTCACGCTGCTTTTTCGCCGAAACGGCGGTGATGCGCGAAGGTACGATCTTGCCACGCTCAGAGATGTAGCGCTGCAGCAGACGGGTGTCTTTATAGTCGATTTTCGGCGCGTTCTCACCCGAGAACGGGCAGACCTTGCGGCGGCGGAAAAATGGTTTTGCGGCCATGGTTTATGTCCTTTCGTCAGGCGTTGATCAGCGGCGCTCGCGGCGGCCTTCGCGCTCATCGCGCTTCTGCATCTGGACCGAAGGGCCCTCGGCATGCTCGTCGACCTTGATGGTCAGAACTCGCATCACGTCATCATGCAGGCGCATCAGGCGTTCCATTTCCTGAACCGCACCCGAAGGGGCATCGGTTTTCAGGAAGGCATAGTGGCCTTTGCGGTTCTTGTTGATCTTGTAAGCCATCGTCTTGACGCCCCAGTACTCGCTTTCGACGACGTTGCCGCCGTTGTCAGCCAGAACGGTGCCGAAATGTTCGACAAGGCTTTCTGCCTGCGCGTTGGACAAATCCTGACGCGCGATCATTACATGCTCATACAGTGGCATGTGCACTCCTGTTTATATCAAGGCGCATTTCAAAGGCGGGGCCATATGGTCCTTCGCGACCCTGCCACGAGAGGCTGCGCGATTCATAACTCCTGCGAAGGATGGCCCCGTATACACGTTTGAGCGGGCGGGGCAAGCCCTGCCACATATGCCTTTGTGAAGTCGCCCTATTTCCACTGGTGCGCCCAATTCCTGACGCTTTTCGCCCCGAGGTTGTTCATGAAGCCGGGAGAACCCGGTAGATTGGAAAACATAGACAGGGCAAGACAATGGCCGTCATGAACACAAACACTTTTGAACAATCGGCACCTGCCGCGGTATTTGATAAATCCGTCCCCGTGCTGATTACGTTTGCGCCGAATTGGCGGGCTCGGATGTTTCTTCTGCGTGCCGTTGGTGTCTTTCTGATTGTGTCGGCCTTTTCGATGTGGTTGATGCCGGGTTCGGTTATGGGGGCCGAGGTTTGGCCTATCAAGTTAGTCGCTTCGCTGATGTTCTTGATTGTTGGCGTCAGCCTGCTGACCATCGAGGTGATGGATGCGCGCCCAGACGCCTACTTTGACCCAATCCGCCGCGAGGTTCGCATTCTTCAGAAAAACGAAAACGGTCGGCCGCAAACGGTATTGCGCCGCAGCTACGACTCGCTGGGTGGCGCGCGTTTCGCTGACGACCAGGTCGAACTGTACGATGTAGACGGAAGCCTGCTGATGAAGCTGCCACTGGAATCGGCGGATGTTGGCTCAGCGCTCAAAGGTCAACTCAGCCAAAACGTAACAATTTTCGCCTGACTTTTATTCTGTTCAAAAAGGAACAGAAGTTGTGAATCAAAAAAACTTGTGTGCTGCCCTTGGGCAGCACATTTTTGTTATCGAGCAACCCATTCGGTTTGCATTCACAAATTTGCGGAGATTGTCATGAAATCCACCCTTCTTGCTGCTGCTTTGGCCGTATCAGCGACCTCGGCGTTTGCCAGCGCCGAGAAATACGTTCTGGACCCCAGCCACAGCCAGGTCATCTTCAGCTATAACCACCTTGGCTTTTCGACCACCACGGGCATGTTTTCGGGCTTTGAGGGCGAAATCATGTTTGATCAGGAAGACCCGGCAGCATCGAGCGTGACTGTTTCGATGCCGGTCGTTGAGATGATCACCGGTTGGAAACCGCGCGAAGATCACTTCATGACCGAAGATTTCTTTGGCGCAGCCGAAGGTGATCTGGTGACCTTCACTTCAACTGGTATTGAGGTCACTGGCGAAAACACAGCCAACATCACCGGTGATCTGACCATGAATGGTGTCACCAAATCCGTGGTTCTGGATGCCAAGCTTAACCAGGTGGGTGAGCACCCGATGGCGGGCAAGCCATGGGCCGGATTTGACGCCACCACAACGCTGGTGCGCAGCGATTTTGATTTGGGCCAATTCGCTCCATTCGTGGGTGACGAGGTCGAGGTCAATATTTCGATCGAGGCGCAGAAGGCCGACTAATCCCTTCATGATCCCAAAAAAAGAAACCGTCGGGGTTATGCGCCCCGGCGGTTTTTCATTTGTCGTCGCGTTCTGCCGTCAATTCAACTGCAACGATAACCGTGAACCCCAACGAATCTTCGGTGGGTTGCGATGTTCCAACGTCGAAATCCATTCGGTTGAGTTCCAGATTCCCCGACATCGTCGCTGCATCGTCGGCCAGTTCCAACGTAAATGGCAGGACGACATCGATAGATTTGTCCCGGATTGTCAGAGGTCCTCGCGCCTCATAACCCGCATCCGTTTTGAACAGGTCGGCCTTAAATTGAGCCGTAGGAAACTGCGCACTGTCAAAAAAATCCGCACCCATCGCTTGGTCGGTGACTGTGCCGATGCTGAGTGAACCAATGGCAATCGTTACATCGACGGAACCGGCCAACCCCGGCTCGGCGGGATCCTCAAACGCTATCGCTGCAGTCCAGTCTGCAAACTCGCCGCTTACGGGACTGCCCAGTTGCGAGATAGTAATCGACAGGGATCCGTCTTCGACCTCCCATTCCGATTGAACTTGCGCAAGTTCGGCCGTGTCTTCGGATGCTTTGGACTGGTCGTCAAAGACACCGTTGGACCAACCTCCAACCAGCACCGCGCCCCAGATTGCCAAGGCGGCGAAGGCGGGAACAATGGAATGGTGCTGTGCCGGGGGTTCCGGCGCGTCCGATTGGCCGGGCAGCATACGGCGCAGGGTGCTGTCTTTGTCCACGACATGGTGTTTCAGCGCGCCCGCTATGTGCAGCACGAGTGCCACACCCAGGGCCCAGACGAAAAGCCAATGCAGGCTGGCGCTGATGTCGGCAAGGAAAGCTGACTTCGGAATAAGCGGCAGGTTCTGACCAAGGGGCCATAGGATCGGCGCGAAGCCGTCGGTGGCGGCGTGGTGGATCCAGCCGCTGAGTGGAGCCAGTACAAGCGAGCCGTACAGCAGCCAGTGCACAGTTTCGGCGGCGAAGGCCTCGGGTTTGTTTTCAGCGTTCAGCAAGCCCGGCTTCGTCTGGGTAACAGCCCAAAGGATTCGGGCCAGTGCGACGAAGAACACGGTAACACCAATGGTTTTGTGCAGTGAAAACAGCTGGGCGGCGCGGGCGATGTCATCCTCGGTCGTGGGAATGCTCGGATCGTAAATCGCATGGGCCAATTGGTTCGCGAACCAGCCCAGCGGCAGAGCCGTCAGGATCAGTAGCGCGGTCAGCCAGTGAAATGCTTTGGTTACACCACCATAGCTGGACCGGGTGTTGGTAAGGGGCATCGATTGGCTCTCCGAGTTTCTGAATTGAGGGTAAGTTAAATGGATGCCGTGTGGACACAAGACAGAGAAATGCACAGTAAAGGTGTCCTGATGCAGAACGCAGGCAATGCTTGTGCCGCGCCGATTGTCAGTTTAAACCCCGCCGAAATCTGACGTCACGCAAGAGGCACCAATGACACGCGCGTTTGTTTTCCCCGGGCAGGGCGCCCAGACCATCGGAATGGGCAAGGCCTTGGCTGAGGCATATCCAGCCGCCCGCGCCGTTTTCGATGAGGTCGATGAGGCCTTGGGCGAAAAACTGAGCGATCTGATCTGGGACGGCGATATCGCAGAGCTGACCCTGACTCAGAATGCACAGCCCGCGCTGATGGCAACCTCGATGGCCGCAATGCGCGCACTTGAGGCCGAAGGCGTTTCGATTTCAATGGCATCTTATGTGGCGGGTCACTCGCTGGGTGAATACTCGGCGCTGGCTGCGGCCGGAGCCTTGACGGTTGCCGATACTGCCCGCCTGCTGCGGACGCGCGGGCAGGCGATGCAAAGTGCAGTGCCGGTGGGCGAGGGCGCAATGGCCGCCATTCTGGGGCTCGATCTTGAAGCGGTGCGCGCCGTTGCGGAAGAGGCCGCGCAAGATGAGGTCTGTCAGGCTGCCAATGACAATGACCCAACCCAGGTAGTCGTTTCTGGTTCAAAAGCCGCTGTTGAGCGCGCAGCCGAGATCGCCAAGGAAAAAGGTGCCAAGCGTGCAATTATGTTGCCGGTAAGTGCTCCATTTCACTGTGCGCTGATGCAGCCTGCGGCAGATGTAATGGCAGAGGCTTTGGCCTCGGTTGAAATCAAAGCGCCTGCCGTGCCTTTGGTTGCGAATGTTCGCGCCGAAGCTGTGGCTGATCCAGATATGATCCGTCAGTTGCTGGTGGAACAGGTCACCGGCTCGGTTCGGTGGCGAGAGAGCGTACAGTACATGGTCGCGCAGGGTGTGACCGAAGCGTGGGAGATCGGCGCGGGCAAAGCTTTGTCGGGCATGATCCGCAAGATCGATCGAGCATTGGCGTGCACAGCGGTCGGGACGCCTGAAGATGTACAAAAAGCCGTTAACCCCGGCGCATGAACAAGGGACAGCCGCCGGATTCGGCGGCCAGAGAGGAAACATAGATGTTTGATTTGACAGGTAAGAATGCGCTAATCACCGGTGCTTCGGGTGGTATTGGCGGCGATATCGCCCGCGCGCTTTACGACGCTGGTGCAACTGTTGGCCTTTCCGGAACGCGCGTGGAGCCTCTGCAAGCTCTGGCCGACAGCCTTGGCGATCGTGCGCATGTCTTGCCGTGTAACCTGAGCGATCCCGAAGCCGTCGAGGCCCTGCCGAAACAAGCGGCTGAGGCGATGGGCTCGGTTGATATTCTGGTGAACAACGCAGGCATCACACGCGACAACCTGTTCATGCGCATGTCGGATGAAGAATGGCAGAGCGTGATCGACGTGAACATGACCGCAACGATGAAGCTGTGCAAAGGCGTGATCCGGGGCATGATGAAGGCGCGCTGGGGTCGGATCGTCAATGTCTCGTCCGTTGTGGCTGCGATCGGAAACCCAGGGCAGGCGAACTATGCTGCTTCCAAAGCGGGTATGATCGGCTTTTCCAAGGCGCTGGCGCATGAGGTTGCGACCCGTGGCATTACCGTTAATGCGGTTGCGCCGGGCTTTATCACAACCGCGATGACCGAGAAGCTGACGGTTGAGCAAAAGAAGGGTCTGATGCTCAAGGTTCCGGCCGGTCGTATGGGTGATCCGCAGGAAATCGCAGCCGCTGTGCTGTATCTGGCAAGCCCTGAAGCAGGTTATGTTACCGGAAGCACCTTGCATGTGAATGGCGGTATGGCCATGTTGTAATCGCAATTCAGGGTGGGCGCGAAAGCGTTTGCCTTGTGCGTTGTCTGTGCTATAGGCGGCGCATATGCGCAGGAACCGGTCCAAGGGCCGGTTCTCTGATTTCCCGGGGACCCGGGACCCAAACCGCCCGGAAAGGGCAAAACCAGTCCATCCCGAACGGGCAAGGGCAGAACCGGGCGGACAGCCCTGAAATGAAATGAGGAATAGACATGAGCGACGTCGCAGATCGCGTAAAGAAGATCGTTGTTGAGCACCTGGGTGTTGAAGAGGACAAGGTTGCTGAAAACGCCTCGTTCATCGACGATCTGGGCGCAGACAGCCTGGACACCGTTGAGCTGGTAATGGCGTTCGAAGAAGAGTTCGGCATCGAGATTCCGGACGACGCAGCCGAGACCATCCAGACCTTTGGCGACGCGGTCAAATTCATCAGCGAAGCTTCCTAAGCTGACCTGACTGAGACAAAAACGGCGCTTCCGGGCAACGGAAGCGCCGTTTTTTTATGCTCTGCCACATTTCGCGCTTGCTTTGAGGCGTTGAGGCTCCGCACTCTGACACCTGAGGCAAGTTTCTGAGCGGGCAAGGGCATGATAAGATCCACCCCGATGATCAATACGGCGCGTCTGACCTTGTGTGCTATGCGCCCCGAGGATTTCAACCGGTTCGCCGAAATCTGGCGCGACCCCGAAGTTGTACGCCATATCGGAGGCACCCCGAAAACGCGCGGCGAGGCGTGGGATTCTTTCCTGCGCAACGCTGGACATTGGCAGATGACCGGGTTCGGTCAATGGGGTGTGATGCTGCAGTCGAATCGTACTCTGATCGGGCAAGCCGGGTTCTTCTATGGCAACCGGTCTCTGGGCGATGATTTCGATGGTTTTCCCGAAGCCGGCTGGGTTCTGGCCCCGGACATGCAGGGGCAAGGATACGGGTGTGAGGCCGCGCAGGCGGCGCACGACTGGTTCGACCGGATCATTCCGGGCCCGTTGGTTGCGCTGATCGACGCGGACCATGCAGCCTCACAGCGATTGGCTGAAAAGCTGGGCTACAAGCTGTTGCGCGAAGCTGAATACCGCGACACCCCCGTTCATCTGTTTCGCCGTGACGGACCTCCTACACGGGTGTGAAACGCATTAGGCAGTGCGATGCCGCAAAATGGACGAGCTTTGCCGATCTTGTGAAACAAAGCGGCAAACTGAGACTCTATGCTATCGTGGAATTACGGAATGATTCAGCGGAGGATATGAATCATGATGATTTACCCCACGATGGAGTTGCAGAACGGTCGGTGCGTTACGCTGGACAAGGGGCGTCTGAATGAAGCGATGATCTGGCATGTCGATCCGGTCGAGACCGCGCGCGGCTGGTCTGCGGCTGGAGCGGAATGGATGCAGCTTACGGATTTTGACGCGATCGAAGGCCGGGATACCAATTCAGTACTGATCGAAGAAATTATTCGCTCCTCTGAAATGTCAGTGCAGTTGGCAGGGGGGATGCGGACCCGCGAGCATGTTGAACATTGGATCAACAAAGGGGCTGGCCGAATCGTGATTGGCACACTTGCGGCTTGGGACCCACAGTTGGTTAAGGAATTGGCTAAGCTTTATCCCGATCAGATCGTGTTGGCGGTCGATGTTTGGCAAGGGCAAGTGATGACCGAAGGTTGGCGTAGCCAAAGTGCGTTTACCCCGGAAGCCTTCATCGAAGCTTTCGCGGATACGCCTCTTGCAGCAATTTTGGTGACCGATATCGATAGTGATATGGAAGATGTCGAGGCGCAGCTGGGTCTGATTTCAGGACTGGCCGAAAAATCGCGTACACCGATCATAGCCAGCGGTGTCGTGCGTACCAGCGACGATATCTCTCGTCTCGCCTATATCTCGAATATTTCGGGTGCGATCGTTGGCCGGGCACTGTTCCGCAAGTCCGTCGATCTGTCCGAAGCACTGGAAGTCGCCCAATCGGCACACGAGCCAGTCGCCGAGTTCCAGTAAACTTCAGTACCAGACGACCCGCCTTTCCCGTTGAAGGAAGGGCGGGCTTTTGCTTTTCAGGCATCGTTCAACTCAATTGACAGAGGATTTGAACAGGTTACGGCACAAGGATGCCGGTTCAGAATATGCCGTTGCTCTTGCCCCCGCACCCCGGGCCGGGGTATGAGCGGTTCTCATAACAGGAAGCAGGCAAGAGGCACTTCATGCGCAGAGTCGTTGTAACCGGTCTTGGATTGGTCACTCCTTTGGCCAGTGGGGTTGAGGAAACATGGTCACGGCTGCTGGATGGAGAATCCGGCGCAGGACCAATCACGCAGTTTGATGCCGAGGCAAGCGGGGTCACCACGACCTATGCCTGCGAAGTGCCGCGCGGAGATGGCACCAACGGGACGTTTAATCCTGACGATTGGATGCCGCCGAAAGAACAGCGCAAGATTGAAGATTTCATCCTATATTCCATCGCTGCAGCCGAGATGGCTTGCAAGGATGCCAATTGGCTGCCCGAAGACGAAGAAGACCGCCTGCGCACGGGCGTTCTGATTGGGTCCGGTATCGGTGGGCTGGGATCAATTGCCAACACGGCCAACCTGATCCGCGACAAAGGTCCGCGCAGGGTTTCTCCGTTCTTTATCCCGGGCGCGCTGATCAATCTGGCCTCGGGGCAGGTTTCGATCCGTCATGGGTTCAAGGGGCCGAACCACTCGGTC
The DNA here is from genome assembly GCF_056539785.1 of Ruegeria sp. B11. NCBI lineage: Bacteria > Pseudomonadati > Pseudomonadota > Alphaproteobacteria > Rhodobacterales > Roseobacteraceae > Ruegeria > Ruegeria sp. B11. The sequence goes on along the minus strand of NZ_JBQFVO010000001.1, from coordinate 872,090 downwards.
GTGACTGCTTGCTCGACCGGTGCTCATGCGATCGGTGATGCCAGCCGCATCATCCGCGCCGGGGATGCAGACGTGATGATCGCAGGTGGAGGCGAGGGCTGTATTTGCGAAATCGGTATCGCCGGCTTCAACGCCTGCAAGGCGCTGTCGACCAAATACGCCGATGATCCAAAGAAAGCGAGCCGCCCCTATGACATCGACCGCGACGGTTTCGTCATGGGCGAAGGTGCAGGCATTGTAGTTCTTGAGGATTACGAACACGCCAAAGCGCGCGGTGCCAAGATTTATGCCGAGGTTCTGGGCTATGGGATGTCGGGTGACGCTTATCACATAACCGCGCCGTCCGAGGATGGCGACGGGGCCGAACGCTCGATGAAAGCAGCGCTGCGTAGTGCGGGGCTTGAGCCGAAGGATCTGGATTATATTAACGCGCATGGGACCTCGACCATGGCGGATACGATTGAGCTGGGCGCGGTAGAACGCCTGCTGGGGGATCACGCCAGCAACGCGACGATGACTTCGACCAAATCAGCCACTGGTCACCTGCTGGGCGCCGCTGGCGCGATTGAGGCGATCTTTTCGATCCTTGCGATCCGCGATCAGGTTGCACCGCCGACCATCAACCTGGACAACCCTGCGGTGGAGACTCCGATCGACTTGGCACCGAATGCAAAACGAGAGCGTGAGATCAACGTGGCTTTGTCGAACTCGTTCGGGTTTGGCGGCACCAATGCAAGTGTGATCTTCGGAAAGGTCAGCTAAATGTGGCGAGCGCTCGCTTCGAACGCGTTGACAATACTGATCGTTGGGCTGTTCCTGATGGGCGGTGTCGTCCTGTGGGGGCAGTCGCAATACAAGTCCGAAGGACCGCTGGAAACCGCGATCTGCCTGCAGGTAAAGCCAGGCTCCAACATGACACGGGTCAGCCGTGACCTCGAGGACCAAGGTGCGATCAGCAGCGGGTTGATTTTCCGCTTAGCTGCTGATTACACAGACAAATCTCAGCAGCTGAAAGCGGGTAGCTTTCTGGTTCGCGAAGGCGCGTCGATGGAGCAAATCGTCGACGACATAACTCATAGCGGCGCCAGCACTTGCGGTACCGAGATCGAATACCGCATTGGCGTGACCCGTATGCAGACCCGCGTGCGGGAACTGAACCCGGCGACTCTGGATTTTGATGAGGTGGCTTCCTTTGTGATCGGCGAAGAGGACGCCCCGGAAGTTTATGCAGAAAAACGCGGTGAGGCGGATACGCGTTATCGCATCTCGTTAGCTGAAGGCGTCACCAGTTGGCAGATTGTCGAGTCGCTGAAGGCGATGGATTTGCTAACCGGCGAAGTAGCCGAATTGCCCGCTGAAGGGATGTTGGCCCCTGACAGTTATGAGGTCAGACCCGGTGAAGATCGGAATGCAATTCTTGCTGAAATGCAGGAAAAACAGCAGCTTAGAATCAACGCGGCGTGGGAGGGGCGTCAGGATGATTTACCTCTGAACAGCCCCGAAGAGATGCTGATTTTGGCTTCGATCATCGAAAAAGAAACAGGTCAGCCGGAAGAGCGTGGCCAGGTAGCCAGCGTTTTCGTTAACCGTCTGAACCAAGGTATGAGGCTGCAGACAGACCCGACGGTGATCTATGGTGTAACCAAAGGGCAGGGTACTTTGGGTCGCGGTTTGCGGCAAAGCGAACTGCGCCGTGCGACGCCTTGGAACACCTATGTCATCGAAGGGCTGCCACCCACCCCGATTGCCAATCCGGGTCTTGCGAGCCTTGAGGCTGCGGTGGCACCTGACAACACGGATTTCATCTTCTTTGTTGCGGACGGAACCGGTGGTCATGCCTTTGCCGAGACCCTGCAAGAGCACAATCGCAACGTCGCAAAGTGGCGTGAGATCGAGGCTGAGCGGAATTCCGGGAACTGATTCAATCGTCCGTGTTGTACAGGTTTGAAACGGCACTTTGTCCGACTTGTACAACACGAATCTCTGACCCCGATAAAGCAACGGCTCGGTCAATCGACCGGGCCGTTTCTTATTCAGGCCGCTTTCGCGCGACGCGTTCGGCGGCGTTTCTGACCGCCCGGTTTGGGCGCACCAGAGTGCTGAGGTTTCGGGCTGCGACGGCGGTTGCTTGGGCGGCGCGGGGTTTTCTTTGGTGAGATTGCTTCAGGCATCTCACCGCTGGCGACCGGGATTTCGATCTTCATCAGTTTCTGAATCTGACGCAGCAGGTCGACCTCTTCCGCCGAGCAGAAGGCAATGGCCTCGCCCTCGCGGCCTGCACGAGCGGTGCGGCCGATGCGGTGGACATAGTTGTCCGGTACCTCGGGCAGGTCGTAGTTGATCACATAGGCCACGCCCGGAATATCGATGCCGCGCGCGGCGACGTCGGTAGCGACCAGAACATTGACCTCACCGGCGCGGAACGCCTTGATGGCGCGGTCGCGTTGGCCCTGACTTTTGTTGCCGTGGATCGAGGCTGCATTGTAGCCATCGGCGACAAGCCCCTTCATCAGCTTTTCGGCCCCGTGTTTGGTGCGGGAGAAGACCAACGTCAGCGCGTCCATGTCAGCCGAGAGGATCTCGCGCAGTTTGGCGGGTTTTGCAGGCTTTTCAACAAAGTGGATCGACTGCATGATCTTGTCGGCTGCTTTGCCGGGGGGCGAGACCTGCACCCGTTGCGGGTTGGTCAGGTAAGCGCGGCTGAGCTCTTCCATTTGCTTCGGCATGGTGGCTGAGAACAGCATGGTTTGGCGCGGCGTGCCCAGTTCCGGCGCGATCCGACGCAGGGCATGGATGAAGCCCATATCGAGCATCTGGTCAGCCTCGTCCAGTACGAGGCGCTTGACTGAACCCAGATTAACCGCACCGCGATCCATCAGGTCGATCAGGCGACCGGGGGTGGCGACAAGAATGTCGGTGCCGCGCGCCAGAAACATGATCTGCTTGTTGATCGACTGACCGCCAACCACGGTCGCGACGCGGATCTTGGTTTTCTTGGTCAAGTTGCGAAGGCTGTCGGCGATCTGGTTGACCAACTCGCGGGTGGGCGCAAGGATCAGCGCCTTGGCGGTTTTGGGATCGGGCTTGCCGGGCTGGGCCAGCAGATGGTCGATCAGCGGCAGGCCAAAGGCCAATGTCTTGCCTGTACCGGTCTGGGCGAGGCCAAGGATATCGTGACCATTCAGGGCCAGCGGGATCGCCTGGTTCTGGATCGGGGTCGGTTGAGTGAAGTTGGCGCGCTTGAGCGCATCATTTAGAGCGGGCGCAAGGCCCAGCATATCGAAGTCGAACAAATAACTATCCTTTGCAGCCCGAGGCAATGGCCCACGGGCAAGTCGTGATGGGCCGCATCCGCGACCGGCAGGGGTTGTGCGAAACCTCAGGACGTGCAGGCGTTCCCTGCAGCATCTGGTTGTCGCGTCAAGAACCCTGCGTGATGGGGAACTATGGGTGAATCGGGCGCTGTTGGGGGCGGTGTCGCCCACGTGCTCACGCGGTAGCGCTGTTTGAGGGGCACATGCGCCTTGCGGTCGCGATTGTCAAGCGCCGTGTCGGCCATAAGCTTGCGCGGGTTGCGCGTTTGCCAGATACGGTTCGGAAGGTTTTATGAGTCGGGTCATGACATTCAGAGCTTTACACGGAGCGGATTTGAGGACCGCCAGCGTCGCCCTTGTCATCGGCGGGATGATGTGGGGGCTGTACTGGATTCCGGTTCGCTACTTTGTCGACCAAGGACTGGATGGCCCATGGCCCGGTATTGTGATGTACACCTCGGCGTTGATCGTACTGACGCCTTTCCTGATGCGCGAACGGCAAGCGCTTTTGAAAGATTGGCGCGGGCTGATCTTCAGCGGGATGTTCACCGGTGCTGCGTTCAGCTTGTTTACCATCAGTCTGGTTTACACAGATGTCGTCCGGTCAATCCTGCTGTTCTATCTGACACCGGTCTGGGGAACGATCCTTGGAATGGTGTTTCTGGGTGAGCGTCTTGGCCCGGCGCGCGTGCTGGGCTTACTCTGCGGTCTGGGTGGCATGTTCATCGTGCTTGGCGGAGAACAGGGGTTTCCCTGGCCGCGCAATGCTGGAGACTGGCTGGCCCTGATCTCGGGGATCACTTGGGCGATGGGATCGCTGGGGCTTTATCGGACGTCCGGTATCTCTGTTCCGGGGCAGGTTTTTGCCTTTGTTTCAGGCGCTTTGGTGTTGTCTCTGCTGAGCGTTCCATTCGGCGGCGGTTTGGCGTCATCAGAGGCAGTCGGCGAGATGGTTATACGTATCGGCCCGGTCGCGTTGCTGTCGGTCCTGTACACCTTGCCGATGTTTTTTCTGACGATTTGGCCCGCAACCAAGCTGACCCCGGCACGCGTTGGTCTACTGCTGATGAGCGAAGTTGTGGTGGGCCTGATCTCGGCGGCGGTCTTCTCGGGCGAGCCGTTTGGGATGAGAGAAGCATTGGGTGCGGCTTTGATCGTAAGCGCTGCGTTTCTTGAGGTCATGCGGGGCTGATCGTTAATGGATCGGACGCCGGGTGTTGCGTCCGCGTTGCGTAACGCATTGACTTTGCGCACTTTTCTTGGTAGGAATTATGTCATGCTAGAAGAGGTGGGCAACGGCCCCGGGGCGACCCGGCGGTCGTTTTTCGTTTCTCTCGTGCGGAAAAACTCACGCATGAGGTCACAGGCAAACATGACTTTGATTACCCCGGAAGAGCGGATTTCTCAGACGGCTGATTTGTTGCAGTCGCTCGAAAGATCCATTCGCGATCTGCGCCAAGCAGCGGAAGAACTGCGAAAACAGATCGGTGCCGGGGAGGATGCAAACCTTGCCGGAACAGGCAAGCAACTGGGTCAGCTAGAGGGGCTGATCCGCAGTTGCCAGAAAGTGGAGACAAGCTTTGTCGAACAACATCACAGACAAGCCGGAATTGCCCAAGGGGGCTATGCGCTCGACCTTGATCGGGCACGATCTGAGATCGGGTGCAGGCTGGCTCGCCTCCGCGCCTGCTGCGGTGCAGGACAGATTTCTGAGTGAGATCGGGGAGGGGGGGCTGTGTGCCCTCCCTTTCCTATTCGAGTTCTGGGCGCTGCCGCATCAGTTGCCGCCCGAGGGCGACTGGCGGTCGTGGGTGATCATGGGCGGGCGCGGGGCCGGTAAGACGCGGGCGGGGGCCGAGTGGGTGCGGTCGGTGGTCGAGGGGTCATTGCCTCTGGATCGGGGGCAGGCGTGTCGTGTGGCTCTGGTCGGTGAGACATTTGATCAGGTGCGCGATGTGATGATCTTTGGGGATAGCGGGATATTGCAGTGTTCACCGCCGGATCGGCGGCCTGTTTGGAAGGCGTCTGAACGCAAGCTGGTTTGGCCTAACGGGTCCGAGGCGCAGGCGTTTTCGGCGCATGATCCCGAGGGGCTGCGGGGGCCGCAGTTTGATGCGGCCTGGGTGGATGAGCTGGCCAAGTGGAAGAAGGCGGGCGAGACCTGGGATATGTTGCAATTTGCGCTGCGGCTGGGGGAACGGCCGCGGGTCTGTGTGACCACGACGCCGCGCAATGTGAAGGTTTTGAAGGATTTGCTGGCGTCTCCGTCCACGGTACAGACCCACGCGCCGACCGAGGCGAACCGGGCCAATCTGGCGGGTTCCTTTTTGGAAGAGGTACGCGCGCGCTATGCCGGCACGCGGCTGGGGCGGCAGGAATTAGACGGGGTGTTGCTGTCGGATGTTGAGGGCGCGTTGTGGACGGGTTCGATGCTGGAGGCGGCGCGCTGTGCGCAGGTGCCCGCATTGGACCGGGTTGTCGTGGCGCTGGACCCGGCGGTGACGGCGGGGTCGGATGCGGATGCTTGCGGGATCGTGGTCGTGGGTGCTCAGTTGCAGGGGCCGCCCGAGGACTGGCGGGCCTATGTGCTGGCTGACCGGACGGTGCAGGGCGTTGGCCCGGCGGGCTGGGCGCAGGCGGCGATTGACGCGATGGATGAGTTCGGGGCCGAACGGTTGGTGGCCGAGGTCAATCAGGGCGGGCAACTGGTGGAAGAGGTCGTGCGGCAGGTGGACCCTCTGGTGCCTTATCGCGCAGTGCGAGCGTCTCGCGGCAAGGTCGCGCGGGCCGAGCCTGTAGCGGCGCTATACGATCAGGGGCGTGTGGCCCATTTGGCCGGGTTGGACTCGCTGGAGGAGCAGATGTGCCAGATGACCGCGCGCGGGTTCGAAGGGCAGGGCTCACCCGACCGGGTCGACGCGCTGGTCTGGGCGCTGCATGAGTTAGTTGTGGGGCCTGCGGGGGCGTTTAGAAGGCCGAGGGTGCGGAGTTTGTGAGCACTCTGAGGGGTGCTCTACAAACAATCATATTTCTCCTAAAGGGCTGATCTTTCGCTGGGCGCATTCAGGTTCAGGGCGTTGGGTATTCTTGATTCCAACTGTCCTCGTATTCGCCGAGCAACCGGGACAACGTCAGCAGCGAAGAAAACAGCCTTGCGTGGACATCCGGCGACATCATTGTTTTGTAGTCATCAAGTAGCTGCACAAGAACGACTACGTTGGAGGCAAACACCTCATAGACGTGTTTGTCGGCAGCAGTAGGTTCATTGGTCCAGTATTTGTGCGTATCGGAGTGTCCAGACGGCACAGGTTCGTTTTCAGTCATCGGGTGGCCTCTTCAATTTGAAGCACACGTGGGGGCATGTGAAACGCAGACAATTGCCGTGGCATGAAATCACAAAAACTTGGCGGTGATTGCAAAGGATTTAGGCTATCGGTTGAACAAACTTCTGAATCTTGCAATCAGCCAAGCTAGAGTCTGGGTCAGGGCTCGCCCGACCCGGTCGACCCGTTAGTCTCTGCGTTGCATGAGTTGGTTGTGGAGCCTGCGGGGGTCTATCGGCGGCCTTGGGTGCGGGCGCTATAGCAGTTTCACTGCCCAGTTTAAGTGCTGTTAAGTAGCAAAATGTGGCACTAGCGAGCAGGTACAGACAGTATTGTCCAGTGTCGCGCGTGAGCTATCACTTGCGCGCCTTCGCTTTGCCTGTCGCTGATTGCGCCGCGTTCGTGCTTTGGGCAAGCAATCAAAAAAGATCCATCGTTGACGGGTTCGCGGATCTCTCGATTTTCACTGATGATTTGGCAAACGTCTTCGGGTGTCGGGTAGGGTCTGACTGGATTTAAGCCTGAGGTTCCGGCTTCGGTATACTTGAAGGTCGTTGGTTCTGCGCTGTAATCCAAATTTGGTCCGAAACATCCCGACACTGCTAAAAGCAAGACCGGTACGATTGCTTTGGTTAAATTCATGAAACCTCACTACATTCTTGAAAACCATAAAGTTATATTTCAGGAGTATTCGAACAGAATCTTCGCGTCTAGATTGAATGCGTGCGAGCAGTGGTTTTACTGTGAACTCTCTGAATTCGCTCTAGTTCTATTTCACGTCATGTATCCGTTGCCCAACCCCCGTACGCCCCATTCCCGAGACTTAAACTTCTTTCCGTCATAACTCCTTTCAACAAGCCGGGCAGAGCGGCGGCAGAAAGGAGCACAGATGGTATTCGATTTCTTGCGTCGTGGATCGGCTGGGGAAGCGCCCGAGGCGAAGGCGAGCGCAGCGGGGCCTGTGGTGGCGTGGCAGACGGGCGGGCGCGTGGCGTGGAGCCCTCGGGACGCGGTGTCGCTGACGCGGACGGGGTTTTCGGGGAACCCGGTGGGGTTTCGCTCGGTAAAGCTGATTGCCGAGGCGGCGGCGGCTTTGCCTCTGGTGCTGCAGGATCAGGCGCAGCGGTTTGATGTGCATCCGATCCTGAGCCTCATGCGCCGTCCGAATGCGGCGCAGGGGCGGGCGGAATTGATGGAAGCGCTGTTTGGACAGTTGCTGCTGTCGGGCAATGCTTATGTTGAGGCGGTTCAGGCCGATGAAGGTTTGCCGATAGAGCTGCATGTCTTGCGCTCGGACCGGATGAGCGTGGTGCCGGGGGCGGATGGGTGGCCCAAGGCGTATGACTACGCTGTGGGCGGCAAGAAGCACCGGTTTGCGGCGGAAAACATCTGTCATATCAAGTCATTCCATCCGCAGGATGATCATTACGGGTTCTCGCCGATGCAGGCGGCCGCGATGGCGATAGATGTGCATAACAGCGCGTCTCGGTGGTCGAAATCGCTGCTGGATAATGCGGCGCGGCCTTCGGGGGCGCTGGTGTGGAAGGGTGATGGCCACGGGGTGATGGCCGAAGATCAGTTTCGGCGTCTGTCGGACGAGATCGAGCAGAACTATCGCGGGGCGCGGAATGCTGGGCGTCCGATGGTTCTGGAAGGGGGGCTGGATTGGAAGCCGATGGGCTTCTCGCCCTCGGACATGGAGTTTCAAAAGACCAAGGAAGCCGCCGCCCGTGAGATCGCGCTGGCCTTTGGGGTCCCGCCGATGCTGCTGGGGATCCAAGGCGATGCGACCTATTCGAACTATCAGGAGGCCAACCGGGCGTTTTATCGCCTGACCGTGCTGCCCCTGGTGACGCGGGTGGCGGCGGCGGTGTCGGAGTGGCTGGCGGGGATCTCGGGTGAGGATTTGGTGCTGAAGCCGGATCTGGATCAGGTGCCCGCGCTGTCTGCGGAACGCGATGCGCAATGGGCGCGGGTTAGCGGGGCCGAATTCCTGAGCGATGCCGAGAAACGCGCGTTGCTGGGGCTGCCGGAGCGTGGGGATGGGTGATGGGTATCCTCCGTTCGACTGCGCGCCGGGCCTGCGCCTGGCCGCGCATGAACGGGTGGCCGAGATCCAGCACGCCCACCTGTGTCGGCGGTTGGATCAGATCGAAGAGATGATGGAGCGGCTGGAGAAGCGGTTGTGGCTGACGGTTTACGGCGTGGCGGCGGTGATTTTGGCGCAGGCGTTTCAGTCATTCCTTGTGGTAACGCCATAATGTCAGTGGGTTACATGGAGAAGTTCATGGATTTGGAGCATAAATTCGCACAGTTCGGAGACAGCTTGTCGGTGACCGACGATGCGGTGATCGAAGGGTATGCCAGCCTGTTTGGGCAGGTCGATCAGGGCAGCGATGTGGTGCAGCGCGGGGCGTATAGGGGCTCGCTTGACGGGCTGTCCAAGGCGGGTCAGCGGGTCAAGATGCTGTGGCAACACGATCCCGCGCAGCCTATCGGTGTCTGGGATGAGGTACGCGAGGATGACAAGGGCCTGTGGGTCAAGGGACGTCTGCTGGAGTCCACACAAAAGGGCCGTGAGGCGGCCGAATTGATCCGGGCGGGGGCAATGGACGGCCTGTCGATTGGCTATCGCACTAAACGGGCCGTGAAAAATGACAAGGGCCAGCGGGTCCTGACCGAACTGGAGCTGTGGGAGGTGTCTTTGGTGACGTTCCCGATGCTGCCCAGTGCGCGGGTGGCGGCGAAAGGCGTGGAGCCTGACGTTGAAAACACCTGGCGCAGTATTGCTGAGGTGTTCAACGACGCCCGGCAGGAGCTGGCGCGAATCTAGCGCCTCTAACCCCCCAATAAGGAAGTGCTGATGAGCAAGACCGAGACCCCGGCCTTGACCGGAGAGGGTGCGCCCCTGGTTCAGGAGGTGAAGCAGGCGATGGCTGGCTTCGTGAATGAATTCAACGGCCTCAAGGCCGAAGTTAAAACCCAACTGCAACAGACAGAAGAGCGACTGACCATGCTGGATCGTAAATCAACCATCGCGGCGCGTCCGCACCTTGCGGCATCGATCGAAGAAGGCGCCCCGCATCAGAAGGCTTTTGACGCCTATGTGCGTTCGGGCGAGGATGACGGGCTGCGCGGGCTGGAGATTGAGGCCAAGTCGCTTTCGACGGCGGTGAACAGCGACGGTGGCTATCTGGTCGATCCGCAGACGGCTGAGATGATCAAGTCGGTGTTGAATTCAACCGCTTCGATCCGTTCGATTGCGTCAGTTGTGAATGTCGAGGCGAACTCGTTCGACGTGCTGATCGACCACACCGATGTGGGCGCGGGTTGGGCGGATGAAAACTCGGCTACGGCTGAGACCTCGACCCCATCGATTGATCGGATTTCGATCCCGCTGCACGAGCTGAGCGCGCTGCCCAAAGCGTCGCAGCGTCTGTTGGATGACAGTGCGTTTGATGTCGAAGGCTGGCTGGCCGGTCGCATCGCCGACAAGTTTGCACGGGCCGAGGCGGCGGCGTTCATCAATGGTGATGGTGTGGATAAGCCCAAGGGTATCCTGACCCACCGCACGATGGAAAACGGCAGCTGGGGCTGGGACAGCCTGGGTTATGTCGCGTCGGGCATTGATGGCGGCGTTGATGCGGATGCCATTGTGGACGTGGTCTACGCGCTGGGCGCGCAGTACCGGGTGAACGGCACATTCGTGATGAACTCGAAAACCGCGGGTCTGATCCGCAAGCTGAAGGACAGCGATGGCCGCTTCCTGTGGTCGGATGGTCTGGCGGCGGGTGAGCCTGCGCGTCTGATGGGCTATCCGGTGCTGATTGCCGAGGACATGCCGGATGCGGCGACAGACAGCTACTCGATCGCCTTTGGTGACTTCCAGTCGGGCTACACCATAGCCGAACGTCCCGATCTGCGCGTGCTGCGCGACCCGTTCAGCGCTAAGCCGCATGTCCTGTTCTACGCGACCAAGCGCGTGGGCGGCGACATAAGCGATTTTGCTGCAATCAAACTGCTGAAATTCGGCATCGCCTAAGCGGTGACGGATCCGGGGGGCTGCAAGCCCCTCGGGCGGCGGGCGCGGGCCGGGGTGAGATCCCCCGCGTTGTCTAGCTGCTCCCCTCCGTCCGAGCAACGTGGGGCGGCGCGTGCCCGTCATTTTCCAAGGATACGGCCCCGGAGGGGTCCGAGATTGCGGAGTAAATGGATGATGTTGATCGAAGAAACCGCCATCGCGGATGCGGCGCTGCCGGTGGATCAGTTCAAGGCGCATCTGCGGCTGGGCACGGGGTTTGCCGAGGGCAATGTGCAGGACGAGGTGTTGAATGGCTTTCTGCGTGCGGCCATTGCGGCGATTGAGGCGCGCACCGGTAAGGTGCTGATCGAACGGGATTTCTCGTGGAGCCTGAACGGTTGGCGCGATCCAGCAGGTGAAGTGCTGCCGGTGGCCCCGGTGGTCTCGGTTGCTGCGATCACGCTGACGGATGCGGCGGGGACCGACATGGTTGTGGATGCCGAAGCTTACCGTTTGGAGCGCGACATGCAGCGCCCTCGGTTGCGTCCGGTTGGCACTTGCTTGCCAAGGGTGCAGACCGGCGGCTCGGTGAAGATTGCCTTCACTGTCGGGATGGCCACGGATTGGGGCGGGCTGCCCGCTGACCTTGGGCAGGCGGTGCTGCTGCTGGCGGCGCATTACTACGAATACCGCGATGAGACGGCGCTGGGCGCGGGGTGCATGCCCTTTGGCGTGACAAGTTTGATCCAGCGCTATCGCACGGTGCGCTTCAGTGCAGGGGTGACTCAATGAGCGCGCCGCGATTGAACCGCAAGCTGGTGCTGGAGGCTCCGGTGCGCAGCGCGGACGGCGCGGGGGGGTATACCGAGACCTGGACTGCGCTGGGTTCGCTTTGGGCCGAGGTGACGGCACGTAGCGGGGCGGAACGCGCGGTCGGTGGCGCCTCGGTGTCGCGGGTTGGCTATCGGATCGTAGTCCGGGGCGCACCTGAGGGGTCCTCGATGCGGCCTACGCCTGATCAGCGATTTGTTGAGGGGGCGCGCCGGTTTGTCATTCGTGCAGTGGCCGAGCGCGATCCACGCGGCCAGTACCTGACTTGTTTCGCGGATGAAGAGGTGGCCGCATGAGCTATGGCGTTGCAGCCGCTTTGCAGGCGGCGGTGTTTCAACAATTGGCGGGGGATGCGCAGGTCAGCACCCTTTCGGGTGGTGCGATCTATGACGCGGTGCCGTCGGGAGTGTTGCCGCAAACTTACGTGACACTTGGCCCGGAAGAGGTGCGCGACGCGTCGGACCGGACGGGCGCAGGCGCGGTGCATCGGTTCACGGTCTCAGTGGTGTCCGAAGCGGCGGGCTTTGGCGCGGCCAAGACATTGGCGGGCGCAGTGTGTGACGCACTGGAAGGCGCGGCGTTGACATTCGACCGGGGCCATCTGGTGGGGCTGTGGTTCGAACGCGCTAGCGCCCGACGCACGGGAACTGGCGGCGCGATCCGCCAGATCGATCTGAGATTCCGCGCCCGCGTGGAAGACGACTAAGCAATCAACGGAGTGAGCATATGGCTGCCCAGAACGGAAAAGACCTGTTGGTCAAAGTGGATATGAACGGCACCGGCCTGTTCGAGACCATCGCGGGGCTGCGCGCCACGCGGATCAGTTTCAACGCGGAAAGTGTGGATGTGACCAGTCTGGAAAGCCAAGGCGGGTGGCGCGAGCTGCTGTCGGGGGCCGGGGTCAAATCGGCCGCGATCTCGGGCTCGGGCGTGTTCAAGGATGCGGGCACAGATGAGCGTGCGCGCCAGCTGTTCTTTGACGGTGAGACGCCCGGCTTTCAGGTGATCATCCCCGATTTCGGTATTGTCGAAGGCCCGTTTCAGGTCAGCAGCATCGAATATGCGGGCTCGCACAACGGTGAGGCGACCTATGAGATGAGCATGGCAAGCGCCGGTGCGCTGAGCTTTACGGCGCTCTGATGGCCAATCCGTGGACGGGCGAGGTGGCGCTGACCATCGATGGGGAGCAGCGGGTACTCAAGCTGACATTGGGTGCTTTGGCGGAATTGGAACAAGAGCTGCAGGCCGGGTCTCTGGTCGAACTGGTGCAGCGGTTTGAAGGCGGGGCTTACTCCAGCGGTGATGTGCTGGCGCTGCTAGTTGCCGGGTTGCGGGGCGGCGGAGCGCAGGTCACGCGCGATGATCTGCTGCATGCCGAGATTGCGGGTGGGCCGATGGCGGGGGCCAAGGCGGCGGCCGAGCTGCTGGCGCACGCCTTCATGGTGCCCGAGTGAGCGGGTTCGACTGGCCCGTCCTGATGCGGGCCGGATTTCTCGGCCTGCGTCTGACGCCGGATCAGTTCTGGTGTCTGACCCCGGCCGAGCTGCGGCTGATGCTGGGGCAGTGCGCGGGGATGCCGGCGATGAACCGGTCAGGGCTGGATGCGCTGCTCGCGGCCTATCCGGACAAGACACAAGGAGAGCGTGATGACGGATCGTGATGGTTTTGACGACCTGCAGGAGCGGGGAGATGCGCTGGGTGATGCGTTGGGCGACGCCGCGACAATGGCATCAGCGTTTGATGGTCAGATGCGGCGGATCAAGGCTGCGTTTGAAGAGACTGGAAAAGATGTGGCCACGCTGGAGCGTGGCATGTCGGGCGGGTTGCGCAAGGCTTTTGATGGCGTGGTGCTGGATGGGATGAACCTGTCGGGGGCGCTGGATGTGCTGAAGAACTCGATGATCCGCACGGCCTATTCGGCGGCCATCAAACCTGTGACGGATCATTTTGGCGGCATGCTGGCCAACGGGGTTGGTGGCTTGGTGCAGGGGATACTGCCCTTTGCGGATGGAGGCAGTTTTTCTCAGGGCCGTGTGATGCCGTTTGCCAATGGTGGGGTCGTTAGCAGCCCGACGATGTTTCCGATGCGAGGCGGCACCGGGTTGATGGGTGAGGCGGGTCCCGAGGCGATCATGCCACTGGCGCGCGGGGCCGATGGCAAGCTGGGTGTGCGGTCACAGGGTGGCGGGCGAGCGGTCAACGTGGTGATGAATATCTCAACACCGGACGTGCAGGGGTTCCGCCGCTCTCAGGGGCAGATTGCGGCGCAGATGAGCCGCGCATTGGGCCGCGGCAATCGCAACAGATAAGGGGAGCAGGCGATGAATTTCCACGAGGTGAGATTTCCCGCCAGCCTGAGCTTTGGCTCGGTCGGTGGGCCGGAACGGCGCACGGATATCGTGACGCTGGCCAACGGGTTCGAAGAACGCAACACGCCCTGGGCGCATTCGCGCAGGCGCTATGATGCCGGGCTGGGGATGCGGTCGCTAGACGATATCGAGACATTGATTTCCTTCTTCGAGGCGCGGCAAGGCCAGATGTTTGGATTCCGCTGGAAGGACTGGTCGGATTTCAAATCGGGCGCGGCGACGGCTGAGGTCGACAAGGGCGATCAGGTGATTGCGCGCGGAGATGGCGAGACGGTTTCGTTTCAACTGGTCAAGACTTACAGCTCGGGCGGGTTCAGCTATGTGCGGCCAATCCTGAAGCCGGTACTGGGGACCGTGACGCTGGGGCTGGATCAGGACGCGCAACGCGAAGGCGTGGACTTTGAGGTCGATCTGGCGACCGGGCGCGTGATGTTCTCGGCCCCGCCGCCTGAGCAGGTCGAGATTACAGCCGGGTTTGAGTTCGACGTTCCGGTACGGTTCGACACCGACAAGATCCAGACCAGCGTTGCCAGCTTTCAGGCCGGTGACGTCCCGAACGTACCGGTGGTCGAGGTGCGGGTCTGATGAGCGGGGACAAACAGGCGCTGCAGGCGCATTTGCAAAGCGGGCTGACCACCACCTGTCGTTGCTGGGCAATCACGCGCAGCGACGGGCAGGTCTATGGTTTCACGGATCACGATATGGAGTTGCGCTTTGACGGGCTGGTGTTCAAAGCCAGCACCGGTCTGACCGCTGCGGCGATCGAGCAGGCAACCGGCCTGTCGATCGATAATACCGAGGCGATGGGCGCGCTGTCTGATGCCTCGGTCCGGGAAGAGGATATCGAGGCGGGGCGCTTTGATGGGGCCGAGGTGCGGGCCTGGCTGGTCAATTGGGCCGATCCTGAGCAGCGGATGCTGCAGTTTCGTGGTTCGATTGGTGAGTTGCGTCGCGCTGGCGGGGCGTTTCATGCGGAATTGCGCGGGTTGACCGATCTGCTGAACCGGCCTTTAGGGCGGATTTATCAGAAGCCCTGTACGGCAGTGTTGGGGGATAAGGCGTGCCGCTTTGCCCTGGAGACGCCGGGTTATCGCGCTGAGGCTGAAATTGTCGCGCTGGACGGCGCGGCTTTGCGTTTGCAGGGCGCGGAGAGTTCTGATGCGGGTTGGTTTGAACGCGGCAGGCTGGATGTGCTGGACGGGGCTGCGCAGGGCCTGTGGGCCTCGATCAAGCTGGATGAACAGGTCAGAGATGGCCGCGATGTCACGCTGTGGTCGGCGATTGGCGGCGGACTGGCGGTTGGGGACCGGGTCCAGCTGATCGCCGGGTGTGACAAGCGCACGACCACTTGCCGACTGAAGTTCAACAACATGCTGAATTTTCAGGGCTTCCCTGACCTGCCGCACGAGGATTGGGTCATGGCCGTACCCAAGCGCAGTAGTCAACACAAAGGGGGAAGCAGGCGATGATGCGGACAAAACAAGATATCGTGGACGAAGCGCGCGGATGGCTGGGCACACCTTATGTTCATCAGGCCTCTGTTCGGGGTGCAGGCGCCGATTGTCTGGGCTTACTGCGGGGCGTTTGGCGGGCGGTGATGGGGCATGAGCCTGAGGCGGTGCCGGTCTACAGCATGGATTGGTCCGAGCCACAGGGTGAGGAGCGCATGTGGGCCGCAGCCCGTCGCCATCTAGTCGAGAAATCGGCCGATGATTTGGCCCCCGGGGATGTATTGCTGTTTCGGATGCGGGATGCGGCAGTGGCAAAGCATCTGGGCATCGTCAGCGCCCAAGACCCGATGCGATTCATCCACGCCTATACCGGGCATGGGGTTGTTGAAAACACGCTGAGCGAGCCTTGGCGTCGCCGCGTGGTCGCTTGTTTC
Organism: Ruegeria sp. B11; assembly: GCF_056539785.1. Lineage (NCBI taxonomy): Bacteria > Pseudomonadati > Pseudomonadota > Alphaproteobacteria > Rhodobacterales > Roseobacteraceae > Ruegeria > Ruegeria sp. B11. The sequence continues at coordinate 856,347 of NZ_JBQFVO010000001.1, read as the reverse complement.
GAGTTCCCGCTGGAGGATTTCTGATGGCCACAATAGTTCTGTCTGCTGCAGGTGCGGCAATAGGTGGTTCGATCGGGGGCTCGGTTGCGGGTCTGTCCACGGCGGTGATTGGCCGCGCGGTCGGAGCGACGCTGGGGCGGGTGATCGACAACCGGTTGATGGCCAGCCAATCCGTAATGGGCGGCGGCAGCGAGGTGGTCGAGACCGGGCGTCTGGATCGTTTCCGTCTCACCGAAACCGGCGAGGGTGCGACCGTCGCGACGGTCTACGGCCGGATGCGGGTTGGAGGGCAGGTCATCTGGGCCTCGGACTTTCTGGAAACCCGATCGACCTCGACAACGACCCAAACCTCGGGCGGTGGCGGTGGCGGCAAAGGCAAGCCGAAGCCCGTCGAAGTGACGACGACCACGACGACGCATAGCTATAGCTATTCGGTATCTCTGGCGATTGCCGTGGGCGCAGGCAAAGTTGCGGATATCACACGCATCTGGGCCGATGGTGAAGAGGTCGAGCGCCGAACGCTGAACATGCGGATATATCGTGGCGATCACGAGCAACTGCCCGATCCTCTGATGGAAGCGGTTGAAGGCACAGGTACGGTGCCTGCTTATCGCGGCACGGCTTATGTGGTGATCGAAGATCTGGCGCTGGGCCCCTTTGGCAACCGCGTGCCGCAATTCTCGTTCGAGGTGGTGCGGCAGGAACAAGAAGAGATGCCGGATGCGGCGGACGCGCTGTCACGGATCATCAAGGGGGTGGCCTTGATGCCGGGTACGGGTGAATACGCGCTGGCTTCATCTCAGGTTAATTACACCAAGGGCCGGGGGCGCAGTTGGGCGGCGAATGTCAATTCACCATCGGGCAAGTCCGATCTGGTGACCTCGACGCGGGCGCTCGACCAGGAATTGCCGGGCTGCGAGGCGGCTTCGTTGATCGTGTCGTGGTTCGGCGATGATTTGCGCTGCGGAGAATGCCAGATCCGCCCCAAGGTTGAACGCAAGAATATCGAGGGCGCAAACATGCCCTGGAGTGTTTCAGGTCTGTCCCGAACTGCGGCGGGGCAGGTGAAATGGCAGGATGGGCGTCCGGTTTATGGCGGCACACCGGCTGATGCGGCCGTAGTGCAGGCGATCCGGCACCTGAAGAACTCGGGCAAACGGGTTATGTTTTATCCGTTTATTTTGATGGAGCAATCAGAGGGCAACGGCCTGCCTGATCCGTGGTCCGATGCGCCGGATCAGCCACATTTGCCTTGGCGTGGGCGGATCACTTTGGATGTTGCTCCGGGGCGGCCAGGCTCGCCGGATCAAACTGCCGATGCGGATGCGCAGGTGGCGGCGTTCTTTGGTACGGCGCGCGCGTCACATTTCTCGACCAGCGGCAGCAAAGTGACCTATCGCGGCCCTAGCGAATGGGGATTACGGCGGTTCATTCTGCACTATGCGGCCCTTTGCAAGGCGGCGGGCGGCGTGGAGTCCTTCTGCATCGGGTCCGAGATGCGCGGGCTAACGCAAATCCGCGGCGCGTCTGGCTTCACTGCAGTTGCGGAGCTGCGGTCTCTGGCCGCGGAAGTGCGCGCGATATTGGGGCCGGAAACTAAGGTCGGCTATGCCGCAGACTGGACCGAGTATTTCGGGTATCAGCCGCAAGACGGCACCGGAGACCGGTATTTCCACCTCGACCCGCTTTGGGCCGATGAGAACATAGATTTTGTCGGCATCGACAACTATATGCCGCTGTCCGACTGGCGGGATAGGGCCTCGCATCTGGACGCTGAGGTGTCGAATGGGTCGATCTACGATCTGGACTATCTGCGCGGCAATATCGAAGGCGGCGAGGGGTATGATTGGTACTATGCGTCACCCGAGGAAGCCGAAGCGCAGATCCGAAGCCCGATCACTGATGACGATCATGGCGAGCCGTGGGTCTGGCGGTACAAGGACCTGCGCAACTGGTGGGCGAACCGACATCATGAGCGGATCGGGGGCGTGCGGCATCAAACACCCACGGGTTGGGTTCCGGGGTCCAAGCCAATCTGGTTCACCGAACTGGGCTGCGCGGCCATCGACAAGGGCACGAACCAGCCGAACAAATTCTTGGACCCAAAGTCGTCTGAATCGAATTTGCCGCGCTATTCCAACGGGGTACGGGATGATTTTATCATGGTTCAGTACCTTCGGGCCGTCCTTGGCTATTGGGGTGATGCTGAGATCAACCCGGTTTCAGATATCTATGACGGTCCGATGGTGGACCTGTCGAACGCCTTTGTCTGGGCTTGGGATGCGCGTCCGTTCCCGACTTTCCCGAACCTGCGGTCGCAGTGGTCGGACGGCGATAACTATGCACGTGGGCATTGGCTGAACGGGCGATCCGGGTCGCGGACTCTGGCCTCGGTCGTGACAGAAATCTGCCTTGAGGCAGGGGTGACGGCGATTGATGTGTCCGAGCTCTACGGCGTGGTACGCGGTTACGCGGTTGAGGACGTAATGAATGCTCGGCAGGCCTTGCAGCCGCTGATGCTGCGCTATGGGTTCGACGCGATCGAGCGGGACGGGGTGCTGAAGTTCAGAACCCGCGACGGGCGTCGGGCCGTTGACATTGACCCCGAGCAGATCGCCATCAGCGCGGATATCGACGGGCCAGTGGAACATCGCCGCGAGGCAGACGCCGAGATGACCGGGCGTGTGCGTCTGCGGTTTGTCCAATCGGATGCGGACTATGATGTTGTCGCGGAAGAGGCCGTCTTGCCTGATGACAGAACCCATTCGGTCGCCGTCAACGAAATGCCATTGTCGATGACTCGCGCCGAAGGGCGTCAGACGGTCGAGCGCTGGCTAAGCGAATCCCGCATCTCGCGCGAGACTGTACGATTTGCTCTGCCGCCCTCGCTGCTGCATGTCGGAGCCGGCGATGTGGTGCGTTTGCCGGATGGCGGGGACGGAACGCTATATCGGATCGACCGGCTGGAACAGGCCGAGATGCAATTGGCGGATGCAGTGCGGATTGAACCCGGAGTTTATACCCCGTCCGATGTTTTGGATGATGTAGCGACAGCCAAGCCATTCATTGCTCCGGTGCCAGTTCTGCCGGTGTTCATGGATCTGCCGCTGATCACTGGATCCGAAGCGCCCCATGCGCCGTATCTGGCGATATCGGCCGAGCCCTGGCCCGGTAACGTGGCTGTCTATTCGGCTGCACAGGATGAGGACTATACCTTGCATCAAGTGATCGCGGGGCAGGCGGTGATTGGCTTCACCGAAACACCCCTGCGACGCGCAGGCGCTGGGATCTGGGACGAAGGGGCCGCGTTGCGTGTCAACCTGATCGATGGCGTTTTGGAGTCGCGTCCACGCTCGGCGTTGCTGAGTGGTGCCAATCTGGCTGCCATCGGTGACGGAACACCGGGCAATTGGGAAGTGTTTCAGTTCTCGGATGCGGTCTTGCAGGAGACTGGCGTTTACAATTTGTCAGGCCGCTTGCGTGGTCAGTTGGGTACGGATGCCCTGATGCCGGATGTATGGCCTGAAGCGTCTACCTTTGTCCTACTGGATGAACGTGTTTATCAGACCGGGTTGCTGCGCACCGAACGCCGCGTGGCCAAGCATTACCGTATCGGCCCTGCAACGCGCGGCTACGAGGACCCGGCATATGTGCATCTGGTTGAAGCGTTCGATGGCAATGGGCTGAGACCTTATGCGCCAGTGCATTTGCAGGCTTCTGCGTCGGCTACCGGGGACAAGATCTCGTGGGTGCGCCGCACCCGGATTGATGGCGATGACTGGAGCGCATTGGATGTGCCTCTGGGCGAAGAAAGCGAATCCTATCTGATCCGCGTCTTCATTGAGGGTGCTTTGTTGCGCGAAACTGTCACCAGTGATCCGGTTTGGCAGTATTCTGCCGCGATGAAAGCCGATGACGGGCTGGCCGGACCCTACGATATCGCAGTCGCGCAGGTTTCGGCTACCTACGGACCCGGGGCGTTTGCGCGCCTTTCGGTCGGCTAGCCGTGCGGCCAGTCCTGCACGGAGATCTCAGCGCGGCGGCGCGGGCTTTGCTGGCCGCGCCGCGAACCGACCGCGATAGGATAAGCACCCTCCTGATTGCTGAGGCCGAACTGGCGGATCGACATGTCGCCAGAACAGGGCGGTTGCATCCTGTTTATGGAAATGGCTCGTTGATGGCAGCCGCGCGCTGCCGGCCCTTGGCAGACGAGCCAAATTTCGACGATCTGCAATATTGCCAATGTTTCGAGATGGTTCTGCGAAAACTGATCCGGTTCCAAATCAGCCAGATGCGCAGCTGACACATTTTGAGGCGGCAAGGTCCAGCTCTAGCCTTCCGTGCGCTATTTCCTCGCCGCAATCTTCGCAATAGCCGAATTCGTCTTCGTCCATCCGGTTCAGCGCGGCCCGAAGCCGATGCGTTTCGGTGTCGCGCCGGGCCTGTTGCGCCTTGGCCATTGCTTGATTTTGCAACGCATCCATCCGGCTGAGCCGACCCACTGCCTGTTGATCCAGCTCCACAACTGATTGCGCATCCTGACCGGCGGCGGATTGCGCGGCGAGATCGCGAAGGCGCTGGTGAATAAGCTTCCGAAAATGGTCCAGATCGGCTGAGTTCATTTTTTGTTGTAGTGCATATCAAGGGTTTGCGTTTGGTAATTTTACGACTAGATGGCTATTCTAAGCGCAGCAAAGGATGAAAAGCCATGTTCGAAACGCGCAGCCAAGTGACACCCGTGGACCCGGTTTGGGACCGCATCACCTCGGAAGCCCATGCAGCCGTCGAGAAAGAGCCGCTGATGGGCGGGTTGGTACACGCCTGTATCTTACATCACCGCAGTCTTGAGAGGGCATTGTCCTATCGCATCTCGGCCAAGCTATGCTCGAATGAGATGTCGATGATGGTACTGCGTGAGATCGTGGATGAGGCCTATGCTGACGACAAAGCGTTGATTGAAGCCGCGCGCGCGGACCTGATGGCTGTTTATGAACGCGATCCGGCCTGCCACCGCCTGCTGCAACCGATCCTTTATTTCAAGGGGTATCAGGCGACGCAGGCTTATCGCGTAGCCCACTGGCTTTGGAACAAGGGGCGCCATGATCTGGCGTATTTCTTCCAGATGCGATCTTCCGAGATATTCGGCATTGATATCCATCCAGCTGCCCGCATCGGTAAAGGCATCATGATCGACCATGCCCATTCTATCGTGATCGGTGAAACCGCTGTGGTTGGGGACAATGTTTCGATGCTGCATTCGGTGACGCTGGGCGGAACCGGTAAGGAAGAAGAACAGCGCCATCCAACCATCGGTGACGGCGTTCTGATCGGCGCGGGTGCCAAGGTTCTGGGCAATATTGAGGTTGGCCATTGCAGCCGTATCGCCGCCGGATCAGTGGTGCTGCAGGAAGTGCCACCGTGCACGACGGTCGCTGGCATTCCCGCCAAGATCGTGGGCGAGGCCGGGTGCGATCAGCCGTCAATCTCGATGGATCATATGCTGGGGAAAGACCAGTAATTCGGAGTGAATAGACGAAAAAGGCCGCCTCGGGGTTCGAGGCGGCCTTTTTTGTGCATGATCTTCTGGGCTTAGGCCAACATGACCATCGGATTTTCCAGGTTGTCGACGATGGCTTGCAGCAGCTGAGCGCCAAGCGCGCCGTCGATGACCCGGTGATCGACCGACATGGTGACGGACATGACGGTTGCGACCGTCAGTTCTCCGTCATCGCCCACGATGGGTTTCTTGAGGCCGGTACCAACTGCGAGGATACCTGCATGCGGCGGGTTCACGATGGCATCGAAATTGTCGATGCCGAACATGCCGAGGTTCGAGACTGCGAAAGTACCGCCTTGGTACTCGTGCGGGGCCAGCTTGCGCTCGCGGGCGCGTCCGGCGAGGTCTTTCATCTCGGTCGACAGCGCCGACAGCGATTTGGTGTCGGCATCTTGCAGGACCGGAGTGAACAGACCGCCCTCGATGGCGACGGCAACAGCTACATCCGAAGGTTTCAGTTGCAGAACCCGGTCACCCGCCCAGACTGCATTGCACTCGGGCACCTGCTGCAGCGCGTTGGCGACGGCCTTGATGATGAAGTCGTTGACGCTGAGCTTCACACCCCGGCCTTCGAGCTGCTTGTTCAACTGGCTGCGGAACTTGAGTAGCGCATCCAGCTTAATGTCGCGACGCAGGTAGAAATGCGGGATGGTCTGTTTGGCCTCAGACAGACGCGCGGCGATGGTCTTGCGCATGCCATCGAGTTTGATCTCTTCGTATTCGCGGCCTCCGTACATCTTGGCCACGGCGTCCGCCGATGGACCTGCGGGAGCGGCGGCGGTTGGGGCGGCTGCAGCAGCAGGCGCAGGTGCCGCTGCAGGTGTGGCTGTGGCGCTTTCCACATCGGCTTTGACGATACGGCCATGAGGGCCAGAACCTGAGATTTGAGCCAGATCTAGACCCTTTTGCGCGGCAATCCGACGAGCAAGGGGGGAGGCAAAAATACGACCGCCATCCGCTTTGGCCGGTGCCGCTGGGGCAGGGGCGGGCGCCTCGGGTGCCGCCGGTGCGGCAGCCTCGTTGCCCGCTGCGGCAGCTGGCGCAGCCGCGGGAGCAGCGGTTGGCGTTGCACCGATATCATCAGCGCTTTCCCCATCTTCCAGCAGGACTGCGATGGCGGTGTTGACTTTAACGCCTTCGGTTCCCTCAGCAATAAGGATCTTGCCGACGGTGCCTTCGTCAACGGCCTCGAACTCCATTGTTGCCTTGTCGGTTTCAATTTCGGCCAGCAGATCGCCCGAGGAGACGGTGTCGCCTTCCTTGACGAGCCATTTTGCAAGTGTGCCTTCCTCCATCGTCGGGGACAGGGCAGGCATCAGGATTTCGGTGGGCATTTCAGCGCTCCTCAATCAGAGTAATTTGGTCAAAGGGCGCCTTGGGGCGCCCGGTGCCGCGTGCGAGTGTCGCAATCGCAGCCTCGATTTTGTCTTTGTTCTCCGCCATCCAGAGATAGGCGGTCTGGTGTGAGGGGCGCGCGCCGATCAACCGCATATCCGCCGCCAATCGCTCGGGTACAAGCGCCCGCACGATGCGGTTGTCGATGTCAATCTCGACACGGTAGCATTCGGTTGCTGGATCGCGGCCCCTGATCTCCATTACCGGTAGGTCACCTGTTTCACCGCAGCGATCACCTCATCAGTGGTGATCAGCGCCAGCTTTTCGAGGTTCGCCGCATATGGCATCGGAACATCTTTGCCGGTGAGGGTGATGACCGGGGCGTCGAGATAATCGAACGCTTCCTGCATGACGACCGAGCTGATGTAGCTACCAACGGAACCTTGCGGCCAGCCTTCTTCGACGGTCACAAGACGGTTGGTTTTCATCACCGAGTTGATGATCGCGCCAGTATCCATCGGACGGATAGTACGCAGGTCGATCACTTCGGCGCTGATGCCGTCTTCGGCCAGTTTGTCTGCGGCTTCCAGCGCATATTGCATGCCGATGCCGAAGCTGACGACGGTCACATCCGAGCCTTCGCGCCAGATGCGGGCCTTGCCCAGCGGGATGGTCAGGTCATCCACTTGCGGCACGTCGAAGGACCGGCCGTAGAGGATTTCGTTTTCCAGGAAGACCACCGGGTTCGGGTCGCGGATGGCTGATTTCAGCAGACCTTTGGCATCGGCTGCGGAATAGGGCATCACCACTTTGAGACCGGGCACCTGCATGTACCATGCGGCGTAGTCCTGCGAGTGTTGCGCGGCCACGCGGGCAGCGGCACCGTTAGGGCCACGGAATACGATCGGACAGCCCATCTGACCGCCAGACATATAAAGCGTTTTGGCGGCAGAGTTGATGATCTGGTCAATCGCCTGCATGGCGAAGTTGAAGGTCATGAACTCGACAATCGGTTTCAGCCCGCCAAAGGCCGAGCCGACGGCAATGCCGGTGAAGCCGTGTTCAGTGATCGGGGTGTCGATGACACGTTTGGCACCGAATTCATCGAGCAGGCCTTGAGAGATTTTATAGGCGCCCTGATATTCAGCGACTTCTTCGCCCATCAGATAGACATCTTCGTCGCCGCGCATTTCTTCGGCCATCGCGTCGCGCAAGGCTTCGCGGACGGTTTGCTGCGCCATCTCGGCGTCGGCAGGCCAATCGGGCGACAGGTCCACAACCGGAGCAGCGGGGGCTGCTGCGGCAGGAGCGGGGGCCTCAACCGCCGCAGGGGCGGCTTCGGCCTCCGCTGCGGCTGCGGGCGCAGCCACGGGCAGGGCGGAGGCGTCTTCACCATCTTCGACCAGGATCGCGATAGGGGTGTTTACTTTGACCCCTTCGGTGCCCTCGCTGATCAGAATCTTACCGACGATGCCTTCATCGACGGCTTCGAACTCCATCGTCGCCTTGTCGGTTTCGATCTCGGCCATGATGTCGCCCGAGGATACGGTGTCGCCTTCCTTGACCAGCCACTTGGCCAATGTGCCCTCTTCCATCGTGGGCGAAAGGGCGGGCATGAGAATTTCGGTTGCCATGTCTTATTCGTCCTCTCAGGCGTAGATATCAGTCCAGAGCTCGTCCAGCGACGGCTCGGGGCTTTCTTTCGAGAATTCGGCGGCCTGATTGACGACCTCTTTGATCTCTTTGTCGATCGCCTTCAGGTCATCCTCGGTCGCGTGTTTGCCGGTCAGCAGCAGCTCGCGCACGTGCTCGATCGGGTCGCTTTGTTCGCGGACCTTTTGAACCTCTTCGCGTGTACGGTACTTGGCCGGGTCAGACATCGAGTGGCCGCGATAGCGGTAGGTTTTTACCTCGAGGATGTAGGGACCTTTGCCCGCACGGCAGTGGGCGACCGCTTTTTCACCTGCGGCTTTGACGGCCAGAACGTCCATGCCGTTCACCATTTCGCCCGGTATTCCGAAGGCTTGACCGCGGTGGTAGATGTCGGCCGAAGAGGTCGAGCGTGCTTGCGCGGTGCCCATGGCATACTGGTTGTTTTCGATCACGAATACCACCGGAAGCTCCCAAAGAGCAGCCATATTGAAGGTCTCGTAGACCTGACCCTGATTGGCCGCGCCATCACCGAAATAGGTGAAGGTGACGCCGCCGTTTTCTTTGTACTTGTCAGCAAAGGCCAGACCCGCACCCAGCGGAACCTGTGCGCCAACGATGCCATGGCCGCCATAGAAATTCTTCTCTTTCGAGAACATGTGCATCGAGCCGCCTTTGCCTTTGGACAGCCCGCCTTCGCGACCGGTCAATTCAGCCATTACGCCGCCCGGGTCCATACCACAGGCCAGCATGTGGCCGTGATCGCGATAGGACGTGATGCGCTTGTCGCCTTCCTTGGCCGCGGCCTCAAGGCCGACAACAACCGCTTCCTGACCGATGTAGAGGTGGCAGAAACCCCCGATCAGACCCATGCCGTAGAGTTGACCTGCCTTTTCCTCGAATCGGCGGATCAGCAGCATCTCGCGGTAATATGTGGTCAGTTCTTCCGCAGAAACATTTGGTTTCTTTGTGGTTTTTCGCGCAGCCATAGTGGCGATCTCCCCCTTTCGGCAAGATAGTTTAGCGTTAAACTATCTCATAGAGCATTTCACACGTTCTGGCGAGTACTAATGTTACGCGAGGGCAGGATACGCGAGTTGCGGCCTGCCACAGCTTATCTTCCGGGCGTTAAGGTGCAGAGATTCTTAGTCAAAAATTTCGTTAGCGGATGACGATCTCATCCGCGCGGATCATGCCGAGCACTGAGCGGGCCTGTTGATCCAGCAGATCGAGATCCAGATAGGTGTCTGACAGTCGGCGAGTCAGGTTCTCCATCTGCTCGATCTCGGCGTTCAGCTGCGCCAGATCGCGAGACAAAACATCGCGCTCGGCGGCAATCTCGACCCGGCGAAACAGACCGTAATCCCCTTGAACGGCGGCAAAGGTGAAATACACCCCCAGCATGAAGGCGATCGTGAAGAAAATGAAGGCCCCTAAACCGGGCCGATTGGAACGGGACACTGTGTTAACCGCCGTGTGAAATACTGCCTCAGAAACGCACCCTTTTTGGATGTCTCGACGCACTATGTCACAGGTGATTCGGCTTGTGAATCCCCTGAGTAGAAAAAGCTGAGACCTGAGGTTTGAGCGCTTACGGGTCCAGCGCGGCCACACCCGGCAAGGTCTTGCCTTCCATCCATTCAAGGAAGGCACCACCAGCAGTAGAGATATATGAGAAATCCGTTGCCGCGCCCGAGGCGTTCAGCGCGGCCACCGTGTCGCCCCCGCCCGCGACCGAGGTCAGCTTGCCATCGCGGGTTAGTGCTGCGGCCTTCAGCGCCGCCGCATTGGTTGCGGCATCGAACGGGGTCAGCTCAAACGCCCCCAGTGGGCCGTTCCAAATCAGGGTCTGGCTTTTTTCCAGCACTTCGGACACGGCTGCGACGCTTTCGGGACCGGCGTCTAGGATCATCGAGTCAGAAGGGCACTGATCAGCGGGCAGCACCTGATGCGGCGCGTTGGCCTCGAACACTTCGGCCACGACGATGTCGCGCGGCAGGACGATCGTACAGCCAGCGGCTTCGGCCTTGCCGAGGATTTCGGCGGCGGTATCGGTCATGGCGTGCTCGGCCAGTGATTTGCCGACATCGATCCCCTGCGCCAGTAGGAATGTATTCGCCATGCCGCCACCGATGACCAGATAGTCAACCTTCTCGATCAGGTTGCCCAGCAGGTCCAGCTTGGTCGACACTTTGGCGCCCCCGACAACCGCTGTGACAGGCCGCTTGGGCGCGCCCAGGGCGGCCTCAAGTGCGCTCAGTTCCTGCTGCATCAGGCGTCCGGCACAGGCGGGCAGCAGACGGGCCAGCGCCTCGGTCGAGCTGTGGGCGCGGTGCGCTGCCGAGAAGGCATCGTTGCAATAGATGTCGCCCAGCTTTGCCATGCCTTGGGCAAGTGGGACGCTGTTCTTGGTCTCCTCGGCATGGAAGCGGGTGTTTTCCAGCAGCAGAACCTCACCTTCCGTCAGGGCGGAGGCGGCGGTTTCAGCCTCATAGCCCACGCAATCATCGGCAAAGCGCACGGGAGCCCCAAAAGCGGATTCAAGTGCTGGCACAAGCTGCTTCAATGACAGCTCGGGTACATGCTGACCACCGGGGCGTCCGAAATGGGCCAGCAGGATGGGTTTACCGCCTGCGGCGAGGATATCGCGCACGGTTGGCACGATCCGTTGAATGCGGGTGTCGTCGGTCACCACGCCATCCGCGACCGGTACGTTGATATCCACGCGCACCAGAACCCGCTTACCGCCAAGATCCATATCGTCCAGAGATTTCCAGCCCATCGCGCTCATCCTTGCCCATTGCATCCAGTTTCAGCGGTTCTTTTCCTGCATTTTGCGTTCAGGTCAATGCGTCACTTGGCATTCGCGCGCCCGCGTCATAGGTATTTGCGCAAGTTTCAAAGACAGGAGGGCCAGATGGCCGAGATCAAAGACCCCGAAAACACGATCATCATTGAGCTGAAAGACGGCAATGTCGTTATCGAACTGCTGCCCGACGTGGCCCCTCAGCACTCGGCCCGCATGAAAGAGCTGGCGCGTGGTGGTGAATATGACAACGTCGCCTTCCACCGTGTGATCGACGGGTTCATGGCGCAAACCGGCGATGTGCAGCATGGCGACATGGAAGACGGGTTCAACATTCGTATGGCGGGCACCGGTGGATCGTCGCTGCCGAACGTTCCGGCAGAGTTTTCGAAACTGCCCCATGATCGCGGAACATTGGGTGCGGCACGCTCGGCCAACCCGGATTCGGCCAACTCTCAGTTCTTCATCAACTTCAAGGACAACCATTTCCTGAACGGCCAGTACACCGTGTATGGCCGCGTCATCGACGGGATGGAGCATGTAGACGCGATTGTGCGTGGTGAGCCGCCAGCGAGCCCCGACCGCATGATCAGCGTTAAGGTGGCTGCTGATGCATAAGCTGGCCGCAGTTTTTACCTTGCTGGCCAGCCCTGCGCTGGCAACCGGGCTTGAGATTGAGATCGAGGGCGAGGGCGCCAATGGCACCGTCACCGTCGACCTGTTCGAAGATATTGCGCCCAAGCATGTGGAGCAGATCACCGCTCTGGCCGCTGCTGGTCAGTACGATGGGGTTGTGTTCCATCGTGTGATCGATGGGTTCATGGCGCAGACCGGCGATGTTGAGTTTGGCCGTGTCGGTGGCGACATGCGTCGTGCGGGTACGGGTGGATCGGATCGCCCTGATCTGCCTGCTGAATTCTCGGATTTCAATTATGACCGGGGCGTCGTGGGTATGGCGCGGGCGCAGGACCCAGACAGCGCGAACTCGCAATTCTTCATTATGTTCGAGCCCGGCCCGTTCCTGAATGGTCAGTACACGGTTGTCGGTCAGGTGACAGAAGGGATGGACGTGGTCGATGCGATCAAGCGGGGCGATGGCCCTAATGGCGCAGTGATCGGACAACCGGATGCGATGAAAAAGGTCACTGTGACCGAATAAAAGAAAGCCCCGGCGCGCTTCTGCGGGCCGGGGGTTCTTGATGCGGCCGGGTCAATCGTCGTCCGACATCGCCCGCCAGATCAGTGCGCCAATCGCACCGCCGATCAAAGGTGCCACCCAGAACAGCCACAGCTGCGCCAGTGCCGGACCATCAGCAAACAACGCCACGCCGGTTGACCGGGCAGGATTTACGGAGGTGTTCGTCACCGGGATCGAAATCAGGTGGATCAGCGTCAATCCCAAACCAATCGCGATCGGGGCGAACCCGGCAGGCGCGCCGCTGGAGGTCGCACCGAGAATGATCACGATGAAGAACGCCGTCATGACGATTTCGATCACCAAGGCCGACATCATCGAATAGCCTTCGGGTGACGCCTCGCCATACCCGTTCGAAGCAAATCCTCCGACACCTTCGAATCCGGGCGCGCCACTGACGATCAGGTACAGCACCGCTGCTGCGGCGATCGCTCCGATCACCTGCGCGATCCAGTAGGGGATCAGATCCTTGGCATCGAACCGCCCGCCGATCATCAGCCCAAGGCTGACCGCCGGGTTGAAATGCCCGCCCGAGATATGACCGACCGCGTAGGCCATGGTCAGTACCGTTAGGCCGAAAGCGAACGAAACGCCCAGCCAGCCGATACCCACATCGGCCACACCTGCAGCCAGTACCGCGCTGCCGCAGCCGCCGAGTACCAGCCAGAATGTACCGAAGAATTCGGCCATGAGTTTTGATGACATGAAAAGCCCTCCAGAAATCAATGACTTTAAGGTTAATTCAAAAAACGCTTTTTGTGAAACTGTGAGAATGCGGGGAATTTTCCTTCAAGACACGTCAGATAGGGGGGCTGTTAGGGAATATGCTTATTCCGGTGTGTTGGCGATTAAGAACGACACACTCGGCCCAACTTGCGTTTTTCTCCTTTGCGCCCCAATGTCCGGTATCGGTTTTGGGCTTGTGATGTGGCGGGGGTATCAAAGTGAAGTTCAAAAAACTGTATTCGGATGCTCAAGGCGAAAGCCATTGGAAAGACATCGAAGTCGAACTTGAAGAGCAAAGCTTTGCACCACCTGCGAAAGCAATCGAGATTTCAAAGCCAGAAGCTGTCAAGCAAACCATGTTCTTGAGACTCAAGAAGGGTTGGGATGAGCCAATTCATCCCACACCTGTCGCTCAAAAGCTCATTTGTCTTTCTGGCTCAGTGCGCGTGACCGCGAGCGACGGGGAATTCAGAGATATTGGTCCGGGTGACGTCTGGCATATGGAAGACAAACACGGCAAAGGCCACCACACAGTTGTAACAAGCGATGATGATTTTCTTTCGATGATCGTGCAGTACGAGTAGCGGGGGCAACGCAGACCAAGCCCTCCTGATCAACCAAGCGCATTGCGGCACTTGCGCGGTGTAAGGCCGCTTCGTCCCGCATTGAGGTCATTGTTAGATTTAGACGAACACCCCAAAACAAAAAAAACGCCGCAGGGTATCCTGCGGCGTTGCTGATTTGTCTTGCCGATAAGTGTTTACTGCTTCACTTCCGCCGCCGGGTTGGCACCCGATTTGCCGCTGCGGCCCGGGTTCAGCGGGTCGTCCTGACGCTGCACCGAACCTTCGAAATGCGCACCGCTTTCAATGGCGATGGTCTTGTGGATGATGTCACCTTCGACGCGGGCGGTCGAGGTCAGGCGGACCTTCAGGCCGCGGACGCGGCCCACGATACGGCCGTTGACCACTACGTCATCTGCAGTGACTTCGCCCTTGATGGTGGCAGTCTCGCCGATGGTCAGCAGATGGGCGCGGATGTCTCCTTCGACGGTGCCCTCGACCTGGATATCGCCCGAGGTCTTGATGTTACCGGTGATGTGCAAATCCGAGGACAGCACCGATGCGGGTGGCTTGGGCTTGGGAGGGGTGCTGGCCTTTGTTTCAGCCGGTGCAGGTGTTGCCGGAGTGGCCGGAGCGGCTGGTTTTGCTGCCTCAGTCTCTTTCGATCCGGGTTCGTTGATTTTGCTCTTAGAAAACATTTCTCGCAGCCTTGATGTAAGTCATTGGGTTAACAGGTTTTCCGTTCACACGGACCTCGTAGTGCAGGTGTGTGCCGGTCGACCGTCCGGTGCTACCCATATCAGCTATATGATCCCCGCGCGAGACCCTTTGACCAACCTTTACGCGTACCTTGGTGTTATGAGCGTAAAGTGTCTCAATCCCAAAGGCGTGCTTGATCTTTACCAGCCGTCCGAAACCCGATTGCCAGCCTGCATGAGTGACAACACCATCAGCAGTCGCGAAGATATCGGTGCCCGAGGGGCCGGCGAAATCGGCGCCATTATGCATGCGGCGCCCGCCGGTTTTAGGGTCGCGGCGGGTTCCGTAGCCACTGGTATAACGGACAGCGGCGCGCACCGGGCTGGCGAAGGGGGCCTTTTCCGCAGCGATGCGATAGAGGTTCAGCTGGTCCATCTGTTCCAGCAGGATATTGGCGCGGATCTGGTCGGGGCTCAGCTCCTCACCGCGGGTGCTGAAGGATAAAGGGGTCAGCGGACCGCCCATACCGCTATATCCGCGCCGAACTTCGTCGAGGATACGATCTGTTGGCATGCCCGCGCTGCGGAACATCTTGTCGAGAGGTTCGACTGAGATCAGCATCGCCTCTTCCAACTGGCGGAAAATCTCGTCGCTGCGCTCCTGCATCAGGCGGATTTCAAGCTCGAGCTCGTCACGCTGGTCCAACGCGCCTTGCGCATCGGCGGCGATCTGGTCGCGCTGCGCCGCGGTCCGGGCCAGGGCATCGGTCATAAATGCCATATGTTCCGGGTTTGCCGATGCCATCGCATAAGCCGCGTCCGCATCATTGCTGGGTTGCAGTTCGGCCAGTTTGGTCCGCGCGTCTTCGCGTTGCTTCATAGTGGCACGCAGCGTGGTTTGGATCACCTCGATGCCGGTTTCCAACTCGCGCCGGCGGTTTTCGGATTCCAGCAATTCGGACTGCATGACCGAAATCTGTTCCAGAGCTGCGTTAAACCTGTCATGTGCAGCCAGCGCTTCGGCCGCACGCGCATCGCGCTCTTCCGACAGGATGTTCAGACGTTCTTGATACGTAGCCTGATCGCGCTTGGCCTGTTCCCGGAAATTGCCCGATCCGATGCTGTCCATCAACAGAACTGACGTGGCAATCGCGGTCCAGGCGACCATCACCGACACACCGGCGACTGCAGCGATCTGAGTTTCAGAACTCAGTCGGATGAACCGTGTGTCGTTGTCAGATTTCAGAAAAACACGGCGCTCTGGAAAGTGCCGCTCGAGCAGTGAGTGTAGTTTAATTGCCAGACGTGTCCGCACGCGTCCTACCTCAATTGTCCCCATATCTCGGAGCCGGTCGTGAGTGAGTAGCCGCTCCTTGACGCGATTGCATAAAGCGGTCGAGGCATTCGGGCAAGTTTGTTAACCAATCAAGAGCTATGAACGGAGAATTACCGCACGTGATCGGCGAGAACTTGCCGATAGCGAGCATTTGCTGTCAGTCCGACACAACTCCGGGTGGTGGCAGGTCTTCGGTCAGGGGCCAATAGAAATCTGGCGGCAGTCCGGCCTCGGCCCGTTTCTCTTCGTTAAATGGTGGTTTCAGCGCGCCGTGGAAATAGCGGCGGACGAGGGCGTGGAATACATCCTTGGGGTCGGCATTCTCGCGCCCGCACAAGAAGTGGAACCATTTCGAGCCATAGGCGACGTGACCAACTTCCTCGGCATAAATCACTTCCAGTGCAGCGACTGCGTCGTCAGCCTTGGCCTTGCGGAAAATGTCGACCATTCCGGGGGTCACGTCCAACCCACGTGCCTCAAGCACCATTGGGACGACGGCAAGACGACCCATAAGATCCTGTGCGGTGTCCTCGGCGGCGCGCCACATGCCTGCATGGGCGGGCAGGGCGCCATAGTGGCTGCCCATCTGTTCGAGGCAGTCGCAGACCATCTCAAAATGGCGCGATTCTTCTTCGGCGCATTTCACCCAATCGTCATAGAAGCCGATGGGCATGGGCACATGGCCAAAGCGCGCGATGATATCCCAATGCAGATCAACGGCGTTCAACTCTATATGAGCGACAGCGTGCAACAGTGCGATGCGGCCGGCCTCGGACCCAGCCCTTCGGCGCGGTACATCACGAGGCGACAACAGTTCGGGCTTTTCAGGTCGCGCAGGGTATAGCGGTGGCTTTGCGGTGCCCACTTCGATCTTGGGCGCGTCGCCCTGCCGGGCTGCGAACCAGGCAGCGGCGTATCGTTTGGACAGGGCGGTTTTCTCGCGACCGACTGATGTGGTCAAAACCTCGGTCGCCATTTCGGTCAGTGTTTTTGACACGCTTGCCCCCTTACGCTGCACTCCGCGCGGGTCATACCCTTGATGCCCGCGCGGGTCGAGAGGGCTAGAGCGCGCGTGCGGCCTCCAACACTTCGTCCACATGACCCGGCACTTTCACCTTGCGCCAGACACGGGCGATTTTTCCATCCGCATCAATCAGAAAGGTCGAGCGTTCGATCCCCATGGATTTGCGTCCGTACATGTTCTTTTCGACCCAGACGCCATAATCTTCGCACACGCTCTGACCCTCATCGGACAAAAGCGGCGTCGTAAGGCCGTGCTTGGCGACAAATTTGTCATGCTTTGCCACGGTATCGCGCGAGATGCCGAAAACGTTAGCACCCGCATCCGCAAAGGCTTGTAGTTGTTCCGAGAAACCGATGGATTCCTTGGTGCAGCCCGGCGTATCATCGCGGGGATAGAAAAACAGAACGACCGCGCGGCCACGCTGTTCCGACAGGGTCACCTCGCCGCCGCCGTCGCGAGGCAGTGTAAAGTCGGGTGCGATGTCTGAGACTTCGGGCATATTCAAACTCCGGCTGAGAAATTAACGGTTGCCGCATATCATAGGGCTCCGTTGACAGGTTGAAAGGCGTGAGACGCAAATTGGTCCAGCAAGAACAGCAGGATGACACGAAGGCGGATAAGAAACCCCGCCGTCGGTCGCGGCGTCGGACCGCAGGGCTGTGGACATTGCGCGGTGTCTTCATCCTTGGATTTCTGGCACTGGTCACCGGCTTTATGGTTGTCGGCCAGCGCATGCACGCGCCGGATTGGTTGCGCGACCGGGTCGAGGCGCGCCTTGATCAGACATTGGGTGGCGTCAAAGTTCGGTTCGGCGATGTCAGTTTCATCATTCATGAAGGCTGGCGTCCGCGATTGCGACTGACCGATGTTCGTATCAGCGATGCGGACGGACGGCAGATTGCCGAAGTGTCCGACCTGCGGGCCAGCCTGTCGATGCGCCCGCTGTTGCGCGGGCATTTGCGCCCGAAGCGGATCATATTGCAAGGCGCGCAGATTGCACTGACACGGGGTGTCGATGGAGCGCTGTCGCTGACGGTCGGTGCCGGAAGTGCGCCGGTCGGTCAGGCCCGGAACCTGGCGCAGCTGATTGAATCATCGGACGAGGTGTTCCAGGCACCTATTTTGTCAGCCCTGACCTCGGTCGAACTGGATGCAATTACGCTGGACTATCAGGACCTGCGGTTGGGCCGGTCCTGGGTGCTGGACGGCGGGCGTATTCAGGCCAACCGCAGCGCGGGTGAGGTTCGTCTGGCCACCAATTTCTCGGTGCTGGCCGGTCGCGATTATGTCAGCACGATCGAGGCCAACTATACCAGTTTGCTGGGCAGTCCCGCTGCGCAGTTCGGCATCTCGATCACCGATCTTCCCGCCGAGGATATCGCAGGCCACAGCCCGGCGCTGGCATGGATGCAGGTACTTCGCACACCGATCTCAGGTGCTTTGAGGGGTGGCATTGATACTGAGGGCGCGCTGGGGCCGGTCTTTGCCACGTTGAATCTGGGTGCAGGCGCCGTGCAGCCCACGCCTGAAACAACACCGATCAAATTCGACGCGGCGCGGACGTATTTTACCTACGACCCAAAACAACAGGCGCTGGATTTCAATGAAGTCTCGATCCAGTCTGCCTGGGGTACGGTGCAGGCAGATGGCAAGGCCTTTCTACATGGGGTCAAAGCTGGCGGGTTGGACAGTATGTCGGGGCAGTTCCGCCTCAGCGGGATTGAGATCAACCCGGCCAATCTGTTCCCCGAAGCACTGAATCTGACGCGGGCCGATGTTGATTTCCAGATGAAACTTGCGCCGTTCCGTATACAGCTGGGGCAAATGACGGTTGAAGACGGTGCACATCGCGCACGGCTCAGCGGGTCTCTGGCTGGTTTGACCGACGGCTGGGTCGCAGCCATTGATGCACAGATTGATCGGATGAGCTCTGATCAGCTGTTGAACTACTGGCCCGAACGACTTGCCCCGAAACCGCGCCTTTGGGTCACCGATAACCTCTATCACGGAGAAATGTCCGATCTGGATTTCGCCCTGCGTTTGCGGCCCGGAGAAAAGCCGGACATCTATGCGGATTTCGAATTCGACAAGACCGAGATACGGTTCGCCAAGACGTTGCCAACCATCCAAGACGCGCAGGGACAGGCCAGCCTGCTCAACCGGCGCTTTACCGTCTCGGCGCAAAAGGGGATTGTGATCGCGGATGAAGGAGGTACCGTTGATGCCTCGGGCACCTCGTTCATCATCCCCGATACCGGCATCAAAAAAACCACCCCGGCCATTGCGCGGATTAAGGCCAGCGGCAGTGTAACCGCAGCCATGTCATTGCTGGACCGCCCGCCGCTGCAACTGTTGACCAAGGCCAATCTGCCGGTGGATCTGGCCGACGGTCAGGTCAGTCTGAGTGGAACGCTTTCCTTGCCGCTGATCAAGGGCCTGAAGCTGGAAGATACCAGGTTCCATTTCATTGGCGAGTTGTCGAATTTGGACAGCAGCAAGCTGGTACCCGGATTTGAAGTCAGCGCAGACCGATTGGACCTGAACGGCGACCAGACGCAAGTGGCCATCCAGGGCGAGGGGCTGTTTGGTGTCGTACCGGTTGAAGCGCTTTGGCGGCAGCCGATCGGAGGCGAAACCCCGCAGCAAAGCGAACTGACAGGTCAAATCGAACTCTCCCCGCGTCTGATGGAACAAATCAATGCCGGACTGCCGCGCGGCATGTTGACCGGAGAGGGGATCGCCGATTTCAGCCTGAGTCTTGGTGCGGGTGAGCCCCCGCGCTTATCGGCACAGTCCGATTTGGTTGGCGTCGCGTTGGCGATCCCTGAGCTTGGATGGCGCAAATCAGCCAGCACTGGCGGCTCTCTGACTGCCGAGGCCACGCTGGGCGCTCAGCTAAGTGTCGATTCCCTTCGGATCAACGCTGCTGGTCTACGGACAACTGCAGCGATCTCGTTCCGGGATGGCGGGTTCGAAAGGGTACGGTTCAGCACGTTCGAACTGGGCGACTGGCTTGCAGTTCCGGCGGAATTGATTGGGCGTGGCGCCGCGCTGCCGGATATCCGTGTGTTGGGCGGCGTCCTTGATCTGGGAAAATCCACCATCGGCGAGGGAGGCAGCAGCAGTGGTGCTGCCGGGCCCGGGCCAAAGCTGGATGTGAAGCTGGACCGACTACAAGTCACTGAATCCGTTGCGTTGACCGGGTTGACTGGCTCGTTTCAAACCACTGGCGGACTGACCGGCAACTTTGCGTCGCAAGTCAATGGCGGTGCAGCGATCCGCGGACAGGTCACCCCGCGCGCGTCCCGATCTGCGGTTGGTCTAACCTCGGACGATGCGGGGGCAGTTCTGCGATCAGCGGGGGTTCTGACGCAGGCACGCGGTGGAACAATGCAATTGCAGCTGGATCCGATCGCGGAGCCTGGAAACTATGACGTCGACCTGAAAATCAAAAATACGCGGATCACGGACGCCCCGGCCATGGCAGCGATATTGAACGCGATCAGTCTGGTGGGGTTGCTGGATGAAATGGCGGGGCAAGGTATTTTCTTCGCAGCCATCGACAGCAAAATGCGTATCACTCCGACCGAGGTGAAGGTGCTGAGCGGTAGTGCCGTGGGGCCATCAATGGGGCTGTCCTTTGATGGTACGGTCGACACTGTAGCCGGGATGCTGAACCTGCGCGGCGCGATTTCACCGATCTATCTGGTCAATGCAATTGGCAGCGTTCTGACCAAAAAGGGGGAAGGTATCTTTGCCTTCAACTACACTTTATCCGGACCGCTGTCCGACCCGCAAGTTTCGGTCAATCCTCTGTCTGGTCTCGCACCTCTGTTTCTGCGCAACCTGTTGCGCGAGCCTGCGCCAACGGTCTCGGATGGCCCGAATGCCACACCGGATCGATCTGGCGAACCCAATCCCGCCTTCCAGACACGTGGCGAGGATCGCTGATCTGAGCTGTGGCCGAATCTGTCGGGCCGATGTATGGCGCGGCCATGAAACTCAGCGACTTTGACTTCCACCTGCCCGAACACCTGATTGCCATGCGTCCCGCCAGCCCGCGCTCGTCCGCGCGACTGCTGCTTGCGCAGGGTGATGCTGTTCAGGACCGGCGCGTGTTCGATCTGCCGGACATATTGCAGCCCGGGGACCGTCTGGTGCTGAACGACACCCGCGTCATTCCCGCTCGCCTCAGCGGTCGCCGCCACCGTGACAGCGCGCAAGGGCCGGTATCTGCCGCGATTGAGGCGACATTGCTGGACCCGCAATCTGATGGTTGTTGGGCCGCGCTGATCAAGCCGCTTAAGAAGATCAAACCGGGCGAAGAGATCGTATTCTCAGACGATCTGAGCGCAACCCTGGACCGAGTTGCCGATGGCCAAGCCTATCTGCGCTTTAACCTGACCGGAGAGGATTTCGATCAAGCGTTGGAGCAGGCCGGCGCGATGCCGTTGCCTCCCTACATCGCAGCGAAACGTGCAGCGGATGAACAGGACAAGACCGACTACCAAACTGTGTGGGCGCGAAACTCCGGAGCCGTAGCGGCCCCAACCGCGTCCTTGCATTTTGATGATGCGCTTTTGCAGGCGCTATCGGAGCGCGGTGTCGAGTTCACGCATGTCACGCTGCATGTGGGGGCAGGCACATTTCTGCCGGTCAAAGTGGAAGACGTGACCTCCCACAAGATGCACGCCGAATGGGGACGGGTCAGCGCGCAGGCCGCTGCCGAGATTGCGGCGACCAAAGAAGCGGGCGGGCGCGTTATCCCGGTGGGCACAACCGCCCTTCGACTGATCGAAAGCGCGGCACGCTGCGGCCGGATCGCGCCGTGGGAAGGCGAGACCGATATCTTCATATACCCAGGTTTTGAATTTCACGTCACTGATGCGCTGATGACCAACTTCCACCTGCCGAAATCCACATTGCTGATGCTGGTTTCGGCGTTGATTGGGCAGGATCGGATCAAGTCGGTCTATGACCACGCTATCGCAGAAGAATATCGCTTTTTCTCATACGGCGACGCGTCTCTGCTGATACCATAGTCGTATCTTGGCCATCTGCGCCCTTACAATGTCGTAGACAAGCGCGACGTGCTTCGTCATTGACGGCAAAGCGGACAAAACACACCGGCAATTTTGGATAGGCAGAATGCTTCAGGTTCTTTCCAGCGCTTGGGCGCTTCTTCTGGGAATGGGGTTGCTGATGGTCGGCAACGGCCTGCAGGGCACGTTGCTGGGGGTGCGTGGAGAAATCGAGGGATTCTCGACTCTAGAGATGTCCTTTGTGATGTCGGCCTATTTCCTTGGGTTCCTTGGCGGCTCGCGTCTGGCACCTGAAATGATCCGCCGCGTCGGGCACGTGCGCGTGTTTGCGGCGCTGGCCTCGTTTATCTCGGCGGTCATGATCATGTATCCGATGCTGACCGATCCAATTGCATGGTCGATTGGCCGCGTGATTATCGGGTTCTGTTTTTCGGGCGTGTATGTGACCGCGGAAAGCTGGCTGAACAATGCCGCAAACAACGAGAACCGAGGGCAGGCGCTGTCGCTTTATATGATGGTGCAGATGACAGGTGTGGTGAGTGCCCAGGCCTTGTTGCTGGTCGGCGACCCGGCAGGATATGAGACCTTTGTCATCGCTTCTATACTGGTTTCGATCTCATTTGCGCCTATCCTGCTGTCCATTTCTCCGACCCCGGCGTTCGATACCACCAAACCGATGACATTGCGCCAGCTGATGGAAACATCGCCGCTGGGCTGCGTCGGCATGTTCTTGCTTGGCGGGATATTTTCAGCGCAATTCGGGATGAGCGCCGTTTATGGCGCCCAGGTTGGATTGAGTCTGGTCGAGATTTCGACCTTCGTAGCGGTGTTTTATATCGGCGCCGTAGTCCTGCAATATCCGTTGGGCTGGATGTCCGACAGAATGGACCGCCGTCTGCTGATCATGCTGGTGGCCGCTGTTGGTGGGGTAGGCGCCGTGATAGGCATGATACTGGGCGTCACTTTCACCATGCTTCTCGTAGCTGCCTTTATCATCGGCGGCATGACAAGCCCGCTCTATTCTCTGTTGATCGCGTATACCAATGACTACTTGGAGTATGACGATATGTCGGCGGCTTCGGGCGGCCTGGTTTTTATTAACGGCTTGGGCGCTATCGCAGGTCCAATTATCACCGGTTGGCTAATGGGGGCTGGCGTGCTCGGCCCACAAGGCTTTTTCCTGTTCATCGCGGCGCTGATGTTCATCATGGCCGCCTATGCGGCCTATCGTATGACCCAGCGCGTCTACAAACCCGTGGATGAAACCGGATCGATTGCCCCGATTTACCCGACATCTTCGCCCGTTGCTCTGGAAGTTGCGCAAGAGGTCGCCATTGAGGCAGCCCAGGACGAGCAGGATACGCAAGAACCCGCCTGAGCGCCGGAAATGTGACTTTTGTGTTGCAATATGTTACTGTCACAAATCTGTAAAAGTGATTTTAATGACGTTACGTCCTGGGGAGGGCAATTACGGAGTCTAGGGCAATGGTAGGTCCTGAAGAAGTATTGAGTTTTTGGTTAGATGAGGTTGGCCCCGAGGGGTGGTACCTGCAGGATGAAGCGCTGGATGCGCGGATCCGGGATAAATTTCTTTCAACATGGGAAGCCGCGTGTGAGGGTAAATTCTCGCTTTGGCTGACCTATCCTAGCGGTTCGCTGGCCTATATTATTCTTATGGATCAGTTGCCTCGCAACATGTTCCGAGGAAGCAAACAGGCCTTTGCATCGGATCGGGCAGCACTGGCTGCAGCGAAATGCGCGGTCGACAAAGGCTGGGATCTTAAGATCGACGAACCGGCGCGGCAGTTCTTTTATTTGCCGATGATGCATTCGGAAAATCTGTGCGATCAGGAGCGCTGTGTGCGCCTTATGATCGAACGGATGCCGGAAGGCGGCGAGAGCAATCTGCTTCATGCGCGCGCTCATCGTGAAGTGATCCGCAAGTTCGGTCGTTTCCCGTATCGAAACGATGCGCTGGAACGCGCGACCACTGAACACGAAGCCGCATATGTCAGTAATGGCGGATATGGTTCGACTGTGCGCGAGTTGCAGGCCGCGACCTAGGTCGTGGGCTCACAGCCTTTTAGGATCAGAAGGCGGTCGGTGACAGTGTCGGCGGATGTCGTGATGGCATACTCGATCAAGTCTTCTGGTTTTTCGACCAGGCCCGCCAATCGGGTCTGAGTGTCTTCCAGCTTCCCCTCCAGATCACCCAAACGTCGCAATGCCGCATTCAGCTGTTGGCGCGTGACCGCATCGAGTTGCGTGCCCTGACTGCTAAGGGTTGCAAGATCGCTGCGCAACGCGGCCAGTTCCCCACGAATTCCCTGCGCCTGATCTCGTAGCGGCGCCACGACCTGCAGGTTCTCAGCAAACCCGACCCGGATCTGATCGACAGACTGCGCAAGTTTCCACCCCAGAAACAGGCATAAAGCCAACAATATCAATGTCGCGTTCAAAAGAGCGAGCAGTAAATCTTTGAGCGTTTTAGCCATGATACGCCTTTCGAAAATCGGGAAGGTCAAAAACTGGTAGTGCATATTCGTCAGTTCTAGCCTTTGCGGTAACGTGGGTATAGGCTGAATTCAGCCCCAAATACCTGATTTGACCCCGCGTCACATATGTCGCGGGCTCTGATGTTGATGCGTTGTAAAAAATAGTTTAACGGTAAACTAGTTTTTGAACTGACCTGTGCCGAGAGGGAAACATGGCTGCACAATCTTATGATCTGATCGTAATCGGGGCTGGCCCCGGTGGCTATGTAGCCGCTATTCGCGCGGCGCAACTGGGCCTGAAGACCGCTGTTGTCGAGCGCGAGCATCTGGGTGGTATCTGCCTGAACTGGGGTTGTATCCCGACAAAGGCACTACTGCGGTCATCGGAAGTGTTTCACCTGATGGAGCGTGCCAAGGATTTTGGCTTGAAAGCCGACAAGGTCGGCTACGATCTGGATGCGGTTGTGAAGCGCTCGCGCGGTGTTGCCGCGCAGTTGTCCGGCGGTATAGGTCATCTGCTGAAAAAGAACAAAGTCGCTGTTGTCATGGGCGAGGCATCGATCCCCGCCAAGGGCAAGGTCAGCGTCAAAACAGACAAAGGCACGGAAGACCTAACCGCGAAGAATATCGTTCTGGCCACCGGTGCCCGGGCGCGCGAACTGCCGGGCCTTGAAGCGGATGGCGATCTGGTCTGGACGTACAAACACGCGCTGCAACCGCCGCGGATGCCCAAGAAACTGCTGGTCATCGGCTCGGGTGCGATCGGGATCGAATTCGCCAGCTTCTATAACACGTTGGGCGCGGACACGACCGTGGTCGAGGTGATGGATCGAGTGCTGCCTGTAGAAGATGCCGAGATCAGTGCATTTGCCAAGAAAGCTTTCACCAAGCAGGGCATGACCATCATGGAAAAGGCGATGGTTAAACAATTGGACCGCGCCAAGGGCAAGGTGACTGCGCATATCGAGGTGAAAGGCAAGGTTGAGAAACACGATTTTGACACGGTGATCTCGGCCGTGGGCATCGTCGGCAATGTGGAAAACCTCGGGCTTGAAGCCTTGGGTGTGAAGATCGACCGCACGCACGTGGTCACCGATGAATACTGCCGCACTGGGGTAGACGGGCTTTACGCAATAGGTGATATCGCCGGGGCGCCCTGGCTGGCACACAAAGCCAGCCACGAAGGCGTGATGGTAGCTGAGCTGATCGCGGGCAAACACGCACATCCGGTCAAGCCTGAAAGCATCGCGGGCTGCACTTATTGCCAGCCTCAGGTCGCTTCGGTTGGGTATAGCGAAGCCAAGGCCAAAGAGCTGGGCTATGAGATCAAGGTCGGACGCTTCCCGTTCATCGGCAACGGCAAGGCCATCGCGCTTGGTGAGCCCGAGGGACTGATCAAGACCGTCTTCGATGCCAAGACTGGGGAACTGCTAGGTGCACACATGATCGGTGCCGAAGTCACAGAGCTTATTCAGGGCTATGTGGTCGGTCGCCAGTTGGAAACCACTGAAGAAGACCTGATGAACACCGTCTTCCCGCATCCGACGCTGTCTGAAATGATGCATGAAAGCGTGCTGGATGCCTATGGACGCGTGATCCACATGTAAGGACAGGGGGCTCTGCCCCCGCCGCGGCAAGCCGCGACTCCCCCGAGATATTTATAGCCAGATGAAGCAGGGGATCCGTACTTCATCTGGCCGAAAATACCTCGGAGCGCGAGGCAGAGCCTCGCAAAGGATCCTCATTTATTTATTGCTTCCAATATACGGGCCCACGAGCGGATGCC
The DNA here is from genome assembly GCF_056539785.1 of Ruegeria sp. B11. Taxonomy (NCBI): domain Bacteria; kingdom Pseudomonadati; phylum Pseudomonadota; class Alphaproteobacteria; order Rhodobacterales; family Roseobacteraceae; genus Ruegeria; species Ruegeria sp. B11. The sequence continues at coordinate 830,134 of NZ_JBQFVO010000001.1, read as the reverse complement.
TTTGTGGAAGCTTTTGACGTCGTATTTCTCGTTCGGCGAGTGGATGGCATCATCGTCATTGGCATACCCAACCAGCATCGAATCCAGCCCCAACACTGTATTGAAATATCCAACCACCGGGATTGATCCGCCCATCCCGGTGAAAACGGCCTCGCGATTCCACTCGTCCGAAAGTGCTCTGCGGGCCGCTTCGAATTCTGGGCGGCTAAGGTTCATCACCGAAGCAGGAGAGCCTTCGAGATCACTGTCCCAGACCACTTTTGCATCCGTAGACAGGCGCTCTTCGACATGTTTGCGGATCCTTTTGCGGAGCGCGTCCGGGTCCATGTCGCCGACCAGGCGGCAGGTGATCTTGCAATGTGCCTCGGACGGGATAACGGTTTTGGATCCCGCGCCGTTGTAACCTCCCCAAAGGCCATTCACTTCGAGCGTGGGTCGCGCCCATTGTTGTTCCAGCGTGGAATAGCCTGTTTCACCGTGCGGCTCGGTATAGCCAACCGAATTCAGGTATTCCGCTTCATCGAACCCGCAATTCTCCCATTGGCGCAACTGCTCGGCCGGGACTTCGTGTACGCCTTCGTAAAAACCTTCGACTGCGACGCGGCCGGTTTCTTCATCATAGAAGGATGCGACGATGCGCGACAGTTCCCGCAGCGGGTTCAGACCCGGCCCGCCATAGTGGCCCGAATGCAGGTCGATGCGGGGACCGATGATTGTGAATTCATCCTTGAGCATGCCGCGCAATTGCGACGCTATCGAAGGCACCCCCCGCGACACCATCGAAGTATCACAGACCAGCGCGAGATCCGCCTGAAGCTCGGATTTGTTTGCTTTGAGAAATGGCACGAGCGAGGGCGACCCGGATTCTTCCTCACCTTCGAAGAAAAACGTGATGCGGCAGGGCAGGGTGCCATGCACTGCTTTCCAGGCGCGGCAGGCCTCGACGAAGGTCATCAGTTGGCCTTTGTCGTCAGAAGCGCCGCGCCCGCGTATCACCTGTCCGTGTGGAGTGTCTTCCAAAGCCGGATCGAAAGGATCGCGTGTCCACAGCTCCAGCGGATCGACAGGTTGCACATCATAGTGCCCATAGAACAGAACATGCGGCCCACCGCTGTCCTCACCGACATGGCCAACGACCATGGGATGTCCCGGAGTTTCGCGCTTTTCGGCTGCAATACCGATACTTTTCAGATCCGCCACCAGCCAATCGGCAGCCAGGTCGACTTGGTCCTTGAAGGCCGGGTCAGTCGAGATGGAGGGAATGCGCAGAAACTCCATCAGGCGGTCGATGGAGGTGGTCAGATCGGCGTCGATCCGGCTCAGTACAGCGTCAAGCGACATAGGGGTCTCCTGGGAAGGTCTTGAAATTGGGCAGAGCCTATCAGCATGGGCGGTACCGTCCAGCAGGTTTCTGTGCTGGATCTGGGGGAAAGGCCTGCGGCGTTTCCTCGCGTCTTGTGGTCGTAACTTTGCTTGTCGGTTTAGGCGTTTGGCGTTATTTGATGCAAATCAAAGTTGGGTTCGGCTGTTCGGCTGTAGGCCAGTTGGACAGATGAACGCGACGCCATACTTCCAGCCCGGCTTGTGAAGTGGCGAAAAAAGTCGCCCGGGGCTACAATAACCGGGCATCCAAGGAGGGTCCGTTGGACTATACTGCTCAGCTCGATACAGCGATTGCCAGGCTGCATGACGAAGGACGTTATCGAACCTTTATCGATATTGAACGTCGGAACGGTCATTTTCCGTATGCGGTACGGACTTGTCCCGATGGTTCGCAGCAGAACATCACCGTGTGGTGTGGCAATGATTATTTGGGCATGGGTCAGAATCCTGTTGTTTTGGAGGCCATGCACGAGGCGGTGGAGGCCGCAGGCGCAGGCTCGGGCGGGACGCGCAACATTTCAGGCACGACAGTCTATCACAAACGGCTGGAAGCTGAATTGGCGGACTTGCACGGCAAAGAAGCCGCACTGCTATTCACGAGTGCCTATATCGCCAATGACGCGACACTCAGCACTCTGCCAAAACTGTTCCCCGGCCTGATTATATATTCCGATGCACTGAACCATGCGTCGATGATCGAAGGCGTGCGCCGCAACGGGGGTGCCAAACGCATCTTCCGCCACAATGACGTGGCACATCTGCGTGAGTTGCTGGAGGCTGATGACCCTGCAGCCCCCAAGCTGATCGCGTTTGAGTCGGTCTATTCGATGGATGGCGATTTCGGACCCATTGAAGAGATTTGCGATCTGGCCGATGAATTCGGTGCTTTGACCTATATTGATGAGGTTCACGCGGTTGGCATGTACGGCCCCCGCGGCGGGGGTGTAACCGAGCGTGATCGGTTGGCGCATCGCATTGACATCATCAACGGAACGCTTGCCAAAGCCTATGGTGTCATGGGCGGCTACATCGCGGCTAGTGCCAAGATGTGTGACGCCATCCGGTCCTATGCGCCGGGCTTCATCTTCACTACCTCGCTGCCACCTGCGGTTGCGGCAGGGGCGGCAGCCTCGGTGGCCTATCTCAAGCGCGCGCCTGAACTGCGCGAGCAGCACCAGACCCAGGCCAGCATTCTTAAGCTGAGGCTGAAAGGGCTTGGCATGCCTCTGATTGATCACGGCAGCCACATTGTGCCGGTGATCGTTGGCAACCCAGTCCACACCAAGAAGTTGAGCGATATGCTGCTGGATGACTATGGTATCTATGTGCAGCCAATCAATTTCCCGACCGTTCCGCGCGGCACCGAACGTCTGCGGTTTACGCCATCTCCGGTGCATGGACCCGACGAAATGAACCGTCTGGTGCAGGCGATGGACGAACTTTGGTCACATTGTGCGCTAAATCGCGCCGAACTTGCTGGATAACCTCACGCTAAAGTGTGCAACGAGTTTGCTGCGTGTTAAGCTTACGCTAACAAAAGAAGCGGACGAATCGTTATAGGGGCGATTCGACGTTTGCGCGTAACACGCGACAGGCAAAGATGGGGCAGCAGGAATGATTGGGCGCAGATCACAGCGCGATTCCGAAGAAGACATGGACGTCAGACCCAAGGGTTTTGATGACTATGAGGTACGGCTTGGCGATGTCATGCGCGGCGAACGTGCAACGATGGGCAAGTCGCTTCTGGATGTGCAGCGTGAACTGCGAATCAAAGCCAACTACATCGCCGCCATCGAAAATGCAGATCCCGATGCCTTTGACACACCCGGCTTCATCGCCGGGTATGTGCGTTCATATGCCCGCTATCTGGGCATGAACCCCGATGAGACTTTTGCGACCTTCTGTCAGGAAAGCGGTTTCGAGGTTGCGCATGGCATGTCGGCTGAGGCGTCGGTGGTCAAAAAGGCGCAAGGTGGAGTGCCCTCACGCGGGCCGATGGGACGTGATCCGTTTGTCTCGCCCAGTACGCCTTATATACCGGGCCGCGAATCCGTAGTCAGCCAGATTGAACCGCGTGCTATTGGATCGACGCTGGTGCTGTTGGCCGTCATTGGCGGCATCGGTTATGGGGGCTGGTCGGTTTTGAACCGCATTCAGCAGGTGCAGGTCAGCCCGGTTGAGCAGGCCCCCGTCGTGCTTACAGACCTTGACCCGCTGGATGCCGCACAGGCCCGGCCCGAGGGAACCGAACTGGCCAGCGCCGAGGTGCCAAGCTCTGAAGCGCTGGATCGTCTGTATCGTCCGCAGGCGCTTGATGTGCCGGTGCTGGTGGCGCGGGATGCGCCGATTTCCACCCTTGATCCGCGCAATGTCGGAACGTTCCGCGCGCCTGAACCTCCGCAAATCAAAGTGACCGAAGTTCATACGGTTGAACGCCCGGCCTTGCCTCAAGTGGTTGAAAAGCTGGAAACGACGCTGAAGATCGTGGCCGTGAACCCTGCTTGGATGCGTGTCACGGCAGCCGATGGCAGCGTGATTTTCGAAGGAACTCTGGGCACCGTTGAGCAGGGCAGCACGTTTGAAGTGCCGCTCACCGAGGAACCCCCGCAACTGCGAGCAGGAGCTGCGGGGTCGGTCTATTTCTCGATGAATGGCGAACATTTTGGTCCTGTGGGCGCGCCGGGTACGGTGGCCAAAGGTGTTGTTCTGTCAAAAGATGCCGTTGCAGAAACCTTCGCAGTTGCCGATCTTGAGGCCGATCAGAACAGCGCACTCAAGCAACTGGTGGCCGAGTTGCAGACCGAGGCGGCAGAAGCGCCCGCCGAGTGATCTTGGCATTGCTCCCCAAGGGATGGCGAACTATCTAAGGGTCAATTCAGGCTGATCCGGATCGATCCTCATGTCGCTCAATCACGTGCGCCCCTGGCGCAATATCTATCGCCGCAAATCCCGCCAGATCATGGTTGGCAATGTGCCCGTCGGAGGTGACGCACCGATTGCCGTGCAGACCATGACCAACACGCTGACCACCGACGTGGCTGCGACCGTGGCACAGGTGCAGGCGGCAGCAGAGGCGGGGGCGGATATCGTGCGGGTCTCGGTCCCGGATGAGGCCTCGTCAAAAGCGCTGAAAGAGATCGTGCGCGAAAGCCCTGTTCCTATCGTGGCTGATATTCATTTCCACTACCGTCGCGGAATCGAATCCGCCGAGGCCGGTGCGGCCTGTCTACGGATCAATCCGGGCAATATCGGCGATGAAAAACGGGTGAAAGAGGTCATCAAAGCCGCGCGAGACCACAATTGCTCGATCCGGATCGGGGTGAACGCAGGGAGCCTGGAAAAGCACCTGCTTGAGAAATACGGCGAGCCGTGCCCCGAAGCGATGGTCGAGAGCGGGTTGGAGCATATCCGTATTCTCGAAGACAACGACTTTCACAATTTCAAGATCAGTGTGAAGGCCAGCGACGTATTCCTGTCAGCGGCGGCTTATCAGGGCATTGCCGAGGCGACGGATGCGCCCATCCATCTGGGCATCACCGAGGCCGGAGGGCTGGTCAGCGGCACCATCAAATCGGCCATCGGTCTGGGCAATCTGCTGTGGATGGGCATTGGCGACACGATCCGCGTCAGCCTGTCTGCTGATCCGGTGGAAGAGGTCAAGGTCGGCTATGAGATCCTGAAATCTCTGGGCCTGCGCCATCGCGGCGTGAACATCATCTCATGCCCCTCCTGCGCGCGACAGGGTTTTGACGTAATTAAAACGGTTGAGGCGTTGGAGCATCGCTTGGAACACATCAAGACACCCATGAGCCTGTCGATCATCGGCTGTGTCGTGAACGGTCCGGGTGAGGCGCTGATGACCGATGTCGGTTTCACCGGTGGCGGGGCAGGCTCGGGCATGGTCTATCTGGCAGGCAAAGCCAGCCACAAGATGTCAAACGACCAGATGATTGATCACATCGTTGAAGAGGTCGAAAAGAAGGCAGCAGAGCTGGATGCGGCAGCTGAAGCTGCTGAGTAACAAGGCCTATGCAACAGGCATTTGCTGTGTTGCGCAGTGAATGCCGCCGCCCAGCTCGCCTAATACGTCGACATTCAATGCAATGATCTCGCGCCCGGGGTAGTGACGAGCTAGGGCCATCTGTGCAATCTCATCGGTTTCGCGGTCTCCGAACTGGGCCATCACGATGCCGCCATTACAAACATAGTAATTAGCATAAGACGCCACGAATTCGGGATCGTTAACTCGGCGCCTATTGGGTTCAGAGATCACCACAACCTGCAATCCTTCGGCGACGAGACGGTCATGAGTATCAAGGGCCGCGACATGAAACGGATCATCCATATCCGGCTCGTCTGGCAGGTTGATCAAAACGCGCCCAGGGCCGGTGAAGCGCGCCAGACTGTCGATGTGGTAATCGGTGATATCCTCGCCCCAGACCCCATCAGACCAGACCATGCGGTCAGCCCCATAGGCTGCCAGTAATCGGGATTCAATTTCGTTGCGTGACAGGTCTGGATTGCGGTTCTCATTCACCCACGAGCTTTCATGGGCCATGATCAACCCATGCCCGTCTTGTTCTACACCACCGGCCTCGCCCCTCAAGCCGGACGGAAGCAGGGGTAGGCCGAGGTGATCGGCAACCTTACTGGCGATTTGCGCATCGTGTTTGTGCACCTGTTTCCGGCCCCAGCCGTTGAACTGGATATGACTGACCGCAATCCCGCCTCGATTGTCGATCACGAAGATTGGACCTGCGTCGCGGCACCACAAATCTTCGGTTGGAACATCCCAGAGCTCGACTGATGAGGAGAGTTTTTGACGCGCATCCGCATGGTGCTTTCCCGCCGCAAGCATCGTCACGGGTTCAAAGGCGGAAATGGCGTTCGCGATTTCCGCGATGGTTTGTTGCACCATATCCAGAAAGATCTGGTCACGGTAAACTTTGCGGCTGACCGGCCATTGCATAAATGTGCGTTCGTGGGGCGCTTCTTCCGCCGGTACAAAGAAGTTTGAGGTGCGCTGAGCGAGGGTTTGCTTAGACAGGCCCATAAAACTCAGCGCACCTCCAGTGAGTAAGAGGTTCCGTCGATCCATGCTGGAAACCCACAGTGATGACTTAACCCTGTTCTGCCCGAACACCATTTGCGATCTGGAGCATTTGGTCTGCGGGCAGGTACCCGCGCATCATTTCGGTGCCCAGAACAAAGGACGGTGTGCCTGAAATCCGCAGCTTTTGCGCCAGATCGCGGGTTTTTGCGATTTCTTCGGTGACCTCATCGCTGTTCATTGCTGCGATGATCGCGTCGCTGTCCAGACCCAGCCCATCTGAAATCCGGCGCAGGGTCACCTCGGAGGGCTCGCCGCTGAATTCCAGCAGAGCGTCATGGACCTGCTTATAGGCATCGTCTCCCGCCACCTGTTTTGTTGCGATGGCAAAGCGGGATGACGCGACAGAGGCATCGCCCAGGATCGGCAGTTCCTTAATCACAAGACGGATATTGCCGTCCTCGGCCAGCAGGGTGGCCACTTCGGGCACGGCGCGCCGGCAGTAACCGCAACGGTAGTCCATGAACTCGACCAGAGTAATATCGCCGTCCGGATTGCCACCGACCCAGCTGTAACCGTCATTAAAAAGCTCGTCAGCGTTGGCCGCGACAAGCTCCTTGTCAGCCTGAGCCTCGGCAACGGCATTGCGTTCCTCAAGGATGTTGATCGCCTCGAGGATCACTTCGGGGTTTTCCAGAAGGTATTCGCGCACTTGTGCGCCAAACTCGGCCTTCTCGGCGTCGCTCATCGCGTTCAGTTCCAGCGCCTGCGCAGGACCAGTGATCAGGGAAAGACCCAATAGGGCCGGTGCAGCATGTCTCAGGATCATTTCCGTTTCCTCTTTTTCTTCTTCTTTGCGCGCTCCGAGGCAATCAACACATCCTGTGCCCTTTGCCAACCCGGAGAGCCTTCGGGGAGCTGTGCAACAGCCCGTTTAGCATGTATGCCCGCATCATCAAGTCGGCCCTGCAGCGCATAGCGTTCTGCAGTCACCGCAGACGCCATTCCGTTGTTGCCCACCTGCGAATAGGCAGAACCCAGATCCCGCATCAGCCGGGCATTGCGGTAGTCGCGTGCGCGCGCCTTTTCAAGCACTTGCAGGGCTTTCTTCGTCTTGCCATCCGCCAGCAAAGCACGTCCGTAACCGGCGAGGATCAGGGCATTGTTGGGCGCCATATCAACGGCTGCACCGTAGGCATCCACAGCTTCGGGCACGCGCCGGTTCTCCAATAGAATCTGGCCCTTCAATTCATAAAAAAACGGATCGTCAGGGCGAATCTCCAGCGCACCATCGATTGCGGCGCGGGCACGGGCGAGATCGCGATTTTGATGATGGGCCGATGCCTCGCGCATCAGGCGTATGTCACGATCTTTTTCTTCGCCCGCGCGACGCATGGTCCAGGTCGGGGATCGAAGAAAGGCTGACAACTTACCTTTGATCCGCGCGAACCAGTAATCGGCATTTGCGTTTTGCTCTGCCTTGTCGCCGAATTCGTTCAGAAAGGCCTCGGCGGCGCGCAAACGTTCGCGGCTGGTAGGGTGTGAGCGCATGTAGGGGTCTTGATTGACGGGGTTCAACAGCTCTTGCCCCGCGAACTTACGGTGCAGGTTGACCATCCCGCGCGGAGATACTCCCGCCCAACGCAAATAGCTGGCAGCACTTCGATCCGCCGAGGCTTCTTCAGCCCGCGTATGGCCCAGAAAGCTGCGCAGCGCCGAGGCTTGTGTGCCCGCTGCAATTCCTGCTGCAGCTTCTCCGCCACCTGCGGCCGCGGCTGCAAGTGCTAAAAGCGTCCCAAGCTGCGCGTTACGTTGCGCCGCGCGCAGGTTCTCTGAGCGTCTGGCCAAGTGGCCGTTGGCGATGTGCGCGGCCTCGTGTGCGATCACCGCTTGCAGCATCTCGGGCGTATCGACGCTTAGGATCAAGCCATAGTTGATATAGATCGTGTTGTAATCGATCACGAAGGCATTGAACGTACCATCATTGACGATCAGTACGCGCACCCGGTTGGTGTTCAGGCCAGCGGCCCGCAGGATCGGAAAGGCGAGCTCTTGCAGCCCGTGTTCAATGTCGGGATCGCGGATAAGGCTTTGCGCGCTGGCCTGCATGGCGCTGATCGACCATGTCACTGCCAGCAGCAACACGGCCGGGATTGACGCCAGCCGGGATAAGCGTTCAAAAGCCATGGCTGCAACATGGGAGATGGCCATGAGAAACTCAACCCGTTCCGGGGTCGATCCCTTCATCGTGATGGACGTGATGGAGGCCGCGCGCAAGGCGGAAGAAGCCGGGCGGCATGTCGTTCACATGGAAGTAGGTCAACCGGGGACCGGCGCACCCAAAGGGGCAACCGAAGCATTGGCGAAGGCCATGGAACAAGGGCCGCTTGGGTATACGGTGGCTTTGGGTTTGCCCGCTCTTCGTCAGCGGATCGCGCAGATGTATGGTGAATGGTATGGCGTTGATCTCAATCCAGAACGGGTGGTCATCACACCGGGATCATCGGGCGGGTTTTTGCTCGCCTTTACCGCTCTGTTCGACAGCGGTGATCGGGTGGGGATTGGTGCCCCGGGATATCCCTCATATAGGCAAATCCTGAAAGCATTGGGTTTGGTGCCGGTAGACTTGCCGACAGCACCGGAAAACCGGCTGCAGCCCATGCCCGCCGATTTCACGGGGCTTGATTTGCAGGGATTGATGGTTGCCTCGCCTGCCAACCCGACTGGGACAATGCTGGATCATGCGGCGATGCAGGCGCTGATCGATGCGGCGCACGCGCAGGGTGCATCGTTCATCAGTGACGAGATTTATCACGGGCTGGAATACGAGGCCAAAGCCGTCACTGCGCTCGAGCTGACGGATGAGTGCTATGTGATAAACTCATTCTCCAAATATTTTTCGATGACCGGCTGGCGCGTTGGCTGGATGGTTGTGCCCGAGGATCAGGTACGGGTGGTTGAGCGGATTGCCCAGAACATGTTCATCTGCGCGCCTCACGCCAGTCAGGTGGCCGCATTGGCAGCTATGGATTGTGACGACGAATTGCAGGCAAATCTGGATGTATACCGCCGCAATCGTCTGTTGATGTTGGACGGGTTGCCCAAGGCCGGTTTTACCAGTATCGCACCGCCGGATGGGGCGTTTTATGTTTACGCGGATGTCTCAGACTTGACCGATGACAGCCGGGCATTTGCAGCCGAGATTCTCGACAAAGCCGGGGTTGCCGTGACGCCGGGGCTGGATTTCGATCCGGTGCGCGGGCATACGACGCTGCGATTTTCCTATGCGCGATCGACCGAAGACATTCAGGATGGGCTGGATCGGCTACAACTTTTTATGGCCAAGCGGGGTGCGATCCCGCAATCGGCCTAAAGCGTTCACAAAGGCGGCGTCATGCGATAGGCTCTGCCTCAAACGATCTCGGGATAACTTGAGGCCATGAGCAGGATTTTCTACGCAATCGCCCTGATTTGGGCGCTGACTGGTGCTGCTGTCGCGCAGGACTTCAGCGCGCTTGCACGCGTCCTTCCGGACCAGAGCGGAATCGTCGATGATGGCAATACCGGCGTAAGGGTCGAACTTGGGCTGACTCAAGGCGTGCCATACCGCGTGTTCACACTGCGCGATCCATACCGCGTGGTGCTGGATTTTCAAGAGGTCGACTGGTCTGGCCTGAACCGCGAGACCTTCCTGCAAACCAGCCGGATCAGCGGTGTACAATTCGGGGCGTACGTGCCCGGTTGGTCGCGTCTGGTGTTGGAGCTGGGCGCTCCGCTGGCGGTGGAAACAGCTGATCTGCGGGTTGATCAGGCGACGGGCACTGCTCAACTATCGCTGCACCTGAAAGGCACTGATTTTGACAGTTTTGCAGCCAGCGCAGGTGCCCCCCGTCAGCCCGGCTGGGATTTGCCGGAACCCGCAGTGACACCGGCACTGCCGCGGCGCGACGGTGTGCGGGCGGTTCGGGTCATGCTGGATCCCGGGCATGGCGGCATTGATCCCGGGGCAGAATTCGCTGATACCAATGAGAAAACACTGATGCTGACCTTCGCGCGAGAGCTGCGAGAGGCGCTGCTGCGTACCGGCGGTTTCGAAGTGGTGATGACGCGTGTTGACGATCAATTCGTCTCGCTCGAACGCCGTATCTCGCTGGCACATCAGGCCGGGGCCGACGTGTTTATCTCACTGCACGCGGATTCGCTTTCCGAAGGGCTGGCGCATGGGTCGGTCGTCTACACTCTTTCAGAGGAAGCTTCAGACGTTGCCAGTCAAAAGCTGGCCGAACGGCATGACCGGAGTGATTTGATCGCAGGTATTGATCTCAGCGGTGCAGACGATCAGGTCGCTGATGTGTTGCTGGATCTGGCTCGGCAAGAGACTGTGCCACGCAGTAGCGCACTGGCGCGCTCGCTGGTGGATGGAATGACGCAGCAGGGAGGCCCGATGAATCGTCGCCCGCTACGTTCTTCGTCGTTTTCGGTGTTGAAGGCAGCAGATATCCCGTCGGTTCTGGTTGAGCTGGGTTTTTTGTCCAGCCCGCGCGATTTCAAGAACATCTCTGATCCAAACTGGCGCGCCTCCATGGCGCATGGGCTTGTGCAGGGGCTTGAGAACTGGCGTCGGGACGATCTGGTGAAGCGATCTCTGATCGGACAATGACGCAGCGGCGCAAAACAGCCATTGTAGCCTTTCGTGTTTTGACCCTGCGCGGGGGCGACACTATATAGGCGTCATCGCGAGTAAAAGGCAGTAACGTGATCCGGTTCATTCTTTCGTTCTTCGGGGCAATTTTCAGTCTCGTGACATTAGGTATTTTTATGGCCGCGCTGGTCGTTGGCGCGGTGTTCTGGATGTATGGCCGAGACCTGCCCAGTCATGAATCATTGGCACAATACAAACCACCGACGATCAGCCGGATTTACTCGGGTGAGGGCCAGCTGATCGACGAATTTGCGCAGGAGCGCCGCCTGTTCACGCCGTCCGAGGAAATTCCCGATCTGGTGAAACAGGCGTTTATCTCGGCGGAAGACAAGAATTTCTATACCCATCAGGGCTATGACCCGCGGGGTATCATTGCTGCCGGGGTCGAGGCCGTGCGCACCAAGGGCGAAACCGTACGTGGTGCATCAACGATTACACAGCAGGTGATGAAGAACTTCCTGCTGTCCGGTGACCGCCGGGCCGAGCGCAAGATTAAGGAAATCATCCTCGCCACCCGGCTTGAGGATACGCTCGACAAAGAACAGATCCTCGAACTCTATATGAACGAGATATTTCTGGGCCAGAACTCTTATGGTGTGACCGCTGCTGCGCAGACCTATTTCAACAAAACTCTGCAGGAACTGGCCCCGCATGAAGCCGCGATGCTGGCGGCGATGCCCAAGGCACCATCGGACTACCATCCTGTGCGGCAGAAAGAACGTTTGCTGAACCGCCGCAACTATGTGCTGCGCGAGATGCAGCAGAACGGCTATATCGATCAGGCCACCTATGAGACCGAAGTCGAGATGCCTTTGCGTTCGGTTCAGAACGGCGATTTTGAAAGCTTCCGCACTGCACTGCCGCCGCGTGACTATTTCACCGACGAAATCCGTCGCCAGTTGAGTGAGGATTTTGGCGAGGGTGAGTTCTTCACTGGCGGTTTCACCGTACGCGCCTCGGTGGATGAGGAAATGCAGGTCGAAGCGGCGAAAGCCCTGCGCACGGCGCTGCAGAAATACGACCGCTCTCGTGGGCGGTGGCGCGGCACAGGCGAGGTCATCGCCGAGGAGAAGCTGGCGGATGAAGCACAGTGGCGCGAGGCGCTGGCGATCATGGAAATCCCCCGCGACGTGGTGCTGCCGACGCAGTGGTATCCTGCCGTTGTTCTGAACGTGGCCGACCAATCCCTGACCGTCGGGATCGAAGATGGTCCAGCAGATGGCACCATCCCGCGCGAAGACATCAAGTGGATGCAGGGCAATTTCCAGGACAATTTCAAACGCGGCGATGTCATTCTGGTAATGGCTGGCGAAGAGGGGCAGTGGTCTGCCCGTCAGGTGCCAGAAGTGCAGGGCGGCTTTGTCGCGATGGACGTGAATTCGGGCCGTGTTCTGGCGATGCAGGGCGGGTTCTCGTATCAGGATACCGTGTTTAACCGCGCCACTCAGGCACAGCGCCAACCCGGGTCGAGCTTCAAACCGTTCGTTTATGCAGCGGCGCTAGACAGCGGATACAGCCCCGCAACGATCGTTGTGGATGCGCCGATTGAAGTGAATACACCGCAGGGACTGTGGCGACCCAAGAACTCGACGAACAAGTTTTACGGTCCAACGCCCTTGCGTACCGGGATCGAACAGTCGCGGAACCTGATGACCATCCGTCTGGCGCAAGAAGTCACAATGCCCGTGGTCGCAGGCTATGCCGAGCGGTTTGGCGTTTATGACCGGATGGGTGCGTTCCTTGCGAACTCGCTAGGGTCTGAAGAGACTACGCTGTACAAAATGGTCGCTGCCTATGCGATGTTCGCCAATGGTGGCGAGCGGGTTGAACCCACACTGGTTGACCGTATTCAGGACCGGTTTGGCAAGACCATCTATCGCCATGACGATCGCCAGTGCGTCGATTGTAACTCTAGCTGGCTAGAGCCTGATGAGTCGCCCACGATCCTCACCGATCGCAGCCAGGTCATGGATGCCATCACCGCCTACCAGTTGACGTCGATGATGAAGGGCGTGGTTGATCGCGGCACTGCATCACGTGTTGTGAACCTGCCCGTGCCCACAGCGGGCAAGACCGGCACCACGAACGAATCCAAGGATGCGTGGTTCATCGGTTTCACCTCAAATATCGTGGCCGGTTGCTACATCGGTTATGACCGCCCGCGCCCGATGGGCCGGGGGGCCTACGGCGGCACCTTGTGCGGTCCTGTGTTCCAAAGCTTTATGGAAAAAGCAGTCGAGAAATACGGCGGTGGCCCGTTCGAGGTGCCTCCGGGTGGCCATTTCATCAAGATTGACCGTTTCAGCGGCGCGCGCCTGCCAGAAGACGCGAGTGGAGAATATGTGGTCGCCGAGTATTTCCGTGATGGCGTGGATGGTTTTATCGATCGCGTATATGACGGTGGCTTCGCGATGGGATCTGACCTGCCGTTGTTTGAAGAGGCAAGTTCGGGCCGTCAGGTGACCACCTCAACCGGGGATACGATCACGGTTGGCCCCAATGCCAGCCAGGGCGATCTGCAGGGCGGCGGGCTTTACTGATCCGTCCAAGTTTCCCGGCTCAGTCGTCTTGTGGTGCCTCGCACCTCTTGCTATCACGCACACCTGATTGAGCAAGTTGGGACCTGACCATGCGCGCCGAAACCCAGAATATTGTGGCGGAAATCGAAAAGTCGCTGGAGCTGCTGGCGCAGCGCATGGACTATGAAACAGCGCCGCACCGGTTGGAGGAATTCAACGCGCGTGTTGAAGATCCGAACCTGTGGGACAATCCTGAGAACGCGCAGAAATTGATGCGCGAACGGCAGTTGCTGGTCGATGCCATCGAGACCTACGAATCCATCAAGACCGATCTCAGCGACAATATCGAGCTGATCGAACTGGGCGAGATGGAAGAGGACGAAGAGGTCGTAACCGACGCCGAAGAAGCGATCAAAAAGCTGCAGACCAAGGCCGCAAAGAAAGAGCTTGAGGCGCTGCTTGATGGCGAAGCGGACGGCAATGATACCTTCCTTGAGATCAACTCGGGCGCGGGCGGTACGGAAAGCTGCGACTGGGCCTCGATGCTGGCGCGGATGTATGTCCGCTGGGCCGAGAAAAAGGGCTATACGGTCGAACTGCAATCCGAGACAGCGGGGGAAGAGGCGGGGATCAAGTCCGCCGCCTACAAGATCACTGGCCACAACGCCTATGGCTGGTTGAAATCGGAAAGTGGCGTGCACCGTCTGGTGCGTATCTCTCCGTTCGACTCGGCGGCCAAGCGTCATACCTCGTTCAGTTCGGTCTGGGTTTATCCTGTGGTGGATGACAATATTGAGATTGAGGTGAACCCGGCCGATATCCGCGTAGATACCTATCGGTCGTCCGGTGCCGGTGGTCAGCACGTGAACACCACCGACTCGGCGGTTCGGATTACGCATATTCCAACCGGAATTGTGGTGACCAGTTCCGAGAAATCGCAGCACCAGAACCGAGATATTGCCATGAAGGCGCTCAAGTCCCGGCTGTACCAGCAAGAGCTGGATCGCAGAAACGCCGAGATCAACGCCGCCCACGAAGCCAAGGGCGATGCGGGTTGGGGCAACCAGATCCGGTCTTACGTGCTGCAGCCCTATCAGATGGTCAAAGACTTGCGGACCAATCATGAAACATCCGACACCAAAGGTGTGCTGGATGGCGATCTGGATGGTTTCATGGCGGCGACACTGGCCCTGAATGTCTCGGGCAAAAGCCGGTCCGAGGCGCAGGGCGAGGGCTAATTGCGGCAGTCCCTGACCTCGGCTGTGAACCTGATCAAGGGCCACTGGCAATTGATCGCAATTGTCGCGTTGGTGTTTGTGTTCTGGAACACGATGCTGGTGCTTCCGTTGAAAATCCTGGTTGTGTTCCTGCATGAGCTTTCACATGCCGGTGCCATTATCCTGACCGGTGGTTCGGTTGAAAGTTTCTCGGTCTCTCCACAACAAGGTGGTCTGGTTATTGGCCGAGGAGGCAATCGGTTTGTCAGTCTGTCAGCGGGATATCTTGGGTCCTTGATGCTTGGGATGGGCCTGCTGATGATCGCCCTGCGCACCAATGCCGATCGGGCTGCGCTTGGTCTCTTTGGGGGAGTCATGCTGATTATTGCGCTCCTGTATATCCGGGAACCGTTTGCCATGGCGTTCAGCGCGGGCTGTGGAGCGGTGATGCTGGCCACCGCGTGGTTCCTGAACCGCAACCTGTGTGATCTGATTCTACGGGTCATCGGGCTGACCAGCATGATCTACGTTCCGTTTGACATTTTCGATGACACGATCCGACGCGCGGGATTGCGATCAGATGCATATATGCTGGCTGAAGAATTCGGCGGAACCACCATGATGTGGGGCGGGTTGTGGCTGGTGCTTAGTCTGGTGATGATCGTCTTTGGTCTGAAGAATGTGCTGGGCCGCGATAGCAATGTGCGGATCGACCTCAGTATCAGATGATGCGCGCTCTTGCGCCGCTCTTCTTCGCGAAATTCTAAAAAGATACATTTAAACAGTGGCTTTAAATGGTCCGAGCACGTCGCTAGGCTGATGACGAGCAGCCAAAGGACCAACCCGCATGGATTTGACCAGAGCATCCGCGACGGACATCCTTGACGCCTTGTCCCGCCGACAGCTTTCAGCTGCAGAACTGATGCGCGCGACGCTGGATCGGATCGCCCAGGTGAACGGTGAGGTAAACGCGATTGTCGCGCTGCGGGATGAAGACGCTTTGATGGCCGAGGCGCGGGCGGCGGATGCCGCGTCATCTCGCGGCGCGCTGCACGGGTTGCCGATAGCGGTGAAAGATCTGGTAAATGTGGCAGGGATCACTTCGACACAGGGTTCGCCATTGTTCAAGGATCATGTGCCGCAAACTGACGATCTGCTGGCCGCCCGGCTAAGGGCTGCTGGGGCAATTCTGATCGGTAAGACCAACACGCCGGAATTCGGACTGGGTTCGCATACGTTCAATCCTGTCTATGGTGCAACCCGCAACCCTTATGATCCCACGAAAACCTGTGGAGGTTCGTCGGGCGGTGCAGCAGTGGCGTTGGCGACTGGAATGCTGGCGCTGGCAGACGGCTCGGACATGATGGGCAGCCTGCGCAACCCGGCCGCATGGAACAACGTCTACGGGTTCAGGCCAAGTTGGGGGCGCGTTCCGTCTGAGCCAGTTGGGGACAGTTATCTGCATCAGCTTTCAACACTGGGGCCCATGGCGCGCAGCCCCGAAGACATCGGGCTATTGCTTGACGTCATATCCGGCCCCGATCCAAGGATGCCATTAAGCACAGAGGTCGAGCGCGTGTCGCCCGTTCAAGCGGCTGATCTGACAGGGATGCGCATAGGCTGGTTGGGCGACTGGGGCGGGGCGTTTCCATGCGAAGAGGGTATCCTCGCGCTATGCCGCGATGCGTTGCACGTTTTCGAAGAACGCGGTGCGCGAGTTGAGGCGCTTGCACCCCCGTTTGACGCGGACCTGATCTGGGACAGTTGGATTACTCTGCGCTCCTGGTCAGTGGCCGCAGGGTTGGAGCCTTTGGCGAAGAAGAAATCATCACTCAAAGACACCGCTCAATGGGAATTGGAGCGAGGCCTGGCGCTCAGCGCGATGGATGTGCACCGGGCCAGTGTGAACCGGTCTGACTGGCACAAGCGGGCGGTGGAGCTTTTCGAAGACTATGACGCTTTGGTGTTGCCCGCAGCGCAGGTCTGGCCGTTCGAGCTTGAAACGCCGTACCCAACCGAAATCAAGGGGCAGGGGATGGATACCTACCATCGCTGGATGCAGGTCGTGACACCCGTCAGCCTTTTAGGGTTGCCCTGTCTGGGTGCGCCTGTCGGTTTCGGACCACAAGGGCTGCCGATGGGAATGCAGCTGTTCGGTCCGCGTGGTGCAGATGCGCGGATCTTGTCGATTGGGGCGGCATATCATTCTGCAACGCTTTGGCCTCAGAAACGACCCGCCATTTAGAACAACCGCCCGGGAGGAGAAAACAAGAATGGATAAACCCTTTGGTGTGCCGACGCTGAAACCCGTCGATTCCGCGATACTGAAAGAGGCACTGCGCCGAGCGTGGCAGGATTATCGCCGCGCGCCGCTTTTTGGGCTTCTGTTTGCGGGCTTCTACGTGCTGGCCGGGTGGCTGATGGCGTGGGTCACGCTGCAGACGGGAACGTCGTTCTGGCTGGTTTTGGCCGCGATCGGCTTTCCCCTGATCGGGCCGTTTGCTGCCGTGGGATTGTATGAGGTCTCGCACCGGCTGGAACAGGGCGAGCCGTTGAATCCCGGTGCGATATTCGGCGTGGTCATACAGCAAAGCCGAAGGCAACTGCCGTCGATCTGCGCCATTATCGTGGTGATCTTTCTGTTCTGGTTCTTTCTGGGCCACATGATCTTTGCGCTGTTCATGGGGCTGTCGACGATGACCAATATTTCAACATCATTTGAGGTGTTCCTGACTCCCAATGGGCTGAGCATGTTGGTACTGGGCACACTGGTCGGGGCCGTATTTGCAATCATTCTGTACATGATCACCGTGCTGTCGATTCCTATGCTGCTGGATCGTGAGCTGGATTTTGTGACCGCGATGATCACCAGCTTTGCCTATGTAAAAGCGAACATGGGTGTGATGCTGGCGTGGGGGGCCTTCATCGCGATCATCACTTTTTTGGCGATGATCCCTTGGTTCCTGGGCCTGTTTATCGTCCTGCCTTTGCTGGGGCATGCCAGCTGGCATCTTTATCGCTTGATCTTGGAAAACGATGCGTCCGGGGCTGCTCAGCCGAAACCCTCTTAAATCTGTCCGTTTAAGTCAGGCCCTGATGAATTGTGCGCCTTTCGGGCCGATTGAAGTGCTGCGGACAAATCATGCCCAAGGTGATGCAGCGTAAGCCGTCTTATATCGGATCCACTGCCAACGGCCAACCGATACACATAACCCGACCATTCCTGAGGTGCCCATTCAGGCGGAACGTTTAGAACCATCATTCTGCAATCCTGTGCGCCGGGCCGGGACATCAATGCGCAGACTTGTCTGCCGATGTGAGAAACGATGCCCTGAACCTCACGCGTGGGGGCGGAGCATCCGGGCATCTGCGACAAGGGCTCATAGCTGCGTAACAAGGTGCAATGCCGAATGCGGCGGATAAACAGCAGCCGGTGCAGTGTTGGTTCGCGTCGGTTTGGCGGGGCCTCAGCGGCGTGATAAAATCCGGTCGCCATAGTTTTTTCTGACCCGGTGACGAGAAATCGATCGATGATTTCTGATGCGGGATGAGCGGCGACCGGTTCTATTTCATCCAAAGGTTTCAGCAGGATACGCGCGTCGATATCGAAGAATCGACACATCCGGTCCAGCACATCCGGCCTGGGAAAACTTTCACCTGACAGATAGCGATTAAACTGAGTTCGATTGATACCCAATTGGCGGCAAAGCTCTGAAACCGACCGATAACTGTTTGCGAGCTGCCTGAGGTTGGCTCCGAACATGCTGCGCAATTCTGCGGGGCTGCGATTGATGTCGGTCACTTCTGTCCCAGATTTCCGTTTGTATCTTCAGCAAAAACAGGTTTGCGGCGGCACAGCGGCCGCGCAGTATTCAGAAATCGTAAAGTTGACCCCAACGGGCGCTGCAAAGCGCCTCGCTACGCGTCACAGGCTAGTCTGATGATAAGCAAAATCAATAGGCTTTCAGCCTATTTGCATGATCTTTTTCATGCTGTTGCTCATATTTGATGAACGCATAAAGCCTTTTTGAGGTTAGCAGGGCACCATGGCCAAGCAGGCCGCCGCCCCGAGAATGAATTCAGTCCCGGGGCGGAAATGGGGGCTTAGTCACCGCGCAACAGGGCTGCAACTCCGGTACGGGCGATTTCAATCAAGCCAAGAGGGCGCATCAGATCGGCAAAGGCATCGATCTTGTCCGGTGCACCGGTGATCTCGAAGATGAACGAATTCAGCGTACTATCGACGACATTGGCCCGGAAAATGTCGGCCAGTCGCAGGGCTTCGACCCGTTTATCGCCTTCACCCACAACCTTTATGATCGCCAGCTCGCGCTCGACCGAAGCACCTTCGACGGTCAGATCATGCACGTCACGGACTGACACGATGCGTCCAAGCTGCGCCTTGATCTGCTCGATCACTTGCGGGGTGCCGGTGGTGACGATGGTAATTCGGCTGAGATGCCCGGTATGGTCAACCTCAGCAACCGTTAGACTTTCAATATTATAGCCACGACCCGAGAACAGACCAATTACGCGCGCCAGAACCCCCGGTTCGTTTTCAACCAGCACCGCGATCGTGTGTTGTTCCTGCACGTCCGAGAATGTCGGGCGTAGGTTATATGCAGAATGGCGGGTGGAGCCTTTGACGATGTTTAGCGGAGTCATTGATAGACCTCATCTTGGACATAAGTTTCTTCGGGCTTTCGTAGCGCAGAGATCAGCGCTTGGAGGCAAACTACGCAAGCCAGTATTAGGATCGGGGCAAACACGAGGCGCAAAGACAATATCTCGGTCATCTTGAAAAGCACCATATGTGTTGCTGGTCCGATACCGATCCACATTGCGGCGGCCAGTACCAGACGCCATGGAGAAGTTGTCAGGACGCCAGCTCGAAGCAGGAACAGTGCAACGATTGCAAGCAGCCCAGATTCATAGAACCAGAAGTACGGTGTAGACATGGAAATACCTAGAAAGAGCACCGCTACCCGCAAGTCAAAACCTACTCTTGGGCTGCGCCATGCAACGAAGACTGCAATTCCAGACAACACTGTCAGAGTCCATTGCATCGCAAGCGCGAGCGTTTCTGGCACACCGATGCTGGCCAACAAGGAATAAGGGCTAAGCATCAGTGTATTGAGATGGATGGATTCTCGTATCTCTTCAAAGTGGACGCCCATCATGTTGCGCATTTCGGTCCAATATTCGACGCCAACGACCAGGGTGGCCAGAACGGACAAGACCACCGTCGTGACCGTTGCTGATATGATCGTTTTCCACGCACCGCTTGCCAAAAGCGCAAGCGGTATGAGCAGGCCGAGTTGGGGTTTAAGCGTCAGCAATCCAATAAAGAACCCTGCCAGCACGAAGCGGTCGTTCTTTAGCGCCGCTAGTGCGGCCAGAAGGCCTGCTGCCCAAAGGGTTGTGGTCTGCCCCATATACAAGTTTGGCAACATGGCGGGGGAGAGTGCAAAAGCAAACCAAACCGGTACAATTCCGCAGGAAAACGGTCGCACAGCAAGAAGCATTGCGACAATTGAGATCGCCGTGAAAATTGCCCAAGCCGGAGAAAACGACAATGCCCCGAGTGGTTGGAGTGCGACAAGGAACGAGGGAGGATAAGACCAAGGCATCCAATCGTCTTCCTTGGACGCTTCGTGTATTTCCGACAATCTGTCGATATCAAATGCCGCAAGCGGTTCGCCTAAATGCGCGAGGTGACCTGCAGCCCAGAACACCTTGAAATCAACGGATAACGCCATTTTTCCTTGATCAACAACGGCATACCAGCCTGTGCCGACCCAGAACAATATCAACGCTAGAACGAAGAGTGGAACCATGAGCCCCACTTGCCAACCGCGACGGCCGGCGAATATCGACAAATTCTCTTCCGGGCTCGAAGCTCTGGCTGAGAACTGACTGCTGAGATCACGCATGATCTAACCCTTTTTCATGTCACGTGCGGTGACCTTAGCTCCGGCATTTGACCTAGATGTGGCAAAGCGGTGCTCAAACAAGCACAGCTCCACCAGCTTGGATAACACCTTGCGTTTCGGCTTCGCCCAGCAGCATCTCATTGTGGGCCTTGCCCGATGGGATCATCGGGAAGCAATTCTCGTGCTTTTCGACCACGCAGTCGAAGATGACCGGACCGTCGTAATTGATCATCTCCATGATCGCGTCGTCCAGATCAGCTGGGTCGGAACAAAGAATACCCTTTGCGCCGAAAGCTTCTGCGAGTTTAACGAAATCGGGCAGGGCCTCTGACCACGAATGCGAATAGCGTTCGCCGTGCAGCAGCTCTTGCCATTGGCGCACCATTCCCAGCCGCTCGTTATTTAGGATGAACTGCTTCACGGGCAGGCGGTACTGCGCGGCCGTGCCCATTTCCTGCATGTTCATCAGCCACGAGGCCTCACCGGCCACGTTGATGACCAGCGCATCGGGATGTGCCATTTGCACACCGATCGAGGCGGGGAAACCATAGCCCATGGTGCCCAGACCGCCCGAGGTCATCCAGCGGTTGGGGTCTTCAAAACCCAGGTATTGCGCCGCCCACATCTGGTGCTGTCCAACCTCGGTTGTGACATAGCGGTCGTATTTCTTCGTCAGCTCTTCAAGCCGTTGCAGCGCGTATTGCGGCTTGATGGTCTTCTCGCTGTTTGTGAAGGCAAGGCAGTTGACCTTACGCCATTCATTGATCTGGTCCTGCCACTGTTTGATGTTAGCTGCGTCGGTCTTGCGGCCACGGGCTTTCCAGACTTTCAGAATATCCTCAAGCACATGGGCAACGTCGCCAACGATAGGGATATCTACGCGGATGACCTTGTTGATCGACGACGGGTCGATATCCACATGGGCCTTGATCGAATTTGGCGAGAACGCATCGATACGGCCGGTGATACGGTCGTCAAATCGCGCGCCGATGTTGATCATCAGGTCGCAATCATGCATCGCCATGTTGGCCTCGTAGAGTCCATGCATCCCCAGCATACCGATCCAGTTTTCACCCGAGGCCGGATAAGCCCCAAGCCCCATCAGGGTCGAGGTGATCGGGAAGCCGGTTGCGTCCACAAGCTCGCGCAACAGCTGGCTGGCAGCTGGGCCGGAGTTGATGACGCCGCCGCCGGTGTAGAACACTGGCTTTTTCGCGGTCTCGATTGCCGCGACGAGTTCCGTGATTTCTTCCAGATCGCCCTTCAATACCGGCTGATAGTGAGAGGTCGACGGTTTTGGCGTCGTATACTCACCCGAAGCGAACTGAACGTCCTTCGGAATGTCGACCAGCACGGGGCCGGGGCGGCCGGAAGTGGCCACGTGGAAGGCTTCGTGCATCGTTGCGGCCAACGAGTCCGTATCCTTCACCAGCCAGTTGTGCTTGGTGCAGGGGCGGGTGATGCCTACGGTGTCGGCTTCCTGAAAGGCGTCAGATCCAATCATGAAGGTCGGAACCTGCCCGGTCAGAACGACAATCGGGATCGAGTCCAACAACGCATCGGTCAAGCCGGTCACGGCATTGGTCGCGCCAGGACCGGATGTGACCAAAGCAACGCCCGGCTTGCCGGTCGAGCGGGCATAGCCTTCGGCAGCATGTACCGCACCTTGCTCATGCCGTACCAGAATGTGACGGATGTCATTTTGCAGAAAGATCTCGTCATAGATCGGTAGGACGGCGCCACCTGGGTATCCGAATACCGTGTCCACGCCCTGATCCTTGAGGGCCTGAACAACCATCTTTGCGCCGGTCATCTCACGTGTCATCTGCTTTGCTCCGTTCGCGACATGTGTCTTGCGTGTTGCCAAAAAAAAGCCCCCGAGATTTTCGGAGGCGCATGGGTTCGATTATGGTTTACCGTTACCGGCCCATGCGCGTGTTTCCTACGATTACGACTAGCGCTTTCATCGCCAGAGGCTCCTTCTTTGCGTGCAGGGACATTATGGTTGAGGGGAAGGGGCGTCAACAGGCAAATACAAAAATATTGTAAGTCTGGGCTTGTGGGATTTGATATTTTGTTGCGCAAAATGACGCAGGTCGAGAAATATCCGCGAAAATTCGCCGTAAATTGGTGGGCAATCGGGTGATCAACAGTGGTCTGATTGCGTCAGGCCCATGTCTGAAACAGACCAGAGCAGAGCCCGATGCTGAGGCAGGCTGGTGAAAACAGCGCTAAATCGGGAGGTCAGACATGCTGCACGATCTTGTGGATCTGGGGCGCTATCCGATCGATCGGCCTGATTCATACGGGTACAGGCAGCTGATCGCGGACCTGAGGCGGGACCTGGAAGCTGATGGATGCGCGGTCCTCCCCGGCTTTGTGCACGAAGATGGCCTTGGGAAACTGATCGCTGAGGCCGATCACGTCGCTCCCAAAGCCCATCGATCGTTCAATCGCACGAATGCCTATTTTACGCAGGATGATCCCAGTTACGGGATCGGTCATCCAATCCGACGGTTTTATGACCGATCCAACGCCTTTGTTCCGGCTGACAACTTCCCTGTCACAAGCCCGCTGCGGCGTATTTATGAGTATGAAGGTTTCATGCCTTTCATCCGCACGGCTTTGAACGAGCCGGAGGATCGGTTCTTCCGATATGATGACCCGTTGGCGGATGTGATCATCAATGTGGTCGAGAAGGGAGGCGGCTTTCCGTGGCATTTTGACACCAATAATTACACCGTGACGCTGGCAATCCAGAATGGCGAGGAGGGCGGTGCATTCGAATACGCACCCAATCTGCGGACCAGTGAAGACGAGAATTTCAAAGGCGTCGCTGCGATTTTGGATGGCAGCAGGAGGGGCGTACACCAACTGGAACTGCAACCGGGCGACCTGCAGATTTTCAAGGGGCGCTATGCCTTGCACCGGGTAGCGCCGGTCGAAGGACAACGGAAACGCTATGTTGGTATCTTTTCGTTTGTCGAAACCGAAGGCATGTGTGGTGGGGTGGAGCGGACCCGTCAACTCTATGGCCGTGTGCTGCCGCATCATTATGAGCGTGAAGGGTTGCGGGGTGATCAACTGCTTGACTGATATGTGCTAGTCTCGGACCCGAGGTTGGAAGAGGGCTGTTTTGATGCAGATATTACAACTTACACCATTTGTCCTTTGTTCTTCTTTGGACGCGCAGATTGAGTTCTACACTCAGCGGCTTGGGTTTTCCTGCACATTCAGGCAGAACAATTATGCCTTCTTGCGCCGTGATCCTGTGGCGATCCGATTATTGGAATGTCCACCGCGTCAGGATGGGCGCGCATTGGGGGATGAGCAGTCGTTTTATGTTGACGTCAAAGGAATCGACAGCCTGTTCGAAAGCCTGCGCCCCGGGTTGGAGGAGCTGCCTGAAGGGCGGGTGCGCCCGCCATTCGATCAGCCGTATCAGCAGCGCGAATTTCATGTCCTCGATGAAGACGGGACTTTGGTGTTCTTTGGTGAAGATATCAGTGAACGCGGCAGCGGGTAGTGCTCCCGCCCGACTTCAATGTGCCGTTGGCACATCTCCTTCGGTTGGGCCGGGCAGCGCGTTTCGCGCTGCGGTCATAGCCCGGGGCTGGTGCCCTGCAGGACGCCATGCTCCAGGGCATAGCGGGTCAAGCCGGCGGTGGAGGAGATGCCAAGTTTGCGCTTGATGTTCTTGCGATGCGTCTCAACCGTGCGCACCGAAATGTCCAGCGCCAGTGCCACCTCTTTGTTGGATTTACCCTGCGCCAATTCCAGCAGGATTGTCTGTTCCCGGCCGGTCAGCGCCTCGCGCGTGTTGCCGTCCTTGGGCTCCAGCGAGCCGCTGGCCCCGGTACAAAGATACCGCTCGCCCCGCATCACGGCATCGATGGCTTGCTTGATCTCTTCGGTGGGAACGTCCTTGAGGATATAGCCTTTGGCGCCGTGGCTGAGCGCGGTTGAGATGTATTCGGGACTGTCATGCATCGACAGGATCAGAACGCGGGTTTTGGGCAGGCGCTCTAAAATGATCTCGGTGGCGTTCAACCCGCTCAGGCCGGGCATGTTGAGATCCATCAGGATCACGTCCGGCTGCAGGTGGGTTGCTCGATCGACAGCTTCTTGTCCGTTGGAAAGTGTGCCGACAACTTCGATCTCATCATAGCTTTCCAGCAGAGACTGAATGCCTTCGGCGACCATGGGATGATCGTCGACAATAAGGACCCGGATGATTGAGTCGGACATCAGATACCGGCCTTTCGTTTTGGCGTTGGGTCTTCCTGTGGTGGCAGCATATGACTGAGCGGCAAGCTGACCTCAATCACGGTGCCGCTACGCCCGCCGCGCGATGAGAGGATGCGTAAAGTGCCGTCAAGCTGTTCGATCCGTTCCTGCATGTTGCGTAGCCCGATTCCGGTGCTGACATGGCCTGGTTCGTTCCGCAACCCGCGACCATTGTCCGTAATCCGCATCGTGGCGCCTTTCTTATGACCCCGCAGGTCAATGGTAACACGGGTTGCTCCCGAGTGGCGCTCGATATTGGTCAGGGCTTCCTGCGCA
The DNA here is from genome assembly GCF_056539785.1 of Ruegeria sp. B11. Taxonomy (NCBI): domain Bacteria; kingdom Pseudomonadati; phylum Pseudomonadota; class Alphaproteobacteria; order Rhodobacterales; family Roseobacteraceae; genus Ruegeria; species Ruegeria sp. B11. Next base: position 804,767 of record NZ_JBQFVO010000001.1, on the reverse strand, counting down.
ATACGGTAGAGGGCAATCTTGCTGTCTTGATCCAATCGGTTTCGGAACACCACGGTTGAGAAATCGGTTTCAATACCCGTGCGTTCACTGAAATCGTCGGTCAAAGCCTTGAGCGCTGGCCCAAGCCCCAGATCATCCAGAACACCCGGACGCAGGTCGCGGCTGATGCGGCGAACCTCGGTGATGGCGGTTGCCAGATTGTCGATACCTGTTTGCAATGGTTCCTGCGCCGACACGTCGTCCCCGCGGATCAGACGTCGTCGGGCGTTGTCCAGTGCATAGCGTACGCCAACCAGAATCTGGCTGATGCCGTCATGCAATTCGCGGGCGACGCGCCCGCGCTCTTCTTCCTGAGCGTCCAGTACCCGCTGTGTCAGTTCCTTAAGCTTGGCATCAGCCAGCCGCCGTTCGCGGAAGTTCAGCAACATGCCCGAGGCAAAGACGATCAGAACAGCGGCCAGAACAATGCCTCCGATATAAAGGAAGGTTCGCTGCACGCGCGCCTCAACCTCAGCCCGGGCATTGGCGACGGTGGCGACGATGTCATCGATGAACACACCCGTGCCCACCACCCAGCGCCAGTCCTGCAGGCCAACAACATAGGCGATCATCTGAGCCTCTTCACCGGTCGATGGTTTTTGCCACATAAAGCTGTGCCAGCCTGCACCCTGTCGGGCGAGCGTGATAAACTCATCCACAATCGGGGTGCCATCGCTGTCGGTCAGATCGGCCCAGTTGCGATTGATGAATTCGGTCTGGCGCGGGCTGACGAGGTTGTTGCCGTCATAGTCATAGACAAAGAAGAACCCGTCCTTGCCGTAAATCATCGCCGACAGAATCTGGGTCACGAGGTTTTTTGCGATTTCGTCATCCGGGGAGGCGCGACCGTAAATATAGGCAAACCCGTTCCGCGCCTGGGTCACGTAATTACGCAGCTCTTCTTTTTTGGCTTCGATCAGGCGGCGCTCGAGGGCCTGTATCTCACTCTCGGCGGTCGCGCGCGATTCATAAGCGACCACCATTGCAATGGCCGCAACCGCTGCGATCAGCGGGATTGCGGCAACCAGCGACAGTTTTTGCGCATAGGTTAGCGAGATTAGGTTCCGGATTCCTCCCATGTTCGAATCGATACGCAAGCTGCCGGGAAATTGCAAAAAATTTGGAAGAACACAGCGTTCGGCCACAGCGATTTGGGCGTGAGCGGGTAAAATCAACCGGATTTGTGCTTTTGAATGTGGAAAAACCCGACTGGCTACGTAGTAGTAGGTATTCACATTCATGTGTGTGGAACTAGGCTAACGCGCACTAGAAACGATCGACCCGGCATCACCCGGGGAATGAATATGAAGGGGAGGATCACTCATATGGATCGTCGTAAGTTTCTGAAAACATCAGCACTGGGCGGCTCGGCCGCTGCAGCCACCACGCTGGCAGCGCCCGCCTATGCGCAAGGCAAGCGCACGCTGACTATGGTCACCTCGTGGGGCCGTGGCCTTGCGGGTGTGTTCGACAGCGCGCAGCGCTGCGCCGACAGCATCACCACCATGTCGGATGGCGACCTGAACGTTGAAATCAAAGCAGCTGGTGAACTGGTTGGTGCCTTTGAGGTGTTTGACGCGGTATCGTCCGGACAGGCCGATATGTACCACGCGGCAGACTACTACTTTGTGGGTCAGCACCCGGGCTATGCGTTCTTCACCGCTGTTCCGTTCGGCATGACCGCGCAGGAACTGGTGAACTGGTACTACCATGCCGGCGGCATGGAGCTGCATGATGAGCTGGGCGAAATCTTCGGCCTGAAATCCTTCCTGGCCGGTAACACTGGCGCGCAGGCAGGTGGCTGGTACTCGAAAGAGATCAACAGCCCCGAAGACTTTAACGGCCTGAAATTCCGCATGCCGGGTCTGGGTGGCAAGGCGCTGGGCAAACTGGGCGCATCCGTTCAGAACATTCCGGGTTCGGAAGTGTATCAGGCGCTGTCGTCCGGTGCTATTGACGGAACCGAGTGGATCGGTCCCTGGGCTGATGAAAAAGCGGGCTTCCAGGAAATCACCAAAACCTACTACACCGCGGGCTTCCATGAGCCGGGTGCGGGTCTGTCGCTGGCCACCAACCGCGAGGTTTATGACAGCCTGTCCGCCGCGCAGCAGAAGATCATCGAGATCGCAGCTGCCGAGTGCCACCAGTGGAACCTGGCACAATTCCTGGCCAACAACGGTGCAGCGCTGCAGCGTCTGCAGGCCGGTGGTGTCAAGGTCATGGAATTCCCGGACAGCGTTTGGGACGCGTTTGGCGCAGCCAGCCAAGAAGTTCTGGATGAAAACATGGGTGATGAGCTGTTCAAGCGCATTCACGACAGCGCCATGGAGTCGATGGCAGCATCGTCGGCATGGAACAACCTGTCGTCGGGTGTCTACACCTCGCAGCGTGACCGCGTACGCGGCTAAGCAATCCGCTCAATGCAATCGGTTCCCCCGTCAGCGGGGGAGCCTTTCCTGTTGCACATAAGCGGCCCGGACATGCCGTCATAACCAAACGTGCAACCGATGCGACCTGGGGACAACATGCAGGACGAAAACGGTATCTCGTTCTTCGGCGCCCTGTGGAATGGACTGGTCTGGTTCATTCAGAACATTGCCGAAGCCTTCTATAATTTCGGATACGCCATCACGCATCCGCAGCTCTGGCTGGACTGGTCGAACAAAGAAGCAATCATGCGCTTTGTTTATTATGGCGGGTCTGTCGAGTTCTTCTTCGTGATCTTCGCGCTGTTTCTGGTGCTGACGGCCATTGGTCTTTACTATCGGAACTTCATGTGGGGAATGGTACGCGGGCTCGAAGGCTTCGCCAATACCACTGGCCGCTTCTTTGCGTGGGCGGGATTGCTGATGGTAATTCAGCAGATCGTTATAGTATTCATGCAGCGGGTGTTCACACGGCCGGATATGTCCTTTGGGCTGGGTATCCCTTTTCAAATGGATATCAGTTGGTTCGCCGAAGAACTTAAACTCTACAACGCCATGGTTGTGTGCCTTTGCTGCACCTACACATTCGTGCAGGGCGGCCATGTGCGCGTTGACCTGATTTATGCGGGCATCAGTCACAAGGCCAAACGCGTCGTTGATATGTGCGGGGCGGTTCTGTTCATGATGCCCATGGCCGTTCTGACCTGGATGTATGGATGGTACTTCATGTGGCGGCACCTGATCGTGCCGAAACCCTCGGCCAGTGACACGCTGGATAGGCTTGTGGCCAAGTCCCGAGCGCTGCGTTGGAACGTGGAAACCATCGGATTTAGTCCTAACGGGTTCAACGCCTACTTCCTGTTCAAAATCCTGCTGGTGGCCTTTGCCGCCATGGTGTTCCTGCACGCGATTGCGTTCCTGTATCGCTCGTATCTGGAATACGTGGAAGGGCCGGAAAGTGAAGGAAAATACCTCGACAAGGACAGCCTTGGCGAGGGTGAAGAAGCCTACGAAGGCGCGCATTAGGGACGGAGAACCAGACAATGCTATTCGGACTTGATGGCGTCGAGATAGGCCTCATTATCGTATTTTTCTGCCTCTTCGGAGGCATTCTTTCGGGTTTCCCCGTGGCCTTTGCCATCGGTGGGGCCGGGGTGATTTCGTTCGGGATTATCGCTGCATTGGATAGTGCCGGACTGTTGATCCACCAGGCGATCGACACCGGCTCGCAAGCCTACCGCGACGTGGTGAATTCTGGCGTCAAACCTGACGTGATATCCGTGTTCCGACACCCGGATTTGCCAAGGATCGCCGAGCCGGTCTTTGTACAAGGCTGGGAAACAGCGCTGGACCGGAATGTTTCCTTCATCGTGAACCGCATGAACGAACGTGTTCTGGCCGGGCAGTCGATCGAGACGCTGCTGGCGGTGCTGATGTTCGTTCTGATGGGCATCACGCTGGAGCGTTCAAAAATTGCAAACGACCTGCTGACCACGATGGCGCGCGTCTTTGGCCCGCTGCCCGGTGGCCTTGCGGTCTCGATTGTGGTCGTGGGCGCGTTCCTTGCTGCTTCGACCGGAATCGTCGGCGCGACCGTTGTTACCATGGGATTGTTGGCCCTGCCGACCATGCTGCGGAACAACTATTCGCCGGAATTGGCGACAGGCGTGATCGCGGCCTCGGGTACGTTGGGGCAGATCATTCCACCCTCCATCGTGATCGTTCTGCTGGGTACACTGGCTGGTGACCTCTATTCGACCGCGCAGGAAACGCGCGCGGTTGAGGCCGGGTGCACCGACGCGCTGACCTATCTGGGCGAGCCTGCAGTTGTTTCGGTGGGTACACTGTTCCAGGCAGCGCTGCTGCCAGGGATCATGTTGGCGCTGCTCTATGCGCTCTATGCCTTTGGCTATGCGCTGTTGAACCCGGAAAAGGCCCCGGCTGTTGAATTGTCGGGAGGCTCGGGTGAAGCCATCACGCGCTCGGAAGGGCTGACCTGGCTGCTGGGCGCTCCGGTTGCTCTGATTGTTGGCGCGGTGCTTCTGGGAAGCGCGGGAGTGATTGGCAGCCAGAACATCTCGGTCTCGGCATTTACGGATATCGGGCAGGGCGCCTCGCTGCGCACGAACGTGTCCGAAGAGTGTAAGGCTTCGATGATCGAACTGCATGGGCAATCAGCCTGGGATCAGGCCGTGGCCGAGCAGGAAGCGATTGACGAAGCAGGTGGTTCGTCCGAAGCGCAGCGTCTGAGCGAAGAGGAACTGGCTGCTGCGCAAGAGGCCAAGATCGCCGCTGCAGCGCCAATTGGCAACGGTGTCGCCGTGATTGTGGTACTGCTGGGTCTGACACTGGTACTGGGTCGCGGAATCGCACCGTCGCAAGCGCCGCAGCCTCTGATCGTCGGAGCGATTGGCCTGTTGCTGATGCTGTTGGTCGACGTGTTGCTGATCGCGCCAACGACTTCGTCCGGGGCTACGTTCCTGATACTCGCCATACCTTTTGCGCTCGCAATGCATGGGTGCAAAGAAGCTGCCGCCCGTTGCGCGACCAATGATCTGATCCGTGTGGTCTTCCCACCGCTGGTGCTGATCATCGCGGTGTTGGGTTCGATCCTTGGCGGTGTCACCAACCCTACGCCGGCTGCGGCACTGGGGGCGGGTGGAGCGATCATGCTAGCGGCCTATCGGAAACTTCAGGATCAGAACCGGTCGGGCAAAGTGATCATCTGGTCAACCTTCGCAGTGATCATCGCACTGGTGATGGGAGTGAACTTTGATCTGCGCATCAATCAGGGCAATGTTTCGGTTGAAAGCTGGATCGCGTTCATCATCGCCTATTCGGCCTACCTCTATGCGCTGTTCGGCTTGATCTACGGCTGCTGGGTGCTGTTCTCAAGCGGGGTTCTGACACCGGTGGTGCGTGAGACAGCGAAGGTGACGTCGATGGTCTTCACCATCCTGATCGGATCGCAACTGCTGAACCTGGTGGTGATTTCCTTTGGTGGAGAGCACTATATACAGCAGTTCCTGCGCAGCTTTGATAATGAATTCACGGTCTTCCTGATCGTGATGCTGGTGCTGTTCATTCTTGGCTTTGTGCTGGATTTCCTTGAGATCATCTACATCGTGATCCCGATCGTTGGGCCGGTGATCTATGGCGGATCGTTTGATCCGAAATGGGTGACGATCATGGTGGCGGTGAACCTGCAGACCTCGTTCCTGACGCCGCCGTTCGGGTTTGCGCTGTTCTACCTCAGGGGCGTTGCACCGAAAGAGGTCACCACTGGCCACATCTATCGCGGCATCATACCGTTCGTGATCATTCAGGTTGTGGGCATCGCAATCCTGTGGTTCTTCCCGTCGATTGTAACCATCGTTCCTGACCTGATCCCGAACTGATCTGTCGCTTAGACTGACGAATACGGAGGCCCATTAGGGCCTCCGTTTGTTTTTCAGGAATTCGGCTGTGGGTGTGTCAGCCTTTCGAACTCCGCTTCAGTGGCATGATCGATTGCAAGGTCTGTGGTCTCGACAAGTCCGGCATTGGGATTGTCGAACGTGGCCTTGTCCAGCTTGCCGACCTTTTGCCCGACAATGGTGGTCACCACCGCATCGCCAGTGACATTCACAACCGTCCGCATCATATCGAGGATCCGGTCGACGGCCAGAATGATGCCGATGCCTTCCAGCGGCATACCCAACTGGTTCAGAACCATCGCCAGCATCACTATCCCCACACCGGGCACACCTGCCGTGCCGATTGAGGCCAGAACCGAGATTGAAATCACGGTCAGATAACCGCTTAGCCCCAGATCAATGCCATAGGCATTAGCCAGAAAAACGGTCGCCACTCCATGCATGATTGCGGTGCCATCCATGTTGATCGTCGCCCCTAGGGGAATACCGAATGACGCCACGGAACGGTCAACGCCGACTCTCTGAGTCACGCATTGTAAGCTGGCCGGAATTGTCGCGTTCGAGCTTGAGGTCGAGAACGCAAACACCTGCGCCGAGCGCATCTTGCGCAGGAATACCCGAGGGCTCAGCCCGGTCGTAAAATACAGCAGCGCCATCAACGTGACACACAGATGGAATACCAGCGTCAGGCTGATCGTGGTCAGATAGCCGATCACCGGTCCGAACAGGCCAAAGCCCTCCATCGCAAAGGTTTTGGCAATCAGGCTGAAGACGCCGATGGGGGCGAAGGCCATGACGATATTGACGATCTTCATCGCCAGTTCATTCATGAACTCGCAGCCTTCCACAAAGGCCTTGGCGCGGCTGCCCATCATTAGCACTGCAATACCAACGACCATCACGTAGAAGATGATCTGCAGCATCTCACCATTGGCCAGAGCGTTGATCGGGTTCTTTGGGATGATGTTCGCCAGTATTTCCCAAGTGGTCTGTGGGTCGGCGACGCTTACGCTATCACCGGCCAGATGCAGGCTCGTGAATCCGGTGCCCGGCCCAATGAGGCCCGCAAAGATCAAGGCAGTTGTCACGGCCAAGGCGGTGGTGGCCAGATAGGTAACGAAGGTCAGCCCTCCGACACGGCCCAGCAATTTGACATCGCCAATGCCGACAACGCCGCACAGCAGTGAGAACACAACCAGCGGCACAACAAGCATCTGAAGTGCATTAAGGAACATTTGCCCAAACATGGACAGCACACCCTGCACAAGTGTTGCGTCGAGCGCAGCGATATCGAGATAGTTCAAGACCAGACCAAAGATCGAGCCCAAGGCGAGCGCGACCAGAATCTGGGTCGTCAGCGTGGCCGAAACCAGTCGGCGTGCGGCATATGTCATTTTCCCCCTCCTTCAGAACCTCTGCGACAGGGTGGGAGGCCTGCCGTAGCGACAATAAAGCCAGCCCGGTCAGCGTCTGATTGAGCTGCGGGTTTCAGGTTTGGGCTGGACGTTTAGAAGTGCGGCTAATTTGGTGACCTCGCGTCAACTTTCAATCGCACGGGCGGGGGAAGGTCGATTAAGATTGCTTAACAATTGGGCGCAGCATGGCGGAAGGTAGTTTAAAGCGATGAAAAAAATGTATTTATTTTGTCGATACAGGTGCTGAAAATTCGATCAAATCCCAACGATTTCCGAAAGGATCCCGCCAGACGGCGACAATTCCATAGGGTTCATGGCGCGGGCGCTCTTCAAACCCTACGCCTGCTTCCAGCATCGCTGCGTGATCGCGGTAGAAATCATTTGTTTCGAGGAAAAAGCCAACGCGCCCACCGGTTTGATTGCCGACCGATGCGATCTGTTCCGCGCCCACCGCCTTGGCCAGCAACAACGAAGCACCATCCGAGCCCGGAGGCGTGATCCGCACCCAGCGTTTACCATCGCCCAGATCAATATCCTGCGTCAGAGTAAAGCACAGCACTTTGGTGTAGAACGCGATCGCTGCGTCATAATCCGGGACGACCAGCGTCACCGCATGAAGGCTCTGACGCATGATAGATTAACCTTTGGTGGGGTGGCGGTCAGGCAGTTGGATGTTGGCCACCTGCTCGGCAATCGGGGCCGACGAAAGGGGGTGGTGGGCCGTATGGTCACACTGCTCGGGATTTTTAATTCGCTGCCATTCACCCTGCATATAGACCTGCAAGCCCGCGAATTTGGCCTTGTATCCCATCTTGGGGCTGCCGGGCACCCAATAGCCCAGATAAATATAGGGCAACCCAGCCTCGCGCGCGATCTCGATATGGTCGAGAATCATGTAAGTGCCCAGCGAGCTTTGCTGGAACTCTGGATCGTAGAATGAGTAAACCATGCTCAGCCCGTCATCCAGTACATCGGTCAAACTGACGGCGATCAGCTCGCCGGTTTCGGGATCGGCATATTCTACGACTCGGCTGCGGATCGGGGTTTCCTCGATCATCGCGGCGAATTCGAAGACATCCATATCGGCCATGCCGCCATCCGCATGGCGCGCGTCCAGATACCGACGGAACAGGTCGAACTGTTCATCCGTTGCCCAGGGCGATGTTGCACGTCGGATCAAGTAGGAATTGCGCTTGTGGGCCCGTTTTTGGCTTTTGCTTGGCTGAAAGGCTGACACATCGATACGGGCAGACAGACAGGCGGCGCAGTCGGTGCAGGACGGGCGATACAGAACGTTCTGCGAGCGGCGAAATCCTTGTTGCGAAAGGCAATTGTTCAATTGATCCGCACCTTCCCCCTGTAGGGCGGTGAACAGTTTGCGCTCCATCCTGCCCTCAAGGTAAGGGCAGGGCTGGGGTGCCGTCACATAGAATTGTGGCGCAATTGGCAGCGTGTGTCGCATGAAGGTCCCGCATTTCCTCGGAACCGATGATAGCAACGGTTTTTGGCGCAGCCAAGTGTTTCACTCAGGTGTTTTTAGGCGCGCTGGTTGATCATCACGGTGCCGAGGAAGGCATCGGTCAGGCCCTGACAGCGGGCGCTGGTCATCATCATGATGACCGAAATGATCTGCAGTACCGGGATCGCCATGCTGACAAAGTAACCTGCCGTATGTGCAATGGCTTTGCCCGTATCCATCCGGGCGCCAAACGCGTCACGCAGCTCAATCCCCATGAACCGCATCCCCAGTGTGGCCGAGCCGTTGGCGATGGTGACGACGCGATAGACAAAGCTGATGACGGCGTAGATCAGCGCCAGAATGAAGAAGCCCATGCCAAAGGTCAGCAGGATCGCAACCGTGCAGAGCAATGAGATAAAGGCGATATCGAACAGCCACGCAAAAAAGCGCTTGGTCGCTACGGACTGATAGAATTCGGGTTGGCTGTCAGGGTCAGGCAGATGAGACATATACTGTGGTCCGGGTCTTGTACGGTAACACCCTGTCCCGATGGCCGGGACAGGGCAAGTTGCGATCAGGCAGTTTGTTCGCCATTTTCGCTGTCGTCACGGTTGTCGCGGGCGCGTTCATCCATGAACTCGTCGAATTCGGCCTTGTCCTTGGCTTCGCGCAGGCGGTGCAAGAAGGCCTCAAAGTCTTTCTGTTCGCGCTCCAACCGGGCCAGAGTGTCGGCCTTGTAGGCGTCAAACGCGCTGTTGCCCGAAGGTTTCATGGCGCTCATGTGGCTGTTCCACGACGAACGGCGGCTGCAGGATTTGCTGAACATGCGTTTGCTCCAGATCATATAGGCAAGAAAGGCCAGGCCGATGGGCCAGAAGAAGATAAAGCCAAGGACCATTGCGGCGATCCAGGCGCCTTTTCCCTTGCTATCAAGCCAGGCTTCGCTTCGGTGCAGCCATCCCGGATTTTGGGGAACGGCGTGGTCGGACAATGCGGTCATGTGCTCTCTCCAGTTAGGATGTAAATGCTTTTCACATTACCAAGATGGGAGGGGGGATAGGTGGTTGCAAGGGGGTATGTGAAAAAGATTTACATTTTTCCGAATCCAGCGTCTGACCGGGCGGATCAATCAGCGGGGTAAGGCGGATTTGCGTCTCAGTAATTCAGGCCAAGCGACGCAGCCCATCGGTTAAACGTTTCATTAAGAACGCTTAATAATCAAACCCTTCCATAGGGTTTGCGCAATGGCTGCATACATAGTTTTCCGAGGAGCAATCAAGGGAGGTCGCTGAAATGAATGTTGTGAACACAACTCATTGGCCGTTCGGGTCAGAGGAGAGTTTCATCTTGTCGACCGAACCAGGCCTAGCTTCGCAAGGCGGCGTATCTAGTTCGATTGATCAAGTCGATTTGCCTTTTTTGAACCTCGATCCCCATGATCTCGAAGGGAAAGAAGATCTGCCGGATATCGAATTGCGCGGGTTTTGGGACGGGGTGATCGACAGCACGGTCAGCGCGTATCAAGGTGCTGGGTCTCACGAGGTTGAGTTCAATCTTTCGATGGTGAACCACGAGATCGCGACACGCGGAAGCGCCACGCTCATTTCCGAGCTGTACCATACACAGCAAGTCGCGCTTGAAACCATAAGCATGCATGGAACGGACATACCTGTTTCTTATGAGGCCCGGTCCGCCTTTGGATTTGAGGGCGTTCACATTGGTCAGGCAGCACAGTTTCAGCATCTGTCTATAGCCAGCGAACAGGGGGAGATGTTCGATGTGCATGGGTTCGATACAAATGGCGATCTGGTTTTGGCGTCATACGGCTATTACGAGGTCGTCGAGATCGCAGGCAAGCTTCACCAAAACGGAATTTCTGATTTTGCACTTAGTTTCGAGGTGTCGTTCGAGCTCGAAATGAATGAGACCGGTCTTTATGAAGTATTTGCTGCGGTCTCGTTCGATGGCCAAATTGACTTTAACGACGGAATGTCGCGCTACTTTGAGTTTGAAGAGGATATGTATTTCCCAGCTCGCGATCTGGGGAGTGTGGAATTTGGCCCTTTGCCAGATGGTTTGTTCCAACAACTGGCGATGTTTCAGGCTCATATGGGTGACGCCTGGGACGAGTTGGTGAGTTTGAACGATCAGCTTGAGGCGGTGTTTCTGCGGCTTCGTGAAGACGAGCACTATGATGAGTGGGATTTGGCCGGGCAGGGGATTGAAAATCCGTTCACTTTCGATTTGCCGCCAGTGGATCAGTGGCTATAACGATTTGGACATTCGGCCCTTTCTGCTGTTCAATCGGACAGGGCTAAGCCAACTCTGTCCGATCATGTGCGCTGGCCGCATCTGATTTTCGGCCGTCACAAGTCATAGGCAAATGGAAGATATTGAAAACACCAGCCCACCGTCACTGGATCAGATCCTCTCGCTGGAAAAACAGGTATGGACTGCGCTGGTCGAAGGCAATGCACAGGCCGACCGGGCGCTGCTGAGCCCCGATTTTCTGGGCGTGTATCCAACGGGTTTTGCCAATCGCGACGATCATGTTGGCCAGTTCGCCGATGCGCCTACGATGGCGCAATATGAACTCAGCGATACCAGGTTGCGCGTTTTATCGGCGGATTTGGTTTTACTCTCATACAGGGCAGATTATCTGCGACCCGAAGCACAGGAATGGGAGGCGATGCTGATCTCATCCCTGTGGGAGCGGCGTCACGATGTCTGGATCAACAGTTTCAGCCAGGACACACCACTGGAACGGTCATGAGCCAGTCTCTTGTTATCAACCGCTTGCCGCGCGCTTTTCATACCGATCTGGGTGACGAAACACGCGCGGCGCTGCCCGATTTGACTGCCGAGCAGGGGGAGTTGATCGCGGGAACTGCGGGCTCTAGCCCCTACCTGAAAGGGTTGATTGACCAAGAAAGGGACTGGTTGCCACAAGCGTTGCAGCAACCGGACCAGGCATTGTCGGAAGTGATGGACGCGGCGCGCGCGCTGCCGTCGGATCAGTTGAAACCCGGTTTGCGGCAAGCGAAGAGGCGCATGGCCTTGCTGACGGCGCTGGCCGATCTGGCAGGTGCGTGGCCGTTGGAAAAGGTAACCGCCGCGCTGACCGACTTTGGCGCTTTGGCCGCAGATGTGGCAGCGAAGGCCGAAATTGCTGCGCTGATCCGGCGCGGCAAGCTGCCGGGTATGACCGAAGATGATGTCGATACCGCTGCCGGAATGGTCATTCTGGCGATGGGCAAAATGGGCGCGTATGAGCTGAATTATAGCTCAGATATCGATCTGATCGTGCTGTTCGACGAAACCCGCTTTGATCCCGATGATTTCTACGAAGCGCGACAGGGCATGGTGCGCGCCACGCGGAATTTCTGTGCCACGCTTAGCGACAAGACGGCGGATGGCTATGTGTTCCGCACCGATCTGCGATTGCGCCCCGACCCGGCGGTGACGCCTGTGTGTCTGGCGATGGAAGCGGCTGAGCGCTACTATGAAAGCCTTGGGCGCACGTGGGAACGCGCGGCCTATATCAAGGCACGCCCCTGCGCCGGGGACATCGCGGCAGGTCAAAGATTCCTCGATGCATTGCGCCCGTTCGTCTGGCGGCGGCATCTGGATTTTGCCGCCATTCAAGACGCCCATGACATGCGCTTGCGCATTCGCGAGAACAAGGGAACGGGCGGAAGTCTCTCGATTCCCGGCCACGATATGAAGCTGGGGCAGGGCGGTATTCGAGAGATCGAGTTTTTTACTCAGACCCGTCAATTGATCGCGGGCGGACGTGATCCAGACCTTCGCGTCCGGGGCACCGTTCCCGGTCTGGCGGCGCTGGCCTCAAAAGGCTGGGTGCCCGAAGATGTCGCCGAGAAGCTGACCGATCATTACCGTGCCCACCGCGAGGTCGAGCATCGAATCCAGATGGTGCATGACGCGCAGACCCATAAGGTGCCAAATTCAGAGGACGGTTTCGAACGGGTCGCGTGCTTGATGGGGATCAGCAGCGCCGAATTGACCGCCGAACTGACCCGCCGCCTGACCGAAGTGCACGAACTGACCGAAGGGTTCTTCGCCCCTGGACCAGGCGCGGCACCCGTGCCGCTTCAGGAGGTTGAGTTTGACAAGGGTGTGCTGGCCCGTTGGCCGACTTACCCGGCGCTTCGATCGCAGCGTGGTGCACGGATATTCGAGCGGCTCAGACCGGAACTTTTAGCGCGATTGGCGAAAACTGCGAAACCCGACGAAGCATTGCTGGCGCTGGATGGGTTTTTGGCAGGATTACCCGCTGGGGTGCAGCTGTTTTCCCTGTTCGAAGCGAACCCGCATCTGATTGATCTGCTGGTCGATATCGTTGGGACGTCACATGCGCTCGCCACCCATCTGTCGCGCAACGCCTCGGTTTTTGATGCGGTGATTGGTGGCAGTTTCTTCAGCGATTGGCCCGGGCAGGCGACCTTGCAGTTGGACTTGACGCAGGCCTTGGCAGAGGAAAGCGACTATGAAACACAGCTCGATTTCGCACGTCGCTGGTGCAAGGAGTGGCACTTTCGCATCGGTGTGCATCATCTGCGCGGACTGATCGATGGGGCGCAGGCCGGGCAGCAATATGCCGAACTGGCGCAGGCCGTGATTGCGGCGGTTCTGCCCTGCGTTGTCGACCAGTTCTCCAAAAAGCATGGACCGGTGCCGGGGCGCGGCGCTGCGGTTTTGGGCATGGGGTCACTTGGGGCAGGGCGCATCAACTCGCAATCCGATCTGGACATGATTGTCATCTACGATCCTCAGGATCAGGACATGTCCGATGGCCCTCGCCCGCTGGCAACGCGGACATACTACGCTCGTTTCACCCAGGCTCTGATCACGGCGCTCAGCGCGCCAATGTCGCAGGGACGGCTTTATGAGGTCGACATGCGTCTGCGCCCGTCGGGCAATCAGGGGCCGGTGGCTACAAGCTGGGTCAGCTTCACCAACTATCAGCAGAATGAGGCCTGGGTGTGGGAACACCTTGCTTTGACCCGCGCCCATGTGGTCGCAGGCGACGCCGGTCTGGCCGAGGATATCGAAAGCTTCCGCGCCGATTTCCTGTCGCAAACGCGCGACCGCCAGAAGGTGCTGAAAGAAGTCGCCGAGATGCGCGAAAGACTGGCCGCAGCCAAAGCACCAGCGGGCGTTTGGGACGCAAAGAATGGGCCGGGCCGCATGATGGATATCGAGCTGATGGCAGAGACGGGCGCATTGCTGGCCGGATTCCCCCAGCGCGATGTCCATTCGGGTCTGGACGGGGCGGTCGCTGTCGGGCTGCTGGATGTCGCACAGGCGCAAACCCTGAAGGGTTGTTACGATTTATGCTGGTCGGTGCAATGTGCGGCGCGTCTGCTGTCGGGAAAGGTGATCGAGGCCGACAAGATCGGTGAAGGCGGTACGGCCTTTCTGTGTCGGGCGACCGGGTTCGATCAGGTCGAACAGCTGCAATCCGCGTTGCAAGACAATTACAGCACTGCGGCCTCGTTGATTGGCGCAGTTGTCGGAAGGGTTGAAGATGGCACGCAGTGATGATCCGAATGACCACAAAGGCCTGATCCGCGAGGCGTATCGCATTGAAGGCATCACCTTGCCCGAGTGTCGCAGCATCTTTCTGGATTGGGCGCTGAGCCTGCCCGGAGAGCTTGATCAAAATCAGGCCTTGACCAACCTGCACGCAGTCTATTCGGAACAGGCTGCTGATCATCCGATGACGCAGGTCCTGACCGAGGGTTTGCAGGCGGCCCAAGCCCCCAAGCGTCGTGGCGGCTGGCGCAAGCGCAATCGTTAACGGGGCTTTCACCCCCGTGCATTCACGATTATGAGGGCGCCATGACACCCGTAGCTGACCGCCCCCGTATCCGTTTGAAACCCAAGGCCAATGCGCGTGGCCTGCGCCACGGGTTTCCCTGGGTCTATGCCAATGACATCGTCACCGACCGCCGGACCCGCAAAATCGGGCCGGGGTCCTTGGCTGTGCTGGAAGACGAGAAGCGCGCGCCAATCGCTCTGGTCGCGGTGAATCCGGTCTCGAAGATCATGTGCCGGGTACTTGATCGCGATATCGGCGCGCAGTTGGATGCGGACTGGTTTGAAACCCGTCTGCGCCGCGCGCTTGAGATGCGCGAGCGACTGTTCGATGCGCCGTACTACCGCCTGATCCATGCCGAGGCGGATGGGTTTCCTGGGGTGATCATCGACCGGTTCGGCGACGCCTGCGTGATCCAACCCAACGCAGTCTGGGCTGAGGCACATCTTGAATCTCTGACCGACGCGCTAGTCAAGGTGACCGGGGTCGACACAGTGCTGAAGAACGCCTCAGGGCGCACGCGTGTGCTCGAGGGGTTGGACGACACCAATCTGACCTTGCGCGGCACCGCGCCCGATAAGCCTCTGCCGGTGCCAATGAATGGCGCAACCTACATGGCCGACCTGACCGGGGGACAGAAAACTGGCCTGTTCTATGACCAACGCCCCAACCACGCCTTTGCCGCCAAGTTGGTTCACCCCGAGGCGCAGGTGCTGGATGTATTCAGCCACGTCGGAGGCTTTGGTCTGGCCATGCTGGCGGGCGGCGCAGCACAGGCATTGTCCGTTGACGGCTCGGCAGCGGCGCTCGAACTGGCGGCGAAGGGCGCAGAAGTCTCAGGATTTTCTGCCCGTTTCCAGACCCGACAAGGCGACGCCTTTGATGTACTGACCAAACTCGGCGAAGAGGGCGCGTTGTTCGACGTCGTCATCTGTGATCCCCCGGCTTTTGCACCTTCGAAACAGGCGTTGGATGCAGGTTTGCGTGCCTATGAGAGTACCGCACGTCTGGCGGCTCCGCTGGTCAAACCGGGCGGGTATCTTGGCCTCTGCTCCTGTTCTCATGCCGCTGATCTGGGCCGCTTCCGCGATGCCTCATCCCGTGGGATCGGACGGGCAGGACGACAGGCCCAACTGATCCGAACTGGCTTTGCCGGGCCGGACCATCCACAACTGCCGCAGCTGGCAGAAAGCGGCTACCTCAAAGCCGTGTTTTACCGTCTGTGAAGGCCGTTCTGGATACCTGCGTCATCTATCCCACGGTGATGCGAGAGATGCTGTTGGGCGCTGCGAGGCTTGGTTATTTCACGCCCGTCTGGTCTGCACGTATCCTCGAAGAATGGGCCCGTGCCGCCCGCAAACTCGGCCCCGAGGGCGAGGCGCAGGCGCGCGCCGAAATCGCGCTGGTTCAGGCCCATTGGCCAAATGCCGTGCAACCCGCCAACCTCGGTGTTGAACAGCGCCTATGGTTGCCGGATGCCGCCGACATCCACGTTCTCGCAACGGCGGTCACAAGCTCGGCAGATGTCATTGTCACCGTCAATGCCAAGGATTTTCCCAAGAATATGTTGGCCGACGAAGGGCTTGAGCGGCGCGATCCGGACGGACTGCTACATGAACTCTGGCTGTCCGACCCCGAAGGCATGACGCAGGTTTCCAAAGCGGTCCTTGCTGAAGCCAACCGGCTATCCGGTGCTCAATGGACCTTGCGCAGCTTAATGAAAAAAGCCCGCCTGCCGCGCCTTGGCAAAGCCCTGAGTACTTAATTCGGGATCCCATTCATCTGGCCAAAAATATCTCGGGGAGCGCGAGGGGCTGGCCCCTCGCTCCTATCCTAAACTCCCACGCCCCACTTTTGTTCAAGTACTTCCAGAGCTGCGATCCGCTCATCCGTCTTTGGATGACTCATCAACCAAGCGGGCACAACGCCCGCACGCTGCTGTGTCAGATCCTCAAGCTTGTGGAACAAAGACTTCTGTGGACCAATCCCGATCCCGGCTTTTGTCAAAAGCGCAGCCGCATATTCATCCGCCTCATATTCATCACTCCGCGACAGGCGGGAGGCCAGCAAATGAGTCAGCATATTTGCAATCCAGGCTCCAATGAACGGGATGAAGCGGTTCAATAGCATCATCAGCGCAGCACGCAGGGCGTTTTGACCCGAGAAATCAATCATCCGCCGCCGGGCGTGGCCAAGGGCGACATGGCCCAATTCATGCGCGATTACGCTTGCCATTTCTTCCGCTGATACTTCGCCGTTGCCAAATTTGCGATAAAAACCGCGAGTGATGAAAATACGCCCATCCGGCGCTGCCAGCCCGTTCACCGGATCGATCTCGTAGATGTAGACTGGGACCCGATCAATCTCCAAGGCTGCAGCCAGCCGGTCCGTCATGCGTTTTAGCGCAGGATCGGCCAGTTCGGTGGACCTCGCATCCAACTCACGATGCGTGCGCCAGACGGATATCCGGTACATCACAACGGCATAGGCTATGGCCAGCAGGATGGGTGTTAAGCGAAGCATGAGTTAGATATGGGCGGCCCACCCCGAGGAGGCAAGCGGTAACTCGCCCTTCACGCCCGATCAGTTATGCGGCTCAATCCAGCCTTACCTGCCTGGCGAGGGCAGGTGCAGGTTCGAATGAAACTCGGCAAGGGACTGCTTGGTTAAGACCTCGCCCTTCGAAGCCTCAAAAAATGCGCGTTCAGCTTCCTTTTCTGCGACCAGAGCATCAACTCTCAGGTCCCTCACATCCGCGCGCAGAGCGTCGCGCGCCTCCTCGTAGGTTTCAGCATCGCGCAGCTCATCCTCAAGCGCACTCAGCTTGTCATCATAGTCCGGGTCCGCAGGATCAAGTGCGGCGATATCATCGGCGATGTCTTCGCTGCTGCGGCCATCGTAGTCTTCGTTCAGATCACGCAGTTCACGGCGCGCCTCATAGAGGTCACCGCGTAAGTCGTAATAGGTTTCCGCCGCCGCTTGGTAGGTCGCGATTTTGCCGACATTGCTGTTGGGTGAAGCATTGCGGAACGCCGGGGCCGCTGCCTTAGACGCATTCAGGTTACGCAGCTTGTCCGAGCCATAGGGATCGGTGATCGCTGCAACAAGCGGGTCGCGGTAATAGCGGTAGCGGTCCTTCTTGCGATCGGAATATGGCTTGTCGTATCGCAGTCGATAGTCGGTTTCATCATAGAACTTCTTATCATCCGAATAGCGGTAGCCGTCAGGATCGTAAGGCACCGGCTGGATCGTTGCCCAGTCCTTGTGCCGGTGGTTTGGCTGTGGCAGATCGAGATTGCCGTGGAACTCGCCCAGCGTCGCCTTGGTCAATGTACGCCCTCTCGAAGCGTCATAAAAGGCAGCCTCCGCATCTTGCAACGCGTCGCGGGTTTCGTATTTCAGATCCCTCAGATCCGCGCGCAGATCGTCGCGCGCCTCCTCGTAGGTTTCAGCGTCTCGCAGCTCATCCTCAAGCGCACTCAGCTTGTCATCATAGTTCGGGTCTGCAGGATCAAGCGCGGCGATATCATCGGCGATATCTTCGCTGCTGCGGCCATCGTAGTCTTCGTTCAGATCACGCAGTTCACGGCGCGCCTCATAGAGGTCACCGCGTAGATCGTAATAGGTTTCCGCCGCCGCCTGATAGGTCGCGATCTTGCCGACATTGCTGTTGGGTGAAGCATTGCGGAACGCCGGGGCCGCTGCCTTAGACGCATTCAGGTTACGCAGCTTGTCCGAGCCATCGGGATCGGTGATTGCTGCAACAAGCGGGTCGCGATAGCGACGCTTGCCGGGCTTCTTATTGTCATAGTGCTTGGATTTATAATCTGTGCGAGCAACAGGTCGCGGGGAATACTCAACAGGAGCAACCGAGGCCTTGCGGTACGATTTCTTTACCCGGTTCGCGCTTGACTTGGTTTTTACCGGCGAACGCTTGCCAAATAGTTGCTCGACATCGCGTTTAAACTCTCTTCCAAAGCCCGCCAGTGTGGTCTTTTGTACCTTGCCGTTCCGTCCCTTAGCTTTAGCAGAGGTTTTGGCTGACCGGTGGTGTTTTGCCTTTTGCTTCTTGTTGAACCCGAAAGCCTTTTTAACGCGGTGCGTTTTGGACTTGGCCTTGCCGGGATCTTTACCCGCGCTTTTGGCACCCTTAGTCTTGCCGGATTTTCCCTTTTCGCCACCTTTGTTGCCGTCGTTGCCTTTTCCGGACTTTCCCTTGCCTTTGTTGCCGTCGTTGCTTTTTCCAGAACTACCTTTGCCGCCGCCGCGGCCCTTTCCCTTGCCATTATCATTCTTGGCATAAGCGGCGTCAGGGGAAAGTACCAATGTCGCGGTCGCACCCGATGCAATTGCGAACGCTGTAATGGTCAAAACAGATGTCAGGATATTTCGTAGTTTTGAAATGGTCATCTCAGCCCCCCAGCTTCAATCCCTTTGTCGTATATCACGAATTCGAGAGAGGCAGGGAATTTTGCCGAGATTGTTTCTTTGGTGGTGCTTTTGACGCGAATATCTCTGAAAACTAGGCCTATTGTTTCCGGTTTCTGAGTCAACCAGGACTCCGACGGTGACTAGCGCGTCAGTTCCCGCATACCTTGTTCCAAACCCGCCAGCGTCATGGGTGCCATGCGATCTTCGAATATCTCACGGATCATGCCGATCGAATGGGTATATTCCCAATACTTCTCTGGCACTGGATTGATCCACAGGTTCGATGTCCACTGTTCGCGTGCACGGCCCAGCCAGACTTGGCCAGATTCCTGATTCCAATGCTCATTTGCACCACCGGGATAAGCGATCTCGTAAGGACTCATCGAGGCATCGCCGACAAAGATGCATTTGTAGTCCGGCCCGTATGTACGCAAGACCTCGTGCGTCGGAGTTTGCTGATCCCAGCGGCGGCGATTGTCGCGCCAGACGCCTTCATAGAGGCAATTGTGGAAGTAGTAGTATTCCAGATGTTTGAACTCGGTCCGGGCCGCCGAGAACAGTTCTTCCACAACCTTGATATGCGGGTCCATCGATCCGCCCACGTCCAGAAACAAAAGCACTTTGACGGCGTTGTGACGTTCGGGTCGGGTTTTGACATCCAGATATCCGTGTTCAGCCGTAGCCCTGATCGTTCCATCCAGATCAAGCTCTTCCGCTGCACCTTCACGCGCCCAGCGGCGCAGGCGTTTCAAGGCAACCTTGATGTTCCGGGTGCCAAGTTCAACAGTGTCATCTAAGTTCTTGAATTCGCGCTTGTCCCAGACCTTTACGGCACGCTGATGGCGGCTTTCTTTCTGGCCGATGCGCACGCCTTCGGGGTTGTAGCCATAGGCGCCGAAAGGTGAGGTGCCCGCGGTGCCGATCCACTTGTTACCGCCCTGATGGCGACCCTGTTGGTCCTTGAGGCGCTCGCGTAGCGTCTCCATCAGTTTATCAAAGCCACCAAGCGCCTCGATCTCGGCTTTTTCTTCATCCGACAGGTGCTTTTCGGCCATCTTTGCAAGCCACTCGGCAGGAATATCGACCGCCTCGAGTACTTGATCGAAACTGATTTCACCCAACCCTTCGAAACTGGCGGCAAAGGCACGGTCGAACTTGTCGATGTTGCGCTCGTCTTTCACCATCGAAACGCGGGCGAGATAGTAAAACGCCTCGACATCGTATGTCGCCAAGCCCTTTTTCATCCCTTCCAGAAACGTCAGGTACTCGCGCAGAGATACGGGAATGCCAGCGTTTCGGAGGTTTTCGAAGAAGGGCAGGAACATCGTTCTATACCAGGCGGACAATGACCAGTGAAATCACCAGCCCGACCAACGCAAAGGCAATGCCGTAACCTGCGGCGTATTGAACCATATCAGCACCGCTTCCGTTACGTTTGCGTGCTGTCAACGCGCCCAGAATCGCGCCCAGAATAGCCATGCCCAGAACCACTATCATGTGACGTTATCCACCCGTGCTTGTGGCGGCTGACTGCGCGATGTCTTGTGTGACCGAGCGCACCACCAAATCCGAGCCGAAGCCGTAACGTGCCCATCCGATACTGTCCAGCCGAACACGACGTGCCTGATCTAGTTGACCGGACTGCCGCAGTGCCTCGGATTTGAGCAGCAGCAGGGTGGCCAGAAGGGCGGCGTTCTCGGCCTTGGTCATGACATTGATTGCTTTGTTCAATTCGGGCAGGGCCTCGGTGCCCTGACCCTGTGCCAAAGCAAATGCTGCGGTTTGTGCCGTGATATGAGCGCGCTGAATTTCCGTTCCCGGGGTGGCGTTCAGGTATTTCAGGGCAATTTCATATTGCTGCTGCGCCGCCTCGGGGTCGTCGAATTGCCCCATGCGCCCCAGCAGATAATGCGGATAGGCGCGGCGGTGGTCGGTCCAGCCTTGCTGTTGACCAATTCGCGCTGCCTCGTTCGCAGCGTTGACGCGTTTGGCCGTACCAGCGCCAGCCCCCAAAGCGCGTTGAACTGCGTTAATCCACGCCCGAGGCGTCTCAGTAACCTGTTGTGGCGCAACCCGATCCCCTCTGGGGTTCAGCCGGCTGAGTACGCCGGGCAGAACCGCCGCCGCCTGTTCGCGTGTCATGCCATTTTGCAACTCAGGCGCATAGGCTGCGCGCAGGATCAACATGTCGAATCCGGTCAGAACCGTGTGGAAATTGTCGTCGTTGAATACTGAATCGGTTAGGCGATAGAGGTCGTTCAGAGGTCCAAGTGCCTGAGCCAATTCTTCATGCAGGCAGTCCCGAATTTCCTGTGGGCTGGCATCGTAGGGGATGAATATCCCGATCCGTTCACGTTTTCGCAGTTCGGTCCAGTTGCTTTTGCTTTTGCGCCTGTCACGGCGGTATTCTTCCAGACTTGAAGAGTTGGGCACGACGAAACAGGCGGCCTGCGGCAGGATGCGGCGGATCTGTTTCTGGCTTACAGCCTCGATCGTGATGTTCGCCTGACCCTCTGGAATCTGCCGGATGTCGATCTTCGCCTCACGTTGCAACCGGGTCAGTAGCCGGCTCAGGTCGGTCTGCATCGTTGGTGGCGGTGTCCCAGTCAGACGCACCGTGATGGGTCCATCAAACCGGGTGAAAACGGGCAACTCTGCGCCGCTCTCAAGTGCGAAATGCAGCGATAGGAAATCTGCGGCGATGTTCTTGTTTGAACGGGCAGGCGGGCTTGGACGAGCAGCGCCGAAGGATTTAGACGGCGGCAGCGAAGCTTCAATCACCTGGGTACGAGTCGGCGTCTCGATCCGGTCGACCGTGGTGCAGGCAGACAGCGCCGCCAGAAGGAGGGTTGCGCCCAAAAGCCTCATGGTCGCTGATACTTCAGGAACGGCGACAACTTGCCGATGCGGTCATAGAGTTTGCGTGCGGTATGGTTGTTTTCCTGCGTCAGCCAATAGACTGAGGGGGCTTTCTGCCTGTCCGCTTCTTCATAGACGGCCTCAATCAGGGCGCGTCCAACTCCGGTGCCTCGCGCTTCTGGGCGGGCATAGAGATCCTGCAGATAGCAGACACTTTCTTCCTTCCAGGCGTGGCGATGAAACAGGTAGTGGGTCAGTCCAAGCAATTGCCCATCCAAATCCGCGACAAAACAGGAAAAGTCATTCGGATCATCACCTAAGAGCCGTGCAAAGGTGCTTTGGAAAGTCGAATCCGGCACTTCGGTTTCATAAAATGCCAGGTAGTCACGCCACATTTCGGCCCATTGATCCCGGTCTTCTGGTCGCAAGGGGCGAATTGTGAGGGCGTTAGACATTTTATTATTTCCTGCTCTGGAGGCCCGATTGGCGCGGGGTCTTTCGTTGATGTAATGCTGACACCCGACCGTACCGATGACAAGCTGTGATCACCGCTTGCTACGCGCCATAAAGGCCAGCCGTTCAAACAGGTGTACGTCCTGCTCATTTTTTAGAAGCGCACCATGTAGCTTGGGCAGTGCATTCACACCGTCGCGTTTAAGGTCCTCAGCGCTCAAGTCCTCAGCCAAGAGCAGTTTCAGCCAGTCCAGCACTTCCGAGGTCGAGGGCTTTTTCTTCAAACCTTGCGTTTCGCGGATTTCGTAGAACTGGGTCAGCGCGGTGGTCAGCAGCGCATCTTTGATGCCGGGGTGATGGACTTCGACGATACGGCGCATCGTGGCTTCGTCTGGAAAGCGGATGTAGTGAAAGAAGCAGCGGCGCAGGAATGCGTCAGGTAGTTCCTTTTCGTTGTTCGACGTGATTATGACGATAGGGCGGTTCTTGGCACGGATCGTCTCGCCAGTCTCGTAGACGTGGAACTCCATCTTATCGAGTTCTTGCAATAGATCGTTGGGGAATTCGATATCAGCCTTGTCGATCTCGTCGATCAGTAGCACGACCTTTTCATCCGCATCGAATGCCTGCCACAGCTTGCCCTTGCGAATATAGTTCGAGACATCATGCACGCGCTCTTCGCCAAGCTGGCTATCGCGCAAACGGCTGACCGCATCGTATTCATACAACCCCTGTTGCGCTCGGGTGGTGGATTTCACGTTCCACTCAATCATCGTCAGCCCCAGCGCGCCTGCGACCTGTTTCGCCAGCTCGGTCTTGCCAGTTCCGGGCTCGCCCTTGACCAACAAGGGGCGTTCCAGCGTGACGGCAGCGTTCACGGCAATGTTCAGATCGTCGGTGGCAACATATTCTGCGGTGCCTTGAAAACGTGCGGTCATGGGACCCCTCATGTGGTTTCCGCGGAATGCGGGCTGGGTTTGCTCTGCTCGGGTTACAGAGAGGCAAGGTTATTTACAAGCCGGGCCGCAGCGTCGCGAGAGGATGGGATGGGCTGTAAGTCCAATCTGTTTTGGGCGATTCGTTCGGGGCGGGGTATCGCAGGGGTTGAAGCTGCCTGAAAAACGCCTTGCGAGAACCACAGAAAAACAAGGTTTTGTTGTTACAAGTCTCAATATTAGAGCAGTCGGAGTGACGCGGCGGCGAGGCATACGTTTGTGTAGTGACAATCTCTGCCCCGTCGGTTACACGCTCCGCAGAAGGGGGTGCCGAATGTCAGGTAATACAATCGCAACCGACGTTTCAGGCCATACCGAGGGAGCAAATATGAAGCAGGAAGTTTTTCTGCCGGAAGATTATCGTCCGGCCGAAGATGAGCCTTTCATGAATGACCGCCAGCTTGAGTATTTTCGCCGCAAGCTGATGGATTGGAAGACAGAACTACTCGCAGGCAGCCGTGATACGATCGAAGGTCTGCAGGACAACACCCGAAACATACCCGATGTCGCTGACCGCGCAAGCGAAGAGACCGACCGTGCGCTGGAACTGCGCACCCGGGATCGTCAGCGTAAGCTGGTGGCCAAAATCGACTCGGCCCTGCGTCGGATCGAAGAAGGGGAGTATGGATATTGCGAGAAGACCGGTGATCCGATCTCGCTCAAGCGCCTGGATGCGCGTCCTATCGCGACTATGACGCTTGAGGCGCAAGAGCGTCACGAGCGCCGCGAAAAGGTCCACCGCGACGATTGATCGCTGGGAAATTGCAACAAAACAACTGCGCCGGGGCCTGTCGCCTCGGCGTTTTTGCGTTATGGCAGGTCCATGAATATCAATGGTCTGAATTTCTGCGTCATTGGCGGCGGCATTGGGGGCATGGCGGCGGCACTCGCACTGCGAAGTCAGGGTGCTCAGGTGACGGTTCTGGAGCAGGCCCCAGAACTGACCGAAGTTGGTGCTGGATTGCAAATCAGTGCGAACGGGATGGCGGTACTGCGTGCGCTAGGCGTTGCTGGTAAGGTCCCGGAAGCTGGACAAATCTCGGGTGGGACCGTTCTGCGCGATTACCGTAATGGGCGCGTGATCAGTCGGGTCCCGGTCCCTGCCGCTGGGTCGACTTACTATTATCACCGGGCAGATCTGCTGGACCTGTTACACAAAGCCGCCTTGCGCTCTGGGGTGGATATTCGGCTGGATGCACCTGTCGCGACGGTTCATAAACACCCAAGCGAAGCCGAGATCGTTCTGGAAAGCGGCGAAAGGCTGCGTGCGGAATGCGCGATCGCCGCAGACGGTGGGCGCAGCGCTATCCGCCCGATCTTGAATGGCCCCGAGGTCCCGGTGTTCACCCATCAGGTTGCCTGGCGAGCAACGATCCCCTGGACCCAGCCAGAAGAACTGCCATGCGCGTCCTTGACGATGGGGCCAGGCCGGCACGTGGTAACCTACCCGCTGCGCGATCAACGCCTCGTGAACATCGTGGCCATAGAAGAGCGTTCCGACTGGCAAGAGGAAGGCTGGCGACGTCAGGGTGATCCCGACGACCTGCGAACCCGGTTCGCCGATTTTGGCGGACCGGTTGGTGACATATTGTCAAAGATTGACGAGGTTCACCTTTGGGCGCTGTTTCTGCGCCCCGTGGCGCAAATCTGGCAGAATGGGCGATTGGCCTTACTTGGGGATGCGGCGCACCCGACGTTGCCTTTTATGGCCCAAGGAGCTTGCCTGGCACTGGAAGATGCCTGGGTCCTGACACGCGCGTTCCAGGACAACTCAGGCGTCGCCCGCGCATTGGCTACCTATGAAGCCACTCGACGACCGCGTGCCAGGCAAGTGGTTGGCGCTGCAGGCGCAAATGCGCGTAATTTCCACCTTCGTGGGCCAATGAGGCTGGCCGCGCAGGCCGCCTTAATGGCGGTTGGTCCACGCTTGGCACGGCGCTACGAGTGGATCTATAGCTACGACGCGACCGCGTAAGCGTTCACAGGTCGAGATCAACCCAGACCGGCACATGGTCCGAAGGTTTTTCGTGCCCCCTCACTTCGGCATCGATCCTGCAATCACGCATCAAATCTGCAGCTTGCGGCGTCAGAAGAAAGTGATCGATGCGAATCCCGTCGTTTCTGTTCCACGCGCCGGCTTGATAATCCCAGAATGAGTAATGACCGGGGCCTTGCGTTCGTGCGCGAAAGGCTTCGGTGAAGCCCAGATTCAATACCTTACGGAATGCAGCGCGACTTTCGGGTCGAAATAGCGCATCCTCGCGCCAGGCGTCGGGGCGCTTGGCATCTTCGGCCTGCGGGATGATATTGTAATCCCCGGCCATCAACGCGGGTTCCTCTGATGCCATCAAATCGCGGGCACGATCATAGAGGCGCTCCATCCACTCAAGCTTGTAGTCATATTTCGGCCCCGGCACCGGATTGCCATTTGGCAGATACAATCCGCAGATGCGCAGTGCTCTCTTTCCTGTGACAGTAGC
This sequence comes from Ruegeria sp. B11, assembly GCF_056539785.1. Lineage (NCBI taxonomy): Bacteria > Pseudomonadati > Pseudomonadota > Alphaproteobacteria > Rhodobacterales > Roseobacteraceae > Ruegeria > Ruegeria sp. B11. Next base: position 778,955 of record NZ_JBQFVO010000001.1, on the reverse strand, counting down.
TTCGATCCAGCGCGCCTGCTCATCACTTTCATCACCGGGCAACCCACGGGAGACATCCTCAAGCGGCAATTTCGAAAGGATTGCAACGCCGTTGAAGCTCTTTTGACCGTGGGTTTCAACGTTATATCCGCGCTCCTCGAAAATCTCGCGGGGGAAATTCTCATCAATAGATTTGATTTCCTGCAGCAACACGACATCGGGCTGCGCCTCATCCAACCAGCGAGGTAACGCCTCGGCCCTTGCCTTGATACCGTTGATGTTGAATGTGGCGATTTTCATGCGTGATCCTCCGGTGCCATTGGCAACCTATCGCGCAGAATACACGCAACGGCAAGTTGCCGAATAAGTAAGCGAGGCTCTGCCTCGCGCTCCGAGGTATTTTGGGCCAGATGAAGAAACGGATTCTTAACCATATTCGTCAAAACTGAGTATGCGGTACAGGCGGAGGCGCCGATGACCGCGCCAGGTGAAGCTCTCTGACTTTGACTATCAGAGAGTGGATCTCTCTTCATCTGGCTAAAAATACCTTGGGGGTGTGGGGGCAAAGCCCCCACTGACGCTACATCGAGAACGATGTGCCGCAGCCGCAGGAAGACGTGGCGTTGGGGTTCTCAATCACGAAGCGCGCGCCGATGAGTTCCTGTGTGAAATCAATTACCGCGTTCTCCAGAAACGGCAGAGAGATCGAGTCGACGATGACCTTTTGGCCTTTGCCCTCTAGCACCAAATCGTCCTCTTTCGGCACATCCAGGGCGATCTCGTATTGAAAACCGGAACATCCGCCACCCTCCACAGCGACACGCAGGGCCTGGCCCTGATCTGCGGCACCGATTTCGGCCAGGCGTTCAAAGGCGCGTTCTGTGACTGTTGGGGGCAGATTCATGCCGGTCTCCAAAGGTTTATTTCCTTAGCATCGTACAATATATGGAACCTGACGACAGGCGACAAGGACAAGACCTTTGGACAGAGCGGGTTTTGCCTCGGACCCAGGCCGCGCGAGGGGGCGGCTTGTACCTGAGGAGGAAAGCAGTTTTCGGTCATGCTTTCAGCGCGACCGTGACAGGATTATTCATGCCAGCGCGTTTAGGCGCCTCAAACACAAAACTCAGGTGTTTGTTGAGCATGAGGGCGACAGTTATCGAACCCGCCTGACGCATTCCATAGAAGTGGCTCAGGTGGCTCGAACGATTGCCGGGGCCTTAGGCTTGAACGGCGAATTGACCGAAGCGGTCGCGTTGGCGCACGACCTCGGGCATACGCCGTTTGGCCACACGGGCGAGGATGCTCTGCATGCGTTGATGGAGCCATATGGTGGCTTTGACCACAACGCACAGGCCATTCGGATCGTGACCAAACTCGAGCGTCACTACGCCGAGTTCGATGGGTGCAACCTGACCTGGGAATGTCTGGAAGGGATAGCCAAGCACAACGGGCCGGTCACTGGTGCATTGCCTTGGGCATTGGCCGAATGCAACCAGGGCTTTGACCTCGAACTCCATACTCATGCGAGCGCTGAGGCGCAGGTCGCGGCGTTGTCGGACGACATTGCCTACAACAACCACGATCTGTTTGACGGATTACGGGCGGGATTGTTCAGAGATGAAGACATTCAGCAGCTTCCCATAATTGATGCCTGTTTCGCCGAAGTGGATGCCAAATTTCCGGGTCTTGACCCTTATCGCCGTCGGCACGAGGCGCTCAGACGGGTATTTGGCGTCATGGTTTCGGATGTTATCGACACCTCACGCGCGTTGATAGCGGCCTCGGGGGCGCGGTCGGTCGAGGATATCCGCCATCTGGGTTATCCGGTCATTCAATTCTCGGATGATCTTTGGGCGAAGCTCAAACAGATCCGCGCCTTCCTGTTTTCGCGCATGTATCGCGCACCGAGCGTGATGGAAGTGCGCGCCAGTGTCAGCAAGGTGGTTGAGGAACTGTTTCCGATTTACCTGTCCGACCCGAAACAGATGCCCAGGCACTGGCATGTCGATATCGAGACGGCAAAGGATGAGACCGCGCTGGCCCGCATCGTCTCGGATTATATCGCGGGTATGACCGACAGGTTTGCGCTGCAAGACCATGCCCGGCTGACCGGAGATCACTCGATCGCAATATAGGCGATGGCCCAGACCTGTTGGCTGGCTTGTGTTTGAGCCAGTTCAGCATCATTCGTGGGCGGGAAAACGATCATCGTGGGGCCGTAACTACCAATGCCCATCGGCACGCCATCCGCGTGGGTGGCCACGATGGGTTGATGTGTCTCGATGCTTTCCCATGGGATTTCAGCCTGATAGCCATCCATAGCCATGGGCAGGGCGGATTTGCCCCTGGCACCTGCCATCGTCATCACGTCGGATAACAGTGGGCCGGAAAAGGTATAGTCGCGCTGGTTCTCTGGCGGGCCGTAGGGGATGGTGATCTCGACCTGATCCAACCCGTCCAGCATGGCAGCGTCAAAGCCTGCTGCACCGTCATGTGTGACTTCGAGAAAACCCAACAGCCCACCGTCGTTCTCAGCGCGCGCGGGCAGATTGGTTTCGGTGATGGCGCCACCGAGCGTCAGCAGTACGTGGCCTTGAGGTGAGGGCATCTCGGCCCATGTGGGCAGGGCGGTGGTCAGCAACAGGGCAAAGGGCAAGGTAAGGCGCATTCAGGGGCTCCGGTCACGGTTTTCCCCGACCTTAGCCCTGATAGCGGTTAATCCAAGCGCAAAATTTAGGCGTCCATTGACCTTGGCGCTTTGCGTGGTAAACCCCGCGGCAAGCAAAAGGACATCCGAAATGAACCTGTTTTCCGAGATCCGCGGCCTGGTACTGGACGCGCTGGCGCAGATGCAGTCCGAAGGCGCGCTGCCTGAGGGGCTGAGCTTTGACAACGTGGCGGTTGAGCCTCCGCGCGATGCGGCGCATGGCGATATGGCGACCAATGCGGCGATGGTACTGGCGAAACCGGCGAAGATGAAGCCGCGGGACATTGCGGATGTGCTTGCGGGCAAGCTGTCTGCAGACGGCCGGATCACCAGCGCCGAGGTGGCGGGCCCGGGCTTTCTAAACCTGCGGCTTGCGTCTTCGGTTTGGCAGGGAGTGTTGGCTGCGGTGCTGGAAAAGGGCACCGATTATGGCCGTTCGACCATGGGACATGGTCAGAAGGTGAACGTGGAATATGTCTCGGCCAACCCGACCGGCCCGCTGCATGTGGGCCACACGCGGGGGGCTGTGTTCGGTGATGCGCTGGCAAGCTTGCTAGCCTATTCGGGCCATGAGGTGACCCGCGAATACTACATCAACGATGGCGGCGCGCAGGTGGATGTGCTGGCGCGGTCGGCATATGAACGGTATCGCGAGGCCAACGGGCTCAGTCCCGAGATCGCCGAAGGTCTCTATCCCGGCGATTACCTGATCCCGATCGGTCAGGCGCTGAAAGAGAAATACGGCGACAGCCTGATCGACAAGCCAGAAAGCGTATGGCTGGAAGAGCTGCGCGAATTCTCAACCGACGCTATGATGGACCTGATCCGCGCCGACCTGAAGGCGCTGGGTGTTGAGATGGATGTGTTCTTCTCAGAGAAGTCGCTCTACGGCACAGGGCGGATCGAGGCTGCGCTTCAGTCGCTAACCGACAAGGGCCTGATCTACGAAGGCGTTCTTGAGCCGCCCAAGGGTAAGAAACCCGAGGATTGGGAACCGCGCGAGCAGACCTTGTTCAAGTCGACCGAACACGGGGATGACGTCGACCGCCCGGTCAAGAAATCGGACGGCAGCTGGACCTATTTCGCCCCGGATATCGCTTATCATTATGACAAGGTGAGCCGTGGGTTTGACGCGCTAATCGATGTGTTCGGTGCGGACCATGGCGGCTATGTCAAACGGATGAAGGCGGCCGTTTCGGCCCTTTCCGATGGTAAGGTGCCGCTGGATATCAAGCTTACCCAATTGGTGAAGCTGTGGAAGAATGGCGAGCCATTCAAGATGTCCAAGCGGGCAGGGAACTTTGTCACGTTGCGCGATGTAGTCGATCAGGTCGGGCCTGATGTAACCCGTTTCGTGATGCTGACCCGCAAGAACGACGCACCGCTGGATTTCGATTTCGACAAGGTGTTGGAACAAAGCCGCGAAAACCCGGTGTTCTACGTCCAATACGCCCATGCCCGCGTCATGAGTGTGCTGCGCCGCGCCGCTGAGGCCGGGATTTCTGCCGATGATGCTACGCTATCTGGGGCAGATCTGGGAAAGATCGACCACGCCCCTGAGCTGACCGTTGCCAAGAAGCTGGCAGAATGGCCACGTCTGGTTGAAATCGCCGCTCGCACAAATGAACCGCACCGGGTTGCCTTCTATCTCTATGAATTAGCAGGAGATTTTCACGCGCTGTGGAACAAGGGCAATGACGAAACCCAGTTGCGCTTCATTCAGGATGGCGATGTTGCCACAAGCCAATCGAAAATCGCACTGGCCCGGGCTGTTTCTGTTGTGATTTCAGCGGGCTTGGGTATTCTTGGCGTTACCCCGGCGCAGGAGATGCGATAACAAATATCGCCCGAACCGCCGGTCTGAAGCAGACAAGAAATGACCCGCGCGCCACTTTTTACGGCGCAATCGGGCGGTGAGGCGGAAATGGCACGTTACGATTACTCGGGGCAGCATAGCCCCGAGCAGATGCATTACTCGAATCAATCGCATCCTGAAGATGCGTATGATTATCCTGATGAAAGCTATAGCTATGATGACGCCCCGCGCGCAGGCGCTGGGCTGGGCCGTATTGTCAACGTGCTTGGGGCGGTTGCGTCTTTGGCGCTGGTCGCCGGAGTCGGCGTTTGGGGCTACCAACTGATCATGCGCGACGTCAGCGGGGTACCGGTCGTGCGCGCCGCCGAAGGACCCATGCGCGTGCAGCCCGAAAATCCCGGCGGGACGCCTGCTGATAATCAGGGCCTAGCGGTGAATGCAGTTGCCGCTGTCGGGACTGCTGCACCGCCGGCAGATCGTCTGATCCTCGCACCGCGCCCCGTGTCTCTGACTGATGAAGACACGCCCATGACCGCGCTTGAGGCCACAAATGCAGTGCAAGTGATTGAGGAACCCGCCACTGATCAGGCGATCGTGAACGCTCTGGCCGAAGGGCTCGCCGCCGAACCTCTGCCTGAACAGACGCCTGAGCAGGGCGTGCAATTGGCTTCCCTGGTCACGCCCGAAGACGAGCCCGCGATTGATCCGGCTGATTACGCCGCGCAACAGCCCGACCCTAAGATTGCTGCACTGCCTGGTGTGCGCCGGTCGCTGCGTCCGCATGTGCGTCCAGCCCGCGCTACGCCAAGTTCTATTTCGTCCAACAGCGCTACGGAAGCTGCGATCAATGCTGCAGTAAAGGCTGCTGTTGGTCTGGATGTTGATCCCGATACATTGACCAAAGGCACGCGATTGGCTCAGCTTGGGGCATACGAAAGCGCCGATGTGGCGCAGGCCGAATGGGCACGTTTGAATGGCCGATTTGGAGAATATATGGATGGAAAACAGCGTGTTATTCAGAAGACCTCAAGCGGAGGGCGAACCTTCTATCGCCTGCGTGTCATGGGGTTTGATGATCTGAGCGACTCGCGCCAGTTTTGCGCGGCCCTAGTCGCGCAGGGTGCAGACTGTATCCCGGTCGCCGTCCGGTGAGATTTGGCGCGGTTATCACCGATGCCGAAGGGCTGCGCCTGACGCCGGATGAAAAAGCTTTGTTCAAAGAGATGAATCCGTTCGGGTTCATTCTGTTTGCCCGCAACATCGAATCCGCTGACCAGACCCGCGCCTTGTGCGAGGACTTCCGCGAGGCGGTTGGCCGAAATTGCCTAATCACAGTCGATCAGGAAGGTGGCCGCGTACAACGTCTGCGCGCACCTTTAGCCCGTGAATGGTTGCCCCCTTTGGATCATGTCGCGCATGCCGGAGATCAGGCCGAGCGCGCGATGTATCTGCGCTATCGTCTGATCGCGCATGAACTGCTGGGATTGGGCATCGACAGCAATTGTGCGCCGATGGTCGATCTGGCCCGCGAGGGTACTCATGCGTTCCTGAAGAACCGCTGCTATGGGTCTGATCCCGAAAAGGTTTCCGCGATTGGTCGAGCCGTTGCCAACGGACACTTTGATGGCGGAGTGTTGCCGGTAGTAAAGCACATGCCCGGCCACGGTCTGTCGACGCTCGACAGTCATCACGAGTTGCCGCATGTGGATCTTTCTCTAAGTGCACTGGAAGCGGCAGATTTTGCACCATTCCGCGCGCTGAACGACTTGCCGATGGGGATGACGGCGCATTTGGTTTATGACCAGATCGATCCAAGGCCCGCAACGATTTCTGCTGGAATGATGACGATGATTAGGGAGCGCATCGGTTTCGACGGTCTGATTATGACCGACGATATCACGATGAAAGCCCTGAACGGCGCGCCCGCCGACTTGGCCCGACAGGCACTGGACGCCGGATGCGATGCGGCCTTGCACTGCAACGGGGCCTTTGAAGAACGCGCGCAGGTGCTCGAAGCCGCTGGTGAGATGTCGGATGCGGCACAAGCCCGCGCAGATCGGGCGCTGGCCCGGAGACAACCGCCACAGGAACTTGACATCCAAGCCGCCGAGGCGGAACTATCTGCCCTAATGGGCGGGCAGGTATATGCAGGATAACCTTTTCAGCGAAGACCCGGTCTCGGTTGCCGATCGGCTGGCCGCCGAGGCTTTGATTGTGGACGTCGACGGGTTTGAGGGTCCGCTCGATGTGCTTTTGACACTTTCGCGTACGCAAAAAGTGGACTTGCGCAAAATCTCGGTTCTTGCGCTGGCTCAACAGTATCTGACATTTGTCGAAAAAGCGCGTCAGTTGAGGATCGAACTGGCCGCCGACTATCTGGTGATGGCCGCTTGGCTAGCTTTCCTCAAATCCCGCTTGCTGCTGCCCCCGGACCCGGATGATGAAGGCCCCTCGGGCGAGGAACTCGCCGCGCACCTCGCATTCCAATTGGAGCGTCTGCAGGCCATGCGCGATGCCGCTGCGCGCCTGATGGCGCGTGATCAATTGGGCCGCGATTTTTTCAAACGCGGGCAGGGTGAGGATGTTACGCGAATCCGCACCGTGACCTATTCCGCCACATTGCTGGACCTGATGCAGGGCTATGCGCGTATCCGCACGCGCGACGAGTTCCGCCCCTTCGTCATGGACCGCGACGCCGTTTTCACCATGGAACAAGCGCTTGAGCGGATGCGACCCCTGATAGGCTTTGCCGGTGCGTGGACGGATATGGAGACCTACCTGCCCGAAGGCTGGGATGCTGATCCGGTGCGGCGACGCTCGGCCACGGCTGCAACCTTCGCAGCCTCGCTTGAGCTGGTGAAAGAAGGACATATGGAGATCAAGCAAAGCGAGACCTTTGCGCCGATCCATCTGCGTAAGAGGACTGAGACACGTGACTGACGCCAACGAAGAGACAGGCACACTGTTCGAAGCGCCGCCCTTGGCGGAACAGGAACGTATGGTCGAGGCCGTGCTGTTTGCCAGCGCCGAGCCAGTGACGATTGGTGATCTTGAAGCGCGGATGCCCCATGGAAGCAATGCCGCGCAAGCTGTTGAATCGCTTCAGAAACGATACGAAGGGCGCGGGGTGCGTGTGGTGCGCGTTGGTGAGGCTTGGGCGATCCGCACAGCCCCCGATCTTGGCTTCCTGATGCAGAAGGAAACGGTTGAGACCCGCAAGCTTAGCCGGGCGGCCATCGAAACGCTGGCGATCGTGGCTTATCACCAGCCCTGCACGCGTGCGGAGATCGAGGAAATCCGGGGCGTGTCCGTTTCGCGCGGCACCATTGACCAACTGCTTGAGATGGAGTGGATCCGACTGGGCCGCCGTCGCATGACACCAGGCCGTCCGGTGACATTCGTCGTAACGCCTGAGTTTCTGGATCATTTCGGGCTGGAAAACGCCCGTGACCTGCCGGGCCTGAAGGAGTTGCGCGCAGCCGGATTGTTGGAGAATCGCCCACCCCCTGGTGCTGTGCCGCTGGGCGAAGGGCAGGGTGATGACGAGGACGAAGATCAAACCGAACTGTTCGAAGAAGAGTGATCGGACAGCCCTTTTATTGCCGCAGATCCCGCCTATCATAGGGTGCAGGAAACGGAGTTGAGCCAATGAATGCCAATCGGATCATCGATATGATCGTGCGCCGGGTGATGCGTCGCCTGGTGAACCACGGTGTGGACAAGGGTATTGATATGGCCAGCAAGGTGGGCCGCAAACCGGGTCAGTCTGATGTTGAGAATGGCCCCGAGGCGGATCGCCAGATGCGCGATGCGACCAAGCGCCAAAATCAAAGCGCAAAGCAGATGCGGCAGGTGTCGCGTCAGATGCGTCGGTTCATGAAGTTCTGAAACTCAGCCCACAGCTTTGAAATGCTTGGACAGTTTCAGGCCTTGACCCTGATAGTTCGAGGCAATCCCAGCACCATATAGCTGTGTCGGCATTTCTGCCATCTTCTCATAAACCAGGCGCCCGACGACTTGTCCGTGTTCCAACACAAATGGCGCTTCGTGGCAGCGCACTTCCAGCACCCCGCGTGATCCAGCGCCGCCTGCTTCGGCATGTCCAAAGCCCGGGTCAAAGAATCCGGCGTAATGTACCCGGAACTCGCCGACCATAGCCAGATAAGGGGCCATTTCAGCAGCATACATTGGCGGGATATGCACCGCTTCGCGGCTGACGAGAATGTAGAACGCGCCGGGGTCGAGGATGATGCGACCATCCTTGGTATGCACCTCTTCCCAGTATTCCTGCGGGTCGTATTCGCCGATCCGATCCAGATCGATCACCCCGGTATGGGGCTTGGCACGATAGCCGACCAGATCGGTATCGGGCAGTTGCAGATCGACCGAAAACCCCAACCCGTCCTGAATGACGGCTGGCCCATCAACCAACGGCGTTTGACCATGCAACGCGGTCAGCTCGGCGTCGCTGAGTACCGCCTGACCTTTGCGGAAACGGATCTGATTCAGACGCATTCCGGGGCGCACCAGAACCGAGAACGATCGCGGGCAGATCTCGGCATAAAGCGGACCTGTGTAGCCTGCGGGAACCCGATCAAACTCGGTTCCGCCATCGGTGATCGTGCGCGTGAGCAAGTCGAGCCGCCCGGTCGAGCTTTTGGCATTGGCCACCGCACTGACGTCATCGGGCAGGGCGAGTGATTCCATCAGCGGCACCAGATAGACACAGCCCTTTTCCAGAACAGCGCCTTCAGTGATGTCGATGCGGTGCATCTCAAACTCGGCCAGCCGGTCTGCGACAGACCGTCCTTCGCCTGCCAGAAACGACGCGCGCACCCGGTAAGCCACTGTTCCCAAACGTAGATCAAGGCTTGCCGGCTGCACCTGTGCAGGGATGATGTCTGGGCTTGCGGCGATCTCACCGCGTGCAATCATCGCCTCAAGCTGTTGATTTGGGCAAACACCTGTCATCTCGATCCCCTCTGCTGCCAGAGCGGGATCTGGCCTATGTGCCATAAACGTCGGTGTGATTTGGTCGGGCTAGCAGGACTCGAACCTGCGACCTTCCGTCCCCCAGACGGACGCGCTACCAGGCTGCGCCATAGCCCGACGTTGAGGTGTTCATAAAGACTTTCCCGGCGGGGGCAAGAGGAAATCATCGCCTTTTTTGCTATCCCGCCGTGTGGTGTTCGACGCGATCCAGCCACCTGCGCAGGTCCTTGGCGATGGGTGCAATCTGGTGCAACAGCTCATCGTCATACTCGTCACGATTCCATGCCAGCGAGGCAATACCACCCATCAGCGGCGCTGCATCCAGCTCAGCCGGTATCGGTTTGGGTTCGGGGGTTGCGACGGGTTTCGGAGCCTCTGGGGCAGGGGAATGGGCGGTTTCGCCCAAATCCATGTCGATCTGGTTTGCGGATGGTTCCGGCGCTGAAGCGAACGGAACCACAGTATCGTCGATGCTGGGTGCGGGCGCGTTTTCATCCAAATTGGGCGAAAGCGATGCAACATGCGCAACGCCCTGTTCCCGAAGGATACGCTGAACACCTTTGATGGTAATCCCGTCCTCGTGCAGCAGTTTCTTGATACCGCCCAGCAGACGCATATCATTGGGGCGATAATATCGCCGCCCACCGGCGCGTTTGACGGGTTTGACTTGGGTAAACCGGCTTTCCCAGAAACGCAGCACATGAGCCTGAACTCCGAGCCAGTCCGCAACTTCACTTATGGTGCGAAAGGCATCGGGGGACTTACTCATAACCTGGATGTCCTGAACTTACTTGCGGTTCCCTGCGGCGACGCGATCCTTCATCAGGTGCGACGGACGGAATGTCAGTACACGACGGGGCTGGATCGGAACCTCTTCACCGGTTTTAGGGTTGCGACCGATACGGGCGGTTTTGTCCCGAACGCTGAAGGTGCCGAATGACGAAATCTTAACCTGTTCGCCACGCACCAGCGCGTCAGACATGTGGTTCAGAACGCTTTCGACCAGCTGTGCGCTTTCATTGCGTGACAAGCCAACCTCACGAAAGACGGCCTCGCTCAGATCCATTCGGGTCAGTGTTTTGTCGCCCATGCTTTTTCCCCTGTTGATGTCTGAGCATATGGCTATGCAAAATTCGCTGTCAATATCAATGAATTGCAGGAGGCTCTGTAAGCCGGATTGTGCCGGTTACCAACGCAGTGCGACCGCCCCCCAGGCCAGACCGCCACCAATCGCCTCTGTAACGATCAGATCGCCGGTTTTGATCTGGCCGTTTTGCTTGCCCACCGACAGGGCCAGAGGGATGGAGGCTGCCGATGTGTTGCCATGGTCCTGAACGGTGACGACGACGTTATCCATCGGCAGGCCCATCTTCTTGGCGGTGCCCTGAATAATGCGGATATTGGCCTGATGCGGCACGATCCAGTCGACATCATCGCTGGACAAACCGGCTCGTTCCAGCGCGACTTCGGCAGTTCGGGCCAGTTTCTCGACCGCATGACGGAAGACCTGATTGCCCTGCATCCGCAAGTGGCCGGTGGATTGGGTCGAAACCCCGCCATCAACATAGAGAAGGTCTTTGTAGCGTCCGTCCGAATTCAAGTCGGTCGCAAGAATACCGCGATCATCCGAAGTGCCCTGACCCTCTTGCTCTTCCAGAACCAGTGCGCCCGCGCCATCGCCAAACAGCACGCAGGTCGACCGGTCGGTCCAGTCCATGATTCGTGAAAAGGTCTCGGCGCCGATCACCAGTACGCGCTTGGCCTGACCGGACAGGATCAGGGCGTTGGCGTTGCTGAGCGCAAAGACAAACCCTGCGCAGACCGCCTGTACATCGAAGGCAAAACCTTTGGTCATGCCCAACCGGGCCTGTACCATGGTTGCCGCCGAAGGAAAGGTCAGATCAGCTGTGGAGGTTGCCAGTACAATCGCGTCGATATCATCCGCCGTCAGTCCGGCATCAGCCAGTGCGGCTTCGGCCGCTTTGGTGGCCAGATCGGAAGTGGTTTCTTCCTCGGCCGCGAAGTGTCGCCGCTCGATCCCGGACCGGGTGCGAATCCATTCGTCCGTCGTATCCAGCGTTTTCTCGAACTCAGAGTTCGGTACAACGCGCTCTGGCAAATAATGCCCGACACCTACAACAACTGAGCGGCCTGCCATGCTGGGGTACTGCCTTTTTTGTTATTATTCCGATTGAGTCACGGAATGGGCCGCATCTTGTGCAAGTGCGGCTGTTGATGCAACCCGTGCCGCCAATTTTTCGGCGAAACCGGATTCAGCCAGAGTGAAGGCCAGCTTAACCGCTGCGGAAACGCCGGTTGCGTCCGCTCCGCCGTGGGATTTCACCACGGTTCCGTTGAGTCCCAAGAACACGCCGCCATTGACGCGGCGCGGGTCTATCCGCTTTTTCAGACGATTCAACGAGGTGATTGCCAGGATCGAGGCCAGCCGGGATAGGGGCGAGTATTTGAACGCTTCACGAAGCAAATCACCGATAAGGTTCGCGGTGCCTTCGCCGGTTTTAATGGCGACATTTCCAGTGAAGCCGTCGGTCACGATCACGTCAGCTTTGTCGCCGGGGATATCGCTGCCTTCGACAAAGCCCACGAATTCGAAATTCGCCTGATCGGCAAAGTCCGAGATCATCGCGTGGGCTTCTTTCAGTTCGGCGCGGCCCTTGTGTTCTTCGGTGCCGACATTCAGCAACCCGATCCGAGGGCGGCTGAGCGCCATACCGTTGCGCGCGTATGAAGCCCCCATCAGCGCGTATTGCAACAGGTCCTTGGCATCAGCGCGCACATCTGCGCCGACGTCCAGCATCACGTTGAACCCATGCGGATTGCGCGAGGGCCACAGGATCGCGATGGCAGGGCGGTTCACGCCGGGCAGCTTGCGCAGCCGCAACATGGACATGGCCATCAGCGCTCCCGTGTTGCCGCAGGACACCGCGCCGTGCGCTTCACCTGCACGCACCGCTTCCAGAGCGGACCACATCGACGTGCTCTTGCCGCTGCGGACAACCTGGCTTGGTTTGTCTTCCATCGTGACCACGTCCGGGCAATCACGAAAAACGACGCGCCCATCAAGGACACGCCGTTTGGCAACCAGCTTGCGTAGTTCCTGTTCCTGACCGTGCAGGATGAACCCGATCTTCGGGTTCTTGTCCGCAGATTTTGCAATGCCCGCCACAACGACGGCAGGGCCCGAATCTCCGCCCATAGCGTCAACCGAGATGATGATCCGTCCGGTCTGCGTGGGCTGATCCGTCATGCCTTGGCCTGCGTCCAATCAGGCTTAGGCCGCGTCTTCGTCCAGGTCGATTTCGTCGGCCTGAGCGACGACTTCACGATCGTCATAGTGGCCGCAAGATGCGCAAACGTGGTGCGGGCGCTTCAGCTCGCCGCAGTTCGGGCATTCGTTCGGGTTTGCAGCAACCAGAGCGTCGTGTGCGCGGCGGTTGTTGCGACGCGACTTGGAAACTTTGTTCTGTTGGACGGCCATGGTCTCAACCTTTGTCTGATATGGGCTGACAGATTCGCTGTCAGCCGGGTTACGTACTTTGTTTTCTCGTGGTTTGACGCGCGTTTAAGGGGCTTGCCCCGCAATGTCCAACCCAAATTCCAATGAGCGCGCGAAAATACTGCGATTCTCGTCATGTTCAAGCGGTTTTTCTGACGGCCTGCTATGACAGGAAATCCCTCGCCTGTCACTCGTCTTTTTTCATCGCATCCCGCAGCCCCGCCAAACCAGCGAAGGGTTTTACATCCTCATCTGTGAGGGCCTGTTTGCCCGGTTCGGTATAGCCTATCTGGCCCAGCTCGACTCCATCCTTCCGTGGATATTGGGGCAGGGCCAGCGACAGCGCTTCAACCATGATCAGCGCAGGATCGATCTCGGGCCCAAGCGGTTCGGTCTCGTCATCCTCGGGGATTTCGAACTCGGGCTCTTCCGGATCGCTCCAATCGGCCAGAAAGACGCGACTCACCGGGGTGTCGATGCGTGTGGTCACTGGTTCCAACGTCACGACACAAGGTTGGATCACCGTTGCGCCCAGCTTGCCAGAAAGCATCCAATCCCGTTTGCCCTGCGCGCGCAATTCGCCGACAAAGCTGAGCTTGCGCAGGCCAAGCAGGCCGAGCTCTTGTTTTATGACCTCCAGCGCGTCGCCGGTCGGGCGCAACTCAAACGGGGTCGGAGCGTTTTGCGGCAGGTCTGCGACGCGTAAAGATGTCTGGTTGCTCATTCGTGAGGTTTTCCTGTGTTGAACCGGAGCCTTGGTTTCTGTAATCGGATAGGGTCCGCAAGGGGCCATGGCAAGAGGATGTGCATGTTGAAGGGTTTGAACAGGTTGAAACCAGCGTCGAAAACGCTTGTCTTTGCGGCCTGTCTGGCGGTCGCGGGCGCATGTTCACCAATCTTCAAGAATCACGGCTACGTGCCTCCGCCAGAGGATCTGGCCAAAATCAAGGTCGGCGTCGATACCCGCGATAGTGTTGAAGAAACCATCGGCGCGCCCAGCTCGGCGGGCGTGGTGCGGGATTCGGGCTATTACTATGTCGCCTCGCGCGTCCGTCATTATGGGCCCAAACGACCCGAGGTCGTTTCACGTGAACTGGTCGCGATCAGCTTTGATCAGCGCGGCGTCGTTCGCAATATCGAGCGGTTCGGCCTGGAAGACGGCTATGTCATCGTGCTGGATCGTCGCGTGACCGATTCCAACGTGGAAGACAAAGGCTTCCTGCGTCAGCTTCTGGGTAACATCGGCAACTTCAACCCGGCAAATATTCCTGGCGCAAACAACTAAAGCGACCAATTCTCTTGCAGTGGTCACAGGACAGTCACACATTCTGTAGTAAGGACCAGACAGATGTGACCGGTCAGCAACCGCAGGAGGATGCGACCATGGCGGTTTTGTTGGACAAGGGCCGATATCGCGCCCGCTTGGCGCAAACCGAGCAAGACGTGGCGGCGGCGCAGACGCTGAGGATGCTGACCTTTGCTACTGATGGTCAGGATTGTGATGCTTTTGACGAACGCTGCGCCCATGTTCTGGTCGAAGATCTGCAGGCCGGTGGGGCGTTGGTGTGCTGTTTCCGTATGCTGACAATGCAGGGCGGCTTTGAAGTCGGACTCAGCTACTCGGCACAGTTCTATGATCTGTCGGCGCTACGCGATTTTACGGGACCGATGGTTGAGATGGGCCGGTTCTGTATCCACCCGGACTACAATGATCCGGATATCTTGCGTGTCGCGTGGGGCGCAATGACGGCGTATGTCGATCAGAACGGGATCGAAATGCTGTTTGGTTGTTCGTCATTCGCTGGAACCGAAACAGCCGAATATCTTGACGCTTTTGCGATGCTCAAACACCGGCATCTGGCACCAAGGCGTTGGTTGCCACGAGTCAAGGCGCCGGATGTGTTTCGCTTTGCGGCGCGTTTGCGCCGACGCCCCGATGTAAAACAGGCGATGCTTCGGATGCCGCCCTTGTTGCGCACCTATCTGATGATGGGGGGGTGGGTCAGCGATCATGCGGTGGTAGACAGGCACATGAACACCCTGCATGTGTTCACCGGCCTTGAAATCGGAGCAATTCCCCCAGCTCGTAAACGGTTGCTGCGCGCGGTGGCTGGGTGATTTGAGTATCTGGGAAAAGGTGAAGTTGGGGCGTTGACGCCTTGCTTTGGCCGGTTTAGCTGGCGGGTATGGCGAGAATTCCTTTATTGCAGATGTCCGGTATCTCTCTGACGTTCGGGGGTGATCCGGTGTTTTCCGATCTGGACCTTGTGGTTCAACCCGGTGATCGCGTGGCGCTGGTCGGGCGGAACGGGTCTGGCAAATCCACTTTGATGAAAGTGATGGCCGGGCTGGTCGAGGCCGATCAGGGTGAAATCGTCATCCCTCCTGGTAAATCAGTGGGTTACATGGAGCAGGATCCCGGAATGCAGGGATTCGCGACGCTTGGAGACTACGCCTCAAGCGGGTTGGAGCCGGGTGAGCTGTATAAGGTCGAACGCGCGGGCGAAGGGCTGAAATTCGACCCTGAGCGTGCGGTCGAAACCGCTTCGGGTGGGGAAAGGCGACGCGCGGCTTTGGCCAAGCTGATGGCCGAGGCGCCGGACCTGATGTTGCTGGACGAACCGACGAACCACCTGGATATCGAGGCGATTGCGTGGTTGGAGCGTGAGTTGGGCTCGACCCGCGCCGCCTATGTTTTGATCTCGCATGATCGCGCATTCCTGCGTGCGTTGACCCGTGCGACGCTGTGGATCGATCGCGGAGTTGTACGGCGGCAGGAACAGGGCTTTGCGGCCTTTGAAAGCTGGAGGGACAAGGTCTGGGAAGAGGAGGATCAGCAGCGCCACAAGCTGAACCGCTTGATCAAGTCCGAGGCGCGATGGGCCGTCGAGGGTATCAGCGCCCGCCGCAAGCGCAATCAGGGTCGTGTTCGGGCGCTACAAGCCTTGCGCGCCGAGCGTGCAGCGCAGATCAAACGTCAGGGATCGGCTGCCATGACGTTGGAATCCGGTCCGAAATCAGGCCGCAAGGTCATCGAGGCCAATGGCGTTTCAAAGGCATTTGACTCTCAGCAGATCGTGCGCAATTTCGATCTTCTGGTTCAGCGCGGTGACCGTGTGGCCTTTGTTGGGCCGAACGGTGTGGGCAAGACCACGTTGCTGAAAATGCTGCTAGGTCAGGTCGAACCGGACAAGGGTTCGGTGGTGCTGGGTACTAACCTTGAGATCGCCGTGTTCGATCAGGCGAGGGCACAGCTGGACCCGGAAATGAGCCTGTGGGACAGCTTGACCGGCGATCCCGAGATGCGGGTCTCGGGCAAGGCCGATCAGGTGATGGTCGGCGGGCAGCCCAAGCATGTGGTGGGCTATCTCAAAGAGTTTCTGTTTGATGATGCGCAGGCAAGAGCGGCTGTTAAGTCATTGTCCGGAGGGGAAAAAGCCCGGTTACTGTTGGCGAAACTGATGGCAAAAACCTCTAACCTGCTGGTGCTGGACGAACCGACCAACGATCTGGATGTCGAAACGCTGGATCTGCTGCAGGAATTGCTGGACGACTATGATGGCACGGTGCTGCTCGTTAGCCACGATCGGGATTTTCTGGATCGTGTTGCGACCACAACCATCGCCATGGAGGGCAACGGGCGCGCGACCGTCTATGCTGGTGGTTGGTCCGATTACATCGCTCAGCGAGGTGATGTAGTTGCGAAAAAGGAAGAAAAAGCAAGGCCTTTAAAACCGAAAGTGAAGCAAGAAGCGAAGGCAAAAGCAGGGCTGTCGTTCTCGGAGAAACACCGACTTGAGAAGCTACCAGCAGAGATCGCGCGCCTTGAAGCCGAGATCGCCAAGCTCGAAGAACTGATGTCTGATCCTGAGCTGTTCACACGCGAACCGATCAAGTTCCAGAAGGCAACCGATGCCCTGGTCGAACGGCAGGAAAAACTGTCAGCGGCTGAGGAAGAGTGGCTGATGCTTGAAGAGAAGGCCGAAGCCGGTTGAGTCCGAGTTGTACAACCTCAATCGACTAGATTGTCTGAGTTGTACAAACCTATGCACCGGTTTGCGCGTGCTCAAATGGGGCGGGCGGGGTTACCGACAACAGTTGCTCGGGCGGGGACGTCCTTCGTGACGACGCTGCCTGCACCGACGATGGCGCGGTCTCCGATAGTAACGCCGGGCATGATGATCGCGCCACCGCCGATCCAGACGTTTTCGCCGATTGTCACCGGGTGGTCGATTTCCAGACCCTGTGCGCGCAGGGCTGGGTCTTTGGCGTGTTGGGCGCAATAGATCTGCACCGTGGGGCCGAGCATCGAGTCACTGCCGATGCGAACAGGCGCGGTGTCGAGAATGACACAGCCCGCATTCAGATAAACCCGGTCGCCCAGCGACAGGTTCATTCCATAAGCGCAGTGGAACGGAGCCTCAAAATAGCAATCTTGCCCGATCCCCGCAAAGAGCGCCGCCAATTCGGGAGCTATAGCCCCTCGGTCATCGGGCGGGCAGGTGTTGTGGGCATGGACCGCGCGGCGTGCTTTCATACGAAGCACTTCCAGTTCGGGGTCGAGGCAGCAATACCACTCGCCTGCCGCCATTTTCTGCCGCTCGGTCATGAAACCCGTCTTAGCGCATCCGCAGGGCACCGTCGATGCGGATGACCTCTCCGTTC
Source organism: Ruegeria sp. B11 (assembly GCF_056539785.1). Classification (NCBI taxonomy): domain Bacteria; kingdom Pseudomonadati; phylum Pseudomonadota; class Alphaproteobacteria; order Rhodobacterales; family Roseobacteraceae; genus Ruegeria; species Ruegeria sp. B11. The sequence goes on along the minus strand of NZ_JBQFVO010000001.1, from coordinate 761,276 downwards.
AGGTAGCCCATCTCGACGATGAACCCGGCCAGACGACCGTATTCGCGCGGGTCGCCGAGGCGAGCAGGGTTGGGGACGTCCGCCGCAAGCTGTTGCTGCACCTCTTCAGGCAGGCCGGCCAGCATCGGGGTCATGAAGATGCCCGGTGCGATGGCCATCACACGGATACCAGTCGAGGCCAGATCGCGCGCCATGGGTAGCGTCATGCCGACCACGCCGCCTTTCGAGGCTGCATAGGCCGCCTGACCCTTTTGCCCGTCAAAGGCCGCGATCGAGGCGGTGTTGATAATCACGCCGCGCGCGCCATCCGGTTCGGGGTCATTCTTTGCCATCTCTGCGGCAGCAAGACGCGAGACGTTGAAGGAACCGACCAGATTGATGTCGATGGTACGCTGGAACGCCCCCAGAGGGTGGGGGCCGTCTTTGCCCACAGTCTTAGCTCCAATCGCGATTCCGGCGCAGTTCACTGCGGCGGTGATGCGACCCATCTTGTCCATCGCATGTGCAATCGCTGAAGCGACCGAGGCCTCATCCGTCACATCGGTTTGTGCGAAATGTCCGCCGATTTCAGCCGCGACTTGCGGGCCACGCTCGGCGTCGCGGTCAAGGATTGTGACCTGCGCGCCGTTCTCGGCAAAGTGACGGGCTGTGGCCTCACCCAGGCCGGAGGCTCCGCCGGTGATCACCGCAGCTGTGGTTGAGAGTTGCATGGCGGGTTCCTTCCTGATCTGAACACTTGTTCAGATAATCCCAACCATGGCCCTCTGTCCAGTCACAGCTTTGATCAATCAAGCCTGCTGCGCTGCTGCATCGGCGTGACGCCAAACGCAGCCCGGTACACACGCGAGAAATGGCCGGCGCTTTCGAAACCGCAGGCAAAGGCGACCTCGGTCACCGAAGATTCGGTCTGCAACAGCAGATTGCGGGCGCGGTCCAGCCGCAATTCCATGAAGTATTTCTTAGGCGAGGTGTTCAGGAATTTCCCAAACAGGCGCTCCAGTTGCCGGGTTGAGATGCCGATGTTGCTGGCGATGACCGAGGGGGACAACGGGCTTTGGATATTGTCGGTCATGATGTGGATTGCCTTGGCCAGATGCGCGTTCCGCATCCCGTTGCGCGATTGCAGCGAGACGCGCTGATCGGCGGTGGCGTTGCGCACGGCGTTATAGACCATCTGATCGGCCACTGCGACTGATAGATCGTGACTGTGGTCGCGTTCGATCAGGTGCAGCATCAGATCGGCGGTCGCGGTGCCGCCCGAGGCGGTCATGTGTTTTTCGTCGGCGACAAAGACGCTGCGAACAAGGTTTATCTCGGGGAAGGCCTCCATGAAAGCATCATGGTATTCCCAATGGATCGCCGCCTGCATCCCATCCAAAAATCCGGCCTCGGCCAGCAGCCATGCACCGGAACACAAGGCGCTGATATTGGTGCCCCGTGCCCTCTCTCGGCGCAGGGTTGCGAGCAGCGGGCGCGAGACGTGATTGCGCATGTTTATTCCTGACAGAACAAACAGTTGGTCACATTTTGGGATAGATCCCAATCCGCCATGCACCAAAGTGACCGATCCGTTTGAACAGACCGCATGCTCAGCGTGTTCGGACAGGAAGGACCATCGATAAAGATCTTCCTCGGCCAGCAAATTTGCGATCCGCAATGGCTCGACCGCGCAGGAGAAGGCGAGATGCGAGAATTCCTCGACCAGTATGAAGGCGTAGTGCTGTGTTTGGCTCATCGATAGGACCGGAATCAGGGCGTTCTGACAGTTTTCTGCATGCTGCACGAAAACTAACTGTATACAACATGTATTTTTATACGATACCAGAGGGCAAGCTATCGATTCGCGGGATCGTGATGAAGGGGATCGGATGAGGGACGAAGGGAAATCACCGAAAGAGGCGTTGGCTGAGCATCTGAAGATGTCGGTTCTGACCCTGCGTTTGCGTCCCGGAGAAGATTTGGACGAGGCGCAGCTGTCGCAGGCCTTTGGCCTGTCGCGCACGCCTTTGCGCGAAGTGTTCCGGCAGTTGGCCGGTGAGGGGTATCTGGACCTGCGCACCCATCGCGGGGCGCGGGTGTCAGAGATGTCTCATACCACGCTACGCGATTTCTTTCTGGTTGCGCCGATGGTCTATGGCGCGGTGCTGCGTCTGGCCGCGGCGAATGCGACGCACGATCAGATCGATCAGTTGAAAGAGGCGCAAGAGACGTTTCGGCAAGCCTTGCGTACAGGCTCGGCTGAGGAGCGGACGCTGGCCAATACCCGGTTTCACGAGGTGACCGGAGAGATGGCGGGGAATGTCTATTTATCCCCTTCGTTCAACCGGTTGCTGATCGATCACGCGCGGATCGGGATGACATTTTATCGCCCGCAGACCGCACGAATGGCTGAGAACCTTTCAGAGGCGAGCGACCAGCATGACGCCATCATCGCCGCCATCGAGGCGGGCGATGAGGCGGCTGCTGCGCAGCTGGCCGACGACCACTGGACCCTGTCACGCGATCAGATCGAGCTGTTCGTGATGCCCGAGGGGTTGGATTTTCCGCTGGGGCAGGTCCCCGGCATGACATCTGCATGAGGGACACATGACTCCGATCTTCAGATTTGAGGGTATTTATACGCCGGTGGTGACACCCTACGCGGCGGATGGTGGCGTGAACTGGGACGCGTTGGCCGAGGTGATCGAGTACCTGATCGAGAATGGTGTGCACGGGCTGATCTCGGGCGGGTCCACCGGCGAAAACTATGCGCAGACCGTCGATGAGCGGCTGGAACTGGCGCGCTTTACGCATGAACAACTGAAGGGGCGTGTGCCTCTGGTTGTGGGAACGGGGGCGATGCTGACCGGGGACTCCGTCGCTTTGGCCTCAGGTGCGCGAGACCTAGGCGCAGATGCGATCTTGTTGGCCAGCCCGCCCTATTCGGTGCCCACCGACCGCGAGAATGCGCTGAACGCGCTGGCAATCGACAAGGCGGCTGACCTGCCGGTGATGCTGTACAACTATCCGCACCGGACCGGCACGATGATGGGGGAAGAGTTCCTGGACCGCGTAGGCCGCAGCCGGAACTTCTGTGGCATCAAGGAAAGCTCGGGCGATATCAACCGGGTTCATCTGCTGGCGCGGGATTATCCGCATATTCAGCTGGGCTGCGGCATGGATGATCAGGCGCTGGAGTTCTTCGCCTGGGGAGCGCCGTTCTGGGTCTGTGGCGGGTCGAACTTTCTGCCTGCCGAACACGTGGCGCTGTATCAGGCTTGTGTGATCGAGGGCAACTTTGCCAAGGGCCGTCGCATCATGAGCGCGCTGATGCCGCTGATGCGGGTGCTGGAGCAGGGCGGCAAATTCATCCAGACGATCAAGTATGGGGTGACCATGAACGGGATCGATGCTGGGATGGTGAGACCTCCGCTCAAAGGGCTGAACAAGGATGACAAACGCGCGCTGGAGCAGGTGACGCGCGTTCTGAAACGCAAAATCGCAGATATCGTGGCGGAGGGTTAAGGCATGGGCTTGCTGACGAAAGACGAATACGAATCCATCGCTGCGCATCTGGATCTGCCGACGGGCGCTTTCATCGACGGCGGTTATCGCCCGGCGACCTCAGGGCAGGTGTTCGACACTATCAATCCAGCCACCGGGGCTGTGCTGACCAGCATTGCTGCCTGCGGATCGGAGGATGTGGATTTTGCGGTCGAAAAGGCGCGAGAAGCCTTTGACGACGGGCGTTGGTCAAAGATGCACCCCTCGGATCGCAAGGACATTCTGATCCGCCTGTGCAAGCTGCTTACCCGCAACGCGCGGGAACTGGCGGTGATGGAGAGCATCGATAGCGGCAAGACCATCTTTGATTGCGAAACCGTTGATGTTCCCGAGACGATCCACTGCCTGAAATGGCATGCCGAGGCGATCGACAAGATCTATGATCAGGTCAGCCCGGCCAGTGATGACCACATCGCCATGGTCGTGCGTGAGCCCATCGGCGTGGTTGGGCTGGTCCTGCCGTGGAACTTCCCCTTGCTGATGCTGGCGTGGAAGATCGGGCCGGCGCTGGCGGCGGGCTGTTCGGTGGTGGTGAAACCGGCGGCCGAGACTTCTCTGACTGCATTAAAGGTGGCGGAGCTGGCGTCTGAGGCCGGGTTGCCGCGCGGTGTGCTGAATGTGGTGCCCGGCGGTGGCGCCGAGGTGGGCGAACCCATCGGGCGGCATTTGGATATCGACATGGTGTCCTTCACGGGCTCGACCGTGACGGGAAAGAAGTTCCTGAGCTATTCCGCTGAAAGCAATGCCAAGGAGGTGGTGCTTGAGATGGGTGGTAAGAACCCGGCCATCGTCTTGGACGATGCGGAAAATCTGGACCGGGTGGCAGCGCATGTCGTCAATGGTGCGTTCTGGAACATGGGCGAGAATTGCTCGGCCTCGTCGCGGTTGATCGTGCATAAGGACGTGAAGGCAGAACTGCTGGAACGGATCGCGCATCATGCCAAGCACTGGAATGTCGGCGACCCGTTGGACCCAGAGACCCGCATGGGCGCGCTTGTCAGCGAGGGGCATTATTCCAAGGTGTGCGGCTATCTGGAACAGGCCGAAAACGTGCTGATAGGCGGCAAGGCCGACAAGGGTTTTGTTGAAGCCACGGTGGTCGAAGTGCCCGGAAACGATGCCACGCTGGCGCGCGAGGAAATCTTTGGCCCGGTTCTGTCGGTGATCGAAGTCTCTGGCTTTGACGAGGCGATCAGCATTGCCAATGACACCGAGTATGGGCTGTGCGCCTCGATCTTCACGGCCAACGCCAAACGCGCGATCCGTGGCGCGCGGGCGATCCGGGCGGGGACTGTCACGATCAACAGCTTTGGCGAAGGGGATATCACCACACCCTTTGGTGGCTACAAGCAGTCAGGGTTTGGTGGCCGGGACAACTCGGTTCACGCCCATGATCAGTATACCCAGCTGAAAACCATCTGGATTGATCTGGCCGATGACGAAGATGAGGCGGTAGATTGACGATCTACACCGCCAAACGTTTACCCCGGCAAACCGGCGTGGCAGGATGGAATGCCATCCTGCCTCTGCAGCAAGACCTGCCTCGGCTTGAGCAAGACCAGACCGCAGATGTGACCATCATCGGCGGTGGTTTTGCCGGGCTGTCCGCAGCGCTGAGGCTGCATCAGCTTGATCCGACGCTGAAGGTTGTGGTGCTTGAGGCTGGGCGCTTTGCGGAAGGCTCTGCCGGGCGCAACTCAGGGTTCATGATCGATCTGCCGCATGACTTGGCCTCGGACAATTACGCCAGCGATGGGCTGGAGGCAGATCGGGCCACAATCGCGCTGAATCGTCAGGCGATTTCCTTTGCGACCCGGGTAGCCGCTGAGTGCGACCTGTCGCCGGAGATGTTCGACCCGTGCGGCAAGATCAACGCTGCTGCGACCGCAGCGGGTGATCGGCACAACGCAGACTACGCAGTGCATCTGGCGCGATTGGGAGAGCCCCACGAGCTTTATGATGCACAGCAGATGCAGGCGCTGACAGGCAGCCCGCATTACACATCTGGTCTGTTTGCGCCCGGGACGGTGATGATCCAGCCTGCAGCCTATGTGCGGGCTCTCTCAACGCATCTGGCTGGGCGGATCGGTGTTTATGAAAACTCTGCCGTGACCGGGTTTCGCAAACAAGGCGGTGGCTGGGCGGTCGAGACCGAACAGGCGCGGGTTTCGACGGGGCGGATCGTGATGGCAACGAATGGTCACCTGGAGAGCTTTGGGTTTTACCAGCGGCGTCTGATGCACATCTGCCTCTACGCGTCGATAACGGAACCGCTGACGCCAGATCAGATCGCCACGCTGGGCGGACAGCCACGCTGGTCAGTAACGCCAGCGGATCCGATGGGCACTTCGGTCCGGCGGGTTTCGGGCAGTTATGGGGATCGCATTCTGATCCGGACCTGTTCAAGCTTTCATCCTGAAATCCACAGCAGCGATAGCCAGTTGAATCGGGCAGGCGCGGTGCACGATCGTAAGTTTCAGGAGCGATTTCCCAACTTGCCGAATGTACAGATGCAGCACCGTTGGGCTGGGATGCTGTGCCTCAGCCGCAATGGTTCGGCCGCGTTCGGTGAGATCGAGCAGGGTGTATATGCCGCCTGCTGTCAAAACGGATTGGGTATAGCGCGAGGAACACTGCAGGGAATGGGCGTGGCAGAGCTTGTACTGGGGAAAGACTCCCAGATTGCAGATCATTTTCTGGCGCAACCGATGCCACCGCGTTTGCCACCCGAGCCCTTCGCATCGGTTGGGGCCAATACGTATCTGCGCTGGAAAGAGTGGCGATCAGGGTCGGAATAGCCTGCAGGCTGGTCAGGGCAGGCTGAGCTTTGCCATCCGTCCGCCATCGATCGTGTAAATTTGACCGGTGACAAAACCCGCTTCCTCGGCTGCCAAGAACGCGACCAGTGCGGCGACTTCTTTCGGGTCGCCGGTGCGGCCAACGGGATGAATGCGGGCGATATCCCGGCGGAATGCGCCGGGGTCGTTCATGCTCTCGATGAAATCGATGTTGAGGTTTGTGTCGATCCAGCCCGGTGCCACTGCATTGCAGCGAATGCCTTCTGCTCCGTGGTCCACGGCAACCGCGCGGGTCAGCCCATGCAGCCCGGCCTTAGAGGCGCAGTAGGCGGCGTGGCCGGGGTTGCTGCCCAACCCCTCGACCGAGCCGATATTGACGATGCTGCCTTTGGATTTGCGCAGATGTGGCAGTGCAGCCTGGATCAGCAGGAACGGGGCGGTCAGGTTGACCATGAGGTTGCGTTGCCAATCTTCAAGCGGCATGTCGTTGACGGAGGCCTCCTGCATCATGCCTGCATTGTTGATCAGTACGTCCAGCTGGCCCGCGCTGTCCACAACCTGCTTGATGATCTGCGCCGGGCTTTCCGGGTTGGCAAAATCCGCCGGGATAGAGGGGAACTCATCATCCTTACCGCGCTGCGCAGTGTAGACATTAGCCCCTTCTTCGCGCAGCCGCCGGGCGATGGCTTGTCCGATGCCACTGCGGCCACCGGTCACGAGCGCTGTTTTTCCTGCAAATCTTTTCATTGCACCGGCTTGCCCCCATTCACTTCGACCAGAGCACCACACATGTAGCGCGCCGAATCCGAGGCGAGAAAAAGGATCACTTCGGCTATATCTTCGGGTTCGGCGATACGCCCTAAAGGCACCGACTTCCCAAGCTCGGCAATCGCCGTATCAGGATCGAACCCACGTTTGGCAAAGCCCGAACGCAGCATCGGTGTGTTCACCTCGTTCGGGCAAACGGCGTTGATGCGGATGCCCTGATGGGCGTGATCGTGCCCCATGCATTGGGTGAGGCTGGCAATGGCCGCTTTGGTCATGCAGTACACCGCATGATCCGGGCCAGGTCGAAGGCCCCAGCACGAGGCAGTGTTCACAATAGCACCGCCACCCGCCGCCGCCATGATTGGAATCGCAGCGCGGCAGATACGGAAAGGGGCCTCGACATTCACTCCGACGGACAGGGCCCAGTCCTCATCGGATGTTTCAGTCACCGGGCCGCGGGTGATCACGCCTGCATTGTTGATCACGATATCAAGACCACCCAGCGCCTGATGCGCGGCCAAGGCCAGCCCGTCGCAATAGTCGGGATCGCGCAGATCGCCGGGCAGATGCGCCTCGGCTTCAAGGCTGCTCACATCGCGGTCAGCAACAGCCACACGCGCGCCTTCGGCCCGCAGCTGGCTGACGATGGCGGCCCCGATCCCGCCCGACGCCCCTGTGACGAGTGCGGTTTTTTCAGCGAACCTCATTCGTGTACCTCCCCGGGATTTAGTAGGACTGGTTCAGCTCATCCGCAGCCGGTATTTCACGCTCGCGCCGGGCGATGTAATCCAGCAGCTCTTCGTTCTTGGCGATATCGAGCGTTGGTTCCTGATACTCGGCCAGCAGCTTGCGGGCGTGTTTGAGCGCGCGTTCGGTGATTTCAACACAACCCTCAGCCTGCCATTGTTCGATCGAGTTGTTGTCGAACATATCCGGCATGAAGAATGCGCTCTGGAAATTGTCCTGCGTATGCGGATGCCCAAGGTAATGCCCGCCCGGACCGATATCACCGACTGCCGAAACGGCCTGATCGAAATCGCCCCATTTCGGGCCCTCGGCCATGCGATAGGCCATGGCGCATTGTTCCGCGTCAACGATAAACTTGGCGGTCGAGCAGTGCATCCCGGCCTCGTTCCAGCCCGCCGAGTGCCAGATGTAGTTCGCACCAGCATGGATGACCGCCTGCAAGGTGGTGGCAGATTCATAGCCTGCCTGCGCGTCGAACGTCTTGGCTCCGCCCAGAGTGTTTGAGGTACGCCAAGGCACTTCGTAGTGCCGCGCCATCTGGCCGATCATAAAATTCATCAGGCTGATCTCGGGCGTGCCTGCCATCGGCGCGCCGGATTTCATCGAGACGGTCGACAGGTAGTGCCCGTAGATCGCGGGCGCGCCCTTGCGGATCACCTGCGTATAGGCCAGCGCGCTGAGCGCCTCGGCATTCAGTTGCGCCACGGTCGCCGGAACGCTGGCGGGCGTATTGGCCCCGCCCAGAACGAAGGGCGAGCACAACACCGGCTGCTTTCGGCGACAGAAGGCACGCATCGCGCCCAGCATGGTTTCATCCCAAACCAGCGGCGAATTGCCGTTGCAATTACCAGTGGTGACCGGGTGATCTTCAAGGAAATCCTCGCCGAACAGGATGGCACACATCTCCATGACATCTTCGGCATTCTTGGGGCTGGTGGTCATGCCCATGAAGGTTTTGTCAGAGTGCTTCATTGACGAATAGGTAATCCGCAGATGCCGCTGACTGATCGGGTGATCATAGGGCTCCACGATGTGATGGGCCGAGGAATGCAGCGCGGGCAACATATGGCTGAGCTTGTGGAACATCGCCAGATCGTCCAGCGTAGGGTTGCGGCGCACATCTTCCAGATCGCGCAGGAACGGCGCGCCGGTCATTGGCACGAAGATCGAGTGTTTGCCGCCCAGCCGCACGTTCTTTTTCGGATCGCGCGCGTGGTAGGCGAAATCTGACGGAATGGTCGCGATCAGCTCACGCACCAGACCGCGATCCAGATAGACGAGCTCGCCTTCTACCTTGGCACCAGCCTTCTTCCAGTCTTCCAGAGCGATGGGGTCACGGAACTGAACGCCTACGTTTTCCAGAATATCCATCGAGGCCGCATCAATGCGTTCTACCTGGGCGCCGTCCATAACCTCGCATAACGGAATGCCGCGGGTCAGGCCCGGCAGCATCTCGAAGTTTGGAGCGGTGCGCATGGCGCGCCGGGCAGAGCGCCCTCCGGTACGTGTGGCTGTGGCAGTTCTGGTCATATGGTGCCTCCTTCCGGTTCAGAGTGGAACGGAAAGGGTGAGGTCCACATGCAGGAATGCGAAAGACTGTTGCGAAATGCGACGTTGAGTTGGCACACGGAAAAACCGCCACAGGAGGGCGCCCCTTGAGAGAAGTACTATTGATCTCTCAGCCACTTGGGCTTTGGTACGTCCAGACAAAGACAATACGGAAAACGCCTCGGTGAGGGTTTTTGCGTTTGATTTTGTTCAATGGCAGGTAAGCGGGGCGAAAGTGAACTTTCGCTGCATCTGCGCCAAGGTCTGTTTTCAAGAGCGCCGTAAATCGGTTAGCTAAGACTAGCATCAACAAGAGCAATGGAGATTGAGGCCGTTGAAGTACAAAGCAGCTCGAAGGGCAAAATTGGTTGACCTCGAGCCGGTGTTGCGACTGCCTAAAAAGCCGGGGCACAATTCTGTAGGCAAGAGAAGCTTGGCTTTCTGCCATCCAAATCACAGTAGAGAAACGCTAGAGACTTATTTTGGAACTTTCCTACAAGCGATGTTTGTGAGCGAGGAGGAAGACCAAATCATCAGTTTTGCATGTGCGATCCGAACATCTGGCAAGCCAATACAAGAGCCAATAGTTTGGTCGGATGCAACAGGTGATGGAGCGACTTTAAATCACGACAAAAATGGAGCGTGGTTATATGTCAGTCGCCTTGCATATACAGCAGGACCTGGACATGCTCACGTATCGAAGGAAATAGGTCCGCTCCTTGTGTCCCTGCAAGAATTAGCCGTGAGGCTAAAATTACAAGGCGTTGCTTTCCCTACACGCTTCTCTGGGTTCCGCGAACGGTCGGGGACGACCGAGTTTCAAAGGACGACAATTGACGACAAGGGTTCGTTGGAGCGGTCGGGGCTACGGCCTCTCGGCATCGCCTTCCAAGCGGGCTTTGAACATGTAATAGCCTTGCCGAACTACCTGGGTGACGGGAAGCACTTCGCAATGATGGTTTGGCGAAACGAGCAGTGACAAAAAACGCGAACCTGAAAGCTGACGTTCTTTTCAATCACAACATTCAACACTTTGGGCTCAAGGCAGACCTTCGCCAGGTTCGCCAAGTATGCACCAAAAAAGTGTTGCAGTTCGAGTTACTCGATCTGCAAGATTTACCATGGAGCGCGGCCACCCGAAGGCAGCCCTTTGATTGGCTCAGCCCAACTGAACCAGCGCGTGGCGTTTCTTGCCCGCGCTGAGTTTGATGGGCGAGGACAGTGCGCCTGCGTCGATCATCAGGCCCGCGTCGGTCAGCGGAGCATCGTCTAGCTTGGCACCGTTTTCGGCGATCAGGCGTTTGGCCTCTTTGCCGGATTTGGCGAGGCCGGATTTGACGATCAGCTGGACGATGGACATGCCGTCACCCAGCTCTGATGCGCTGAGGGTCAGGGTCGGGAGGTCTCCGCCAACGCCGCCCTTTTCGAACACCTCGCGCGCGGTCGCCTCGGCGGTTGCAGCGGCTTCTGCACCGTGCAGCAGAGTTGTGACTTCGTTGGCGAGGCGGATTTTGGCCTCGTTGATTTCGGACCCTTGCAGCGCGGCCATGCGATCGCATTCGTCTACCGGAAGCTCGGTGAAGATTTTCAGGAACCGTCCCACATCGGCGTCGGTCGTGTTGCGCCAGAACTGCCAGAACTCATAGGCGCTCAGCATGTCGCCGTTCAGCCAGACGGCTCCACCTTGCGATTTGCCCATTTTGCGACCATCGCTGGTGGTCAGCAGGGGTGTGGTCAGACCGTAGATTTCGTGATCCAGTACGCGGCGGGTCAGGTCGATGCCGTTGACGATGTTGCCCCACTGGTCCGAGCCGCCCATCTGCAGAACGCAGTTATACCGGCGGTTCAGTTCGAGGAAGTCATAGGCCTGCAGGATCATGTAGTTGAATTCGAGGAACGACAGCGATTGCTCGCGGTCCAGCCGCGATTTCACCGATTCAAAGCTCAGCATCCGGTTAACCGAGAAATGCCGCCCAATATCGCGCAGGAAATCGAGGTAGTTCAGGCTATCCAGCCATTCGGCATTGTTCAGCATCAGCGCGCCGGTGTCGCTGTCATCGTAAGACAGGTATTTCGAGAACACCTGTTTCATGCCTGCGATATTGGCGTCGATCTGTTCAGGGCCCAGCAGGGGGCGTTCGTCTGAACGGAACGAGGGGTCGCCTACCTTGGTGGTGCCGCCGCCCATCAGGGTAATTGGCTTGTGGCCGGTTTTCTGCAACCAGCGCAGCACCATAATGTTCATCAGGTGACCTACATGCAGCGACTGTGCGGTGGCGTCATAGCCGATATAAGCCGTCTGCACCCCAGAGATCAGCGCGTCGTCAAGGCCCTGATAATCGGTGCAGTCGGCGAGAAAGCCGCGCTCGATCATCGTGGCGATGAAATCCGATTTGGGGTGGTAGGTCATGACGCTCAACAGGCCTTGTGTTCTGGCCCTCTCTGCAAGGGCTGGTGTAAGTCATAGGTCAGTAATTTCAAAACCAGACCCGCTTGGTCGCACGGCGGAAGGTACATTCATGCGACTGGCCTTCTAATTCCCTAAGTCTCGCGGAATGTCCAGACATTGGCGAGCAAGTGCAGTCCGCACTGAAAGAATCTTGCGGATAAGCTTTCTGAGGGAAACGCGAAGAAATAACGCATAGCGAAACACAGAATATCGCGTCAGTCTTTGAAGCGTACCAAGTCCTGCCGGATAACCTCTGGTTCTAGCGTGCAGTGTGTCTGGACAGAAGCGGCTTTTCATTCTTGATGTGGCGTTCAATCAGTTGCTTTTGCAGCTTCCCGGATGGGATCGGGCAGGCGGGCTTGGGGGCAAATTCCAGTTCTGCTATCTCGGGGAATATGCTCAGGATTTCTGTTCGTGCTTCTGGACTGATGGCCTTGAGCACTTCCGGTCCGGTAAACAGGCTTTCCGATGGTGCGCCTTCGGCATAGACTACCTCGTGCTGTCCAAAAAGAAGGTGAAAATACTCGACGCTCTGGGCATCCTGGTCGATGAAAATACCGGGCAGCGAAGTCAGATTGACGGCGGGTACCAGAACTTCGGAAGTCCTGAACATCCGCTCGACAATCTTCGAAGACACCAGCATCCGGTGCTGCCGGGACACCACAAGATCACGCTGAGGCAAGCCCAGACCTAACGCTCCGGCGCTGATACGAACCGGGCGCAGTTTGGGGTTTGCGGCCAGTTCCGGGGCAGATATCGTACGGCGAAACACCCGCAGCAGGGTGGCAAATCCGGGCCCATCACCTGTGGGATCAAACACTTCGATCTCATCGCTGGCTTTCAGATCCTCGACCGCCTTATGACCACCCCTTACCCGAATATTCGTGCCACTGGTGAAACAGGGAACAAAGTCGTCAACGGGCAGATTTACGACTGGACTGGCGAAGGCACCGTCACCCAGCGCCGTGATCGTCAGTGTTGTGTTGAGCGGGGGGACATCCCCCAAAAAGCCGATGAAGAATCCTTGCTCGGCTCCGCCGCCAAACGCGCCGTTGCCGCTGGAATCATAGTCGAAAACGCCAATCGTATAGGTATTGGTGCCATCCGTGACTATGTAATTGTAATCCCAGGCAATTGCATTCCCCAGATAGGTTTGCGTGGGGTCGTCTGGGAATTCGTTGTTTACACCGTCTCCCTCGATGGTGTTGGGGTCAACACCATCAGTAATTTCGATCGTATTGTACGCGGAGATCTGAAATGTCGTTCCAACGCCGCCGAATTGGGCCTGGTTCGTAGTCAGAGTCGTGTCCGTCCGAAATGCACCGTATATGTTTGGCATAAACCCTGTTCAGGCCAATTCACTGCCGCTTTTTACTAAGCGGTATGAACCTACTCACCCGTCCTCAATTTGTTGTCTGTGCTTCGCTGCATATTAATATCTCATCTATAAGCATTGGCGCAACATTTGCGAATATCCTGGGTTTTGAGCCTGCGCTTTTATTGCACTCAACATCCCAAAATACCTGCCATTATTCAGTCGCCTTGTTTCAATGCAAATCTGACGAAGCTGAGCTATATGGAATGATCGTAGGTGCTTCAGATCAAGTGGAACACTGAAACCGGCGATGGGCATTCTTGGGAGAGCTTGGCACCTGCTGTAGCGATCTGCGAACATGTGGTAATGGACTTTGTACAGCTCTTTCATGAGCACTCGGAACTGCGCTGCGTTTGAGAACGCCCTGTTGCCTTCATTCGCGGTCTCATGCCTTTCGGTACACTGTATAGGCGGGGGCAGGGGCAAGAAAAAGGCACATTTCCAAGAAAAGTGCCGCTCACGCCTGATGTGCCTTGCCTTGGCTTCTCATTACCGTGCAGGTTGTGCCCAGAACCCGGCGAAACGGGTGGAGAGACGCAATACGAGGTCGGCGTGGGCAGGGTCATCAGCAAATCGGGGGCTATCAGAGCGTTGGGGGCCATGTCGGGCACATCGCTGGACGGTGTGGACGCTGCGGTCGTTGAAACTGATGGGCAGCAGTTATTCGGCTTTGGTCCCAGCGGGTATCGCGCTTATTCCGAGGAAGAGCGTGCCACACTGCGCGCGGCGCTGGGGCTTTGGCATGGACCAAAGGTTGATATCTCGGCTGAATTGGTGACCCGGGCACATGCCGAGGTTCTTTCAGAGTTCGAAGAGGTCGACCTGATCGGCTTCCACGGTCAAACATTGGCACATGAGCCGCGTGGGCGTGGCACGTTGCAGGTGGGTGACGGGCTGGGTCTGTCGCAGGCTTTGGGGCTGCCGGTGGTCTGGGATTTTCGCAGCGATGATGTGGCGCTGGGCGGAGAGGGTGCGCCTCTGGCCCCGTTCTTTCATTTCGCCTGCGCCAAATGGATCGGGGCGGAAGAGCCGCTGTGTTTCCTCAATCTGGGCGGTGTTGGGAACCTGACCTATGTTGACCCGTCTTTTGACGGGCCTGAAGCGCCAGGGGCGTTGCTGGCTTTCGACACCGGACCTGCCAACGCGCCGGTTGACGATCTGATGCAGGCGCGGTTGGGGTTGCCGATGGATCGGGACGGCGCGCTGGCCCGAGAGGGTACGGTCGAGACCGGCGCACTGGAGCTGTTTCTGGCCGAGCCCTATTTCAACCGAATGCCGCCCAAATCGCTGGACCGGAATGATTTCTCGGAAATGATCGGTCTGGTGACGGAGCTGAGCGATGCGGATGCGGTGGCTACGTTGACAGGGATGAGCGCTGCGGGTGTGCTGCAGGGGATGGAGCATTGTCCCAAGCCGCCTGTGCGCATGCTGGTTACCGGTGGCGGACGTCACAACCCAGTGCTGATGGAAATGCTGCGCGTGTCGCTGGATTGCCCGGTCGAGCCGGTTGAGGCGGTTGGGCTGGACGGAGACATGCTGGAAGCGCAGGCCTTTGCCTACCTTGCCGTGCGTGTGGCGCGGGGATTGCCGACCTCTTGCCCGGGTACCACCGGGGTAAGTGCGCTAGTCGGGGGCGGTGTCGTGTCGTCTCCGGCGAGGGGTGTCGCGGTGAGCGGGTAGGGGGCTCTGCCCCCGTCGCTGCGCGACTCCCCCGAGGTATTTTTGGCCAGATGAAGAGGCGGATCTAGCGATTTAGGGCGCGGGCGTAATCTAGAGTGAATTCGGTGTAGCCGTCCGAGTTGGATTGCAGGTGTGCTTGGGTCCAGCGGTGGAAGGCTGGAAGGTGGTGGAAAGGCACGTTTGGAAAGGCGTGGTGTTCCGCGTGGTAGGGCATGTTCCAGGCCAGAAATCGGATCATTCGATTGGTAAAGGTGGTACGGGAGTTTTCGAGCATATTTGCCACCGGCGGGCAGAGGCCGTGTTCGGCGAGCAGGTATAGGCGCAGGAAAGGCTGGCCGATAAGGGCGGGCAGAAGCCAGAGCCAGAACAACAAGGGGCTGAAGAACAGGCTGAGTGCGCCCAGGGCATATAGTGTGGACAATATTCGGGCTTCGGTTCGTATGGCGCGGTGCTGGCGGGTTGGCAGGTAAGCGGCGTCAATCCTGCCGCGCGCGTTGTCGGTCAACACACGGGCCATACCCGTCCAATATGGCCAGCCGCTGAGATAGATCGCAAGGCTGCGCCAGTTTTCGGGGCGGGGTTTGCCGCCAAGTTCCGGGTCTTTGGTTGGGTGGTTTGTCCATTTGTGATGGGCAAGGTGAAAGTAGCGAAACCATGTGAACGGCAGGCAGATAGGAATTGAGACAAGGTGCCCAACCGCTTCGTTGATCCAAGGGGTTTTGAACGGCGTCTTGTGGGTGCATTCGTGGCTGAGCGTAAAGAGGAAAACCAGCAATAGGCCTTGCGGCAGGAGCAGTAGTGGCCAGAGGGGAACCTGTAGGATGATACCGGTGCTGGTTGCTGTCAAAGCGCCGAAATAGATCGCTAGATGTCTGAGACCTGCCATGTCCGACCGCTGTTGCAGCCTGTCCTTGGTCTCGGGCGGGATCGCGGCGATCAGGGCGCGGTGGTCCATGGAATTACACTCCTGGAATATCAAAGCCGGGTGGCGCGAGTTCAAACCCGTCAAATTCAAATCCCGGTGAAACAGTGCAACTGACCAGCGTGTAGTCTCCACTGCTGCGCGCCGCCTGCCAATGGCCCTTGGGTACAATAAGCTGCGGTGCGCCTTGAGTCAGATCAGGTGTCAGGATGTGGTCTTTGGCAGGGCCTGTATCGGAGGCGCTGAGCGAGAGGATCAGCGGAGCGCCGGAATGGTAGAGCCAGATCTCGGTCGCATCTACCTTGTGCCAGTGGCTGCGCTCACCCTCTGCCAGTAGGAAGTAGATGCAAGTGCCGGTGGCACGTCCGGGATTGTCGGCGCGCCAGGTCTCTTTGAACCAGCCGCCTTCGGGGTGCTGCTGCAGGTTCAGGTGTTGGATGATGTCTTGCGCGGTCATGGGAGCCTCGGGTCTGTTTGTGGGATTATGCACGCACGCGCACGATCTGCTATGGCAATTGTGTATGCAGAGCATATGTTTGCCGCATGACTTTGACGATCCCGTTTGACAACAGCTATGTTCGCCTGCCGGACACCTTCTTTGCGCGGCAGGGGCCTGTGCCTGTGCGTGCACCGAAGCTTGTTGCCTTCAACAGTGATCTGGCGCGACTGTTGCGGATTGCGCCGGGCGACGTTGAAGAGATGGCGCAGGCTTTTGCGGGCAATACTGTGCCCGAGGGGGCCGAGCCGCTGGCGCAGTTATATTCCGGGCATCAGTTTGGCACCTATAACCCTCAGCTAGGAGATGGGCGCGCGGTTTTGTTAGGTGAGACGGTCGGAGTCGACGGGATTCGGCGGGATATTCAATTGAAGGGCTCAGGGCAGACACCTTTCTCGCGCCAGGGAGATGGACGTGCCTGGCTGGGGCCGGTTTTGCGCGAATATGTGGTTTCCGAGGCGATGCATGCGCTGGGCGTTCCCACCACGCGCGCCTTGGCAGCGGTTGAAACCGGAGAGATCGTGCTGCGCGAGGGTCCGATGCCCGGGGCGGTATTGACACGTGTGGCGCAAAGCCATTTGCGGGTGGGTACGTTTCAGGTGTTTGCAGCGCGAGGGCAGATAGAGAGCCTGCAACGGCTGACTGAATATGCCATTCAGCGCCACTATCCTGAGGCGGACGGGGCTATGGGTTTGTTGCGCGCGGTTCGGGATGCGCAGGCCGGGTTGATCGCCCGATGGATGAGCGTGGGTTTCATTCACGGGGTCATGAATACTGACAACAGCTCGATCGCCGGTGAGACGATCGACTATGGCCCATGTGCGTTCATGGACAGCTATCACCCGAATACAGTCTATAGCTCGATCGACCGGATGGGGCGGTATGCCTACTCGAACCAGCCTGAGATTGCGGTTTGGAATCTGGCGCAGCTGGCAACGGCCCTAATTCAGCAGTTTGAGGACAAGGACGCAGCTGTCGAAGAGGCCACCGAAATTGTCCATGCCATGCCTGCGTTGATGCAGGCACATTGGCTGGAACGTTTCAGGGCCAAGATCGGATTGGTTCGGGCAGAGGAGAGGGATCTTGAAATGATCTCGGACCTGTTGACGCGGATGGCGCAGAATCTGGCGGATTTCACAAACACGTTCCGCGCGCTGGGCAGCGACCGCGCGCGAGACCAGTTTGCCGACCCGGCGGCTTTTGACGAATGGGCAAAGGGGTGGCAGGAACGCTTGGCGCGTGAGGATGCGCCTTCGGACGTGATGGCTGCGGCCAATCCGGCCTTCATTCCACGCAATCATCGGGTGGAGCAGATGATTCAGGCTGCGGTGCAGGGCGATTACGCACCGTTCAATCGACTGAATGAAGTGCTGTCAAGGCCGTATGAGGATCAACCAGAATCAGCTGACCTGATGCGCCCTCCGGCGAAGAACGAGGTCGTACACGCGACATTCTGCGGTACGTAACAAAGAGACGGTTTCTTATGAAGAAACTGAGCCTGAAACTTTTGAAGTTTCAGGTTTCGAGGCTATCGGGGCGTGTCTGCAAAGGGCTCGGCGATCACCTGACACGCATCTTCATAGACAATGTAGCCGATCCGGTCTGATCGCAGAGTATCGATCTGGTATCCGTTTTCTTTGAGCAGTGCGACCATCTCATACGACTTGCCCAAAACCTCATTGGCTTCGGGTTTGAACCAGCTGAGGCCTTTGGTATTGCGCTGAAAGGCGCCTTTAGATTTTGTCCTGTTGAAACGATAGGGGATTTCAAGGTTTTCCCGGAACCAAGCCAGCAGCGCCTCAATTCGATCGAATGTGTATTTATCCAGCGCGGCAGTGTCGCGCAGGTGGTAGGCCGCGCAGAAGAACCCCTGACGCGCGTCCATATCTTCCATCTTGATCGGATGGACAAACCTTATGAACATGATCGTGAAGGTGGCCGAGGGGCTGCGCGGGCTCAAGGCCGTTTTGCACAAATGTTAGCGGAGCAAGCGGCGCGTTGCCATTCAGCGCTGGGTTCGGCTTGCACTTGTCCGACCAGTTGGCGATCTTGGGTTAAATCAGTTTAAGTGTGCCGATGACCTACCGCTCGACCTTGCGCCTTGCCAGTTACAACATTCAGAAATGCGTGGGACTCGATTTCCGGCGGCAGCCGCAGCGGATATTGCAGGTCATCGAAAGCATGCAGGCCGATATCGTTGTTCTGCAGGAGGCGGACAAACGATTGCCGCCCCGTCCTGCCGCTTTGCCACATTTCATGTTGGATGAGGCCGGGTGGCAGATCGTGGACCTGGGCGGTGCCGGTAGTCTTGGTTGGCATGGCAACGCGGTGATCTGGCGTGGGGACGCCATTCAGGTGCGTCAGGCAGGTCATCATGATTTGCCGGGTCTGGAGCCCCGCGGCGCCGTGCGGGTCGAGTTTGATACGCAGATCGGGCCTTTGCGGGTGATGGGGATGCATCTTGGGCTTTTGCCGGCGTCGCGACGCCAACAGATCAGTCATATCCGTCGATGTGATTCTGATCTGGAACACATGCCCACCGTCTGGGCCGGGGATTTCAACGAATGGTCACGCCAGCCGGTTCTTGATCATTTGGCCCCGGACATGCGGTTTCTTCCTCCGGTTCCAAGCTTCCCGGCCGCGCAGCCATTGGGGGCGCTGGACAGAATCGCGGTGGGTCAGGGGCTTGAGGCTGCACTGCACGGGGTGCATGATGCGCGGCCCGCGCATATCGCCTCGGATCATTTGCCGGTCTGGGCCGATCTGCGGCGCATCGCCTGACCGCAAAATCGTCTGTGGCGCAGGGCGCGTAGACATATTAAGACAGAACACCGAACAGTCCCGGGGGTCACCATGTCCGACACGATTATCGCCCGTTGCGAAGCCAAGGGCCTGCGCATGACCGGCCAGCGGCGGACCATTGCACAGGTCTTGCAGCAAAGCGAAGATCACCCGGATGTAGAAGAGCTTTATGCCCGTGCTTCAGCCGAAGATGCGGGAATTTCGATCGCGACAGTCTATCGTACCGTGAAGTTGTTCGAAGAGGCCGGGATACTTGAGCGGCTGGAGTTCGGCGACGGGCGCGCGCGATACGAAGATGCAGAGCGTGATCACCACGACCACCTGATCGACATGCAGTCAGGCGAGGTGATCGAGTTTGTCGACCCTGAGATAGAAGCGCTGCAAGAAAAGATTGCGGCCAAGCTTGGCTACAGGCTGAAAGGCCATCGCCTTGAATTGTACGGCGTACCGTTAGAAAAAGACTGACACATCACGAAAATCGATCGGTCGGTGAACGCGATTTCATCGAACATGTCGTAATACTGCTTGCGACGTCGCAAAGGTTGCGGTTTTGCTGCCGGAAAGGTCCGCCTGTCAGCGGCCTGTTCCAATGGAAACGCGCATGAACAACGTAAACGGCATTTTGCTGATCATCGGCTCGATGGCGGCCTTCGCGCTTGAGGACATGTTCATCAAGCATCTCTCGGTCAGTGTGTCGACCGGGCAGATCATGATCGCATTGGGTCTGATCTGCGGGGCTGTGTTCACGCTTATGTCTATGGCAACACGCAAACGCATCTTCGACCCGGTCGCGTGGCAACCTTTGCCGCTGATCCGTGCCGGGACCGAAGCCTTTGGTGCACTCAGCTTCGTGACCGCGCTGTCACTTGTTGATCTGTCGACTGTGGCGGCGGTTTTTCAGGCGATGCCACTATTCGTCACGATGGGGGCAGCACTGTTTCTGGGTGAGCAGGTCGGTTGGCGCCGTTGGAGCGCCATCGGGATCGGCTTTGTCGGCGTCTTGATGATCATCCGCCCCGGGTTCGAGGGATTCCAGCCGGAATCATTGTTTGTTTTGGTATCGGTCGTTGCAATTGCCGCGCGCGATCTGATCACACGCAGGTTGGATGTTCGTGTGGCCTCGTCGGTCGTCGCATTGCAGGCCTATATCGGAGTGGCGCTGGCTGGTGCGGCCCTTATGGTGTTCACAGCACAGCCCGTTGTGCCGCTGCAAGCTGCGCAGATCGGGCCTTATCTGGGTGCCATCGGGTTCGGCGTATTGGGCTATTACGGCATCGTAACCGCGATGCGGATTGGCGAAGCTTCAGCGCTGACGCCATTTCGGTATACCCGGTTGGTGTTCTCGATCACGGCCGGAATGCTGATGTTTGGCGAACGCCCCGACAGCATGACGTTGGCTGGTGCCGGTCTGATTATCGGATCAGGTCTGTATACTTTCATTCGAGAACGCCAGCTGGCGCGGGCATTGGCAGTGGCCTAAGCGCCCGCGACCTGTTGGCGCAAACAGCAAACTGTTAGCCCTAAAGGCTGAAAAATATAAGTGTTAGCGATAACGGAAACGGTTTACTTTTCGCCGCGTGCTGGTATGAGGCATGCAACCGTTGGCATCATTGGGACCCGTATCATGAGCACGATCATCGACATCCACGCACGCGAAATACTGGACAGCCGGGGCAACCCGACGGTCGAAGTAGACGTGATTCTGGAAGACGGCACCATGGGCCGCGCCGCTGTGCCTTCAGGGGCGTCGACCGGCGCCTACGAGGCGGTGGAAAAGCGCGATGGTGACAAATCTCGTTACATGGGCAAGGGCGTGCTGGAAGCGGTTGCTGCCGTTAACGGTGAGATCGCCGAAGAACTGGTGGGCTTTGACGCGACCGAGCAGGTGGCCATCGATCAGGCGATGATCGAACTCGACGGGACCGAGAACAAGAGCCGTCTGGGCGCGAACGCTATCCTGGGTGTCTCGCTGGCGACGGCCAAGGCGGCGGCGGATTTCACCACGCAGCCTCTGTATCGCTATGTTGGCGGTACTTCGGCGCGCGTTCTTCCGGTTCCGATGATGAACATCATCAACGGGGGTGAGCACGCCGATAATCCGATCGACATTCAGGAATTCATGATCATGCCGACCTCGGCCGCGAATATCCGCGAAGCCGTGCGCATGGGGTCGGAGGTGTTCCATACGCTCAAGCGCGAACTGTCGGCTGCCGGACTGGCCACCGGAGTGGGGGACGAAGGTGGTTTTGCACCTAACATCGCTTCGACCCGTGAGGCACTGGATTTCATCCTGCAGGCGGTGGAAAAAGCGGGCTACAAACCCGGCGAGGAGATCCATCTGGCGCTGGACTGCGCCGCCACGGAATACTACCGCGACGGAAAATATGTTCTTTCGGGTGAAAACATCTCGCTGACCTCAGAGGAAAACGCTGAGTATCTGGCGACCTTGGTCAAAGATTACCCAATTATCTCGATCGAAGACGGTATGTCCGAGGACGATTGGGATGGCTGGAAAGCGCTGACTGATGCCATCGGCAACGAAGTACAACTGGTCGGCGACGACCTGTTCGTAACCAACCCAGAGCGTTTGGCCGAGGGGATCGATCGTGGCTGTGCCAACTCGATGCTGGTCAAGGTGAACCAGATTGGATCACTGACCGAAACTCTGCGCGCCGTCGATATGGCCCACCGTGCACGGTATACCAACGTGATGTCGCATCGCTCGGGCGAGACCGAAGATGCCACCATTGCCGATTTGGCTGTGGCGACCAACTGCGGGCAGATCAAAACCGGCTCGTTGGCGCGGTCGGACCGGTTGGCCAAATACAACCAGCTGATCCGCATCGAGGAATCGCTGGGTGAGGTCGCAGAATACGCCGGCGCGTCGATCCTGAAGCGCTGAGTTTGGCGTACTTGGTAAAACCAGATCAGGCCCCGGCAGAACGCCGGGGCCATTTTTTTCTTTGCGTCATTACCGATCCGTCTAAGCTGGGCATCGAAGGCCAACATGGGAGAGGGCGATTTATGACAACATTCAAACGCATCGTTGGCGCTGGGGCGCTATTGATCCTGCCTCAGCTTGCAGGGGCTGATCGTCCGCCTCAGGCAGTGTGCCAGAAAATGGTGGAAGGCGATCCCAGCGGGCAGGTCACGATGGAGGAATGCCTGTGCACCTATAACGTCGCCAACACGGTTTTGGACGATGACATCAAAGAACTATTGTTCGAGTCCTGGTACACCGGTGAGAACATAACTGAACAGTTGAATGTGCTGCCCAAACCCAAACGCGTGCCCCGGCAGTTCAAGACCATGGAGCAGACGTTCAATAAGAACTGCCGCTGATCGTTAAGCTAAACAAACTTAAATGTCGTTATGTGTGAACTTGTTCCTATTGCGGCGCTGTGACTCCCGATAGTCTGCAAGCATTGCAGAAAGGGGGACGATATGTCTGCTTCAAAGGTCTTTCTCGTAATTTCAATGCTTTGCGCGGGGATGCTGGCCGCATGTTCAGAGCCTGGGACCTATCCGATCACAGGGATGCAGGTTTCGCAGGATGATCCGGTGCAGGAAATGGCAAATCCGGCGGTAATCTTCCGGGGGGAATCGCGCTAAAGCGATTTGCTCATCAGCATGTAGCGATCGCGCGGTTTAAAACCTGACCGCAGGTATAGTTTCTGCGCGGTTTCGTTGGTTCGGTCGACCTCAAGATGCAGGGCGGTCAGACCGGCCTCGGCCAGCGCCTTGGGGAGATCATGCAGCACTTCGGTGGCGATACCGCGTCCGCGAACGGCGGGGCGGATGTAAATCTCATCTACAAAGGCATCCATGCCACCAAACTCGACCGACCAGCCGAAGGTGAGGATGACATAGCCCAGCGGCGCGCGGCCCGGACCGATCAGATATATGCACCCATGGGGTATTCCATCCAGCAGAGGGGCCAGCGCGTTGCGACGTTTCTCGTCATCCTGCGCGATGCCGGATTCCGAGTGAAACGCTGCGACCAGCGCCATCAGTCGGTCCAGATCGTCGGGGCGGGCAAGGCGGAGTGCGGCGGTCATAGGCGGGCAAGTCTTTCTGTGAGCAGGTCGAAGAAACCTTGGGCATCCACGTCACCCATGAACATGGCGTTTGGTGCGCGATCAGTGACCCGCCACCAGTCGGCCACTGTCATGCCCAACGTCAATTCTGATTGGGTTTCGATCTCAACATTGATGTGGCGGCCCGAGAACAACTCGGGTCGGATCAGATAGGCGGTGACGCAGGGGTCGTGCAGCGGTGCGCCCTCCGATCCGTATTTTTCCTTGTCGAAACGTTCGAAGAAATCGGTCATCTCTGCCACTGCATGGCCCACCTTGCTGTCCAATGCCCGGAATGCATCATTGCGATGGGGTGTGACCAGCGCATCATGTGTGACATCCAATGGCATTACGACGACATGAATGCCGGATTTAAACACAATATCAGCAGCTTCCGGGTCGACATAAATGTTGAATTCAGCTGCTGGTGTGATGTTTCCAACCTCAAAATACGCACCACCCATCAGAACGATTTCCTGCACCCGGTCGATGATGTCGGGCGCTTTTTGGAAGGCAGTGGCGATGTTCGTCAGCGGCCCCAGAGGGCAGAGCGTCACTGTACCGGGCTCATGCGCGCGTAGGGTATCAATGATAAAATCGACCGCGTGACCCTCGGCCAAAGTCATTTCAGGATCTGGCAAAACAGGGCCGTCGAGCCCTGTTTTACCATGCACATGCTCGGCGGTGATGAGCGGGCGTTTCAGGGGGCGATCGCATCCGGCGTAGACGGGGATTTCGGTGTGCCCCGCCAACTCGCACACGATGCGGGCGTTTTTGGCGGTCAGCTCCAAAGGCACGTTTCCAGCGACGGCGGTGATGCCCAGAACCTCGATCTCTTCGGGGCTGGCAAGCGCCAGAAGAATGGCGACGGCGTCGTCCTGTCCGGGATCGGTGTCGATTATGATCTTGCGGGGCATGGGGGTCTCCGGGGGCGGTGAAGGTCGGACACTCGCAAGTGTCGCGGGACTTGTCTAGCCGAATTACGTGCCTGCCGGAGCATCCACCGGCGGGAGTTTGCCGTTGGCGCGGTGTTCCTCGATTTTCACCTGGTCCCACAGTGCGTCCATTTCGGCCAGATCACTTTGGGTGGGCGTTTTTCCGCGTTCGGCCAGCCGGGCTTCGACCTTCTCAAAACGACGAGTAAACTTGGCGTTTGTGCGGCGCAGGGCGGCCTCGGGTTCGATGCCTAAGTGGCGGCCGAGGTTGACAATCACGAACAGCAGATCGCCGAATTCATCCTCAAGCGCGTCGGCATCCATGCTGTCGCACGCCTCTTCCAGCTCAGCGGCTTCCTCGGTGATCTTGGCGAGCACATGGCTGGCGTCAGGCCAGTCGAACCCTACGCGCGCGGCACGTTTCTGCAGCTTATGTGCGCGTAGCAGGGCGGGCAGGTTGGCGGCGACACCGTCTAGTGCACCTTTTTGTTCTTTGCCCGCACGTTCGGCGGCTTTGATGGTTTCCCAGTCCTTTGTCTGTTGATCCGCCGACTTGTCTCGGGACTCATCACCGAAAACATGTGGGTGACGGGTAACCATCTTGTCCGACATGGTGCGCACCACGTCCTGAAAGGTAAAATGCCCAGCCTCTTCAGCCATTTGCGCGTGGAAGACGGATTGGAACAGCAGGTCGCCCAGCTCTCCCTTCAATTCGTCATAAGCCTCGCGTTCGATGGCATCGGCGACTTCATAGGCTTCTTCGATCGTATAGGGCGCGATGGTCGAAAAATCCTGTTCGATATCCCACGGGCAACCGGATTGAGGGTCGCGCAGGCGGCGCATGATTTCCAGCAAACGCTCGATACCTGCGTCCGTGTTGTGGATCAGAGGATTTTCGGCCATTGCGAACCCTTTCGTTCCGGTGTCAGATGCATCCATCCCGCAGTCAGGATCAGGAGTCCACCCCAGATGCCCGTCGTCAACCGAATTGCCGATTACGCCGCTGATATGACCAAGTGGCGCCAGCACCTTCACACCATCCCCGAATTGGAGTTCGAATGCTATGAGACCGCCGCCTTTGTGGCCGAGCGTCTGCGCGAGTTTGGGGTGGATGAACTGCATGAGGGAATCGCCAAAACCGGCATGGTCGCGATCATCAACGGGCAGGGCGAGGGACCGACTATTGGTCTGCGCGCTGACATGGATGCATTGCCGATTACCGAGGAAACGGGCGTGGATTACGCCTCGAAGAACCCCGGTAAGATGCATGCCTGCGGTCATGACGGGCACACAACCATGCTGCTGGGTGCTGCGCGCTATCTGGCCGAAACGCGGAATTTCGCGGGCCGCGTTGCGCTGATCTTTCAGCCTGCCGAGGAAGAGGGCGGCGGCGCGGGCGTGATGGTTGAAGAAGGCATCATGGATCGGTTCAATATCTCTGAGGTTTACGGCATCCATAACACTCCGGGTCGGCCCGAGGGGCTGTTCGAAACCACGCCGGGGCCGCTGATGGCCGCAGTAGATACGTTTGAGATCCATATTCAGGGCGTGGGCGGCCACGGGGCCATGCCGCATGAGACGCGCGACCCGGTGATGGCGGCTTGCGGAATGGCGCAGGCGATCCAAACCATCGTCAGCCGCAACCACTATGCGCTGGACGATCTGGTGGTGTCGGTGACGCAGATACACACCGGAACAGTGAATAACGTGATCCCTGACACCGCTTATCTGAACGGCACCGTTCGCACCTTTGATCCGGCCGTGCAAAGGATGGTCAAAGAGAGAATGGCGCAGATCGTGGCAGGGCAGGCGGCCTCGTACGGTGTTGAGGCCAAGCTGGACTATCAGGAGGGTTATCCTGCCACCATCAATGACGCCGACAAGGCGGCATTCGCGGCTGAAGTGGCGCGGGATGTATCCGGCACGGAACGCGTGAAAGATGATGCTGGGCGTGAGATGGGGGCAGAAGATTTTTCCTACATGCTGCAGGCCCGACCTGGTGCTTACTTGTTCATGGGGCAAGGAGATGGCGCGGGGCTGCACCATCCGAAATACAACTTCAATGACGACGTCGCGCCGATCGGAGCGTCCTTCTTCGCACGGATCGTCGAAAAGGCACAGCCGTTGGGCTGACAGGGAAAAGACATGGCACTGGAAGATGCAAAGAACCAGGTGGATGAGGCATTCACCAACCCCGATCTTAAGGGGCTGTCCTATGAAAACACCTTTGGCGGCGCGACTTCATTCCTGCGGCGGCTTTATACCAAAGACCTGACGGGTGCGGATATCGCGGTAACCGGCGTGCCTTTCGATCAGGCGGTGACAAATCGCCCCGGAACCCGTCTGGGGCCGCGCGCAATCCGTGAGGCGAGCGCGTTGCAATCCCCGGATGCACCCTATGGCTGGCCCTTTGACGCGCTCAGCGAGTTGGCGATCGTGGATTATGGAGATATGGCCTATGACTATGCCAATATCCCGGCCTTTCCCGACACGCTGACCGATCATATCCGTACCATTTTGGCGGCGGATGTGGCTTCGGTCACGCTGGGAGGGGATCACTATATCAGCTTCCCGATCCTTAAGGCCTATGCCGAGAAATATGGGCCAATGTCACTGCTGCAATTCGATGCGCATACCGACACCTGGGCAGATGACGACATGTCCCGCGTGGACCACGGAACGATGTTCTACAAGGCGGTAAAATCGGGGTTGGTTGATCCGAAACGCTCGGTTCAGGTGGGCATTCGCACCACCAACGAAGACACGTTGGGCGTCAACATCATCGACGCGCGCGAGGTTTACGAATCCGGCCCAGCCGCGGTGGCGCAGAAGATCAGGGGTATTCTGGGCGACAGCCCCGTGTACCTGAGCTTCGACATCGACGGTCTGGACCCTGCTTTTGCGCCCGGTACTGGTACGCCGGTCTGGGGTGGGCTGAGCTCCATCCAGGCGCAAATCATCCTGCGCGACATTGCCGGGATCAACATCAAGGGCGGCGATGTGGTTGAGGTATCTCCGCCATACGATACCTCTGGTGCGACGGCGATTGCGGGGGCTCATGTGGCAACACAGATCATTTGCCTTTTGGGGTGGAACAAGCTGGTGAAGCCTTAACCTTTGGTTAGGCATAATCCCGGTATCTGCTTGGTTAAGGCACCGGATCGGAGACATCACATGACCCAATACAACCAACCGATTGGCGGCAATGATCTGGCACGGTTTTCGGGGCCGAACACGTTTATGCGGTTGCCACAGGCGTCGTCGCTGGACGGGCTGGATGTGGCGATCCTCGGGGTTCCGATGGATATCGGCACTTCGTGGCGGTCGGGCACACGGTTCGGACCCAAGCAGATTCGCAGTGAAAGTGCGATGATCCGGCCCTATAACATGTCCAATGGCGCGGCACCGTTCGACCATTTGCAGATCGCAGATATCGGCGATCTGGCGATCAACACTTTCTCGCTCGCCGATAGTCTTAGGATCATCAAGGAAAGCTATGACGGCATTTTGGCGCAAGGTGTTGTACCAGTGGCGATAGGTGGGGATCACTCGATCACTTTGCCGATCCTGCGGGCGATGGCAGCCAAGCACGGGCCTGTGGCTCTGGTGCACGTGGACGCTCATGCTGACGTGAATGATGAGATGTTCGGTGAAATGGAAACCCACGGCACTGTCTTCCGGCGCGCCTATGAGGAAGGGCTGATTGTCCCTGACAAGACCTTTCAGATCGGCATTCGAGGCTCGGGTTACGCCGCCAGCGACTTTACCGAGGCACAGGGTTGGGGGTTCCGTCAGTACCCGGCGTGGGAGCTGTGGCAACAGAACCTGACCGAAATCGGCTCTTTGATCCGTAAAACTGTTGACGATCACCCGGTCTATATCACCTACGATATCGACAGCCTCGATCCGGCCTATGCACCCGGAACAGGCACGCCCGAGATCGCAGGTCTGACCACTCCGCAGGCGCTGCAGTTGATCCATGCGCTGGCGGGCATGAACGTGGTGGGCTGCGATCTGGTCGAAGTATCTCCACCCTATGATCCGTCGGGCAATACGGCACTGACCGCAGCCAATCTACTGTTCGAGATGCTGTGCATTCTGCCCGGAGTGACGTCACGATAGGGGTGCGACGCCATCCTCTGACCGAGTAAGCAGGGCATAGCGGGAATGAATGGGCAGATGAAAATGGTGCTGTGGCTGTTGATTGCGGTGGGCCTTGCAATGGGTGCCTATATCAGACTTGCGCCTTCAGATCCTGTGCGCTGGCATGTGGCCCCTGAAGACGCGGAACGAGACCTGAAGGGTGGTGTCGTTCGAGTCGTCGAAACCGGTCCTGATGGGCTGGCGCGTCTCGATAAAATTGCGCGCGCAACACCACGCACCAGTGTTCTGGCCGGATCTCTAGAAGAGGGCATGATCACCTATATCACCCGTACCAAGGTATTCGGGTTTCCCGACTACACCACCGTGCAGCAAGACGGTGATACGCTGCGTATCTATGCCAGATTAAGATTTGGCCGGAAAGATTTCGGCGTTAATCGGGACCGGGTCACCCAATGGCTTGCTTTGCTGCAACCCTGACGACAAACAGCCCTCTTGCACCTCGCGCCACATGGGCACGTTCAGCGACATCTGGCATTGGGCCATGAACATGCGGCCGTCGACCTGCAGGCATATCATCTCTCCCAACTCGATGCGGGTGCCGGATTTGTCGGTGCAATAGCAATCTTGCACCTTGCCTCCGGGGCCAACAACATCGGCCATTCCGGGCGTCGCAATGAGTGTCAGGGCTAAGATCAGTCGCTTCATGGCCCAAGCCTAGCACAAGGCAGGGCCTTGACCAAAGCCTCTGGATGATAGACACCGCGCGGATGATCCCCGAAGAACGCCTTGAACAGATAACTCAGCGATTCCAATACCTCGAAGCGGCCATGGCGGATGGTGCCTCGGGCGGGGATATTGCAGTTTTGGCAAAGGAATATTCCGACCTCAAGCCGGTGGTCGATCAGATCATGGCGTGGCGTCAGCTGGTTTCAGATCTGGCCGAGGCCGAGGCAATGCTGTCCGACCCGGACATGAAAGAGCTAGCCGAAGAGGAAATTCCAGAACTGCAGGCGCGTATCCCCGAGGCGGAGCATGCCTTGCAGCTGGCGCTGTTGCCCAAAGATGCGGCTGATGCGCGCCCGGCAATGCTGGAAATTCGCCCCGGCACCGGCGGGGATGAGGCCGCGCTGTTCGCCGGAGACCTGTTGCGCATGTATCAACGCTATGCCGAAGCGCGGGGCTGGCAGTTCGAGATCATCGAGGAACAAGCGTCTGATCTTGGTGGGGTCAAAGAGGTGGTGGCACATATCAAGGGCGACAATGTCTTTGCGCGGATGAAGTACGAATCCGGCGTGCATCGCGTGCAACGCGTGCCCGAAACCGAAAGCGGTGGGCGCATTCATACCTCGGCGGCGACGGTGGCGGTTTTGCCAGAGGCCGAGGATGTGGACATTCAGATCGATGCCAATGACATCCGTATTGACACGATGCGCAGCTCGGGCGCTGGGGGGCAGCACGTGAACACGACGGATTCTGCTGTGCGGATTACCCACTTGCCCAGCGGTATCGTGGTGACCAGTTCCGAGAAATCCCAGCACCGAAACCGTGAGATAGCGATGCAGGTGCTGAAAACGCGCCTTTATGATCTTGAACGGCAGCGGATCGACAGCGAACGCTCGGCGGATCGCGCCAGTCAGGTCGGTTCAGGTGACCGGTCGGAACGGATTAGGACGTATAACTTCCCGCAAGGCCGCATGACGGATCACCGCATCAACCTGACGCTTTATAAGCTGGATCAGGTGATGCAGGGCGATCTTGATGAGGTGATCGACGCGCTGACCGCAGATGATCAGGCTCGGCTTCTGGCCGAAATGGCGCAATGATTGCGGCGCTGACAGCCGCGCAGGCCATGGTCGCTGCAACCGCACGTTTGCGCGCAGCCGGTGTGCCTGATCCAGCGCGGGATGCGCGGGTGCTGCTGGCGCATGCGGCGCGGATCGAGGCCAGCCGGGTGACTCTGATCGCGCCCGAAGAACTGCCTGTCGATATTGCGGAACGCTATGACCAGCTAATTTCGCTGCGGGCCATCCGTGTGCCGGTGTCGCATCTGTTGGGCGAGCGGGAATTCTATGGCCGCCGGTTCCGGGTCAGCCGCGATGTGCTTGATCCACGCCCCGAAACCGAGGCTTTGATCGAGGCGGCGCTGAGTGAGCCGTTTGACCATGTACTCGATTTGGGTGTGGGCTCGGGCTGTATCCTGATCACCTTGCTGGCCGAGCGGGCGAGTGCCTCGGGCGTCGGCGCCGACCTCAGCGAAGCTGCCTGTCTGCAGGCCAGCGCCAATGCGGTTCAGCATAAGGTACAGGCGCGCGCCGAGATTCGGCAATCTGACTGGTTCGAAAACATTGAGGGTCAGTTCGATCTGATTGTTTCGAATCCGCCCTATATTTCAGCGGACGAGATGCATGCGCTTTCCCCTGAAGTGCGCGAACATGAGCCGCGCATGGCGCTGACGGATGAGGGCGACGGTTTGGATGCCTATCGCCGTATTGCGGCGTCGGCCCCGGATTATCTGATGCCCGGCGGGCGTATCCTGGTTGAAATTGGCCCGACACAGGGCGCTTATGTTTCTGCCCTTTTTGATGCCGCTGGTTTGACCGGCGTAAAGGTGATCCCAGATCTGGACGGGCGTGATCGTGTTGTGGGGGCCAGAATGCCGCCTTCTAAGCGAAACTGAGGCCGAAAAATGCCGATTGATGTAAAAAAGCTGCGACATTTTCGAGAATCCCCTTGTCTGAACGCTCAGGACATGTTTACTCAGGATTAGTCGGCGAGGTTGACGCTGTTTCAGCGCACCCCTGACGCCAAGCCCAAAAAGTCGATAGCGCGTAACGGCACAAGCCACTGAGCAGCGTTAGATACGGGTTGATCGACAGTGAATTGATAAGGCTGACGTAAAGTAAGATGAGATCTTCCAAATCCCGCTCGCGGGCCAAGAACAACCGCAATCGTCCTTCTGGCGGAAACGTCGTAAACCGGGTTTTTGACAGCTCGGGCCCCGAAGGCAAGGTGCGTGGCACACCGCAGCAGATCATTGACAAATACAACCAATTGGCGCGCGACGCCCAGTTGTCGAATGACCGCGTGGCGGCTGAGAACTTTCAGCAACACGCCGAGCACTATCTGCGCATGCTAAGCGAAGCGCAGCGCGAGATCGAAGCGCGCCGCGAAGAACAAGAGCGCCAGAACCGCGAACGACAGGCTGAGCGTGATCGTGAACGCGCCGAGCGTCAGGAACGCGAAGCAGCCCGTCAGGCCGATCCGGCCGAGGCTCCGCAGCCGGACGTTGTGGATTTCGGGAATGAGGCGGCTGCGCCCGATACAGGGCTGGTCGAGACGCCGGAAAGCAAGGATGCCGAGCAACCCGAAGCGACCGAGCGTAAGGAAAAGCCGCGCCGCCCGCGCACCCGGAAGCCAAAGGCTGCCACCCCTGCGGCTGAGGATGCACCCGCTGACAAGGGCGACGCACCCGAGGCAGCTGAATAAGCGCTTTTTGATCATGAATTGAATGAAAACCCCGGGCAAAGGCCTGGGGTTTTTTCGTTCAGGGTTTGCGAATTTCGCGCGCGAGCGCGCAGAAGGCTTCGAGCGGGATCTGCTCGGCACGGTCGGTGGGTTTGATACCGGCTGCGATCAGGCGGTCCTCGATATCTGGCGCTGCCCCTTTCAGTGAGGCCCGCAGCATTTTGCGGCGCTGATTGAAGGCTGTGGCAACCACGCGCGACAGGGTTGCGGCGTCAGCGGGATAGCGGGGTTCGGGCAGGGCAGTCAGGTGAACCACGGCGCTTGAGACCTTGGGCGGTGGAGTGAAGGCTCCGGGTGGCAGGGACATTGCAATGCGCGCTTCGGCCCGCCATTGGGCAAGGATGGCGAGGCGGCCATAGGCCTTGCTGCCGGGTTGGGCGACGATCCGCTCGGCCACTTCACGTTGAAACATAAGGGTCAGGCTCTGCCAGAAGGGCGGCCATTCGGGCGGGGTGAGCCAGCGGACCAGAAGCTCGGTCCCGACATTGTAGGGCAGGTTGGCGGCCACCCGGATCGGAGGCGTCAGATGGGCCAGCGGGTCGATTTCCAGCGCGTCGCCGTTGATCACTTCCAGCTGGCCCGGATAGGCGGTGGCGATGTCGTTCAGGGCGGCGATGCAGCGGGTGTCCTTTTCCACGGCCACGACCTTGCGCGCGCCTTCGGACAGAAGCCCGCGAGTCAGACCTCCGGGGCCTGGGCCGATTTCAAGGACATCGCATTGAGTCAGGTCACCCGCCTGCCGCGCGATCTTGGCTGTCAGGTTGAGGTCGAGCAGGAAGTTTTGGCCCAGCGACTTGCGGGCCGAAAGCTGGTGAGTTGCGATAACCTCGCGCAGCGGGGGAAGGGAGTCGATGGCGCTCATGACTTTACCGTCGCGCGGGTTGCGGGGAGAGCGCCAGAGATTTTTTTGCCTCCGGCGGAGGTATTTGGGGCCAGATGAAGCATTAGCGGGACTGCGCCATTCGCTGGGCGAGTTTCAGGGCCTCGATCAGGCTGGTGGCGGTCGCGCGGCTTTGGCCCGCGATGTCCAGAGCGGTGCCGTGATCCGGCGAGGTCCGGACGAAGGGCAGGCCCAAGGTTACGTTCACACCGCGGTCGAAATCCAGTGTCTTGATCGGGATCAGGGCCTGGTCGTGATACATCGCGATCGCGGCATCATATCGCGTGCGCGCCGCGGCGTGGAACATAGTGTCTGCCGGGTGGGGTCCGGTCACGGTGCAATCGACTGGATTGAGGTCTGCGATCAGTGGCGCGATCCAGTCAAGCTCTTCCGTACCCATTTTCCCGCCTTCGCCAGCATGGGGGTTCAGCCCCGCGATGGCGATGCGAGGGTGGGGGATGCCGAATTGGGTGCGCAGGCCTTGGGCGGTGATCTCGATGGTTTCTTGCAGCACTTCTGGGGTGAGTGCGCTTGGGACCTGGGAGAGCGGGATGTGGATGGTGGCCGGAACCACGCGGAGCTGTTCGCTGGCAAGCATCATTACCACGCGCGACCGGCCTGCCAACGCCGCAAGAAATTCGGTATGGCCAGGGAAGGCAAAGCCCGCACCGTCGATCAGCGCCTTTTTGTGGATCGGCGCGGTACAAAGTGCAGAAGCTGCACCGGAACTCACCAACTCAACACCCTTTTCAATAGAATCGATGACCGAAAGTGCGTTAGCCGGATCAGGGTGGCCGGGCGTGTTCGGGGCGGGGAAGTCGAAATGCAGAACCGGGAGGGCCGAGGCGCTGGCCGATATTGCCTCAGACGGGTCGGCGATCCGGGTAATGGGTGTTCCATCGGGCAAATGTGATGCGTCGCCGATGTAGAAGAACGGACAGGTATCGCGCAGGGCTGCCCAAGCTTTGGCTGCGATTTCGGGTCCGATCCCGGCGGGCTCACCACAGCTTAGCGCGATTGGGGCGATCATTGTTCGATGATGACAGCGTCGGCCCTCAGCTGTTCCAGCAGGCTGTTTGCAAGGGCCTGTAACCGTTGCTGGGTCAGTGCGTTTGCCACGTCCACACGGGTGGTATCTTCGCCCAGGTTGCGGGTGCGATTGCACAGCATCAGGAACATCAGCGTCTGCCCGTTGTTGCGCGTCAGCGTGGCCGATGCCTCATTTGGATCAAGCTTGGCCAGCTCAAACACTACGTCGCGTGGAATCGCCGAGGGGCTTTGGGTAAGGCGTTCCAGCACGTCGGGCGATTGATCTTTGGCGATGCCGTAGAGGTCATCGCAGGTGTCGATCTCTTCCTTGAGCTTTTCGGCTTTTGCAAGCGTTTCGGCGCTGCGGCCGCCGGGAAGGTAGTAGATCGCGTAGTCGATCTCGGAATAGGTTGGGGCACCTGCGGCAACTTCGCGGATGCCGCGCATCTGGAACAGAGCCACGGCGTTCGGGAGCGAAAGTGGGTCAGTGATCTCACCGTTTTTCAAGCCCAGAATGACGGGTTGCAGGGCCGGAGGCAGGTTGTTGAGCGACAGCCAATCCAGTCGCCCGCCATTCTCGCGTGTGGCAGCGGCAGAGTATTGCGTAGCAGCCGAAGAAAAGCTGTCTTGATCGGGAAGCTGTGAGATTTCATCGGCCAGGGCTTCAGCCTGCGCCAGGGTCTGCGGTGTTACCGGAATGATAATTTCGGACAACAGAACCTGCAGGCCGCCGCCGCCACCCTGACCCAAAGCACGGTTGATCTCATCTTCCGAGGGGCGAGCCTGCGACAGAAAGCGGGTACTGACAAAGTCGCGCCAGGACAATTGATCGGCGACAAAATCCCGTACGGTTTCCTTTGATACGCCCGCATCGTTGAGCAGTTGCAGAAACTCTTCGCTGCTGAGGTTGCCACGCGAGGCGAATTCATCAATCCCGGTCTGGATATCTTCGGGCGCGGCTTCGATGCCGGCATCGCGCATCGCCTGTTTGCGCAAACGATCCTCGATCAAGGCTTCGCGGACTTCGCGCTCGGAACTGCCCGGAACGCCGAGCAGTTCGAGAAACTGCTGACGTTGTTGAAGCTCATACCAGGTGACAATGTCCTGATTGACCCGGATTGCAGGCGAGAACAGGCTTTGAGCCTGGACCTGTGGTGTGGCCATTGCAACAAGCGCGGCAGCCAGCACCGGCAGCACCGATCTACGGCAGCCAGAGCGGAGAGATTTTGTGAAACCTGAGATCAACTGCATCTTCTCTTAAACTTCTGTCCATCGCCTTCGACGGAATACCCTGTCAGGGCAACGGTAAAGCCGAATTCTGTCGAAGGCTCAATACTTGATGTGGAGGTAAAGCGTCTGTTGACGTTCACATTTACCTGCACACACTCATTTTCGTAGGTCACGCCGAACCCAAGGCGGAGTGGTTCAGATTCGCTGAAATCATAGCGTGCGTTGGCTCGGGTCAACCAATTCTGATCTACGCGGTAGCGACCGCTCACCCGTAATTCCGAGATTTCATCATTATTCGCTTCAGCAGGATCAGGTTCGAGCCAGATGTAACCGCCGGAGATTGCCGTATCTCCACTAGACCAGCCTGCACGAATTTCAGCTTTGGTAAAACTGAAATCGCTGTTTAAAAGCCCACGCGCGGCCAATGTCAGCCCCTTGCCGTTATTCAATTGCCCGGCAAGCAGAATGTCGGACTTGGTACCCTGCAGCCCCGATGTGAGCGTGAAATCCGGATCCGCATCGGACCGGAAGACCTGTCCGATTGTCGCCAGCGCCCGCCAGCCGTCAGCGTTGTACCGAGACCAGTTCAGGCCCACAACGGCTGTTGCACCGTCTTCGCGGCGGTCGGGGGCCGGAAAGCGCGAAAGGGACAAAAGATTGCCCTGATCGAGTTCCTGAAAGGTACTTTCATCGTTGGGAACGTCATTGTTCGAAACATGCGTCCAACCAATTTGCGCGATTGGCTCAAGGATTTGTGTTGCACCGGACTGCTCGCGGCGCAGCATGGGGTAGCGCAGGGTAAAAGCTGCACGCGGGGTCGAGCGGGTTACATTGTTCGGAAACTCGCTGTCATTGCGGATATTGAACGTATCCACTGACGCGCCCACCAATGCTTCTGCACGTAATCCGGTCGCAAAGGTCCAGTTGCGCAGCCATTCCGCATCGAATGTTGCCCTGGCGACGTCGCGACCAATAATATCTTCGTCACTGGTTCGCGTGTGGGTGTGACCATCGAGGCTTAGTTCAACTTCACCTCCTAAGGTGCTGGGGAAGAGTCGCTTTCGATAGTTGATGTCGAAGACACGCGATGGGATTTCATCCTGATTTTCGCTATCCCGAAGGGACTTGTAGTGGATGAAGCTGGTTCTGAACGCCGTATCACGCTTGATCCGCTCAAGTGCAATTTCGCTACGAAGGCGGTCAAAATCGGGCAAGCCGTAATCTGCCAGATACGAGTCATCCGAAGTTGTTTTGATGTCGAATGTCAGCCGGTAGTCATTTCCAAGACCGAACCGGCCATCGGCGAAGAAATACCCCCGATCCTGACCGGGCTGCAGGTCGTCGCGTGTATAAGAGCCCCGCAGCCGAATGCGCCCGCGTTTGAATGCCTGTCGGTAACGAAACCCAAGTGTGCGGGTCTTGGACGACAGATACGGCGTCAGAGTCAGGTCCTTGTGATCTCCGATCTTGAAGAAATACGGCACCTGAACGCCAGTGCCCAGTTGCGAAGTGGTGCGGATCGACGGCACGAGAAAGCCGGTCGCCCGCTCAAGTGTCGGGTCGGGTAGGCGCAGCGTGGGAAAGTAGAAGACCGGGACATCAAGTATTCGGAACTGTGCGCCTTCGAAATAGAGCTGCCGTTCAAGCTGGTCATGGGTCACTTTACGGGCGCGAATTTGCCAGATCGGGGGTCTGCCATTCGCGCAGACATGACATGAGGTTGCGGCGACCTTGCTGAATTGCGTGTAGCGACCTGCCGCACGGGTGGCCTGGACTGAGGCGATCTGCACTTGCTGGTCAAAGACCATGCGCGCACCCATCAAAAGGCCATTTTGTATCCCGCTGTCCAACTGCGCGGAATCGGCCAGCAATGTGCTGTTTCCGCCCTGATCGATCCGGATTGGGCCGGTCAGGGTCAACTCGCCGGTTTCGCGATCATAGGTGACGCTTTGCGCTGTCAGTTTGACGTCGCCTTGGAAGGCCTCGACATTCCCCTCTGCGACCAGTTTGCGATCCGGGGTAATGAATATCTCATCGGCCACCAGTAGGGCGGGTTGATTCTGTTCAGTCGCGTCAGCCTCGCTGGCGGCACCTTCTGGTTCGGACTGTGCGGCAACTGCTGCTGGCAGCGAGAGGATCAGTGCGCTCGACAGCAACAAAGACAGGACGGAGCGCATCAGCCATCCTCCGCATGGAGCAACAGGCCCAGAGACAGTAGAATGCCCGCAAAGGGTGGGGCCCAGGCCGAGACCAGAATAGGTAATTGCCCGTTTTCGCCAAGAATTTGGGCGAAATTCCGGATGAAGTAGATACCGAACCCCAGCAATACAGCGGTCAGCACGGCAACTCCGGTGCCGCCGAACCGGACATGGCGCATTGTGAAGGCGGCCCCGAT
Source organism: Ruegeria sp. B11 (assembly GCF_056539785.1). Taxonomy (NCBI): domain Bacteria; kingdom Pseudomonadati; phylum Pseudomonadota; class Alphaproteobacteria; order Rhodobacterales; family Roseobacteraceae; genus Ruegeria; species Ruegeria sp. B11. The sequence goes on along the minus strand of NZ_JBQFVO010000001.1, from coordinate 723,974 downwards.
CAGAACCATCGAAACCAGAAACAGGGGTCGCGCAAGTTGTACTTGCAGCCAGACCTCATATTGCTTGGTTGAAAATCCCGCCTCGCCCAGATCACGAATCAACTGCGGCAGATCATAGACCGAAACTGAATCCTTTTGCCCGAGAGTGTCCAGAATCCGGTCTCTGGTCAGCGTTGTGGGTAGGTTCAGGATCTCATGGCTGGTGGCATTTGCTTCGGGATTGAGGTCGTCCTGAATGGGCCAGATTTTGGCCTGATGCAAGGTCCAGAATCCATCCTCCAGATCAGCTTTCTGGGCCGAGATTTGCTGGTTCGGCTTGCCGTCGGATGAGAACGTTGTGATGGTCACGTTCCGCAGGGCGAACCGGTCGCCATTGACAGTGCCGGTTGCGTGAATCACCGACTGACCGTTGGCTGAGCTCTGGCGCAACCACAACCCCTCGCGGCTGATGGACAGGGCTGAACCACCCTGGTTGCGATAGCCATCGGACAAACGTTGGAACTCTTCCGACGTCGCGGCCGCGATGGGATTCAGCAAAGTCACAGCAAGTGCGCCGATGGTCAGCGCAAGCAACACGGGCGCTAGCAGGGCTCGGATACCGGATCGCCCGATTGCGCGGGTCACCACCAGTTCGGAGCTGCGGGCGAGGCCGACAAACAGCGCGATGGTGGCCAGGATCATCAGCAGGGGTAACATCTCGCTGATCGCGGCCGGTGTGTTCAGCAACGTCAGTTGCAGCAACTGGCCAAAGGATAGGTCAACACCATCGAACCGCCGCACCTGTTCGATCAGATCGATCAGGATCATCAAGGTCAGAAAAATACCGCCGATAACAAGAAAGCTTTGAATAAAGCGGCGGGCAAAATAGCGGTCGAGGATCACGTGGGCATCCCCGTCAGACCCCGGCATCCAAGAATCACGATCGGGCATGGAATCATGCGCGACGGCCTGTAACTGCCGATTGGTGTCACGTTCTCTCCCCCGAGCCTGCCGTTATTTTCGCGAGACCATAATGCAATTGCCCGGCGGGGAAAACTGCTATCTGGTCAACGGTGGCTGCGCGGGCTAGGTCTTGGGCAACGCATTTTTCAGGAGAATGATATGAGCAGTCTTGTGCCCGTCCGATTCACCCCCTTTGACCTAGATGCGATAGCGCAGACCGAAGGGCGCGTGGCCATTCTCATTCCCGCCGACGGCAAGATGAGCCCCGCCGCGCGTCGGGCCAATCGCCTGACCAAGGGCGCCGTTGCACGGCTGGTTGAAAGCGAGCGGTTCGGCAAGGTCAAATCGGGTGATGTGATCTCGCTGGCCTGGCCTGCCGGGATGGTGGCCGAGGCGCTGGATATTCTGGTGCTGCCGCGCCGCCCCGATTCTGACGAGGCGCGCAAAGCCGGGGCCAATCTGGCGAAAGCTGCAGCGGGCAAACCCATTCTGGTCATGGCCGCCAATCACGCGCGGATCGAAGAACTGGCCTTGGGCATGGTGCTGCGGGCCTATGATTTCGATGTCCACAAGACCAAGGATTCCGATCCGGCGGGTGAGATTGTCATCGGTCATTCCAAGCCGGAAGAGGCCGAGGCCGAATTTGCGCCGCTCTATGCCGTCGCAGATGGCGTGCGCATGACACGGGATCTGACAAATGAACCCGCGAATGTGCTGACGACAACCGAGTTTGCGGACCGGTTGGTCGAGATGGAATCGCTGGGCCTGAAGGTTGAGGTTCTGGAAGAGGACAAGCTGGCCGAACTGGGCATGCGCACGTTGCTGAGCGTCGGGCAGGGCTCGGTCAGCCCCTCGAAAGTTGTGGTGATGCAATGGGACGGCGGCGACAAGGGTGACGCGCCGCTGGCCTTGGTCGGCAAGGGCGTCGTGTTCGATACCGGCGGTATCTCGCTGAAGCCGGCCGGAGGCATGGAAGACATGACCATGGACATGGGCGGCGCGGGTGTTGTTGCCGGAAGCATGCGAGCGTTGGCCAAGCGCAACGCCAAAGCCAATGTCGTGGGGCTGGTCGGGTTGGTCGAGAACATGCCGTCGGGCAATGCGACCCGTCCGGGCGATGTCGTCACCTCGATGAAAGGCGACACTGTCGAGATCATCAACACCGATGCCGAGGGTCGTTTGGTTCTGTGTGACGTCATGTGGTACGCGCAGGATCGGTTCCAGCCAGTGGGCATGATCGATCTGGCCACACTGACGGGCGCGGTGATCATTGGTCTTGGGCATGAGAATGCGGGTGTGTTTTCGAACAATGACACCTTCTGCGACGCCTTCCTGAAGTCGGCCAAAGCCGAGGACGAGGGCGCATGGCGGCTACCCTTGGGGGACGGCTACGACAAACAACTTAAATCGCGCATTGCGGATATGAAGAACGTGGGCGGGCGGCCCGCAGGTTCGATCACCGCAGCGCAGTTCCTGCAGCGTTTCGTCAAGGAAGAGACGCCGTGGATTCACTTGGATATCGCAGGTGTGGCCTCTGTCTCTTCCGAGACCTCTTATGCGCCGAAAGGGGCCACGGGCTGGGGCGTCCGCGCGCTAAGCCGGTTCGTGCAGGACAATTTCGAGTAAGCGCATGGGTGCCGTCTATTTCTACCACCTGACCCGTCAGCCGTTGGAGCACACATTGCCTGTGCTGCTCGACAAGGCACGGCAGGCCGGATGGCGGATTGCCGTGCGGGGTGTCGACCCTGCGCGGATGGACTGGCTGGATGAGAAGTTGTGGCTGGGACCTGAGGACGGGTTCCTGCCGCATGGCCGCGAAGGTGGCCCGCACGACGCGGCACAGCCCGTTCTGCTGACGACCGGCCAAGGGGCAGCAAATGGCGCGACCTGTGTAATGGCTGTCGATGGGGCAACGGTTGAGGCGGAGGAAGTTTCGACCATGGAGCGTGTCTGCATTCTGTTCGACGGGAATGATCCGGAGGCGGTTCAACATGCGCGCGGGCAGTGGAAGGCTCTGACCGGGGCAGGGTGTTCGGCACAGTATTGGTCCGAGGAATCCGGACGATGGGAGAAAAAGGCCGAGGCTTGATCGGCCACAAATATATTTTAGGAGATTTCAAATGGATATGAAGCCTTTGGGCCGCACCGGGATCATGGTGTCGGATTTATGTCTTGGGACAATGACCTTTGGTACTCAGACCTCGGAAACTGAGGCGCACCGCCAGATGGACATGGCGCTTGCGGGTGGGATCAACTTTGTCGACGCGGCTGAGATGTATCCGGTGAACCCGATCTCGGCAGAGACGGTCGGGCGGACCGAAGAGATTCTTGGCAATTGGAATGCCGCCAATCCTTCGCGGCGCGGGGACTATGTGCTGGCCACGAAACACTCTGGTGAAGGGTTCGTGCATGCGCGCAATGGCGCCCCAATCTCGAAAGAGACCATACCTGAGGCGATAGAGGGTTCACTGCGTCGTCTACAGACTGACTGTATAGATCTCTATCAGTTCCACTGGCCAAATCGTGGCAGCTACATGTTCCGACAGAACTGGGACTATGCACCCTCGGGTCACAACCGGGACGAGATTATGGACGAGATGCGCGAAAGCCTGATCGCTCTGCAGGCGCAGGTGGACAAGGGCAATATCCGCGCCTTTGGTCTGTCGAATGAAAGCGCTTGGGGTACCGCTCAGTGGTTGCGGGCATCGGATGAGGTTAGTGGACCTCGGGTCGCGTCGATCCAGAACGAATATTCTTTGCTCTGCCGGTTATTCGATACCGACCTGGCTGAATTGTGTCTTCTGGAAGATGTCGGGTTACTATCATTCTCACCGTTGGCGGCAGGTTTCCTGACTGGGAAATATCAAGGTGGTGCTGTTCCAGAAGGATCACGCATGGCGCTGGTGCCGAATATGGGCGGGCGCAAAACAGATCGCGTTTTTGATGCAGTGGCGGCTTATCTGGATGTCGCCGCGCGGCATGGGCTGGACCCGATCCACATGTCACTGGCGTGGTGTTGCAGCCGTCCGTTCATGGCCTCAACCATCTTTGGCGCGACAAATGTAGCGCAGCTAGAACATATTCTGGCGGGTAAGGATTTGAAGCTGTCGTCCGAAGTGATGGCCGAGATCAGTGCGGCGCATCGGGCGTTTCCGATGCCATATTGAAGGGATGGGGGCTCTGCCCCCGTCGCCTTTGGCGACTCCCCCGAGGTATTTTATGCCAGATGAAGTTGGATCGTGTCAGTGATGGGTTGGTTGCGTACGGTCTTGCCTGAGGTCGCGAGCCGTGAGGCCGTGGGCGGTTCGGAACGCGCGGGCGAAGCTGGATTGCGAGGCGAAGCCGGTGGCCAGCGCCACGTCCATCAGCGGCAGGTCGGTATCGGTAACCAGACGGCGGGCCTCGGCCAGTCTGAGTTGCAGGTAATGATCCTGTGGAGTTGTATTCAGGCGCAGGCGGAACTGCTGCTGCAGGGTGCGCGTACTAGTGCCGAGTCTATCGGCGATGTGCGCAAGGGACAGGGGGTCGTCCAGTGAGGATTCCATCAATGAGTTGGCTTTGGCAGTGAGCGCGGTGTGACGGTGCGGCGCACCGGTGCGGCTTTGTGGTTTTGAGGGCTGAGACGTACCTTCATAGAGGAATAGCCCGGACACGCGGGCGGCAAAGCCCGCGCCATGACGTGCAGCAATAATATGGAGCATCATATCGATCGCCGGGACGGCGCCGCCGGAGGTTAGGCGTGTATCGGAGACGGTAAATCGGTCAGGGCGCACATCGACATTGGGAAAGCGCGCAGCGAAGTTCTCCAAATCCTCCCAATGGGTCGTCGCCGCGTGACCGTCGAGCAATCCAGCCTCAGCCAGTAACCAGGGGCCGCCATCTATCCCGGCGATTGTTGCACCGGTGGCCGCGATCCTGCGGAGCCCGGCGAGCAGGCTGGGCGTCGCATGACGGGCCAATTGGAATCCGGCAACTACGATCAAGAGATCGCAGCCCTGCAACCGGGCCAGGGGAATGCCCTGCACATTCAGAGCGCTGGTCAGCAACGCGGGTTCTGCGGTTGCCGTGACGTAGTCCCAATCAAAAGCGGGCCGATCCGCCAGTCGGTTGGCAGCACGCATCGGATCGACGGCGGCCGCGAAGCTGAGTGTGTTGCATTCGTCCAGCACCAGCACCGCCGTTTTCAGGGCGCGATGTTCGGGCTGCAGTATGTTTTTTGCGGATTTCATCAAGTCTGATTCGCATTTTGCTAAGTGGTTCCCTCAAGGCTGCGTCAGAGTTGGCGTTGACGCAAATCGGAATCCGGGGAGAAGCCTGGGGAAAACCCACGGTAAAACCGGGTATAAGCTGGGGATAACGCCATGCCTTTGGAAATGAACCGCGAAGTCTTTATCACCTGTGCCGTCACCGGCTCGGGCGGGACACAGGATCGCAGCCCACATGTGCCGCGTTCGCCGAAGCAGATTGCCGATAGTGCAATTGCTGCAGCGAAAGCCGGTGCGGCCGTGGTGCACTGCCATGTGCGCGACCCCGAGAGCGGTGCGCCTTCACGTGATCTGGCGCTGTACCGTGAAGTCACGGACCGCATTCGCGACGCCGAAGTAGACGCGGTTCTGAACCTGACGGCGGGCATGGGCGGAGACATGGTGTTCGGCGGGATCGAAAATCCGCTGCCTTTGGCAGAGGCCGGAACAGATTTGGTCGGCGCGACTGAACGTGTTGCACATGTAGCGGAGTGCTTGCCTGAAATCTGTACTCTGGATTGTGGCACGATGAACTTTGCCGAGGCCGATTATGTGATGACCAATACGCCCGGCGCCTTACGGGCGATGGGGCAGATGATGACCGATCTGGGCGTGAAGCCCGAGATCGAGGCCTTCGACACCGGCCATCTGTGGTTCGCCAAGCAGCTGGTGAAAGAGGGGGTTCTGGAACCGAACGCTCTGGTCCAGCTATGTATGGGGGTGCCGTGGGGGGCTCCGGATGATCTCAACACCTTTATGGCGATGGTGAACAATGTGCCGGAGGACTGGACGTTCAGCGCGTTTTCGCTGGGGCGCAATGAGATGGCGTATGTCGCGGCCTCGGTTCTGGCGGGCGGTAATGTGCGCGTCGGGCTGGAGGACAACCTGTGGCTGGAAAAGGGTGTTCTGGCCGAAAACTGGCAGTTGGTCGAGCGTGCAGGCAGCATCATCGAAAACATGGGCGCGCGGGTGATCGGGCCGCAGGAAGTACGTGAAAAGCTGGGGCTTACTAAGCGGGCTCCGGTTGCGAAGTAGTCGCGGATTGGGGGCCAGCCCCCAAACCCCCGAGATATTTTTGGCCAGATGAAGAGGCGGATCGTGGGCAAAGAACAGCAAGCAAAAGCAGCAGCAATCATCGGAGGCGGAGTGATCGGTGGCGGGTGGGCTGCCCGGTTCCTGCTGAACGGATGGGATGTTCGGGTATACGATCCCGACCCTGAAGCCGAGAGGAAGATCGGTGAGGTGTTAGATAACGCGCGTCGTTCTTTGCCGGGGTTGAGCGATGTACCTCTGCCTCTCGAAGGGACGCTGAGCTTTCATGACGATCTCAGTGAGGCAGTTCAGGGTGCGATCTGGATTCAGGAGAGCGTACCGGAAAGGCTCGATCTGAAGCTGAAGGTTTACAAGAGCTTGCAGGGGGCTTGTGATCCAGATGCGATCATCGGGTCCTCGACCAGCGGGTTCAAGCCCTCGGAGTTACAGGAAGGCGCGTTGCGACCCGAGCAGATCGTGGTGACCCACCCGTTCAACCCGGTCTACCTGCTACCACTGATCGAACTGGTTCCGACCGACAAGAATTCACCTGACTTGATCGCGCGGGCCAAAGATCTTTTGACTTCGGTGGGGTTCTTCCCGCTGCACATCAAGAAGGAAATCGACGCGCATATTGCTGACCGGTTCCTCGAGGCGGTGTGGCGCGAGGCGCTTTGGCTGGTGAAAGACGGCATCGCAACGACCGAAGAGATCGATGAATCCATCCGCATGGGTTTTGGTATCCGTTGGGCCCAGATGGGACTGTTCGAAACCTATCGCGTGGCCGGTGGAGAGGCCGGGATGCGGCATTTCATGGCTCAGTTCGGCCCGGCGCTGAAATGGCCCTGGACCAAGCTCATGGACGTGCCTGAGTTCACCGACGAACTGGTCGACTTGATTGCGGATCAGTCGGATGCGCAGTCTGGCAAGCACTCGATCCGCGAGTTGGAGCGTATCCGGGACAATAACCTCGTTGGTATGATGCGGGCGCTGAAGGCCCAGAACTATGGTGCAGGGGCAGTATTGAACCAGCATGATGCGGCCTTGAAGCCAGGAGCGCTGCCGACGCTGGACGAGGCGGATCTGAGCCAGCCGATCCTCACGCTGTCGCGCGCCGTTCCGCTGGATTGGACCGACTACAATGGCCACATGAATGAAGCTAAATATCTGGAGGCCTTTGCAGCAGCCACGGATCGTTTCATGGAAATCATTGGCTGCGATATGGAGTATATCGCGACAGGCGGCAGCTATTTCACTGCCGAAAATCACATCCGTTACATGCAGGAGTCCCATGCGGGGTCGCGGATCGAATGCCGTACGCAGATGCTGTTAGGGCAGGGCAAGAAGCTGCATGTCTTCCACAGCATGTACGAGGGTGAAACGCTGTTGGCCACAGGCGAAAGCTTTCTTTTGCATGTCAGCCTTGAGACCCGACGCCCCAGCCCACCTTCACCAGAGATCGAGGCCGCGATGGCACGGGTTGCCGAGGCGCAGGCCGGGTTGCCTTATCCCGAAGGCGCGGGCGCGGCGATCCGCAAGCCCGCATGAGCAGCCGGGTCTTGATTACCGCAGGCGCCTCTGGCGTCGGCAGGGCCATGGCTGAAGCGTTTGATGCTGCCGGGGCTCAGGTCTGGGTTGCGGATGTTGATGCGGATGCGTTGGCGGATTGCCCGGCGCATTGGAAGCAAAGCCAGCTTGATGTGTCGGATGAGGATGCTGTCGCGGCTGCGTTTACTGACCTTGAGACCGAATGGGACGGGCTTGATGTGCTCTGTGCGAATGCAGGGATAGCGGGTCCCACCGCAGCGGTTGAGGACGTTTCCCTGACGGATTGGAGGTCATGCCTTTCCATCAATCTAGAGGGGTCATTTTTGTGCTCTAAATACGCCGCACCTCTGATGAAACAGCAACGCAGCGGCGCGATCTTGATCACTTCATCGACTGCAGGCCAGTACGGATACCCCAACCGCGCGCCGTATGCGGCGGCCAAGTGGGGCATGGTGGGATTAGGCAAAACGCTGGCGATGGAGCTTGGGCCGCACGGTATCCGCTGCAATGTGATCTGCCCGGGTTCGGTTGAAGGACCACGCATGGAGGGCGTGTTGCAGCGCGAGGCCGATGCCAAGGGCATGACTCGGGATCAGGTTTACGACGGCTATGCCTCGGGCACGTCCATGGGCCGCTTTGTAGAGGCGCAGGACATTGCGAACATGGCTGTATTCCTGGCTTCAGATGCAGCGAGGCTGGTGTCGGGTCAGGTAATCGCGGTGGATGGTCATACGGTCAATCCTGACCCGAAACTGTGAATCAGCCCTGATTTGGCCCCCGAATCTGGCGGATGGCGCTGCGGACGGCTTGCCAGTCCTGCGCCTCCTGCTGGTTTCCGGCGGCTTCACATTCGCGCATTTTCTGCGCAGCTTCGGCTTCGGCCCGATCGCCATGGGCCGTATAAAGGGCACGTGCGTATTCAGCGGTTTTGAGTGCGTCCATTCCCGTCATCCTCCATCTCAGATCGGAATGTCTGTAGTTTCGCGCCAAGTGACTATACTACAGCTTTCAGCCCAGGTCATGTCTGAGAGATTTCTGAGCGCAATTGCTGCAGATGGTCCGGAAAATCACGCGCGGTCATATCCGCCTCTCGAACCAGCCGGTCGAAATGGAGCGTAAAGACCTCAATCCGGTCGCGGTCTCGGAAAGCCATGTAGTGGCTTCCGGCATAGAACACGCAAAGAAGTGGGCCGAATATCGTGACGGGGGCAGAGTAAAGACGTTTTGCATCAAATAGATAGATGCGCAGACGTGGATAAAGCTGCTCGCACACCGACAGCAGGTGATCGATCTGATCCAATCGGACCTGAAGCGGTAGTCCCTCGTAGTAACCGGTGGCATAGGCAAAGCTGTGAAGCTCGTACAACGGCATGGCAATCTCATAATCGGACTGGGCGCTGCGCATCCATGCCAGCCGGTCTGCCGAGGCGCCAATGGCTTGATCTGCAGTACGGCCGAGATGCGGAGCGTATTCCCATTCAAGCACGGCGCGGGTCTTGAGCATGTCGGGCAGGGTAGCCGGAACGTAGCGTATCTTGTAGCCGGCGGCCTCTTGATGCCATTCAAAAATGCGCTCATCAACCAATGCCCGGGCGGCCTCGGTTAGGGTGAGGGAACTGGCCAATAGTTCTGCCGCGCTTTCGGGTCGGTTGGAAAGCCCAAGAAGCCAATCGGCGGAAACCCCAAGCGCCGAGGCGCAGCTGCCGACGACATGAGCATTCGGAAGGCGTGCCCCCGCCCCGGTCAGCAATTGCGAAACGGTAGATCGGTCAACCCCGATGCTGCGTGCCAGGGCGCTTTGGCTGACATTGCGCTCTTGCATCGCTCGGGCCAGGCGCTGGCGAAAATGCAGGGCGCGATCCCGTTTGTCGATTTTATCAATCATGTGATGATTAATATCACCTTTGGTGAGAATTGTTAATCATATTCAGAATTCACGACCCTTGGCTCTGTCTGTAACGCTGGTGTTACAAAAATAAGAATGGGGTCTGGAATGGAAACGCGACGCAGGTCGGTCGTGAAGGCGCTGGTGTGGAATGCGATGGGGCTGGCGATGATGACGCTGGTTGGTTTGATCGCCACGGGTTCAGCAGCACTTGGAGGGATGGTTGCACTGGTCAATACGGCCATTGGTTTGACCATGTATGTGATTTACGAGCGTATCTGGGCCGGAATTTCGTGGGGCCGCAATGGCTGAGCCGGTCACACCCAAATCGCCCGAATGGGCGACATTTGCCCTAATTATCGCGTGTTATTCCGCTTGGCTTGCTGCGATTTTCTGGCTGGCAGGCATATTATTGTGGCTGGCGATCCTCTTCATGGGGCTGGTAGCCGCTCTGCATTCCTCGCTGACGCATGAGGCGCTGCACGGGCACCCCTTTCGCCAGAAATGGCTGAATGAGGCACTGATGGCGCTGCCGCTGACTTTGTTCATTCCTTACAATCGGTTTCGGGACCTGCATCTGGCGCATCACTGTGACGCGAACCTAACCGATCCCTATGATGACCCTGAGACCAACTATCTCGACCCGCAGGTCTGGGCGTCTCTGGCTCGATGGCAAAGACGGATGTATCAAGTGAACAATACTTTGCTGGGGCGGATGGTTCTGGGGCCTGCGATCGGGCAGGTTGCGTTCTTGCGGGATGAACTGCGTGGTGCACTTCGCGGAGATCGGGCGATTTTGTTGGCATGGGCGCTTCATATGCCAGGCGTTGTCGCGACTCTTTGGATCGTCGCGCTTTCGCAAATGCCGATCTGGGCCTTCGCCCTTTCAGCATATATCGGGCTGGGACTGGTCAAGATCCGCACATTCCTGGAACACCGCGCGCATGAGAAATCGCGCGCGCGCACAGTGATCGTAGAAGACCGTGGCATCCTTGCATTTCTGTTTTTGAACAATAACTTGCACGTCGTTCATCATATGAACCCATCAGCACCTTGGTACCGATTGCCTGCACTCTACCGCACGGGCAAGGAAAGATACTTGGCCTGTAACGAGGCTTATGTCTACCGTTCGTACGGGCAGATATTCCGAGAGTACTTCTGGCGCGCCAAGGATCCGGTGGCGCATCCGCTCTGGCCAAAGCCTTGATTTAACGACAGAAGGGAAGCCATGAGTTTATGGATTCCCGTCACCATCGCGGCCGCATCGTTCCAGACGGTGCGGTTCATGCTGCAGAAATCCCTGAGCAGCGTGAAGCTTTCGGCTGCCGGGGCGACATTTGCACGATTCGCCTATTCCATGCCATTGGCCTTGCTGGGGCTTTTCATTGCTTTGGCCGCGACGGGGTACGAACTGCCAGCGCTGACGGCGAAGTTCTGGATATTTGCTGTCATCGGCGGGACCACACAGATATTGGCCACGATCTGCGTTGTGGCATTGTTCAAGCAGCGCAACTTTGCGGTAGGGATTACGTTTAAGAAAACTGAGGTGATTCAAACCGCTATTGTGGGGTTCCTTGTCCTCGGCGATCAGGTCTCTACCGGGGCGCTGGGGGCAATACTGCTTGGGTTGCTGGCCGTCCTGTTGTTGTCAAAAACGCCCGGAGGCAGCGGCGCTTGGTGGCAACATCTGACAAACAAAGCCTCGCGTCTTGGACTGGGGTCAGGCGTGTTATTCGCATTCTCCTCGGTCAGCTATCGCGGTGCCTCTTTGCAATTGGGCGACATCGATGCGTGGTTCCGAGCACTTGTGACGCTGGCCGTCGTGGTAACGTTCCAATTTCTCAGTATGTGGCTGTGGCTGCTTTGGCGAGACAGGGCCGAGCTGCGCGCGGTGTGGGAGACTCGCCGGACCGGTGTTTTTGTCGGCCTGACCAGCCTCTGTGGTTCGTTTTGCTGGTTCTTCGCCTTCACGTTGCAGAACGCAGCCTATGTAAAGGCCTTGGGTCAGATCGAACTGATCCTCAGCCTGATCGCATCGCTGCTGTTTTTCCGTGAAACCATCACCCGTCGCGAGATCGCCGGGATGACGTTGCTTGGCTTGTCGATATTGGCGCTTGTGCTGACAATCTAGCCAGCGCGACGCTCATCAAAGCTGAGAGCGATAAAGCTGGGGAGGTGATCCCCCATGCCTACAACTGCTGGCCCGCCATCGTCGCGACGCCCACGACCACGGGTTTTGGGCTCTCGCTCTTTGCGGCTCTCGCTCTTTTTGTTGTCCGACGCTTTGGCCTTCTTCTCTGGCTTTGGCGCCTCGGGCTTGGGCTCATCGGCCTTGACCGGATTGTCGATGCGCGGAATGTCCTTCTGGATCAGGCTCTCGATCGCGGCCAGCGCCTTTTCATCGCGGCCCGAGCAGATCGTGATTGCCTTGCCTTCGCGCCCGGCACGGCCCGTGCGGCCGATGCGGTGGACATAATCTTCGGCATGGCCGGGAACATCGAAGTTGAACACGTGGCTGACCGAGGGGATATCCAGACCCCGCGCAGCAACGTCCGAAGCCACCAGCAGCCGCAGTGATCCATCGCGGAATCCGTCCAGTGTTTTCATCCGCTGCGACTGATCCAGATCGCCATGGATCGCGGCGGCGTTATAGCCGTATTTCTTCAGCGACTTGGCGCAGATATCTACATCGGTCTTGCGGTTGCAGAAGATGATCGCGTTGGTGCATTTGTCGCCCTCGGCATCGATCAATGCGCGCAGGGTCTTGCGTTTCTGGCTGGCCTCACGATCCCGGCGACCACCTTTGAACATCACTACGCCTTGTTCGATGGTTTCCGAAGCGGTGGCCTGACGCGCAACTTCGACCCGGGTGGGGGCCGACAGGAAAGTATCGGTGATCCGTTCGATCTCGGGCGCCATGGTGGCTGAGAAGAACAGCGTCTGGCGGGTGAATGGCGTCAGCGAGAAGATGCGCTCGATATCAGGAATGAAGCCCATGTCGAGCATCCGGTCAGCTTCGTCCACCACCATGATCTGAACGCCTGTCAGAAGAAGCTTCCCGCGTTCGAAATGATCCAGCAGACGGCCCGGAGTGGCAATCAGCACGTCAACACCGCGGTCAATCAGAGCATCCTGTTCCTTGAAGGAAACGCCGCCGATCAACAGTGCTTTGGTCAGCTTGAGGTGCTTGGCGTAGGTGTCGAAATTCTCGGCCACCTGCGCTGCCAGTTCCCGCGTCGGGCACAAGACCAGCGAGCGTGGCATGCGTGCGCGGGCGCGCCCACGGGCCAGCAATGTGATCATCGGCAGGGTGAAGCTGGCAGTTTTGCCGGTGCCGGTTTGGGCGATCCCCAGAACATCGCGCCCTTCCAGCGCGGCTGGAATTGCGCCTTCCTGGATCGGGGTCGGAGTTTCGTATCCGGCTTCCTCAACTGCTTTGAGGACCTTCGGGTTCAGGTTCAGTTCGTTAAACTTTGTCATGTATGTCCGGTTCAAGCGGACACTAGACCTGGCCCGCGCGTCTGAAAATGCCGGGCCCGGATGGCCATGCGCCCCATGCGCGTTTCGGCTGTGGCGCGGGCATAACAAAAACGTGGGGCAGGGTCAAATGAAGTCGGTTTAATCCGTGGCAAATCTGCCGGTAACAAGGATTTCCGCAACAATTCAGATGGTTCCGGGAAAGTGTTTCGCGACTTTTTGGTCCAGATCAAGCGGCCGGTGACGGATCATGTCGTTATCCTCAAGCCGTTCCAGCACTTCCGGGTCAGCAGCGCTGATTTCATCGTAAAATTCCCGCAGGCCATCGAGCCCGTATTCGGTTTCCAGAAGGGTGATCAATTCGTACCTGTCTAGCGCACCGATCTTTCGCGGGCGATCCGGGCTGGCCTGGTACGAGCCGCGTTCGAGGCGGAAACGATAATGCGCCAGCCAATGCTCCCAATCCGGGGCGTGGCGATGACACAGATCGATCTGAGGAAGCTCGGTTCTGACTGGCAGAAACTCACCGTGCTGATAGAGGTTGTGGATACGGTCGCTCAGTTTTTTCAAACCGCCGCGTACGAACAGTTTGCCCTGAATGTGGCTCATGAAACCGGCCAGAACGTAAGTGCCGAAATTGGGATAGAGCGCTTCGACCTGCGCTTGTCGATTCTGACCTTCGGGAATGAAAGCTTTGTAGAGGTCCTGGCCACCCGCCAGCGCCTCAATCGGGCGGACGCGCACGGCGGGGATGTCATCGGGAATGTCGCGCAGCAGGTCGGGGATCGGGGACATTGGCCACAAAAACTCATCGACATCGATATGTGCGACCCAGTCCAGATCAGTCCTGTTGTAGATCAAATTCGCATTCGAGGATTGTCGAACCTGATGTTTGTCCGGCCTCTCACGCCTGCGGCGCTTCCAGAACGCCGCATCGCAGGTACGCACCCGGATCCGGGGATGGTCGCGCAGGGCTGAGATGTCCCCCTGGACCGGCTCGTCCAGAAAGATGTGAATCCGGTCCGCGCCGATATCGAGGTGGTGGGCGGCAAAGCGTAAAATATCCTCACGCGGGGCGCGGATCGTGGACACAATCCCCCATGTGGTCACTTCTGGATTGCCCGCAGAGTCCGTCAGGTCATCATTTCCTTCGTCGCGGTCAGGCTCAGCTCGGGATAATCGCGGACGACCCGGTCGATGTCCCATTGCAGCCGCGTCAGATAGACGATATCTCCATCGTGATCATGGGCAATATGCTGCTTGTTGGCGTTGACGAATTTGTCGATCTCAACCTTGTTGCCACTGACCCAACGGGCCGAGGTGAACTGAGACGCCTCAAACCGCACAGGCAGGCCGTATTCCATCTCAATCCGGCTGGCGAGCACCTCGAATTGCAGCGCACCGACGACTCCGACGATGAAGCCCGACCCAATCGAAGGTTTGAATACCTTCGCGGCACCTTCCTCGGCAAACTGCATCAGCGCTTTTTCCAGATGTTTGGCTTTCATCGGATCGCCTGCACGCACGGTTTGCAGCAGTTCCGGCGCGAAGGACGGGATGCCGGTCACCCGGATCGCCTCACCTTCGGTCAGCGTGTCGCCGATGCGCAGCTGACCGTGGTTGGGAATGCCGATGATGTCTCCGGCCCAGGCTTCCTCGGCCAGTTCCCGGTCAGAGGCGAGGAACAGCACGGGGTTCGATATTGCCATCGGTTTCTTCGATCGCACATGCGTTAGCTTCATGCCACGTTTGAAATGGCCCGAGGCCATGCGGACAAACGCCACCCGGTCGCGGTGTTTGGGATCCATATTGGCCTGCACCTTGAACACGAAACCGGCGACCTTCTTTTCATCGGGCGCGATCTGACGGGGCTCAGCCGACTGAACCTGCGGCTGCGGGCCATAGGCACCGATGCCTTCCATCAGTTCCTTGACGCCAAATGAGTTGATGGCCGAACCAAACCAGATCGGCGTCATGTGGCCTTCCAACACCGCCTGCGGGTCGAGCTTGGGCAGCAATTCGCGCGCCATCTCAACCTCTTCCAGCAGCTTATCCAGCAGTTCGGCAGGCACGTGCTCGGCCAGTTTGGGGTCGTCCAGCCCGTCGATCTGAATGCTCTCGGCCACCTTGTTGCGGTCGGCGCGGTCCATCAGTTCCAGTCGGTCGCGCAGCATGTCGTAGCAGCCGATGAAATCGCGACCCACGCCGATAGGCCACGCGGCAGGTGTGACGTCGATCGCCAGCATTTCCTGAATTTCGTCGATGATCTCGAACGTATCCCGGCTTTCGCGGTCCATCTTGTTACAGAAGGTCAGGATCGGCAGATCGCGCAGGCGGCAGACCTCGAACAGTTTCTGCGTCTGGCTTTCCACACCTTTCGCACCGTCAATGACCATGACGGCGGCGTCAACGGCCGTCAGGGTGCGATAGGTGTCTTCGGAGAAATCCGAGTGGCCGGGTGTGTCCACAAGATTGAACCGGAAGTTCCCGTAGTCGAATGACATGGCCGAGGCTGAGACCGAGATACCGCGATCTTTCTCCATCTGCATGAAGTCCGACCGCGTCCGCCGTGCCTCACCCTTGGCGCGTACCTGTCCAGCCATCTGGATCGCGCCGCCGTATAGCAGAAACTTTTCCGTCAGCGTCGTCTTGCCCGCATCCGGGTGCGAGATGATAGCGAATGTCCGGCGACGAGCGATCTCGGGCGGCAGGGTGGGTTGGTTCGAAGTATCAAGCATAAGCGCGCGTATAGGCGGGGAATCCAACTGAGGCAAGACAAAGGGGGTGGTTCGAATCATGTGGCTGTGGCAATAAGAACATATAGTGAACAAAATATGGAGTGGACCAATGAATTTGAAAGAAATCGCAGACGAACTGGTTGCTGGATGCCGCGAGAACCGGGCCAAGGAAAACCTCGAGAAGCTTTATGCCTCGGATGCTGTTTCTGTTGAGGGACAGGATTTTGCGGGCATGGGGCGCGAGACGCACGGATTGGAAGCCATTCGTGGCAAGCACGAATGGTGGGAAGGCGCACATGAAGTATCGGGCGCGTCCGTCAGTGGCCCGTACCCGCATGGTGACGACCGCTTTGCCGTGATCTTTGAAGTGCAGGGCAAGGTGAAAGAAACCGGTGAGAGCTTTGATATGCGTGAGGTCGGTGTCTATCACGTCGCCGATGGCAAGATCGTGCGTGAAGAGTTCTTTTATTAATCCGCAAGATCCCATTCTGGTCTTCATTGCCGGGCCGATGTTAGATGTGTGCCGAAGATAGGGAGGGTCAGAATGGACTTGGGAATTCGCGGAAAACGCGCGCTGGTTTGTGCCAGCAGCAAAGGCTTGGGATTGGGCTGTGCCGAGGCGTTGGCCGAAGCCGGCGTCGATCTTGTGATGAACGCGCGCGGAGCCGAAACGTTGGAGGCCGAAGCCACGCGTTTGCGATCATCATATGGCATTGCCGTGCAGACAGTGGCTTGTGATGTTACCACACCAGAGGGTCAGGCCGAGGTGATAAGTGCTGCGCAGGGTGCTGATATCCTTGTCACAAACGCGGGTGGCCCTCCGCCCGGCATGTGGTCGGACTGGGAGCGTGATGATTTCATCAAAGCACTGGATGCCAATATGCTGACACCCATAGCTTTCATGAAGGCTCTGCTGCCGGGCATGATGGATAAGGGCTGGGGTCGCGTGGTGAATATCACCTCGCAGTCGGTACGCGCGCCGATTGCGGTGCTGGGCCTGTCAAATGCGGCGCGAACTGGATTAACCGGCTATGTTGCGGGCACATCGCGCCAGGTGGCACCACATGGCGTGACGATCAATAATCTGCTGCCAGGTATCCACGCCACCGACCGCGCGAACGCGCTGGATGGCGGGGTGTCAGAGCAGAAAGGTATTTCGATGGCCGAGGCACGGGCTGAACGCGCTGCAACCATCCCAGCGAGACGCTATGGCACGAGGGAAGAGTTTGGGGCGACCTGCGCGTTTCTATGCTCGCAACACGCCGGGTTCATTGTCGGGCAGAACATTTTGCTGGACGGTGGTGGCACCAATCTGACGATGTAGGTATGGCACAGAACTTTTCTCTGAAAGATCAGTTGTTCAACGCGGAAAAGGTGAGCTTTCTTGCGGGCTTGTTCGCCAATGCTGTTTCCGATTTCAAAGAAGAAGCATTCGCGGCGAAAGTGATGTCGCGTTTGCCCGAGCTTGAACTGAAAGAGCGTATGGCGTGGATTGCAGAGTGTCTGCAAGAATCGGTGCCTGGCGATTTGCCGGCAGTGGCACCGATCATTCTGCGGGCGCTGCCGCCTCCGCTGGACCCCGCCAAAAGTGATGATGACTTCGGAGACTTTATCTTTGCGCCCTTGGGCGATTGGGTTTGTGCAATCGGCCTGGATCATCCCGCTTTGGCGCTGGATGTATTCGAAGAGCTGACCCAGAGATTTTCGATGGAATGGGCGATCCGCCCGTTCCTTAATCACCACTCCGAACTGGTCATGGCGCGGATGCAGGGCTGGTGCACCCATCCCAGCTATCACGTGCGTCGTCTGGTCAGCGAGGGCACGCGGCCGCGTTTACCGTGGGGGCAGGCCGTTGGCTTGGCAATGTCAGACCCATTGCCGTTATTGGACCGGTTGCACGGGGATCGGACGCGCTATGTGACGCGCTCGGTCGCCAATCATCTGAATGATATCACCAAGAAAGACCCCGATCTGGTGCTGGAACGTCTGCGGGATTGGGGCAAGGCAGCGCGGCAGGACAAGGACGAACTGAACTGGATGACATCTCATGCATTACGAGGCCTTGTGAAATCTGGGCATCCCAAGGCGATGAAGATGCTTGGATACGATCCCGATGCAGATATTGCGGTTGAGATTCAGGTAAACGGTCCGGCCCGGATTGGTGAAGCGCTGGAGTTTGAAACCCGCCTAAGCGGCGCAGAAGATCAGCCAGTCTTGGTCGACTATATCGTTCATTTCCAACGGCCTGGCGGAAAGATCTCACCCAAGGTTCACAAGTTGAAACAGGCCGAGCTTACAGGTGGTCAGTTGACACTTAGAAAGCGGCACAAGCTGAAGGGCAATGCAACAACATTCAAGTTGGTTCCTGGGCCGCATCGGTTGGAGATTCAAGTGAACGGCCGCGTGCACGCAGGCGTCGATTTCGACCTGCTCGCCTGAGCCCAGTCACGGTTTCGTCAGATCGGGCGCTGGTGGATTGCGTGGTGTGGATTGCTGCACTAGCTGCAAAAGACCAGTGACAAAAGGATTGCCCCGATGAAGCACGAGGCTGTGCAGAACTACTATGGTGAGGTGTTGCAAGGCAGCGCGGATTTGCAAACAAATGCCTGCTGTACTCCGGATGATATGCCGGATCACTTCAAGAAAATTCTGTCGCAAATTCATGATGATGTGCTGACACGTTACTATGGATGCGGGCTGATTGCTCCGTTGGATCTGGAGGGAATGCGTATCCTGGATCTGGGCTGTGGTGCGGGGCGCGATGTGTATGCTTTATCCGCGATGGTCGGTGAAAAGGGCCGTGTCGTCGGCGTTGACATGACGCCTGAGCAGCTCGACGTGGCGCGTGCGCATAAGGACTATCACGCGATGGCATTCGGACATTCGGCCAGCAATGTCGAGTTTCACCACGGCTATATCGAAAAGCTGGATGAGCTGGACCTCGAACCGGGATCGTTCGATATCATCGTCTCAAACTGCGTGATCAATCTGGCGACCGACAAGGCTGCTGTGCTGCGCGGTGCGCATCGGCTGCTGAAAGAGGGTGGCGAGATGTATTTCTCGGACGTCTATGCCGACCGCCGGGTGCCCAAGGCGATGGCCGAGGATGAGATCCTGTATGGCGAATGCCTGTCGGGTGCGCTCTATTGGAACGATTTTCTGTCGATGTCGCGTGCTGCCGGATTTGGCGATCCCCGTCGGGTGACGCATCGGCCTTTGACCATCGAGAACCCAATTCTGGAAGAACGGATCGCACCGCTGAGCTTTATTTCGGCCACCTACCGTCTGTTCAAGCTGCCGGAGTTGGAACCTGCATGCGAGGATTACGGTCAGGCTGTGATCTACAAGGGCACAGTGCCGCATGCGCCGCATGAATTTGTGCTGGATGACCACCATACGATCGAGGCCGGCAAAGTATTCCCGGTCTGTGGCAACACGTGGATGATGCTGCAAGACACCCGTTTTGAACGACATTTCGAGTTTATCGGCGATTTCTCGACACATTACGGGATTTTCGAAGGCTGCGGCGGGGATAGCCCGTTTGTTGTACAGGGCGAAGCTGCCTCGACCGGGTGCTGCTGATCCCTTGCGCCTGATGGGCGGGGTTGTTATCCCCGCCTAAGCCCGATGGATTTGATCGGGAAAGGCAATGGGGTCCATCGGTGACAGTGACGACAACTCCTCCTCGATTGGAAATCCGCAATCTGATTGCGCGCTTTGGCGGGCGGACGGTCGTGGATGATGTATCGTTGACCGTACACGCGGGGCAGGTGACTTGCCTGCTGGGGCCTTCGGGCTGCGGAAAGTCGACCACATTGCGGATGATCGCGGGGGTCGAAATGCAGACCTCGGGCGAGATTTACGTCGATGGCAAGCTGATCTGTGACACGGTATTCCGCGTACCGCCCGAACGGCGCGAGATTGGGCTGATGTTTCAGGATTTTGCGCTGTTTCCACATCTCAGCGTAGCGGATAACGTCGCGTTCGGCCTGAAAGGCAGCAAAGAGCAGAAACGCGCGCGGGTCGAGGAACTGCTGACCAAGGTCGATCTGATGCGGTTCATCGATGGATTTCCGCATCAGTTATCTGGGGGTGAGCAGCAGCGGGTTGCTCTGGCCCGTGCTTTGGCCCCACGTCCGCGGATCATGCTGATGGATGAGCCGTTCTCGGGCCTCGATAACCGTCTGCGCGACGGCATTCGGGACGAAACGCTCGCAGTCCTCAAAGAAGAGGACGCTGCTGTTCTGTTGGTCACGCATGAGCCGGACGAGGCGATGCGAATGGCTGATGAAATCGCGCTGATGCGGCGCGGCAAGATTGTGCAGCAGGGGGCGCCATACAATGTCTATACCCGGCCTGCAGACAAGGCAGCAGTTTCGTTTTTTAGTGATATCAATGTGTTGAAGGCTCAAGTTAATGGTGCGTTGGCGCATACTCCGTTTGGCCGTTTTCTTGCGCCCGGTGTGCCGGACGCGACCGATGTTGAAATCGTGTTTCGACCCCAGCACGTCAAGCTGGACTTCGACCGCAATGGCAAAGGGCCTGCGCCGACGCCGACAGACGGCATTGCCGCCCGAGGCGTGGTTGAGCGTGCTCGGTTTTTGGGAAATGAAAGCCTTGTCGAGTTTCGCATGGACTATGATGGCTCGATCCTGAAGGCGACGGTCCCGAACGTCTTTGTGCCCAAAGAGGGCCGTGTCATGTGGCTGACCATTCGCCGCGACCGGTGTTTTGTATTCCCGGCCTGACGCTCAAATCCTGCATTTTCATCCAAGTGGTGCGTGAAAGCCTCAGATTGCGCATGTGCATTGCTTGTCGCAGCGCTGAGGCGGGTCTATCAAGGGCAAAACGAGGGGTGGACCGGGCATGCGAATTCTTCTGACCAATGATGACGGCATCAATGCGCCGGGACTGATTGTACTTGAAGCGATCGCGGCTGAACTGGCCGGTCCCGATGGCGAGGTCTGGGTCGTCGCGCCTGCATTTGAACAGTCGGGCGTGGGCCATTGCATCAGCTATACCCACCCGATGATGGTCGCCAAACTGGGCGAGCGTCGCTATGCCGCCGAAGGGTCTCCGGCGGATTGCGTGTTGGCCGGTTTGCACGACGTTATGAAGGACGCGCCGCCCGATCTGGTGTTGTCAGGGGTGAACCGGGGCAACAATTCGGCTGAGAACACGCTGTATTCGGGTACTATCGGCGGCGCGATGGAGGCGGCGTTGCAGGGTGTGCCCGCGATTGCCTTGTCTCAGTATTTCGGGCCGCGCAATCTGGGGCTGGACGATCCGTTTGAGGCGGCTGCCAAATTTGGGGCCGATCTGGTGCGCCGCATTCTTGATGCGACACCCGAGCAGCAGGGCGACTATCGTCTGTTCTATAATGTGAATTTCCCTCCGGTTCCCGCAGGTGAGGTGCTGGGTACGCGCGTGGCCCCGCAGGGGTACCGACGCGATACACATTTCTCTGTCGAGCCGCACAGCTCGCCCTCGGGTCGCCGGTTCCTTTGGATTAAGGGCGGGTATCAACATAACCCGACTGCTCCGGGCACGGATGCGGCGGTCAATCTGGAAGGATATATCTCGGTCACTCCGATGCGCGCTGATCTGACAGCATATGACACGCTCGAGGCGCTAAAGGTCATCGAATGACTGGACCAAGCGCAGAAACCATAATGCAGTTCCTGTTTGCCTTGCGCTCGCGCGGGGTGACGGATGCACGTGTGCTGGCGGCGATGGAACAGGTTGACCGGGGGCAGTTTGTCAAAGGCCTGTTCGCGGACCGGGCCTATGAGGACACTCCACTGCCTATTGCCTGTGGCCAGACCATCAGCCAGCCTTCGGTTGTGGGGCTGATGACGCAGGCGCTGCAGGTGCGTCCGCGTGATACGGTTCTAGAGGTCGGCACCGGCTCGGGCTATCAGGCGGCGATCCTGTCCAAGCTGGCGCGCCGGGTCTACACGGTTGAGCGGCACAAGAGGCTGGTGCGCGAAACGGGAGAACTGTTCCGTGAGCTGGGGCTGACGAATGTGACCGCGATGCTGTCGGATGGATCGTTTGGCCTGTCCGAACAGGCCCCGTTTGACCGTATCATTGTGACCGCGGCCGCCGAAGATCCTCCGGGGCCGCTCTTGGCGCAGTTGAAAATCGGCGGTATCATGGTGTTACCCGTGGGCCAGTCGGACGCGGTGCAGACCCTAATCCGGGTCACGCGCACTGAAACCGGTCTGGACTATGACGAATTGTTGCCGGTCCGTTTTGTGCCCTTGCTTGAGGGGCTGGGAAAAGACGGAGCGTAAAGGTATATTAGAGGCGCCAGAACCCCGGAGAACAGGGGCAGGTGTTGAGGACAGTAAAATGAGAGCAGTTTCCAAATCAGCAATGCGCCGCTATGCGACAGGTGTTGCCGCGCTGGCAATTCTGGCCGGGTGTGAAGGGCCATATGACTATGACCTTCGCGGCAATGTCGGCGGGTTCTCCACTGCAGATGCCGCCCTTGCAGCGACCGCCAACCGCCCGACGCCGGATGCGCGTGGCGTGATCACCTATCCGAACTATCAGGTCGCGGTAGCCCGCCGTGGGGATACAGTTGGCGATGTCGCCACCCGGATCGGCATGCCGGTGGCCGAATTGGCCCGGTTTAACGGATTGCAGCCAAATGACAGCCTGCGTGACGGTGAAGTTCTGGCCTTGCCGCGCTCGGTCGGTGGGACGAGCAATGTTGATATTGCGACCATTGCCGGAACCGCGATTGACGAGGCACCGGACACAGGATCTGTACAGACATCGACATTGGAGCCCGCGCAACCTGCTGCGGCTCCGGCACCGGTTGCTACGGGGCCTGAGCCGATCCGGCACAAGGTCAAGCGGGGTGAGACAGCCTATACAATTTCGCGCCTCTATCAGGTGCCTGTGGAGTCTCTGGCAGAATGGAACGGTTTGGGACCAGACTTTATGGTGCGCGAAGACCAGTACCTGTTGATCCCGGTCAAGAATCAACCGGCACCTCGGGCAGCAGCGCCGGCCGCCACGGTAACTGCGGTAACCCAACCGGGGGAAGGCTCACCAACTCCTACGCCGCCGAGCGCGACGCAGCCATTGCCGGATGAGAAAGTTGCCGCGGCAACGCCTGCGCCGGATATCACAGCCGAGGCCCCGACCAATTCGGGAAGCTCGGCGCTGGCAAGCCCGGTGAGCGGCACCATCATTCGGACCTACAAGAAGGGTAAGAATGAGGGGATAGATATCGCCGCAGCGCCAGGCGCGTCGGTCAGTGCGGCCGAGGCAGGCACGGTCGCCGCGATCACCGCGGATGCGGATCAGGTTCCGATCATCGTTGTGAAACACAACAATGACTTGCTGACTGTTTATGCCAATGTCGACAATATCACCATCAAGAAAGGTGATCGGGTGCGACGGGGACAAAAGATCGCCTCGCTTCGCGGGGGCGACAATGCATATGTGCACTTCGAAGTGCGCAAAGGGTTCGAGTCGGTTGATCCCGAGCCTTACCTGAAGTGACCGAAATGGCCCGTTCCGGGCCATGCCTCCGGCGGAGGTATTTGGGGCCAGATGAAGGACGGATCACGCATTGGGATCGTAGTCGCTGAGCCGTTTACCTGGTTCGTCGATAAAGAGTTCCGGCAGAGGCGTGACGTTTTCTATCAGGTCGATGCGGAAGACCCGGAAGTCATCGCGCAGTTCGCACCAGGCGGTCAGTGTCCAGACACGGCCCCAGTATTCCATATGTAGCGGTCGGATGGTGCGTTCGGTCAGCGCGCCGTCAATGCGACGGTAGCTGAGCTGCAATTTCTGGCGCGATTTGATCGCGGCGCGGATCGGGGCCATATGTGCCATTCCGCGTACGACATCAGCGAAGGGATAGACCGCGAATTTCCAGCTGTCGGCCTCGGCAATGACCTGCGTGGGCAAGACGGCGTCGATTTTCTCGGCCAGAGATTCCGCGGCGGATTTAAGATCGGGATCGGCGGCCTCGGCAACGATCGCCATGCCGAGGTTCAGAGCCTCAAGCTCGGCGGGTGTCAGGTTTAGCGGGGGCAGCGTGATCTGTTCACGCACCATGTAACCTACGCCGCGTTCGCCTTCTACAGGAACGCCCGAGGCCACCAACGTGTCCATATCGCGATAGATCGTACGGACCGACACCTCAAGTCGGTCCGCGATGTCCTGCGCGCGGTGCAAGTTACCATCGCGCAGGATCTGTATGATGTCGAACAGGCGGTCAGTGCGGCGCATGACACGCCGTCTGAGCCGCCCTTAGGCGGTCATGTTCCATAGCACGGTCTCGTGACGCATCTGGGCGCTGTCGGGGTTGATTGCCGCCATCAGAGCGGGTGCAAAATCCTGTTGCATGAATGCAGCAGCGGCGTCCTTTGCGGATTTCATATCGGTCCAGACGACATAGTCGGTCCAGCGGCCATCTTCGCCATGGCTTAGCTGGCGGTGGGTAAAGCCGGGAGCCGCGCGGACGAAGGCTTCGGAGGCTTGGCTTAGCCTGACGAACTGTTCGGGCTTTGTGCCGTCGGCAAGGGTAAAGGTGACGATTTCTGCGACATGGGTCATGTGGTTCTCCGTAGACCAGGTTTCGATATCGTCCTTCTAGGTGATATCAACTGACATAAACCTGTCAGTTGAGAAATGCGAGTCCGCAAAAAACGCATGATCCGTTCAATTTTGCGCGCGGATTTGATCTGTCGCACTTTTGCTGATGCCCGTACGGGCGTAGACACGGGGCCAGACATATTCACGGCGCGCTGCGCCGACGTAGAAGGAGACAAGTCATGCTCAACAATATTGGCCTTCCGGGTATCCTGTTGATTGCTGTTGTGGTTCTCGTCCTGTTTGGACGCGGCAAGATCAGCTCGCTGATGGGTGAAGTGGGTAAAGGCATTACCTCGTTCAAAAAAGGCATCAAGGAAGGTTCGGAAGAGCTGGAACAAGACGCGTCCGAGCTGGCCAAAGACGTCACGCCTGAGACTGACAAAGACAAGGTCTGAGCCTAGATGTTTGATCTGGGCTGGACCGAGCTTCTGGTCATCGGCATCGTCGCGTTGATCGTGGTGGGGCCAAAGGACCTGCCTGTGCTGTTCCGCAATGTCGGACGGTTCGTCGGAAAGGCGCGCGGCATGGCGCGCGAATTCAGCACTGCAATGAACGAGGCTGCGGACGAAGCAGGCGTCAATGAGATCAAGAAGGGCCTGAACGCGGCGACCAACCCGGTTAGTACAGCGATGGACGGGATCAACGAAGCCGCGCGCGACGTGGCCAAATCCATCGACCCAACCAAGTTCGACCCTGACAGCGAGACCGGCAAGCTGGCCACCGAGCGAGCAGAGCAAGCCAAGAAGATCCAAGCCACAACGGCGCGCGCTGCCGCTGAACGCAAGGCCAAGGAAGCCGCGGATGCGCTGGCCAAGGCGGAAGAGGCCGAAGCAGCGCTGAAAACCGAAAGCAAGACATGACCAAGACCGACGAGATCGAGGACAGCTCGGCACCCCTGATCGAGCACCTGGCCGAGCTACGTACGCGGCTGATCCACTGCGTTGTGGCGTTTCTGATCGGTATGATCATCTGTTTCACCGTGGCCACGCCACTGTTCAATTTCCTCACGCAACCGCTATGTGAGGTGCTGACCGAGCGTGGACAGGATTGCGGGCTGATCTTCATCTCGCCGCAGGAAGGGTTCTTTGTAGCGATCAAGGTTTCGCTGCTGGGCGGGTTCATTCTGGCCTTTCCCTATATCGGGATGCAGATGTGGAGGTTCGTGGCGCCGGGCCTGTATAAATCGGAAAAGAACGCGTTTCTGCCGTTCATGCTGGCCTCTCCCTTCATGTTCCTGCTGGGCGCAAGCTTCGCTTTTTATGTGGTCACGCCACTGGCCTATGACTTCTTCCTCGGTTTCCAGCAGTTTGGAGCGGAAGGGGAAGCTGTAGCAGAAGGCGCAACCGCACCTTTGAGCGTGGTGTTTCAGGGTTCGGCGCAGGAATATCTCAACCTGACCATCAAGTTCATCGTTGCCTTTGGCCTGTGCTTTCAATTGCCCGTATTACTGACACTGATGGGTAAGGCCGGACTTGTCAGTGCCGAAGGTCTGGGGGCAGTGCGTAAATATGCGGTGGTAGGCATTCTGGTGTTGGCTGCGATTGTCACACCGCCGGACGTGATCACCCAGATCATCCTCTTTGTCGTAGTTTACGGGCTCTATGAAATTTCAATATTCCTGGTCGCCCGTGTCGAGAAGAAGCGCGAAGAACAGTTGCGCGCCGATGGATACTACGACGATGAAGAGGCCGAAGCCGACGCAGACGTGATGCAGGATTACGAAGAGAACAAGTAACCTGTTCCAATAGCTTTAAAGGCGCGCCTAAGGTAGGCGCGCCTTTTTCAATTGCTACTCTTGTTGTGTTGATCGGAACATGGTTGAACTCCGCCAGAACATCCCGGAGGAGCCGATGGACGACCAAGCCCTGAATCGCATTGCGGACGCGTTGGAACGCATGGCGCCCGCGCCGCTGGCGACACCTGATTTCAACGCGGCCCCGGCTTTCGTCTGGCATGTCGAGCCTGACCGGCTGGAACCCGTCACACAGGTCAATCGGGTCGACCTTGATCTATTGGTGGGGATCAACCGCTCCCGCGATACGTTGCTGGACAACACGCGCCGCTTTGCTGCGGGTTACAAGGCTAATAACGCGCTCTTGTGGGGCGCGCGCGGAATGGGGAAATCCAGCCTCGTCAAAGCGGTGCACGGTACGTTGCAGGATGAGCATCCTGACCTGAAACTGGTCGAATTGCAGCGCGAGGATATGGGCTCGGTCGCGCGTTTGCTGAACCACCTGCGTGCCGCGCCGCACAGGTTCATCCTGTTTTGCGATGATTTGTCGTTCAGCCACGATGACCAGCATTACAAATCGCTCAAGGCCGTGCTGGATGGCGGTATCGAAGGTCGCCCGGAAAACGTTGTGTTCTACGCCACATCAAACCGCCGCCACCTGATGCCGCGCGACATGATCGAAAACGAACGCTCCAGCGCCATTAATCCGTCCGAGGCGGTCGAGGAGAAGGTCTCACTCTCTGACCGTTTCGGCCTGTGGCTGGGGTTCCACCCCTGCGATCAGGACGAATACCTAGCGATGATCGATCGTTACTGCGCCGCTCATGGCGTCAAGGTTGATCCAAAAACTCTGCGCGCGGAAGCCATCGAGTGGCAAGCCACCCGGGGGGCACGCTCGGGCCGCGTCGCCTGGCAATTCTTCGTCGACCTCGCCGGGCGAAACGGCGTCCATATCGGTTAGTCCGCCCGCTTCATCTGGCCAGAAATACCTCCGCCGGAGGCATGGCCCGTCAGGGCCATTCTCACAACAGTGCTATAATCCGCGCCGCCTCATCCGCAGTGCTGGTTAATACATCCCGATCCTCACCGGGATGGAAACGTGCACGGACAGCGGTCGGCATCGGTGCAGGCTCAACAATCGATACGCGCGGTCCCGTCCGTGCGGTCTCGGTCGCCCAACTGCGAGCCAGCGCCATCTGTGCCGCTTTGGTGGCGCCGTAGATGCCATAGAACTTCTCGCCTGCCTTCGGGTCATCGAAGAACACGGCATGGCCAGTTTCGCCCAACAAAGGCGAGACATACGGGATCAGAACCGAGGTGGCGTTTGCATTGATGCTGACTGCCTTGTTCCATTCCTTCGGATCAACGAAATGCATTGGCGTCAGGGCTGAGGTATGGATTGCAGTATGCAACCACAAATCGATCTTGCCCCAGCGATCGTGAATGCCCCGGCACAGGGTCGCCATCGCATTGGGATCGGTGATGTCCATGGGGGCCAGAGTGGCCGAGCCACCCTTTGCCTGGATGCGGTCATCCAGCTCTTCCAGCCCGCCCTGAGTGCGAGCGACAGCGACGATGTGATAGTCGGGGGCCAGCGCTTCGGCCAGCGCCGCGCCCAACCCGCGAGAAGCCCCGGTGATAAGGGCGATTTTGGTCTGATCGGTCATGAGGGGGGTTTGAACCTGCACGCGCAGGGCGTCAAGTCAGGATCAGCTGCCGGGGATGTCGATCCGGCGGTTCTGGCCGCTTTGTCGCAGCACAACGCCATTTTCATCAATGGCGACCACCTTACCCGGGCCGACACGACTGCCGGGTTTCACTTTCTTAATGCGCCCCGACGACATGCGGACTAGGGCTTGTAGGTCCGCCTTGGGTCCAAAAATGCCCAATACCGAGACCGCGTTCTTCTTGAGCGCCCCCGCCTGTGTGGCGGCGCTTTTCACCGTTGCGTTTGCCATGATCTGTGGCCGAGCTGCGCGCCCGGACCCCGTTTTGTGAGTGGTTTTCGGCATTCGGGTAACACGGGATTTGCCGGACCAAAAGGCCGGCAGCACTCGGTTCGGAGCGGTTCGTATGCCGCATACCGAACCCTTTGCAAATGCAGCCTGTTCAGCAATAGGTTGTCGGCGGATTCTGACCTATGGCGGCTAGCGCAAGTCTCTAGGCCGACGCCTCAGGACAAAGCGATTCGCCCGATCACCCCGAGGCAAGTTTCGCCGCGTTCCACGAACTGCCGACCACCTGCATATCTTCACGCTTCTTGCTGACCCGACTGCTGTTTTCCAGACTGCCCAGATATTCCTCGTCGACGCCGGTGACGTAGTTGCCGTCAAAGCAGGAACAGTCAAAAGCTTCGATCTCGGGGTTGCCTTCCTTGGCAGCCCAGATCAGATCGTCGAGATGTTGGTAGAACAGCGCATCCGCACCCAGTTCTTCGCGAATCTCCTCGATCTCTTTGCCATTCGCGACAAGCTCGTGTCGGGTGGGCATATCGATGCCATAGACATTGGGGTATTTCACCGGGGGCGAGGCGCTGGCGATATAGACCTTTTTTGCCCCGGCCTCACGGCACATCTGGACGATCTTTTTGATTGTATTGCCGCGCACGATCGAATCGTCGATCAGCAGTACGTTATGACCGTCAAACTCCAAAGGCACCGCGTTCAGTTTGCGACGCACGGATTTCTGCCGTTCTTCCTGGCCTGGCATGATGAAGGTGCGGCCAACATAACGGTTCTTAACAAGCCCCTCGCGATAGGGAATGCCTGTGATCTTTGCGGCCTCAAGCGCGACAGGGCGGGCGCTATCTGGCACAGGGATGATCCGGTCGATCTCAAGTCCCGAGTCCTGAATTTGTTTGGCCAGCGTCTGCCCCATTCGCATCTGGGTTTTGTAAACCGACACCCCATCCAGCAGCGAATCCGGTCGGGCTAGATAGACATACTCGAAGATGCAGGGTGTCAGTTTACCTTCAACGGCCTGGAACTCGTGCATATTGCCGTCGAGGTCGATAAGGATCGCCTCGCCGGGACCTAGGTCGCGCAGCTTGTCAAAACCGTTGATGCCAAATGCCACATCTTCGGAAGCAAAGGCATAATCATCGCCGTCAC
The DNA here is from genome assembly GCF_056539785.1 of Ruegeria sp. B11. Lineage (NCBI taxonomy): Bacteria > Pseudomonadati > Pseudomonadota > Alphaproteobacteria > Rhodobacterales > Roseobacteraceae > Ruegeria > Ruegeria sp. B11. The sequence continues at coordinate 694,647 of NZ_JBQFVO010000001.1, read as the reverse complement.
CAGTTGCAGCACGCTTGGCAACAGACAAAGGTCGGATGCCGTAAGGATCGCGGAAGGCCAGCATCCCGACGCCCGCGACGAGGCAGATCACCGAATACGCCCCCTGAACCCGCTCCATCGTCATTTTGACACCGGCAAACAGGTTGCGGATCGGATCAGCATTACCATTGACCTTGATCGCATCCGCAACCTTGTCGGCCAGTACGTTCAGAAGGACCTCGGAATCCGAGGTGGTGCGCAGGTGACGGCTGTATTTCGCGGTAACCTTTTCGCGCTGTTCTTCGGTATTGGTGATGTTGCCGTTATGGACCAGATAGATGCCATAAGGCGCGTTCACGAAAAATGGTTGCGCCTCGGCCGCGCTGAGCGAGCCAGCGGTTGGATAGCGGACATGGCCCATGCCGACCTTTCCCAACAGGGTTTCGGCGTCACTGGCATTGAACACGTCTTTGACGAGACCATTTGCTTTCTTCTCACGGAAGAACTCGCCGTTATAGGTGACGATCCCCGAGGCGTCCTGACCTCGGTGCTGAAGCATCAGCAAGCCGTCATAGATTTCCGCAAAGACATCATGTGTCCGGCTTGCGATCCCCAAAATCCCACACATACACGGGCTCCAATTTCTATGACTTGCTTAGGATGGCGTTCAGGTCGGATCGGGTGCGCACGGGTATCTGAATGGTGTGTTTTGCTCCGTTTGCACGGGACTGAGGCACAAGCACGAAAGCGGCTAGCGCATAAGAAAACAGATACAGCAAGGTCGGCAGCTCCGATTCCATGTCGGTATGGCCACCACATAATGCCAAACGATGCGTGTGTCATCAAAGGATCACATTCGCGATTTGACGCAGGTGCGAATTGTACACGCCGCGGGTTTAGGATGACAAATGTACAGACCTATGCTGTCATATCATTACGAAGGTTTTTTGCATGCAGTCCGGCAATACCTGGTGGAGCAGACGCCATGTGGCAACACAAGCAAAACACACCGAAGGACAAACCTGTCAAGCGGCGTTGCCACCGATGTCGTGGGGCAGGGCGCGCACCCTGCGAGATCTGCAAGGGAACCGGTGAAGTGATCAAGAGCCGAGACCAGTATGGCAAGCCGATCTCAAGCCGATGTGACGGATGCTTTGGCCTGAAGACCATCCGGTGCAATATTTGTGGTGGCGAAGGGTTTATCTGATTTTTCCGAACTAAACGCAAAAAAGCCCGGCTGAAACCGGGCTTTTCTTTGGAATTTGGTTTGATTAACCCTCAGAGGCGTTGTCGGCGGTGCAGCTTGCGACCAGCTCTTCGTACTGGGCGGTAACCCAACCCAGCGCCGCCTCGGGGTTTTGTTCCTCGATCTTGCTGCTGAACTGTTCGAACACCTTGGCCGAGCGGCTTTCATCGACCATCGTGTAGGATTGACCGGTAATCACGGTGTCGTAGACGAAGAACGCAATCGCAACCAGCAATATGCCGCGTGCGATTCCAAAGAAGAAGCCAAGCGCCTGATCCAGGCCGCCAAGCGCAGAACGCTGCACCAGTGAAGAGAATAGCGGCGTGAAGATGCTGACCACGATCAGTGCAATGGCGAAGACGGCGGCAAAGCCGGTAATCACCGAAAGCTCACAACTGTCGCGCAGGAATTCACCGACCACTGGCACTTCTTTGACCAGCGGCACAGCCTGCGGCGCAAAGATGAATGCTAGAACTGCCGCGGCGACCCAACCTGCGATGGCCAAAACCTCGCGCATGAAACCGCGCGAATAGGCCAGCAAGCCCGACAGCACGATGATCAGGGCCACAACCCCGTCAATTATTGTAAAACCTTCCATGGCCCTCGCCTGTTCGTTTTCTGCCCCTCAAGGCGCGACTTTACCCTGCTCCGAAGGTTTCGCCAACAAACCCCACCAAATCAGAGGGTCGGGTGAGTGTCAGACCTGCCACAGTGCCAGTTTTGCCACCTGCGGGAGCAATTGCCGCTGTGAAACCAAGTTTTTGCGCTTCTTTCAACCTGTTTTCGGTCTGCGGGGCTGGTCTAAGTGCCCCGGATAGCGAGATTTCTCCGAAAACGACCGTATCGGCAGGCAGGGCGGTGTCTTCACGAGCGCTGAGCAGTGCAGCAGCAACGGCAAGGTCGGCAGCAGGTTCGCTGACTTTCAGCCCTCCGGCGACGTTCAGGTAGACATCGAGCCCGGCAAAGGGGATGCCGCAGCGTGCTTCGAGCACTGCAAGGATCATGGCGAGCCGCCCGCTGTCCCAGCCAACGACCGTGCGTCGGGGCTGCGAATGGGGCGAGGGCGCAACCAGTGCCTGCAGTTCGACCAACACGGGGCGGGTGCCTTCGATACCTGCGAATACGGCGGAACCTGGGCTGGGCTTACCGCGTTCCGATAGGAACAGGGCCGAGGGGTTGGTGACTTGCGCCAGCCCTTTGCCGGTCATTTCGAAGACGCCAATCTCATCCGCTGGGCCAAAGCGGTTCTTAACGGCGCGCAGGATGCGGAACTGGTGCCCGCGTTCGCCTTCGAAGTAAAGCACGGTGTCGACCATATGTTCGACTACACGGGGGCCAGCGATCTGGCCTTCTTTGGTGACGTGGCCAACCATGATGATCGATACGCCGTGGCGTTTTGCAAATGTCGTCAGCTCATGCGCTGCGGCGCGCACCTGCGACACCGAGCCCGGCGCGCTGTCAACATTATCGGCCCACATCGTCTGGATCGAGTCGATGATGGCGAGGCCGGGTTTTTCTGCCTCTAGCGTCGTGAGGATGTCCCGAAGGTTGGTTTCAGCGGCCAATTGCACCGGCGACTCTTCCAGACCTAACCGGCGCGCGCGCATCCTAACCTGCGCGCTGGCCTCTTCGCCCGAGACGTAGATGGTTTTGATTCCATTGCGCGCGAAACGTGCGGCAGCCTGAAGCAGAAGGGTCGATTTGCCGATGCCGGGGTCACCGCCCACCAGCAGCGCCGATGCAGGGACAAGGCCGCCGCCGAGGACACGGTCCAATTCTTCAACACCGCAGAGGGTGCGGGGCGGGGGTGTTTCTTCGGTCGAGAGGTCGGTGAGCGCGATTGACTGGCCGCGTTTGCCGCCGAGGGATTTCTTGGCTGGTCCAGCCGAGAGCGGGGCTTCCTGAACGATGGTGTTCCACTCGCCGCAGCCGTCGCAGCGGCCTGACCATCGTGTATGTGAGGCACCGCAGGCGGAGCAGGTGAAGGATTGTGTCTTTGCCATGTCGCCCTTGGTGCCCGAGGAAAGGCGGTTCTTCAAGCCCTTGCGGGCTTTCCTCACCGCCGGTGGCGCGCCGCGTCGTCAGGCCCTGTGGGCCATCCTTCAAGGCGGGCGCTAACCGCGCCTATTCTGCAGCCCGCGGCGGGGTCATGGCGACCACGCTGGCAGCTGTTTTGTCATCCGGGGAAGACTGCAGTTGCGCCGAGAGTTCGGGCAGTAGATCGAAAAGCTCATCCCTTAGGCGCGCGAGTTGGGATTTGGCGATCGATTCCTCGATCTCGATATCGCGGGTCCATTGGCGCAGCTCGTGCTGGATGATCTGGGCTTCTTCGATGCGCTGCTGGAATTGTTCGATCTCTTCCTGCCGTTGCTGCAGGAAGGTGCGGGCGCGGGCGACCTTTGTGTCCCCATAGGTCTCGGCCAGTTCCTGGCTGATCTGGCTCATCTGAGCAGCCAGTTCCAGCACCTGCGGTTCGAGCCCCTGCAAATCGGGGTGATCGCGCAGGAAGGCCATGCGCTCTTTCACCGCGTCGAATTCGGAGGCCAGCGCAAAGGCTCCGCTGCGGTCGGCGGCATGGGCGACCTGATAGGCCCCGGCCACGTCCTGCATATTCATTGTGAACTTACGATGGGTGTTTTCAAGCGCCATCATGCGGGCGTTCGATGGCAGATAGAAGACCAGCATCAGGATCAGGGCAGTCAATCCGGCCTGAACATATAGACCTGCGTCAATCGTTGCACCGTTGCTGAGACCAGCCTGCAATGAGAGCCAGGGCAGGATGCCAAACGCGGATAGAATGGTGGTCGTCACCGCGAACAATGCTGCGGCGCAGATCAGGAAAAAAGTGAACCTTAATAAGGTATTCTGAAATTGCAATGTTATTGTGTGGAGGGCGGCCATGATCGTCGTTCTCCTTCTTCAACCGGTACAAAAACCGGGCCGAAGCGGAAGGTTAAACAGACGCGAAGTGATCCGCTACGGACCCATAAACTACAAAATTTACTGCTCGAAATATAAAGATGATACTCAGAAATCTGTTTTCAATCAATTAGGTCTGAGGTTTTCGTGATCCAAATGTCATCTCTGTAATATGGCCCAGTGCAAGTGAGGCCAGAATGCAGCCGGTAAACAGGTAGAGACCCCATGCGGTTTCGATGGTGGCGTATGAGATGCCTTTGGCCAGCGTGATGTAGAGCGCGATGAGGAAGATATCGGCCATCGCCAGCTTGCCGAGGATGTTGAGCGCGGGCTGGACGCGCGGGTCCAGCAGGTTCCATTGGATCAGCGCGGTGCCGATGGTTTTGACGTAGGGCGCGAAGAGGGCGAAGACGGTAACGATCAACGCGAGGAAGATGTCGGACTTCCACAAGGACTGGATCCCGGTGATGACGCTGATTTCACTGAGGCCGAAGATCGGGAGGAGACCGGCGCGCATCAGCGGGGCGAACCACGCGATGGGGTAGAGGATCAGGAGGGATAGGGTGGCGAGGCGGAGGGTCATGAACAAGAATTTTGATAAGGCAGTTGAATACTTAATGAGTGGAGGTATCTGCGGCAAGTTCTGAGTTGCGGTCGCTTGAGTTGAGTGTAAGTTTAAGTAAGTCCTAAATTAATCAGCTTTAGATTGCAGTGCCTGACCCAATAATAAAGATCGTAAACGGCCCATCCGCATTTAGTAAAGGAACCGTTGCTGCGGGAACTGACGGCTTAAATGCTGTCTTTTCAGCTGCGAGTGCGGCAGCAGACAGGTTGCCGTTTGACCGAGAGCAGCTCTTTGGTGTTTTGCATTTCCGACTTTACGAAACGGATCGCGCACGAAGAAGAGCGGTATGGTTTGGTGGCCGTCTATTCAACAGGTTTTCTGGTGAAGATCCCAGCTACATCCCGGTTTCCGGAACACATCTTCGCCAAGTGTTTGATGCAATACGCATTCAAACCCCCGACTTTGTGATAAGCGCAGGGCAATATCTATTGCGCTATGACTACGCTAAGCGCGCGTATGATCAGTTAAAGCAGGAACGTGAGGCGGAGAGAGCTTAACGCACCGCCTCAATCGGCCCCTCGGCACTCCCGCTGATGAACTGCTCCACATAGGGATCACCTGAGGCGTCCATCTGGCTGACCGGGCCGGTCCACTGGATCACGCCTCCGTGCAGCATGGCGACGTTGTCGGCAATCGCGCGGACCGAGCTCATGTCGTGGGTGATGGTCATCGCGGTGGCGCCCATCTCGGTCACGATTTCGCGGATCAGGTCGTTGATGACGCCGGACATGATGGGGTCGAGGCCGGTGGTAGGCTCATCGAAAAAGATGATCTCGGGCTCGGCGGCGATGGCGCGGGCGAGGCCGACGCGTTTTTGCATGCCGCCCGACAGCTCGGCCGGGAACCGGTCAGCAACGTTGGATTTCAGGCCCACGCGGCGCAGTTTCTCGATGGCGATTTCGCGGGCTTCATCAGCGGGGCGTTTCAACGAGCCGCGCAGCAGGCGGAAGGCGACGTTTTGCCAGACGGGCAGCGAGTCGAACAGCGCCGCGCCCTGAAACAGCATTCCAAAGCGGGCCAGAAACGCATCGCGGTCGCCTTTCGCGGCGTCTTTGCCGTCGACGTAGATCATGCCGCCGTCGGGTTTGATCAGGCCGAGGATACATTTCAACGCCACGGATTTGCCAGTTCCAGAACCGCCGATGATGACCATCGAGGTGCCCTTGGGGATCTCAAGGTTCATGCCTTGCAGGACGTGGTTGTCGTCAAAGGCCTTATGTACGTTCTCCATCCGGATCATAGCGAGAAGAAAACCCCTGTAAGAACGAAATTGGCGGCGAGGATCAGCACAGCAGCAGCCTCGACCGAGCCCTTGGTGGCGCGGCCCACGCCCTGCGCGCCGCGGCCCGATGACATGCCGTAATAGCAGCCCATGATGGCGGCGATCACACCGAAGGCGGCACCTTTGACGAGTGACGAAACGATATCCCGCGCTTCAAGGAAATCGACGGTGTTTTTCAGATAGGCTGCCGGGTTGAAGCCCAGATTTTGCGTCGCGACGGTGTAGCCGCCTGCAATGCCGATGATATCTCCGACCCCGACCAGCGCTGGAACCGTGATCAGGGCGGCCAGCACGCGTGGGGCGGTGAGGTATTTCATCGGATGGGTGGACAATGTGACCAGAGCGTCGATCTGCTCGGTCACTTTCATCGTCGCAATCTCGGCGGCGATCGAAGACGTCACGCGGGCGGCGATCATCAGGCCGACCAGCACCGGGCCAAGCTCTCGCACCATGCCTATGGCGACGATCTGGGGCACAACGGCTTCGGCGTTGAAACGCGCGCCGCCTGCGTAGATCTGCAGCGCCAACGCGCCGCCGGTGAAGATGGCGGTCAGGCCGACCACGGGCAGGGACAACCAGCCGATATTCAGCAGGGCGATGCCGAACTCGCGCGGATAAAACGGTGGTCGAAAAATGTGCGAAACCGCGTCGAGCGCGAACAGCGCGACGCGGCCAAACGCGGCGAGCATGGTCAGGATAGAACGCCCCAGCTCACCCAGCAATGAAACGGGATTCATTCCACGTAGCCCCGCGAAAAGCGACTGCCGAGCGAGGTCAGAATTTCATAGCCGATGGTGCCAGCGGCTTCGGCCAGATCATCGACGGTTTGGTGCCCGTTCAGGATACGCAGGCGATCAGGTTTATACGGCAAGTCAGTCACATCCACGGTGATCAGGTCCATCGAGATACGTCCTACCACCGGGCAGGGCTGATCACCAGCGAATGTATCGATGCCGCCCCCAATGGCGCGATGCAGCCCATCGGCATAACCGGCCGCAACGGTCGCAATCTTCGACGGGCGGCGCGCGCTCCAGCTGTTGCCGTAGCCGACGGTCTCGCCCACGGCGACGTCGCGCACTTGAATCACCGGCATATCGACGGTGACGACCGGCTTGGCCCCGGCAAAGGGCATCCCGCCGTACAGGCCAATCCCTGGGCGGCAAAAGTCAAAGTGGAATTCCGGCCCCATCAGAGTACCACCCGTCGCCGCAAGCGAGCGCGGCGCGTCGACGCCATCGGTCATCTGTTTGAACGTGTTCAACTGTTGGCGGTTCATAGGGTGTTCAGGCTCATCCCCGCAGGCCAAATGCGACATCACGACCAGCGGGTCCAGGGCAAGAGCTTCGTGCCGCAGTTCGGCCCAGTCCGCAGGCTCAAGCCCAAGGCGATTCATACCGCTGTCGAGCTGGATACCAAAGCCATGATCGGGCAGGGCCTGACGATGACGCTTGAATTGTTCGGGCGAGTTGATCAACGGCGTCAGATCATGCTGGCGCAGCAGATCCGTGTCACCCTCCATATGTCCGGAAAACACCGCAACCAGCGGGCCGGGGCCCACAGCCTCACGCACGGCCACGCCTTCCTCGGCAACGGCGACGAAGAATTTTGCAACGCCTTCCTCAGCCAGCGCAGAGGCGACTGGACCGGCACCTAACCCGTAAGCGTCAGCTTTGACCACTGCGCCGGTCTCAACCTGGGTCTTTGCGTCAAGCGCCTGCCAGTTCTGGGCGAGCGCGTGCAGATTTATCGTCAGATGTGCGGTACTCATAAACGCCGTTCATCACATAGGATTGGCTCAGGTCAAGGGGGAGCACCTTAATTCTTGGCGGGTTTATGCGCCTCATAGGCCGCTTCCAGCTCGGAACGCAGGAAATCCGCAAATAATAAGGGGCTAAACTGAGGTTGGCCGGTCCCGGGTAGAGGTTCGATGATTGTGCTGACATGAGGATCAAAGAAGAACGGAACGCTATATCGTTCACGGCCAGAATGGTTGATGACCCGATGCGGCGTCGAAAGCAGGCGGCCGTTCGACATCCGGTGCAGCATATCCCCGACATTGACGACAAAGGCGTCGGGACGGGACGGAACGTCAACCCAATGCCCTGACGATGTTTTGACCTGCAAGCCGCCCACCTGATCTTGAGCAAGCAGCGTTAGGCATCCGAAATCAGTGTGCGGGGCCGAGCCGAACAGATCATCGGGGCTGGTCTTTGCTTGCGGAGGATAGTGAAGCAGACGCAGCCAGAATGTAGGCTCGTCAAACGCGGAAAGGACCGAGAAATCCTGCGCCTCGCAAGCGATCAGAGCGATATGCATCAATCTACGTCCAAGGGCCGACATAGCCTTAACGTAGGTTTCCAGGGTGTCGCGAAAATCCGGTAGATCAGGCCATCGGTTTGGACCCGAGAGGTAGATATCGGGATCAACGCCAGCATCCTCGCGCATCATCATGAAGCTGGCGGATTGGTTGGGTTTTTTTACATCGGCCAGTGTTGAGTTCACATCTGTCGATGTGTTGATGGCGATGTATCCGCGATGCGTGTGGTCGACTGCGATTGCCAGCTTTTGATCCAGCGGCAGCGCGTGAAACTGTTTTGAGGCTTCGAACACATCGCGCATCAGCTGCGGGTCTATTCCGTGATCTTCGATATAGCCGAAACCAGTCGTGCCGTAGGCCGAACGAAACTCGGCCGCGATTTCCTCATCAGGGCGTGCACCCAGACGAATAACGGGGATCTCTGTGAATTCAGTCATGTCTCTCTCGCTTATATTGGGAAGATTGCAGGGGCAAAAATGCCCCCGGTCTATCCCGCAAAGCGTTTGCGGCGATGCCCGAAATGACGCGCCAGAATCACGCGCCGGGGTAGGGGATTGAGACAAGCTTGCATAGCCCGATCCGTACACATCGGACCGGGCTGGTCAAGGGATCAATAGCCCTCGATCTGGCTGTCCTGTTGCCAAGGTTTGACCAGATTGCCAAATCGGGTGAACTGAGCTTCGAACGACAGCTCGACCGTGCCGATGGGGCCGTGGCGCTGCTTGCCGACGATGACCTCGGCCTTGCCATGCAGGCGCTCCATGGCCTGTTTCCACTCTTCCATCTTTTCCAACTCGTGATCGCCGGGTTTTTCGCGTTCCTTATAGTATTCCTCGCGGAACACGAACATCACAACGTCGGCATCCTGTTCGATCGAGCCCGATTCCCGCAGGTCAGACAGCTGCGGGCGTTTGTCGTCACGGCTTTCTACCTGTCGGCTGAGCTGTGACAGTGCGATGACCGGGATGTTGAGTTCCTTGGCGATGGCTTTCATGCCCATCGAAATCTCGGCGATTTCGTTGACGCGGTTGTCGGCCATTCCGCGGCAGAGCTGAAGGTAGTCGATCACCAGCAAATCCAGCCCGTGCGTCCGCTTCAGCCGCCGTGCACGGGCAGCGAGTTGCGAGATCGGCAGGGCGGGGGTGTCATCGATGAATAGCGGGCAGGCTTCCAGTTCTTTCGCGGCGTCAACGAAGCGGCGGAACTCGGACTCGGTCATGTCGCCCTGGCGGATTTTGTGACTGGAGATCTCGGAAGCCTCGGCCAGAACCCGGCCCGCAAGCTGTTCGGCGCTCATTTCGAGTGAAAAGAACCCAACCACACCGCCGTCGATCGCACCTTCAGAGCCGTCCGGCTTGGTGCCGCGCTTGTAGGCCTTGGCCACGTTAAATGCGACGTTTGTTGCCAGCGATGTCTTACCCATCGACGGACGCCCGGCCAAAATGATCAGGTCGGACGGGTGCAGGCCACCCAATTGCTTGTCGAGATCGGCCAGACCGGTGGAAATCCCCGCCATGCCGCCACCGCGTTGGTACGCCTCGTTGGTGACGTTGACGGCTTCTGTGACCGCCTTGAGGAAGGATTGAAAACCCTGTTCGGTCTGGCCCTGCTCGGATAACTGATAAAGCTGTTGCTCGGCCTCGACGATTTGTTCTTTGGGCTCGCTGCTGACATCGACCCTCGCAGCCTTGTCTGAAATGTCCCGGCCCAGCCGGATCAGCTCGCGCCGAATGGCGAGGTCATAGATCATTTGGGCGTAGTCATGCACCGCAAAGGCACTGATCGATGCACCGGCAAGCTTGACCAGATAGGCCGGACCACCCAGTTCCTTCAGGCCCTCATCCTCGGCCATGAAAGACTTCAGCGTGACGGGTGAAGCCAGCGCATTTTTAGCGATACGGGTCGACGCGACTTCGTAGATGCGCGCATGAACCGGATCATAGAAATGCTCGGCCCCAATAATCGATGCGACCCGATCATACAGATCGTTATTCGTCAGAATAGCACCCAGAAGCTGCTGCTCGGCCTCGATGGAGTGCGGCATTGTTTCTGGGTTCTGAATCTGTGCGGCGGCCTGCTCGATACTGCTGATCTCGTTCATTGCTGTTCTCTTTGTCCCCTGGACAGAGGCCATAGCGCGGCCCTGTGAGTCGGCGCAAATTGTATGTTTTCTGGGGATATGCTGTGCATATCTCTCTGCCCCATCATATTGAAGGATGAGGCAGGGTTGCGTCAACATCTTGTGGATGAAGCGATCGACGCAGCGGTCAGTGTTTCCATTCTGAAAACAGTTTGCGCAACGTCAGCTTTTATGTGCGTCCTGCCAACCGCGCGGGTCGTTCAGGAAGGCCTCGACGCCATCAAGCGTCTCTTCGTCAAAGGCCTTTTGCGCTTTGGCTTCCGCCAAAACATCCCACCAAGTACAAAGCGAGTGCAATTTTACGCCGTGATCGCCCAGCGTTTTCTCGGTTTCGGGGAAAATACCATAATAGAAGATCACAGCCGTATGCCCACAGGTCGCACCGGTTTCGCGGATCGCGTCGACAAAGGACAGTTTTGAGCCTCCATCGGTGGTCAGGTCTTCAACCAGCAGTACCCGCTCACCCTCGCTCATCGCGCCTTCGATGCGGGCGTTCCGGCCGTAGCCTTTGGGTTTCTTCCGCACATAGGTCATTGGCAGTGCCATGCGCTCGGCGACCATTGCAGCGAAGGGAATACCCGCTGTTTCGCCACCGGCGATATTGTCAAACGCTTCGAACCCCGCGTCGCGCATCACGGTAACCGTCAGGAAGTCCATCAGAGTTGAGCGGATGCGCGGGTACGAGATCAGCTTGCGGCAATCGATATAGGTCGGGCTTGGTAGACCGCTGGCCAGCGTGAAAGGTTCGCGGGAATTAAAGTGTACGGCTTTGATCTCCAGCAGCATCCGCGCGGTCAGGCGGGCGATTTCGGTGCTGTCGGGGAAGGAACTGGGGATCATGGCGCAAACCTCTGGGCTGAAAGGGTGTCGCAGGCTGATAGCCTGACCCCCGGCCCAGAGTCGAGAGGGCACGCCAAAAGAAAAGCGGACCCCCAAGAGGTCCGCTTGATGCCCTTGCGGGCAGAGCAGCCAAGGTGGGCTTGACTGCTCATTTCTCGGGCTCGCTTTCCGCAATCGGCAAGACCGTGCCTTCAATCTCGGTTTCGACGTGTATGCGAGGCGAGGTAAGAAGCGCAACCACCATTGCCGTCACAAATGTGTAGGCTGCCGCGCAGTAACTGTATTCAGCGCCCAGTATTCGAATTGATGCGCTGTAGGTTGCACGTTTTCTTAGGTCTGAGCCAGATCAGCAAGAGCGTCGCTCAAAAGGGTCAAAGCGTGGTCCCGTGCAGCGCGACGTACGTTATCCCGTCCCTGGGCTCCGAATTCCACGGTCTCGGTTCGGGTCGGTTGACCCTGTGCAGCGAGGCCAAAGCAAACGCGGCCTTCGGGTTTGTGTTCGGACCCGCCGGGGCCCGCGATGCCGGTGATCGAGACCGCCAGCTGCGCCCGCGAATTCAGCAGGGCGCCATTGGCCATTTCTTGGGCGACTTCTTCTGAAACTGCGCCATACGTCTCAAGCGTATCGGCGCGCACGCCCAGCATCTCTTGCTTTGCGGTGTTGGTGTAGGTGACAAAGCCGCGCTCAACCACGGCAGAGCTGCCGGGGATGTCAGTCAGTGCAGCGGCGACCATACCACCGGTACAGCTTTCAGCAGTGGCGATCATCATGCCCTGCGCCTTGGCGCGATCCAGCAGGTCGACAACGATCATTGACCCATGACTCCATGTGAGATACCGGCGAGGACGACCACACCGATGGCCGCAAAGACGCCAGCGATCACATCATCCAGCATGACACCCATCGGATCTCCACGCCGGTCGGCCCAGCCAATGGGACCGGGTTTGGTAATGTCGAAGAGGCGGAACAAGAGAAAACCCGCGATCCAGCCGGGCCAGAGCGCTGTGATGTCGATCCCATGCGCCCAAGACGGGTAGGAAATCGCCCATATCGCGATGAATTGGCCCGCGACTTCATCAATGACAATTTCGGACGGGTCGTGGTCATCTTGTCCAGCTGTCATCACTTGCGTAGCCCACAGGCCCCCGAAGAAAACCGCGAGTGTTGAGATGACCAGCAAGGGGAAGCCACCCAGCGTATGCAGAACCCACGCCAGCGGCAAAGCAGCCAGCGATCCCCAGGTGCCGGGGGCAGGGCGGAGGTAACCGACGCCGCAGACGGTTCCGATTAGACGAGCCGCTGTCATGACTTCACCAGACAGGCAGTTGCGAGCGAGGCAATGCCTTCGCTGCGACCGGTAAAGCCCAGCCGTTCGGATGTGGTGGCCTTGACCGAGACCTGATCGGTGCGCAAGCCCATGATCCGTGCCATTTCGGCACGCATGGTATCGGCATGAGGGCCGATCTTGGGAAATTCGCAGACCAGTGTGCAGTCGACATTCGAGATCTCATAGCCCAACTGCCCAGCCAATTCGACTGCGTGGCGCAGGAAAATTTCACTTGCTGCACCTTTCCACTGCGGATCGGAGGGCGGAAAATGCTGTCCGATATCACCCCGCGCCAGGGCGCCATAGATCGCGTCGGTGACCGCGTGCATCCCCACATCTGCATCGGAGTGACCTTGGAGCCCACGATTGTGCGGCACCTTCACACCGCAGAGGATCACGTGATCTCCGTCACCAAAGCGGTGCACGTCGTAGCCGTTGCCCAGCCTTACATCCATATTCATACCCATTGTACGTTCGGCCCGTGCGAAATCCTCGGGCCGTGTGATTTTCAGGTTATCCGCATCGCCCGGAATAATCGCGACTTCGATTCCCGCAGCGCGCGCGACTTCTACATCATCCGCTGCACCTCCGGGATGGGCTGAATGGGCGGCGGTGATTGTGCCATAATGAAATCCCTGCGGTGTCTGCGCAGCGTAAAGGCCGGATCGATCCTGCGTTCCTGTGACCACTGAACCGTCGCCTGTCCAGAGCGCATCCGTGACGGCCAAGCCCGGAGCAGCTGCCGCATGCGTGTCGAGTGCTTTCAGAACATCGCCGATTATCCGAGCGCTGACGCAGGGTCGGGCGACATCATGTATCAAAACCTTTTCAACGCTGTACGCTTCCAAAGCCTGCAACCCGTTGCGCACTGATCTGGCGCGGTCTGCACCGCCGGGTGCAAGGATCAGGTTTGTCGCGCTGAATTCTTCCCAAACGGCTGTGTCCTCTTCGGCCAGCACCAAAACGACGTGATCAACCAACCCTTCGAAGCGGTCAATCGCCCAATCGGCCACGCGCCGCCCAGCCAAGGCACGCCACTGTTTGGGCACTCCGCCTCCGGCGCGCTGGCCGCGCCCGGCGGCGACGATGATGGCGGCTGTGGTCATCTGAAAGGTCTCCTGATTGGGGCATTGTTTAGGGGGCGGTGAATGCAGAGGCAATCACCCGCGTCAATTTGCTTAAAAAATAAGCATATGATGATTTTGCGGGCTTGAACGCTCCCGTTTTATTGTTCATATGCCGCAATTTCGATATCAAATGCGCAACTGCTCAAGGATTAAGCACATTGGCCCTGCGTCTTGCTGAAAAGGATCTGACCCCTCCGGTGCTGTTGGCGCCAATGGCCGGAATCACCGACCGGCCTTTTAGGGACCTTGTGATGCGCTTCGGCGCGGGGATGGTTGTCAGCGAAATGGTCGCCAGCCAAGAGATGGTACAGGCCAAACCAGGCGTACGTGAACGGGCCGAGCTGTCGGCGGATGTGGAAAACACCGCTGTGCAACTGGCCGGACGCGAGGCGCATTGGATGGCCGAGGCCGCCCGGCAAGTCGCTGACCGGGGCGCGCGCGTGATCGATATCAATATGGGTTGCCCAGCAAAGAAGGTAACCAATGGCTATTCCGGTTCGGCTTTGTTGAAAACTCCGGACCATGCACTGACGCTGATCGAGGCCGTTGTGGGTGCAGTTGATGTGCCTGTTACGCTGAAAACGCGGCTAGGCTGGGATGACAATCTGTTGAACGCACCGGATGTGGCGCGGCGGGCGCAGGACGCAGGCATCCGGATGGTGACCATCCATGGGCGTACGCGCTGTCAATTCTATAAAGGCCGGGCAGATTGGCGGGCGATCCGGGCGGTGAAAGAAGCCGTCTCGATCCCTGTCATCGCAAACGGTGACATCGTCGATACCGAGGCCGCGCAAATCGCGCTGAATCAGTCCGGGGCCGATGGCGTCATGATAGGTCGTGGGGCGCAGGGCAAGCCCTGGCTGCTGGCGCAGATTTGCCATGATCTCTATGGCGCTGCTTCGCCAACCATTCCCACGGGCACTGAACTGATCGAGATGGTGCGTGGCCACTATCTGGCGATGCTGGAGTTCTACGGTACCGATCTGGGCCTGCGCGTCGCACGCAAACATCTCGGTTGGTACATGGATGAGGCCGGAACACCCGCCACCTTGCGGCGGGCTGTCCTGACATCCCGCGACACCAATGAGGTGTTACGGCTTTTGGCAGATGCGCTTAGTGGCACGGCGGAGGCAGCAGCATGACCTCTGACCAGAGCATCTGGACCTCGCTTCCGGTTCCGGCGTTCATTATCGATGCCGAAGATCGGATATCGGACGTCAACTCCTCGGGTGAGGGGTTTCTGAACGCCTCCCGCAAGGCAGTGATTGGACTCCCGGTCTGGGATCAACTCGCGGTTGACGCGCCGTTGGAAGAGGCGTTTCTGCGCGCGCGTCAACAAGGTACACCGCTGTTCGTGAACGATGTGGACGTTGGGTCGGGAAATCGCGCGCCGCTACAATGTGCGCTGCAAATCGCACCGCTGATGGGGCATCCCGGTTCAATGATCATGATCATCTCGCCGCGCGAACTGGCCGGTCGGATGACCCGTGGCAACACTGTGAAATCGGCAGCGCAGTCTGCGATTGGTATGGCCGAGATGCTGGCGCATGAGATCAAGAACCCTTTGGCAGGGATCACCGGTGCGGCGCAATTGCTCAGCATGAATATTTCGCAGCAAGATCTTGAGCTCACTGACCTTATCGTTGAGGAAAGCCGCCGCATTGTGAAGTTGTTGGAGCAAGTAGAACAGTTCGGCAACCTGTCTCAACCCGATTTCAAACCGGTCAATATCCACGATGTACTGGATCGCGCGCGCCGGTCAGCGCTGTTGGGTTTTGGCGCGCATATGACGATTATCGAGGATTACGACCCCTCGCTGCCCTTGGCCTACGGGGACCCGGATCAGTTCCTGCAGGTGGTTCTGAACTTGCTCAAAAACGCTTCGGAAGCTGCTGATGGCAACGGTACAATCCGGCTGCGTACCTATTTTGAGCATTCATTCCGACTGCGGCGCAGTGACGGTTCGGGTCATTCGCTGCCTCTGCAGATCGAGATTATTGATGATGGGCCGGGCCTGCCGGAAAATATTCGCAGTGATATTTTCGACCCCTTCGTGTCGGGCAAGGAGAACGGCACCGGGCTTGGGCTGGCGCTGGTCAGCAAGATCGTTTCCGACCACGACGGCTGGATTTCGGCTGAATCTGTGCCCGGTCGCACTAGTTTTCGACTGTCCCTGCGGCGTGCACCGAACGACGCGTATGAAAAGGAGAGCATCTGATGGATGGCACAGTACTGGTTGCCGATGACGACCGCACGATCCGCACGGTTCTGACACAGGCCCTGACGCGGGCGGGGTGCAAGGTTCACGCGACATCTTCGCTGACCACGCTGATGCGCTGGGTAGCCGAAGGCAAGGGCGACGTTGTGATCTCGGATGTGGTAATGCCGGATGGAAACGGGTTGGAGATGCTGCCAAAGATCGCGCAGGACCGTCCCGGTTTGCCGGTCATCGTGATCTCGGCCCAGAACACCATCATGACAGCCATTCAGGCGGCTGAGGCGGAAGCTTACGATTATCTGCCAAAGCCTTTCGATTTGCCCGATCTGATGAAGCGCACCGCGAGGGCGCTGGATCAAAAGCAGCGGGTACAGGCTGAGCCGGTGATGGCCAGCGAAGACCGACCTGATGAACTGCCGCTTGTCGGGCGCACCCCGGTGATGCAGGCGCTTTATCGTCTGGTCGCTCGGGTGATGAACACGGATCTGTCTGTGATGATTTCTGGTGAAAGTGGGACGGGTAAATCTCTGATAGCACGCGCTATTCACGATTTCTCTGACCGAAGGACACTGCCCTTTGTCACCGTGACAGCTGCCGATCTGAGCGATTTGGAAGGCCCGGCACGGGTTATGGCGCGCGTACGTGGTGGTACGCTGCTGATCGATGAAATTGCCGATATTGATGATGAGATCCAGGCCCGTATCGTGCGCATGATGGACACGCCGGGCGATCACGTGCCGCGTTTCATGGCCACAAGTCAATCAGATCTGACCGACGCGATGGAAAACGGTCGCGTGCGGCAAGATCTCTATTACCGTCTCTGCGGTGCGACGATCCACGTGCCTGCGTTGCGCGAACGGGTTGATGATATCACCTTGCTGACCGATCACTTTCTGGCGCGGGAGGAGCGGGAAAGCGGCGCGCAGCGTCGCCTCAGCCCCGAAGCGGTCGAGTTGGTGCGCCGGTATTCCTGGCCCGGCAATGTCCGACAGCTTGAAAATGCGATCCGGCGTCTTGGTCTAACCAGCCGTTCTGATGAAATCTCGCGCACCGAAGTTGAGATGGTGCTGGGTAGCCAGCCCGAGGCCGAACCAGTTCTGGGTGATGGCGAGCGTGAGAAGCTGTCATCTTCTGTTGGTCGTCACCTGCGCCGGTATTTTGATCTGCACGGAAACATCCTGCCGCCTCCCGGCCTCTATCAACGTATTCTACGCGAGGTCGAGGCACCGTTGATCGAAATCGCGCTGGATGCGACTGGTGGAAATCAGGCAAAATGTGCTGATCTCCTGGGGATTAACCGGAATACGCTGCGGAAAAAGATTACTGACCTCGATATTCAGGTGACACGCCGTCGCAAACTGATGTAATATCGCCACACAAACAGTGGCATTCGGGTTCGACCCCGGGAACGACCACGATATATGGCGGTAAGCCGCGCAAGCGGCACATCAGAATGAGGGCAGACGGTGGCAACCCGGGCACAGAACGGGCCGATCCTATCGATCAACCGGTGGCGCAAGTCCCGGAGGATGCGCAATTTCAGTACCTTGGGATTGGTTATGCTGGGCCCGGTTCTGGCGCTTGCAACCTATCTCGTCATTGGCCCTTTTGATCTTGGCGCGGCGGCACCGACACTGCGGCTGATTTTGTTGGCTGATCTGGTCTACGTGCTGGTCGTAGCTGCGCTGGTGTTGGGCCAATTGTTCAGTCTGATCGCCGCACGTCGCGCGAAATCTGCGGGCTCCCGTCTTCACCTGCGCCTGATCGGCGCTTTCACGCTGTTGGCTCTGGTGCCGACGGTCACCGTGGCGATTTTCGCCGGGCTGACGGTGAATATCGGCCTTGAAGGTTGGTTCTCGGACCGTGTGCGGCAGGTGGTTGGGTCGTCACTAACTGCAGCCGAAGCTTACGAACAGGAACACCGCGAGGGCCTGACGCAGGATGCGGTTGTTCTGGCGCGTTTCCTCGATAACGCGCGATCGTTGGATTATTTTGTCTCAGACGCCGAATTGCGAGAGGTTCTGGCCCAGGGTCAGGCCCAGATACAACGCGGCTTGCGCGAGGCCTATGTGATCGATGGCAGCGCCGAAATCCGATCGCGCGGTGATCGGTCCTACCTGTTCGACTACGAGGCACCAACTCCCGAAGAGATGATCGAGGCCAATGATCAGGGCGTGGCCATCATTGCCGATTGGGAGAACAGCGAATTCCGCGCGCTTGTTCCTTTGCATGCCTATCTTGACCGGTATCTTTATGTCAGTCGCGAGGTTGATGGGCAGCTTCTGACCCTGCTTGATGAAACCAAAGAGACAGCACAGTTCTACAGCCAACTGGAAAGCGAGCGGGGCAGGGTCCTGTTCGAATTCGGCCTTCTGTATCTCGGCTTTGCTGTGATCCTGATTCTGGCCGCGATGTCGCTGGGCATGTGGTTCGCCGAACGCCTTTCTCGCCCTGTCGGACGGCTGACAACGGCGGCGCAACGCGTTGGTGCTGGTGATCTTAGTGTTCAGGTCATCGAAGAGGCCAGCGACGACGAAATCGCGATGCTGGGCCGCTACTTCAACCAGATGACTCGTCAGTTGAAGGGGCAGCGCGACACGCTGTTGGAAAACACGCGCCATATCGAACGTCGAAGGCGGCTATTTGATTCAGTTCTAAGCTCGGTGACATCCGGTGTCGTTGGCGTTGATTCAGAGGGCTGTGTGACCTTCGTGAATCGGTCCGCCGAACGTCTTCTGGGCTGGTCTGGTGGAGAGCAGAACCTGGCAATCGGCATCGCTGTTCCCGAATTTTTGCCTTTGTTCGAAGCCCTTAAGGACAGCGGGCAAGAGGCGGTCCAGGGGGAGATCAAGGTAACCCGCAAAGGCCGGTTGGAGAACTTACTGGTACGCATGGCGACACGGCGTGGCGAGGATGGAAGGCTGGAAGGCTACGTTGTAGCCTTTGATGACGTGACCGATCTGGTAAGCGCGCAGCGCATGGCGGCGTGGGGTGATGTGGCCCGTCGCATTGCGCATGAGATCAAGAATCCGCTGACACCGATCCAACTGAGCGCCGAGCGGATCAAACGCAAATTCTCGCGCAAGCTGGATGAGGACGATTGCGATAGCCTGGAATCGATGACCGACGTGATCGTGCGGCAGACCAATGATCTGCGGCGGATTGTTGACGAGTTCTCGAAATTCGCACGCATGCCCGAACCGGAACGGCGCGAAGAGAATATCGTGACGCTAGTGCGTGAGGCGGTTCTGTTGCAGCAGGCGGGTCAGCCTGATGTTCAGATCGATGCGGACTTACCTGAACAGCCCATTTTGGCGGATGTGGATTCGACCATGTTGAGCCAAGCGTTGACGAACCTGATCAAGAACGCGGGCGAGGCTATTGAAACGCTGAAAGAAAAAGGCGCACCGGACAATCTGAAACCTCAGATCAAAGTCGTAGTCTCCACTGACGATGCAGGAACGCAGATCACCATTGCGGACAATGGCATCGGTCTGCCCGAGGACAGGGCACGGCTGTTCGAACCTTATGTGACCACGCGTGACGAAGGCACCGGCCTTGGCCTGCCCATCGTAAAGAAGATCATCGAAGAACATGGCGGAGCGCTGACATTGGAAGACGCGCCCACATTCGACGGACAGGACCATTTCGGCGCAATGGCTGTCATTCGTCTACCCGGGGCCTCAGGCGGCCCGACAAATGCGCCGGAAAAACAGGCGATTAAAACAAACAAACTGAAAGCAGGCCAAAGATGAGCGACATTCTGATCGTAGATGACGAACGCGATATTCGCGAATTGGTGTCCGACATTCTGGAGGACGAAGGCTATTCCACCCGGCTGGCTGCAAACTCGGATGAGTGCATGTCGTCGATCAATGCCGAACCTCCGGGGCTGTTGATCTTGGATATCTGGCTGAAAGATAGCCGGATGGACGGGATCGACATCCTGAAAGCTGTAAAACGGGACAACCCGGATGTTCCGGTGGTGATCATTTCCGGACATGGCAATATCGAGATTGCGGTGGCGGCTATCAAGCAGGGGGCTTACGACTTTATCGAAAAGCCCTTTAACATTGACCAGTTGATGGTGGTGATCCGCCGTGCGATGGAAACCTCGCGCCTGCGTCGCGAGAATGCCTCGCTGAAGCGGCAGGAAGTCAGCTGTTCAGACATGATTGGCAATTCTGCGTCGTTCCGAGCGATGCAGGGGCAGTTGGACAAGGTAACAAAGTCGAATGGCCGGGTTATGCTCAGCGGGCCGGCTGGGTCGGGCAAGGAAATTGCCGCGCGCTATATCCATGCCCATTCCAACCGGGCGAATGCCCCATTTGTGACGGTCAATTGTGCGGGGATTGAACCTGAGAGGGTTGAAGAGGTTCTGTTCGGACGAGAATCGTCTGAGCGCGGAATCGAGTCAGGCCTGTTGGAAGAGGCGCATGGCGGCGTTGTCTACTTCGACGAAGTCGCTGACATGCCGCTGGGGACGCAGTCCAAGATTCTTCGCGTGTTGGTTGATCAGCAATTCCAGCGTGTTGGTGGCTCTGACAAGGTGCGGGTTGATCTGCGGGTCATCTCCTCGACCAACCGCGATCTGGAAGAAGAGATCGCCGCCGAACGATTCCGCGAAGAACTGTATCACCGGCTGAATGTGGTGCCGATTGCGGTTCCCTCGCTGGAGGAACGGCGAGAGGACATCCCGGTTCTGGCGCAACATTTCATCGAGATGTGCAACGATACACAGGGTCTGCCGATGCGCGAGCTGTCGGATGAGGCTATTGCTTTGCTACAAACGATGACATGGCCGGGCAATGTGCGTCAGCTGAAGAACCTGATCGAGCGGGTGCTGATCCTAGGCGACAGCACTGGCCCGATCGAGGCCCGCGAGTTGCCCAACGAAGAAGAGAAATCCGACGAGTCCGGGCGCGTGGTACTGTCTGGCGCACTGGCGACGCTGCCGCTGCGTGAGGCGCGCGAAGCGTTCGAGCGTGAATATTTGCTGACCCAGATCAATCGGTTTGGTGGCAACATAAGCCGCACGGCCAGTTTTGTCGGCATGGAGCGCAGCGCCTTGCACCGCAAGCTCAAGTCGCTGGGCGTCGTGACCTCGAACAAATCCGGTGCGCGGGTGGCTCAAATTGACGAGCCCGAACCAGCCGAGTGATTGCCGCGCCGAATAAGAAGACCGCAGCCGTTTCCATCGGTTTTCCCGCCTTTGGTAAACGGTTGAAGCGGTTGCGGCGGTCGGTTGGACTTAAGCAATCCGCCCTCGCAGATCTGATTGAAGTCGACCAAACCACGATTTCCCGGTGGGAAAACGGGGGTCAAACGCCATCGCCGCATATTCAACAGTCCGTTTTTGCAGCGTTGGGGCCGGTTCGGGTGCAGGATTCTGCGCTGAAACGTCTGGTCGTTCATTCGGCAGAGTGCTTGCACCTTGTCGAAGAGGCCAGCCATATCTGCCTTGCTTATTCGGGCAGCCGGGCGCGGGATTGGAAGACCTCACAGCGCGCCTTGCTGGGCGTGTCGCTTTGGCAATTTGCAACGGATGAGATCCGACAAGCCGAAGCAGAACTGCAGAAAGATGGCTGGTGGGATTTGCATTCGCCTTCACCCAAAGCGTTTCTGACTTCCGAGGCTGTGCATGATCAAATCAGGATCAGCGCCGGGCAAATCGTGTGGGAGCGGTTGTATCTGGGTGATGGCACTCCGGTCCGTCTGGTCAGCGGGCGGCGCGAAGTCACCGCATAATTTATGCGTTCCGCTGTCAGGTTAGGCGCGATAGACCGGCTGCATGAGTGACTCTTTTCGCACATTCTTGCAGGTCATGCTGATCTGGTTTGCTGGCCTCGGTGCGGCAACCCAATTTGCAAAGATTGCCGTACCATTTTCTGATGTGGGGCTGTTGTACCCGGACAATGCTGCCGTGATCGGCTGGTTGCTGTCCATTATCAGTCTAATGGGGGCTGCTTTGGGCGCGATATCCGGAGCGATCACAGCGCGTATTGGGCCAAATCGTCTATTGCTATCAGGGCTTGTGCTCGGCGGCGCGTTATCTTTGCTGCAAGCAAGCTTGCCGGTTTTTCAACTGATGCTGCTCAGCCGGGTGATCGAGGGGCTGTCCCATCTTGCGATTGTGGTGGCGGCACCGACGCTGATTGCTCAGATCACATCCGGTCGGGCGCGGTATAATTCCATGGTGCTGTGGAGTACATTCTTTGGCGTTGCATTCGCATTAAACGCTTGGGTTGGGCTGCCCATCGTCGATCGTTTCGGACTGCCCACATACTTTGCCATGCACGGGGGTCTGATGCTGCTGATCGCCGCGCTGATCGCGCTTAGCAATCTGAAAACCGACATGGGCCAGACGGAGGGTACCGGGTGGGGGCTCTCCGCCTTCCTTGATGTGCATATCAGGACCTACCGCTCACCCTTTATTTCGGCCCCGGCAATTGGCTGGTTCTTTTACACGCTGACATTTGTTTCTCTGTTAGCGATCCTGCCGGGTCGTTTACCCGAAGGGCAGGGTGCATCGATTGCAGCACTTATGCCCTTGGCAGGGATTGTACTGTCATGGCTGCTGGTGCCCTTGCTGTTGACCGTCCTGTCCTGCGTCAGCGTCGTCAATCTGGGCTTTGTGCTGGGGATCGCGACGATCATCGCATTGTTTCTGGGGGCGCCCCTTACGTTCGGATGTATCGCCTTGTTTGCCGTGCTCGGGCTTGTACAGGGCGGCAGCTTCGCCGCAGTGCCAGAGTTAAACGATACCACCGAAGCCCAAGCCCTGAGTTATGGTGCGATGGCGCAGATGGGCAATGCCGGAAACCTGCTTGGAACCCCGGTATTGCTGGCGATATTGCTGGGCGTCGATGAGGCTGGCATGTTTGTAGCCGTCGCCGCGTTCTATAGCATCGCGATCATAGCGCATCTGCTGCTGGCGCGGCGTCGCAAATCAGCTGGCTTGTCCCGGAGTGATGATCTGAAATGACCCGTCGTCGAATTTCACGAAACAGGACGCGCTGTTCAGCGGCGGGAGCGTCGTGGTGCGCGTGGGCGTGACCCGCGATTTGACACCTTGTTTGCAAGGCGGAAGGCTGACCGGGCGATAGCCCTTTTGGGCCATGCACTGCGCCTCGACCTTGTTTCTCAGCCCCTGATTCACGTCGACGGTATAGACCCGCCCAGGCTCCCACCATCCGGGGTTGCGATAACAGCGTCCTCGGCCATCGCAATAGGTGCGCCCGGGCCAATAGACTGGCGGGCTCTGCCGGACCTGATTGGCGACAGGGGCGTCCTTGAGCGCCTGCACCTGGCAGTTCGTGGTCTCGGTCTGCATCCGCGAGACGCTCTCACCTTCGCGATAATACAAAGAAAGCGGACCACAGGCGGACAGCGTCAGCAGGCAAATCAGAGCAGGCAGAATGGTTTTCATATGCTTACTTTGGCGCAGCTTAGGAGGCATGACAATTCAATTGACCGCTTTGGGGGCATCTGTCATTCAAAGATTTCAGGCAGAAAGGCCAAGAGCATGAAGGTCATCATATGCGGTGCCGGTCAAGTCGGCTGGCAGATTGCGCGTCACCTTTCGGGCGAACTGAACGATGTGACGGTGGTCGACAACAATCCCGATCTGGTACGTCGCGCGACCGAGACGCTGGACGTGCAGGGGATCGCGGGGTTCGCCAGTTATCCGGATGTGCTGGATCGTGCAGGGGCCCGCGACGCCGATATGATCATCGCCGCGACCCATTCGGATGAGGTGAATATGGTCACCTGCCAGATGGCGCATTCGGTTTTTTCGATCCAGCGCAAGATCGCGCGTTTGCGGTCGAAATCCTATCTTGAAGCAATCCATTCCGATCTCTACCGCCGCGATCATCTGCCCATTGATGTAGTGATCAGCCCGGAACGCGAAGTTGCCGCCGCAGCGATGCGCCGTCTTTCGGCACCTTCTGCTTTCGATACCGAGATATTCATGGATGGAAAGGCGCAGCTGCTGGGCATTCGGGTCGAGGAAGACTGCCCAATCGTCAACACACCGCTGCGACAATTGACCGACCTGTTTTCCACGCTCAGCTCGATTGTGGTTGGTGTGCGCCGCGAAGGGACGCTGTTTGCGCCGGAATCCGAGGATCAGCTGTTTGTAGGCGACGAATGCTACGTCTTCACTAGCGTAAAAGACGTTGAACGTACGATGGAGGTGTTCGGCAAGGCTCAGCGTAAGCAAGATCGTGTGGTGATCGTCGGCGGCGGTAATGTCGGGTTGGAAGTGGCCCGCACACTGGAAGAGCGCGAAAGCCGGGTGCGTGCCAAGATTATCGAGCGTGACCGCAAATGCGCCGAAATCGCTGCCGAAGCATTGGAGCGGACGATTGTTCTGAACGGCGACGGCCTAGATTCATCTTTGCTGAGCGAAGCAGGGATTGAGCGCGCCGACGCGATGTTGGCGGTCACGGATGACGATCGCACCAACATGCTGGCCGCGGTACGCGCCAAGGGAGAGGGTTGTCCACTGGCCATCGCCCTGATCAACGATCCCAGCATGGTCGCTTTGATGGGACCGCTGGGGATTGACGCATATATCAACCCGCGCGCCACCACTGTCAGTTCGATCCTGCGTCACATTCGGCACGGGCGCGTGCGTCAGGTGTATTCCATTGGTGATGCCGAGGCCGAGGTAATCGAGGCCGAAGTGCTATCAACCTCGCCCATGGCCGGACAAAAGCTGCGCGACATCGATTTCCCAGAAGGCGTTCTGGTCGGCGCAGTACGCAAAGGTGACGAGGTTCTGCGCCCGACCGGCAGCCTGCGCATCGACGAGAAAGACGTGGTGGCGATCTTTGCAATGGCCAAAGACGTGCCCGAGGTTGAGCGTCTGATGCAGGTTTCAATCGATTTCTTCTGATGTTGCAGGCACGCGGACAGCAACGGATCGGAGTATTGCGGCGATTGCCGCTGCTGCTGATGATCTGGGGTATCGTGTCGCTGGCAATGTGGATACCCGCAGTTTATGCGCTGGCGCTGGATGATCACGCCACCTCACGGTCATTCTTCTATTCCGGATTGCTGGGTGTTTTTGCGGTGTCGATCATAGCTCTGGCCATGTCGAACCGACGACCACGGCGGGGAACGCTTGGCCAATTGGCGGTTCTGCTGGCCGCCTTTACCGTACTGCCGATATTTCTTGCTATTCCGTTTCATGATGCGCTGGGGACAACCAGCTTCCTGAACGCCTATTTCGATATGGTCAGCGCGCTGACCACAACCGGCGCTGATCTGTTCCCCGATCCTGCACGCCTTTCGGCGCCGTTGCACTTATGGCGCGCGTTGGTCGGTTGGATGGGCGGATTGCTGATGTGGATCTCGGCGGCCGCGATTCTGGCACCCTTGTCGTTGGGCGGTTTCGAAGTCACAGCCCGGGGGCAACCAGGGCGTCCCGTCTCGGGCGTGGCACAGAGCGAGAAGTCCGATCCACGCGGCCATCTGATCCGCGTGTCGCGCACATTGGCACCCGTTTATGCGGGTTTGACAGCTGTGATCTGGATCCTGCTGTTGATCGCAGGTGAGCAAGGGCTTACTGCCGTGAGCCACGCGATGTCAGTGATTGCGACTTCCGGCATATCACCCGTCGGTGGATTGGAAGGATCGACCGCAGGAATCACTGGCGAGGCGATCCTGTTCCTGTTCCTGTTCTTTGCCCTGTCGCGGCTGACCTTTTCGACCGATACAGCGACCTCAGGGTATTCGCGGCTGGACAAAGACCCAGAATTTAGGATTGGCATCTTCATCGTGCTGGCGGTCGCTGTGCTGCTGTTCATCCGGTTTTTGGCTGGAACGGCCGAACTGAACATTGCCGTCGAAGTGCGGCAAGCACTTGGCGTTTTTTGGGGGTTCATGTTTACGGCGATGTCGTTTCTGACCACGGCCGGATTTGAAAGCGCCAACTGGAACGACGCGCAGCAATTGTCGGGCTTGAGCACACCGGGCCTGATTCTGATGGGGCTAGCCCTGGTCGGAGGAGGCGTGGCGACGACTGCGGGTGGGGTAAAGCTGTTGCGGGTTTTTGCGCTCTATCTGAATGGCAAGCGCGAGATTGACCGACTGATCTATCCTTCTTCGGTCAGCGGAGAGGGTGGCGGCAACCGCCGCATTCAAAGCGACGGTGCCTTCATCGCCTGGATCTTCCTGATGATGTTCGCCCTGACGTTGGCCTTGTTCGATTTGTTGCTGGCCGTCATGGGCGTAGGTTTTGAACAGGCCATGTTGCTCAGCGTTGCCGCTCTCAGCACCACGGGGCCGTTGATAGAATTGGCAACGGATGTGCCCATACGTCTGATTGATCTTTCCAGCGGGGCCAAGTTGACGGTCTGCGCGGCGATGGTGATCGGGCGGTTGGAAACTCTGGCGATCGTGGCACTGATTACGCCAACGCTGTGGCGCGATTGACCCTGCGTCAGGCACCTGGTGTTACTGCCTGATTTTTCATCTGGAATATCTGTGCGCGGCACTCCATACTCTGCCGGAGGGAGCGCGTTGGTCCGCAGCGCGTAGCAAGAACAATGGCGAGATAACAAAATATGGCTTCGGACAGACAGAATCTGCAGGACGCGTTCCTGAACAATGTACGGAAAGCAAAGGTCCCGGTCACAATATTCCTGATCAACGGTGTGAAATTGCAGGGTGTAATCACCTGGTTCGATAACTTCTGCGTGCTGCTGCGCCGCGACGGACAGTCGCAGTTGGTGTACAAGCATGCGATTTCGACCATCATGCCGTCACAGCCGATCAACCTTTATGAGGGCGAAGACGCCTCTTGATGGAACATGAGAGGGCGCGCACCCGGGCTTGGGTGCTGCATCCCGAAATCAAATCAGATGAACAGCGCCGCGTCCCCGAACCGGCGCTGGAAGAGGCGGTGGCATTGGCTGCCGCTTTGCCCGATCTGGATGTGGTCGGGTCTGAAATCGTGCGCCTGCCGCGCGCGCAGGCTGGTTTTCTGTTCGGCAGCGGCAAGATCGAGGAACTGGCCGAACGCCTCCACGACAATGAGATCGAGCTGGTTCTGATCGACGGGCCAGTGACTCCGGTTCAGCAGCGCAATCTGGAAAAAGCGTGGAAGGTCAAAATCCTCGACCGGACCGGTTTGATTCTGGAAATATTCAGCGACCGTGCGCGTACCCGTGAAGGTGTGCTGCAAGTTGAGATGGCCGCGCTTAGCTATCAGCGTACGCGACTGGTTCGGGCCTGGACCCACCTGGAACGTCAGCGCGGTGGCCTTGGGTTTGTGGGTGGTCCCGGTGAAACTCAGATCGAGGCCGACCGGCGTGCCATTGATGAACAACTGGTCCGCCTGCGCCGCCAATTGCAAAAAGTGGTGAAGACCCGCACCTTACACCGCGCAGCACGCGCGAAGGTTCCATACCCGATTGTTGCACTTGTTGGCTATACAAACGCCGGGAAATCCACGCTGTTCAACAGCCTAACCGGGGCCGAGGTGATGGCAAAAGACATGCTGTTCGCCACGTTGGACCCAACCATGCGACGGGTTGAGCTGCCGGATGGCCCCGAGGTGATCCTGTCCGATACCGTGGGTTTCATCTCGAACCTGCCCACGGAACTGGTTGCGGCCTTCCGCGCCACGCTGGAAGAGGTTCTGGGGGCTGATCTGGTCGTGCATGTCCGCGATATCAGCCACGAAGAAACCGAGGCACAGGCACGGGATGTTGAGGCGATCCTGAACTCTTTGGGTGTTGAGGACAGTCGCCCCCGGTTGGAGGTTTGGAACAAGATCGATCTGCTGAGCCCGGAAGACCGCGAAGCCGCGCTTGCCCGGGCCGAGCGTGATCCGGCGATCTTTGCCATATCGGCCGTAACGGGCGAAGGTGTTGATCCGCTGCTGTCTGAAATCGCCACGATCCTGCAGAGCGCGCGGCATGAGACTATCCTGAAACTGGGCTTTGCCGATGGTGACAAACGCGCGTGGCTCTATCGTCAGGATGTGGTCAGGTCTGAAGATCAGACCGAAGAGGGGTTCGAGATCACGGTGCTCTGGACTGACAAGCAGGCGTCCCGCTTCGCGGCGTTCTAGGTACCGTCTATCTGGCGCTGGTAATCCTCTGCATCGAACCACCCAAGCGACGATAGCACCTTGTTGTCCTTTGAAAGCTCCCACTCTTCCCAGCCGCGTGTAACGACACGGTTGCCGGTCTCGGCGTGATGGCCTTCGAGGGTCCAGACAAAAATGGCATGCCCTCCGGCCCAACGCATCATATCGCAACGCACCTCAAGATCGGGGAATTCTGCATAGAACCCGCGGGCCATTTCAGCGATTTCGGCATGGCCGCGCAGGGGCTCACCGCGATTAATGCTGATCTGACCTTCGGGGGCGAAAAAACTGGCGACCAAGTCGGGATCGCCCGAGCTCCAGGCGATCGCATAATCGCGTGCGAGATTGTTTAAGGTGTCTCGAAAGCTGCCCATGCATTTTCCCCCTTCGTGCAATGCGACGGCCAGACGAGTTTAGGCGATAACGAAGGGGTGCGCCACGCGAGGTTCAAAAAGGGGCGGGGATTTGCCGATCAGATCAGCGCGGGTTCAGGACGGTGACACCAACCGCCGCTGCACGGGCAAGCCCGATATCCAGCGACATGGGGATGTATTCTCCGCGCCGCCATAGTTGGGCCTGATCGTCATAATAGCGGGATAGGAAATGGCCTGACTGGCCAGTCGCGGTGATGAAAACCGAACTATCGGGGTCCGCAAAATCGTAGACGCCACGATAACCTGCGCCATGCACATTCTGGAACGGGTCTGGTCCTTCGCCTGACGTGCGCCCGCGCAGCAGGGTGTTATCGCCGCCGCTGGTGGATTGGCGGATGTTGACGAAAAACCGCAGCACCGGAACCTGGCCCAGCGCAGGGTGGTCCTGGGTGGCCTGATGCGCATCGCCCCAGCGTAAAGATTCGAGTGCGGGGCCATAGCGCTCGGAAATCCAAATGATCGCGTCATCCAGGGCCAGTCGTGCCATGTCGGTGCAGTTTTCAACGGGCGCGCTCTGAAGAACGTCGCACCAGACCGAGGCACCGTCGATATCGCGATACACCCGTTCGATAAACAGCGGCTCGACATGCTTGTATTCGGCAGCCAGCGGGCCAAGTTCGTCCGAGATCAGGCGGATTTGCAGCGCGCGCAACCATGCGGCGTAGATCAGGGGTTCCGGCAGATGCTCGTTCATCTCACCGTTCCAGTTGGCCAGCAGATCCAGCGCGATCTGACGCTGCCGTTCGGGCGTGCCATCGGGTGCCGACTCACCGGTAAACCAGAGGTCGGCGCCGATCAGAGGAAGCAGTGATCGCGCTGTAAAGCTAACCGTGTCCAACTGCGCTTCGATAAAACTGTCACGCGTATGTACCTCGCGCGATTGCATCAGGCGTTCCCAGCGATTGACCCGCTGGGTGTCGCCCCACTCGTACGACACATGGCGCGGGAAGGGCCGGTCGATAATCTTGTTGTTGGTGTTACCCAGAACTCCGCCGACCGGGGCCACGAATTCAGGATTGTCTGAATAGGGCAGGCGGCCCTGCCAACGGTTCCGTTCCAGCCAGCCGGGGGTGGGAATGCGGCCTCGGCTTTGATTGTTCAGATCGCGCCGGGGCATTGCGCCGACCAGTTTCATGCCGATCGTGTCTTTATCGACAAGCGACAAGTTTTGCGAAGGGGCAATATAGTCCTCGGCCGCGTCGATGGCGTCTCGAACTGAATCGGCATTCATCAGCGCCAAAGAGGCGCTCATGGATGTATCGCGGGGGCTTAGCGCGCTCCACGACAGAGACGCGACATGGCCCGGTGGTGTGATGGTTTCCAGATCATAATGCGTGCCCGGCAGAACCGGGCCATTCTCGGTCCAGCGCAGGGTCAGGGTAATTGGGGCGGCGTCTTTGATCTCGATAATCGAAGGGCGGGTCTGAAAGCGTTTGTAGCCGTCTGGGGTAAGGTATTCTTCGGGATTGTCGGGGTTCAGTTGTTCGATGTGAACGTCCTGATCGTCCAGATAGGAGGAGGTAAGGCCCCAGCCCAGGCGCTCACTCCGTCCGGCTGAGATTGCCGGTACGCCTGGAATCGTTGCACCGATAACGCCGCCTTTGGCCAGTTCCAGCCGCGCCAGATACCAGATACCCGGGGCGGTGAGGCCCAGATGCGGATCGTTTGCCAGCAACGTGCCACCGCTGGCCGAGCGGGACGGCGCGGCGGTCCACGCGTTTGACGCACCTGCCAGCCCGCGCTGCGGGAAAGGCGACAGCGGCGTGTCGGGCATCGGGGTGCCTTGGGCATAGCGCGGAAGGTCTGGAAACAGATCAGCATACTCGGGCAGCGCGGCAATACCGGGACCGGGGACGTCGGGCAGAATGTCGGCCAGCCGTGCGGGATTATCCAGCATCAGCGATGTGCGTGCGCGCAACACTTCATCAGCAAGATGGCCGGAAAGCTGCAGGCTCATCAGCTTGATAATCGCTACGCTGTCGCCCGGCTGCCATGGGGGAACGGGGGCGTTGAACAGGAACATCTCGGGGGCGCCACGTCCAAGCGCCTGTTCGTTGATCTCGGTAAGCCGGGCGTTGATCCCTGCGGAATAAGCGCGAAGCGCGGCCTTGGTATAGTCGTCCTGAAACTCGACTGAGCGATGGGCGAGTCCGTAAAGATCGAAACGACGCAGTAATTTGTCGATGGCTACCGTGCGCTGGCCGAACACTTCGGACAAGCGGCCCTGTGCGGTCCGACGCAGAATGGTCATCTGCCACAGCCTGTCTTGTGCATGGGCATAGCCCAGACCAAAGAACACGTCCGGGTCGGACTGGCCCAGTATATGCGGCACATTTGCAGTGTCGCGAACGATCTCGACAGGGGCAGTTATTCCTTCAACTTCAAGCGTTTGATTGTATTCAGGCAGGGATTGGCTGGCCAGAAAGTAGACCAACCCCACAGCAGCGATTGCCAGCAGGATCAGGCCTGTCGTAAGTCTCACCAGCCAGCGAAAAACCAGACCCATCTGTCCCCCGAGAATTCTATGCGGTCATTTGCGCCAAGGTTACTGGAACCTCCGCCCGACCGAAAGAGGAATGCCACTGGAATTTGTGGAAATCCGCGAAAACTCGGAGCCCCGCCACAAGATGTAGCGGGGCTCGTCAGAGGGGGGAGGGTGGTATCTTGGGTCTTAGGGGATGATGCGCGTATATTTGGTGCCTTCGACCGTCGCGCCGAACTTCAGACCCGCTTGTCCAAAGACTGCGGCCAGCACGGGTTTGCGCAACTGAGTGGTGTCGGTCGACAAGGATTCTCCGGTCGCGTCGACGACGTATCCGATATCTGCACCGGCCGTCCAACCGCTGGAGCGGCGGAAATCGTTCAAGGCCTCTTCGGTCATAAAGAACAGAACATGCGCATATTGCTGTGCGCCGATCTGCAGGCCCGCAGTACCGGAGATGGCGGAATAATAGTCGACCGTCGCGCCCTGAATACGCAGTGCACCCTGACCATAGGCGCCACCAAAGATAAATCCGGCATCTGTAATCAGTGGCATGACCAACATTCCGTTGGCCTTGTTGGCAATCTCAACGGTGTTGGGATACTTGCTGTACATCTCGTTCAGCGTCGCGTCGACGCGCGCGTCGAGTGTGACTGCGTTGGAGTTGCCAACGCCGTTGCCGCAGGCGGCGGTCAGCGTCAGTCCGGCCATGCCAAAAGCAAAACCGCGACGGCTAAGTCGGGGGGAGTTTGAACTGCTCATGTTTCTCTGTCTCTGTGTATGTGCCTGAAATGTCGGGTGTTCCCGATCTTGTCTGCAAGAATACGCCGATTGCACCGGCCTGTCACGGGAAAGCTGTGCTGCGCACGCAGCAAATCGGCGAAAAATTGCGACAATCTGAGGTGTTAGCCCTGCAGGATGCGCGCGGCTTCGGGTGCAAAATAGGTCAGGATGCCGTCACACCCTGCGCGCTTGAAGGCCAGTAGGCTTTCCAGCATCACCCTTTCGCCGTCGATCCAACCGTTTTGTGCAGCGGCTTGGATCATCGCATATTCGCCAGACACCTGATAGGCATAGGTCGGCGCACCGAAGCTGTCTTTGACCCGTCGGCAGATGTCCAAGTATGGCATCCCCGGTTTGATCATGACCATATCTGCACCCTCGGTCAGATCGCGCTCGATCAGACGCAGGGCCTCGTCCGAGTTGGCAGGATCCATCTGATAGGTCTTCTTGTCACCGGTCAGCGCGCCTGATGCCCCAACGGCGTCGCGGAAAGGGCCGTAGAAAGCGCTGGCATATTTGGCGGCATAACTCAGGATCATGACATTGTGGTGACCCGCCGACTCAAGTGCGCTGCGCATGGCGCCGATACGGCCATCCATCATGTCGGACGGGCCGATGATGTCAGCTCCGGCTTCGGCCTGCGCCAGCGTCATTTTCACCAGCGCCTCAACAGTCTGGTCATTCACAATCTCGCCATCGACCACATAGCCGTCATGGCCGTTGATGTTGTAGGGGTCCAGGGCCACATCCGTCATCACCGCGATTTCGGGCGCAGCAGTCTTAATTGCACGAATGGCGCGGTTGGACAGGTTGTCGGGGTTCCAGGCCTCGGCACAATCTTCGGTTTTCAGGCTCGGATCGGTGTACGGGAAAATACATATTGCAGGAATACCAAGGGCTTGCGCTTCCACCGCGGCTTTGGTGATCAGGTCGACCGAGCGTCGCACGACCCCGGGCATCGACGGCACGGGTTCTTCGATATTTTCACCGTCGCGAACAAAAACAGGCCAGATAAAGTCATTCACGGTCAAGGTGTTCTCGCGCACCAGACCCCGGATCGCCTCGGATTGGCGGGCCCGGCGGAAACGGGTCCGGGGATATGGGGCGATGGTCGGTTTCATGGCGCACTCTCCTTGAACAATTGCGCATTGGGTGGCATGAATTCCCGGTGGTCTCAAGGGTAACAATGGACGCATCGCTGCGATGACGGTCCCTGCGGACGTTGAACAAAGGGCAGACGCTTGGACATATACTCTTCGATTTTCGAACTCATCGACATGCGGAGCTTTTCGAATCTGTGGTACTGGATCGGTCTGGCCGTTCTTTGGTCATCTGCCAGCCACTGGACGATGGGGGTGCCCTATGATCTGGTGATGCGCGCCCGTCGTGTGGGTGGTCAATCAGAACAAGACCTTCTGGATGTCGCGCGGATCAACTCGAACAGAGTGTTGTACATCGTCGAAACCTCGGGTCTGGTATTGATGGCAATTTGCTGTTTTGTTTTGACTGGCCTTGCGACGTTGGGGTTCTTCTACGACGTGGAATTTGCACAGGCCGTATTCCTTCTTCTGCTCCCGATGTGTTTTGTCATGATGATCAGTATTGCGGCAGCGCGTCGATTGCAGACTCAAGAAGCGACCGTAGAAAATGTTTCCAAAACGCTGACGCGCAGTCGGACCTTTACTCAGATTATCGGTATGTTCTCGATCTTGATCACTGCGTTCTGGGGAATGTATCAGAACATTTCGATTGGTGTCCTGGGTTAGTAGTCCCTGAAAGGCAAGGTAATGACGGCTCCGAACCACGTAACAGTCGGCGGCGGCCCCGAGGGGTTTGATGCACAGCTTGTGCTGAAAGAGATCGCGCGCTCGGGCGGTCCAGTCTGTCATATCGCCCGCGATGACAAACGGATGGAGGCGATGCGGGCAGCGTTGGCATTCTTTGCCCCGGACATGCCCGTATTTGTATTCCCCGGATGGGACTGCTTGCCCTATGATCGGGTGTCGCCCAACGCCGACATTTCTGCTGCCCGCGTGGCAACATTGGCTGCTTTGGTGCATCAGATGCCGCAGCGGTTCGTGCTGCTTACCACGCTCAATGCCGCGACCCAACGGGTACCCGCGCGTGCAGTGTTGCGAGAGGCCGCATTCACCGCTCGCGTAGATCAGCGCATCGACGAAGATGCCCTACGCAACTTTCTGGTGCGCATGGGCTTTACCCAAAGCCCCACGGTGATGGAGCCCGGAGACTACGCTATCCGAGGCGGTATCATCGACATCTTCCCACCCGGTGAGAGCGGTCCCGTGCGGCTGGACTTGTTCGGGGATGTTCTGGATGGTGCACGCCGGTTTGATCCTGTCTCGCAGCGAACGACTGAAAAACTTGATGTGGTCGAGCTTGCCCCGGTGTCCGAGGTCATACTGGACGAAGCCGCCATCACCCGATTCCGTCAGAACTATCGCATCGAATTCGGCGCGGCGGGTACGGATGATCCCTTATACGAAGCTGTCAGCGCAGGTCGCAAGCACCAGGGGATTGAGCATTGGCTGCCGTTTTTCCATGAAAAACTGGAAACGCTGTTCGATTATCTTCCAGGGGCCTCAATCTCGCTTGACGATCAGGTCACGCCTGCTCGGCTGGCGCGCTGGGATACGATTGCGGATCAGTATGAGACGCGAAAGCTCGCTTTGGAAAACCGCTCGCGCATGGATACGGTTTATAAACCGACGCCTCCCGGTCTGCTCTATATGGACGATGCTGCATGGGAAGATGCAGTGGGCGATCGTCGCGTTTTGCAGTTCAGCCCGCTGCCGCAGGCGAGTGGTCCGGGCGTGATCGATGCAGGCGGACGGATCGGGCGCAACTTTGCACCCGAACGTCAGCAGGAAAGCATCAGCCTGTTTGGCGCTCTGGCGGCGCATATCACCGAAAAGATGGACAAGGGGCCGGTCCTCATTGCCTCTTACTCCGAAGGCGCTCGTGAACGACTGACCGGCTTAATCGAAGATGAAGGCCTGGCCGAGGCAATCCCGGTGACCGACGGAACCCGGGTTGGAAAGCGCGGCCTGCATCTTGCGGTTTGGGCGTTGGAACACGGGTTTGAAGCGCCCAATCTGACCGTGATCTCGGAACAGGACGTTCTGGGCGACCGTCTGATCCGCCAACCCAAAAAACGCCGCAAGGCCGAGAACTTCCTGACTGAAACGCAGTCGCTGTCGCCCGGTGATCTGGTGGTGCATGTTGACCACGGGATCGGGCGGTATCAGGGGATGGAGGTCGTTACGGCTGCGGGGGCCGCGCATGAATGCCTGCTGCTGGAATATGCTGAACAGTCCAAACTCTACTTGCCGGTCGAAAACATCGAACTGCTTTCGAAATATGGCCATGACGAAGGGCTGCTTGATCGCTTGGGTGGTGGCGCTTGGCAGGCAAAGAAGGCCAAGCTGAAAGAGCGCATCCGCGAAATGGCGGACAAGCTGATCCGCATCGCCGCCGAACGAGCCCTGCGGAAAGCTCCTGTCATGGACCCACCGCCACATGCATGGGAAGAGTTCAGCGCGCGTTTCCCATATCAGGAGACCGACGATCAGTTGCGTGCCATCTCTGAGGTGATGGAGGATATGCATTCCGGTGCGCCGATGGATCGTCTGATCTGTGGCGATGTAGGCTTTGGCAAGACCGAGGTCGCCATGCGCGCAGCCTTTGTCGCCGCGATGTCGGGCGTACAGGTTGCCATTGTGGCACCGACCACGTTGCTCGCGCGGCAACACGCGGCGTCCTTCAAGGATCGCTTCCGGGGTTTCCCACTTGAAGTCCGACAACTGTCGCGCTTTGTCTCGGCCAAAGAGGCGCAGCAAACCCGCGATGGGTTGGCGCGAGGCACGGTGGATATCGTGATCGGCACCCATGCGCTGTTGGCCAAAGGGATACGGTTCAATAATCTGGGTCTGCTGATCATCGACGAGGAACAGCATTTCGGCGTGGGCCACAAGGAACGGCTGAAACAGCTGCGCTCGGACGTGCACGTCCTGACCCTGACAGCGACACCGATCCCACGAACTCTGCAACTGTCCCTAACAGGCGTGCGTGATCTGTCGATCATAGGCACGCCCCCCATCGACCGGCTTGCGATCCGCACCTATGTTAGCGAATTCGACGCGGTAACAATCCGTGAGGCGCTGCTGCGCGAGCATTATCGTGGCGGGCAGAGCTTCTATGTGGTGCCGCGCATCTCTGACCTGCCTGAGATCGAGGAATTCCTGAAAGAGCAGTTGCCTGAATTATCCTACGTGGTCGCACACGGGCAGATGGCTGCGGGTGAGCTTGATGACCGGATGAACGCGTTCTACGACGGTAAATACGACGTTCTGCTGGCCACGACGATCGTAGAAAGCGGGCTGGATATCCCGACTGCCAACACGATGGTCGTGCATCGGGCGGATATGTTTGGCCTAGCGCAGCTCTATCAGATCCGGGGGCGGGTGGGGCGCTCAAAAACCCGCGCCTATGCCTATCTGACCACCAAACCGCGCCAGCGCCTGACGGCGACGGCTGAGAAACGGCTGCGGGTTCTGGGCTCGCTGGATACGCTCGGGGCCGGGTTCACACTGGCATCGCAAGATCTCGACATTCGTGGTGCGGGCAACCTGCTGGGTGAGGAACAGTCCGGCCAGATGCGTGATGTGGGCTACGAACTCTACCAATCGATGCTGGAAGAGGCGATTGCCAAGATCAAAGCCGGCGAGATGGAGGGGCTATCGGATGCCGATGACCAATGGGCGCCACAGATCAATCTGGGTGTCCCGGTTCTGATCCCCGAGGATTATGTGCCTGATCTGGACGTGCGTCTGGGCCTCTACCGCCGCCTGTCGTCACTGTCGACGAAAGTGGAACTGGAAGGATTCGCTGCCGAGTTGATCGACCGCTTCGGCAGCCTGCCGAAAGAGGTGAATACCCTGATGCTTGTCGTGCGCATCAAGGCGATGTGCAAACGCGCCGGGATCGCCAAGCTGGACGGCGGGCCAAAGGGCGCAACGATACAGTTCCACAATGACAAGTTCGCCTCACCCGAGGGGTTGGTCGAGTTCATCCAGAACCAACGCGGGCTGGCCAAGGTCAAGGACAACAAGATCGTTGTGCGGCGCGACTGGAAGAAGGACAGCGACAAGATCAAAGGTGCGTTTGCCATCGCCCGTGATCTGGCCGAAAAGGTCGTGGCTGTGAAGAAAA
Source organism: Ruegeria sp. B11 (assembly GCF_056539785.1). Lineage (NCBI taxonomy): Bacteria > Pseudomonadati > Pseudomonadota > Alphaproteobacteria > Rhodobacterales > Roseobacteraceae > Ruegeria > Ruegeria sp. B11. The sequence goes on along the minus strand of NZ_JBQFVO010000001.1, from coordinate 657,595 downwards.
AGGCGAAAGCCTAGTCCCCTGTCACAAAAGTGCAGAGCTGCCAGTCACCCGCTTCGGATCTTACAAGCGCAGCGCGGTAACCGACCATTGATGCCAGAAAATCGCTGAGTAAGTAGCCCGATGTCCCATCGGTCAGTCTGATTTTCTGGTACTCCTCATCAGGTTGATAGTCAGGGACGATCACGATTTCATGACTGATCAGCGCAAGGATGGGCGCGCCACGAGACGGTGCCTGACGCAGTGTGATGCTTTCGCCCGAAACATAGAAGGCGGTGAAAGGGTCTACTGTAGCGGGAAGAATGATCCGCCAATAGTGCGGCATCCAGAATTCACCCTGATCGTCAAAATATCCCGGTTGGGAAACCGTTTGCTGCAATTGCGACCAGTAAAAATCACGTAGCTCCGCAGCCTCGTCCTTAAACTCTTCACCAAGCGTTTCCGGAGGCACAGTCAAGTTGGTGCGAAACTCTTCCGGTCCACCTGCTGTGCCGTGACTGAGATAGATGTCGGGACAAGCGGCGGCGACAACTGCATTGGTATCGCGTGCCTCGATTTTCGCCAGCAAGTCAGCTCGGAATGCGACCAGTGATGGATTTTGACCTGCCTCGTCGATAGGTGGAAAGGTCTGGCGCTGTGCCAGCGCTGGACTGGCAAGCAGCAGGCCTGCCACCAAAAGGAATAGCTTCATTCCGCAGCCCTCATGGCGGCTTGGGCACAGAAGCACGACGCGCCGACGGTGCGGTCCGCGCGCGCCAAGGCAAGATCAAGGCGTTGCTTGATTTGGCGGATTTCTACTGTCTCGCCGCGTGCTTTCAGGCAATCATGCAAACCCTTCAAACTCCAGACATTGTCAGGGTGGATCGAGGCGCGGCTGAGCATGCCACCCAAGCCTAGATCTTCACGATAGACTGCCTCGGCCTCGTTCACATGCCCTTGTTCGAACAACAACGCACCAAGCGCATGGCGTGTTGGTTGCATCCAACCCCATGGCTCGTCATAGGGCAGCGTGTCATCCAACTCGACCGAGCGGCGTAGATGTGCATAGGCAATCTCGTAGTTGCCTTTGCGATACTCGATTTCTCCGCGCAGCATTTCCGCTGCGATCTCCAGAAGGTCGATGACCCGATTGTTGTGCAGGCGGCGCGTCTCGGGCACGCAGGTTTTTGCGGCAAGGAACAACTGCTCTTCGGCCTCGGCCTGCGCCACCTCATCAGTGGCTGCATGGGCGATGGCGCGAGCATAATGTGTTGTTGCTGTCAAAGTGCGATAGAGGTCAGGGTCGTCTGGCAAATTCAGTGCCTTGGCCTCTTCCCAGCGGCCAAAGCGGATCAGTATATGCGGGCCCATGGACATGTAGCTTTCAAAGTAATCCGCCATCGGCGGGCTTTCGATCCGAAGCATATCTTCGGGGGTGGTATCCCATAGGCCCTGATTGGCACGCAGGGCTGGTTCCATCTGACCGAGAAACAGAGCGCCATAGATGGTGAAGTGATAGTTGTGCTGACGATAGCCGGTATAAATGTTGAACGCGCCTTCACGCTCATAATATTTCAGATCGGCCTCGGTAGCCTTTTCGTTCCAGTAGGCAACATTGTGGTAATGGCCGCACAGCACATCGATATGGGTTGGCATATGCACCAGATGCCCGGCATCGGGCACAAGTGTGCGCAGGATGTCTCCGGCCTGCAGCGCCTTTTCTGGCGTCGGCGACATCTCCATCAGGTGCACATATAGGTGAAGTAGACCGGGATGAGACATCGACGCCGGGTCATTGACCATAGCGCTCTCCAAAGCGTCTTGCGCTTCAAGGGTCGCGGCACCCTCGGCCGGTTGACCCGTTTTCAGGTCCCACATCTGCCACGGGGTGAGGTTCATCAGCGCCTCAACATGGATCGTGCGCAGGTCCAGATCATCAGGCTGTTCGGCAAATGCGGCGCGCATCGCATCCGCATAGTCATAGTCCCACTGGTGCATGTTTTCGATGGGGTCACGCTGAGGGTATCGGGAGGGTAGGGCGCGGATCAACGCTTGCTCAACCGCTGTGCACCCGTTGAGCAGCGACAGCGCCTTCTGTGTTGCATCATAGGCGATGGCCAGTGATTTGGCCTGGCCCTGATCGTCCCGCAATTCCCACGGCAGGTTATAGTTTGGGCCTGCTGCATAGGCGACGCCCCAATGGGCCATGGCGCAATCCGGGTCAATTTCGGCAGCTTTCTGAAAGCACGTGACCGCTTCGTCGTGGTTGTAGCCATACGTCCAGACCAATCCGCGATCGAACCAAAGCTGTGCTTCGGGAGATGCTGTGGTGACGGCACAGGAATACGTGCCCAGATCATAATAGTCGCTCATGGCGCCCCCTCCCCACGATTTGCGGGAAGGTTAGCGTGTTTCAGCGGCTCTGCACAGATCAGGCGGGCAGTCTGTTTTCAATCCGGCCCATATGTAGCATCAGGCCGAAGCCAAGGATGCACATCGTCAGCACGCCGGTCGTCAGCGGTGTGATCGACCCGTCAAATAACAGCCCAATAGGGGCCGCGATGGCAGCCGCCAGAATTGTGGCGATCGAGCCGATGACCGAGGCAGCCATTCCCGCGATATGACCCATAGGTTCCATGGCAATGGCGTTCAGGTTGCCCATGGTTACACCGGCCATAAAGAAGATCGAGGTCTGCCATGCCACGAACACAGCAAAGGATGCGCCCGGTGAAAGCGGTGTCATGTTCAGGATGATGACGGCGCTTGTGATCAGAATCTGCGCGCCCAAGGCCCAGGTCACCATACGGCGCATGCCGACGCGTACGACCACGGCGGCGTTCAAAAGGCTGGCCGAACCCGAGATCAGCGCCACGAAGGCGAACCAGAAGGGAAAGCTGTCTGCCCGATCATGGATGACGTCAAAAACCGGCTGAACCATCGTTAGCATGGTGAACAGCAACCCCATGCAAAGGGTCTGCACCAGGATCGAGAGGCGCACAGTGGGGTGTGCGAACATCTCATGCACTGCCGCAATCATCAGGGGCAGGCGGAAGGGGCGTCGGTTTTCGGGCGCCAGAGATTCAGGCAGGCGCGTGGCCATCCAGATCACGATGATCGTGGCGAATATGATGAAGGACACAAAGATGCCGCGCCAGCCGACCAGTGCAATAACGCCTGCGCCTAGCAGCGGTGCCACGGCGGGGACCAGAGTAAAGATCATCATCGCAATCGAGATGATGCGCGCCATCTCGCGCCCTGAAAACAAGTCGCGAATGATCGCCATAGCCACAACGCGCGGCCCGGCCGCCCCGAGGCCCTGCGCGATGCGCGCAGCCAGCACCAGTTCAAGCGATGAGCTGGACCACGCAACAGCGCAGGCCAGTATATAGAGAGCGGCACCACCATAAATCACCGGCTTGCGCCCGACCGCATCGGAAATTGGCCCAGTAAAGAATGTGCCGATCCCCATGCCCAGCACAAAAGAGGTCAGGATCAACTGTGCTTTGTTCAGATCGTAGGGGCTGAGCTCTGCGCCGATCTCGGGCAGGGCTGGCAGCATTGAATCGATCGAAAAGGCTATCGTGGCGAACATCATCGCGATCAACGCAATGAATTCGCCCCGGGACATGCGGTCGGCCATGGGGAACTCCTTCCCGAATGCGCTATCACGGCGTTTCGGGTTGGACTAGATCAGAAATGCACAGGGGTATGTGCTATTCTGCAGGGGAAGCCTCAATCTGAGACATGATCTCAGCGATCACTTTTGCCCACAATTCAGGAGGTTGCGCGCCCGGAACAGCGTGCTGGTTTGCAACGATATATGTGGGAACCGAATTTACGCCCATTTCGCGTGAATGGCTGTCGCGGTTACGGATATCCTCGCGGTCGGCGTCTGACTGCAGCAGTTTCAGTACGACCGCTGCGTCCATGCCGACGCTGTCGGCGACATCAGCCAACACCTCATGATCACCAATATCACGCGCCTCGACGAAGTAAGCATTAAAGAGTGCATCGACCACGGATTCCTGCTTGCCCTCAATCCCCGCCCAGTGGATCAGGCGGTGGGCATCCAGCGTGTTGGGCGTGCGTTTCATGCCTTCGAAATCGATATTCAAACCTGCGTTTTCGGCATGTTCGACAACGGGAGCGTATGCGCGAACTGCTCCGTCCTTGCCGCCGAACTTCCGTTCAAGGTATTCGCGCCGATCCATGCCCTCGTCGGGCATATCGGGGTTCAGCTGAAAGGGGTGCCACTCGATCACAAAGGGGTGGTCTGGCACTTCGGCCAGCGCCTTGTCCAGATGGGTCTTGCCGATATAGCACCAGGGGCAAATCGGATCGGACATGATGTCGAGCTTTACAGTGTGTGTCATTCGGACGTCGCCTTGAAATAGGCCGGCAGGGCGCGGCGCAGAAGTTTGCCGTTGCCTCCGGTGGGTAAGGCGGGCAGATGGACAAAGGCACGCGGCTGTTTGTAGCGCGCCAACTTGTCAGACACATAGGCGTGCAGGTCCGCCGCGTCCAGTTCTTCGGGGCCAGTGTAGAAGGCAACGATGATCGAACTGTCCTGTTTTACCTCAACCGTAGCCGCCCCGACCTGGGTGATCTCGGGATGGGTGGATAAGGCCGCCTCGACTTCGACCGGGGAAACGCGATATCCGCCCGCATTCATCATGTCGTCATCTCGACCCAGATAGGTGATTTGCCCATCAACCGCCATCGCGCCTTGATCACCGGTCAGGAACCAATCCCCCTGCATCCGAGCAGCGGCCTCGTCGGGGGCATTCAGATAGGTCAGCATCAGGCCCGGATCTTCGCGATGTACGGCTATTGTACCTTCCTGACCTTGTGGCACAGGGCCATCCGGCCCGAGGATGGCAATCCGACGCCCGGGCTGCGGCTGCCCCAACGCTGTGCCGCGTGCCGGGTGGCTTGGGCTGGATGAGATGAAGGTCGAGCATTCGGACATGCCGTAAGCCTCATAAAGCTCGGTGCCGGTGAACTGCACCCATTTTTCATGCAGGTGTCGCGACAGCTTTTCCCCGGCGCAAAGGCCGTGGCGCAGATCGGGAAGGCCGGGCTGCGTGTCACTTTGCATCATCTTCCGAAAGACCCCCGGTGCGGCTGCAAAGATGGTGGCACGATGTTGTTTCAACAGGGCAGGCAGATCGCGTATGTCTGTCCCGGGTTCAGGGATCAGAGCCGTTGCACCAATGGCCCAAGGGTCCATCAAGCCGGTGCCCAGCGTGTAGGTCCAATTGAATGCCCCCGCATGGCACAGCCGGTCCGAGGATTTCAGGCCATACCAGCCGTCGACCATCATCTGCCGAGCCCAGATGGCGCGGTGTGCATGCGCAACCGCACGGGGTTTGCCCGAAGTACCCGAAGTGTAGACCACGTAGGCAAGCCGCTCGGGATCACCCATGGCAAAACTTGCAGGCGGCAGTGATCGCATCCGGGCCAGTTCAGGCAGCATGATCTGATCCGGGTGCGCCGCGCAGGCGACCTGGGGATCTCGCAAAATGGCGGCGGGTTTCAGATCGTCGACGATCTTTGCGGTCTCTTGCTCGGTCAGTTGTGATGAGGTGGGCACGGGGACCAGCCCCACGGCGATTGCGCCCAGATAGGCGATCGGAAAATCGACGGTATTGCCCAATCGCATGAGAACAATGTCTTGGGCGCGAAGGCCGCTCTGCAGCAATCCTGAACCGGTGCCCATTATCGCCGAATGCAGATCGCCATAGGTCCAGTCTGTTGCACCATCCGATCCCAGCACCGAAAGTGCGGTCTTCTCAGCTGAACTTTTCGCATGGCGCAGCACATGCGCGGCAAGATTGAATGGGCGCGGGCAGGGCGTAGGCGGCCCCTGATCAAAGATCGACAACATGAGAACTGGCTATCCCCGTGCGAGGCGCGTTGCAAGCAGGGCATGCTCGCCCTATAGAAAGACCCATGGCCACCAATGATCATAAATCTATCGTCAGAATTGCCCGCGACAATGGTGTCAACACCGAGTTGGAGCCGGTCGATCTGGGCGCGCGCGTGCGCGAACTGCGTAAAGCCCGCAACTGGACGCTGGAACAGGCGGCGAGTCAGGCGGGTCTGGCTCGGTCGACACTCAGCAAGATCGAAAATGGTCAGATGTCTCCGACCTATGATGCTTTGAAAAAGCTGGCGACCGGATTGGAGATTTCGGTGCCTCAGCTTTTTACGCCGCCACAACGCGATCAGGTGATCGGTCGAATGGCAGTGACCAAGATGGGCGGGGGTGCGGCCCATGCGACCACCACCTACGAACATGAGTTGCTGGCAGAAACGCTGACCAAAAAGCAGATGCTGCCCTATCGCGCCCGTGTACGTGCACGCTCGATGGAAGAATTTGACGGCTGGGTGCGTCACGATGGTGAGGAATTTCTGTATGTTCTGACCGGAGTGGTGCGGTTGTTTACCGAGTTCTATGAGCCGGTCGAAATGCGCCGCGGCGACAGCGCTTATTACGACGGCAGCATGGGGCATAACGTCATTTCGGTCAGTGATGAGGATGCGACGATCCTGTGGGTGACGTCACTTGCTTAGGGCTTGGGCCGCTTCGCGGTTCAATGCTTCGGTGAACAGGAAATCCTCAAGCTCTTCGCGCGCCTCGTTTACGGTCAGGTGGTGACGCTCGGCCAGGTAAGCTTCGAACTGTTTGCGATCTTCGCCAACGCGCGCCATATCCCTATCGCGCAGGTTCGGAAACCTACGTTTTGCACGCGCATATGACGCGTCCCAGTCTTGCGTCAGATCAGCCCAGTTTAGCATCTGCGAGCCTTCCTTAGTTGGTGTTTCAGGATTGCTCTCCCCCAAGACAGCCTACGGAGCGCCGTGCGTTGCTGCAGACATGACAAAATGTCGCAGCCGGAGTCGGGAGATAAGATGCAAAAAACCCGCTGCGGAGATACCGCAACGGGCCCACGGACCTGCTGTAAAGTGAGTGGCGGCCGGTCCGTTATTCTGCTGGTTCGAATAACCAGTTCAGTATTTTGTGTCCGATAAATACAGCAATTAACTGCATAATTATGAACATCGGAATGTGCGCAGGGTATATCCCTGCAAAGGTATCCGTAAAGCCCCTTGCGATTGTAACGGCCGGATTAGCAAAACTTGTGGAAGACGTATACCAGTAGGCGCCGGTAATATAGAGGCCCACAAGGGCTGGTACCGTGTCCGGCTTGTGCCGAATTCCGCCGAAAATCACAAACAGCAAACCCAAAGTGGCGACAATTTCCGAAAACCACTGATGTGCCCCGGTACGATGCATCGTTTCCGAAGTTTGCAGAATCGGCAGGTCAAACATGTAATGGCTGGCCCAGACCCCCGCGATACCTCCGGCAATCTGAACAAGCATGTAAGGGGTGACCGCACGCCAGGGATGTTCACCGCGCAGCGCAAAGGCCAATGTCACTGCAGGGTTGAAGTGAGCGCCCGAGACAGGGCCGAGCGTAGTGATGATAGCGTAAAGGATGCAGCCGGTCGCAATTGCATTGGCCAGCAACGCCAGCGCGATGTTCCCCTCGGACAAGGTTTGCGCCATGATGCCTGATCCGACAACGCCGATCAGCAGGAAGGCGGTTCCGAGGAATTCGGCAAAGTATTGGCGGGCGCTCACAGCAGGGCTCCTATACGTTTGAGATGGGCCGAGAGTTCAACGCTGTCCATGGTTTCAATGGGCAGCTCCAGAAGTGCTTCGGCGCGGCGCCCAAGAATGTCATATGCGGTCCTAAAGGCGGTTTCCCAGTCTGACTGAGACGCGGCGGCTGGGTCCTCGACACCCCAATGCGCGCGTACGGGCGCGCCGGGCCAGACGGGGCATGTCTCTTCGGCGGCTGAGCCGCAAACCGTGATCACTATGTCCATTTCAGGAGCATCTTCTGCTGCAAACTCATCCCAGCTTTTAGAGCGGGCATCGCGGACGTCATGGCCTTCGGCACCAAGCAGCGTCAAGGATTGCGGATGCACCTTCCCGGTCGGGTTGGAGCCTGCTGAATAGGCGCGTACACGCCCTTCGCCGGTGTGATTGAAGAGCGACTCCAGCAGAATCGACCGAGCCGAGTTGCCGGTGCATAGAACCAGTATGTTCATGGGGGTATCCTTGGATTGATCGAGGACTATTCGGCCATTCGACCGATATCATCCACCTTGTGCTGTAGTGAGATGCGGTCGAGCGTTTCGAACGGGAGGCTTGCAAAGGCGGTGATACGGTTGCGCAGCAATCCGTAGGCCTGCTGGAATGCCAGCTGCTTTTGCGCGTCGGTTCCTTCAACTTTGACCGGATCGGGCAGACCCCAATGCGCGCTTATCGGTTGTCCTGGCCAAGCGGGGCAGGCCTCGTTCGCTGCGTGGTCGCAGACGGTAAAGACAAAATCCATCTTTGGGGCATCAGCAGCGGCAAATTCTTCCAGTGATTTTGAGCGGAGTGAGGTCGTGTCGTAGTCTTTTTGCTTCAAGAGTTCCAAAACGATTGAATTTGGTCCGTCCGATGGTGCCGTTCCTGCCGAATAAGCACGAAACAAGCCGTTACCTTCATTGTTCAGGATGGCTTCCGCCATGATCGAACGGGCCGAGTTTCCGGTGCAGAGGAAAAGCGCATTCATAACGCGGCCAGGGGACGCCATAACGGGGTCATCCGAGGGTTGCATGCACAGATCAGGACGATTTTGACAGCAACCGCCCAGCAACTCATCAAACAGCCCGCGCACCGCTGGTAAGTTGGCGGCATATTGCAATGATGTCCCGCTGCGCGACTGCTGGATCAGCCCGGCGGATTTCAATGCATTCAGGTAGGTTGACGCAGTATTGGATTTCAGCGCTAAAGCCTCGGCAATCTGACCCGCAGCTACGGAATCTGGATAGCGACGCATCAACAGCCGGAACAGATCCAGCCGCTTGGGATGTGCGAGTGCGTTCAGCCTGTCATGAATCTCTATTTCCATAATTCATGAAATATGGAAATAGAAAGGACTCGTCAATCCTGAAACCACCAGACCTGTGGCATATATTCTGGCCCATCGCCATAAATTGGCAGAGTGTCGGGTTGTTTCAGCTCTTTGACATGGGCGATACGGCCGACATCAAAGCTCCAGATAGGAATAACATAGCGACCCGCTGTCAGAACACGATCCAGCGCGCGCGTTGCCGCAACAAAATCCTCGTGGCTTTCCGAGGCCAGCATCGCGTCGATCAGCCCGTCCACGGCGGGCGAGGTCAGACCCATGACATTCCGCGTCCCGGGAGCGTTGGCGTTTTCGCTGCCCCAATACAGGCGTTGTTCGTTGCCTGGCGAGAGCGACAGCGCACGACGGAACGGGGTCATGTCAAAATCTTGCGCATCGATGCGTGAAGTATATTGCGCGTCATCTACTTTCTCGACTGTCAACTGGATACCCAGGCGTTCGAGGGCGCGGGCGTAGATTTCCGCGATCACGCCGACATCCTGGACCACGTTCAGGCTGCCCTGGCTGATGACCAGATCAATCACAAACGGCTCACCGCTGGCGTTGCGAAGCTGGCCGTCCTGAATGATCCATCCGGCCTCTTCCAGCAGTTTAAGCGCTTTGCGGATATTTCGGCGGTTGCGTTCGGTTCCATCGCTTTGAGGCAATTCATATCCATCCAGTGTGCCCGGTGCCAACTCGGCGGCATAAGGTTGAAGCAATTCCTCGACACGACCAGTGGCCGGTCCGGGTTGCATCCCCAATTCCGAACCCGAGAAATATGAGATGATCCTGGGCTGCGCCCCGCCTGTAATGGTGTCGTTGATGAACTCGAAGTTGAAGGCCAGCGTTAGTGCCTCGCGTACGCGCCAGTCATCGAATGGGGCCTTGCGTGTGTTCATGACAAAGCCGGTCATGCCTGACGGCTTTTGATGGGGAATTTCCGTCTTCACAACATCACCGCGCTGAACCGCTGGGAAGTTGTACTGCGTGTTCCATTTATCCGCGTTGAATTCACGAACGGCCGAAAGCTCGCCAGCTTTGAACGCTTCAAACGCGACTGTGCCGTCTCCGTAGAACTCAATCCGCATGTCATCCAGATTCATCGTGCCCTTGCGGTAGGGGATGTCGGCACCCCAATAGTCAGGATTGCGACGCAGGTTCACATAGCGGCCAGCCTCATAGTCATCGATTACGTATGGTCCGGAACCGATGGGTATATCGTGTAGTTGAGCGTCAGCGAACGACTTTCCCTCCCACTGCGCTCTTTGCAGGATCGGGCGCATTCCGGCGATCAGGGCCAGTTCGCGATCCGGTTCGTTAAAGGTGATCCGAACGCTGCGCGGTCCAGTCTGTTCAATGCTATCAATCTTGCCCCACAGCCCGCGATATCGCAGGTGGCCTTCGGTGCCCAGTGTCTCATACGACCAGATCACGTCATCGACAGTGACCGGCGATCCATCCGAGAATTCAGCATTTTCGCGCAGCGTGAATTCGACCCAAGTTCGGTCCGAATCTGTCTCAACTGATTCGGCTAACAACCCGTAAAGAGTGAAAGGTTCGTCCCAGGAGCGGCCCATCAGGCTTTCATGAGTCCAAAATCGCAACTGCCACGGCGCGGTGCCTTTTTGCACAAACGGGTTCAGACTGTTATAGCCGCCGGTATTGCCAAATACGACCTTGCCGCCCTTGGGCGCGTCAGGATTTGCGTAGGGTAGCGACACAAAATCCGGTGGTAGGGCCGGGTCACCATACATAGCTATGCCATGGGCCGATTCTGCTGACGCCATTGAGGCGGCGAAAATACAGGTGATTCCCACAATCGCGGGACGAAGGGGGCGGAGATAATCGGGGCTCATTTTGGAAACAATCCTGCTCTGGCCTTATTTTGTTTGGGATTCACCGTAGCCATGATTTTTCTTATTATCAAACTTTTAGCTTGGACGAGGGCGTGGAATTGCTTATAAAGGTTCTACTGCTCGATAGGTTTCTTGCCTGTATGAAACCTGCCTCAATAACTTAACGCCCGCTTCGTGCGGGCGTTTTTTTTTGGCAAAACTCGTGCGGGCGCGCGGATCAGATCATTCCCCGTTTTCTTTGCAGGTGCAGCATGGCACTGTGTTTGAGAAACAAAAACTCATAAGGAGAGTGCCATGAGTCTGTCGGGCAAAACAGCCGTCGTCACGGGGTCGAATTCGGGGATTGGGCTGGGCATCGCGCGTGAGCTGGCGAAGGCCGGGGCGGATGTGGTGCTGAATTCGTTCACCGACCGGGATGAAGATCATGCGCTGGCCACCGAGATTGGCAAAGAGACGGGAACCAACGCGCGCTACATCAAGGCAGATATGTCCAAGGGCGATGAATGCCGTGCACTGATCGAACAGGCAGGTGCTTGTGACATTCTGGTGAACAACGCCGGCATTCAGCATGTGGCTCCGATCGATCAGTTTCCGTCGGACAAATGGGATGCGATCATCGCGATCAACATGAATTCGGTCTTTCATACGATGGCGGCAGCGCTTCCGAAGATGCGCGCGGCGGGTTGGGGGCGGATCGTGAATATTGCCTCGGCTCACGGTCTGACGGCCTCGCCCTACAAGGCGGCTTACATCGCGGCAAAGCATGGTGTCGTCGGGATGAGCAAGACCGTGGCGCTGGAGACTGCGCAGGAGCCGATCACCTGCAATGCTATTTGTCCGGGATACGTACTGACTCCATTGGTTGAGGCGCAAATTCCCAACACGATGAAAGAGTACAATATGAGCCGCGAGGATGTGGTGAAGAACATCCTGCTGGAGCGGCAGCCATCGAAGGAGTTTGCCACGGTCGAGCAGCTGGGCGGAACTACGATCTTCTTGTGCTCGGATGCAGCGGCACAGATCACAGGAACGACGATATCCGTGGATGGGGGATGGACGGCATTGTGAGGGACCATGGGGGCTCTGCCCCCATACCCCCGAGGTATTTCTGGCCAGATGAAGAGGCGGAACCATGAAACGGATCAATCTGGCATTGCAGGGCGGTGGGGCGCATGGCGCGTTTACCTGGGGTGTACTGGATCGATTGCTGGATGAAGAGGATATCGAGGTTGCCGCGATCACTGGGACTTCGGCCGGCGCTTTGAACGGGGCAGCGTTCAAATCAGGGATGGTGCATGCAGGGCGCGACGGGGCGCGGGCGTGTCTGGATGGGCTTTGGAAACGCATGGGTGCCGTCGGCGATATGCGAATTGCCCATTGGATGCGGGGCATTGAGCCTGCTCATGTTGCACAAGCGTTAGAGTACTCCGTTCCGTTCTCGATGGCCGAAGCATGGTCGCGGCTGGTATCGCCTTACGCCTATGGGCCGTTTTATCGCAATCCGCTCACCCCGGTTGTGGATCGGTTCAACTTTGATGAGATTTGTGCAGACGAAGGGCCCGCGCTGTTTGTCTGCGCCACCTGTGTGCGCAGCGGCAAGATTCGCGTTTTCACAGGCGAGGAGATTTCGACCGATGCGATTCTGGCCTCGGCCTGCTTGCCGAACCTGTTTCAGGCGGTTGACATCTATGACCCGAAATCCGAGCGGACCGAAGCGTATTGGGATGGCGGCTATACCGGAAACCCGGCGCTTTATCCGTTGTTCGGTGGGGATTTGCCAGATGATGTGGTGATTGTGAACATCAACCCGCTGGAACGCGATGAGGTGCCTAAAACGCCGCAGCAGATTCAGAACCGGATCAATGAGATCAGCTTTAACTCATCGTTGTTTCGCGAGCTGCGTGCGATCAATTTCGTTCAACGGCTTCTGGCCGAAGGCAAGCTGAAGGCTGGTGAGATGAGCCGGGTGCTGGTGCATATGATCGCTGATGACGCCTTGATGAACGACCTTTCAGCGGCCACCAAGATCGTGCCAAACCCGGTTGTGCTGAACCGGCTGAAACAGTCCGGGCGCGATGCGGCGGATCAGTTTCTGAGCGTGCATAAGGACGATCTGGGTCAGCGGAGCACGGTCGATTTGCCCGCAATGTTTGGTTGATTATTCAGGCGGCTGGGTTGGGTCTTTGTCATTCGGGTAAACCAGACCTGCTGAGATCACCAGCTTGGCTGCATCCTCGATGGACATATCCAGCAGGATCACATCCTCTGCGGGGAAAAACAACAGGAACCCGGATGTGGGGTTTGGGGTTGTCGGGACAAACACGCTTAGCAACTCGCCCCCGGTTTCGGCGCGATCGCTCACTTCACCGCGCGCTGTTGTCGAGACGAAGCCGATTGCCCAGATGCCCCGGCGCGGATATTGGATCAGGCAGGCTTTTTCGAAAGACCGCTCGGTCTGGGCGAACACAGTTTCCGAGATTTGCTTGATCCCGGAATAAACCGAACGGACCACGGGCATGCGGTCGACGACACTTTCGGCGAAATGGATCAGCGAACGGCCCAGGATGCCCTTTGCGATCCAGCCGACGATAATCGTGAACAGCAGGAATATGACCACGCCAACGCCGCGCAGGTTGATGCCGACATATTCCGAGGGTTGGAACCGTTGCGGGATCAGTGGCAGGACGGCACTGTCGATCCAGCCAACCACAGACCAGATCAACCAGATGGTCAGCCACACCGGAGCAATGACGACGATACCAGTCAGAAAGGACGCGCGTAGCCGGGAGAACAGGCCGGGGCGTCGGTGGGGTTCTTCGTCAAACGGAGTGTTCATTGCGGTCCTGAGTGGTTTGCGGAATTAGGTAAGCAGTCCGGGCGCTTGGTGCAATAGCTGGGGTCAGTGGGCTGATTCCGTTAGCGCACGCGCGATGACCGCTGCCAGTCGGGCGTTGTTGCGTACCAAAGCGATGTTGGCGGTAAGCGAACGGCCTTCGGTCTGTTCATAGATACGCTGTAGCAGATAAGGTGTGACGCCTTTGCCAGTGATCCGGTGAGTTTCTGCATCGGCCTGTGCGGACGCGATGATCGGGGCCAGCTCCTCGGACGGGATCTGGTCGGCTTGCGGGATCGGGTTAGCGACCAACTGACCACCCGGCAGCCCCAACGCACGCCGTGCTGCGTGGGCTTTTGCTATGTCAGCGGCATCATCCATGCGCAGCGGGGCTGCCAAGGGTGATTTTGCGGACCAGAAGGCTGGGAACTCGTCCTGTCCGTGGGCGATGACGGGGACGCCGAGCGTTTCCAGAACTTCAAGCGTTTTGGCGAGGTCGAGGATGGCTTTGGCCCCGGCCGCGACCACAGTCACCGGGGTCTGCGCGAGCTCGTGCAGGTCAGCGGAGATGTCGAAGGAGGTTTCGGCCCCCTGATGCACCCCACCGATGCCTCCGGTGGCGAAGACCTCAATGCCTGCATAATGTGCGGCGATCATTGTTGCGGCGACGGTGGTGGCCCCGGTGCCGCCTGTAGCGAGGCAGGCGGCCATGTCAGCGCGTGACAGTTTGGCGACGCCTTGCGCCTGACCCAGTGCGCTCAGCTGGTCGGCTTCGAGGCCGACGTGCAAAACTCCGTCAATAACGGCAATCGTTGCTGGAACGGCGCCCGCATCGCGGATGTCTTGTTCAACCTGTGCCGCGACCTCGATGTTCTGGGGGTAGGGCATGCCATGGGTGATGATGGTGCTTTCCAATGCCACGATTGGTTGGCCCGCATCCTTGGCGGCGCGGACCTCTGCGGAATAGTGAATGGTGATCACAGTGGGGTTTCTCCGGAAACATAGGTTGCAGCGGCGCGCAGCGCGCGGCTGAGTGCCGCGTCGCTGTCGGCACCATTCGCCTCGGCGGCGATATGGGCGGCCATGAAAGTGTCACCCGCGCCGGTCACGCGGGTGACCAGAACGGACGGGGGTGTTTGGGTCAAGACAGCATCAGCATCCCCGACGGTGGCCGAGTTGCCGCCATCGGTCACAAGAACCCGCAACGCGCCACGGTCCAGCAGGCCTTTGGCGGCGCTCTCGGAATCGGTGAACTCGCGTTGGCAAAGCAGTCCGGCCTCTTCGAGATTCACATAGAGCGTTGCACGGGCGTGTTTGAGGAAGGGCAGCAGCCGTTCTGCCTTGCCGGGCGACGCCGGGGCGACGCGCAGGTCGGCTTTGGCGAAGGCGGGGCTTTGGGCGATCTCTTCAAGCAAGGTAAGCGTCAGGTTACCGTCCAGCGCGATGGGCCCTTCGAATGGCGTATTTTCATAGCCCAGCGGACCATGCATCAAGGGACGCAGGATTTTGGCTCCGGCAGCTTCAAGCGAATGGGCGTCGGCAATGGCGGCGATCAGCCCGTTGGCTCCTTCAACCGCCATATATCTGTCGGTTGGCAGGTCTTGCGAGCGATAGATGTGATCGGTGACCATCCCCAAACGCGCGCAGGACCGGACCAATTCGTCGCCTTCAGCGTCGCGGCCAATTGCGGTCAGCAAAGTCGGGGTCATTCCGAACCGCACCAGCGTCATGGCGATGTTCATGGCGACGCCACCCGGCAGGCGAGTAATGCGGCCGGGTACATCCGAGCCCTGTCGCATGGCGCTGGCCGAGCGTCCGATCACGTCCCAAAGGACCGAGCCGATGCACAAAATTTCGCTGTTCTTGTTCATGCCTTGTGTCATGCCGCAGCCCCGACGCGGGTGCAAGGATTAACGCTCGCATCCCTCAGCGCATTGCGGCAATAAGAGAGTTCAGCGCCTCCAACGGGTTATCTTGCGACCAGATTTCCTCTCCGATGCCGAAGAAATCGGTGCAGGGGGTGAGGTCTCGGATCAGATCGGACGTCAGGCCGCCCTCGGCCACGACGGGAACCTCGATCATTTCGGACCACCATTGGAACAGGTCCTTTTCGGCCTGAGTACCATCGCCCAGCGTGGCTGAACCAACCGGGCCAAAGGCCACGTAATCCGCGCCACTTTCACCAGCAGTCATCCCGTCATGACTGGAAGACCCGCAAAAACTGCCGACAATCGCATCCGTGCCCAGCTCCTTGCGGGCTGCCCTGACAGACCGCGCGCCGTCATCCAGATGCACCCCGTCCAGACCCAACCGCTGCGCCAGCAATACATGGTTGGAAATCACGATGGCTACATCGCGCGCATGCGCAACTTCGCGGCAAGCATCGGCGGCGCGCGCGATGGTATCTTCGTCGCTTCCAGCCAAGGCGAGGCGGATACATGCAATTTCAGACCCGTCCAATACGTGGCCCAATTGATCAGGGAATGTACTCAGCGCGATGGTAGGAGGCGTGATCAGGTAAATCTGCGGCTGCTCGGGGGTGTCCATGGCGCGTCCTTCGGGTTTGTCATCTTTCGCGCGGTTTAGCGGATTGCGCGGGGGAAGCAAACTTTTATGCCGGCTACGTACCCTTTTGCGAACAGAAGACGCCGGGCCGACTTGCCCTCGACCCATGCGGCCATTAGAGCAAGCGGAGTTTTTCGGAGTTAGCCATGCCCAGCGATATATCACAGCCGTCTTTTGTTCTGGTGCGCCCTCAGATGGGTGAGAACATCGGTGCTGCCGCACGGGCGATGTGGAACTTTGGGCTGGATCGGATGCGGATCGTGGCACCGCGCGACGGCTGGCCCAACCCCAAGGCGGTGGCGATGTCCAGCGGGGCCGGGCGGCTTTTGGATGAGGCGCAGTTATTTGACGATCTGGCGGGCGCGCTGGCGGACACCACCTTTGTCTTTGCCACCACAGCGCGGCAACGTGGGTTGACCAAGCCTGTCTATAGCCCGGAGCGCGCAATGCAGCTTGCATCGCAGAAAGTGGCGGCGGGCGAAAAGGTCGCTGTTCTGTTTGGCCCGGAACGGGCAGGGCTTGAGAATGAGGATATCGCCAAGGCCAATGCGATTATCTCGGTGCCAGTGAATCCGGAATATGCGTCGTTGAACCTCGGGCAGTGCGTTCTGCTGACCGCCTATGAATGGATGCGCCAGACCGGGGATGTCGTGCATGAGGCAACTGATCTGGGCAAGGGCGATTGGGCGACCGGGATCGAAGTTGAAAAGTTGGTCGAGCATTATGAGGACCGTCTGGAACAGGCCGGGTTCTTCTATCCGCCGGAAAAAGCTGAAGGAATGAAGGTGAACCTGCGCAATCTGTGGTCGCGGATGCGGATGACACGGGCCGATGTGCAGATGCTTCACGGGATCATGCGGCAGATGGTCCGCTGGAAAGACAAAAGCTGAGGCTGGACCTATCTTCCGCCAAACCATAGCTTGCGACGAAAACAGGACATGAGGACAGCATGAGCGGTAAGCGCAGCATCTTCGAAGAGGTCTCGGACAGCGAAAAACAACAGGCCGTCCAACCCGGTATGATCGACCGGGGGCGTGGCGGTGCGCGGGCCGCGATCCGGGTTTGGCTGATGATCCTGTTCGCGCTGGTCGTGATCATGATTGCCGTGGGCGGGCTCACGCGGCTGACCGACAGTGGTCTATCGATCACCGAATGGCGACCTATTACGGGTGCGATCCCGCCGATGAACGCTGCCGACTGGCAAGCCGAATTCGATAAATACAAGCAGATTGACCAGTGGCGCATTCAGAACCAATGGATGAAGCTGGATGATTTCAAAACCATCTATTGGTGGGAATGGGGCCATCGCCAGTTGGGCCGCGTGATAGGATTGGTTTGGGCCGTTGGATTTATCGGTTTCCTTGTGGCTCGCAAAATTCCGACAGGATGGGCTGGTAAGCTGCTGATCCCCGGCCTGCTTGGCGGTGTTCAGGGTGCTGTAGGCTGGTGGATGGTCGCCTCGGGCGTCACACAGGGTGAAGGCATGACCGCCGTTGCCAGCTATCGTCTGGCAACGCATCTTGGCTTGGCCTTCGTGATCCTCGGCTTTCTTGCCTGGTACATCTTAGAACTTGGCCGTGACGAACGTGACCTGATGCAGGCCCGCCGCGCGAAAGAGGCTAAGCTTTTCTCGATATCGACCGGACTGCTGCACTTCACCTTCCTGCAAATCCTCATCGGTGCGCTGGTGGCCGGGATCGACGCGGGGAGGTCCTACACTGACTGGCCCCTGATTGGCGGTCAGTTGCTGCCGCCCGATGCGGCCATGCTGGAACCGATGTGGCGTAACTTCTTTGAAAGTCCCGGTCTGGTGCAGTTTATCCACCGTTGCGTCGGCTATCTGCTGTTTATTTTCGCCATCATAGTCTGGCGGCGCGGTGGCAGCAGCGCGCACCCACAGACCCGCTTTGCCTTCAACGCCATGTTCGCGGCTTTGTCACTGCAAGTGGTCGTGGGCATCATCACAGTCGTCTATGCGGCACCTTGGCAGATTGCCATTTTCCACCAGTTCATGGCCGTGGTCGTCTGGACACTGATCCTGCGCGCCCGCTTCCTGACAGCTTACCCTATCGCAACATCTGTGCGCGGAGCATGATCCCATGACAGCATACAATGACCTGATGTCCTTTCAGCGCGAAACCTCGGCCCTGGGCCAGATTGCCGGTAGGCTCGGCTGGGACCAGGAAACGGTGATGCCGCGCGGTGCCGCGCCGCAACGGGCCGAGGAAATGGCAGCGATCGAGGCTGTATTGCATGCTCGCCGCTCTGACCCTCGCGTTGCCGAATGGTTGGAGCAGGCCGCACCGCAAGATGAGATCGGCAAGGCACAACTGCGTGAGATACGCCGCGCCTATGACCGCGCGGTGAAGGTGCCCGCCGATCTGGCGACGGCGATTGCCCGCGTGACATCCGCCGCGCAGGGCACATGGGCCCAGGCGCGAGCGGACGAAGATGTCTCAGCCTTCCTGCCGGTGCTGGAAGAAGTTGTCTCGCTGAAACGGCAAGAAGGTGAAGCGCTGGCACAGGGTGGCGACGTTTATGACGCGATGGTCGAGGATTACGAGCCCTACACAACCGGCACTCAGATCGCTGCGATCTTTGACGAAATGCGCCCACGTCTGGTGGCTCTTCGCGCCGCCGTTCTGGATCGCCCGGAACCTGTCGCGCTGACCGGCAGCTTTGACGAACTGACCCAGATGCGCCTGACGCAGAAACTGGCCACGACATTCGGCTATGACCTCAACAATGGCCGCGTCGACAAAGCGGTGCATCCGTTCAGCTCGGGCAGTGGGCTGGACGTTCGGATCACCACCCGCACCAGCGAGACCGATCCGTTCAACTGCTTTTACTCGACCATTCACGAGGTTGGACACGCCGCCTATGAGCAGGGCATCGACCGCGATTACCTGCTGACCCCGCTGGGACGTGGTGTGTCGATGGGTGTGCATGAAAGCCAAAGCCGGATTTACGAAAACCAGCTGGGCCGCTCGCGCGCCTTTACCGGATGGCTGTTTGACCAGATGAAAGAGGCGTTCGGTGATTTTGGCATCGCCGATGCAGATGCGTTCTATGCCACCGTCAACCGCGTCCACAACGGCTATATCCGGACCGAGGCGGATGAGGTGCAGTACAATCTGCACATCATGCTGCGGTTTGATTTGGAACGCGCACTGATGGCCGGTGACTTGCAGGTCGGCGACCTTGAAGCCGCCTGGAACAACCGCTTCAAAGCAGATTTTGGTTATGCGGTCGACAAGCCCTCGAATGGATGCTTGCAGGACGTACACTGGTCGGTTGGCCTGTTTGGCTATTTCCCGACCTATTCGCTGGGTAATGTCTATGCGGGATGCCTGTATCAAACACTGCGCGCGGCAATTCCCGGACTTGAGGGGCAGTTGGCAGCTGGTGATACTTCCGGGGCGACCGGTTGGCTTCGAGAGCATGTGCAGCAGCATGGCGGCCTGTACGCGCCCCGCGAAATCATTCAGCGCGCCAGTGGGGTGGAACCAGGGCCGGAGCCGCTGTTGGCTTATCTGGAGCAGAAGTTCAGGGCGTTGTACGGGCTTTGAGGCGTGTTCGTGGCGCTCCGGCGTTACACTGGCCCTGACGGTACCATTTCGATACGCAAGGCAACAGCGGCGAAGAAAAGGCCGCTTCCTGCCAATACAAATACGTGCCAGATGGTGTTGTGGTAGGGCAGCCAGTCCAGAAGGTAGAATACCACGCCTGCGGTATAGATGAGGCCTCCGGCGATCATCAAAGTAAGGGTAAGGGGTGAAAGTTCGGCCAACATGGATTGTCCGGCCCAAACCGCGGCCCATCCCATCAGAAGATACAGCGCCAGCCCGAACCAGCGGAAGCGGTTCGGGTCGATCATCTTCAGAACAGAGCCCAGCGTCGCAGAAGACCACAGCCCCAGCAAAAGCCCCGGAGGTTGCGAAGCCGAGAGCAGCAGGAACGGCGTATAAGTTCCTGCGATCTTCACGTAGATACCCGAGTGATCAAGGCGGCGCAGAAACTCTGCCCACTCATCATGCTCGATCATGTTGTAGAGCGCCGAGAACGTCAGCATCAAAACCAGAGTTATTCCATAGATCGAGGCGCCCAAAACCGCCGCCGGGTCTGACCGATAGAAGACTGTCATGATGATCAGCATAGGCGCTGCGATCACCGCCGAAGAAACACCCAGCACATGAACAACACCGTCACTTATTCGCTCAGCACGGCTATAGGCAGGTCGGATATGGGCGAATGACCACATATCGAAATGCTAGGCGCGCCGGGTCTGCTGGGGCAAGCCCACCCTCGTGCCGTTGGCAGGAACGTGACCCTGAGTAACAAAAACGCCCGCAATACGAGCGTTTTGTTACACTTCTGTAGTGCTTTGTTATTCCTCGGCTTCTTCGTCACCCTGGTCGGCGATCCAGGCCACACTAACGACTTCTTCGCCTTTACCGGTGTTGAATACCCGCACACCACCCGCGCTGCGGGAGCGGAACGAGATGCCCTCGACCGGCACCCGGATTGATTGGCCTTTCGAGGTAGCCAGCATGATCTGATCGTCGATTTCTACGGGGAAGGAGGCAACCAGCTCGCCGCCGCGCATGGCTTTGTCCATCGCCGCCACACCCATGCCGCCGCGACCGCGGACCGGGTAATCATGACTGGAGCTCAGCTTGCCCGCACCGCCCGACGTGATGGTCAAGATCAGGTTCTCGGCTGCCGACATCTCGGCATAGCGTTCCTGCGTGATACTGCCAGGCGCGGCTTCGTCCTCGTCCATTTCGCCGTCATCCGCAATGCCCGCGACTGCGCGGCGCATCTTGAGGTAGGCGGCGCGCTCGTCCGGGTCGGCCTCGAAATGGCGAATTACGGACATCGAGACGACACGGTCGCCATTGCTCAGCCTGATGCCGCGCACACCGGTAGATTCGCGTGAGTTGAAGACACGTACATCAGTGGTGCGGAATCGGATCGCACGGCCCGAATTGGTGACCAGCATCACGTCTTCATCTTCTGAACAGATGCGGGCGTTTACCAGTTCCACATCCTCGGGCAGTTTCATCGCGATCTTGCCATTGCGGCGGACGTTCGTGAAATCTGACAGACGATTGCGACGCACGTCACCCGCGCTGGTGGCGAAGACGATTTGCAGGTTCTCCCACTCTTCATCCGGCACATCCACGGGCATGATCGCCGCGATCGAGACACCGGTCGGGATCGGCAGGATGTTGACGATCGCCTTGCCCTTACCGGTCCGGCTGGATTGCGGCAGACGCCAGGTCTTGAGCTTGTACACCATGCCTTCGGTGGTGAAGAACAGCAGTTGCGTATGCGTGTTCGCCACGAAGAGATTGGTGACAACATCCTCTTCCTTGGTCTGCATACCCGACAGGCCTTTGCCGCCACGCTTTTGCGCCCGGAAATCGGCCAGCGGGGTGCGTTTGATGTAGCCGCCTGAGGTGACAGTCACGACCATATCTTCGCGTTCGATCAGGTCTTCGTCTTCCATATCACCGGACCAGTCAACGATCTCGGTGCGGCGGTCGACGGCGAACTGCTCGCGCACGCTGCGTAGCTCATCGGCGATGATGCCCATGATGCGCTCACGCGAAGACAGAATATCCAAGTATTCCTTGATCTTGTCGGCCAGTTCTTCCAGTTCGTCCGTGACTTCCTTGACACCCAGTTGGGTCAGACGCTGCAGCCGCAGCTCGAGAATGGCACGGGCCTGTACCTCGGTCAGGTTATAGGTGCCGTCGTCATTCATCTTGGACAGCGGATCGTCGATCAGGCGCAGATAGCCTTCGATCTCGGATGCAGGCCAGCGGCGGGTCATTAGTTTCTCGCGCGCTTCAGCAGCGTCTGCCGACGAGCGGATCGTGGCAACCACTTCGTCAACATTCGAAACGGCCACGGCCAGACCACACAGGATGTGACTGCGCTCACGCGCCTTGCGCAAGTCATAGGCTGTGCGGCGGGCAACAACATCTTCGCGGAAGTCGATGAACGAGGTTAGGAAGCGGCGCAGGGTCAGCTGTTCAGGCCGACCGCCGTTCAACGCCAGCATGTTGCAACCAAATGAGGTCTGCATCGGCGAGAAGCGGTAGAGCTGGTTCAGCACCACTTCGGGCGTTGCATCGCGTTTCAGTTCGACCACGACACGCACACCATTGCGGTCGGATTCGTCCTGTACGTGGCTGACGCCTTCGATGCGTTTTTCACGCACGGCTTCGGCGATCTTTTCGATCATCGAGGCTTTGTTCACCTGATAGGGGATCTCGTCGACAACGATCGCGTACCGATCCTTGCGCAGCTCTTCTACGCGGGTCTTGGCGCGGATGATGACGCTGCCACGGCCTTCAAGGTAGGCTTTGCGCGCACCTGAGCGGCCCAGCATCACACCGCCAGTCGGGAAGTCGGGGCCGGGCACATACTCGATCAGTTGTTCTGATGTCAGATCCGGGTCGTCAATCAGCGCCAGCGTGGCATCGACCACTTCGCCTAAGTTATGCGGTGGGATGTTGGTTGCCATACCCACGGCGATTCCACCGGCACCGTTAACCAGCATGTTCGGGAAACGGGCGGGCAGGACGGTCGGCTCTTTGTCTTTGCCGTCATAGTTGTCCTGAAAATCGACAGTCTCTTTTTCGATATCGGCCAGCAGGGACGCGGCGGGTTTGTCCATCCGTACTTCGGTGTAACGCATCGCCGCCGGGTTATCGCCGTCCATCGAGCCAAAGTTGCCCTGACCATCAAGCAGCGGCAGCGACATCGAGAAATCCTGCGCCATCCGCACCAGCGCGTCATAGATCGCACTATCACCATGCGGGTGGTACTTACCCATCACGTCGCCAACCGGACGGGCCGACTTGCGATAAGACTTGTCATGAGTGTTCCCGGTCTCATGCATCGCGTAGAGAATACGCCGATGCACCGGTTTCAGCCCATCGCGCAGATCGGGGATCGCACGGCTGACAATGACCGACATCGCATAGTCCAGATAGGACGTGCGCATTTCGGATTCGATGGATACCGTCGGGCCGTCATAAACGGGGCGCTCGGGCGGGGTTTCGTCCATGTTTTCAGGGATTTCTGGCGTATCGCTCACGTAGGCTGCCCGTGTCTTGTTCTTGATCTATATCTTGTGGATACACTTTATCAGACCCGGCATATAAGGTGCAAGCAAGCAACCGTTCCCCGGCCAAATTAGGTCGGTAACACCTGAGTAACATATTGTTATCTAAGTATTAGGACAGTTCCGTGTTACTCTGAGTAGACCTTGTAACAAGATTGGAGGTCTGCATGGCGCAAAGTGAAACTGAACTCATGCTTAAGGGGTACGGGCTGACCACTGCGGAATTTTTCTACCACATGCCCGACTATATTCACGTACTGAACACGTTTATTTGGCAGGATTACGACCTTGCTCCGGACCATCCGAAGCTGTTCGAATTCGTAGAATTCTGGCAGAAAGAGATTGAAGGTCCGCTGCACTCGGTCAGGTTCACGCACCGTAAAATGATCGCGCCTGGGGAATGGCGCAACATGGTGGGTGAGTTTCGGGTGAACTAGCCCTCAGGCCGAACAACTCGCGCCGCCCAATACACAGAATTTGGCGCAGTGCGGGTGGTTCAGATGCACGTCGGCCTCGGCCTCTTCAAGGGTTTCGCCCAATTCAAACTCCGGTGAATAAGGCAGCAGCGTACAGGCCAGCACTACCGGGCGCTCGGCGCCTTTGCGTTTGACGACCATACGCGAGCTGGCGCACATCACCGCATCGGGGGATTT
This sequence comes from Ruegeria sp. B11, assembly GCF_056539785.1. Classification (NCBI taxonomy): domain Bacteria; kingdom Pseudomonadati; phylum Pseudomonadota; class Alphaproteobacteria; order Rhodobacterales; family Roseobacteraceae; genus Ruegeria; species Ruegeria sp. B11. The sequence goes on along the minus strand of NZ_JBQFVO010000001.1, from coordinate 633,599 downwards.
GTCCAGGATGCCCCAGCAAGCGGCTGTAATTTCAGGAACTTCAACTGTTTCGTCCATCTCGGGAAACAAAACTGTTTGGCCCGGATTTTGCGCATCAATGTCAAAGCCGTGCTTGGCAAAGAATGCTGCATACCCCGCGCGGCTTTCTGCGTCGCTATCTCCCCAGACTGTGCGCCCGGCAATGGCCATCCTAAAGCCGTTATCCCGCAACCACTCCATCCCCGTCAGAGTTTTGGCAAAACTGCCTTTGCCGCGTTCTTCGTCATGCAGATCGGGGCAGTAGTGGTCGACGGAGACACGCAACGTCAGTTTTTCTGCGTAGTCGTGCTGTAATTCCAGCAAACCCTCGCGCATTTTGCGGCGCATCATCGGCCGCATTGCATTGGTCAGGATCAAAACTTCGTACCCGCGCTCTAGCGCGACGCGCGTCATCTCGATCATCTCGGGGTTCATGAAGGGCTCACCACCTGTAAAGCCTATCTCGCGGACCGGCCATTGGCGCTGTTCGATCTGATCCAGATAGTCGCGGACTTCGTCGGCGGTGATGTAAACCAGAGCATCGTTGGTTGGGCTGCTGGCGATATAGCAGTTTACGCACTCGATGTTGCACAGCGTTCCGGTGTTGAACCAAAGGGTTTCGGGATGAGTCAGCGCGACGGACGCGCGCGTTTGCCCGTCTGCTGTCACTAAACTGTTCTGAAACTTCCCGATATTCGCAGCCTGTAGGGCGTTGTCTTTCATTCCGGCATCCGGTTCTGTGCTTGTGCCAAACCGACTTAACCGTTTGTGCCGGTTTAGTTAAGAGTATCTACCCCTCGCTGACAGAGTTTTGATGTGGGAAGAAAGTTGCTGATTGGTTGCGCTAACATTGGACATGCCCCAAGCGGCAAGGTAAGGAAAAGCCATGGTTTCTCGTGTCATACCTGTTGACCCATTTGATCTGGTCATATTCGGCGGAACCGGCGATCTGGCACAGCGCAAGATCGTTCCGGCCCTGTTTCGGCGTTACTGCGCCGGGCAGTGGCCCGAGGCCACCCGGATCATCGGCGCAGCGCGGGGCGCTCTGACCGTTGATGGCTTTCGCGAGATGGTGGCCGAATCGTTGCGCCAGCACGCACCGAAGCGGGCAAAAGATCAGGAGGCTGTGAACGGTTTTCTTCAGCGCGTGGAGTATGTCCCGCTTGACGCTTTGTCCGAAGATGGTTGGGCCCAGTTGGCCGAAATGCTGAATGCGGATCGTATCAGGGCCTTCTATTTCTCGGTAGGCCCCCGTTTGTTTGGCCCGCTGGCAGAACAAATCAGGACGCACAATCTCGCCACCCCGCAAACCCGTATCGTCGTCGAAAAGCCTTTTGGGCACGATCTGGAAAGTGCACGCGCGTTGAATGCGACACTGGCGGCGCATTTTGACGAAGGGCAAATCTATCGGATCGATCATTATCTGGGTAAGGAAACCGTTCAGAATCTGATGGCCGTTCGGTTCGGCAACATGCTGTTCGAACCGCTTTGGAACAGCCAGTATGTCGATCACATTCAGATCACTGTGGCCGAGACCGTCGGCATTGACGGTCGTGAAGAGTATTACGAGCGCGCCGGCGCCATGCGCGACATGATGCAGAACCATCTGATGCAGCTTTTGTGTCTGATCGCGATGGAACCACCCGCAAAATTTGATCCGGACGCGGTGCGCGATGAGAAACTCAAGGTCATACGCGCGTTGGATTCGGTTGAGCCGCACCATATCGTACGAGGTCAGTTTGCAGGCGGTGCCGATGGCCGGGGGTATCGTGAAGTTGTCGGCAATCAAAGGTCGACGACGGAAAGCTACATCGCATTGCGCGCGCATATCAGCAATTGGCGTTGGGCGGGCACACCGTTCTATCTGCGCACGGGCAAAGAGCTGGTGGCGCGGTCCTCGGTCATCAATGTGATGTTCAAGGATGCTCCGCATTCGATTTTTGGCGAAGAGGCCGGGCGTCATGCGAATGCCCTGTCGATCCGGTTGCAACCCAATGAAGGCATCACTTTGAAAGTGACAATTAAAGAGCCGGGGCAGGGAGGCATGCGTCTGGTTGACGTTCCGCTGGACATGAGCTTTGCCGAAGCGCTTGGGCCTGAAAACCAGGATCCACCCGACGCTTATGAGCGGCTGGTGATGGATGTCATTCGCGGCAACCAAACCCTGTTCATGCGCGGCGATGAAGTAGAAGCCGCATGGGCCTGGACCGATCCGATTATCGCGGGCTGGGAGGCACGCGGTGATGTTCCCAAACCCTATGAAAACGGCAGCACCGGCCCGGGCGACGCCGAGCTGCTGATGAAACGAGACCACCGCCGCTGGCAAGGAATAAATCCATGAATATCAAAGAATACGCCGATCGCGACATGCTGGCGATTGATGTCGCGAATGCATTGGCCGGAGACCTTGAGGCTTCATTGCTGCATCATGATACTGTCTCGTTGGCCGTTCCGGGCGGAACCACACCGGGGCCGATCTTTGATGGATTGTGCGCTGCTGATCTGGAATGGGATCGTGTGCACATACTGCCGACCGATGAAAGATGCGTGCCGGGTGATCACGAGCGTTCGAACGAGAGGTTGATCCGGGAACGGTTGCTGACCAGTCGCGCATCCATTGCACAATACATGCCGCTCTATGTTGCGGAACATGAGCCTGAGGCGGTTTTGCCCGAGATCGAAAGCCTGATTAACCCGCATCTGCCGCTATCGGTTCTGGTGCTAGGTATGGGTGAGGACATGCATACCGCCTCGCTCTTTCCGGGGATGCAGGGCTTGTCTGCTGCTCTGAACAACAACGCCCCGACACTGGCGGTAGCGCGGACCGACGTGCAGCCCGAAGCGCGTATCACGCTGACGGGTCCGGTTCTGGACGGCGCTCTGTCCAAGCATCTCGTCATATTCGGAGAAACTAAACGGAATGCCCTGGATCGTGCCATGTCACTGCCACCCGAGGAAGCTCCGATCGCGGCCGTGCTCAGCGGCATGACCGTACATTGGGCGGAGTAATCACGATGCAGCTGGATCAATTGAACTCACTCGCAGCCACACAGATGGGCCGTCGGATACTCGATCTGTTTGACGCCGATCCAAACCGGGCGCAGGGTTTCTCTGCTTCGGCCGGAGATCTGCTGTTTGACTATTCGAAGACACAAATCGACGAAGATATCCGCGCGGCACTGATCCAGCTTTGCGATCAAGTCGAATTGGCAGAGCGTCGGGCCGCGATGTTCTCCGGAGAAAAGATCAACGAAACCGAAGGCCGGGCTGTATTGCATACCGCGCTACGCAATCTCGACGGAGGCCCGGTCGAGGTCGATGGTCAGGATGTAATGCCGGACGTACTGGGCACTTTGCAGCGAATGCGCGTCTTTGCAGAAGAAGTGCGTGGCGGGGCGATCAAAGGGGCAGGGGGCGGCTTTACGGATGTGGTCAATATTGGCATCGGCGGCTCGGACCTTGGGCCGGTGATGGCGACGCATGCCTTGGCACCTTATCACGACGGGCCAAGGCTGCATTATGTCTCAAACGTGGATGGTGCGCATATTGCGGATACGCTGCGCCCGCTTGATCCGACACGGACTCTGGTGATTGTCGCTTCGAAGACCTTTACGACCATCGAGACGATGACCAATGCACGCACGGCGCGGGCTTGGATGGTCGATGGTGGTGGTGATCCGGCGCGGCAATTCGCAGCGGTCTCCAGCGCTGTTGACAAAACTCAGGCCTTCGGGATTCCCGAGTCGCGGGTGTTTGGCTTCGCGGATTGGGTCGGCGGGCGGTACTCGGTCTGGGGGCCGGTCGGACTGCCGGTAATGATCGCCGTTGGCTCGAACGCGTTTGACGCGTTTCTACGGGGCGGTCAGGCGATGGATCTGCACTTTCAATCCGCCGAATGGGCAGAAAACCTGCCAGCTATGCTGGCGCTTGTGGGGGTCTGGCATCGTCAGGTGCTTGGGCATGCCAGCCGCGCAGTTCTGCCATATGATCAGCGTCTGCTGCGCCTGCCTGCCTATTTCCAACAGCTTGAGATGGAATCGAACGGTAAATCCGTCGCGATGGATGGCAGCGCGCTGACCATACCTTCAGGTCCGGTTGTCTGGGGCGAACCCGGCACAAATGGGCAGCATGCGTTTTATCAGTTGATCCATCAGGGCACCGATGTGATTCCTTGCGAATTCATGGTTGCAGCAAACGGGCATGAGCCGGAACTGGCCCATCATCATCGCCTTCTATTGGCTAATTGCTTGGCCCAGTCCGAAGCGCTAATGCGGGGTCGGTCGCTGGATGTTGCACGCGCACGCATGGCCGAAAAGGGCCTGACAGGCGACGAGTTGGAGCGTCAGGCACGCCATCGTGTGTTTTCGGGCGACCGCCCGTCAACCACGCTGATCTATCCGCAGCTTACCCCGTTTGTGCTGGGTCAAATCATTGCGCTTTATGAACACCGTGTGTTTGTCGAAGGCGTGCTGCTTGGAATCAACTCGTTCGATCAGTGGGGTGTTGAGCTGGGCAAGGAATTGGCAACGTCACTTGGGCCGATCGTGGACGGTGAGGTCAGCGCCGAAGGCAAAGATGGCTCGACCTCGGCGCTGGTTGGATACGCCTTGCGACATCGCGGTTGACGCGGCACCCTGCCGCACTCTCTTATTGTCAGACAATTGAATTCTTGGCAGGGTTGTTGCCAAGACATAACGGCGCGGCCAAGCGCTGACGATGGGAGGAATGTCCATGCTGGGACAGATGATGACGCAGCCTTTGCTGATTTCGTCGCTTATTGAACATGCTGAACGTTATCACGGGCAGACCGAGATTATCTCGGTCGAGACGGACGGAACCGTTACCGAGACCAATTGGTCCGGGATCGCGCAGAACGCCCGACGGATGGCTTCGGCGTTGGAAAAGCTGGGGCTGCAACCGCAGGATCGCGTGGGCACGCTGGCCTGGAATAACCGCCGCCACCTTGAGATCTACTATGCGGTGTCCGGCGCGGGCTTTGTCTGCCACACGATCAACCCGCGTCTGTTTCCCGAACAACTAACCTATATCATCAACCACGCGCAGGACCGGGTCCTGTTTTTCGATGCGACCTTCCTGCCTTTGGTCGCCGCGCTGCAAGAGCATCTGACTGAGGTGCAGTACTATGTGCTGATGGGTGCGCGGGACGAGGCTGCGCTGTCTCAGGTGCCGGGGTTGGTTTTTTATGACGAGATGATTGAAACCGGTGATACAGACTACGCGTGGCCCAGCTTTGATGAAAACACTGCCTCCAGCCTCTGTTATACTTCGGGTACCACTGGGAACCCCAAAGGCGTTCTCTATTCCCACCGCTCTACAGTTCTGCATAGCTTCGCGTCGAACACGCGCGACGTAATCGGCTATTCCGCCATGGATGTGGTGATGCCGGTGGTGCCAATGTTCCACGTCAACGCTTGGGGCTCGCCCTATGCCAGCGCTATGTCTGGTTCGCGAATGGTGATGCCGGGGCCGGGATTGCATGGCGAGGCATTGGTCAATCTGATCGACACATATGGTGTCACGCTGGCGATGGGCGTACCGACCATTTGGCAAGGTCTGCTGGCCCATGCCGCGACATGCGGGACCAAGTTGAAAAGCCTCAATCGTACTGTAATCGGTGGTGCGGCATGCCCGCCCTCAATGATTGAAACGTTCCGCGAAACTTATGGCGTCGATACCGTCCACGCCTGGGGCATGAGCGAAATGAGCCCGCTGGGCACGACGAACTATCCGATGGCCAAACATCTGGACATGCCCATGGAGGCACAGCACAAGCTGCGCGAAAACCAAGGCCGCCCGCCCTTTGGGGTTGAACTAAAAATCGTCGATGATGATGGCAGAGATCTTCCCCATGACGGTGAAACGCAGGGCGATCTGATGGTGCGCGGCCATTGGGTGCTGGACAGCTACTTCCACATGCAGGATGAGGCCTTGTTGCAGGATGGCTGGTTCGCGACTGGCGACGTTGCCACACTGGACCCGGATGGGTACATGACCATCCGCGACCGATCGAAGGACATCATCAAATCGGGGGGTGAATGGATCAGCTCTGTCGAGTTGGAGAATATCGCGGTCGCACACCCTCAACTAGCGACGGCTGCCGTTGTGGGCGTGCCGCATCCGAAATGGGACGAACGCCCGCTTTTGGTAGCAGTGAAGGCCGAGGGCGAAGAACCGACCGAGCAGGATTTGTTGGCATTCTTCGACGGCAAAATCGCAAAATGGCAGGTACCCGACAAGGTCGTGTTCGTTGATGCCTTGCCCCTTAACGCGACCGGAAAGGTCCTGAAACGCACGTTGCGCTCGGATTTCAGTGATGCGCTGATGGGATAAGTGCCAGTCTGGGAAGAATGGCTCCGGCGGTAGGGATCGAACCTACGACCAATTGATTAACAGTCAACTGCTCTACCGCTGAGCTACGCCGGAACGGTCCGCGCCGTATAGCAACCTCAAATTGCGGCGTCCAGTGGGGTAGTGGAGTTTTTTCTGCGAAAAAACTTCGCCGTGGCTCACGTAGCTAATTATGAAGAATTTGGTGTGATTTGGCTCCGGCGGTAGGGATCGAACCTACGACCAATTGATTAACAGTCAACTGCTCTACCGCTGAGCTACGCCGGAACTGAGGGGCGTATAACAACCCGTATTTTCGGCGTCCAGAGGGGAAGCGCACGGGCCGTCAATTTTTTCCGATTCACGCGATGCGCTTGAAACGAGACGCAACTGACAGATCCCCCAAGGGCGCTACACGGGATCTGCCGGTCAGATCAACCAGATGGGCGAAGACATTACGCTCGGCCGCGGGAAGCAGCGCGGCGGGGGTTTCGATATAGATTCGCTGGGCAAGCTGTTGGGCCGTTTCTGGGCCATTTTCCAGGGCGTCGAGTATCTGTGATTCCCGCTGCAATCGGTGGTCTATCAGCCAATCCAGGTGCTTGGCAGGATTCGTGATAGGGGCACCATGGCCCGGATGAAAAACCGACCACTCGCGCGCACGCAGGCGGCGACAGGCTGCCATGAAATCCGTCAGGTCTCCGTCCGGGGGCGAGACCAGAGAGCTGGCCCAGCCCATGACGTGATCAGCCGTAAAGCAGACATCCCCCCAGGCCAACGCGATATGGTTGCCCAGATGGCCGGGTGTGTGGATCACTTCGAGTTGCCAGCCTTCTGCCGCGACGCGTTCACCGTCTTCAAGCTCGATATCAGGGCGGAAATCGGCATCGATTCCCTCACCACCTCCGGCAAGCCCGTTCTGGGCCAACTCGGTCATGACTTCGCTGCGTCCAGCTTGCGGACCACCAAAAGCCAGAACCGGAGCGCCGGTGCGGGATGCGAGCGGGGCGGCCAAAGGCGAGTGATCCAGATGGGTGTGCGTAACAAATATGTGGCTGATCCGCTGCCCGGGTTCCAGCGCATCAACTATGGCTTGCATATGGGTATCACTCAATGGCCCAGGGTCGATGACAGCAATGTCCTCATCGCCCAGAAGGTAGGTATTCGTACCACGATAAGTCATTGGCGAGGGATTGGGCGCAAGAATGCGCCTAAGTCCCGGGGTGAGCACGGCAACCTGTCCAGGGAGAGGGTTGAAATCGTCGGGGGCTTGCATTCTGACCTCTTCCTCTTGCCCGGGCAGCCCGCTAGGTTTAGCGCATGTCGACCCAATGGCTCAAACCCTATATGCCGCGTAGCCTATATGCGCGTGCCGCACTCATTCTGGTACTGCCGGTCATTGTCGTGCTTTTGGTGGTGGCGATTGCCTTTTTGCAAAAACATCTTGAAGAAGTGACCGCCCAGATGACCCGCACGGCGGCGCGCGAGGTGACACTGGTGCTGGACGTGATGGAGGGTGCGGAAACCCAGCAGCAGGCATTGGCAGCTGCGCGGCAGGACTTGTCGGTCTTGAACATGACCGCCCGCTTTCTGCCGCCGAATGAAGAGCCGAAAAACAGTCCGCGTCGATGGTACGATTTCATTGCCCCGCAGGTGGATGCGGAAATGCGCAGCTTGTTGCCTGAAACCCAGTATGTGGCTCTGCCAAATGGACAGGAAGTGAGTCTTTTTCTGGCAACCAATCTGGGCATGCTTGAGCTAGAGTTTGATCGCCGACGCCTGTCGCCGACTGCACCGCATCAGCTGATTGTGACGATGGTGTTCTTTGCGGCTCTGATGACAACGATCTCGTTTCTCTACATGCGCAATCAGTTGCGCCCGATCACGCGCCTTGCGGACGCGGCGCAGGCCTTTGGTCGCGGGCGGGTCGTGCCTTATTCACCCGGTGGTGCAATTGAGGTACGCGCTGCGGGCAATGCCTTCGTTGACATGCGCGCCCGAATCGAGCGGCAGATTGAGCAGCGCACGCTCATGTTGTCGGGGGTCAGCCACGATCTGCGCACACCTCTGACGCGTCTGAAACTTGGATTAGCTATGTTGCCCGAGGACGAGGCCGCACCGTTGTTGCAAGACGTGGACGAGATGCAATCGCTGCTGGATGCATTCTTGGACTTCTCGCGTGGCGCTGCAGAGAGCGCACCCGAAGAGATTGAACCCGAAAACTGGCTGAGCCAAATCGTTGACGATGCACAGCGCGCGGGCCAGCACGTTGAACTAATCTCGGTCGAGGGGCGTGGAACGGCAATGCTGCGCCCATCGGCCATGCGCAGGGCAGTAGAGAATCTGATTGGAAACGCGAATCGCTATGGTTCACGCGCCGAGGTCAGCCTTTCGATGACGCCAAAGTCACTACGCATTCGGGTTGAAGATGACGGCCCCGGTATCCCGATCGAACAACGCACCGAGGCCGTCAAACCCTTCACGCGACTTGATCCGGCGCGAAACCAGAATCAGGGCACCGGCGTGGGTTTGGGCCTTGCGATTGTTGCCGATATCGCCCGCGTACATGGTGGTATTCTGCGACTGGGCAGCAGCGAAAGGCTGGGCGGATTATGCGCGGATATCGTGATTGGACGGTGAATTGGTAGGCCCGGAGGGACTCGAACCCCCAACCAAAGCGTTATGAGCGCTCTGCTCTAACCAATTGAGCTACAGGCCCACCGTGCCGCCTTGGGTATCACGATGGCAGCCCGCGTCAAGCCTGACCGTTGCAACATGGCCCACAATCGAATAACCCGCGCGCAAAGCACTCATGAGGGATTGGCCATGACAGCGGGCAAGAACGGAATCACCTACGCAGACGCAGGTGTGGATATCGATGCAGGCAACGCTCTGGTCGATCGGATCAAGCCTGCGGCCAAGCGCACCAACCGTTCGGGCGTGATGAGTGGGCTAGGCGGATTTGGCGCTCTGTTCGACCTGAAAGCGGCTGGCTATCAAGACCCGGTTCTGGTGGGCGCAACCGATGGTGTGGGCACCAAGCTGCGGATCGCAATTGATACCGGCGTTGTCGATGGCGTGGGAATCGATCTGGTGGCGATGTGCGTCAACGATCTGATCTGCCAAGGTGCTGAGCCGCTGTTTTTCCTGGATTATTTTGCCACCGGTAAGCTGGACACCGATACTGCCGCGCGGATTATCGAAGGAATTGCCGAGGGGTGTGTCCAATCTGGCTGCGCCCTGATTGGTGGTGAAACCGCCGAGATGCCGGGTATGTACCCTGACGGCGATTTCGATCTGGCCGGTTTCTCGGTTGGCGCCATGGAACGCGGGACCGCATTGCCCGAGGGCGTTGAACAGGGTGATGTCCTGCTGGGGCTGGCTTCGAACGGGGTGCATTCCAACGGCTATTCGCTGGTGCGCAAGCTGGTCGAGATCTCGGGCTTGGGCTGGGAGGAAGAGTCGCCTTTCGGTGGCGGAACCTTGGGTGAGGCTCTACTGACCCCCACGCGGCTGTATGTGAAACCAGCGCTGCAGGCGATCCGGGCTGGCGGCGTTCGCGCGCTTGCCCATATAACCGGCGGCGGCCTCACCGAAAATCTGCCGCGCGTATTGCCCGAAGGGCTCGGGGCCGAGATTGATTTGAGTGCTTGGGACTTGCCGCCTGTGTTCAAATGGATGGCCGAGACCGGTGGCATCGCCGAGTCCGAGATGTTGAAGACCTTCAACTGCGGCATCGGCATGATTGTTGTCTGCGCTGCAGATCAGGCAGATGATCTTACAACACTGCTTGCAGAGGCAGGCGAATCCGTTGCGCGCATCGGAACGGTCACCGCAGCGCCGGGTGTGGCCTATTCAGGCAAATTGCTGTGAGCCACAAGCGCGTCGCGATCCTGATCTCTGGGGGCGGATCGAACATGCTGTCGCTGGTCGACAGCATGAATGGCGATCATCCCGGTCGGCCATGTCTGGTATTGTCGAACGATGCAAATGCCGGAGGGCTGAAGAAAGCTGCACAGCGCGGAATTCCGACCGCAGCCGTCGACCACAAGCCCTTTGGCAAAGATCGCGCTGCGTTTGAGGCAGAACTGCTTAAACCGCTTATGGCAGCCCAGCCGGATGTTGTCTGTCTGGCCGGTTTCATGCGTGTATTGACGGGTGAATTTGTATCGCGTTTCCAGGGCCGGATGCTGAACATCCACCCATCGCTTTTGCCTAAGTACAAGGGTTTGAACACCCATGCCCGCGCCATTGAAGCAGGCGACGCCGAACATGGCTGCACCGTTCACGAAGTTACTGCCGCGTTGGATGACGGACCGATTCTGGGTCAGGCGCGCGTGGGTGTACGGGTAGGGGACACGCCTGAGGAGCTCGCCGCCCGCGTGTTGACCTGGGAGCACAAACTCTACCCTGCCGTGCTTCGCCGTTATTGTATGGGCAACAAAGACCCAGTTCTTCTGCCCTAACGCGGCGGGGTGATTTACACGCAAAGGTTATTCGTCTTATGGTCGCATATCGCTCGGGACGAGGACGGCACGGGCAGTCACAATAACCAAAAGCAAGAACAGCACCGCGCATGAAAACCCTGACGACGACGCAAGAGCTGGCCGCATTCTGCTCGGCTGCTGCACAATATCCTTATGTCACTGTAGATACCGAATTTCTGCGCGAACGGACCTATTATTCGAAACTCTGTCTGGTGCAGCTTGCGGTGCCATCGGAAGATGAAGACAGCGCCGTTCTGGTTGATCCATTGGCTGACGGCATGTCGCTGGAGCCTTTGTACCAGCTGTTCAGCGACGAAAGCGTGGTCAAGGTTTTCCACGCCGCGCGGCAGGATCTTGAAATTTTTTGGGTCGACGCGGGCGTCTTTCCGACTCCGTTGTTTGATACTCAGGTCGCTGCGATGGTCTGCGGTTTTGGTGAACAGGTTGGCTATGAGACTCTGGTCCGGAAGATTTGCAAGGAAGGGGTCGATAAAACTTCTCGCTTCACCGATTGGTCACGGCGCCCTCTGACGGATGCGCAGAAAACATACGCACTGGCAGATGTAACCCATCTTCGGAAAATCTATGAGCAACTGGCTGCAGAACTTAAGAAGTCGCGCCGGGATCACTGGGTCGCAGAAGAGCTTCGCATACTGACCCGACCCGAGACATATGACATTCGCCCGGAAGAGGCGTGGCGGCGGGTCAAAACGCGGACCAACTCTGCCAAGTTTCTGGCCGTGGTTCGAGAGCTGGCGCAGTTCCGTGAGGCCTATGCGCAAGAGAACAATGTGCCACGAAGCCGTGTGTTCAAAGACGATGCGTTGATCGAGATGGCCTCGACCAAGCCCAAGACGCCCTCTGATCTGGGCGGATCGCGCTTGTTGCTGCGCGAAGCGCGCAAAGGGGCGATCGCAGAAGGCATTCTGGAGGCGGTAAAACGGGGCGTAGGTTGCCCGCAAGACCGATTGCCGAAAATTGACAACAGCCGCGACAAGCTGAAGGTCAACCCTGCACTTGCAGATTTGCTGCGCGTTCTTTTGAAATCAAAGACCGAAAGCGCAGGCGTTGCCGCAAAATTGATCGCCTCCAGCGCGGAATTGGATCAGATCGCTGCAGGCGAACGAGAAGTTCCCGCCATGTCCGGTTGGCGGTTCGAGGTTTTTGGCGAGGACGCGCTGAAGCTTTGCGAAGGCAAGATTGCTTTGGCCGCCAAGGGACAGGCAGTGCAGGTTGTCTCGCTTTAACGGCGACGAGATTCCAACGCGTTCTGCTGACCTTTGACCCGAACTAAACGAATACCTTCCAGTTCTTTTCGGCTTACATTGACGGCTTCTGAAACCATCCGCGACCGTTCGGTGCCCTGCGCAGTGGCGTAGTCCGGGTAATCCACGCGGAAGGTGAACTCCATAACGCCATTTTTGCTGAGTTCTTCAGATCTTACGCGCGCGAGCTGTGCGTTGAACGCACCCTGTCGAATGGCTGTGCCAGCCGCATAGATGATTGCGCCCGTCGAGGTTGGGTCGATCCGCAATTCGTTGATCACGGCGATTGGAACGCTGTTATCCTCGGCGTCCGGACGCTCGAACAGGCCTTTTTTGTCGGCATTTTCGGGAACCAAGGCATTAGCGTCATCGGCTGATACTTCGGATGGGCTGGGTGTGCTGCTGCCAAACCAGTTCGATGGATTCGCGCTTGAGTTGCTCCAGTTGCTACAAGCGGACAGAGCCATTGTGGAGATCATCAGAACAGGCAGAGTTTTGTGCATGGACCCAGTACTTTGTGCAACTTTACCTGCATCGGGTTAACGCAAATTCGATCGTTTGAAAAGCCACGCTGGGGACTGGACAGTTGGTAGCGCTGAGCATAGTTCACAATTGTGAATGCGTAATGCAAGGACGGACCCGATATGGCAACGCCAGCCTTCGAAGAGATAGTCGAGGATTTCGAGTTCCTGGAGGACTGGGAAGACCGCTATCGCCATGTGATCGAGCAGGGCAAAGCGATGGAGCCTCTGGATGATGCATTCAAAGTCCCTGCGACCAAGGTGAATGGTTGCGCCAGTCAGGTCTGGCTGCATCCAACCATTGAGGGCGGTCAATTCCGCTTTGACGGTGACAGCGATGCCCTGATTGTTCGGGGCCTGATTGCGGTTCTTCGTAGCCTGTATAACGGCTTGCCGGTGGCCGAGGTGCCCAGTGTTGATGCCGGTGGAGAACTCGCGCGACTGGGGTTGCAGGATCATTTGTCTGCCCAACGTTCGAACGGGTTGCGCGCAATGATAGAACGTATTCGCGAAGTGGCATTGGCCAGCGCCTGACTTTTAGGTGGATTTGCGCGCTGCCCAATCTGTAAGCGTGGTTTCCAAATCGCCATAGCCGGTTTGCCGACGTTCGAATTCCAGCCCCATCCGTTCGGCACACTCCTGCGCGCGGCGAGTGAGGTTGGGATCATCAGTTTGTGCTTGATAGACGAGCTTGGTGTAATTGCCGAAATACATCTCTCGCAATTCAGGATGCCGGTCCAGACCCAGCGGTTTCCAGACAAACGCATCAAATTGCCGCGCAAGGAAATCTGTCAGATAAAAAGCGGTGGTTTCATCGTCGCCATGCGCGGCAAAGGCCAAATTGCCCTCGAAGAAAGAATAGCAATGGGGCCCTTGGATCATCTCGACCCCCAGTCGCTCGCACGCTGCTTGTAGCAACCCACCGGTTCCGCAATCAGCATAGACAACGTAGATGCGATGGTAGGAGTCCCGATGCTTGGCAACCGCATCCTCGACCGCCTGTGTAATCTTTTCCGGGTGCACATGCAAAATGGCGGGCAGGCAAGTCAGGGCCATGTGATCCCAGCCGTTCCGTTCTTTCAGGTCCAGAATCTCGCGGGCCAGTGCACCGCATGCGATCAGAAGAATCGACTCGGTGCTGTGCGCTGCGACGTAGCCCTGACGGGTCAGGCTGTCATCATCTGGCATGTTTGAGTCGGTCATCTGATCTCTCTGACTGGTCTTTAGCTAAATATGTGCCCGAGGTTCTGACAAAAAAGGCCGCCCCAAAAAGGACGGCCTGTCTCACGATATGATCTCGCGTCTTAGCCGGCCAGTTGGTTGTGCTTGCGCGACATAAAGTCCTTTGCCATTTCCACCGCCACGGCTGCGTCGCGGCAATAGCCGTCAGCGCCGATCGCCTTGCCGAACTCTTCGTTCAGCGGAGCGCCGCCAACCAGAACGGTGTACTCATCACGCAGGCCTTGTTCGACCAACGTGTCGATTACGACCTTCATATAAGGCATCGTCGTCGTCAGCAGGGCGGACATGCCCAGAATGTCGGGCTGTTCGTTTTCCAGCGCTTCGAGGTAGTTCTCGACCGGGTTGTTGATGCCGATATCAACAACTTCGAAACCGGCGCCTTCCATCATCATCGCAACAAGGTTCTTGCCGATGTCATGGATGTCGCCCTTTACGGTGCCGATCACCATCTTGCCAACGCGCGGAGCACCAGTTTCAGCCAGCAGAGGCTTCAGGATCGCCATACCGCCTTTCATGGCGTTGGCCGCCAGCAGCACCTCAGGCACGAACAGGATGCCGTCGCGGAAGTCATGGCCGACAATTGTCATGCCGCCAACCAGCGCTTTGGTTAGGATGTCATAGGGTTGCCATCCGCGCTCGAGCAGGATGTTCACACCTTCTTCGATCTCTTCCTTCAGGCCGTCATAAAGGTCATCGAACATCTGTTCGACGAGTTCGTCGTCATTCAGTTCGGACAGGACGATGTCTTCTTCATCAGACATGGGTATTTCCCTGAGCTGTGCGGGCCTGCGGCCCGTGGTGGCATTTTCACCGTTTTGGCCATTTCGTCGCAGGTCTACTGTGACGATTGCGACCTAGGTCGTTCTGAGACCGACCTATAGGCCGAATATTCGCACTCAGCGACATCGAATTTTGCAAGATCATCCTGCATTGGTTTCATTAGCCACGGTAAATTCACCTGCAGTCTAATGCGTCGCCTGTTTCGAGCATCTGATGATTTTTGGGAAACGAAACATGAATATTGCCAGTGAAACTGGTTTTAATTACATCTAGTGATAGGAACAAAAGGCGAACAAATGACTACTGCTATCAAAAGCCCTGGGCGCGGAGCAACCTCAAACGAAGCAGGTCGATTCGAGAGGTTTACAACCGAGTTGACCGAAGATGGCTGGGATTTGCCAGACGAACTGCCCCCGTTTCGGACCGAAGTTCGGGAAGAAATGGCGCGCAATCTGATTACCTATAACAAGTCGCCGGACCTACCTTTTGACAGATCCATAAACCCATATCGGGGCTGCGAGCATGGATGCGTGTATTGCTTTGCTCGGCCAACGCATGCGTATCTGGGGCTGTCTCCGGGTTTGGATTTCGAAACCCGCCTTGTTGCGCGACCCAATGCGGCTGAGCTATTGCGTCGCGAACTCTCGGCACGTTCTTACAAGGTGGCCACGATTGCACTGGGCACCAACACCGATCCTTATCAACCGATCGAAAAAAACCGCAAGATAACAAGAAGCTGTCTAAAGGTTCTGAGAGATTTTCAGCATCCGGTCGGTATTGTGACCAAGGGGGCTCTGATCGAGCGTGATCTTGATATTCTGGCTCCGTTGGCCCGCAATGGCCTTGTCCGGGTTGGCATTTCGCTGACCACATTGGACCGGGATCTTTCCCGGCGGATGGAACCCCGGGCGCCTTCACCACAGCGCAGGCTCGGAATGATCCGCAACCTGACCGAGGCTGGCGTGCCAGTGCGCGTTATGACGTCTCCGGTGCTTCCCGGTTTAACCGATCATGAATTGGAAAACCTGTTGGAGGCCGGAAAGCAGGCTGGCGCCGATGCTGCAAGCTGGATCATGCTGCGGCTTCCCCGTGAAGTATCCGCGCTCTGGCGCGAGTGGTTGATCGAACATCAGCCGGGCAGGGCTGAGAAGGTGATGGCACGGCTGCGCGAAATGCATGGGGGTAGGGAATATGACCCCCGGTGGGGCCACCGCATGCGGGGCGAGGGGACCTATGCCGAGATGATTGCGCAACGGTTCAAGGCCGCAGTCAAACGTCTCGGGCTGTCGACAGACATGCCGCCTCTGAACTGTGCGGCGTTTGCACCTCCACCCCAGCCCGGTGATCAACTGGCTTTGTTTTGAAGCCTTGGTTCAGAAACTAATGCCAATACCGGCCGAGAAGCCGTTGACGGTATCGCTGCCGTAGTAGCGGACCATAAACCGTGTCGTTGATACCCAAGGCACCCATGTGTCAGACAGATCGACCTCGATCCCACCACCTACGCGGGCCAGCCAGTCGGTGCCCAATACAAGTGACTGATCCCCGATCAGATAGGACAGGGACAGATCGCCCACCCAGCGGACCGGGCGACCGAACATGCGTTTTCCAGTTGGAAAGCGGTAGCGTGACCACAGAACTGCATTTGCGGCAGTTGATTCAACCAACAAGTCCTCGTTGTCTCCGATAGGCCAGTATTCGATATGGGTATAGCGCAGGCTCGCCTCGAATTCCCGATCGTTGGACAGAGCTTTTTCGTACGAGACCGTCATCGATCCGCCTGCGCCACCAGCCCAGATGCCGCCGCTTTCGAGAAAGTCTCGATCAAGCCCCAGGCGGTTGGCGATGGCTTGCGCACCGACAGATGCGTCGGATTGCGTACGTCCGACCGAGATATGGGCCATCGGGGTCATTTTCCAATACTCGCCGATGTCGAACTGATAGCCGACACCGCCGGTCAGGGCGAGGCTGGTCCATTTCAGTGGAATACGCGTGGTATCTCCGGTGCCGCTGAAGGTCAGAACGGGGTCATAGCGCGCGTAGCCTATATACCCCTCAAGATAGATCGGCACGCCCTCAGCAAGGCGAAACCCGCCGCCCAGCTGGGCGGATTTGAAATCGTAATCGCGATTGTCAGTATTTGATTGCAGTGAGATTGCGCTGGCAGAATCGTCCGGGATGCCTGCCAACCCCAAGATTGCCAACGACCCGGCGGCGTTTTCCTGCTGCTGCTTCTCAAAAGCACGCTCCAGCACGCTTTGAGCGGATGCCGATTGCGCAAGTAGCAACATAATGAACAAGAAGATGAAACGCATGAGAACCAAACACTATTCGCCGGACGCGGCAACATTAGGCGGACTAACGCAGTGCGGAAAGATGCATCGAAACAGTCATTTACGTTTGGTTTCGAACGGTCTCATTTTGGTGACGCTACGGAAAAAAGACCCCGGATAACTGGGGTCTTAACATCGATATTGTGTGTGGATCAGCGGTTTTCGATGTCCACGTAATCGCGGTTGGTCGCGCCCAGATATAGCTGACGTGGGCGTCCGATCTTATTCTGTGGATCGGCAATCATTTCTTTCCACTGGCTAACCCAGCCAACGGTACGTGACAACGCGAAGATTGGCGTGAACATCGAGGTCGGGAAGCCCATCGCTTCCATCACGATGCCCGAATAGAAGTCGACATTCGGGAACAGTTTCTTCTCGATGAAATACGGATCTTCCAGAGCCTGTTTTTCCAGCGCCTTCGCGACCTGTAGTTTGGGATTGTTTTCCACGCCCAGCAGGTCAAGCACTTCGTCTGCCGATTGCTTCATCACTTTCGCGCGTGGATCGAAGTTCTTGTAGACGCGGTGGCCAAAGCCCATCAGACGGAACGGGTCATCTTTGTCTTTGGCGCGCTCGATAAACTCGGGGATGCGGTCGACGCTGCCGATCTCTTCCAGCATTTCAAGGCAAGCCTGGTTCGCACCACCATGGGCCGGACCCCATAGACAGGCGATACCGGCCGCGATACAGGCGAATGGGTTTGCACCCGAAGAAGATGCCAGACGCACCGTCGAAGTCGAGGCGTTCTGTTCGTGATCCGCCTGCAGCATGAAGATACGATCCATGGCGCGTGCCAGAATCGGGTTCACCTCGTAATCTTCGGCAGGAACGGCAAAACACATGCGCAGGAAGTTTGACGCATAGTCCAGGTCGTTGCGCGGATACACGAAGGGCTGACCAATATGGTATTTGTAGGCCCAGGCCGCGATGGTCGGCATTTTTGCGATCAAACGGTGCGAAGCTACTTCACGCTGACGCGGGTCCGCGATGTCGGTCGAATCGTGATAGAACGCGGACATGGCACCAACCACACCCACCATGATGGCCATCGGATGCGCATCCCGGCGGAATCCGCGATAGAAATACTGCATCTGCTCGTGCAGCATCGTGTGGCGGGTGATTGTGGTCTCGAAGTTCTCCAGATCCTTCGCCGAAGGCAGCTCGCCATACAGCAGCAGATAGCTGAGTTCGAGGAAATGCGACTTCGAGGCGATCTGTTCGATCGGATAACCGCGATGCAGCAACTCGCCCTTGTCACCGTCGATGAATGTAATGGTGCTGTCACAGCTTGCGGTGGACGTGAAACCCGGATCATAAGTAAAGACGCCAGCCTGACCATAGAGCTTGCGGATATCGATCACATCGGGCCCAGCGGTCGGAGAAAACACCGGCAGATCATAGCTTTCGCCGTGGACAGTCAGTTTGGCTGATTTTTTGCTCTCGGTCATGTTTGTCCCTTCTTCATTCGTGCGCATGCCGGATCGCTGTCCGACAAAGCAGGCAACGACTGCGTTCCGTCGCGCAGTCCGTTCTTAACGGAGCAGCGTTACCCTTATGTGAAATCAGGCCGGGTTCGCTGCATCAGAAAGCCGCGCCAGGGTTTCATCGCGCCCAAGCACAAGCATCATGTCAAATACCGAAGGTGTAACTGCCCGGCCCGCTAGTGCCGCCCGCAGCGGACCAGCCAATTTGCCGAACTTAACCCCATTCGCCTCTGCGAACGAATTCAGGGTCTCCTCCAGTTCGTTCCGGGACCAGCTAGCATTTTGCAGCTGCGGCGTCAATTCTTTCAGTATACCGTCGGATACAGATGCCAGCGCCTTTGCGGCCTTTTCATCTGGCTGGATAGGTCGTGACGTAAGCACAAAATGAGCTTTTTCAATGAGTTCCGGGAACGTGCGTGCGCGGTCCTTGAGGCAATACATCGCACGGACCAAATCACTTGATTGTGTTTCGGAAAGCGGCGGCAAACCAGCTGACTTCAGATATCCCTGAATTTCATGCTGCAGCGCGGCATCTTCCCCGACGGCAATATGTTGTCCACAAAGGTTTTCAAGCTTCTTCACATCAAACCGCGCCGGGCTTTTGCCGATGCCATCCAGATCGAACCACTCTTTAGCTTGGGCATCGGTAAAGAACTCATCATCCCCATGGCTCCAGCCCAGCCGAGCCAGATAGTTGCGCATTCCGGATGCCGGATATCCCATGGCCTGATATTCTTGCGCCCCCAACGCACCGTGACGTTTGCTGAGCTTTTTCCCATCGGGTCCATGGATCAAAGGGATATGCGCCCAGACTGGTACATCCCAACCCATCGCCTCGTAGATCATCATCTGACGGGCGGCGTTGTTGAGGTGATCGTCGCCCCGGATCACATGAGTCACGCCCATATCATGATCGTCAACCACAACGGCCAGCATATAGACCGGAGTCCCATCCGAACGCAGCAGGATCATGTCATCCAACTGATCGTTGCGAATGGTGACATCGCCCTGCACCTGATCGCGGATCACAGTGGCACCGTCTTGCGGAGCCTTGATGCGGATCACGTAAGGTGCGTCCGGATGGGTGGCCGGGTCGGCCTCGCGCCATGCGCTGCGAAACAGGGTCGACTGCCCCTCGGCCCGCGCCTGTTCACGGAATGCAGCGATTTCTTCCTGCGTCGAAAAGCACTTGTATGCCTTGCCGTCGGACAGCAATTGATGCGCGACCTCTGCATGTCGAGGGGCACCCTCGAATTGGCTGACGACCTCACCGTCATGATCAAGCCCTAGCCAGTCCATGCCTTGCAGTATGGCCGCTGTTGCTTCCGGCGTGGAACGTTCCCGATCGGTATCCTCGATCCGCAACAGGAACTTGCCGCCGCGACCCCGCGCATAAAGCCAGTTGAACAGAGCAGTGCGGGCGCCACCGATATGCAGAAATCCGGTGGGAGAGGGGGCAAAACGGGTGACGACCTGATCGGACATGGTGTGGATTAACCTTTTGGTAACCTTAGCGGGCATAGTTTGGCGACTATCTACCCAGCCCGAAGGACGGGGGCAACCATGCGTGTTCTGACACGGGTCGAGACCGCGCTGCTGACCCAGCGGGGACACTTGTTTCCGTGGTCCCCGATCTGCCTAGCGGTCGGGATTGGTTGGTATTTCAGCCTCAGGTTCGAACCCGAGGTTGAGCTCTATGTCGGCGTTCTGGCGCTTGCCTTGCTGGCGCTTGCCTCCACCCGTTGGATGGGGGCCGCGTGGTCACCGCTGGCCACTGGCTTAGCCCTGATCGCGATGGGGTTCGCTCTGGCCGGGACGCGGGCACATATGGTTGCGGAGCCGGTCCTGCAATGGCGTTACTATGGCCCGGTCGAGGGGAGGGTCGTAGCGCTGGACCGCTCTGCGTCGGATGCGCTGAGGGTGACATTGGATCAGGTGCGGATCGGGGACGTTCCTGCTGATCAAAGACCCCGGCGCATCCGGCTTTCTATTCACGGGGAGTCAGTTGCGCTGTCCCCGGGTCAGCGGATTATGACCACAGCACATCTTTCGCCGCCGCAAGGGCCAGTTGAACCCGGAGGTTTTGATTTTCGCCGCCACGCCTGGTTCCAGCAACTCGGCGCTGTTGGATATACTCGGGTTCCGATCCTGACGTCGGCTGCGGCGCAAGATGGTTTGGACGGAGTGCGTATCACGGCCTTGCGCATGGAGATCTCGGATTGGGTGCGCACGATCCTGCCGGGCGAAGTCGGGGGCTTTGCCGCCGCCGTAACTACCGGTGATCGCAGCGGGATGGGGCAGGCCTCGTTAGAGGCGTTGCGCGCGTCCAACCTTGCTCATCTTCTGGCGATTTCGGGCCTTCACATGGGTTTGTTGACCGGTTTCGTTTTTGTGGCGTGCCGCATGGGGTTCTCAATGGTACCTGTCATCGCGCTTCGCATGCCCGTACGCAAGGTGGCCGCGCTCTGCGCGTTATTCGCGTCGACAATCTATCTGCTTCTGTCTGGTGGGAACGTCGCGACTGAGCGCGCCTTTGTGATGGTCTGCGTTATGCTGGGGGCCGTATTGCTGGACCGGCGCGCGATTTCATTGCGGGCGGTGGCCGTGGCTGCGCTGATTGTTCTTACCTTTCGTCCAGAAACTCTTTTGAGCCCCGGATTTCAGATGTCTTTTGCAGCCACAACCGCCTTGGTCGCAGGGTTTGGCGCGTTGCGGGACTATGGCCCAATGCCAGGCCCAAAATGGCTGCGGCCTGTGCTGGCCTTGTTGACATCCTCGGCGATCGCGGGGATCGCGACAGCTCCGATCGGGGCGGCGCATTTTAACGCTATTTCGCACTATGGGTTGTTGGCAAATCTCGTCTCCGTGCCCGTCATGGGAACGCTGGTCGTTCCAAGTGCGGTGGTCGCCGCCCTTCTTGCACCTTTTGGGCTTGAAGCGATTGCATTGCACGTAATGGGTCTTGGGCTGAGATGGATCCTTACCGTTGCCAATTGGATCGCGGGACTGGAGGGCGCGCGCGGATACGTAGTAAGCCCAGAGTATTTCGTATTGCCTGTTCTGGCTCTGTCTCTTCTGTGGCTAATGCTGTGGCAAGGGCACGCACGGTGGCTCGGCATCGCCCCGGCAGCATTGGCGATAGCGCTGTGGGGCCAGGGAAGCCGCCCAGACGTGCTGATCGCCGATACCGGCGGGCTGGTCGGAGTGATGACTGAACACGGGCGCGCGCTGAGCAAACCGAAAGGCAGCGGATTTGTCGCGTCGGTGTGGCTGGAAAATGACGGGGACGGGGCAGATCAACCAAAGGCCGCTTTGCGATGGCCAGAGGCATCAGCGGGAATTCAACGTTTTCTTCTGGGAGACAAAGAGCTTGTCCACTTGACTGGCAAGCGGGCTGCGAGCGCCTTTCAGGAATGCAGGAAAGATCAGATCATTGTCGCCCCGGTGTCGTTGACTTTGACCGGTGAATGCAGCGTTTACGATACGGAATTTCTGCGGAAGACAGGCAGTCTTGCGTTATCCAAGGGGCGTTTGTTCGCGAGTTCTGGTATCTCAGGCCGCCGCCTATGGTCCCCCAAGTTGCCTCAGTAGCTTCGGATCAAGCCTACCAGGCGGCCCTGAACTTTCACCTTGTCCTCTGGCAGCACGCGGGTCTCATAGGCCGGATTTGCCGCTTCCAGCGCAATGGCCTGACCTCGGCGGAAAAACCGTTTCAGCGTGGCTTCCTGATCTTCCACCAATGCCACCACGATGTCACCGTTGTCAGCGGCCGTTGTTTCGCGGATCACCACGACATCGCCATCGTTGATACCGGCGTCGATCATCGAGTCGCCACGAACCTCAAGCGCATAATGCTCGCCACGACCTGACACCATCGAGCCCGGTACAGCGACACGGTGCGAAACATGGCTGATCGCTTCGATCGGTACACCGGCAGCAATCCGGCCCATAACAGGCAATTCCATCGCATCAACTGTGACGGGTTCAAAGTTCGCGGGGCGTGGACCTTCAGGGCGATCGCCTTCAATCACACGGGGTTTGAAACCTGCCGTGGGCTCTCCCCCAAGGCTTTCTGGCAGCTTGACAATTTCGATGGCACGAGCCCGATGGGCAAGGCGGCGGATAAAGCCACGTTCTTCCAGCGCGGTGATCAGTCGATGAATCCCGGATTTTGACCGTAGATCCAACGCGGCCTTCATCTCATCAAAACTGGGCGGAACACCGTCCGCTTGCACGCGTTTGTGGATGAATTCCAGCAAATCCAATTGCTTCTTGGTCAGCATTGCTCATACCTCGTCGCTCATGCGTTTTCTTTTGTTCTACGCATGTTCACGTTTTGTGTCAACGGATTTGCTAGATCGGCAGGTAAAGGACCTCATCCCCGGCCTCGCGCGCGGGATCGTGGGGTTGGCGTACCAATAGTGCATTGGCTTGCGCCAAAACACTTAGCAGCGAGCTGTCCTGATCATCACAGGCGCGGATGCCGCCGTTGTCCAACACCGCCCGCATATAATGCTCACGCGGGCCATTTTTTCCGAGCGGGGCAGAAAGGCGGGCGCGTTGGAATGGCTGTAGGGCCTGTTCAATCCCCAACATGCGGCGCACCATTGGGATGAGGAACAGGTAACCGCACACCATGGCACTGACCGGGTTTCCGGGTAGACCGACCATCGCAGCATCCCCAAGCCGCCCGGCCATCAGTGGTTTACCCGGTCGCATGCGAATCTTGTAGAACGATTGCTTCAGCCCAAGACCTTCCGAGACATCCGCAACCAGGTCGTACTCGCCAACCGACGCCCCTCCGATGGTCACCACGAGGTCAGCGCCCTGTGCCAAGCCAAAAGCTGTTTCTAATGACGCTAAGGTATCTTGTGCGATAGGAAGTACACGAACTTGTGCGCCAGCATCTTCCAGTAACGCCTTAAGACCAAAGGTATTTGAGGCGATGATCTGATCGGGGCCGGGTGTTTCTCCGGGCATCACCAGTTCGTCACCGGTTGAGATTAGTGCAACCACGGGTTTGCGGGTCACAGGGACCGAAGCGATGTTCATCGCTGCCATTAATGCGACATCTTCGGGTCTGAGCTGGCGCGGGGCCGTGATCTGCGTACCGATGCTGAAATCGATCCCCGCAGGGCGGATATTGGTCTTTTCACCGGGGGCGTCGATTATGGTGATCAGATCACCGCGTCGGTCGACATCTTCCTGTATGACGACGAAATCTGCACCATCCGGCACAGGCGCACCAGTGAATATCCGCACAGCTTGGCCGGGTCCGACGCTTCCAGCAAAGCGACGTCCGGCCGCTGCTTCGCCAACCACTTTGAACATTGCATGCAGTTCGACTTCGGCCGCCTTGACGGCGTACCCATCCATCGATGACGCAGCAAAGGGCGGCTGATCACGCGTTGCTGCAACGTTTTCTGCCAGGATACGACCGGCAGCCTCGGCAAGGGCAACCGTTTCTGCGGGCAGCGGTGAGACCAGATCGAACAGCAGAGCCCGCGCTTCTTCAACCGAGATCATGATGCCTCGTAACGCCCTGATTTTCCGCCGTCTTTCAGTAGAACACGAATGCCGCCGATCTCCATCGTTTTGTCCACGGCCTTCGCCATATCGTAAACCGTCAGTGCGGCTGTCGAGACTGCTGTCAGCGCTTCCATCTCTACGCCGGTCTGGCCGGAAGTCTTTACAGTCGCTTCAATCTGAACGCCGGGAAGGTCCGTGTCTAAGCTCAGTTCAATGGCGACTTTGGTCACGGGTAGCGGATGACACAGAGGTATCAGGTCAGGCGTTTTCTTGGCGCCCATTATGCCCGCAAGTCGGGCAACACCAAGAACATCGCCTTTCTTAGCGCGTCCTTCTGAAATGATATCAAAGGTTTCCTTCGCCATCTTGATGTATCCAGATGCAACCGCAACCCGGTCGGTGACAGCCTTGTCGGACACGTCCACCATATGGGCCTCACCTTTGGCATCAAAATGGGTCAGCGGCATCACATCACTCCGGGAATGAGCGGGTTGGCGAGCAGTGCTCGAGTTGCCGAAGCTACATCATCCTGACGCATCAGGCTTTCACCAATAAGGAAACAGCGCGCACCGTAGCGGGCGATATCTGCGAGGTCCGCCGGAGTGCTAAGGCCGCTCTCGCAGACGATCGTGCGATCCGCTGGAACCAGCTTTGACAGATGACGAGTTGTATCAAGAGTCGTCTCGAAGGTCTTGAGATTGCGGTTGTTTATCCCGATCAGCGGGCTTTTCAGCTGCGATGCGCGCGCAAGCTCGTCTGCGTCGTGAACTTCGATCAGAACATCCATGCCCCAGTCAAACGCGGTTTGCTCAAGCTCGGCGGCCTGCGCATCGCTGACCGAGGCCATGATGATGAGGATACAATCTGCGCCCAATGCGCGGGCTTCGACCACCTGATAGGGGTCATACATGAAGTCCTTCCGCAAAGCGGGCAACGAACAGGCCGCGCGCGCTTCGGTCAGAAAGGATTTGTCACCCTGAAAGCTGGGCGTGTCCGTCAGAACAGACAAGCAAGCCGCGCCGCCCTCTTCATACGCTTGGGCAAGCGCGGGCGGATCGAAATCAGCGCGGATCAGGCCCTTGGACGGGCTTGCCTTCTTGACCTCGGCGATCAAGCCATACCCTTTGCGCATCGCTGTATGCAGCGCCTCGGCAAAGCCCCGGACCTCGGGCGCGTTCCGAGCCTCGGATTCCAGTGTTTCCAGAGATTTATGCTCTTTGTCCGAAGCGATCTCTTCCAGCTTGTACGCTTTGATCTTGTCCAGAACGGTCTCGGTCATGCGGCTTCCTGTGTAATGCGCGCCAGCGCGGTGATCTTTTCACGGGCCTTGCCGCTGTCGATGCTTTCTGTGGCCATTGCTACGCCTTCACGCAAATCGCTTGCCGCATCTGCAACGACCAGCGCCGCGGCAGAGTTCAGCAGCACCGCGTCGCGGTAGGCTGAAGGTGCCCCATCCAGCAGGGCGCGGAAGGCAACCGCGTTCTCTTCGGGGGTGCCGCCGATGATATCTTCGAACGGATGCACCGGAAGGCCCGCGTCTTCAGGGTGAAGCTCGACCTCTTTGACAACGCCGTCCTCAACCGACGCGACCCAGCTGACCCCGGTGATCGTAAGCTCATCCGTACCGTCTGAGCCGTGGACTAGCCAGGCATGTTCAGCCCCAAGCAGACCCAGAGTTTCGGCCATCGGGCGAATCAGGTCGCGGCTGAACGCACCGGTCAGTTGGCGCTTCACTCCGGCGGGGTTGGTCAGGGGGCCCAGAATGTTGAAAATCGTGCGCGTCCCCAGTTCTTGCCGCGAAGGCATGACATGAGCGATCGCCGGGTGGTGCATTGGGGCCATCATAAAGCCGATACCGACCTCTTTCAGCGCTTTTTCAACGACTTCCGGGCCGACCATTACGTTGATACCTAGCTGCCCAAGAGCATCTGCTGCGCCGGATTTCGAGCTCAGATTCCGATTACCGTGTTTTGCAACGGTGACACCGGCGCCAGCCGTCACAAAAGCCGTGGCTGTCGAGATATTGAGTGTTCCTTTGCCGTCGCCCCCCGTGCCAACGATGTCCATCGCGCCAGCGGGAGCTTTCACTGCATTGCATTTCGCGCGCATTACGGCAGCGGCGGCGGCGTATTCCTCGACCGTCTCGCCGCGCGTGCGCATTGCCATCAGCAACCCGCCGATCTGGCTGGGCGTGGCGGCCCCATCAAAGAGTATGCCAAAGGCCTGTTCAGCCTCGGCACGGGTCAAAGGTCGATCGGCCGCAGCACCGATCAGCGGTTTCAGAGCGTCGCTCATGCGGGGACTTTCATTTCGTTCAGGAAGTTCTTGAGCAGGGCGTGACCATGCTCGGACGCGATGGATTCCGGGTGAAACTGGACGCCGTGGATCGGCAGTTCTTTGTGCTGCAGACCCATAATCGTGCCATCCTCAAGCTCGGCCGTGATCTCAAGGCAATCGGGCAGGCTTTCGCGTTCTACGACAAGCGAATGATACCGGGTGGCCTCGAAGGGCGAGGGCAGGCCAGCGAATACACCTTTGCCGGTGTGTTTCATCGTGCCCATTTTCCCGTGCACGATCTCATGACAGCGCACAACCTTGCCGCCAAATGCCTGACCGATGGTTTGATGCCCCAGACAGACCCCCATCAGCGGTGTTTGCGTCTCGGCCGCGGCTTCGGTCAAGGCCAGACAGATGCCCGCCTGATCGGGATCACAAGGGCCGGGGCTGAGCAGAATACCAGCCGGGTTCATCGCCATTGCTTCCTGCACATCCAGCGCGTCATTCCGGCGCACGACCATCTCAGCCCCGAGCTCACCCAGATAATGAACGAGGTTGTAGGTAAACGAGTCATAGTTGTCGATCAGCAGCAGCATTTGGGCACTTATCTTCCTATGGGCATTTCGGGCTGGCGATGCAGTCCCTGAGCGCGGTATAATGTCGGGACATACATGCTCAGGCTTGTGCGGCAGCGTCAAGAGGACATACCCAACTTGACACCGTACAGGTGAGCGTCGCGGAAGATGGCGTCTGGGCAGATGAGGCACGAAACAACGCGAGAGGCGAGATTTCGATGAGCGGATTTTACGGTGGAGTGATCGCCGGGGCGGTCTCGGTATTGGCACTGGGCGCGGTTCTTTCGCTGACAACTCCTTTGTCACGTAAACCAGATGTGACGGCAACAGCGCCCGAAGTGGCTGATACTCCGCAGCCCCTGGAGGCTGCGAAAGTTGAAGAAAGCAATGCAGATGCTGATCTGGTTGAGTTGCCACCATCCGGCCCTGAAACCCCCGATCTATCATCAGATTCGCTGGATGGCTTGGCAGGTATCGAGCTTGAGCCCGGTGCCCGTCCTGAGGCGGGTGGAGCACCGACCGTAGCCGAGGCACCTGCAGCGATCTCATCTTCTGACGTGACCGTTCAAACCGAAGCGCCCGCGGCACCGCCAAATCCACTTGCCGAACCAACCTCGCCACAACAGGAAGCCGAACCGGCAGCGCTCGCGGATGCTCCAGCAGCGCCTGCGCCCGAGGAAGCCCCGGAACCGCAGGTTGCGGAAGAAACGCCCAAGGAGGCCCCTCAGGTCGCTGCCTTGCAGCCTGAGATCGCGGATGTGCCGGATGCAGCTCCAGAGGCTCAGGAAGCGGAACCCGTGCCTGATGAAAATCCAATCGCGGTTGAGGGTGAAGAAGATACCCGCCCTGTACGTCAGCCGCGCGTATTGACCCTGCCGCAAATTGGCGGAGAGGGGGCCACAGGTTCCGGTTCGTTGATCGGCAAGCGTGTCGTGCCCCTAACCGAAAGGGATGACCCGCCCGTCGAACAAGCCGTGATTACTCCAGAAGTGGTGGCTAAGCCCATCGAAGCACATGCTGCCACCTTCGAAAATCCAGAATCCAAGCCATTGATGTCGATCATTCTGATCGATGATGAAGGGGCTTTTGGGGCCGAGGCGTTGCAGGATTTCCCATACCCGCTAAGTTTTGCCGTCAGCCCGTCTGACCCGAATGCAGCGGAAAAAATGGCCCGTCATCGCGAGGCTGGATTTGAAGTATTGGCCTTGGTTGACATGCACGAAGCCGCCAGTGCTCAGGACGCTGAGGTGTCGTTGTCGGTGTGGTTGGATCAATTGCCTCAAACCGTTGGCATTCTGGAAGGTGTCGGAAGCGGCATTCAGGGCAATCGAAAGCTGGCTGATCAGGTTGCGGCGATTGCCGGAGATACCGGGCGCGGGCTGGTGACGCAGGACAATGGTCTAAACACTGCGCAAAAGCTTGCAGCGCGCAACGGCATTCCATCCAGCGTAGTGTTCCGCGATTTCGATGGTGCCAAACAGGACCCCAAGATCATGCGGCGTTTTCTGGATCAGGCAGCCTTCCGCGCCGGACAGGAAGGTGCTGTGGTGATGCTGGGTCGTCTGCGTCCCGAGACGATCTCAGCCCTGTTGCTGTGGGGGCTTGAGGATCGCGGCAGCCGCGTGGCGATGGCCCCAATTTCTGCCGTGATGATGAAAGAAGTCCAGCAGGACGTTGCGGGATCGCTGACGGACGGGTGACGGCAGCGACCATCCGCCGCCCTACTAGATGTTTCCGCTGCCTGTAAACCGCGCCGCATCCGCAGCCGCGCGGCGAATGGCGTTCGATTTATGGACGGTCTCCATGTATTCCGCTTCGGGGTCGCTGTCATAGACAACGCCGCCTCCAGCTTGGATATACAGTTTGTGGTCCTTCACAATGGCCGTCCGCAGCGCGATGCACATATCCATGTCGCCGCCTGCGCTGAAATACCCGACACCGCCACCGTAGATGCCGCGCTTTTCAGGCTCCAACTCGTCGATGATCTCCATCGCGCGCACTTTGGGCGCGCCTGATACCGTGCCTGCAGGCATCCCGGCAAAGAACGCGTCCAATGCGTCCTTGTCTTCGGCCAGTTCACCGACCACGTTTGATACGATGTGCATCACGTGGCTGTAGCGCTCGATGATGAACTCTTCGGTAGGACGCACGGTTCCAATCTTAGAAACACGCCCGGTGTCATTGCGGCCCAGGTCCAGCAACATGAGGTGCTCGGCGAGTTCTTTTTTGTCGGCCAGCAGGTCGATTTCGTTGGCCTTGTCTTCTTCGGGCGTCGCGCCACGCGGGCGGGTACCCGCGATAGGGCGGATCGTGACCTCATTGCCGAAGACACGCACCAGAATTTCTGGGCTTGCACCTACGACCTGAAAGCCGCCGAAGTTGAAATAGAACATGAATGGCGACGGGTTGGTGCGCCGCAGCGAGCGGTAGAGGGCAAATGGCGGTTGCGGAAAATCCTGTGTCCAGCGTTGGGCCGGGACGACCTGAAAGATATCACCCGCACGGATATATTCCTTGGCCTTTTCAACGGCTTCCATATAGCCCGATTTGGTGAAGTTAGAGACAGGAGCCCCAACTTCAATTGCGTCACCCAGATCGCGCGTCTCGGCCGGCATGGCACGCTCAAGATCACGCACGGCATCCATCACACGCTCAGCGGCCTGCGCATAGGCGGCTTTGGCGCTTTGGCCCTCGCTGGCCCATGCGGGCGACACTACGGTAACCTCGCCTTTGACGCCGTCCAACACAGCAATGACCGAGGGGCGCAGCATGATCGCATCGGGCAGGCCCAACGGGTCAGGGTTCACATCCGGCAGGTATTCCACCAACCGGACCATGTCGTAGCCCAGATAGCCAAACAGGCCAGCGGCGGCCTGCGGCAGGTCATCGGGAAGCGCGATGCGGCTTTCAGCCAACAAGGCGCGCAAGTTGTCCATCGGGTTGCCATCCTGTGGCTCGAACGCCTCGGCATCGAAGCGGGCTGATCGGTTCAAGGCCGATGTCTCGCCCTGACAGCGCCAAATCAGATCGGGCTTCATTCCGATGATCGAATAGCGCCCACGCACTTCACCCCCGGTTACCGACTCGAGCATGAAGGCGTCTTTCTGAGCGCCTGTCAGTTTCAGCATCAGTGAAACCGGCGTATCCAGATCAGCGGCGAGGCGGGTATAGACGACCTGATTTTCGCCCGCATCATAAGCGAGCGCGAAACTTTCGAAATCCGGGGTCAGGGCCATGTTCTGTCTCTTTTAGTAACTGGCCCGTACCGCGTTCAGCGCTTGCTGATCCAGCACAGGGCGTGCGCGTGTCTGGGCATTGCGCACATAGATGTCAAAGATGTTCTGCGCCAGCGCCTGGCTCAATTGCGCAGCCAGTGCATCCTGCATCTGGCGTTGCTCATCGGTTTCCGCCGGAGGCAGCTCTTCATCCAGACGCACGATCAGGGCGTTACCGTTTCCGGGAATGACACGCAGCTCGCCAGGGTCCATTTCAAACACCTGAGTCATGAAGTCCACGGGAACATCCTCGAGGAATGCGGTACGTGTCAGCGCATTTTCGACGCGGAAGGGCAGGCCTGTGGCGGTAAAGTCGCCATCTGTTGCCAGTTGGGTCAGAACCGTGTTGCCCTGATTTTGCAGCGCTTTCGCAGTTTCTACCTGCAGCCATGCCTCGGCGACACGGTCACGGGCGCTTTCCAGAGGTTCCGGGCGCGGTTCCAGCACTTCATTCAAACGCAACGCAAAGATCGAACCATCTTCAAGGAACGCGACCTCTGGGAAATCACCTTCTTGCACAGCCTCAGCGACTGAGCGGAAGCCGTCATACGCGGCAACGCCATCGTCGCTTTGCTGGGTCCAGTCGATCTGACCCAGTTCCATCTCGGTCTCACCGGCCAGTTCTTCCAGTGTTGCGCCGCCTGCAAGCAGATCGTTGATGTCTTCGGCCTGTGCTTCGATCTGACGGCGCGCTCGGTCGGCGGCGAGTTCTGCACGAAGTTCGGGTTCGGCGTCTTCGAAACTGACATTGTTCTCGGCCAGCGATCCATTGATCCGGAACAGGGCAGGGCCGAACACCGTGGGAAGCGGGCCGACCACATCGTCGATCTCGGCGGCAAACACGGCGTCGGCTGCATCGCCCAGATCTTCACGGGTGACATCGCCCAGATCAACATCGCTCAGCTCAAGCTGACGTTCGCGGACCAACTGTTCGAAATCGGCCCCGCCAACTTCAAGTTGTGCCAGCGCCTCGGTTGCGGATTCTTCGCTGGGATAGGGCAGACGCTCGACCAAGCGGCGCTCGGGTTGGAAATATTCGTCAGCGCGTTGGTCGTATAGACGGCGCAGAGAATCTTCGTCCACTTCGATCGTATCGAGCAGCATGTCGGGCGACAGAATGGCGTAGGTCAGTTGCTTGGTGCGGGGCAGGGTGAACTGATCGGTATTCTCGTCGTAATATGTCTGAATCTGCGCGTCTGTGGGTTGGGCCACGGGCGTTTCGAGAAGGTCGGCAGACAGCGTCGCCACGGTAAAGCTGCGGCGGGCCAGCACATAGTTCGACAAAGCCTCGGTCAGCGTACGGGGCATTTCAACACCGCTCATGACCGCGCCCTGAACGATGGTGCGTGAAGATTCTTTGCGCAGATCCGATTCGAATTCGGAATCGGTCATTCCGACCTGTTCCAGCTGAAAGCGATAGGCTTCGCGGTCGAATGTACCGTTTACACCTTGGAACGCCGGTATCTGTACAATCTCGTCCTGCAGGTTCTCGTCACCGATCGAAATGCCAAGCTGTCCGACCTCGTTATCGATTGCGGCCAGTGCGATCAGGCGCGAAAGGGCAAGTTGATCGAGGCCAAGATCATGTGCCTGCGAAATCTGCATTGCCTGTCCGGTTTGCGCTTCGACGGCCCGGATCTCGCGCTGAAGCTCACGAAAATACGCGTCGACCGAAACGCTTTCATCACCGACCTGCGCAACCGTACGAACGGTTCCGGTCAGGCTGGTGGCGCCAAAGCCAGCAAGGCCCAGCATCAAAAGACCCATGAGAATCCAGACAAAGGTTTTGGATAGGTTTTTCATGCCTGCGGCCATGGTGCCCTCTTGGTTTTGTCGGCAAATGTCTGCCCAGTCGGTTGCGGCCCTGAATACGATGCGTGCAGCCGGGGGGCAAGCTTAGAAGGACAAGCCCTGCAATCGGTCGAACAATTGCGCGATACCGGCGCGGTCGAGGTTGGCAAATGCTACGCGAACCTGCCGCTTTCCCGCGGAATTGCCCTCTGGCATGAACATGGTACCCGGCAACAGCAGTATACCTGCCTCGGGTACCAGCCGTCGGGCCAATTCGTCGGAAGCGATGCCAAAGGGATGTTCG
The DNA here is from genome assembly GCF_056539785.1 of Ruegeria sp. B11. Classification (NCBI taxonomy): domain Bacteria; kingdom Pseudomonadati; phylum Pseudomonadota; class Alphaproteobacteria; order Rhodobacterales; family Roseobacteraceae; genus Ruegeria; species Ruegeria sp. B11. Next base: position 601,370 of record NZ_JBQFVO010000001.1, on the reverse strand, counting down.
AGGTAGGCAAAGTAAGCGCCAAGTCCCAAAAGACGCCAGCCTTTGTCTTCAAGGCGTGGCATTCCTTCCGCGATGGCCGCTCTTCGGTCGAGAATTTCATCTCGTTCACCTGCAACCCATTGGGTCAAGTTCCGCATGCCCCAAAGCGCGGCAAACTGGCCGATCTGGCCGGGGCAGATTGCGACCGTGTCCAGAAATTTCTCGATCTCCGCCAACAGGGCGGGGCTGGTTGAAATCGCGCCGACACGGTGACCGGTCAGGCGGTAGACTTTTGAGAACGAGTAGAGATGGACAAACGTATCGTCCCAACCCGATTGCTGGAACAGGTCATGAGGCGCGCCTGATCGACTGTCGAAATCGCGATAGGTTTCGTCAACCAAAAGACGAAGCCCCGTTTCCCGCGCAAGATCATAGAAGCGGCGCACCAAGTCCGCAGGGTATTCGACACCACCGGGATTGTTCGGCGTCACCAACGAAATCGCCCGTGTCTTTTCGGTGATAAGGGCGCGGGCGCGTTCCGGATCGGGAAGCAAATCATCGTCTGTGGGCAAATCAACGGTTTTTACCCCAGCCATATCCAGCCACATCTTGTGATTGAAATACCAAGGAGTCGGAAGGATCACCTCATCCCCCTGATCGGTAATTGCCGAAATCACGGCTGAAAAGGCCTGATTGCAGCCCGAGGTGATTGCGATCTGATTCGCCGTTACCTCAGCCACATAATGTACGCTGATCTGAGCCGCGAGCTCGGACCGCAGGTCATCGTTGCCCAGAACCGGGCCGTAAAGATGTGCGCTGTCCTGCTCGACTGCGAATTCGGCCATTGCTTGCCGCAGCGCTAACGGGGGCGGATCGACCGGGGCCGCCTGACTGACATTGATCAACGGACGGTCAACCGCGAACTCGACCCCGTCCAGCCAACGGCGTGCCTCCATCACCGGAGGGGCAAAGGTGGCGGCAGTGCGGGTCATTGTCATGGTGAGTCCGTGATTTCAGCGCTTATGAAAAACGCTTGATTAATCGGTGCCCCGATAGGGTTCGACATATTGCAGCGCCATGTCCCATGGGAAGAAAATCCATGTGTCCTGACTGACCTCGGTAATGAAGGTGTCTACCATCGGACGGCCCTTGGGCTTGGCGTATACGGTCGCGAAATGCGCTTTGGGGAACATCTCGCGCACCAGTTCCAGCGTTTTGCCGCTATCGACCAGATCGTCGATGATCAGAATACCGGTGCCATCCCCCATCAGATCAGCATTGGGCGCTTTGAGAATTTCTGCTTCGCCCTGCGCCTGATGATGATAGGATTTCACGCTGACAGTATCGACCGTACGGATATCCAGTTCGCGGCTGACGATCATCGCGGGGGCCATGCCGCCACGTGTAATTGCCACGACTGCACGCCAAGCGCCGTCATCTGGTCCTTGCCCATCCAGACGCCACGCAAGAGCGCGCGAGTCGCGATGAATTTGATCCCAGCTGATGTGGAAGCCTTTTTCGTGTGGCAGGCGGTCCTTGGCGCTCATGGTCTGTTATCCTTTTTCAACGTCCGGCGCGTCGACGGCCTTCATGCCGACGATGTGATAGCCTGAATCCACGTGCAGATTCTCACCTGTCACTCCGCTGCTGAGATCAGACAGCAGATACAGGGCCGATTTACCAACATCATCGATGGTCACATTCCGGCGCAGGGGCGAGTTATACTCGTTCCACTTCATGATGTAACGGAAATCGCCGATGCCGCTGGCCGCGAGCGTTTTGATCGGGCCTGCCGAGATTGAATTCACGCGAATGCCGTCTTTGCCCAAATCCTCGGCCAGATACTTTACGGACGCCTCAAGGGCGGCTTTGGCAACACCCATTACATTGTAGTGTGGCATGACCTGTTCAGCGCCGTAATAGGTGAGGGTGATCGCACTGCCGCCTTCGTTCATCATTTTCTCCGCGCGCTGCATAACGGCGGTGAAAGAGTAGACCGAAACATCCATCGTCAGGTTAAAGTTCGCGCGCGATGTGTCGACGTAGCGCCCGCGCAATTCGTTCTTGTCAGAAAAGCCAATGGCGTGGACGACGAAATCCAGTTTACCCCATTTCTTTTCCAGCGCGCTGAAGAGTTCATTAATTGATTCTTCGTCGCTGACGTCACAGGGCAAAACGATCTCGCTGCCCAACTGCGCCGCCAATGGATCGACGCGTTTTTTCAGGGCGTCCCCCTGATAGGAAAAGGCCAGCTCGGCCCCGGCGTCGGACAAGGCGCGGGCGATACCCCATGCGATTGATTTGTCATTGGCCAGTCCCATGATGAGGCCGCGTTTTCCGGCCATCAACTGATTTGACATCTTCGGTTCTCCGCCTGTCGTCGCATTGTGTTCGGTTGGTTTATGCCATTGATTGTCCTGCTTCAAGGCCATGCGCTCTTGCCCGCAGCGGGTTCTCGCCTTAGGGTCATGTTAATTGTTTCCTGGGGATGGAAATGAACGAGCATAATGGCATCTTCGCCGGGGCTGATCCGTTTGAAATCGCGGATCGGTGGCTGGCCGAGGCAGAAAAGACCGAACCGAATGATCCTAATGCGATTGCTTTGGCAACCGTGGACCCGGAAGGTTTGCCGAATGCCCGTATGGTTCTGCTGAAGGAAATCGAGAAGGACGCGTTTGTTTTCTATACGAACTATCACAGCGCCAAGGCTCAGGAGTTGGACAGCGCCCACAAAGCGGCTTTTGTGATGCATTGGAAATCTTTGCGGCGACAAATCCGTGTTCGTGGTACAATCACCAAGGAAGATGGGCCGCAGGCGGACGCGTACTACGCCTCGCGCTCGCTCAAAAGCCGCTTGGGTGCTTGGGCGTCACACCAGTCGCAACCGCTGGAAAGTCGTGCATCCCTGATGGCCGAAGTGGCTAAAGTGACCGCAAAGTTGGGTACCAACCCGCCTCGCCCTGAATTTTGGGGGGGATACCGTGTAACACCTGTCGAAGTCGAGTTCTGGGCCGATGGTGCCTTCAGGTTGCATGACAGGTTTCAGTGGAAGCGACAAAATGTCGATTCCGACTGGCAAGTGCTGAGGTTAAATCCATGACGTTCGCGTTGCGTGAAATGCAACTGTTTGCAGACAATAGCTTTTTTCAGCTTGAATTTGCGAGCCAAAACATAAACAAGAAACCCTTAACGACTTGCCTATCGTAATGGGAAAACAGTGCCAGAAGATCTGAACAGCATGTACCGCGTCCGTGGACACGTAAAATGGTTCGATCCCGCCAAGGGATACGGATTTGTTGTGTCTGACGAAGGCGGCCCGGACATTCTGTTGCACGTCAACGTGCTGCGAAACTTCGGGCAAAGCTCGGTCGCGGATGGCGCCGGCATCGAGATCATGACCCACAAAACTGATCGCGGTGTTCAAGCGGTCGAAGTGATCAGTGTTGACCCGCCTGTTCGCGCGGAAACCATGATGTTGGCCGATTTTGCCGAGCTTGATCCAACCGTGATCGGCAGCGCTCCGCTTGAGGCTGCGCGCGTCAAATGGTTCGACAAGGGCAAAGGGTTTGGCTTTGCCAATGTTTTCGGCAGCAGTGAAGACGTATTCCTGCATATCGAGGTGCTACGTCGTTCTGGGTTGGCAGATCTGCAACCGGGCGAAGCGCTGGCCATGCGGGTCATTGATGGCAAGCGCGGAAGAATGGCCGCGCAGGTTCTGGCCTGGGAAGCGGCCCTGAACGACTAGGTTCTGAATGATGAGAACGGCTTTCGTACTGGCGCTCCTGAGTTTTTTGATTGGCGGGATCGCGCGGGCTGAATGCCGTCCGGATCGTGTCGAGCTTCGAAATGATCTGGCAGAGGTTCGCTTCGACGTTGAGCTGGCCATCACACCGAAAGAGCGATCGCGCGGATTGATGTTTCGCGAAAGCATGCCGAACAGATCTGGAATGTTGTTTGTTTTTGATCCGCCGCAACCTGTTGCGTTCTGGATGAAGAATACCCTGATTCCGCTTGATATGATCTTTGTTGATCGCGCGGGCACGGTGACGCGTGTGCACGAAGGTGCAATTCCGGGGGATCTGAGCCCAATCGAAGGCGGCGATTCGGTTTATGCGGTCCTGGAAATCAACGCTGGCCTAGCCGAGCGTTACGCCATTCGGCCTGGATCGCAGATGCGCCACGAAGTTTTTTCGCAAGGTCCTGCAATTTGGCCCTGTTAGGGCTTTTCAAATCAGATCGGCACGTTTAGGAAGGCGCACGGTCCGGGGCGTGGCGCAGTCTGGTAGCGCACCTGTTTTGGGTACAGGGGGTCGTAGGTTCGAATCCTGCCGCCCCGACCATTTTTCCTCTACACTGGCGTTCCGCCATAATCGGTGTAGAGCTTGGAAAAATCCCTGTCCAAATCTTTGCTTTCAATAGGTATTCTAAGAGTTGAACCATCTTTCTGCGGAACCAGAAAGTACAACTCTGCGTCCACGCGATACCCGGCCTGATTCTTGGTCGAGCTCAGCCGCGTTACGATCTGCGGCAAGTTCTGCGGATAACCGTTGAAGCTGAGAATCAAATACGCCGTTGCCTCGGGCGGCAAGGTCTCGCGGCATTCAAAGATGCTTGCGGTGGTCTTGATATACTTGTCGCCCGGCCCCGCGCAGTCGGTCCTGAAGGAATTGAAAAGGTTCTGCGGATAACCGTCGAATTGCGCGCTGCGAGATGCAGGTGGTGCTTCCTGTGATGTGCAGGACACGATTAGCGCCACAATAGTTAACAATGAAATCAAACGCATGTAGAGTAGATTTCCCATCCAGAAATGTCGTGTGATTTCAAGTATGGCACGCGCTGCGATGTCGTGACGATGATTCTCTGAACATGTCCTTAACGCGGGATCGGTTGATCAATGACCTCTAACTGTGGCGGAAAACACGAGAAATCACTCTGACACATCAAGGCGGAATGGGCTGGTCGTCCGGGACATGTCTGTGGAGGAATCGCGATGCGGCGAAATTCCGCCGGTTCAGCAAAACAGGTCAAGCTAAAAGATTCCAAAAATGACCGAAAAAGCCCGTTGACCAACTATGGGAATATACGTCAGATTGTATGGGCCGAAAGACGAGCCACTAAATCTGGTAGGCAATGACCAGAAAAGGCATCGGGCGAGGGACGGAAAGCAAACCACTATGACGTAGACCGGATTCGCGGTTCTGCGCTGTTCTAGGCAGCGTCCGGTCCCTTGCGTCTCAAATTCGTCGGTAGTGCGGGCGGCACCCCGCAGCATCAAGATTTAGTGCCGGGACTTGAAATTTGGACAGATCGAAGCTGGGGCAGCGGACATGAAGATTGAAAGAAAATTCACCAAACCGGGACAGGATGCATATGCCGATCTGGATTTTGTGTCCGCAACATCCGAGATTCGCAATCCGGATGGCACAATCGTGTTCCGTCTGGACGAGATTGAAGTGCCTGCAAAATGGAGCCAGGTGGCCAGCGATGTCATCGCACAGAAGTACTTCCGCAAGGCCGGCGTTCCTTCCAAGCTGAAGAAGGTTAAGGAAAAGGACGTTCCCGAATTCCTGTGGCGATCGGTTGCTGCGGAAGATGCTGAATTTGATGGCGAAACCTCATCGAAACAGGTTTTTGATCGTCTGGCCGGCGCGTGGGCTTATTGGGGCTGGAAGGGCGGCTATTTCTCGACTGAAGAGGACGCGAGCGCCTATTTTGACGAGATGCGCTATATGCTGGCGACCCAGCGTGCAGCTCCGAACTCGCCGCAGTGGTTCAACACCGGTCTGCACTGGGCATATGGGATCGATGGCCCGGCGCAGGGGCACCACTATGTTGACTACAAAACCGGCAAGCTAACCAAATCGAAATCCGCTTATGAGCATCCGCAACCGCATGCGTGCTTCATCCAGTCGGTCGACGATGATCTGGTCAACGAAGGCGGCATCATGGACTTGTGGGTGCGTGAGGCGCGCCTGTTTAAGTATGGCTCGGGCACCGGAACCAACTTCAGCCATCTGCGTGCAGAGGGTGAAGCGCTTTCGGGTGGCGGCAAGTCTTCGGGCCTCATGGGATTTCTCAAGATCGGCGACCGCGCCGCTGGCGCGATCAAATCAGGCGGTACAACCCGTCGAGCAGCAAAGATGGTAATCGTCGATGCAGATCACCCGGACATCGAGCAATTCATCGAATGGAAAGTGATCGAAGAGCAGAAGGTGGCCTCGATCGTTGCCGGATCGAAGATGCACGAGAAGATGCTGAACGGCATTTTCGAGGCCATCCGGTCTTGGGACGGCTCTGCCGATGATGCCTATAATCCAAACGCAAACGACGCCCTGAAAAATGCGGTTCGCGAAGCGAAAAAGGTCGCGATCCCAGAAACTTACATCAAGCGCGTTCTGGACTACGCCAAGCAGGGCCACGACAGCATTGAATTCCCGACCTACGATACGGACTGGGATTCAGAGGCTTATAGCTCGGTCTCGGGCCAAAACTCGAACAACTCGATCCGGGTGACCAATGCGTTCCTGACCGCAGTTGAAAAAGACGCGGATTGGGAACTGATCAACCGCACCGACGGCAAGGTTGCTCGTACAGTCAAAGCTCGTGATTTGTGGGAAAAGGTCGGCCACGCCGCATGGGCCTGTGCCGATCCTGGCATCCAGTTCCATGATACTGTCAACGAATGGCACACTTGCCCCGAAGACGGTGAAATCCGCGGTTCGAACCCGTGTTCGGAATACATGTTCCTCGATGACACTGCCTGTAACCTGGCGTCGATGAACTTGCTGACCTTTTTCAAGGACGGTGAGTTCCAGGCGGCGGACTATATGCACGCCTCGCGGCTTTGGACGCTGACGCTGGAAATCTCGGTGACCATGGCGCAGTTCCCGTCTAAGGAAATTGCGAAACTCTCTTACGACTTCCGCACCTTGGGTCTGGGATACGCCAACATCGGCGGCCTGTTGATGAACATGGGTTACAGCTACGACTCGGATGAGGGACGTTCGATCTGTGGCGCGCTGACCGCGATCATGACCGGTGTGGCTTATGCGACCTCGGCAGAGATTGCAGGCGAGCTTGGCCCGTTCAAAGGATATGAGCGCAACGCAGACCATATGCTGCGCGTCATCCGCAACCACCGTCGTGCGTCGCAAGGAGTGACCGAAGGGTATGAAAAACTGGCTGTTAAGCCGGTGCCTCTGGATCACGACAATTGCCCGGACAAACGTCTGATCGATCTGGCCATGTCAGCCTGGGATGAAGCGCTGAGCCTCGGCGAAAAGAACGGTTATCGCAACGCGCAGGCCACAGTTATCGCACCAACCGGCACCATCGGTCTGGTGATGGATTGCGACACGACCGGGATCGAACCGGATTTTGCGCTGGTTAAGTTCAAGAAGCTTGCGGGAGGTGGTTACTTCAAGATCATCAACCGCTCGGTGCCCTCGGCGCTGGAGAAGCTGGGCTATTCCTCGGCTCAGATCGAAGAGATCGTGGGTTATGCGGTTGGTCATGGCACCATCGGCAACGCGCCGGGGATCAACCACACCTCGCTGACCGGTCATGGTTTTGGCCCGAACGAGTTGGCAAAAGTAGATGCCGCACTGGAAAGCGCGTTCGACATCCGGTTCGTCTTCAACCAGTGGACGCTGGGCGAGGACTTCTGCACCGGTGTTCTGGGCATCCCGGCGACCAAGCTGAATGACCCGACCTTCGATCTGCTGCGCCATCTGGGCTTTACCAAGGCGGATATCGACGCGGCAAACGACCATGTTTGCGGAACCATGACGCTGGAAGGTGCGCCGCATCTGAAGGAAGAGCACTATTCGATCTTCGACTGCGCCAACCCGTGCGGCAAGAAAGGCAAGCGTTTCCTTGGGGTTGATAGCCACATTACCATGATGGCTGCAGCGCAAAGCTTTATCTCGGGCGCGATCTCAAAGACGATCAACATGCCCAATGACGCGACCATCGAGGACTGCCAGAAGGCATACGAACTCAGCTGGTCGCTGGGTGTGAAGGCGAACGCGCTGTACCGCGACGGCTCGAAACTGTCGCAGCCTTTGGCGGCGGCGCTGGTCGAAGATGACGATGAGGCAGCCGAAGTGCTGGAAAGCGGTTCGACGCAAGAAAAAGCCGTCGTTCTGGCCGAGAAGGTGATCGAGAAGGTTGTGGTCAAGGAAATGATCCGCAGCCATCGCGAGAAACTGCCGCATCGCCGCAAAGGTTATACCCAAAAGGCAATCGTGGGCGGCCACAAGGTTTACCTGCGGACCGGTGAGTTCGAAGACGGCAAGCTGGGCGAGATTTTCATCGACATGCACAAGGAAGGCGCTGGCTTCCGAGCGATGATGAACAACTTTGCCATCGCCGTGTCGGTTGGTCTGCAATATGGCGTGCCGCTGGAAGAGTTCGTCGACGCCTTCACCTTCACCAAGTTTGAACCAGCCGGGATGGTTCAGGGCAACGACTCGATCAAGAACGCGACGTCGATCCTGGATTATATCTTCCGTGAACTGGCCGTGTCTTATCTGGACCGCACCGATCTGGCTCATGTGAAGCCCGAAGGCGCAACCTTCGACGATCTGGGTCGCGGCGAAGAGGATGGTCTGTCCAACGTATCGGAAATCAGTGAAAGCGCGGCAACCAAATCTCTGGAAGTGCTGAAACAAATCAGCTCGACTGGGTATCTGCGCAAGCGGCTACCGCAGGATCTGATGGTCTTCAATGGTGGTCAAGCCGACGTGTCCGGTATGGCCGAAACCGCAGCGACATTCGAAGCACCCGCTGAGACGGCGGTTGCGACCGGAATGGACGCCCGTACCAAAGCCAAGATGCAAGGGTACGAGGGCGATCCATGCGGCGAATGCGGAAACTACACGCTGGTGCGCAACGGCACCTGCATGAAATGCAACACCTGCGGCGCAACTAGCGGGTGTAGCTGAGTTTAGCGCCCCGGCAACCCGGGGTGCAGGGGTCGGATGCTGCCACAGTAACCGGCCCCGACGAATACGAAGCAAGGCGCTGAGACTTACCATCGATGCCTTGTTTCACTCGGCCGACATGCCCGTGTCGGCCGGGAACAGGGTGGGGCGGAATATTTGCTCCCTCCCACTCTCTCACGGGACGGGTGCGCTCGTCCCATGCGCAGTCCAGGCCGCAGGCAAAAAAACACCGGGCGGTCAACGAAATGAGCCTGGAAGGCGAAACTGACAGGGGGCTTCGGCCCCCTTTCTTTTTTCAACCCCGAGTCGCGGATCTGAGCAGGGCTTCGCCGGATCATCCTGTTTGGATCGGGCAAGAGTTGCCGAAGCCACGACTGGCCATTTCGTCCGGCAATCGTCCGCAAATGCGACTCAGTCAAACACGCAGAGATTGGCTTGAATGCGACCATATCAATCTGAGCGGGTGACATGCCTTCAGGATGGGCTTTTTTTGGCGCTTGTCCGGACGCAAACACTCAAGAAAACGCAATCAGGAGGCATAACATGAAACCGCAAATTCTGGCCCTTATCTCAACCTTCGCACTTGGCCTGCCGACATTGGCCGTCGGCCAAAGCGCCGCCGATACCAACGGCGACGGAGTACTGACGATCGATGAAGTTCAGGCCGTCGTGCCTGATGTTGATGCCGAAGGCTTTGCGCAGATGGACGCAAACGGCGACGGTGCGCTAGATCAGGATGAGATCACCATCGCTGAACAAGCGGGCCTGCTGCCGCCGTCCAACGGCTGATAAAGCAGGAGTACTGGCGGCCCGGAAGCTCCGGGCCGCTTATTTTTCAGTGTCTTACGCGGGTAAGTAAATGTTGAATTTGCCGCGAATTTCCGCGTCCAGAAGCCGGTCGAATCTGGCCGGGGAAGGCACGGCAAGGATTTCTTCCTTCCGCTTCACTGCCTTTTCGATCAGATCTGGTTTGCCAAGCTCAACCCATTCCTTCGGAGATGATCGGTCACCAAAGGTAGGATAGACGTAATCTGCCTGCATACGGCCTAGCGTCGCATCGGTGCCAAGATAATGCCCAGGACCACCCATGCAGACTTCGGCCATCTGATCCAGTGCCAGTGTCTCGTCCGTCACCTCGATCCCGCGCACACAGCGCTGTGCCTGTCCGATCAGGTCATCGCTCAGGATCAGGCTCTCGTGGCAGAAGCCCAGCAACGAGGCATGCATGCCTGCCGCTTCATACACCATGTTCAGGCCCGACAGCCCAGCCATGACGTTCGAACACATTTGTTCCCAACCGGCCTGCATGTCGGGCAATTTCGCGTCCGATGCACCAGCTGCGGCACCACCGGGCAGATCGTAGAACTGGTGCATTTGCGCGCAGCCAGCGGTTAGCAGAGCTTGTTCACCCGAGCCGATGGACATTGCACCCGTGCGCAGGTCCAGACCAAAAGGCCAAGTGCCAAAAATCGCGGGTGCACCGGGCTTTACGGCGTTTACATAAACCAAACCCGCCAGACATTCGGCGGTGGCTTGTGTGATCGCTCCGGCAACGGTCGAGGGTGCGGTAGCTCCTGCCATGCCCGCAGAAAGCAACAAAACCGGCATTCCGGCCTTGATGCATTCTTCCATCACCTCGCAGCTTTCGGTGGCGAATTTCATCGGGGGCACAACGAAGCAGTTGGAGTTGGACATGAAGGGCCGCTCGCGCCACTTGTCCTCTCCGCCCGCGATCATGTGCAGCATCTCGATGGCGGGGGCCACATGGCTGGGCTCCGTGAACGACGTACCGATATGTTTGAACGTGCCTGAGGTGGTGGCGTAGACCGTGTTCAGATCCATCTCAAGGTTGTCGGCGATATCTCGGCACACCATGGGGCGTTGAACAAAGTGAATGTTTTCAAGCTGTTCACAGATGCGAGTCGCGTCATGCAGGTCCTGCAGGGTCGAGTCGCGATATTCCTGTCCATGCACGTCGACCATGCTGACCGCTGCGCCTGCGGTGCCATAATGGACACGCGTTCCCGACAGCTCCAGATCCGATTTGCCGTCCCGGCTGTGCAGAGTGATCGAGCGATTGGCCTTGGCGATTGTGTCCTCGACCAATGCGCGCGGAAAGCGGATGCGGCCATCGTCGCCCAAGGTGCATCCCGCAGCCACGAGATAGTCGATCCCACTTTGTGGCGCATCAGCAAGGCCGATGGTTTCCAGTGCGGTCAGAGCGGCCTCGTGGATGCGTTCGATCTGTGCTTGGGTCAGAACCTTCAGGGTTCCGCCCTCCATACCAGGCCGAATCGGGCGAAGATGTTCCGGAAGAGCTGACGCACGGGCGGCACGACGCGCGGCGCGGCCACCGCTGCGGGATGAGTTTCGGGTTTGTTCGTTCATGTGTGTGTCCGGTCAAAAAAGTACGATGTGGGTGAGTGTACCTAGACCAGTGCTGGCCGTCCTCGTGCCGCACGACCGCGATCCGCACCAATGGTGCGGCTGACCAGCTGAATTTTCCAAACTTCGTTATGCATCAACTTCCTCAGTCTGATGCGCCCATTGTTTCAATGCACTTTTGGACAATCTGTTCTGTTTGCGACTTTGGACTAATTTTATTGGGCCATCAGTCAAAATGAACTGGGCGCAAATCCTCGTGACTAAATGTTTTTTTCCAATTGCGGTAAGAATCTGTTAATCTGCACGTAGTTATTTGGATTTGTACCTTAGGTTTAAGTAAATACTGGGGTTGGCTGATCAGCAGATCACTGCCTCGGGGATGCGCCCAAACCGGCAACGGATGTTTGGAGGTCTGCATGAAGTCATTACTGGCCGCACTCGCCGCAGCACTGATAACAGGTGCAGGGCAGGTTGTGGCAGAAGACTGGACAGGCGCGTACGCTGGTTTCAGCTTTGGTTATGCAGATGTTGATGGGTCCGGAGGGGCAGGCGGAAGCGGGGGCAGTTTTGGCCCGCTGATCGGATACGACTATGATTTTGGAAATTTCGTGCTTGGCGGTGAGCTGGAATATAACCGCCTGAATCTTGATCTGGGACAATCCGAAGGAAGCCTTGATAGTATGTCGCGATTGAAGTTGCGCGGCGGCTACGATTTTGGATCAGCCCTTGGCTATGTTGTCTTGGGAACCGCGCGGGCCAGTACGTCGGGTGACAGTGATACGGCAGCCGTTTACGGGATCGGTGTTGCCTATCCGCTTGGCGAACGGTTTGTAATCAGTGGCGAAGCGCTGCGGCAGAACTTCGATGATATACCGGAGTCTGGTCGAAGCCTCGACGCAAATGTGTTCAACTTGCGCACCACATTCCGCTTCTGAAACTCGGTGGTCGATTGTCATCCATCTGCCAATTGAGCGGCAAATTCGCATAGGGTCTGTAGCGATGTGACGAATTTCTCGTCATCGATTGTCATGGCCACGCGGATGTGACCTGCGGCGGCAGAACCAAAGCTCTCACCGGGCATCACAGCGATGGCATGCGTGTCCAGCAGCGCATTTGCGAACACATCGCCGCTAAGACCCGTAGCCCGGATATCCAGCATCAGATACATCGCGCCTTGCGCCGGTATTAAGGTGACGACCTGCTGCGCAGCCAGCACTTCAATCGCCAGAGCGCGGCGGCGGCGAAACGGCGCGGCGATTTTGTCTTCGAGAGGTTGTCCCACGCTCAGCGCATAGTTGGCCGCATCCTGTATAAAGCCGGGCACACCATAGGTTGTATGTGTTGCCAAGTTGATCAGGTGGTCGATCACGCCTTCCGGAGCAACGATCCACCCACAACGCGAGCCAGTCATGGCATGAGATTTCGACATTGAACCCACGACCAGAGTGCGCTCAGCCATGCCGGGTAGGGCGCGCGGTGACAGGTGTTCACCCTCCCAAACCTGCGTATCGTAGACTTCATCGGAAATCAGCCATAGATCGCGGCGCTGACAAACCTCGGCGATGGCAGAAAGTGTTTCGGCGGAATAGACCACACCAGTTGGATTGTTTGGGGAGTTTATCAGCAGCGACACCGCCCCGCCTGCCGCGCCATCGATATCGGAAGCGCGAGGTTGGAACAAATCTTCGGCGCGTGTTTCTATGCGTTTGGCTACCGCTCCAACGCCACGGATCGTGCCGGGGTAGGTGGCATAATACGGATCCAGGTAGAGCGCGATATCGCCCGGATCGCAAAGCGCGGTGTGCGCCGCAAACAACGCGGCCTGACCGCCGGGGGTTATGATGACATTGTTGCGAGTGGTCGCTACACCTGTTCGCATTTGGACACGGGCGGCCACAGTATCACGCAGCAGATCAGTGCCCGGAACCATCGCGTATCCTGTGTGCCCGCTGCGGGCCGAACTTTCCATGGCCGACAATATTGACTGATCGGTCCGAATGTCATGCTCGCCGATCGTCAACTCGGTAACGGCATGGCCTTCGGCAATCATCCGACGCGCGCGGATGAACACCTCCCAGCCGTCTGATCCACCCTCGGTCAGATGCGTAATGCGATGCGATAGTTTCAAGGGATTCTCCCGACCGGCTATGACGCCGAATGGGGCAAAGCACAGCAATTTTGTCAATCAGCTTCGCGGCGGCAAACTCGCCTGTATCTTCTTGGTCAGCGATGCACGGACGATATCGTATGAGGTGATCAGGCGATGTTGCATCTCGTCGGCGGCGGTTTCCCACGGCAGTCGAACCCAGCTGCGTTGAAAATACGGGGCCTTGGTGCCAATCCCTGCGTCGATCAACATCTGCGCGGTCTCAATGTCGGGTGTCTTGACCGATACACCATCCCCGACCGAACCGACGCAGGCGAACATCTTGCCGCCAACTTTCCATGCGTCGTGGCCGCCACCCCAAGGGTCCGAAAGTTCGGCACCGGGCAGGTCTGCGCATACGGAATTGACGTAATCACGGGTCATGGTGGGCAGACTGCCTCTGTGGAGGTTGAAACTCAAGGCTTGGCTCAGCATCAATCCCGTGCTAGGCAAAGCGCATGAACCGGAAAACTTGCATCATTATCTGCTGCATTACCTGCTGATTTCTCAAGCGGGCCGGTTTCTTTCGTTTTCATCTCTGAGACAAGTTGCTAAGCCCGCGCCAACGCGTGACGTATATGCTGTTTCAGGAGCACGACCCGATGACGACGATCAAACTGCACAATACAAGGACTCGGACGAAAGAGGATTTCGTGCCGATCGATCCCGATAATGTGCGGATGTATGTCTGTGGTCCGACGGTCTATGATCGGGCGCATCTGGGGAACGCACGGCCTGTGGTTGTGTTCGACGTGCTCTATCGTTTGTTGCGGCATGTATACGGTGCTGATCACGTGACCTATGTGCGCAATTTCACCGACGTGGATGACAAGATCAACGCCACCGCACTGTCGCGCAAGAAGGCTGGGGCTGACGGGTCTTTGGAACAGTTGGTGCAGGAACGTTCGGACGAAACCATCGGCTGGTATCTGCACGACATGGGCGCGCTGGGGGCGTTGGAACCCAACGCGATGCCGCGCGCCACAGAGTATATCGCGCAGATGATTGCGATGATCGAAGACCTGATGGCCAAGGGGCACGCTTATGCTGCCGAGGGTCACGTGTTGTTCGCGGTGGACAGCTGGAAGGAACACTATGGTGCGCTGTCGGGGCGGTCGGTTGATGACATGATCGCCGGGGCGCGGGTCGAGGTCGCGCCTTACAAGAAGAACCCGATGGATTTTGTGCTGTGGAAGCCGTCGACCGATGAGTTGCCCGGCTGGGACAGCCCATGGGGCCGGGGGCGTCCGGGGTGGCATATCGAATGCTCGGCCATGAGCTATGAATTGCTGGGCGAGAGCTTTGATATTCACGGTGGCGGCAACGATCTGATGTTCCCGCACCACGAGAACGAGATTGCTCAGAGCAAATGTGCCCACCCGCATGGCGAATTCGCGCGTGTCTGGATGCATAATGAAATGCTACAGGTCGAGGGCAAGAAAATGTCCAAATCGCTGGGCAATTTCTTCACCGTTCATGATCTGCTTGAGCAGGGTGTGCCGGGTGAAGTGATCCGGTTTGTGTTCTTGCAGACCCATTATCGCAAGCCGATGGACTGGACCGAGAAGAAGGCGCGCGAAGCCGAGGCAACGTTGCGCAAGTGGCGGGCGCTGACAGCGGGCATCGAGCCCGCTGCCGCCGCGGCACCTGCGGTCATTGATGCGCTTGCCGATGACATGAACACGGCAGGTGCCATCGCTGAACTTCATCGTTTGGCTGCTGACGGCAACGCTGCTTTATTGCTGGCGAGTTCACAGGTGGTCGGGCTGTTGACGGATGAAATGGCAGCTTGGGCGCAAACCGCCGTGGCTGATCTGTCATCCCACGCAGAAAAACTGGCCGATGCCCGCGCTCTTGCGATGCAGAACAAGGATTTCTCTGAGGTCGATCGCCTGAAGGCGGCCTATGTCGCCGCAGGGCTGGAGGTTCGGATGAGCAAGGACGGTGTGGAGTTGGTGCCAGGTGCTGGCTTTGATGCCGCGAAGTTGGAGGCGGTCGAATGACCAAAGAGCGCCTTTACCTCTATGACACCACCCTGCGCGACGGGCAGCAAACTCAGGGTGTGCAGTTCTCGACAGCCGAGAAGGTGCAGATCGCGCAGGCGTTGGATTCGCTGGGGATTGATTACATCGAAGGGGGTTGGCCCGGAGCGAACCCGACCGACAGTGCGTTTTTTGAGAGCGCGCCTGAGACGTCGGCCTGTATGACGGCGTTTGGAATGACCAAACGCTCGGGCAGGTCGGCTGAGAATGATGACGTTCTGGCGGCTGTAATGAACGCGGGAACACCAGCCGTTTGTCTGGTTGGGAAATCGCACGATTACCACGTGACCCACGCACTTGGTATCACGCTGGAGGAAAACACCGAGAACGTTCGCGCCTCGGTCGCGCATATCGTGGCGCAGGGGCAGGAGGCTCTGTTTGATGCCGAGCATTTTTTTGATGGCTACAAGGACAACCCGGAATATGCGGTTGAAGTCTGCCGCGCTGCGCTCGATGCAGGGGCACGGTGGGTGGTTCTGTGTGACACCAATGGCGGAGCATTGCCGGCAGAGGTCGGGCGGATCGTATCCGAGGTGATTGCGGCCGGTCTGCCGGGGGATCGGCTGGGCATTCATACGCATAACGACACCGAGAACGCAGTGGCGTGCTCGCTGGCTGCAGTCGATGCGGGGGCGCGGCAGATTCAAGGTACGTTGAATGGGTTGGGAGAGCGCTGTGGCAATGCCAACCTGACCGCTTTGATCCCAACGCTGATGCTGAAAGAACCCTATGCCTCGCGCTATGAGATCGGAGTGATGCCCGAGGCGCTGGCCGGGCTGACGCGCATCAGTCGGATGCTGGATGATATCCTGAACCGAGTGCCCAGCAAGCAGAGCGCCTATGTGGGCGCGTCGGCTTTTGCGCATAAGGCCGGGCTGCATGCCAGCGCGATCCTCAAGGACCCGACAACCTATGAGCATATCAATCCGGCAAGTGTTGGAAATGCGCGCATCATTCCGATGTCGAACCAGGCTGGGCAATCGAACCTGCGTAAACGTCTGACCGATGCGGGATTGGCCGTAGAAGCGGGCGATCCGGCGTTGGGACGTATCCTTGAGCGGATAAAACTGCGCGAGGCCGAGGGGTATTCCTACGACACCGCGCAGGCTAGTTTTGAGCTGCTGGCGCGGGATGAATTGGGGCAGTTACCCGAGTTCTTTGAGGTCAAGCGCTATAAGGTGACCGTTGAACGCCGGAAAAATAAATACAACAAGATGGTCAGCCTGTCCGAAGCGGTTGTTGTTGTGAAAGTGGATGGCGAGAAGAAGCTGTCGGTAAGTGAGTCGCTGGATGAAAGCGGTAGCGATCGCGGTCCGGTGAACGCGCTCGCCAAAGCTCTGGCCAAGGATTTGGGGCAGTATTCGCAGATACTGTCGGATATGCGGCTGGTCGACTTCAAGGTGCGCATCACTCAGGGCGGGACCGAGGCGGTCACGCGCGTGATCATCGACAGCGAAGACGGGCAAGGGCGGCGCTGGTCTACGGTTGGGGTGAGTGCGAACATAATTGATGCCTCGTTCGAAGCGCTGCTGGATGCGATTCAGTGGAAACTGGTGAGCGATTGCGCCCCGCAGTCAGCGGCCGCCGAATAAGGTGGAGTTCGACGACGACATCAAGGCTTGTGCTGCGCTGGTTCATCGGGCCGATCCCGATCGCTTTATGGCTGCCATGGCCGCGCCAGTTGAGGCACGGGCAGTTTTGTTCCCGATTTATGCGCTGAACGTCGAGGTGGCCCGTGCCCCGTGGGTGACGCAAGAGAGCATGATCGCCGAGATGCGGCTGCAATGGTGGCGCGATGCCTTGCAAGAGATTGCCGAAGGTCCATCTGTTCGTCGGCACGAGGTTGTTACGCCATTGTCGCGCGTGATTTATCCGCATCTGGCAGCGCTGTTGGATGAATATGTGGCCGTAAGGCTTTGGGATATCTATCGTGATCCGTTCGAGGATGAGGCGCATTTTGACGCCTATATTGCCCATAGCGCTGGAACATTAATGGTGGTGTCGGCGCAGGCTTTGGGTTCGGCGGATGAAACTGTTCTGCGTGATTTCGGATATGCAGCGGGGATCGCGAATTGGCTGCGCGCAATTCCCGAGCTTGAGGCACGTGGGCGCATTCCTTTGCTGGACGGAACCCATGACGGGGTTCGGGCGCTGGCGCAGAAGGCTTTGGACCGATTGGCGCAGGCGCGGTCCGCCCGCAACGAGGTCTCGGCACAAGCACGGCCTGCGCTCAATGCGGGGTGGCAGACGGAATGGGTGTTGCGGACTGCATTGGCCAGACCGGACCGGGTGGCCGCAGGTGCGTTGGCTCAGGGTGAAATCCGACGTCGGTTTACCCTGATGAAAACCGCAGCGACCGGGCGCTGGTAACGTCAGACGGTTTGTGGGTCCGAAGGCCTCAGAACCAGCCACAGCAGCGCGCCACCTGCAAGGGTCAGCAGCGGGATCATGGCGAGGTTTACGGCCGTCCAACCCTCGACCGCTGAACCGCCCGAGCAGTTCATCAATCCGCCAGAGGCAAGCGAAGCAAAGGTCACGCCGCCAAACACCAGCAAGTCATTCAGGCCCTGCATTCGCCCGCGTTCGTGCACTTCATGCGAGTCTGCCAACATGCTGGTGGCGCCAATGAAGCCAAAGTTCCATCCGATGCCAAGCAGGATCAGGGCGACGAAAAAGTTACCTAGATCAATACCTTGCAAGGCGACAATGCCTGCGCCGCCAAGGATTGCCAAACCGAGAGCTACGATCTTTTCGACCCCAAACCGCGCGATCAGGTGGCCGGTGAAGAAGCTGGGAATGTACATCGCCAGTACGTGGCTGGTGACGATATCCGCGGCATCACCTTCGGTATATCCGCACCCGACGACGGCCAAAGGTGTAGACGTCATTACAAGGTTCATCAGCGCATAGGAAACCATTGCGCAGATGATCGCTACTGCGATGCGTGGGGTTTTCAGCAACTCCAGCCGTGTGCGACCTTTGGGTTCATCTTCGGTCGGTTTCGGCGGAGTAGGGATGTCGAGAAAGAAGAACAGGGCTGAGCCGATTACGTTGATCGCGATCACCGCCAGATAAGTGCCCAAAAACGGGACCACATACGCCTGCGAGGTCAGCTTGACGATCTGAGGGCCGATGATCGCCGCCGCAAGCCCTCCGGCCATGACGTATGAGATCGCCTTGGGCCGAAATGCATCGGAGGCGGTGTCGGCAGCAGCAAAGCGATAAAAGCCATGTGCGCTCATGTATATGCCGGTCAGGAAGCTGCCGATCAGGAAGATCGGGAACGAGCCGAGATAAAGGCCGTAAGCCCCGATAACGCCCCCTGCGGCACCTGCGGTTGATCCCACAAGAAACCCGGCACGGCGTCCCCAGCGTTGCATGATGGCTGAAATCGGCGTGGCCGCCAGCATTGAACCCAGAACGATTAGTGAAATCGGCAGCGTCGCAAGGCAAGCGTTGCTGGCCAGCGATTGGCCTGCCAGCCCGCCGACGATGAACATCATCGGCATCTGTGCACCCAGGATTGCCTGTGCTGCCACCAAAACGGCGACGTTGCGTTTGGCCTGACTGTCGTCAGGGGTGGCAGCGATCATTGTCATGGGCGAATGGTTATCTACGATTGAGACTTGGCACAAGCGGGTTGCATATGCGGCACATCCGCCTAACGTGCGGACAAGGATCACTTATTGGAGAGCGCATGTCCGTCGGACGCATCATCGAAACATCGGACTGCGTTACCGAAGGGGCCGAGTGGCTGGCTGAGGCCTGCCCCCGGATGGCTTATGCGATAGAGCAAACCGGACCCCTGCCACTCAGGCGCAAGCCTGACGGGTTCGCCCAGTTGCTCAGCGCGATTGTCAGTCAGCAGGTCAGCGTGGCCTCGGCAAACGCAATCTGGAAGAGGCTGCAGGACGCAAAACTGACCGGTCCGCGCAAGATTATGTGGGCCACTGATGATGATCTGCGCGCTGTGGGTCTCAGCCGTCAGAAAATTCGCTATGCCCGCGCCTTGGCCGAGGCGCGGATCGATTACAAAGCACTGCGCGATGCCCCGGATGACGAGGTGGTCGCGATTCTGACCGAGGTGCCGGGAATCGGTGTCTGGACCGCCGAGATTTATGCGATGTTTTCGCTGGGTCGCGCCGATGTGATTGCACCGGGCGATCTGGCCTTACAGGAAGCTGCACGCATCCTCTATGAATTGCCAGAACGACCAAAAGACAAAGAGTTACGCCAGATGGCTGAAGCATGGTCGCCGTGGCGATCGGTTGCGGCGCGGGTGCTGTGGGCCTATTACCGGGTCGCAAAAGACAGAGAAGGGATCAGATGACACGGGTTTTGAACGCGCTCAGGAAAGAGCCGGTTTCAGGCGACACACGCTCGGTCGTGGTGTTTGTGCATGGTTATGGTGCAAACGGGGCCGATCTTTTGGGGCTGGCTGATCCGTTGGGCGAGCATCTCCCGGATACGTTGTTTGTAGCTCCGGACGCGCCTGAACAGATCATCGGTATGCCCAACGGTTTCCAGTGGTTCCCGATCCCGTGGATTGATGGCTCATCCGAGGAGGAAGCCCGACGGGGTATGGAAATGGCGGTTGAGGATTTCAACGCGTTCCTTGATGCGCTGATGGTGGATGAGGATGTCCTGCCAGAGCAGGTAGTGCTGTTCGGTTTCAGCCAGGGCACGATGATGAGCTTACATGTAGCCCCGCGCCGCGAGGACCCAGTGGCCGGGATCGTAGCGTTCTCGGGCCGTTTGCTGGAACCTGATTTGCTGCCAGACGAAACCGTAAGTCGCATGCCGATCCTGCTGGTGCATGGCGATGCTGATGACGTTGTACCGCCGCAATCGTTGCCAGAAGCAGCTGAGGCACTTCAGGCGGCCGGGTTCAAAGAGGTTTATGCCCATATAATGAAGGGCACTGGCCACGGGATTGCTCCGGATGGCTTGAGTGTTGCGCTGGCCTTCATGCGGGATAAGCTGAGCCTCTGACTTGCGGGACGATCTAAGGAGAGCATGATGCTGATCGTGACAGGAGTGGTCGAAGTTTCAGATGCAGCGGTCGAGAAAGCCATTGCTGCTGCGCAGGAAATGGTTGCGGAAACTCTGAAAGAACCCGGATGCCTGATCTATGAATTCAGTCAAATCCTGGGTCAGGCGACCCGCTTTCGGGTCTATGAGGAATGGCAGGATCAGGCCGCGCTTGAGGCCCATTTCGCGACCCCTCATATGGCTGCTTTTCAGGCGGCGCTTGGCGAGGTCGGCGTTGTCTCTAGCGAAATCTACCGTGTGATCGGGGGCGAGAAGCAGCCGCTTCGCTGATCGATCACTCCCAAAGCTTTCCTTCCGAGAATTCGACCGAATTGCCTGCAGGGTCTCGTACATAGAGCGACCGGGCTCCGTTGGGCCAGTCGAACTCGGCATCGACAGGGATGTTCCAGTCCAACAGATGCTTGCGCATCACGGTGATTTCATCGCGGCTCAGGACAAGGCAAACATGGCTGGGACCGCGCGCCCCATGCGGTGGGACCGGCAGATCGGGGTTTCCTGGCGGTTTCTCGGTTTCGCTGGCATTGAACAGCAACAGGACGGACCCGCCGATCCGATAGAACACATGGCGATCGGTGACACGCTGGATTTTATCTAGTCCCAATATCTGACCATAGAAATCCTCGGCCGCATCCAGGTCGTCGACATACAGCGCGGCTTCCAGGATGGCAGACGGGGCAGGGATATCCGGTGTGACCTTCATGCCCTAAGCCTATCACATCACGCAGTTTTTGTCACCGGCGCGGGCGGCGGTCCCGCTTGCGCGACGGTGCTGAGTCAACAGCTGGCATCGGCAGGCTTTCCCACTGACCGGGGTCAAGGCCGTCCAAAGACCAATCTCCAACACGGGCTCGGATCAGGCGCAGAGTTGGGTGCCCGACTGCGGCTGTCATCCGGCGAACCTGACGGTTGCGGCCCTCTTTAATCGTCAGTTCAACCCAACTGTCGGGCACCGTTTGGCGAACCCGGATCGGCGGGGTGCGTGGCCACAGCCATTCGGGTTCGTCAATCAGACGCGCCTTGGCGAGGCGCGTCAAACCATCCTTAAGTTCAACACCTTCCCGCAACGCCTTTAGTGCCGCTGTATCGGGAATGCCTTCGACCTGAACCCAGTATGTCTTAGGCATCTTGTGCTTGGGGTCTGATATCTGCGCCTGCAATCGCCCATTATCAGTCAGCAGCATCAAACCCTCGCTATCCCGGTCCAAGCGTCCCGCAGGATAGACACCGGGCAGGTCGATGAATTCCGAGAGCGTGCTGCGGGGCGAGTCAGAATTGGCGCGGTCGGTGAACTGCGGCAATACATCGTAAGGTTTGTTGAAACGGATGAACCAGGACATGCCCCGCCATAGCTTGCAGACCACATCTGCGCAACCTGTGGATAAGTGTCACTTATCTGTTACGTATTCGGCCTAACCAATACCCGAGATGTTGTGTGAACTCGGCACTTGTCAGAGATTTAACACGATATATAGTTAACTTAAGGCCGGGGCGGGTGTTCCCCGCTCTGATGTCACAAACGGGCAGTACAGAGCGAGGAGCGATTCTGTTATGGACGGAGACTTCAGGACCGAATTTGTCAGGGAAACCGGTGCTCTCAAGCATCATCCGGCATTGGTTTTGAACGCCGATTACAGACCTCTTTCCTACTACCCGTTGTCTTTATGGCCGTGGCAGGAGGCGATCAAAGCTGCCTGGCTGGACAGGGTGGATATTGTTGCGGAATATGACGAGGTTGTCCGCAGTCCCAGTACCGAGATCCGAATACCCTCGGTCGTTGTCCTGAAAGACTATGTAAAACCCAGAAAGCGCGTGGCCTTCACGCGCTTTAATTTATTCTTGCGGGATGAATTCAAATGCCAGTACTGCGGCAGCCGTGAAAACCTGACCTTTGATCATGTTGTACCGCGCGCTGCGGGCGGGGTCACAAGTTGGCAGAATGTCGTTGCAGCGTGCAGCCCGTGCAATCTGCGCAAAGGCTCAAAATCCCTGCGACAAGCCAGAATGTCTCTGAATAAACCGCCGCGTCAGCCGGATGCTGAGGCTTTGCGCAATATCGGTCGGAAGTTCCCCCCGAACCATCTGCACGAAAGCTGGATCGACTTCCTCTACTGGGATGCCGAACTGGATCAGCTATAAACCCTAGCGCGCGTGCCAGGCTGCGATCCAGATCAGGACCAGACCCGTCGAAATCAATCCATTCCAGCCCGCCATGGAAATCCCGAACATCTCCCACGGGATGTCATCGCAACGCACGAGCGGGGCGGACATGATCTGATCCATTAACTCTTCTGCACTCAGGCCGCCGATATCACCAGATGTGCAGGTCGATGGGCCCTCCCACCAGCCTTGCTCGACCCCAGCATGGTAAAACCCTATTCCCGCCGTTGTGGCCGCGGCCAGAGCGCCTAGTAGGGGCAGGGGGCGGACGCCCGGGAAGGCAAAGGCTAGAGCACCAAGAATCACTGCGACACCATGAGGATACCGCTGCCAGATGCACATTTTGCACGGCGCGAGCCCACCGATGTACTGAAAGCCCCAAGCCCCAAGTAGCAACGCGGCCGAGCCGGATGCGGCAACCAGAACCAGAAGTCTTTTGCGCGTCATAAGTATTTCACCACAAGAAAGCCGCCAAACAGCAGGATTATGAATAGGGTAAACATCAAACCCAACCGTTTTTCGATGAAGTCACGGATTGGTTCCCCAAATTTCCACAGCAGCCCGGCCACAAGAAAGAAGCGCAAGGCGCGCGCCAGGATCGAGGTGGCTATGAACGTCCCAATCGGCATCCCGGTCCAGCCCGACATGATGGTGATGACCTTATAGGGGAAAGGCGTCACACCAGCCGCCAGCACGGCCCAGAAGCCGAAATCATTGAAGCGGGTATTGAATTCTTCCATTGCGTGGGCTTTGCCCATGGCTTCCAGAACAGGCTGCCCAAGGCTTTCGTAAAAGAATGCCCCAATTGCATAACCCAATATCCCACCCAGCACCGAGGCAACCAAGGCGACTGTCGCGATCAGCCAGGCCCTCGACGGACGTGCAAGGATCATGGGAATCATCAAAACATCGGGTGGGATCGGAAAAAACGAACTTTCAACAAAAGCCACAACAGCCAGCGCCCAGAGCGCATGAGGATGTTCGGCCAGACGAATGGTCCAGTCATAAAGGGATCGCAACATGAAGAATAAGTATCCTGGTAACCGCTGCGGCAAGCCAAACCATGCACCCGACTGACCGTCAACCTCCTTCGATGAAACATTCAGAGCAGTGGTTGTTTTTTGCCTCTGGACCTTCTCTCGGTAGGGCGCTAATCCAGTGTTCGTGGCCCAAGTGGCGGAATGGTAGACGCAGGGGATTCAAAATCCCCCGCCTTCACGGGCGTGAGAGTTCGAGTCTCTCCTTGGGCACCACAGCGACTCTGAATATATTGCTGAAGTTCGGCTTCAATACCCCGTCATCTCAAGATATCCGCGCCCTGTGTGGCTGCCTGTGATGGTGATTGGGCCTTCCCAGTATTCGAACCGGGTTCCCATCCAGGCTTTCGGGCTTATGGCATCGACTTCAACATCGATCCCGCGATCCGGCAACGACACCTGCCATTTGATCGGAACGTCACGTTGTGCCACGCGGGCGGTTTCAAGGGGTTCTAGCAGGACTGAGCCGTCAGGTAGGGGGGTCGTTTGCCCATCGGCCTCAATCCACGTAGCGGCCGTGAAATCCCCTCGATCCCCGCGCAGGCGGAAGGCCATCAGCTTGTCACCGTCGTCAAAGCTGAGCGAGAACCAGTCCCAGCCGCTTTGATCTTCGGCCAAGGGTTGCGAAGACCATTCGCGATCCAGCCAACCCTGGCCGGCGACTTCGACATCTTCGTTGGGCAGGTGGAGCGTGCCCTCGACCGAGTAGAAGGGTTGTGAATAGTAGTAGCTTGCCTGACCATCGGCGGATTTCACCGAATACCCCTCGGCCCCGTGAAACACCAATGGGCCTTGGGCCTTCAGAGTCAGATCATACCCAAAGTCTGATCCGTTTGCTGTCAGGCTGAGGGTTTCCAAATCATCGCCGCGCATGTGCCATTCATCGATCCATGCCTCAAACGGATGGGCCGTTACGCCAGCCTGTCCGACACCGCCGCGAGAGAGTCGTTCGGCGAAATAGTGTGTTTCTGGCGTTGTGAGCGCGGCATGGCCCATCCAGATCTGCGGGCTTTGCCAGCCGTCAGCCTCGGACGGTTTCAGGGCCGATCGGAACAGGGTCCATTGTATGCCATAGTCGCGACCCTCTGCGTCTTTGAGGTTTGCCGTCAGATACCACCATTCAATCCGATAATCCGGATGGGCGCCGTGATCTTGCGGAAACTGAAAGCTGTAGCCCGGTTCAGGACGCGTAAAGCCATCCGCATTGCCGCCCAACCCGGCATAACCCTGCGCCCAACCGGGAATTGGAAGGAGGATGAACAGAATGAAGGCTTTAACGTTCATTGGCAAAAACCCTCAACAGCGCAGCAGGTGGTAGGCGGAGCAATCGTAATGCGGGTAGGGCCGCTGCGAGCACGGCGGCAACCAGAGTCAGCAGGAATAAGCTCAGCCAATCAGTTGGGAACAAATACATGGGCAAGCGCCATCCGAAGGCCTGCACGTTGATCACGGCCAGCAGCACCCATGCCAAAACAAGGCCCAATGGAAGGGCAAGACAAGCGGTCATCACCGCAAGCAGGACACTGCGCAGAAGCTCTAGCTTGGCCAGTTGCGCGCGCGTAAGGCCCAGCGCCCAGACCGGTGCGACCTGAGGCAGGCGCTGGGTCCACAATGTCAGCAAGCTGGTGAGGATCGCGAACCCCGCAACGCCCAGTGTCAGCACATTCAGCGCTGAGGTGACGACGAAAGTTTTCTCAAAAACAGCCATCGATTGCGCTTTCATAGCGGCCTGCTGCACAACTGCCGATGGGGGTAGGTCAAATTGGTCACGCAACGCCTGTGCCAGCTCCGAGGCTTGATCCGGTGCGATGCGAATGCCGAAGCGGCGTGTATCCGTATCCGGGGCAATCTGATCTAGCATCGGCGTAGCGACTATGGCCTGACCTGTCGGGTTCCCGTAATCGGAATAGACACCTGCAATCGGCAAGCTGTGCTCGGGTGTGATCGAGATGGTATCTCCAGGCCATAGATCCGCGCGTCGTGCGAGTTGCTCGTTGATGAGTACGGCGCCGCGATACAGGACGTTGTCCCAGACGTCGGGATCCTTGGCGATCAGTGGCCAGTTGTTGCGATAGCTATCGTGATCAACAATCCCGTACAGAAACAACGGCCCGGTCTCGTGCGGCAATTCGGTGCTGCGAATGGGTAGGACAGCTGACGCCCTTGGGGCGAGCCAATCGATAAGGGCTGCGCCTTGTGCATTGTCGGCTGCGGTCACGTAGAGTTCGGAGGTCAACCGTTGATCGAGCCAGCCAGTAAAGGTGAGGCGGAAGCTTGAAACCATTGTGCCCACGCCGATATTCGCGGCGAGCGCTAGCAGCAAGGCCATCAGCGCAAGTGACAGACCGGGCAATTGCGCCCGCATGTCCGCGAGCACCCATTGACCAACAGGCGTGCGGGCCCGGCGCAGGCACAAGGTCAATATCCCTGACAGTGCGAGCGGCAGCAACAAGGCCGCTCCGGTCAGCATCCCGGCAAGCAAGGCAAATCCTGCGATAAGTCCGCCGATTGTGAAATATGCGATAAAGCCCACTGCTAGCAGGGCTAGGCCACATGCGCCTGTAATCTGGGCCGAGGCTTTACTGCCACGCCAAGCTTGTAAGCCCGGCCCTGCGAGGATGGGCATGCGCGAAAGTCGCCAAAGAGCGTGGCCACTGGCCGCCAACGTGCCGCCTATTGCCATCGCAAGACCTGCGGCGACCCATTGGGGGCGTAATGACATCTGCCCGTCGATTGTTGCCCCGTAGAGGCCGCGCAACGTGGCGGCGACATCAGGCAACAAGGCTCCAGCCAGAAAATACCCCAGGATTAACCCGAACAGGCCACCGATCAGGGCCAAGAGAAGCAATTCACCCAGAACGATCCAGATCAGGTCCCGCATGGGAAGGCCCAACGCCCTTAATGTACGGATAGTGCCACGCCTCTGCGCGAAGGCGAGGCCGACCGTTCCGTGAACGATGAACAGGCCGACGGCGAAAGACAGCAAGCCGAAGGCTGAGAGGTTCAGGTGAAAGCTGTCGGTAAGCTGCGCGGTATCCAACTGGGCCGAGGGGCTAATGCGTTGAAGTTCAGGCGCAAGTTCTGACAGAGATGGGACCCCACGGGGCTGATTGGGCAAGATCACCAGACGGGAAATCTGACCGGGACGGTTCAGAAGACGCTCGGCCACTCCAATATCGGTGAGCACCAGATCAGCTGGCAGCGCGGTGCTGAAAAGTACCGGTGGGAAGTCGTCACTAGATTGAAACAGCGGGGCCAGGGCGGGTGACATCAGCAGCCGCCCCGGAGCTGTCAGCATATCAGCTGGGTCGGGGGCATCCGCGCCTTGCTCGATCTGGGTGATCGCGGGCAGGACAGGGTAGGCCACCAAATCCACCCCCATCAGACGTACGGAACGGCCCTTGATGCGCAGCGTGCCTTCTAAGACGGCCGCCACTTGCCAACCTGCGCGCCTGAGCTCGGCGTAGCGGGAAAGAGGGATCGTGGAACCGGAGGCGCGCAATTCGTCGAATTGTCCGATGGCAAGCTGGGTGCTGGCGCGTTCATAGCTCGCGCGCGCTTCGGCATTAATGGCTTGCACGGC
The DNA here is from genome assembly GCF_056539785.1 of Ruegeria sp. B11. Taxonomy (NCBI): domain Bacteria; kingdom Pseudomonadati; phylum Pseudomonadota; class Alphaproteobacteria; order Rhodobacterales; family Roseobacteraceae; genus Ruegeria; species Ruegeria sp. B11. Next base: position 574,044 of record NZ_JBQFVO010000001.1, on the reverse strand, counting down.
CGACCACAGACAAGTTGCCAGCGCGATACCCGTCAGAAGCGTCATCAATTGCAATGGGTGCATCCGCCAATGGGACACCAGCGCCAGGACCGCAGCGCGTGTCATGCGATATGCCCGCCCGTCAGGTGGGCACGTCGGTCGAGACGGCTGGCGATGTCATTCGAGTGAGTGACCAGCAGGAGCGCAGCGCCGGTATCGGCAACCAATGAAAGCATCAGGTCCAGCACCACCGCACTTGCTGTTTCGTCCAGATTGCCCGTCGGCTCATCCGCTAGCAGCAATCGTGGTCGGATCGCCATGGCGCGTCCGATGGCAACCCGCTGCTGCTGTCCGCCCGAAAGGTTCTCGGGGTAGCGGTCTTGCAGTTCTCTCAGGCCAAGGCGTTCGGTCAGGTGGACAACCCAATCCGGGTCGTTCCGACCCGCAAGTCGCGCATGGATCGAGAGGTTCTGGGCAACGGTCAGCGACGGGATCAGGTTGAACTGCTGAAAGACCAGAGACAGGGTGCCGCGACGCAATTCGGCGCGTTCCGCATCATTCAGGGCCGACATGGCGCGCCCGTCCAGAGTAATCTCTCCGCCATCAAACCCATCCAGCGCCGCCACCAGATGCAACAATGTGCTTTTGCCACTGCCACTTTCTCCGGTCAGCGCCAAGGTCTGTCCCTGTTCCAGCGTCAATGAAACATCAGTCAGGACAGGTCTCCCACCGGGATAGGATTTTCGAACGTGATTAATTGATAGCAACATGCAAACTCTCATCTGGTCCCGTCACAATGTGCAACGCGGCGCGCCAGTGTCCAGAGCCGAGATCGGTTCTATTCGCCGCAGCCTTACGCATCGCATGGGGTTGTCGGCAACGCGCGAAACCCCCATGCTTGCACAGTTTTCAGCGATCAGAACAAAGGCCGTTTACATGACATTGTCGCAACAAATCATTTGGGGCAGCTTCTATCTGGGTATTTGTTTTCTGATCGAAATCATGCTGCTGACATGGTGCGTTCTGGTCATCCGAAAACTGGTTGCGAAATGGGAGACGCGCAGCACTATCCTCGCAACCGCAGGCCCGATCAGCGTGGCGCTGGTGTTTATCGTGCTGACCCATACGGTTCAGGTCTGGATCTGGGCGATTGTCTGGGTGTGGGGTGATGTGCTGCCGGATTGGAATTCGGCCCTCTATTTCTCATTGGTGACGTTCACAACGCTGGGTTACGGCGACATCGTCTTGGGCGAAGGGCTGCGCATCTTCGGAGCATTTGCATCGGTCACGGGCCTACTGGCCTTTGGGCTGTCGACCGCGTTCCTGGTGGCCCTCATGACGCGGGTGTTTGAAGAACGGTTCCTGAACTAGAGGATCGGTGCAAACAACCGAGCAAGCGGCGCACCAAAACGGATGTGGAACGGTTGCTGGGGCAAATTGCGGGTCAATTCGTAACTTGCTTCAAAATCGGTTTCCAGCATCGCAGCCACTGCGTTTGCTGCGCGACGATCAAAGAACAGGGCCATCGCCTCAAAGTTCAGACGGAAAGATCGGTTGTCCAGATTGGTGGTGCCAACGGCGGCCAAGGTATCGTCTACAACAAACGCTTTTTGATGCATGAAGCCGTCGGTATAGCGAAACACCCGGGCGCCACAGTCTCGGATTTCGTCGAAATAGGCAAAAGCGGCCAGCCAGGGCAGACGATGGTCGATGACATCCGGCACGAGTATTCGTACATCCACACCACGCAACGCCGCGTGCTGTAGCGCGGTCATGATGTCGATGTCGGGCACAAAATAGGGCGAGGCGATCCAAAGCCGTTCTTTCGCCTCAGAAATGGCCGCAAAGAACATCATTGCGCCGGTTTCTGTTTCGTCGCCCGGGCCCGTTGCCACCAGCAGCGCATTCATGTCCTGATCAGATTCATTTCCAGCCCAATCGAGTTGGTCGATCAGATCTTCGTTGCGCGCCCAGTGCCAATCCTCGGTAAAAATCAATTGCAGTTGCCGTACAACGTGGCCGGTCATCTTGATATGTGTGTCCCGCCAGCGACCGAACCGAGGGCTTTGCCCCAAGTATTCAACGCCGATGTTGTGACCACCGATAAAGCCGACATTGCCGTCCACGATCACAGTTTTTCGGTGGTTGCGATAGTTCAGTTGAAACCGGAAATTGGGCCCGCGTTGTTCGCGGGGATCTGCAACATCCACACCGGCCTGGCGCAGCGTCTCAAAATAGCTGGACGGCAAGCCATAGCTACCCACTGCATCGGTCATGAACCGAACATGTACGCCACGCTTGACCGCGGCGATCAGCCGGTCCCGCACCCTTCGCCCAAGATCATCATCCCGGACGATGTAGAACTGGATCAGAACGTAATTCTCGGCCTTATCTATGGCGTCGAGAATGGCATCAAACGTAGCTTTGCCGTCGATCAGCAGCTCGGCTCCATTCCCACGTGAGACGGGCAAATGGGCCAGCGCTTCAAACGCGCGAGGATTGACTCGCATCGTCTGAGGGTCGGGTTTCGAGAAATCGGCAAAGGTCTTGATCCCTTCGACGACGCGCTCACTTTCTTGCCGAGCGATCCGGTATCCTCTGAACCGATGGTGACCGAGGAATAGATACAGCGGCACGCCAAACATCGGGGCCGACAGCAGGAACACAACCCAGCCAACCGCTCCTTGTGGTGTGCGTGCAGTCTGCGCAGCGCGAACTGCAAAGACGACCGCTACGCAATAGAGTGAAAACAGAAAAAACGAGACGAGTAATGTCCACATCGGGGCGCAGCGATCCGGGTTGCTTAGTTTGCCCCAGTGTAGATGCGGGACCAGTCGTTGGCCATATCAACAATGACCCATCCCATATCCGGGCCTTTGTCCAACCCATCGACCAGCCGTCCAATCGGGCTTTCGCGGTCGTAGGCCCATTCACGATCCGCATCAGTGTGATGGATCAAAACGCCCAGCCGTGGCCCGTCGCCTGCGGTGGTCCATTCAAGCATGGCAAAATCCCCGTCCGAGTTTCCCCCGGCAAATATGGGGCGCTTGCCGATGGTGCGCTCGATATTGATAGGTTTGCCTTCTTTATCATCGATGAAGGCGATGCCGGGGGCCTTGTTGATTACAGGCGTGCCGTCCACATTGTCATACGTGGTCTCACCATAGGTGCCCAGAATCTGTTCGGGCGGGATGCCATAGGCCTGTTCGGCGAAGACACGCATGAAATGCAGGCCTCCGCCTGAAACGATATAAGTTTTGAAATCCTCATCCCGCAGATAGCGCAACAGCTCGACCATCGGCTGATAGGTCATCTGGTCGTAGGGCAGATCGGTCTCGGGATGTCGTGCAGTGTCCAGCCAATCGGCCACCGACGCCTGAAATACTTCAACGCTGCTGCCGGAATGCGATGCGTTGACCACTTCGATCAGAGCGTCGTGCCCGCCTTCCAGAATGGTTTTCAGATCACCTTCAGCAGCCGCTTTCAACGCTGGGGTCGATAAGATCGATGGGTCTTGTTTAGCAAGCTCTGCCAGTTGGTCCATGGCAAATATGAACTGAAAATAGACCGGTTGTTCGGCCCAGAGCGTGCCGTCATTGTCAAACACCGCAATCCGGTCGACGGGAGTGACATAGAGTTCATTCGCCGGGTCGTTGACCGCGTCAACAAAGTCGATGATCTGCTGTTTTGATGCCGAGTCGGTCCAGCTGGGCAGGGGGTCTGCGAACGCCACTAAGGGGACGGTGGCTATAAACGCCGTGAGTTTGAGAAATCTCATTTAATAGCCTCTGATACTGGAAAAAGGGGCCGCGCTTTACGGCGGCCCCTGTCTTGTTTTCTAGTTCGAAGTCGGTGTGGCCAATTTCTGCATTACCTGATCCAGACTGAAGCTTGCCGCCTTCTGACGTGGTGGGAATTCTTGGAAAGTACTCAGGAAACTCGCCACATATTGCTGCGCCGGTACTAGGAAATACACCCGGTCGATCATCCAGTCGTAGTATGTGTTGGATGTCCGGTATCCACGCTCATAAGGGTCGCGGCGCAAATTCACGATGATCGGCACGCGCAGTTCCGTGAATGGTTCCATCCATGCGCGCAGGGTGGCCCATGCTTTTTGCTCCAAAAAGATCAGCTTCCAGTCGTCAAAACGCAAAGCGGACAGGTCGCCGTCATCCGTGAAATAAAAGATTTCACGGCGGGGGCTTTCAGTGGTCTCACCGGTCAGCAACGGCAAGATGTTGTAGCCATCCAGATGCACTTTGTAGTCGCGACCCATGGCAGGTGAGGAATAGCCGGCTTTCAGCTTTTCCTTGATTTCGGGGTCGCCAGCGACCGCCAGATAGGTGGGCAGCCAATCCATGTGATGCACGATTTCGTTCGAGATCGAACCCGCTTCGATCTTACCGGGCCAACGCACCATGGATGGTACGCGCCAACCGCCTTCCCAGTTGGTATTCTTTTCGCCCCAGAACGGTGTCGAAGCGGCATCCGGCCATGTGTTGTAATGCGGGCCGTTATCGGTGGAATAATGAACGATCGTGTTGTCGGCGATGCCGAGTTCGTCCAGCAGATCAAGCAGTTGGCCGACCTGAATGTCATGTTCGATCATGCCCGCCGTGTATTCATCGGCCGGACTACCTAGGATTTCGTTGGCTGTTTCGCGCATTTCTTCCCCGACATGAGTGCGGAAATGCATCCGTGTGCCATTCCACCAGACATAGAATGGTGTGCCGTTCTGGTTGGCCTCACGAATGAACTCAACGGCAGCTTCCAGGGTTTCCTGATCCACCGTTTCCATGCGTTTGCGTGTCAGTGGACCGGTGTCTTCGATGGGGCCGCCTGCGCTGGACTTGATCACACCGCGCGGACCATAGGCCTCGCGGAACGTGCGCCCGTCGGGCAGAACCGCGTCCCCGGGATAATCTTCATGCTCGGGTTCTTCTTCGGCATTGAGGTGATAGAGATTCCCAAAAAACTCATCAAATCCGTGATTTGTCGGTAGATGCTCATCCCTGTCGCCCAGGTGGTTCTTGCCAAACTGGCCGGTCACGTACCCATGATCCTTAAGCAACCCTGCAATCGTGGGGTCTTCGATCTGCATCCCTTCTTTAGCGCCAGGCAAGCCAACCTTGGACAGTCCAGTCCGGAACACCGATTGGCCCATGATGTAAGATGAGCGGCCAGCTGTGCAGGATTGCTCGCCATAATAATCGGTGAAGATCATGCCTTCATCGGCGACCCTGTCGATATTGGGGGTCTGGTATCCCATAAGGCCCATTGTGTAGGCCGAAATGTTGGATTGGCCGATGTCATCGCCCCAAATGACCAGAATGTTGGGTTTTTGATCCTGCGCCCATGCGGGCAGTGCGACCAGAACGGCAATCGACGCTGCTGCGGTACGGCGCAGTCCGATACGCCAGCTTTCCAAGAACCGGGTTGTAGTTAACATGTTTTACTCCTGAACTTGTGGACAATTTGTCCCTGTGAACTATCTGAGACTTGTGTCCAGAATAGGATTAGTTGCAGTCGTTAAGCATTGGATATCCCGCGAAAATAGCCAGATTGCGGGATTCGTGTGTAAGTAATGTAGGCCAGTGAGCCTGATTGAAATTTATCATATGATGAAGTTTAAATATATAGATGGCATTAATTGAAACTGATCTAGACGCGCTGCAGGAAAGTTCCTGGTTCAAAACCAGATCTCCCGCCTTTCAGGATGCTCTGATGCGCAGCGCCGTGCGCCGAACTTACGGTGCTGACGAAGCTTTGTTTGTCCAGGGTGATCCCGCCAACGGGATCCACGCTGTATTGGATGGTAGTGTTAAGATCACCGTCCCCGCAGATGACGGTCAGGAATTTGTCATACACCAAGAGGGACGTGGCTTTTGGATCGGCGATCTCGCGTTGTTTGCGACTGCGCATCGGCTGATCAGCGTGGTAGCGACTCGTCCAACCGAGACGCTTTTCTTTCCGGCCCCGCGGTTAGAACGCTTGGTGCAGGATTCTCCTGACTTTGTTCGGGATTTCTACGCCTTAAGTCATGAAAACATGCAAAAAGCCCTGCGTATCGTTGCCAATCTTGCGGTGACCGGCACCGAGAAACGGCTGGTTTTGAGGCTGCTGCATCTGGATGAGGTGACATCCGATGCAGAGGGTTGGATACCGGTTTCGCAGGAAGAGCTGGCGGCTATGATTGCAGTCTCTGCGCCAACGCTTCACCGAGCATTACACAGGCTTATCGAATTGGACTTGATCGAAGGCGGGTATGGTCGGCTGAGGTTGAAAGATCGACGCGCCCTCGTCGCTAGCTGTCAAAGTTGACGGACGTTCAAGCCGAATGTTCGGTTGACGACCGATCATCCTCGCCAAGCCTTCCATCCAAAGACATCAAGATCGCGACAGGGCGCAGCGCGGGGATGTGGCTGAAGATGATCAGGATGCAGACGGTCAAAGGCACACTCAGGAACGCTCCGATCAGACCCCAGACCGTAGTCCAGAAGGTCAACGCCAAAATCACTAGGAAGGTCGACATGTTCAGCGATCGGCCAAGCATAGCCGGATCCAGAAAGTTGCCGATTAGAAACTGTAGTGTGCCGCACCCCAGAACGATCACGAGAAATGGCCCGATCGTCTCAAACTGAACCAGAGCGATCATTGCGGGAAAGATGACGGCGATGATCGAACCGATTGACGGGATGAAATTCAGGGCGAAAGTCAGCACGGCCCAGGTCTCGGCATATTCCAGACCCAGCGCTTTGAATACAGCGTAGCTGATGGTGGCGGTGATCAGACTGATAAAGGTTTTCACGCCGACATATCGCTGCAGGCTGTACGAAATCGCATCCAGAACCAAGGCCAGGTCAGCCCCCAGCCGCGGGTTGCCGGCGGCAAGCTGGATTTTCTTGCGAAAGGCCAACCGCTCGGCCATCAGAAAGGCGACATAAAGGCTGATAAGGAAGAACTGGTTAAGCAGTGATGTGGCGCTGCCCAGCAATATCCGAGCGACATAGGACATATCGATGCTGACCAGATTGTCTCGGATGAAACTTGTGACATCGTTGCCGACCAACCCGGTAATTCTATGAACAGCCCCGTCAAACTGGCTTTCGTAGGTGTTGATCGAGCGTGCAAACTGCGTGGCCTGACTGCCCAGAATGTACATGATCATGAACAAACCGGCCAATACAACCGTTACTCCCGCGACATTCGCCAACCATATTGGCACCCGCGTCACTGCAATGACCCGGTCGCTAAGGGCCAGGATCAGCACGTTGACCAGTAACGCCATGGTCAACGGCACCAGAAAGTTTGCCCCTGCATAGAGGCCAAGCACCATTAGCGTGGCCACGATCGCAACATCCCGCAATACGCTCAGTTGCGGACGCGCACGGGATGGGCTGTTTTCTGGGTCAGAGGTCATAAGATGGCCTTGGTCTGAGTGCTGCCTGGATGCGTTTTGATTGATCCTGCACAGCCTGGCGGGTTTATGCAATCCATACAGAAGGTTATACGCATGAAATCGGTGGTCTGATCCGATTGGCGGTTCTGCCAAAGGAAAAGGCAGGCTAGGCTAGCGCAATGCCAACTGTTTTGATTCCCTCGTTCGGCCAATTCCTGCGTGCGCTCTGGCTTGCTGTGCGCCGATTTAATGACAAAAACGGCTTCGTCATGAGCAGCCACGTCGCCATGTCGTTGATGATGGCCCTTTTTCCATTCGTTCTATTCACGGTCGCGTTGGCAGGGGCCTTGTCACAGGGCTATGTGACCGATGAACTGATCGAACTGATATTTGGTGCCTGGCCCAAAGACGTGGCCGATCCCATCGTTTCAGAACTGCGTGCTGTTCTGGCCGGTGCGGGCTCGGGCGTGATCACTTTGGGTGGCTTGTTGGCGATCTACTTTGCCTCGAACGGAGTCGCCGCTGTGCGAAAGGCGATGGCGCAGGCCTATCACGACACGGACAATTGGCCGTTCTGGAAGACCCGACTGCTGTGCTTTGTGCTGGTCATAATCGGCGGTGCTGCCATTCTGGCCATCGCGGCGGTCGAAGTCGTTCTGCCGGTCTATACCCGTTTGGTTTCGGAAAAGACGGCAGTGGATGTGGACAACTGGCTGTCGGTGGATCGTCTGCGATGGACCTTTACCGTGGCTGTCCCCGCTGGCACCGTTCTTTTGGCCCATCTGATCTTGCCCACCCGACGGCACAGCCTACTACAAATCTTGCCGGGCGTAATCCTGACATTGGCTTTGTGGGCTGCAGGTGGATGGGGCTTTTCAATCTACATCGCCAAGTTTGCGACCTATAGCGCGACGTATGCCGGGCTTGCAGGGGCAATGGCAGCGCTGATTTTCCTGTACTTATGCTCGGCCATGCTGATCCTCGGGGCCGAATACAACGGTGCGCTGATCGATTTGCAAAACGAAGAGGGGCAATGATGTATCTCCGCGCTATCGTGATGACCGCGATCCTTTGGGCGACCGCGCAGCAGTCGCAGGCGCAGGACTATGTTGGATCAGACGCGTGCTCGGATTGTCATAAGGAAGAAACCGAAGCCTGGGAAGGCTCATACCATGCGCTTGCCTGGACCGAGGTGGAGGACGGCCATGTTCAGGCTGATTTCGATGGAACACGATTCTCGCATGATGGAATGAGCGTGGCCTTTGCGGATCAAGATGGAGCTCTTACGGCGCAGGTCACCGAAAAAGACGGCGTTACAACGACCTATCCGGTACATTCAGTGGTTGGTATCGCGCCGCTACAGCAATATCTTTTCGAAACCGAACCCGGCCGGTTGCAGAGTTTCGACGTTGTTTGGGACGTCGAAAAGGGCCGTTGGTTTCACCTTTATCCAGATCAGGATCTGCCTCCGAATGATGGGCTGCACTGGACCGGTCCGTACAAAAGCTGGAACGCCCGCTGTGCCGAGTGTCACGCGACCGGTTATGTGAAGAACTACGACTCTGAGGAAAGGCGCTATGCCTCGACACAGGTCGAAATTGGTGTCGGGTGCGAGGCTTGCCACGGGCCGGGTTCTGCGCATTTGGAGTGGACGACCGGAAAAGTGTTGCAAGACGGTTTGAGCGAGTTCGGATTCTCTACGACATGGGGCAGGGGGCAGACAGAAGCGGAAATTCAGCAATGCGCCGGCTGTCATTCCCGGCGCGAGGCGTTGGAAGATGGTAATCCGCTTCCCGGCAAGCCGTATCACGACGCCTATAACCTGGCGTTGCTGCGACCGGGTTTGTATCACCCAGATGGCCAGATTTTGGACGAGGTCTATGTTTATGGCTCATTCCTGCAGTCGCGCATGTATGCAGAAGGGGTGGGTTGTATGAATTGCCATGATCCGCACCGGGCTGAGGTAAAAGCCGAGGGTAATGGGTTGTGTACCCAATGCCACTCCCCCGCTGGCAACCCGGATTTCCCGACCCTTCGGAAAGCCGACTATGACACGCCCGCGCATCACCAACATGCTGAAAATTCTGCGGGTGCCCAATGCAAGAATTGCCACATGATCGAGCGTGTCTATATGGGGGTAGATGGCAGGCGCGATCACAGCTTCCGCATTCCCCGCCCTGATCTGGGGCTCGGAACTGATGCCTGCACCGATTGCCATGCGGATGAAGATCAGTCTTGGGCGGCGCAGCAGATTGAACTCTGGTTCCCGGAATCATCCTATAGAGTGGCGCATTATGGCACGACATTTGCAGCAGCAGGCAGTGGTCAATTGGACGACCCTGAAACGCTGGTCGCGATCGCTCTGGATGAAGGGCAGGCAGGTATCGTTCGCGCAACCGCTCTGTATTTGTTGCAACCTTTTGCAACGCCTGATCTTGCCGAGCGTCTAGCACCGTTGTTGGCCGATCCGGACCCACTGATACGGGCCAATGGACCGGTACTGCAGCGTCAGGTTCCTGCCCAGTTGCGCGCTTCGCGGTTAGAGCCGTTGTTATCCGACCCCATGCGCAATGTACGCATCTCGGCTGCGAAAGAGTTCTTATCGATCCCAGCGCAGGCCATGACGCAAGACCAACGCGCAAGCGCGCAGCAGGGCATGGCGGATTGGCAACGTAGCATTTCCAATCGTTTGGACTTTCCTGAGACCCATTTGGTGTTGGGTGGTTGGGCGCTTACGCTCAGAAACGCGCCGGCTGCAGAACGTGCATTCCGCGAGGTTGTAACGCTCGACCCGCAGCGCGTTGAGGCTTGGCCGATGCTGGTTCAACTTGCCCACATCAATCGCGGTGTTCAGGCTGCGTTGGCGACATTGGACGAGGCCTTGTTAGTTCTTCCCGATGATCCAAACTTAATGCAACTGGCGCAGGAACTCGGGAGATAACTGGCATGGAACTGGCAGATTTGCGCCATCTTCACGGCGCATTCTGCGGTTAGCCAACCGGTATAAGCACTCGGATTGCTACAGGTGATGTATGCCGGATCGCACCGCAACCCTCGCAAAGCCGCTGACGGCGGCCCGTAAAACGACGCTTGACCAGCGTATTGAAGAGCTGCGCGCGCGCAAGCCTGTCGATATCAATCATGGCGAAGCACTATTGCTGCAAGGCATAGCTGCAGCGTCTCTGCGGAAACAGAGTATAGCGCCGGGAAAGATCGATCTGGATTAACGCCGCTTAACCCCGGAAGCCGGTGGCGACAACAAACTTCTCGGAACTATCAGAACGTGAGGCCGGAGGCTTCACATTGGCAACCTTGTTGAATTTCTGCTTGAGCAGTTTCTGAAGGTCCCCCTCAGCCCCGCCAGCAAGCACCTTGGCAACGAAGGTGCCGCCCTCTTCCAGCACGTCGAACGCGAAATAAGCCGCCGTTTCGCACAGGGCCATGATCCGCAGGTGGTCAGTCTGTTTGTGGCCCGAGGATGCAGCCGCCATATCAGACATGACCACGTCCGCTTTGCCACCCAGCCAGTCCTTGACCTTCTGATCGGCGTCATCTTCCATGAAATCAAGGACATGCGCGGTGGCACCGGCGACGGGCTCAACCTCTTGAAGGTCAACCCCCAGAACGGTGCCGATGCGCTTGCCGCTTTTCTCGCCGAGTGCATTTACACGTTTCACGGCGACTTGCAGCCAGCCACCGGGCGCACAACCCAGATCGACCACGCGCGCGCCGGGTACGAGAAACCGGAACTTGTCGTCCAACTCAAGTATCTTGAATGCCGCGCGTCCGCGATAGCCTTCGACCTGCGCGCGTTTGACATAGGGGTCGTTCAACTGCCGTTCTAACCAGCGGGTCGAGCTGAGCTTGCGCCCGCGCGCTGTCTTGACCTTCACCTTCAGGTCGCGTTGCCCGCGACCCGAGTTGCTTTTGCCAGTTGGTGTCTTCGCCATCAGAACGGTCCGTCTTCCAATACACCGTCCGCACTCATTTGCGCATAAAGCAAACCCTCGCGCAGCCCACGGTCCGCCACAGAAAGGCGATCGGTGGGCCAGCAGCGCAACAGCGCCTGCAAGATGGCCGAGCCGGACATGATCAGGGCCTGCCGATCTTCTCCGATCCGGGGATCACGGCGGCGCCCACGAGGGCCGAGTTCTAGATAGCCTCGTATCACCTTGTCAATCTGATCGCTGGTCATCCGCAATCCGTCCACCTTCGTCCGGTCATAGCGCTTGAGGCCAAGGTGTGAGGCGGCGACAGTGGTCACCGTTCCGCTGGTGCCCACAATCTGAAACCCTTCGCGGGCCTGTTCATCCTTGTAAGGTGCGAAATCGGCCAGATTTTCTTCGAAAAACCAGCTCATTAGCGCAAAACGCGCGGCATCGTCTTCGACGTCGTTGAACTGATCACGCAATGTTGCCACGCCCAGCGGGACGCTGATCCAATCGACCACCTTGGCCGCAGGGAAAGGGCTTTCAGGCGTGTGGAACCCGTTATGCAATCTCATAATCGCGGCAGGCCGATCCCGACGAGGAACAGAGGAGATGTCGATCCAGACCAATTCGGTTGAGCCGCCGCCGATATCGACGACCAACAATTGCTCGGTCTTGGTCGACACCAGCGGTGCACAGGAAATCACAGCCAGACGTGCTTCTTCCTCGGGCTGGATGATGTCGAGCGTCAGGCCGGTTTCGCGTTTAACTTGCCGGATGAAATCGCGTGAATTCTTGGCGCGACGGCAAGCCTCGGTTGCGATCAAGCGCATGCGCTTGACCTTGTTACGCTTGAGTTTTTGCTGACAAATCCGCAACGCCTGTACGGTACGTGCCATGGACGCCCGCGACAATCGCCCGGTGCGTTCCAGACCGGCACCCAACTGCACCGATTTGGAGAAGCTGTCCACCACATGAAATCCACTGCCCTTGGGCTGGGCGATCAACATGCGGCAGCTATTTGTCCCCAAATCCAGTGCCGCATATAACGCATCTGGATCGGGTCTTGCCGGCGCGGGGCTTTCGACCGCTTTCGGGAACGCGCCCGCACCTCTGGGACGCTTGGGCGCCATCTTAAACGCCCTCCGATTTTCGAGTTACCCCGACCATAGGTCGCGCAATTGGATCACGCAAGACGCTCATTAAAGTCATTAGGATTTTGATGTTCGGTTTTGGCCACCAAGGCTTTAAAAGCTGCGGTACGCAGCCGTGGGCAAAAAGGTCGCTGCAAATACGCCGTATGTCGAAAATCGACCGACTTGGACCCACATTGAAGTTTAGAACCGGTCCATCTGGTTAGGAGGAATCACGGTAATGCCTGACGTCACCATCGTATATTGGCGCGATATTCCCGCCCAAGTCATCGTCGGCAAGGGCCGTCGTGGCGCTAAGCGGCAGTTGGAAGAGCGGTTTGAACAAGCCATCGACCGGGCCGCAATGAAGGTGAACGCCAAAGATAGTGATGCCTATCTGGCCGAGTGGCGCAAAGCCGAGCCTTTCGCAGTTGAGGGCGACCCGTCCGAAATTGCCGAAGCCGAGGCCGCGCGTTTGGAAACAGAGTACGATCAGGACCGTATCAAGACCCTGATCGCCAATGACGGTTGGGCATGAGCCCCAGATCTTTATGGGAGGCCGCTATGGCTTTGCTGAACTTCAAGAAACGTGATGCGGTCGAAAACGGCCCTGTGAACCCGACCGTCGAAGCCTTTTTGCAGGGCTACTCGATCGAGGTGATGCCGCGCACTGCGGAAAAGGTCGAAGATTTCCGCGCGCTGCTGCCAGAAGGCACCCGTGTCTACATCGCCCATATCGAGGGCACGCCAATCGAAGACATGGTCAAAACTGCCAAGCGCATCGCGGCCGAAGGTTACCCTGTCATGCCGCATTTCCCGGCACGGATCATCAAGGATGCCGCAACGCTGGAAAACTGGATTTCCATGTATCAGGGTGAAGCGGGTGTCGAGCAGGCGCTTCTGCTGGCCGGTGGGGTCGCCAAACCGCATGGTGATTTCGACAGCTCGATGCAGCTGCTGGAAACCGGACTGTTCGACAAGGCGGGGTTCAAGCGACTGCACGTAGCCGGTCACCCCGAAGGCAACAAGGATATCGATCCCGACGGCTCGACCAAGAATGTCGATGACGCGCTGCGCTGGAAGCAGAAGTTTTCGGAAACCACCGACGCCGAAATGGCGCTGGCCACTCAGTTTGCGTTCGACGCCAAGCCGATCATCGCTTGGGCGAACGGTCTGAAAGAAGCGGGTATTGATCTGCCGATCCATATCGGTATCGCGGGCCCGGCGAAGCTGCAGACGCTGATCAAATTCGCTATCGCCTGCGGCGTTGGTCCATCGCTGAAAGTCCTGCAGAAGCGCGCCATGGACGTGTCCAAGCTGCTGTTGCCTTACGAGCCAACCGATGTGGTCACCGAACTGGCCAATCACAAGGCAGCCAACCCGGATTTCAATATCACCAAGGTACACTTCTTCCCGCTGGGCGGGATCAAGACCAACGCCAACTGGGCGATCAACAACGGCGGCGCTTCGGCAAAGCCGGTTAACTCCTAAGGAACGGACATGACCCGTACAGTCGTAGAATCAAAAACAAAAACTGCCGTTCTGGGCTTTGACGAACCGTTCTGCGTTATCGGTGAGCGGATCAACCCAACGGGCCGTAAGAAACTGGCTGCCGAATTGGAAGCAGGCGATTTCTCGACAGTCGAAAAGGATGCTCTGGCGCAGGTCGCTGCAGGCGCGACCGTTCTGGATATCAACGCAGGTGTCGTCTACAACTCGAACCCCAACCCGAACGAGACCGAGCCGCCGCTGATGACCAAGATCGTCGAGCTGGTTCAGGGGCTTGTTGATGTACCGCTTTGCATCGATTCCTCGGTTCCGGGCGCTTTGGAAGCCGGTCTTGAGGCGGCGGAAGGTCGTCCGCTGTTGAACTCGGTCACCGGTGAAGAAGAGCGTCTGGAACTGGTTTTGCCACTGGTCAAGAAATACAACGTACCCGTTGTGGCGATCTCGAACGATGACACCGGAATCTCGGAAGACCCCGATGTGCGTTTTGCCGTCGCCAAAACCATCGTTGAGCGTGCAGCCGATCACGGCATCCCGGCTCATGACATCGTGGTCGATCCGCTGGTCATGCCGATTGGTGCGATGGCAACTGCTGGCCAGCAGGTGTTTGCTCTGGTCCGTCGTCTGCGGGAGGAGCTGGGCGTGAACACCACATGCGGTGCGTCCAACATCTCGTTCGGCCTGCCGAACCGTCACGGTATCAACAACGCCTTCCTGCCGATGGCAATGGGTGCGGGAATGACTTCAGCGATCATGAACCCGGTGGCTCTGCCGGTGACTCAGAAGAAGATTGCTGAAAAGAAAGAGGCCGTTGCTGCCGCCGGTATCATTCTGCGCGAGGATATGGACGACGAAACCTTTGTACAGATGTTCGGTCTGGGTTCGACCCTTCCGCGTGCGGGCAAAGAGATGGAGGCCATCCGCGCCGCCAACCTGCTGACCAACAACGACGCACATGGCGGTGAGTGGATCAGGTTCAACAAACCACCCGCTGAGGCCGGAGCCGAAGGCGAGGGTGCACGCGGACGTCGTGGCGGCGGTCGCCGTCGCCGCGCTTAAGGTATATAAAACAATCGATTGGGCCGGATCTTTGATCCGGCCTTTTCGATTCGTCAGGGTTTGTTGACCCTTGAACCCCGGTAAAGAGCAGTGCTAATCAATGCCCAGCGGCGGGTATGATGTAATGGTAGCCTGTCAGCTTCCCAAGCTGAACGCGCGGGTTCGATTCCCGCTACCCGCTCCAATCATTCTGCGCGTCGGGCCTGATAGAGGTTGATCATCGCCGGGATGAGGATCTCCGAACCAGACTGATACTGTCGGAACTCTTCTGCGACCGCTTGTTGAATAGCGTCAGTATCAGCCTCACTCCCTTCGAAATGAGCAACAACACGGCCCGCAGGACCAACACGTGTCACCAGCCTCGCCGTGCCTTCAACGCCGCCAAAACCCGTCAGGTTCACTGTGATCGCGTCGCCGGTTATTTCAGACAGCCCCGCTTGGGTCATCAGACCTTTGACATGGTCGATGTCGTGGAACGCCAGCGGCCCGGGCGCATAGCGGTCTACGCGGGGCGGTTGACCCATTCGCCGAACGGCGGCGACATGGGGTATCTTGAACCACGGGTTGACGTCCAATGGCCCCCAGGAAGCGAACGTCATTTGCCCACCGGGTTTCAGTGCCGAGGCGATGTTTCGGAATGCTGCGATCGAGTCGCTAAAGAACATGACACCAAACCGGGAGATTGCGGCATCCATTTGTCCGGGTTCAAACGCGTAGGTTTGCGCATCCGCGTGCTGAAAAGTGATAGTCTGTATCCCGTCGCTTTCAGCACGTTTGGCTGCGCGGTCCAGAAAGGGCTGTGAAATGTCAGCGGCCAGAACGTGCCCGTTCGGCCCTACCGCGCGGGCGGCAGCGATTGCACTGACGCCCGTGCCACATCCGATATCCAGCACCTTCATGCCTGCCGACAAGGCGGCCCGGTTCAGAACGAGATCAAGAACAGGCGCAAAGGCGTGGTCAAGCTGATCTTCATAGGTCAGCCATTTGGTGCCTTGTTCCGAGTTTCCCCAGAATTCCGCCTGTTCCTCGTTCACTGATGTCATGTTCGCCTCCTGTGGATGGGGCGACTATGACCTCCGGCGGCGTCGACGGCCAGATTTTTCATCATCCCCGCCGCCGGTATTGAAGGACGGAGCGGGCAGGGTGACGACCTGCGCCAATTCAGGGAACGGATCGGTTTTGTGCGGGATCGCATTGGCGGCGACGAAATGGTCTTGAAACTTGGGTTCGATTGCCGTTTCGACCTTGGTGATCTCGCGCACCACGCGTTCGATCTCGGCCCGCGATCCGATGTTACACAGCGCGATCCGGGCACCGGTTCCAGCGGCATTACCCGCGCTGGAGACCTTCTCCAGCGGTGCATCAGGGATCATACCCAGCACCATCGCGTGTTTGGTCGAAATATGCGCGCCGAAGGCACCGGCAAGTACCACGCGATCCACACGGTCAACCTCCATCTCATCCATTAGGAGACGCGCTCCGGCGTAGAGCGCGGATTTAGCCAACTGGATGGCACGGATATCACCCTGAGTTACCGTGATACGCGGACCGCCCTCGGCGCTGGCATCGTGGATCAGATAGGAGTTGGTGCGGCCTTCGGGAACGCAACGCTGTGTGCCAGTCTGCGCGGCCGAGCCGATCAGCCCGCTTTCGTCAAGAAGACCTGCAATGCGCATCTCGGCCACGGCCTCGATAATGCCTGAGCCGCAGATACCGGTGATGCCCGTGGTGGCAATGTCCTGATCAAAGCCTTCGTCATTCGACCATTTCTCGGACCCGATCACGCGGAAACGCGGTTCTTTGGTGACAGGATCGATTTCGATTCGTTCAATCGCACCGGGCGCGGCTCTCTGGCCCGAGCTGATCTGGGCACCCTCAAATGCGGGGCCGGTGGGTGACGAACAGGCCAGAACTCGGTGGGTGTTGCCCAGCAAGATTTCCGCATTGGTACCCACATCCACGATCAGTACCAGATCGTCGGACTTGCCGGGTTCCTCGGATAGGGCAACGGCAGCGCAGTCCGCACCCACATGGCCCGCAATACACGGCAGGATGTAGACCTGCGCGCGCGGATTCATCGTGGTCAGGTCCATCTCATGCGCAGGCAGGGACATGCTTTCAGACGTCGCGAGCGCAAATGGCGCCTGACCCAGTTCGACTGGGTCCAGACCCAGCAAAAGATGGTGCATGACCGGATTGCAGACGAACACTGTTTCGACGATCAGAGCGGCATCGATCTCCGCTTCGTCAGCAATATAAGTGGTCAGGTCATTGATCGCTTCGCGAACGGCCCGGGTCATTTCCTTGTCGCCACCGGGATTCATCATGGCGTAAGACACGCGGCTCATCAGGTCTTCGCCGAAACGAATTTGCGGGTTCATCAGGCCGGAAGAAGCCTTGACTTCACCTGTTTCCAGATCGGTCAGGTGCGCAGCGATGGTGGTCGAGCCGAGGTCGATAGCCAGACCGTAAAGCCCATGTTCGTGCAGGCCGGGCCAAATTTCGACGATACGGGCCACGTTGTCCTTGTGGCCTTTGTGGACGGCGACCGTGACCCCCCATTTCCCTTTGCGAAGCACTGGCTGCAGCTTGGACATCAGGGACAGGTCGGCGGTTATTGCGTCGATCTTCCACTGCTCGCGCAAGGCGCGCTCTAACCGTTCCAGATCGCCTGTGGGCGAGTGCATGTCGGGTTCTTCCACCACCACGAAATACAGGCGTGTAGCAGGGTCCATGGTGATGGCGCGGGCGGCGGCGGCCTTGCGGACCACCTGACGGTGAACCTGGCTTTCAGGAGGCACGTCGATCACCACGTCACCCTGAACCGAGGCCTGACAGCCCAAACGGCGCCCGGGTTTCAAGCCTCGCTTGTCGTCATAACGCTGTTCAACCGCGTTCCATTCGCTCAGCGCGTCCTCCGAGACGGTCACGCCATGTTTGGGAAACTCGCCATAGCTGGGGGTGATCTGACATTTCGAACAAATACCGCGTCCACCGCAGACTGAATCAAGATCGACACCCAACTGGCGCGCTGCCGTCAGGATTGGCGTGCCAACAGGAAAGTGTCCGCGTTTGCCGGACGGGGTGAAAACGACAAGAGGATCGGTGGTCATGAATGGCTTGCCTTTGTATTCGCGCGTATGCCGGCGAACATATGGGTTTGAACGCAAAGGGAAAGGGCATTCAGCGGCACGTTTTGCATTGCTTGCGTCGTTTTCGGGCGTGGCAGAAGCCCGCAGGGGAAAACAACTTGGGTTCGGGGCTTTCCCTCGGGTGAAATCCATGCAATAGGGTCACCGTCAAACGGGCTTTTGCATGGGGTTATCAAATGCAGATTCGTGAGGCACTCACCTTCGACGACGTTCTTCTGGTTCCGGGCGCATCTTCTGTGCTGCCGGCAACCGCTGATACCACCACGCGCGTGACGCGTGAGATTACGATGAACATCCCGCTGCTAAGCTCGGCGATGGACACGGTGACCGAGGCGCGTATGGCTATCGCCATGGCGCAGGCTGGAGGCATCGGCGTGGTGCACAAAAACCTCTCGGTCGAGGAACAGGCCCGCGAAGTGCGTCGGGTTAAGCGGTTCGAATCCGGTATCGTCTATAACCCGGTCACGCTGCGCGCGGATCAAACATTGGCAGATGCTCAGGCTTTGGTAGAGCGCTACAACTTCACCGGCTTCCCGGTCGTTGAAGAAAGCGGTCGTGTCGTCGGCATTGTCACCAACCGAGATATGCGCTTTGCGACCTCGGATGACACGCCGATCAAAGCGATGATGACCTCTGACAATCTGGCGATGCTGCAAGAGCCCGCCGATCTGGAAGAGGCCAAAAGCCTTATGCGTGCGCGTCGGATCGAAAAGTTGCTGGTCGTCGATGGCAAGGGCAAGCTGACAGGCTTACTGACGCTGAAAGATACCGAACAGGCCGTGCTGAACCCTACGGCCTGTAAAGACCGGTTGGGCCGTCTGCGTGTGGCTGCTGCAACCTCGGTCGGAGACGCGGGGTTCGAGCGGTCAGAGCAGTTGGTCGATTCCGGGGTCGATATCATTGTTGTGGATACTGCACATGGTCATTCGCAAGGGGTTCTGGACGCGGTGAAACGTGCCAAGACGCTGTCGAACGAGGTTCAGATCATCGCCGGTAACGTCGCCACTGCCGAAGCCACCAAAGCGCTGATCGATGCAGGTGCAGACGCGATCAAAGTGGGCATCGGGCCCGGCTCGATCTGTACCACACGGATGGTCGCGGGTGTTGGCGTCCCTCAGTTGACGGCCATCATGGATTGTGCCGCTGCGGCGGGGGAAGTTCCGGTCATTGCTGATGGTGGCATCAAATTCTCGGGCGATTTCGCCAAGGCGATTGCGGCAGGGGCATCTTGCGCCATGGTGGGTTCGATGATTGCGGGCACGGATGAAAGCCCGGGCGAGGTGATCCTCTATCAAGGCCGCTCGTTCAAATCGTATCGCGGCATGGGAAGTCTGGGTGCGATGGCGCGCGGCTCGGCGGATCGCTATTTCCAGAAGGACGCCGCGAATGACAAGCTGGTGCCCGAAGGGATCGAAGGCCAGGTGCCGTACAAAGGGTCCGCAAGCGCTGTTGTGCACCAACTGGTTGGAGGTTTGCGGGCGGCGATGGGCTATACCGGTTGTGCCACCGTCGATGAGATGCGCCAGAACTGCAACTTTGTCAAAATCACTGGCGCAGGTTTGAAGGAAAGCCATGTGCATGACGTTCAGATCACACGGGAAAGCCCCAATTATCGCGTGATGTAAGTTTGTGAGACCCTTCAGGGGGGCTCTCGAAATTGATCGTGTAGACGAACGGAAAACGCGATGACACCTGCTGCTCGGGTACAGGCCTCGATCGAGATCCTCGATGACATTCTTGCCGGTGCACCGGTCGAGAAGGCGTTGACCGGCTGGGCTCGACGCAGTCGGTTCGCGGGATCTAAGGATCGCGCTGCGATCCGGGATCATGTGTTTGATGCATTGCGGTGCAAGCGATCCTTCTCGGCGCTCGGTGGGTCCGAGACGGGGCGCGGCCTGATGATCGGTGCCGCCCGATCCTTGGGCTCAGACCTAACGTCAGTATTTTCGGGCGCGCGATATGCACCTGCAGAGGTAACCGAGGCTGACCAACCCAGGTCATTTCAGAGCGACGCAGAACGTCTGGATATCCCCGAGTGGTTGTGGCCCCAATTTCAGGCCGCGTTGAAGGACGAAGCTGAACTTGCCGCAGCCGCGCTACAATCGCGCGCTCCGATTCATCTGAGGGTCAACCTGCTGAAAACTGACCTGCCTACAGCCATTCAACGACTGGCTGCCGAGGAGATCACGGCGCATCCACATCCGGCCTGCGATACTGCATTGGAAGTTACCGAGGGCGCACGCAAGATATCTCAGAGCGGTCCGTATACAGATGGGCTGGTTGAGTTGCAGGATGCCGCGAGCCAAGCGGTAGTTGCCGCGCTTGATTTGCAGCCAGGCATGCGTGTCCTTGACTATTGTGCGGGTGGCGGAGGCAAGTCCCTTGCTTTAGCGGCTAAGTATATGGGTGTTCAGGTCTTTGCTCATGATGCCAATCCCAACCGTATGCGCGACTTGCCAGCGCGCGCGGCAAGGGCGGGCGCGGATGTCACGATCCTGACCACAGGCCAAATCACCGGTCAGGCCCCGTTCGATGTGGTTTTGACAGATGTGCCATGTTCCGGCAGCGGATCGTGGCGTCGCGCGCCGGCAGGGAAATGGGCACTAACGCCCGAGCGTTTGGAGGAACTAGCGCAGATTCAGGCCACCATTCTACGAGATGTTTCACCTCTCGTTGCGCCCAAAGGCGTGCTTGCCTATGCGACCTGCTCGATGCTGACGATTGAAAACGACGGCATTATTGATGGATTCTTTGCCAGCAATCCCGAATGGCAGAGCGGATACCGCAAAACGTGGCTGGTTTCACACGGGACCGATGGATTTTTTACAGCACACTTGACGCGAATATAAACTTTAAAACACAACCTTAAGAAGTTTATGTCACTGATCATTAAGCAGCAATTAACCATTGCAGGCAGATATTGATCAGAAATTGTAATAATCCGGGCTGTTTATGTCTATTCAATCTGAATTTACCCCCTCTCGATCAAGTGGATGGGGCATTGATCGTGGGCGCTATGCCTCACTGGCATTGATCGCCATTTTATTGAGCGTACTTTCCTTCTTTGACGTCTTGCCGCCACGGTTAAGTGCTGGGGTCGCAGCCGTTGGCTTGTCCTTCCTGGTAGTAGTGGTCTTTGCCTTGGCGCGCGCTTGGATATTGAATCAGATCGAAGCGCAAACATACGCTGCGATGACGAGTTTTCTAGAGCAAGAAACCGATGCCTGTGTCATTTCGGATGCGACGGGCGAGGTGCTAGTTGCAAACGCTCAGGCCAATGCGCGTCTTATTCGGAACGCGGGTACGCGACTAGATGAGTCTCTGCGTACCGTATTTGCAAACCCGTCGGCGGTGCTGTTGCGTTTGCAGTCTCATGCCCTGAAACGGGGCTTTTGGGAAGAAGATGTTGTCACGCGCGGACAAACAATACCCGTGTCTGTATCAAAGCTGGGTGAAAATCGGTTTTGCTGGCGTTTTAGAATAGATGCACCCCAGATCTGGCGCAGCGTGCAGCGGCCGGTTCTGACGGTCGGACGAAATGACGTGGTGCTGGATGCCAATGATGCGGCAATCGAACTTCTTGGTCAGATTCCCACATGCCTCAAGCCGATGGTTCAAGCTGGCGGTGCAGTTGATGGTAGCATCATACAGATTAAAACCGGGGAAACCGAAGCACCATTCACTGTCACAACGCTAAGGCACAGCGGTATTGTGCGTGAGTTGCTTTTAACGCCGCTGCAGCACGCCGAAGGACCGCAGCACACGACATCATTTGCAGATTTGCCAGTTGCGATCATGTGCATGTCTCCCGATGGAGATGTTAGCGAAGCAAACCACCTCGCAGTTGAATTGGTCGGTGAGATCCAACCGGGGCGGACGAATATCGAAAGCATGATGCAGGGGCTCGGCTATCCGATTAGGGACTGGCTGGCGAGTGCTGCCGAACAAGGCGCAGCACCGCGGTCTGAATTCCTGCGTTTGGTGCGCAAGGACAAAGAGGTATTTGTGCAAGTTACGCTGTCACGGATTCTCAGGGATGGTCAGGTCTGTCTTATTGCGGTTCTGAACGATGCCACCGAACTGAAAACGATGGAGGCGCAGTTTGTTCAAGGCCAGAAGATGCAAGCCGTTGGGCAATTGGCTGGCGGGGTCGCACATGATTTCAATAACTTGCTGACGGCGATTTCGGGGCATTGTGATCTGTTGCTGTTGCGCCATGACCAAGATGACCCGAATTACGGCGATCTTGTACAGATCAATCAGAACGCCAACCGTGCTGCAGCGTTGGTCAGCCAGCTTCTGGCCTTTTCGCGCAAACAAACGCTCCGGCCCGAGGTGCTGGATCTGCGAGATACGATTTCAGACCTTATCCATTTGCTAAACCGTCTTGTGGGCGAGAAGGTCCGCCTGACGCTCAGTCATGACCCGGTGCTCAAATCCGTCTGCGCGGACAAGCGCCAGTTAGAGCAGGTCTTGATGAACCTGGTCGTCAATGCGCGTGATGCGATGCCTGAGGGTGGGGAGATTCGGATCGAGACCGAAGTAGTGACATTGGATCAATCGATCACGCGCGATCGGGCTACGGTACAGCCGGGGGAATATGTTACGGTCAAAGTCATCGATAGCGGCATCGGGATTCCTGCAGACAAACTGCAAAAGGTGTTTGAGCCATTTTATACGACCAAACGCACAGGCGAGGGGACGGGGCTGGGGCTATCGACTGTTTACGGGATCGTAAAACAGACTGGTGGTTTCATATTTGTCGACAGTGTGCAGGACCGGGGAACGGAATTTACCGTGCTCTTGCCTGTGAGTTCCCGGGTCCAAGAATCGGAGCCTGAGGCCCCCGATACGTCAGAGGTGCAAAGTTCCCGATTGGGTGAAGGCGTGGTTTTGTTGGTCGAAGACGAAGCCCCGGTGCGCGCCTTCGCAACGCGGGCGCTTCGCTTGAAAGGCTACACTGTGCTTGAAGCTGAATCAGCCGAAGATGCGCTGCAATTGTTGGACGACCCCAATTTGCTGGTGGATGTTTTTGTCACCGATGTCGTCATGCCCGGAATGGACGGCCCGACCTGGGTGCGCGAGGCCATGAAAACACGGCCTGAAGTGCGGGTGGTCTTCATGTCAGGCTATACTGAGGGGGCGTTCGGCGAATCTGGTCCTCAGATCGAAAATTCCACCTTCCTGCCCAAGCCGTTTTCGTTGACCCAGCTGACCGAAGCGGTGTTTCAGCAAATGAACTGAAAACGTTATTCGGCAGCACGATACAATGCGTATTCTGCGGCGTGCAATGATTGGAACCGGAGTTCAGTTTGTTTTGAGAAGTCCATTGGGCAAGCGGGCGAGACGTTCTCACGCGGTAGATCGATTTTACATTCCAGCCGATTCTGAAGGAAATCCAGTATCTTTTGCTGGCTGTCATATTTGAAGATATGCGCAACACCTTTACCGTTACTGCGGGGTTGCAAAAAATCGGTTTGGCATCCCACATCTGCGTAGGCCGGGCGGGGGTTTTGCATATAGGCGTCAAGGAATGCCTCGAAGCTTAAACCATTTGTGGAATGCGGATGACCTGCCAATTCGGCGCGCGTTCGATATCGATACCAACTTCCCAACCAATCGACAGGTTCGCGCACAATGGCCATGACGTCCATTTCTGCATCAAACATCTTGCGAAACATGGTCTGGAAGAAGCGATCATAGCGACGCATGTTCGCATGTTTCAGGTCTGTTGGTCCGGACACGACGATATCGGCCCGATCGCGCAAAGCTGATTGATACGCGGTGGAGCCGGTCTTTGGAACAGACAGAAGCGCAAGCCGCTTTTCATAGAAAACAAGCATTTATCTTTTCTCTTCAATGCCTTTCATGTCTCAGATTGTCGTAAACGACTCTTTAACACAATTGCTGAAGAGTAGTTTTCATAAGTTTTAGTTGAAATGTTCTCTTTTTGGTCCCATAAGGAACAAGAGGCGAACAAAGCAGCGATTGCCGCCCGATCAAGGGTGTGACAAAAGAGAAGGCGACAGGACAATGGCGGATCTTCTGACGATGAGCGACAAGAAAAACGCAGACAAGCAAAAGGCGCTCGACAGCGCATTGGCCCAGATCGAACGGCAGTTCGGCAAAGGCTCGATCATGAAGTTGGGCGAAGATTCCAAGCAGGATATCGATGCGAGCTCGACCGGGTCGCTGGGCTTGGATATCGCGCTGGGGATCGGCGGCCTGCCGATGGGGCGGATCGTCGAGATTTATGGCCCGGAAAGCTCGGGTAAGACCACGCTGACGCTGCACTGCATCGCTGAACAGCAAAAACGCGGCGGAGTCTGCGCGTTCGTCGACGCAGAACATGCGCTGGACCCTCAATATGCGCGCAAGCTGGGTGTGGATCTGGATGAATTGCTGATCTCTCAGCCCGACACTGGCGAGCAGGCACTTGAGATCACCGACACCTTGGTGCGGTCGGGAGCCGTGAACATGGTCGTGGTCGACTCGGTTGCGGCGCTGACGCCGAAATCCGAGTTGGAAGGCGACATGGGTGACAGCAGCGTGGGTGTTCAGGCCCGGCTGATGAGCCAGGCGATGCGCAAGCTGACCGGCTCGATCAATCGCTCGAACTGCATGGTGATCTTCATAAACCAGATCAGGATGAAGATCGGTGTGATGTTTGGCAGCCCGGAAACCACTACCGGTGGTAATGCGTTGAAATTCTACAGCTCGGTCCGCTTGGATATTCGCCGTATCGGTGCGATCAAGGATCGGGACGAAGTTGTGGGCAACCAGACCCGCGTCAAGGTCGTCAAGAACAAGGTGGCACCGCCGTTCAAGCAGGTGGAATTCGACATCATGTATGGCGAAGGCATCAGCAAAATGGGTGAGCTTCTGGATCTGGGCGTCAAGGCCGGTGTGGTCGAAAAGTCGGGTTCGTGGTTCAGCTACGGTGATGAGCGGATCGGGCAGGGCCGTGAGAATGCCAAGCAATATCTGCGTGACAATTCCCGTGCGGCGCTCGAGATCGAAGACAAAATACGTGCCGCGCATGGGTTAGACTTTGAAATGCCACCCGAGGCGGAAGAGGATGACATCCTCGAAGCTTAAAGCGTGCCTGAGGGGGAACCGAAGAAATCCCCCGGCACCCCGGCAGTGCTAAAATATCTGGAACAGGGTGGCTCCTCGGGGCCGCCTTGTTTCGTTTCGGATGGGCCAATGCTGTGGACACTCTCGGGGGGTGGGGCTAAACCTTTGCTGACCATAACGACTGCGCGCCGAGAGAGCCTTATGCCAACGCTGAACGACATTCGATCTACCTTCCTGAACTACTTTGCCAAGCAGGGGCACGAAGTGGTTGCGTCCAGCCCGCTGGTTCCGCGCAATGATCCGACACTGATGTTCGTCAACTCGGGTATGGTTCAGTTCAAGAATCTGTTTACTGGCGTCGAAACCCGCGACTACAGCCGTGCTACCACTGCACAGAAATGCGTGCGTGCAGGCGGCAAACACAACGATCTGGACAATGTGGGCTATACCGCTCGCCACCATACGTTCTTTGAAATGCTGGGGAATTTCTCATTCGGGGATTACTTTAAGCATGAGGCGATACCGTTCGCTTGGGAACTGATCACCAAAGAGTTTGGTATCGATAAGAACCGTCTGTTGGCCACTGTCTATCACACCGATGATGAGGCATTTGAAATCTGGAAAAAGGTTGGTGTCCCTGAAGACCGGATCATCCGCATCGCTACCAATGACAATTTCTGGCAAATGGGCCCTACCGGCCCCTGCGGCCCGTGCACCGAGATTTTCTATGACCACGGTGATCACATCTGGGGTGGGCCTCCGGGTTCGGCTGAGGAAGATGGTGATCGGTTCATCGAAATCTGGAACATCGTTTTCATGCAGAACGAACAGTTCGAAGACGGCTCGATGGTCGAACTAGACATGCAGTCGATCGACACCGGTATGGGATTGGAACGCATTGGAGCGTTGCTGCAAGGCAGCCACGACAATTATGACACCGATCTGTTCAAAACGCTGATCGAAGCCTCCGCGGATGCGACCGGTGTTGATCCTTATGGGGATCAAAACGTGCATCATCGCGTGATTGCGGACCACTTGCGTTCAACTTCGTTCCTGATCGCGGATGGTGTGATGCCGTCAAATGATGGGCGAGGGTATGTTCTGCGCCGTATCATGCGCCGCGCGATGCGCCATGCGCATCTGTTGGGGGCCAAAGATCCGGTGATGCACCGCCTGGTACCCACGCTGGTGCAATTGATGGGTGCGCAATATTCAGAGCTTGGTCAGGCGCAGCCACTGATCGAAGAGACACTGCTGCTTGAGGAAACTCGGTTCAAGCAAACTTTGGATCGCGGTTTGAAGCTGTTGGATGAGGAAGTCTCGGGCCTACCTGAAGGCGATCCACTACCCGGAGACGCGGCGTTCAAACTGTATGATACCTATGGTTTCCCGCTTGATCTGACGCAGGATGCGCTGCGCGAGAAAGGTCGAACCGTCGACACCGATGGATTTGACGTGGCCATGGCCGAACAAAAAGCCAAGGCTCGCGCGGCGTGGGCCGGGTCTGGCGAATCTGCCGATCAGGTGGTTTGGTTCGATGTGCTGGATGCGGCCGGTGCGACCGATTTCCTTGGCTACGATACTGAAAAGGCCGAAGGGCAGGTCGCTGCGTTGGTGGTCGATGGTGTATTGGTCGACAAGATCGAGAAGGGTGGTACCGGCTGGGTCGTAGTCAACCAGACACCGTTCTATGGCGAGGCCGGCGGCCAGGTCGGCGACACCGGTGAAATTCGCAGGCTGGATGAGCGCGACGATATCGCCCGCGTTGAAGACACCAAAAAGTTTGCTGATGGCAAAGTCTATGCTCACAAGGTCGCGATTGATCATGGGGCGATCTCAAAAGGTGACGCAGTTGAGATGGAAGTCGATCACGCGCGCCGCACGGCCATTCGTGCCAACCACTCCGCGACGCACCTTCTGCATGAAGCTCTGCGCGAGACATTGGGTGACCACGTGGCGCAGCGCGGGTCGCTCAACGCATCAGATCGTTTGCGGTTCGATTTCAGCCATTCCAAGGCTCTGACACTGGAAGAAGTGCAGAAAGTTGAGCGAGAGGTGAACGCATTCATCCGGCAAAACTCAACCGTGGAAACCAGGATTATGACACCTGATGACGCCCGTGAACTGGGTGCTCAAGCTCTGTTCGGTGAGAAATACGGGGATGAGGTTCGCGTGGTTTCGATGGGCAAAGCACCCACCGGCAAAGGCCAGGATGGTGAGACATGGTCGATTGAACTGTGTGGCGGCACCCATGTGCGCCAGACCGGTGATATCGGAACCTTCGTCGTACTGGGCGACAGTGCCAGCAGCGCGGGCGTGCGGCGGATCGAGGCTTTGACCGGTGATGACGCATTTAAGTATCTGTCGAAACAGGATCATCGCCTTTCAGCGATTGCGCTTGAGTTGAAAGCCCAGCCGGATGACGTTGTGGCGCGTGTGAAGACTCTGTTGGACGAGCGTAAATCGCTGCAGAACGAAGTTGCGCAGTTGCGCCGAGATCTGGCGATGGCCGGAGGTGCGGGACAGGGCAGTGGCGCTGAAGCGCGCGATGTGAACGGTGTGGCGTTCTTTGCGCAGTCGCTCGCGGGTGTTTCCGGAAAGGACCTGCCTGCGTTGATTGATGAGCACAAAAGCCGTCTGGGTACGGGCGCAGTATTATTGATTGCTGATACCGGCGGCAAAGCGGCTGTCGCAGCGGGTGTCACTTCGGACCTGACAGACACGGTATCTGCGGTGGATCTGGTCCGCGCGGCGGTGACTGAACTTGGCGGCAAGGGCGGTGGTGGACGGCCTGATATGGCACAGGGTGGGGGCAAGGATGCCTCGAATGCAGAGGCTGCAATCAAGGCCGCTGAACAGGTTTTGGGAGGATAAGATGCCAGCACTTTGGATCGCACACGTCACTGTGACAGACGCCGATGCTTATGGAAAATACGCCGAGCTTGCAGGGCCGGCAATTGCGGCGCATGGGGGTGAATTCATCGCCCGCGCGGCACGTTACGTGCAGTTAGAGGGCAAAGAGCGACCACGCAATGTGGTCGCCCGCTTCCCAACCGTCGAGGCTGCGGTAGAGTGCTACAATTCTCCTGCATATCAGCAGGCATTGGATCATGCCCGTGGCGCCAGCGAGCGAGAGCTGGTGGTCGTTGAAATTACCTACTGAGAATCAGGCTAAATCTACCTTCGCATGAAATTTGCAAATTCTGCCCGGCCCCGAGCCGTGCGACCTGCCATGCATTTTAGCGTGGGCGGCTCTTCACGATCGCTCTGAATTTATACACATTATTACAATGGGTTGTGCGTACTTCCTGTTGATTTTGAACATATTTCTCTGTCCGATTGTGGCACTTCGCGCCACTTTCTTGCGCGGAAATGGTCACGAAATGTGACGAATTTCCGCCGTTTTTTCCGCTCAATCTCGGATTTGATTGCGTGACAACCACGGTTTGCGGATATGGTCCGGTATACAGATGGGTTCTGATCCACGCAGTTTGCAGGGATTAATAGGACTCGAGGGACAGCATGAAATTCTTTGGTACGACCATAGATGCCCACTTAAAGAGCGCTGCCAAGCTTGGCGGGCTGTTTGGTTTGGCTATCCTGATTAACGGTTCGCTGTTGTTTGGGACTGAAGCATCGGCGAAAGATGCCGCGTTTATCCCGAGTATCGCTGCCTCGCCACCACCCTCCGGTGCGCGTCAGCTTTGCGGTAAGTATTCCTGGGCATGTGCGCAAAAAGGTATCGGTTCCTTATCTACCAGCCAAGAATTGAAGCTTGTCAAAGAGATCAACCGCCGCGTTAATCGATCCACGCGAGAGGTCACGGATCAGTCGCAATACAAAACCAGTGAACTTTGGGCGCTTCCAACGTCGCGCGGTGGTGACTGCGAAGATTTTGCGCTTCTAAAGAAAAGAGATTTGATCCAGGCTGGTTTCGACCCTCGTAAGCTACTGCTCGCGACAGTGTTGGATACGCGCAGAAACTCTCATGCTGTTTTGGTCTATCGGTCAAGCGACGGCGATCTGGTTCTGGATAATTTGACCAATCAGATCAAGCCTTGGAAGGCGACGCGCTATCTGTTCCTGAGGATGCAAGATCCTAAACAGCCACGAAATTGGGTCGGAGTTTACGGAAAGAGCTAGAAATCCGAGAAACAAAAAAGGGCGCCTGTAATGAGCAGCGCCCTTTTTCAGCATTAGTTATCAAATATACTAGTATTAACTTTGTTTTTCGACTTTTTGTTTTTCGACTTTTTGTTTTTTGACTTTTTGTTTTTTGACTTTTTGTCTTTGGACTTTTTGTCTTTGGACTTTTTGTTCTTCATTTTTTTGTCTTTGGACTTTTTGCCCTTGGATTTCTTGTCATTAGACTTTAGTTCCTTCAACTTTCCGTCGTCCGAATTGTCGTCATCAGGCTCATTGTCATCGGGCTGGTTGTCATCAGGATCATTGTCATCAGGATCGTTGTCATTTCCGTTGTTGTTACCTCCCGGCGTCGACGAACCGGGGTCGTTGTCCGGAGAAGAATCACCGCTAGGGCCGGAACTTGAACTTTCCCGCTCAGATTCATCTGATGGACCGTCGCCAGATCTTTGGTCGGCGAAGCCGATGCTTGCAGTTGGCAGGTCGGTCAAAACAGCTGCAAATCGCGGGCAATCAAGAATGGTACTTTCCAAGATAGACTCGAAGTCGGCGCGTCGCTGGATATACCGGAGCATGCCCGAAGTAACCACGTCACACGCACAAAGAGTGTTCGAAGAAACAGACTGTTTGGCCGTGCTCACAGTGCACGTACCAGCTGCCTGAGCGGAATTTCCGAAGGTGAAGGGTAAGATTGCAGAAGCAAAAGCAATCGATAACAGTTTGGATCTAATGCGCATCGCACGCTCCTTAAGCACTCGTTAACTAAATTGCCGTATACTCAAACGGCGTCACACTTTGAACACAAAGTCCTCTTTCTATCGCCTATTTTCAAGCAAACTTTCTGTTGGATTTCTGTGATCCAGCTCACTCAAACACGATTAATCCATAAAAAACAAAAAGAAGACCTGCTGTTGCACCAGGTCTTCTTTTTCTGTGTTGTTTCTAGCCTGACGCAAAAATGTCACGAATGTGGCAATGTTTCCAAAACGTGAACAAGTTCACAGCATTGATCAGGCTGATTTTGACATCCGTTTACGCTCGTGCGGATCCAGATAACGTTTGCGAAGCCGGATCGCATTGGGTGTAACCTCGACCAGTTCATCGTCGTCGATATAGGCGATTGCCTCTTCAAGCGAGAACTGAATATGAGGGGTCAGCCTTACTGCGTCGTCCGAGCCGCTGGCACGCACGTTTGTCAGCTTCTTACCTTTCAGCGGATTCACTTCCAGATCATTGTCTCGCGAATGCTCGCCGATCACCATGCCTTGATAGACATCAGTTTGCGGGCCAACAAACATGCGGCCACGCTCTTCCAAATTCCACAGCGCATAGGCGACCGCCTGACCGTTTTCCATCGAGATCAGAACACCCGCACGTCGACCAGGAATCTGCCCTTTGTGGGCTGCCCAGCCGTGGAAGACCCGGTTCAAGACACCAGTTCCGCGTGTATCGGTCAGGAACTCTCCGTGATAGCCGATCAGGCCACGAGACGGCACGTGGGCGATGATCCGGGTTTTGCCTGCCCCTGCAGGGCGCATTTCAGCCAGTTCACCTTTGCGCGCACCCGTGATTTTCTCGATCACCGCGCCAGAATATTCATCATCCACATCGATCGTGACTTCTTCGATAGGTTCAAGGCGCTGGCCGTCCTCCTCGCGGAACAAAACCTGTGGGCGCGAGATGCTGAGCTCGAATCCTTCGCGGCGCATGTTTTCGATCAGAACACCCATCTGCAATTCGCCGCGACCAGCAACCTCGAAGGCCTCGCCGCCGGGCGTGTCGCTGATGCGGATGGCTACGTTCGATTCGGCTTCTTTCATCAGGCGATCACGAATGACCCGAGACTGAACCTTTTTGCCGTCACGACCGGCCAGCGGGGAATCGTTTATGCCGAAGGTCACTGTGATGGTTGGCGGATCGATAGGCTGGGCAGGCAGGGCCTCGTCGACTTGCGGGGCTACAAGGGAATCTGCCACGGTGGCTTTGCTCATACCCGCAATCGTGACAATGTCGCCTGCTTCAGCGACGTCGATGGGTTGTTGAGCTAATCCACGGAATGCAAGGATTTTCGACGCGCGGAAGCTTTCAATCTGGGTGCCGTCTCGGCTGAGTGCTTTGAGGCTGTCACCCGCTTTCAGAGTTCCACTTTCCACACGACCGGTCAGAATGCGACCGATGAATGGATCGCTGCCCAAAGTGGTGGCGAGCATCCTGAACGGTTCGTCCTTTTTCTCGATCTGCTTGGGGGCGGGGACGTGATCAACGATCAGATCGAACAGGGCGGTCAAGTCCTTGCGCGGACCGTCAAGCTCCATATCGGCCCAGCCGGCCCGGCCCGAAGCATACATGGCCGGGAAGTCCAGCTGATCGTCATCGGCGCCCAAGTTGGCGAAAAGGTCGAAACATTCGTCCAGAGCGCGATCAGGCTCGGCATCGGGTTTGTCGACTTTGTTCAGCACGACGATCGGGCGCAGGCCCAAAGCCAGCGCCTTTGAGGTCACGAATTTGGTTTGCGGCATCGGGCCTTCGGCGGCGTCGACCAGCAGTACAACGCCGTCGACCATGCTGAGAATACGTTCGACTTCCCCACCGAAATCAGCGTGGCCGGGGGTGTCGACGATGTTGATGCGGGTATCCTTCCACTCAACGCTGGTGGCTTTGGCCAGGATGGTAATGCCGCGTTCGCGTTCCAGGTCGTTGCTGTCCATGGCGCGTTCTGCCACGGCCTGGTTTTCCCGGAACGCGCCGGATTGTTTGAGCAGCTCATCCACCAGGGTCGTCTTGCCGTGGTCCACGTGAGCGATGATTGCGATATTGCGCAGGTCCATGAGAGGTCAGCCTTTGAACGGGAAGTTGCCGCGCGCATAACGCGGCGCGACAAAATATACCAGCCCTAACCGGCGGTCAGTGGCCCGCTGTGGCTGAAAACAGGTGGATGATCAGAATGCCACTCAAAATCATGCCCAAACCCAAGACTGCGGGCCAATCGAGTTTTTGGCCAAAAACCAGAAATCCAATCAGTGCGATCAGGGCAATACCGAGGCCCGACCAGATTGCATAGACAATGCCCACGGGCATGACCTTTAACGTGAGGGCCATAAGATAAAAGGCTGCCCCATAGCCAACCACGACAAGAGCCGACGGCCAAAATCGCGTAAACTGATGGCTAGCCTGCAACGCAGTCGTGCCGATGGTTTCCGCGATAACAGCCAACATTAGGATTAGGTAGGTCTTTGGCACGAGCGATGCCTCTCTGAATTATCGCGAAAGGTTGAGCATACTTGCGATTATTTGGGCAAGGGGATTCAGATGCAGATGATCAAAACCCTAACTTTACCAAAGGTCAGGTAAACCCGACTATTCGGGCTTTTGCATTCGTGCTAAACACTCGATTGTTTTTAGTGTGTTTTTAATGAGTTTGATAAGATGACGACTTTTGCAAAATCGGTCATTATCGCTTCGGTTTTGATTGTGGCGTTGGGATGGCTTGCAGACGGGGGGTCCGTCGACATTGATGCAGCCCAGAATGTTGAGCGGTTCACAGGTTTTCCGGTTTAGGCGCCCACCGAGCGATATCCTCGAAAAGGAGCTTTCGGGCTCCTTTTCTTTTCTTCAGACGCTAAGCAATCTTTACTGCTTTTCGATCGCTTTCAGCTTGGATCGATGTTCAGACAGTCTTTTCACCACGAATTGCCGCGCCTTGCGTTCCGCCAGCCTAACCCGGATTTCGGTCAAGAACGCTTCTTCCAGAGATTGCGAGGCTGCACCGAGAACGTCTCCAACCTCCACAAAGAATCGATCCTCGCCCGTCTCGTCCATAACCTTCATCGTGTCCTCGGCCAATCTGGCGGCCAGGGTAGTGATGGTATCGGACATCAGCGCGTATTCTCTGTCAGGCGACGTTTCACGTAATCCGTCACATCTGTCATCAGTGTGTCCATGTGGCGGTCTTGGAAGAAGTGATCGGCACCTTCCACCTCATTATGGGTGATGGTGATACCCTTTTGTTCATGCAGCTTTCCGACCAGAGACGCAGTGTCTGCAGGTGGTGCCACACGGTCCGCCAATCCGTTGATGATCAAGCCAGAAGACGGGCAGGGTGCCAGGAACGAAAAGTCGTACATGTTTGCGGGCGGCGATACACTGATGAAGCCAGTGATCTCGGGGCGGCGCATCAGAAGCTGCATTCCGATCCATGCACCGAACGAAAACCCAGCTACCCAGCAATGCTTGGAGTTGTTGTTCATCGACTGAAGGTAATCCAGCGCTGATGCTGCATCGCTCAGCTCACCTACACCCTGGTCATACTCACCCTGGCTGCGACCAACGCCGCGAAAGTTAAAACGCAGAACCGTGAAGCCCATGTTGTAAAAGGCGTAATGCAGGTTATAGACCACCTTGTTGTTCATGGTCCCGCCAAATTGTGGATGCGGGTGAAGCACGATAGCGATCGGTGCGTCTTTTTCCTTTTGCGGGTGGTAGCGGCCTTCCAGGCGGCCTTCGGGTCCGGGAAAAATCACCTCGGGCATGTGTGCTTTGGTCCTGTTTTTTGACGCGTCGGCCCCGAGATTAACTTGACGGTAATCCTCAGGTACCTTAGAACGGTTCTAATTACATTGTGTCGCGTGAAAACGCTGTCAGTGGGAGATACGCACTGGCTCGGGCGACGTCAATGTTTTCGCGCAGTTCTTGCCTGAAGGAAACAAAATGAAGCTGTCGACCAAAGGCCGCTATGCGATGGTTGCGCTGGCGGATATCGCCCTTCAGTCCTCGGACAAACTTGTCACGTTGGGCGAGATTTCCGAACGTCAGGATATTTCACTACCGTATTTGGAGCAGCTTTTCGTGAAACTGCGCCGAGCTGATCTGGTCAGTTCAGTACGCGGACCGGGTGGGGGCTATCGCCTGGCGCGACCTGCCTCGGAAATCCGTGTGGTCGAGATACTGGCCGCGGTTGATGAGACGGTGGATGCGATGCACAAGGGGGCAGGTGCCTCGGGCGCGTCTTCGGGCAGCCGGGCGCAGTCACTGACCAATCGGTTGTGGGAAAGCCTGAGCGCGAATGTTTACGTATTCCTGCATCAAACGCGGCTGTCGGATGTAATTCGGAATGATCTTGCACCGTGTCCCGCTGTTCCTAGCTTGTTCGCAGTCGTGGACGATTGATCTGATGACGTTTTTCTGTGTTCCGTCAAAACCCATCTTGGAAAAGATACATCTATGAAACGGGTTTATCTCGACCATAACGCAACCGCCGCTCTGAGGCCCGAGGCCCGCGATGCAATGATCGCGGCGATGGATTTGGTGGGCAATCCGTCCTCGGTCCATGCCGAAGGGCGCGCCGCAAAAGCGGTGGTCGAGAAAGCGCGCGCTCAAATCGCAACAGCGTTTGGGGCCGATGGTGCCGACATCGTGTTTACATCCGGCGCGACGGAGGCAGCGGCTTTGGCCATGGCGGGGCGCGATCTTCAAGGCGCAACGATTGAACATGACGCGGTAAGGGCCTGGATTGATGAGGTTTTGCCTGTGGCCCAGAGTGGGCACGTTGACGTTCTGGAGGCGTCCCGATCCACGCTGCAACTGGCCAATTCGGAAACCGGGATTGTTCAGTCTTTGCCTGCCGGTCTTGCGGTCACTGACGCGACTCAGGCTTTTGGTAAGTTGCCGATAGCCTTCAACTGGCTGGGGGCTGAGATGGCGCTGATTTCAGCCCACAAACTTGGCGGGCCAAAAGGGATCGGGGCGTTGGTGATGAAGCGCGGCACCGATCTTGCTGCGCAAATCAAGGGCGG
The DNA here is from genome assembly GCF_056539785.1 of Ruegeria sp. B11. Lineage (NCBI taxonomy): Bacteria > Pseudomonadati > Pseudomonadota > Alphaproteobacteria > Rhodobacterales > Roseobacteraceae > Ruegeria > Ruegeria sp. B11. The sequence goes on along the minus strand of NZ_JBQFVO010000001.1, from coordinate 538,875 downwards.
CGGGCAGGAGATGGGGCGTCGCTCGGGTACAGAAAATGTCACTGGAATTGCGGGGTTCGGAGCAGCAACTGAAGCCGCGTCCCGTGATTTAGCAAATGGCGTTTGGGAAAACGTTGCAGAACTTAGAAATATTCTAGAAAACGCTCTTGAGGCTGGTACGAAAGCTACTATTTTTGTCGGGAAAGACCAAGGGCGACTCCCCAACACTCTGTGCTTCGCCACACCAGGCTGGAAGGGTGAGACCCAGGTCATGCAGATGGATTTGTCGGGATTTGCGGTCAGCGCAGGCTCGGCCTGTTCCAGCGGCAAGGTTCGTGCAAGCGCCGTACTGACGGCCATGGGATTTGATGAGATGACCGCCTCCAGCGCAATCCGCGTATCGCTGGGGCCAGAGACGGCAGAAGAAGATGTGCTGCGTTTCGCGGAAACGTGGCTTGAAAAAGAGAAAAAGCATCGCGCGCGGGCCGCGTGATCTGACGGAGGGTGAATTATGGCCGCTTTGGACCAGACCCAGGTGAAAGAGGGTGTCGATCAGGAAACCGTAGACGCGGTTCGCGAGGTCAGCACTTATAAATACGGCTGGGAAACTGATATCGAGATGGAGTATGCGCCAAAAGGCGTGAATCCCGATATCGTTCGTCTGATCTCGGACAAAAATGATGAACCTGAGTGGATGACCGAATGGCGTCTGGCCGCGTTCGAGCGCTGGACCCAGATGGAAGAGCCTAAATGGGCGATGGTGCACTACCCGCCGATCGACTTTCAGGACCAGTATTATTATGCCCGTCCGAAATCGATGGAAGATAAACCCAAATCTCTTGATGAGGTCGATCCCAAACTTCTGGCGACTTACGAAAAGCTGGGTATCCCTCTGAAAGAACAGATGATCCTGGCAGGTGTCGAGGGCGCTGAGAATGCACCGGCAGAAGGCCGTAAGGTTGCTGTTGATGCAGTATTTGACTCGGTTTCGGTCGGGACGACTTTTCAGGAAGAGTTGAAGAAAGCCGGCGTTATCTTCTGCTCGATTTCCGAGGCGATCAAAGAGCATCCGGAACTCGTCAAGAAATACCTGGGGACGGTCGTACCGGTCTCGGACAATTTCTATGCCACGCTCAACTCGGCTGTATTCTCGGATGGTTCATTCGTCTACGTCCCGCCGGGCGTACGCTGCCCGATGGAACTGAGCACATATTTCCGCATCAATGCTGAAAATACCGGCCAGTTTGAGCGCACGCTGATCATCGCCGACAAGGGCTCTTACGTCTCATATCTGGAAGGCTGCACCGCGCCCCAGCGCGACACCGCTCAGTTGCACGCGGCGGTTGTCGAGATCATCGTCGAAGAAGATGCCGAGGTGAAATACTCGACCGTTCAGAACTGGTTCCCCGGAGATGAGAATGGCAAGGGCGGTATCTACAACTTCGTGACCAAGCGCGCCGATTGTCGGGGTGATCGCTCCAAGGTGATGTGGACGCAGGTCGAAACCGGCTCAGCCGTAACCTGGAAATACCCGTCTTGCATCCTGCGTGGCGACGATAGCCAGGGTGAGTTCTACTCGATCGCGATCACCAACAACATGCAGCAGGCCGATACCGGCACCAAGATGGTTCATCTGGGCAAGAACACCAAGTCGCGGATCGTATCGAAAGGGATCAGTGCCGGTAAGGCGCAGAACACCTATCGTGGTCTGGTGTCGATGCATCCAAAGGCCAAGGATAGCCGCAACTATACGCAGTGCGACAGCTTGCTTATTGGCGACAAATGCGGGGCGCATACGGTTCCGTATATCGAGGTGAAGAACAACTCATCTCGGGTCGAGCACGAGGCGACGACATCAAAAGTGGATGACGATCAGCTGTTCTATTGCCGTCAGCGTGGCATGGACGAGGAAGAAGCCGTGGCCTTGGTCGTCAACGGGTTCTGCAAGGACGTTCTGCAGGCGCTGCCGATGGAATTTGCGATGGAAGCGCAACAGCTTGTGGCAATCAGCCTTGAGGGATCAGTCGGCTGATGACACCAAAACCCCAACAGCGAATCCGAAAGGACGATGTCCTGACCGTGCTTGGCTATGCGTTGCCGGTGCTCGGCGGCCTGTTGGGGGTTGCTTACGTCAATACCAAGTACATGGACTTCATAAACCCGGTTTGGGCAGTGGGCGCAGGCGCGTTGCTTGGATGGATCATCGCCCGCGTGATCCGCAAGGTGCTGGGATAAGAACTTATCGGGGTCGCAATGCGCCCCTTGCGAGATGCTAAAGGACAGAAAATGCTGGAAATCAATAACCTGCACGTCAAACTTGAGGAAGAAGACAAGCAAATTCTGAAAGGGGTCGACCTGACGGTCGAGCCTGGCAAGGTGCATGCGATCATGGGGCCCAATGGCTCGGGCAAATCAACGCTCAGCTACGTGTTGTCTGGTCGTGATGGCTATGAGGTGACCGAGGGCGGCGCGACGCTTGATGGCGAGGATCTGCTTGAAATGGAACCGGAAGAACGTGCAGCCGCAGGTGTGTTTCTGGCGTTCCAGTACCCGGTCGAGATTCCCGGTGTGGGCAACATGACCTTCCTGCGCACCGCCGTGAATGCGCAGCGCAAAGCACGTGGCGAGGAAGAGCTATCGGCGACGGATTTTTTGAAAGAGGTTCGTGCCAAGGCCAAGGCGCTGAAAATCGACGCTGAAATGTTGAAACGTCCGGTCAATGTTGGCTTTTCGGGTGGTGAGAAAAAGCGCAACGAAATCCTGCAAATGGCGATGCTTGAGCCGAAGATGTGCATCCTGGATGAGACAGACTCGGGCCTTGACGTGGACGCGATGAAGCTGGTGGCCGAGGGAGTGAACGCCCTGCGCGATGAAGGGCGGGGTTTCCTTGTTATCACGCACTATCAGCGGCTTCTCGATCACATCAAACCTGACGTGGTTCACATCATGGCGGATGGTCGTATCGTGAAATCCGGTGGCCCCGAACTCGCGCTGGAAGTGGAAAACAACGGCTATGCCGACATCCTGGCCGAGGTGAACTGATGGCATTACCCCAAGCGAAACAAACGGCGACCGAGGAACGGCTGGCAGCGCTGACCATGCCGGATGCGGGATGCACACGCAAAGCGCGCGAAGCCGCAATTGCACGTGTACGCGCGATGGGTTTGCCCAGTCGTCGAGATGAATACTGGAAATATACCCGTCCAGACACTCTGGTCTCTGCGGAAGCTCCCAGTGCTGCTTTGTTCAAAACGGATGAACCGGCTCTGTTCCACGCGCTCGACCGACTGAAGATCGTTTTCATTGATGGCGTATTCAGCCCGGAAGAGTCTGATGATCTGTCTCTGGAGGGTGTAACGATCGATCGGCTGGAAGATATCTGTTGCAAAGATATCCATTGGGCCAAAGAGTTATACGGCGTTCTTGAAGCAAAAGGCCAAGATCCAGTGGCGCGTCCCTTGGCGGCGCTGAACACGGCCTATGCGTCAGATGGAGTTGCCATTCATGTATCCGGCAAGCCGAGCAAACCGATTAACCTGATTTATCGCCATGAATCTGAAACGTCGGATGCGATCCTGCATCACGTCGTTCGGGTTGAAAGCGGTGCCGAAGTCACGATCCTTGAAAACGGACCCGCAGCTTCGCGCTTCAACAAATGTATGGAGATCGATATCGCCGACAATGGCACATTGCATCATATCCGTGCGCAGGGCAGGGATCATCAACGCCGTGCGGCGACTCATATGTTCTCGCGGCTTGGCAAAGAATCCGTCTATAAATCCTTCACGCTGACCGTGAACGGAGTTTTAACGCGAAACGAGCAAGTCGTCGAACTGACGGGTGATGATGCGGTCGCGCACGTGGCGGGTGCGTGTGTTGGAGACGGTGATTTTCTCCATGATGACACGGTCTTTGTCACCCATGATGCGGTGAATTGCGAGAGCCGCCAAGTGTTCAAGAAGGTGCTTCGCAACGGTGCGACGGGTGTTTTTCAGGGCAAGATCTTGGTGAAGGAAGGTGCTCAGAAAACCGACGGTTACCAGATCAGCCAGTCGCTGCTTCTGGACGATGACAGTCAGTTCCTCGCAAAGCCCGAGCTCGAGATTTACGCCGATGACGTTGCGTGTTCGCATGGTTCGACCTCGGGCGCCATTGATGAAACGGCTTTGTTCTACCTGCGCTCGCGTGGAGTACCAACTGCGGAAGCAACCGACATGTTGACACTGGCCTTCTTGGCTGAAGCCGTCGATGAAATCGAGGACGAGGATCTGGCAGCTGATATCGTGTCCCGATTGCAAGATTGGCTGGCACGCCGACGCTGATGCCTGTCACAACCGATATCGTGGCCACGTATCGCGGACCGGGGCGTGTGGTGCGTCGGCTGCTTGATATGGGGCCGCGCGAAGATCGCGCATTGGCGTTTGTGATGGCGTTCTGTGTAATAGGCTTTATCGCACAATTGCCCGGCCTTGCACGGAGAGCTCATCTGGAAGGAATAGAGCTGAACATGCTGATGGGCGGGGCCCTGTTGGGCTCGGTCTTTATTCTGCCATTGTGCTTTTATCTTCTTGCTTGGCTCACCCATTTCATCGCGCGAATGATGGGGGGCGTTGGCACCAGCTATGGTGCGCGGCTAGCCTTGTTCTGGGCGCTTCTCGCGTCAGCGCCTTTGGTGTTGCTGAATGGGCTGGTGTCCGGTTTCATCGGCCCCGGGTCAGCGCAAACACTTGTGGGGCTGTTATGGGTTGCGGTTTTTCTCTGGTTCTGGTTGTCGGGCCTCAAGCAATCGCAAAAGGCTGCTAAATGAATTCCACCGCACTGCTCAACCTGGTCGTTCTGACCCTGTCCAATCCAGCCGAAGCCGCAAGACGATTGCTCGCGTTGCGGCTGGGTACGGATGTACTGTGGCTCGCCTTCTCTCTCGCGGTGATCCTGAACGCTCTGGTCCAGTCTGCGTCCAGCTTCGTCCTGCCGCTTATCAGTCCGGATGTTCAGCAACTGGCTGAGCCACTATCGAGGACGCTTTTTGTTTCCGTCGCGGCAATCATGATCAGCGTCGTGACGTTCCTATTAGTGGGCCGCGTCCTGGGTGGAACGGGAACGTTCAATGACTTCATGACGCTGATTGTCTGGTTGCAAATCCTGCAAATTGCGGGGCAAGCAATCATTCTAGCGCTGGTTGCAGCGCTGCCGTTTCTATTCTTACCGGCCAGTCTGGCGATGCTGGGTCTTAGCCTTTACATCACCTTGCATTTTCTCAACGAGGCGCATCGATTTCAGTCGTTGGGAAAATCGTTTGTGGTGATCCTGATCTCTGGTCTTGTGGCCGTCCCGTTTGTTCTTTGGCTGATCCCCGCCGGGTCTGTATAGGGAAGTCCTGTCTATGTATGACGTACAAAAAATCCGCGCAGATTTTCCGATCCTGTCACGTCAGGTCAACGGAAAGCCGCTGACTTATCTAGACAACGGGGCCTCCGCGCAGAAACCCCAGGTAGTGATCGACGCGATCACGCAGGCCTATGCGCACGAATATTCGAACGTGCATCGAGGGCTTCACTATCTGTCAAATCTCGCGACCGAGAAATATGAGGCCGTCCGTGGCACGGTTGCGCGGTTTCTGGGCGTATCAAACGAGAATGAGATTGTCCTGAATTCGGGTACGACCGAGGGAATCAATTTGGTCGCCTACGGTTGGGCAATGCCACGCCTGCAGGCGGGGGACGAGATTGTCCTCAGCGTGATGGAACATCACGCCAACATCGTGCCGTGGCACTTCCTGCGCGAACGGCAGGGCGTGGTGCTGAAATGGATCGACATCGATGCGACCGGCCATCTTGACCCTCAGGCGGTAATCGACGCCATTGGCCCCAAGACAAAGCTGGTTGCGGTGACCCAGTGCTCGAACGTGCTGGGCTCTGTGGTTGATGTCAAAGCAATCACGCAAGCCGCCCACGTCAAAGGCGTTCCGGTTCTGGTGGATGGCAGCCAGGGCGCGGTTCATATGCCCGTCAATGTCGATGACATCGGATGTGACTTCTATGCCATCACGGGTCATAAACTGTACGGCCCATCCGGTTCTGGCGCAATTTTTATCAAATCGGACCGCATGGCTGAAATGCGCCCCTTTATAGGTGGCGGTGACATGATCAAAGAGGTTTCAAAGGATCAGGTGATCTACAACGATCCACCAATGAAGTTCGAGGCCGGAACCCCCGGCATCGTGCAGACCATCGGGTTGGGTGTGGCGCTTGACTATATGATGGACCTTGGCATGGAGAGCATTGCATCGCATGAGGCCGGCTTGCGCGACTATGCGATGCAACGGTTGAATGGATTGAACTGGCTGCAGGTTCAAGGCACCACAGCGAACAAAGCCGCGATATTCAGCTTTACTCTGGATGGGGCAGGGCATGCCCATGATGTTTCTACCATTCTGGACAAAAAGGGTGTCGCAGTGCGCGCAGGGCACCATTGCGCCGGGCCGCTGATGGACCTTTTGGGGGTCACTGCTACCTGTCGTGCCAGCTTTGGGCTTTATAACACGACGGATGAGGTCGACACCCTGATCGATGCGTTGGAGCTTGCCCACGATCTGTTTGCCTGACGTACTGCGGATTTGCAGTTGCACCCGGATTGGAACGAGGGTAGCTAACGGCCAAGGCACCTGTAGCTCAGCTGGATAGAGCGCTGCCCTCCGAAGGCAGAGGCCAGAGGTTCGAATCCTCTCAGGTGCGCCATTTCACCCTTGCTAGTCGTCATATTACGCAGAACTGACGGTGCACGAACCTGTTCTTTCCAGGCAAAACAAAACCCCCGCCAGAACTATCTGATGGGGGTTGTGCAAAAGCGAAAGATGAAATGCTCGATTAGCCGCGCCACGAGCGGATGACACCGCAATCCATGTGAACGAAATTCGAACGATAATACTGTCCAACGCCACCGGCACGGCAGGCCATCGCTGCTTTGCCCATTTGCGAGACAGAGCGTGATGACAGTCGCAGATCAGCAGCCTGACCCTTCATATGAAGCGAATTCTTGGCAACACCCCGCGAGCGGCGGCGCAGCATTGCGTTGGTTTGCGGCGAGCGGTAACCGGACAACAGCATGTAGGGTTCGCTGACATCCAGAAGATTGTGGGTGGCCGCCATGATGTCGATGGTCCTCAGGTCCACTGACTTGACTTGATCGCTGCGCCAGTCGCGCATGAAGTGATTGACCTCTTTCACCGCGTCTTTGATGTATTTGCCATCAACCCAATAGACCATATCGATACGTTCACCGGTACGGCCGGAATACATGCGGATACGGCGAATATCACCTCCGCCGCGAAGGAAACCTGCTGCGTTGGAATATGTGGGGGCTGCAACAACTGCTGTTGCGGCGAATGCGCCCAATAGGGCACGCCGGGTCAGGCCCGAGGTACTGCTCTTGGTCATTTTTTGTTTCGTCCCGTACTGTTCCTGCCTGCACACGATGTTACGCGCGCCGTATTAATTTTTTCCCATCCCAGATGCGGGATTTATGGCACAGTAGGATTCAACAGCCAAGAAATCTTTGGTCGCAGTCAAATCAAGGGGGAAATTTCGGCAGTTTTTTGCGCAACTGATGCAAGTATGCTTGCTTTTGGCGCAGTTCGCGCGTCGGCGATGCAAACGCGCACCAGGGGTCAAAGAAGCGGTCTGGTGATGAATTTGTGAATAGACATCAGGCGCTCAGCAAAACATTATTTTCAGACGCCGCTTATAGGGCGTGACAAGTCATTGAAGAAACAGGGCCATCCTATGTCATTTGTTACCCGTGCTCGTTCAAGTGTTTTTATCGCCGCTTTCCTTGTGGCTTCGGCCTCAGTCGCGCAGGCGGGGACGGATGGCACAGCGTTTCAATTGGCCGTTGCGGAAAGTGTGTCCAACAGCCCGGCTATTGCTGAGTTTTATCGCACAAACGGGTTTGATCCGGTTTGGGTTGGCGATACGCCCGAACATTCTGCACGACGCAAAGCCCTGATCGAAGCGCTTTCGACGACCGATCTGCATGGATTGCCTGGGGCACGTTACGACGTCCAGACTTTGAAGACAAAGATGCAGGACGCGCGCAACACCCGTGATCTGGGCGTGCTCGAGGCCGAGCTGACTCGGGTTTTTGTCAAATATGCCAGAGACTTGCATTCCGGTTCTGTAACGCCTTCGCAGATTGATCCCGGCCTAGTGCGGGCGGTGGAACGACACAGCGCCGCAGAGCATCTTGAACTGCTCGTTTCCAGCCAGGGTGATACCTATTTCAGGGATATGATGCCTCAATCGCGCCAGTATCTTGCGCTGTTGAAACAGAAGAAGGCGCTGGAAGCGTTGATGACACAAGGTGGCTGGGGCGAGACCGTTCCTGTCTCCAAGCTTGAGCTTGGGGACACAGGGAACAGTGTCATCAGGCTGCGCAATCGACTTGTCGCGATGGGTTATCTGAAGCCTACTGCCAGCCCAAACTATGATGATGCGCTGTTTGCGGCGGTGCAATCCTTTCAGGCTGCTCATGGTCTTGAGGCGGATGGCGTAGCTGGCAAAGGCACTATTTCCGAGATCAATCGCCCAGTTTCAGACCGCTTGAAAGCTGTTTACGTTGCGCTTGAACGGGAGCGCTGGTTACCCAAAGACCGTGGTGAGCGGCATATTCTGGTGAATCTGGCCGATTTTTCTGCCAAGATCGTCGATGACGGGCAGGTCACGTTTGAGACTCGTGCCGTGATCGGCAAAAACACACATGATCGCCGTAGCCCAGAGTTCTCGGATGAGATGGAGCATATGGTGATCAACCCAAGTTGGTATGTGCCACGCTCGATCATCACGAAGGAATATCTGCCGCAATTACGGGCCAATCCAAATGCTGTCGGCCATATCCAGATCACCGACCGCCGTGGCCGTCAGGTAAATCGTGGAGCGGTTGACTTTACCCAGTTCACTGCGCGTAATTTCCCGTTTTCCATGCGTCAGCCCCCGAGCAAAAGCAACGCACTTGGGCTGGTGAAGTTCATGTTCCCTAATAAGTACAACATCTATCTGCATGATACGCCTCAGAAATCTCTGTTCGCACGCGAGGTTCGGGCATTCTCTCATGGATGCATCCGTTTGGCGCAACCGTTCGAGTTTGCCTATAAGCTGCTGGCCAAGCAGGAAGAGGATCCTAAGGCGTTTTTCCACCGCGTTCTGAACACGGGCAAAGAAACGAAGGTTGAACTGGATAAAAAAATTCCGGTGCATCTGATTTATCGCACGGCCTATATTGGCCCCAAAGGCGAGGTGCAGTATCGCCGCGACGTGTATGACCGGGATCGCAAGATCTGGGAAGCGCTGCAAAAGGCAGGGGTGGTCCTGCCGGACGTTCAAGGGTAATCACGAGGCAAATCCCGCCACGAGGACGCCCGACATGCAGTTTACCGTTCAACAAATCGCCGATTCCCTGGGGGTCGTCGCAGAAGGCCAGACTGGTCTGACCATCTTGCGGGCAGCCGAGCCGGGAGATGCCGGGCCAACCGATCTGGCCATGGCGATGTCGCCAAAATATGCTGAAGCCTTGGAGACCGGTACAGCACGGGCCGCGGTTTTGTGGGATGGCGCGGACTGGAAAGCACTGGGGCTTGAGGCCGCCATTTTTGTGCAACGCCCCCGCATGGCGATGGCGGGGATCACCGCGATGCTGGATCGCGGGCAGGGGATTGCGCCGGGAATTCATCCATCGGCTGTCATTGATGAAACCGCCGAGATCGGGGTTGACGTATCGCTCGGCCCGCTTGCTGTTATCGGTGCGCGCGCGCGCGTCGGCGCGGGTTCGGTTATCGGCCCGCATTGCGTGATCGGTATGGATGCGTCGCTTGGTGAAAACGCGCTGCTGCGCGAAATGGTCAGCATCGGTGCGCGGGCTCAAATCGGTGATCGCTTTATCGCGCAGCCGGGTGCCCGTATCGGCGGGGACGGTTTCAGCTATGTCACACCAGAAGTCTCGGGTGCCGAAAATGCGCGGAAAACTCTGGGTGATCAGGGGGATGCAAAGGCGCAAAGCTGGTTGCGCATCCATTCGCTGGGTGCGGTCGAGATTGGCGACGACGTCGAAGTCGGCTCGAACTGCACTGTCGACAACGGGACCATACGCAATACTGTAATCGGAAGTGGATCGAAACTGGATAATCTTGTCCACGTGGGACACAACACCCGAGTCGGGCAGGATTGTTTGTTATGTGGGCAAACCGGCGTTTCTGGTTCGGTCGAGATTGGTAATAACGTAGTACTGGGTGGTCAGACTGGTGTTGTCGACAATATTTTCATCGGGGATGGCGTGATTGCCGGTGGCGGCACCAAGATTCTGTCAAATGTTCCTGCTGGTCGCGTGATCATGGGCTACCCGGGCATTAAAATGGAAAGCCATACCGAGATATATAAAGCCCAACGTCGTCTGCCCCGATTGTCGCGCGACGTCGAGGCGTTGAAAAAGGCTGTTTTCAAACAGCCTTCAAGTGATTAAATCATCCCCAAGGCGAAAATCAGGGGATCGAGATGAGCATCAGCGACCGCGTCATAGCAATCATTGCCGAACAGGCCGTGCTTGAGCCTTCGGATGTGACGCCCGACAGTACGCTCGAAGAATTGGGCATCGATAGCCTGGGTCTTGTTGAGAGTATCTTTGCCATCGAGGAAGAGTTCGATATCACGGTGCCCTTCAACGCAAACGAGCCCACATCCGGCGATTTCGACATTTCGAATGTGACAGCGATCATTGCGGGTATCGAAAAACTCGTGTCTGAAAAGGTCTGACCGCCGGTATGAAACGCGTCGTCATTACGGGTGCTGGCACCATTAACGCGTTGGGCCATTCCGTCCCCGACACTCTGGAAGCCATGCGTGAGGGCCGCTGCGGTATCTCCGAGCTTGAGTTTCGTGATGTGGATCGTCTGTCGATCAAGATCGGTGGTCAAGTCCGGGGTTTTGAGGCCGAGGGCCGTTTCAACCGCCAACAGATGACGCTGTATGATCGGTTCACGCAGTTCACGTTAACCGCCGCCAAAGAAGCGATCGATCAATCCGGTATCGTATTCTCGGGTGACACAGCCGCGCGGTCGGGGGTGGTGCTGGGAACGGCCGGTGGTGGCGTCTCCACCTGGGATGACAACTACCGCTCGGTTTACGAGGATGGCAAAAATCGCGTGCATCCTTTTGTCGTGCCCAAGCTGATGAACAACGCGGCGGCCAGCCACGTTTCGATGGAGCACAACCTCAAAGGCCCTAGCTTTACAGTATCAACAGCGTGTGCGTCTTCGAACCATGCGATGGCGCAGGCATTTCAGATGGTGCGCAGCGGGGCAGCGCCCGCAATGGTGACCGGTGGCTCGGAGTCGATGCTGTGCTTTGGGGGCGTCAAGGCATGGGAAGGGCTTCGCGTCATGTCAAAAGATGCCTGTCGGCCCTTTAGCGCAAACCGAAACGGGATGGTGCAAGGCGAAGGTGCGGGTGTTTTTGTGTTCGAAGAATACGAACACGCGCGCGCGCGCGGAGCAGATATCCTGTGCGAGGTCGTGGGCTTTGCCATGTCCTCGGACGCGGCCGACATAGTTATGCCCAGCAAACAAGGGGCAGCACGGGCCATGGCCGGGGCGTTATCGGATGCACGGCTGAATGCAAGCGATGTGGGTTACATAAATGCCCATGGGACCGGCACGGCTGCAAATGACAAAACCGAATGTGCAGCCGTTGCTGGTGTGTTTGGTCCACACGCCGACGATCTGATGATTTCGTCAACAAAGTCCATGCACGGACACCTGATCGGCGGTACCGGCGCAGTTGAGCTATTAGCCTGTATCATGGCCCTGCGCGACGGGGTGATCGCCCCGACCATTGGCTATGAAGAGCCCGACCCCGAATGCGCGCTGGATGTGGTGCCAAACGAGTCGCGTGAGGCGAAAGTTAATGTCGCCCTTAGCAATGCTTTCGCCTTTGGTGGGCTGAACGCCGTTCTTGCGTTGAAGCGTATATGAAGAAACCGCCGTGTTATCACGGCGGCTTTCTTATTCGATGTTTTTGCGGGGCTTAGTTTATGGAAACATTCAGCCCGTCAAAGCCTGCTGTGAAGCCAGACAAAGACATGTCCATATTCAGAACCTGATCTGGCAGGCGCGCAGGAACCAGCGACAGCACCGCCTTTTGGCCTGATTTCATCGCGTCGATATCACCCTGAGTCAAACCCAGTTGCGCCACGCAGCCAACCGGAATGCAGTGGTGATAATTGTAAAGCTTGCGCGGTGCCCCATCGATCGACATAGCCAATTGCGCCTGCAGCAGGGTTTCGAGCGGTACAACGACATTCGCCCAAGCAACAGCGGCACCGCCTTCGGGCAGTTTTCCGATCGAAACTTCGGCAATCGGATCACCCTGTTGGTTATTGAGGATCTGAACCATCGCGCAGGGATCGTCTTCGCCTTCGGTTTTGATGCAGGAAATATTCCATTCACCCGTTTGTTCTTTGACGTATTGCTCGCCAACACGGGGACCGGATTCACCCAGATCCAGATCGCTGCCAACTTCGGCTTCAGCACCGGCTTCAGGTTGCTGTGTGGTTTCCTGCGCAAATACTGTTCCGCACAACAGTGCTGCGGCCGCCACATTAAAAGGGACAAGTTTCCTGATCATGAATGCCTCATCTAACTGATCCAGTTTTTTGTTTCCTCTATCACCGCAATTCAGTGGTGTCAGGGTAAATCCGAATTCCAGACCGTGAATTGATCGTTTTTTGCCGAAATGCGTGGGAAACACCGCGATCTGCAACGAAAAAGGGAGCCGGTGGAGCGGCTCCCTTCCTGAATATTTTCTCCCCGTCGGACTGGCCGACTTAGTTATGCGCAGACGTTACGAAAGGGGAACCCGTTGGTCAACTCCTAACCCTAAAAAACTATTCTTGCGTCTTTCGGTTTTCGTAGAATTTAAAAAAAAGCCGTGCCCAAAGGCACGGCCAGTCGACAGGGAGGAAGTTTGCCACCGCAGCCAGGCCACGAGAAGCAACATTTACTCTCGCAGCGAAAGGTTAACTTTGTATGCTTGCAGCAGATCGGTAGAATTCGGGACAGATTTTCAATGGACAACAAGATCTTCGTAGGCGGTGGTGGCGACAGCTATTCAGTGGCACAGGGGCTGTCGCTGAAATATGCGAACCGCCATGGCCTGATTGCTGGTGCGACCGGTACGGGCAAAACGGTTACGCTGCAAATTCTGGCTGAAGGCTTCTCACAGGCAGGGGTTCCAGTGTTTCTGGCCGATGTGAAAGGGGACTTGTCGGGGCTGGCGCTGCCTGGAAGCGAAACCCACAAATTACACCAGGCTTTTTTGGATCGGGCCGCGAAGATCGGGTTCGGCACATTCTCTTACGCCGCGTGTCCAGTCACGTTCTGGGATCTGTTTGGCGAGCAGGGGCATCCGGTCCGGACCACAGTGACCGAGATGGGCCCACTGCTACTATCGCGACTGATGGAGCTGAGCGAGGCGCAGGAAGGCATTCTGAACATCGCCTTTCGGGTCGCAGACGAAGAAGGCATGCCGCTGCTCGACTTGAAAGACCTGCAGGCATTGCTGGTCTGGATAGGCGAGAATCGCGCCCAACTATCGCTGCGCTATGGCAATGTCTCGACATCTTCGATCGGTGCTATTCAACGCCGCTTGCTGGTTCTGGAAAACCAGGGCGGTACCAATCTGTTTGGCGAGCCTGCGTTGGACCTGGCCGACCTGATGCGGACAGATGCGAACGGGCAGGGGATGGTGAACATTCTGGCCTCTGACAAGCTGATGGGCTCTCCGCGCCTATACGCGACTTTCCTGTTGTGGCTGCTTAGCGAATTGTTTGAAGAACTGCCCGAAGTGGGGGACCCTGAAAAACCGAAGCTGGTGTTCTTCTTTGACGAAGCGCACTTGCTGTTCGAGGACGCCCCCAAGGTGCTGGTGGACAAGGTCGAGCAGGTGGCGCGCCTGATCCGATCAAAGGGCGTTGGCGTTTATTTCATCTCGCAGAATCCGGCAGACATCCCGGAAGATATTTTGGGTCAGCTGGGCAACCGGGTCCAACATGCGCTGCGGGCCTTCACAGCGCGCGACCGCAAGAATCTGCGACTTGCTGCTGAGACCTATCGTGAAAACCCAGCTTTCGATACTGAGACCGCAATCCGAGAGGTGGGCGTGGGCGAGGCCGTGACCTCGATGTTGCAAAAGAAAGGTGTTCCGGGCGTGGTCGAGCGCACTTTGATCCGGCCACCGGGCTCTCAACTTGGTCCGATTACCAAAGCTGAGCGTCAGTCGGTGATCAAAGCTTCGCCGATGGATGCAAAATACGGCAAGCGTATCGACCGCAAATCGGCGTTTGAGATTCTGCAGGCGCGCGCGGATGCCGCTGCGAATGCGGCGGAACAGGCGGAATCCGACGAAGTTCTGGAACAGCAGAGCCCGGCAGAACGCGAATACGCCTCGGCCCGAAGGTATTCGGGCAATCGCGTTGGGCGATCGTCTTCTCGTCTTTCGCGCAAAAAGGATACCTTCGCCACAGCCATGAGCGAGGCCGTGATCAAAGAGCTGAAAGGAACAACTGGCCGCCGCATCGTCAGGGGCATACTGGGCGGCTTGTTCCGCAATCGCTAGAATCCGGAGTGCGGCGCGCGCCGAACCAGTCGCGCGCCCATATTGTTATCGATTAAGCCGGCGCAGGCCTTCCTGTCTGCAATAATTATCCGCCTCGGGCACCGACATTTTGGTGGCCGGAAAATCGATTGCGCGGTCCCAGGTGACGCGGTCCTGGCGGTAAAGCTGACAGGTCACAACACCTTTGGGCGTCTGGACCTTGACCGGGGTGGTCTCCAATTGTTCGGGTGAGGGAATACACGCTGATAGCGTTGCCATCAGCGGGATCCCGATTGCGAAAACTCTGAGTGGTTTAATCATTGCGACTACGGTGCTCTCATCTTGGTTAACTGTCAGATCGTTACAACTCCGCACCAAACAAACATGGTATGGGGCACAGCGCGATGTGGTGGATCACGATACACCGATTTAGAGCGTTCTGACTCGCCGCACAATAAAACGCACCGATTAACGGTGCGTTAGGGGAATTTCGCAAGAAATTTTGCTTATTTCTCGGGGATCAACCCTCTTGGACTGAATCTGAGAACAATCAAAAGAATCAGTCCCATGGTGAACAGGCGCATATGTGCGGCGCTATCGATCAGATGCGTCTTAAGTGCGCTGCCGTCAGGCATGCCTGAGGTTATCAGGTTCATCAGCCACAGGCCCATGGGTTCAACCTGAACCCACAGGAACCAGATCAGGAACGCTCCCAGTACGGCTCCGAAATTGTTGCCCGACCCGCCGACGATCACCATGACCCAGACAAGGAAGGTAAAGCGGAGCGGGTTGTAAGTGCCCGGCGTCAGCTGCCCGTCCAAAGTGGTCATCATCGCACCGGCGATGCCGCAGATGGCCGAGCCCAGCACGAAGATCTGTAGATGGCGGCGGGTGACATCCTTGCCCATCGCCTCGGCGGCAACCTCGTTGTCGCGGATGGCGCGCATCATGCGGCCCCAAGGGCTTTTCAACGCCATCTGAGCCATCCACAGCAGCACCAGGAGCACGATCAGGAACAGCAAAGAGTAGCCTAGCTTGACGGAAAGCGTCGAGGCAGTAACCGGATCCAGCCCGAACCACTCGGCCCTTGCAAGGAAAGTTGGGTCTTGCTGCAATTCAACTTCGTAGCCAACTACCGGTGAGGGACGTGGAATGCCGTAGACGTTCTTGACACCACGTGCCAGCCAGTCCTCGTTTTTCATGACGGCGATGATGATCTCGGCGATACCAAGTGTGGCAATTGCCAAATAGTCCGAGCGCAGGCCCAGCGCCGTTTTTCCGATCAGCCATGCTGCGCCCGCCGCCAAAAGTCCCCCGGCAGGCCAAGCGAATAGGACAGGAAGGTTCAAACCGCCGATATTACCTGCGACAGCAGGATCAATCGCTTCGATCGCAGCTACGTTGGGATCAAAAATTGCGCGGTAAACAAAAAAACCTACGACCAGAATACCGATGATTGCAAAGGTTTGTGTGCGTCCCTTGGGCATTTTTTGGGCCACCATCACAGCTGCAACCACGGTTGCCGCGCCCATCAAAAGCGACAGGATGACGCCATATCCTCCACCAGACCAGGCGCCGGGGGTTGGGGGTGTCGAGACCAGCACAACCGCCAGCCCGCCCAGCGCGACAAAGCCCATGACACCAACGTTGAAGAGGCCAGCAAAGCCCCATTGCAGATTCACGCCAATCGACATGATGGCCGAGATCAAGCCCATGTTCAGGATCAGGATTGCGGCGTTCCAGCTTTGGGTGAATCCGGTCAACAGGATGAGTGCGCCGACGACCACAAAAAGCAGCGTGTTTTTGACGGGCTCGCTCATATCACTTTTCCTTTGAACAAGCCGGTTGGCTTAAACAGAAGTACGATCAGCAAAATGGCAAAGCTGACAGCGAATTTGTAATCGGTGGACAGGAACTGCACCAAACCTGACGGCTCCAGATTTTCAGGTGCCAGATAGGTGAGCACTTTCTTCCACGCGTAGGTGATCGTCACCTCAGAAAACGCGATGATGAAACCGCCCGCGATAGCGCCCAAAGGGTTTCCTAGGCCACCCACGATAGCCGAGGCAAAGATCGGCAGCAAAAGCTGGAAATAGACAAATGGCTTGAAGCTTTTGTCGAGGCCGTAAAGCACGCCCGCAGTGGTCGCCAGCGCGGCAACGATGATCCATGTGATCATCACCACGCGCTCGGGGTTGATACCGGACAGCAACGCAAGATCCTCATTGTCAGAATAGGCCCGCATCGATTTGCCAGTGCGCGTTTTGTTCAGGAACCAGAACAACAGCGCCACGGCGACAACCGCGACGATCACCGTGATGCCCTGGGAGGTCTTGATTGCCAGCCCTTCACGCAGCCCAGTCATCGCCTTGAAATCTCGCGCCGAGACGATGAAACGCGCTCCGTCTGAAAACCTCTGGTCATCCGGACCGATGATGAAACGAACCAGCCCGTTCATGATGAACATCACGCCCATCGAGACGATCACCAGAATGACAGGCTTGGCCTTCTGTTCCCGATAGAAGTGATAGACCAACCGGTCGGTGATCAGCACCAGAACGATACAGCCCAGAATGGCAAAGGGCAGGGCGAGCAGAGCCGTTGGCAACGGCCCGAAACTGACGCCTGCGGCTTGCAGGCCCCAAGTGACCAGCACCGCGATCATCGCGCCAAAGGCCATCGTATCGCCATGGGCAAAGTTCGAAAACCGCAGGATGCCGTAGATCAGCGTCACCCCCAAAGCGCCCAGCGCCAACTGACTGCCATAGGCGATTGCGGGAACAAGAACGAAGTTGGAGAGCGCCACAAGGGCGTTGAGGAAGTCCATTAGTTCGTTACCTCATTTTCCAAGTTCGTACGTCTTTTCGACCTGATTTCAGAGTGATCAAACACGAGAGTAGCTGTCACTGGCGTCATCCCCCCAAGAAACTCTTGCGAACTTCTGGATCGGCCAGCAGTTCCTTGCCCGTGCCGGTATAGGCATTGCGCCCCTGAACCAGCACATAACCCTTGTCGGCGATCCCGAGCGCCTGACGGGCGTTTTGCTCGACCATCAAGATCGGCAGCCCGGTTCGGGAAACCTCGATGATCCGGTCAAACAGCTCATCCATTACGATGGGTGAGACACCCGCGGTGGGTTCGTCCAGCATCAGCACCTTGGGCTGGGTCATCAGCGCGCGGCCCACGGCAACCTGTTGGCGTTGGCCGCCTGACAGCTCTCCGGCGGCCTGATTGCGTTTGTCGCGGAGAATGGGGAAGAGGTCATAGACCTGCTCCATCGTATCCGAGAAATCGTCACGACGGATGAAGGCGCCCATCTCAAGGTTCTCTTCCACCGTCATCGACGTAAAAATGTTCGAGGTCTGCGGGACAAAGCCCATGCCGCGTACCACGCGGTCTTGCGGGCTGAGATTGGTGATATCTTCGCCATCCAGCCGCACAGACCCTTGGCGTACGTCCAGCATGCCAAACACAGCCTTCATTGCGGTGGATTTGCCCGCGCCGTTGGGGCCGACGATCACCGCGATCTCGCCCTTATCAACGGCGATGGTGCAGTCATGCAGGATGTCCGGCCCTTTGCCATAGCCACCAGTCATGGTGTCGCCAATCAGGAAAGGACCGCCCTCGACCCGATGCGTTTCACCGCTTTTGCGATGTGCTGGAGTCATGGTGCCGACACCATGCGTATTGGTGATCGAAGCGTCCTTGTTGCCCTTGTCGTCCTGGTAGGGGTTGTCGCTCATGCGCCCGCCTCCAGCTTGTCTTTGTTCTTCAGGCCGGTGCCCAGATAAGCTTCGATCACTTGCTCATTGGCCTTGATCTCGTCCAGAGTACCTTCGGCAAGCACCTTGCCCTCGGCCATGCAAATGACCGGGTCGCAAATCTTGCCGATGAAATCCATGTCGTGCTCGATAACGACGAAGGTATAGCCGCGTTCCTTGTTCAGGCGCAGGATCGTGTCGGCGATGGTCATCAGGAGGGTGCGGTTCACACCAGCGCCGACCTCGTCCAAAAACACGATCTTGGCATCGACCATCATGGTTCGGCCAAGTTCCAGCAGCTTCTTCTGACCGCCCGAGACCTGACCGGCCTTGTGATCGGCCAGATGTTCGATTGTCAGGAATTCCAGCACCTCATCGGCTTTCGCCCTAAGTGCGCGTTCCTCATCCGCGATACGCTTACGCCCGAACCATGTGTTCCACAGCGATTCCCCGGATTGTGCGCCGGGCACCATCATCAGGTTTTCACGGCAGCTCATCGACGAAAACTCATGCGCGATCTGGAAGGTGCGCAGCAGGCCCTTATGAAACAGCTCGTGCGGGGGCAGGCCAGTGATATCCTCACCGTCCATGTGTACCTTACCGCTGGTCGGTGGAAGTACGCCCGCGATCACGTTGAATAGCGTGGTTTTTCCGGCCCCGTTCGGTCCGATCAGACCGGTGATCGAGCCCTTTTGGATTTCCAGCGATGCCCCGTCCACCGCATGAAACCCGCCGAAATGCTTGTGCACGTCATCGACGACGATCATCTTTTCCCCTAGCCGCCGTTTTCGGCGTTTTTACCATCCCCGTTAACCGGAGTGCGGCCTTTTTTCATTGAAACAGCCCGGACACAAGGGCCGGGCTGCTTGTTTTTATGACTTTTAACCTTGGATCAACGGAAGTTGACGGTCTTGTTTTCGCCGTCGGTCACCTCGATCTCGCGATAGGAACCTGCGCTTTCGCCAGGGCCGATCAGCTCAACGCCCGATGCGCCGACATAATCGATGTCCTGACCGGCAGCCAACAGCTCCAGACCTTTAGCCAGTTCTCCGGGGAAGATTTGCTCACCCGGAGCATTGGCGACATCCATGATTTTCGCGCCGTATTCAGCGGGGTTGGTCGAACCTGCGGCCTGCATCGCCAGCATGAACAGCGCGGCGGCGTCATAGCTTTCCGGCGAGTAGGGCGACGAACCGTCAAAGCCCGCAGCTTCAGCCATGGCAAAGTACTTCTCGGCACCTTCACCGCCCGAGCCAGCGATCTGACCGAACGAGCCGTTCAGGTCGGGACCAACGTTTGTCGGCAGCGAGTCACCGATCATGCCGCCGGGCAGACCGAATGTATCAAACGCGCCGCTGTCCAGCGCCGACTGGATGATGCCCAGACCACCCTGATCCAGATAGCCGGCAACGACCAGAATATCGCCACCGGCCGAGGCCAGCGCGCCAACTTCGGCCGAATAGTCGGCCTTGCCGTCTTCGTGCGCGGCAACGATGGTGACTTCGCCACCCGAAGCCTCGAACGAGGACTGGATCGCGTCCGCCAGACCCTTGCCGTAGTCGTTGTTGGTGTATGTCAGAGCAATCGAGCTGATGCCACGGTCATTCAGGATGTCTGCCATTACTTGACCTTCACGCGCATCCGACGGCGCGGTGCGGAAGAACAGGCCGTTGTCTTCCATGGTCGACAGACCCGGAGACGTGGCCGACGGCGAGATCATGACCATGCCGTTCGGGATCGCGACGTTCTGCAGGATCGCGCCAGTGACGCCCGAGCAGTCGCCGCCGATGATACCGGCGACGCCATCGGCGATCATACGTTCGCCGTTCGATGTGGCCAGACCATTGTCGATACAGCCGGTATCGGCGCGGGTTCCGGTCACGCTTGCGCCGTCCAGCAGTTTGCCGGATTCGGTGACCTCGGCCATCGCCATTTCTGCGCCCGAACCCATGGCCGGGGCCAGCGATTCAATCGGGCCTGTAAAGCCGAACAGCACGCCCAGCTTCACGTCCTCGGCCATAGCGGTACCCGCCAGCAGAGCGGTTGCTGCAGTAGCGGTAAGCAGCTTTTTCATTAGGTTACTCCCTATTTATCGTTTGAACGTCGTCGTTCTGGGCATGACCCTAGGCAAGCTGTCCGAAAAAGAAAAGTCCTAACAAAAAAGTGCTTTTGAAAGCAGCAATCCTATCTGTTTTGTTAGGCTAGGTCAGTTTGTTGCGGTGCACCACTAGGGATTGGGTCGATATGATCAGGACTTTTGCGATTCTCATTCTGTCGTGCTGGTCGATTGCAGGCTGGTCCGATGTCATCAACACAACCGGCGGGCCGGTTCAGGTTACTCAGGTGGTCAGAGGCCTTGATACACCTTGGGCGATTGGCATTCTTCCGGATGGCAGCTTTGTTGTCACTGAGCGAGATGGCGAGCTTTTGTACGTTGCCGGAGGTGAGGCGAAGCGCATCAAGGGTCTGCCAAAAGTGGTCGCGAACGGGCAGGGCGGTTTGCTAGATGTCACCATCGCGCGTGACTTTAATCAGACCCGCGAGCTTTTTCTGACTTTCTCCATATCGCAACGAGGCGGTGCAGGCACCGCTGTCGCTGTCGCTCGTTTATCGGAAAACGGAGAACGTCTAACCAATCTGCGCGTGATATTCGAGGCCTCTCCCGGTGGCTCAGGCGGGCGCCACTTTGGTTCTCGCGTCGTTGAAGCGAATGATGGCATGTTGTTCGTCACTATCGGTGACCGAGGTGATCGCCCGGCTGCGCAGGATCGAACGAACCACATGGGTACGGTCATTCGGATCAACCGTGATGGTTCAGTTCCCAGTGATAACCCGTTTGTGGGCAATCCCGGTGTCCGCCCCGAGATCTGGTCGTTTGGTCACAGAAACCCTCAGGGTGCCAATTTGGATCTGCAGGGTCGGCTTTGGATTTCGGAACACGGGGCAAAAGGCGGGGATGAGGTTAATCTGATCAGACCCGGTGCCAATTATGGCTGGCCAGTGATTTCGTATGGCGTTCATTATTCGGGTCAGAAGATCGGTGAAGGCACGTCGAAGCAAGGAATGGAACAGCCCGAGCTTTATTGGGATCCTTCCATCGCACCCTCTGGCTTGATGGTCTATTCCGGGAAACTTTGGCCGGAATGGAAGGGGAATCTATTCGTTGGCTCTTTGAAATTCGACTACATTGCACGTTTGGCGGGCGATCCACTGCGTGAGGTTGAGCAGATCGAAGGCCCCGAGACCGAACGTGTTCGCGACATCGCCGAAGCACCAGATGGGTCGATCTGGTTCATTTCCGTCGGGCAAGGCGCGGTTTACCGAATGACGCCCCTTTGACGGTATTAAACGGGGTTAGGGCGTTTGCTTCTATGCCATTCGGTCACGGTGTATCTGTTCCGGGCTTCAGGGTGATCAGGAGATTTGAATGAGTGATTTTGTAATCGAGCTTTGTGAAACAATGCCGCCAAAGCGCGAACTGAATACGATCCTGGCACAATATTACGCGCTTATCGTGCAACGAATGCAGGATATGGGCTTTGAGATTGATCTAGCGGCCCCCGAAAGCGCATTGGCGGAGTTTTGGGCGCATACAGAGGATTACCTACCCCCGAATGGATGTCTTGTGGTGGCGCGAAACGATGCCGGAAACATCATTGGATGTGGGATGCTGAAACGATTTGATCACCAAACCGGTGAACTTAAACGGGTTTTTGTGACCGAGGAGGCACGAGGGACCGGTGCCGGGCGTGCCTTGATCGAAGCCCGGGAACAGGCCGCGCGTGATATGGGTTTGAAACGCCTCATCGCCGATACGCTTACACCGAATGTCGAAATGCGCGACCTGTACCCCAAACTTGGTTTTGTTGAACTGGACTCACCAATCGAAACCACGACCTATCTGGATCAACCGATGTTACGGCCGCACCTGCACTACTTTGCGAAAGATTTGTAAGGTTTCCCTGCGGCTTTGGATTAAACAGACAACCGACCGCTCTGTGCACCGCGTTCGCGATAAGGCGTGGTGTTGTAATGCGCCCGGTAGCATTTGGAGAAATGCGACGGGCTGGCAAAGCCGCAAGCCAGCGCCACATTGATGACGCTCATATCGGTCTGCATCAGCAAGTTCCGCGCTTTATGCAGGCGCAGTTCCATGTAGTAGCGCTTGGGCGAGCGGCTAAGATAGCGGCGGAACAGACGTTCTAGCTGGCGCGTCGACATGCCTACGTCCTTGGCTAGAATAGAGGGCGAGATTGGCTCTTCTATGTTCTTTTCCATCATCAGGATAACCTGACTGAGCTTGGGGTGGCGTACGCCGATCCGTGTAGGTGTCGACAAACGTTGCGTGTCCTGATCCGTACGTATCGAAGAATAGATCATCTGATCAGCGACCGCGTTGGCCAGATCTTCTCCGTAATCTTCGGCAATCAGCTTGAGCATCAGGTCAATCGAGGATGTGCCGCCAGCAGTTGTCATTCGGTTGCCATCAACCAAAAACACCGACTTGGTCAGTTCTACTGTGTCGAATTCTTCGGCAAAACTGTCTGAGTTTTCCCAATGGATCGTTGCGCGCTTGCCTTCCAGCAAACCGGCTTTGGCCAGCGTATAGGCCGCGGTGCAAAGACCGCCGATTTTCAACCCTTTACGCGCTTCGCGGCGTACCCAGTTCAGGATGCGTTTGGTGGTTGCCGCTTGTACATCGACCCCCCCGCAGATCAGGACGACGTCGTCACGCTGCAATTCGGTCAGATCAGAATCAAGATTGAAAGAAGTACCGGCTGAACAAGTCACTGTCTCACCGCCTTCGCCCGTCAAGGTCCAGGTATAAAGCTCTCGGTTGGCCATTCGATTGGCGATCCGCAGACTGTCCAAAGCCGAAGCGAATGACAAAAGGGAAAACTTGTCCAAAAGCACAAATACAAAGTTATGCGGCTTGCCTGTGCTATGATCCACAGTGACAACTTGGCGTTGCTCTTGCATGGCGAACTGTCCTTGATTCGGCGCGCACCGGGATTTCCACGGTGGCGGATATGCCAGTCACCATGCTCAAAGCTTGATTATGGCGTCAAGAGGCGCAAAAGGGATATGGCCTCTCATTCATGCATTTTGTATAGAGGCCACCTGAAATACTTCAGCGGAGATAAAAGCTATGACTGAATGGCAAAAAACGAACTGGCGCAACAAGCCCCGGGTTCAGATGCCAGACTATACCGACGCGGCCGCGCTGGCCAAAGTCGAGGCGCAGCTTTCGCAGTATCCCCCGCTGGTTTTTGCGGGTGAAGCGCGACGGCTGAAGCAGCATCTGGGAGCCGCGGGTCGTGGCGAAGCGTTCCTGTTGCAAGGCGGGGATTGCGCTGAAAGCTTTGAGCAGTTCAGCGCGGATGCGATCCGTGACACGTTCAAGGTGATGCTGCAGATGGCAATGGTGCTAACCTACGGCGCCAAGGTTCCCGTGGTTAAAGTTGGCCGCATGGCGGGCCAGTTTGCAAAACCGCGCAGTGCACCGACAGAGGTTGTGGACGGTGTGGAACTGCCCAGCTACCGCGGTGACATCATCAATGAGCTGGCCTTTACACCCGAGGCACGTATTCCGAATCCCGACAAGATGCTTCAGGCCTATACACAGGCGGCGGCAACACTGAATCTGCTGCGGGCGTTCTCGACCGGTGGTTTTGCGGATATGAGCCACGTGCATTCGTGGACGCTGGGTTTTGCCGACGGGCAAGACGTTCAGAAATACTCTGAGATCGCCGACCGCATTCAGGATTCGATTGACTTCATGGGGGCTGCGGGCATCACCGCAGATACCACACACGAATTCTCGTCGGTGGAATTCTACACCAGCCACGAAGGCCTGCTGCTTGAGTACGAAGAGGCGCTGACGCGTCTGGATTCGACATCTGGCAATTGGTTGGCTGGCTCGGGTCACATGATCTGGATCGGCGATCGGACCCGTCAGCCCGACGGTGCGCATGTCGAGTTCTGCCGGGGTGTTCTGAACCCGATTGGTCTGAAATGTGGCCCGACAACCAGTGCCGAAGACCTCAAGGTTCTGATGTCCAAGTTGAATCCAGAAAACGAAGAGGGGCGTCTGACTCTGATCGCGCGCTTTGGTGCAGGTAAAGCGGGTGAGCATCTGCCGCGTCTGGTCAAAGCCGTGAAGGAAGAGGGCGCACAGGTTACTTGGGTCTGCGATCCGATGCATGGCAACACGATCAAATCCGCGACCGGCTACAAGACCCGGCCGTTTGATTCCGTGCTGCGCGAAGTACGCGATTTCTTTGGCGTACATCAGGCTGAAGGCACGATCCCCGGTGGTGTTCATTTCGAGATGACAGGGCTGGATGTCACCGAATGCACCGGAGGTGTGCGCGCGGTGACAGAAGAGGATCTTTCGGATCGCTATCACACAGCTTGCGACCCGCGCCTGAACGCCTCGCAGTCGCTGGAACTTGCATTCCTTGTCGCGGAAGAACTGACCAACCTACGTCGTGACCGCAGCAAGCGCGCTGCAAGCTGACTTCGAATACATCCTGAATTAGTAAGACGGCGGGCCTCATGCCCGCCGTTTTCATTTAGTCGTCACGTGATGATACCAACCTTAGGTGCGGTGCCCCTTTGAACGTGGTCTGGTCTTCAGCGAACCCCTCTGTTTGCTGTTGGACAGGCCTCGGAGGCTGTTGCAGTTCAGAGATCGGGTTGACGCGGCGATCCGAGACAATGAAGCGACGCGGTGTTGCCCCGATGGTTCCATCGCTGACCATGACCCCAAGAATGCGGCTGACGTCGCCCAGATCGCTTTTAAGCGGCAGCAGGATCATGCGGGCCTGAAGGCTGGTTCGTCCGAGCTTGCCTTTCGAAAGCAAGCCCAGTTCGGCAACCGCGGGGCCGGTGAGGACTTGGTCCAGAATGGATTTGACATCATCGCGGGCGCTCGGTTCGAAAAAAGCCGTTAGAGGCATACCGCGAACTTCCATGCCCGCCAGATTGTTCAGGTGACTTCCCGCCAGCCGAAACCGGGCCAAACCCGGCGCGATGCGTTCCAGTATGAATGTGTATTCGAGAATATTCTCCAGGCCGCGCGGATCGATCTGCGAGCGCATCGGAACGCCTTCACCTGTCAGCAAGGCGGTCCAATAGGCTTCGGCCTGACGGATGGGAGAAAGGCTTCGCCCGCTGTCAAATCGGTCCATTGCGATGATCTTTCCAAGTTCTGAGCCGGAACCAGTCCCGAAAAAGGTTTTCATTTCATCACCCTACCGTCAATCACTCGCGATTTTCCTAAAATGCCATCTAATGGGCAAAGCTGCGATCCGCCAGCTTTTCTGACTGTCAGATTGACACGGGTTAATACAATTTTGGAGCAATTCTTTAACGAATGGTTAACCTCTTGGCATTGATTGGGGAATGAGCAAGGTCTTGCCCCTTGCTGGTCAATGGCATTAGGTGCGACCAGTGAATTTGACGGAAAGGGCAGGCATGATCAAATCCATGACCGGTTTCGCCTCGGGCAAGGGCGCGTTTGGTCCCCATAGCTGGACTTGGGAATTGCGCAGCGTCAATGGCAAGGGGCTGGATTTACGTCTGCGGCTTCCCGATTGGTTGACAGGGTTAGAGGCCGCGCTGAGAGGCGATCTGTCGAAGCAGGTCAACCGAGGGAACATCACGCTGTCCCTTCGGATGGGACGGGAAGAAACCGCCGCGGATGTCCGGTTGAATACCCCAGCGATGGAAGCTGCGCTGGATGCACTGGCCCAGACCGAAGCGCTTGCAGGCGCGCGGGGCGTATTGTTGGCTCCCTCCAAAGCCAGTGATCTTCTTGCGTTGAAAGGGATGTTGGAAGCCGGAGCTGACGCGGATGATCCAGCCCAACTTGTCGAGCACCTGAAATCTGAGTTCGGTGGCTTGCTTGCTTCATTCATTGAGATGCGCGGTTCCGAAGGTGAAGCACTGTCAGGCATTCTTACGGGACAACTCGACCAAGTCGCAAAGCTGACGGATCAGGCCGCTGATCTGGCCGAGCGTCGCCGCGAGGAAATGGCGCAAAACATGCGCGAAAATCTGACACGCGTTCTCGACAATACGCAAGGTGCGGACCCTGATCGCGTTGCACAAGAACTGGCCCTGATCGCGGTCAAGGCCGATATCACCGAAGAAATCGATCGTTTGAAGGCCCATGTCACTGCTGCGCGTGCCCTATTGACGCAAGACGGCCCGGTCGGGCGTAAGCTGGATTTCCTGATGCAGGAGTTCAACCGTGAGGCCAACACGCTCTGCTCGAAATCGCAGAATGCTGAACTGACGGCGGTTGGTTTGGAGCTAAAGGCGGTCATCGATCAGATGCGCGAGCAAGTGCAGAACGTGGAATAAGGACGGGAACATCACATGGCGGATCGCCGCGGTCTATTAATCATACTGTCCTCGCCTTCGGGTGCAGGTAAATCCACTCTGGCCCGCCGTTTGATGCGGTGGGATGTCGGTTTGGAATTCTCGATCTCGGCCACCACCCGCGCTCCGCGCCCGGGTGAGGAGCATGGCCGGGAGTACTACTTCCTATCCGAGGACGAGTTCAAACAGCAGGTGGCGGATGGGCAGATGCTGGAACACGCGCATGTGTTCGGCAACTTCTACGGCTCTCCTGCTGGACCGGTCCGCGAGTCCATCACACAGGGGCGTGATGTGCTTTTTGATGTCGATTGGCAGGGAGAAGTGCAGATCCGCAATTCGGATCTGGGCAAGCATGCGTTGTCGATTTTCATCCTCCCGCCCTCGATCCGTGAACTACGCCGCAGGCTGGAAGGGCGTGGGCAGGACAGTGAGGATGTGATCGCCAAGCGCATGTTGAAAAGCTGGGATGAGATCAGCCATTGGGGCTACTACGACTATGTTCTGATCAACGATGATTTGGATACCACCGAGGAAAAGCTGAAGACCATCGTCAGCGCAGAACGCATGCGTCGCATCCAACAGCCCAGCCTGCAGAACCACATCCGCTCGTTGCAGACCGAGTTCGAGGGCTTGTCATGACCATCTATGCTTTGGGTGATCACTCGCCGCAAATTCACGAAGACACCTGGGTAGCCCCCGACGCCAACCTGATCGGCAAAGTAGTCCTGGAACAAGGCGCTTCGGTCTGGTTCGGGTGCACCATCCGGGCCGATCACGAAGAAGTCCGTGTGGGCGCAGGCAGCAATGTGCAGGAAGACTGCGTGATGCACATCGATGCGGGCTATCCGCTGACCATTGGGAAGAACTGCACAATTGGTCACAAGGTCATGCTGCATGGTTGCACGATCGGAGACAATACGCTGATCGGTATGGGGGCTATCGTTCTAAACGGGGCGAATATCGGAAAGAACTGTCTGATCGGGGCGGGGGCGCTGATCACCGAAGGCAAAGAGGTTCCCGATAATTCGTTGGTCATGGGCTCGCCGGGCAAAGTTGTGCGGCAGCTTGATGAGGCGGCGGCCCAGAAACTAACGCTGAGTGCGCTGCACTATCAGGACAACATGCGCAAGTTTCGCCAAACATTGCGTCCGGTCTAAACGCGCATGACGGATACCCTGCTTGCCGAATTGGTTTCAGCCATTCCGATGCCCGCCGTGCTGGTTGGTCAGACCGAGCGTATTGTCGCCGCAAATAGCGAGGCGCGGACGCTTTTGGGACACGCAATCGAAGGCAGGCATTTTGCCACAATCCTGCGCCAGCCTCAGGTCATCGATGCCGTCGAACAATGCCTGCGCTCGAAGCAGCCCGGCAAAGCGCGGCATCTGTCCAATGATGGTGCTCAGGATACGACGTTTGAGGTGCAGTGCAGATTCGTCGGCGGGACCGAAGCGGTATTGGCAGTATTTCAGGATATCACGCATCTGGAACAGGCCGGTCAGATGCGGCGCGATTTCGTGGCCAATGTCAGCCATGAATTGCGCACGCCGCTAACGGCCTTGATGGGGTTTATCGAAACATTGCAAGGCCCCGCTCGCGACGACACGGCCGCCCGCGACCGCTTTCTTCAGATCATGGCGGATGAGGCCAATCGGATGAACCGGCTTGTGGGGGATTTGCTGTCGCTCAATCGGGTGGAAAGTGAAGAGCGGGTCAGACCCAAAGAGCCATTGGAACTGACAGGCTTGATTCAATCGACCTTAAACACTCTGCGACCGCTGACGGATGATGCCAGTGTTGTTGTTTCGTTGGATGCCCCAAACGAGTCGATCGAGATGGTCGGAGACAGCGATCAGCTTCGCCAGGTGATAACCAATCTCGTTGAAAACGCGATCAAATACGGGGGCAGCGGTGGCAAGGTCGGTGTGGTCGTAACCCTGTCTGAGCGGGATACGGCGATGCGCGGTCCTGCGGTACGGATCAAGATCATTGATCAAGGGCCCGGTATTGATGCCAAACACCTGCCCAGGTTGACCGAACGGTTCTATCGCGCAGACAGTCACCGCTCGCGCGAGTTGGGCGGAACCGGACTGGGGCTTGCGATCGTGAAGCATATCGTCAATCGCCATCGGGGCAGGTTGCGTGTGGAAAGTGAACCGGGGCAGGGAGCGACGTTTACGGTCATTCTACCACGCTAAGGTCGTGCCAAACGCAGGCTTTACTGGGGTGACGCATCGTCAAGTTAAGAAATTCTGAGAAATTCATGAGTTGTCATGAAACCGTTACATACCTGTCACAAAAGGCTTACGCAGGCGTCATAGTGCTGCGCTCAGATCATCATGGGGATGATCAGTACCCATCCTTTTCAAGGAGACTGAAATGTCCTTTGTAAAACTGTCGGCTTCTGCGCTGGCTATCGCTGCCGTCTCGGCAACCACTGCTGCTGCGCGTGACAACGTTCAAGTTGCTGGCTCTTCCACCGTTCTGCCTTATGCGTCAATCGTTGCAGAACTGTTCGGTGAAAATACCGACTTCCCCACACCGGTTGTTGAATCAGGCGGCTCGTCCGCCGGTCTGAAACGCTTCTGCGAAGGCGTCGGTGAAAACACGATCGACGTTGCAAACGCATCGCGTGCCATCCGTGAAAAAGAGATTAAAGCATGCGCCGAAAACGGTGTGACCGATATCATGGAAGTCCGCATCGGTTATGACGGCATCGTATTTGCAAGCCAGCAGTCGGGTCCTGCCTTCACGGCGTTTGAGCCTGCGGATATTTACAATGCCATCGGATCGAAAGTGATGAAAGATGGCGCGCTGGTCGACAACAGCTTCAACAGCTGGGCCGAGTTCAACGCTGACCTGCCGGATGTGGAAATCGCAATGTTCATCCCGGGCACCAAGCACGGCACCCGCGAAGTGTTCGAAGACAAAGTTCTGCTGGCAGGTTGTGAAGCGACGGGCGCGATGGAAGCCATGGTCGCGGGCGGCCTAAGCGAAGATGACGCCGAAGATGCATGCCTGGACGTGCGCACCGACGGCAAATCGGTCGATATCGACGGTGACTACACCGAAACTCTGGCCCGCATCGATACCAACACCAATGGTATCGGCGTGTTTGGTCTGGCGTTCTACGAGAACAACACCGACAAGTTGAAAGTGGCTACGATGGGTGGTATCGCACCGTCGACCGAGAGCATCGCGTCGGGTGAATACCCCGTCTCACGCCCGCTGTTTTTCTACGTCAAGAAAGCGCATATCGGCGTGATCCCCGGTCTGAAAGAATACGCCCAGTTCTTCACTCATGAAGAAATTGCTGGTCCCTCGGGCCCGCTGGCCAACTACGGTCTGGTTGCCGATCCTGAACTGGCAAAAACGCAGGACGCGATTGCCAACGAAGTAACCTTGGGTTCGGGCAGCTAATCCCTCACCCCGATTGAATTGACTGGGGGCGGCGTTTTCTGTCGCCCCCAATTTTTCCCTAATCCCGATCAAGACCTATGGGGGCGTCATGCCAATTCTTTGGCTCATTCTGATCGTGCTTGCGATCGCGGCAGTCGGATATGTTTTGGGGCGAATGCGCGCCTTGCAAAGTGCCGGAGGGGACAGCCGCAATCTGCATTCTCTGCCCTCGTTTTATGGCGCGAACGTCGCACTGAAAGTCATAGTTCCCGCCTTGGGTTTGTTGATCGTCTGGCTGCTGGTTCAGCCGCTCTACGTTAACTCTCAGATCTCGGAGATGGTTCCCGAAACGGCGATCAAGGAAGGATCGTCGCGCAGTCTTGTTATGGCCGAGGTGCGTCGGACCGCAAATGGTCTGGACAGTGCCGTTGCGCAGGGACATCTCACCGAAACGCTCGCACAGGATGCGCGGGCAGATATTTCCGAGATGACCCAAAAGTTGAAGGACGCGGGTCAAGTCGTAACCTCGGACATCACGCAGACGGTTTTGCATGCAGCTCAAGCCTATCGGGCGATAAATTCAACCGGTTACGCGATCATGTCCGTCGCTGTGATACTCGTCGCCTTGGCCGGTGCTGCGTTCAGTTGGTTACAGACGCATTCTGAATATCGTGCCCGCAATGTGGTTGAGCAGGGAATTCGTGTGATGCTGCTGGCGGCTGCGTCGATTGCGATCCTGACAACGGTCGGCATCGTCCTTTCGCTGGTTTTCAATACGTGGGAGTTCTTCAAGCTTTACCCGGCATCAGAATTCTTTTTCGGTACTACCTGGGCGCCCAGTTTCTCGGGCCGTGGTGGGGCATCAGATCTGGGTATCATCCCTTTGCTGTGGGGCACGTTCTATATCTCGTTGGTGGCGTTGTTGGTGGCCGTGCCAATCGGTCTTTTCGCTGCGATTTATCTCAGTGAGTACGCTTCTTCACGCGTGCGCTCGATCGCCAAACCAATGCTAGAAGTGCTGGCCGGTATCCCGACCATCGTTTACGGCCTTTTCGCTCTGCTGACGGTTGGCCCGCTGTTGCTGAGCGTGTTCGGGGATGATGGTTTGGGCTGGATGAAAGCCGGTACGGCGGTGATGACCGCCGGTCTTGTCATGGGCATCATGCTGATCCCGTTCGTTTCGTCGCTTTCCGACGACATCATCAACGCGGTGCCTCAGGCCATGCGTGATGGCTCTTACGGGCTGGGGGCCACACAATCCGAGACCATCCGGCAGGTCGTTTTGCCCGCAGCCTTGCCCGGGATCGTCGGTGCGATCTTGCTGGCAGCTTCGCGTGCAATTGGTGAGACCATGATCGTGGTTCTGGGGGCAGGGGCCGCTGCGCGTCTGGACCTGAACCCGTTCGAGGCCATGACCACCGTAACCGCCAAGATCGTCAGCCAGCTGACAGGCGACGCCGATTTCGCCTCGCCCGAGGCCCTCGTCGCCTTCGCGCTTGGCATGACACTGTTCATTCTCACGCTGGGGCTGAACGTTTTCGCCCTGTATATCGTGCGCAAGTATCGGGAGCAGTACGAATGACCGACGCCAGCATGCAAAACACCTCGACCTCGCTGACTGCATCCGATGCCCGGACCAAAAAACGCGCGGCTGCCGAAAAGCGTTTTCGCGCCTACGGGATCGTCGCTATCGCGACCGGACTGTTCTTTCTGATTGTGCTGTTTGCCTCAATCCTGTCGCAAGGCATCCCGGCCTTCCAGCGCACAGTTATCAGTTTAGAATTCACGCTGAGCGAAGCGCAGCGCGATGAAGCCGAAGGCACGATGTTCAAGACAAAGGCCTACTCCAATCTGTTCATTGCGGAACTGAATGAACAACTGGCCGAAAGTGGCATCACCGTGGATTTCGATCAGGATGCCATCGAGCGTCTGTTGGGCAAAATCGGCGGTACGATCCGGACCTTCTATGCCGATAATCCTAGCAAGCTGGGTGAGCCGATCATGTTCGATCTGGCGGCTTCAAGCCGTGTGGATGGCTACTTCAAGGGTCGGGTGTCTCGTGACACACTGCAGGACAGCCGCTTCCTGCAACTCAGCGATCTTGATCTGGTGGACGCGCTGAAAGAAGCGGGGATCATTAAACAGGCTTTCAACTGGCCGTTCATCACTGGTGCGGACTCGGGCGTGGATAACCCCGGTGGCGCGGGTATTGGTGCCTCGGTCGTCGGTTCGTTCTTCATGATGTTGGTGGTGCTGTGCCTGTCGCTGCCCATTGGGGTCGCCGCCTCGATCTATCTGGAAGAGTTTGCGCCGCAGAACAAATTTACCGACCTGATCGAGGTGAATATCTCGAACCTGGCCGCCGTTCCGTCCATCGTCTTCGGTATCCTGGGGCTGGCAGTGTTCATTCAATTCATGCACCTGCCGCAGTCGGCACCGCTGGTGGGTGGTCTGGTGCTGACGCTGATGACCCTGCCAACGATCATCATCTCGACCCGAGCCTCGCTAAAGGCGGTTCCCCCGTCTATCCGCGACGCGGCGTTGGGGGTAGGGGCCTCGAAGATGCAGGCCGTCTTCCACCACGTGCTGCCGTTGGCCGCGCCCGGTATCCTGACTGGTACCATCATTGGTTTGGCGCAGGCGCTGGGTGAAACTGCTCCGTTGCTGTTGATCGGCATGGTGGGCTTTGTCGCCCGAGGCTATCCCGATGGCTTTTTGGCGGGCTTCACCGAGCCGAACTCGGCCATGCCGGCACAGATCTACACCTGGGCCGCGCGTGCCGATGTGGGTTTTTACGAGAAAGCCTGGGGCGGCATCATCATCCTTTTGATGTTCCTGCTGACCATGAATATCATCGCTATCATCCTGCGCCGCCGCTTTGAACGCCGCTGGTAGGAGGGGTTTAAAATGAACGATATGACACGAGTGGAGAGAACCGTGGACTCCAAAGACATCAAGATCAACGCCAAGCAGGTTCAGGTCTACTACGGTGAGACCCACGCCATTAAGGACGTGAGCGTCGATATCGAAGACAAGACTGTGACGGCTTTCATCGGTCCCTCTGGCTGCGGTAAATCCACCTTCCTACGCTGTCTGAACCGGATGAACGACACAATCGACATTTGCCGGGTGCAGGGTGATATCCTGCTGGACGGTGAAGACATTTACGACAAGCGCGTCGATCCGGTACAGTTGCGTGCCAAGGTCGGCATGGTTTTTCAAAAACCGAACCCGTTCCCCAAATCGATCTATGACAACGTGGCTTACGGTCCGCGTATCCACGGCCTTGCCAAGAATAAGGCAGAACTGGATGAAATCGTAGAGAAATCTCTGCGTCGTGGTGCGATCTGGGATGAGGTCAAGGACCGTCTGGATGCCCCCGGTACCGGCCTTTCTGGTGGTCAGCAACAGCGTCTTTGCATCGCGCGCGCCGTAGCCACCGAGCCTGAGGTGCTATTGATGGACGAACCCTGTTCGGCGCTCGACCCAATCGCAACCGCGCAGGTCGAGGAACTGATTGACGAACTGCGTTCACGCTATTCAGTGGTGATCGTAACCCATTCGATGCAACAGGCCGCGCGGGTCAGTCAGAAGACAGCGTTTTTCCATCTGGGGAACTTGGTTGAGTTCGGCGAAACCGGGCAGATCTTCACCAACCCCGAAGATCCCCGAACCGAAAGTTACATCACCGGCCGGATTGGCTGAGCACAGGATAACTGCAATGAGCGAACAACATATTGCATCCGCGTTCGACCGCGACCTTGAGGCCATCCAAGCACACATCATGAAGATGGGTGGACTGGTCGAAGCCGCCATTATGGGCGCGGCCCGGTCGCTGGAGACCCGCGACGAAGAACTTGCAAATGAAGTGCGTCAAGGCGACAAGGCCATCGACGCACTGGAAGAACTGATTGACGAAGAGACCGCGCGCCTGATTGCCTTGCGTGCACCGACGGCCAGCGATTTGCGGCTGGTTCTGTCCGTTCTGAAGGTTGCGACCAACCTTGAACGGATTGGAGATTACTCCAAGAACATCGCCAAGCGAACGACCGTTCTGGTGAATGCCGGCGAAATCAACGGCAGTGCCGCCGCTCTGCGCCGAATGGCGCGCGAGGTCGAGCGGATGCTGCGCGACGCGCTAGATGCCTATATCCAGCGTGATGCTGAGCTGGCGCAGGACGTGATCGAACGGGATCTGGAAGTGGACCAGATGTATAACGGCCTGTTTCGCGAGTTCCTGACCTTCATGGCGGAGGATCCGCGCAATATCTCATCGTGCATGCACCTGCATTTCATCGCAAAAAATATCGAACGCATGGGCGATCACGTCACCGCCATTGCCGAGCAGGTCGTCTATCTCGTCACCGGCGAGAGACCCAGCGAAGCGCGCCCCAAAGCCGACAACACGTCGCAAACGATCTAGGAGATCTCAGTCATGTCCGCTGATCAACCGACGGTACTGGTTGTTGAGGATGAGTTGGCCCAAAGAGAGGTACTGGCCTATAATCTGGACGCCGAAGGGTTCCGGGTAATCCGTGCCGCTAATGGCGACGAA
Organism: Ruegeria sp. B11; assembly: GCF_056539785.1. Taxonomy (NCBI): domain Bacteria; kingdom Pseudomonadati; phylum Pseudomonadota; class Alphaproteobacteria; order Rhodobacterales; family Roseobacteraceae; genus Ruegeria; species Ruegeria sp. B11. Next base: position 504,160 of record NZ_JBQFVO010000001.1, on the reverse strand, counting down.
GCTTTGTTGCTGGTCGAAGAAGACCGCCCGGATATCATCGTTTTGGATTGGATGATGCCCAATCTGAGCGGTATCGAGGTTTGCCGCCGCCTGAAAACGCGGCCCGACACCCGATCAATTCCGATCATCATGCTGTCGGCGCGCTCGGAAGAGGTTGATAAAGTGCGCGGCCTTGAAACCGGTGCCGATGATTATGTGGTTAAGCCTTACTCGGTTGTCGAATTGATGGCGCGTGTACGGACACAATTGCGCAGAGTGCGTCCAGCGACCGTGGGCATCCGGTTGGAGTTTGACGATATCATATTGGACTCTGAGACCCACAAGGTAAGCCGCGACAACAAGCTGTTAAAACTGGGCCCGACCGAGTTCCGGTTGCTGAGCACATTCATGGAAAAGCCCGGCCGGGTCTGGAGCCGAGAGCAGTTGCTTGACCGCGTATGGGGCCGCGATATCTACGTCGACACGCGTACTGTTGATGTTCATATCGGTCGTCTGCGCAAAGCGTTGACTCAACATGGCGGCGAAGATCCGGTGCGAACGGTGCGCGGGGCAGGGTACGCGCTCGGCTAACGTGGCAGTGCTTCTTCGGTCTGGGCCTGAGAAGCAAGCCAGTGTCGAAACTCTCGCAATGATCCGTCATCCGATTTTTCGCGCGGCCAAACCAGATAATATGCCCCCATCGTCTCTATCGCGTCAGGGAAGGCTGCAACCAGCCTACCTGTCGCAAGGTCTTGTTCCACCAGATAGTTTGGCAACAGGGCAACACCCAGGCCGTGCAGCGCGGCTTGGTTGATGGTGTTGAACTGGTCGTGGACGGTGCCGGGCAGGGGATGCGGGTGCGTGACACCCATCTGTTGAAACCAGTCCTGCCAGGCGCGCGGTCGTGTCTGGATATGCAGCAGCGGCAGTTTTAGCAGATCGCGGGGTGAGGTCGGAGTGCCTTTGGGTAAAAGCTCGGGCGCGCAGACGGGCAAAACCCGCTCGACACTTAATAGCAAGCGATCAGTTCCGGGCCAATCAGGTTCCCCAAAATGTAAAGCCGCATCAAAGGGTTCCGAAGCAAAACTAAACGGTCGCAACCGCGTGGTCATGTTGATTGTGATATCCGGATGGCGGCGGGCGAAATCTGGCAGACGCGGTACCAGCCAGCGCATTCCAAATGTCGGCAGAATCGCCAGATTCAATGTCCCACCGACAGGGGAAATGTGCAGTTTCAGCGCCGCCTGCGCGATCTGAGACAAGGCTGGCCGAATTTCTTGTACATAGTCTTGTCCAGCCTTTGTCAGTGACAATCGCTTGCGATCACGGCTGACCAATTCTGCGTCCAAATGCGCTTCAAGCGTCTGCAGTTGCCGACTGACCGCGCTCTGCGTCAGTGCCATTTCATCCGCAACTGCCGAGGCTGACCCAAGGCGATCCAAAGCCTCAAGCGCGCGCAGCGCGGATATAGGCGGCAGGATAGGGCGCTTGGTGTCCATCTATGCGTTTTGATCATGAAACAATGCAAATGTCTCGCTGTTTTTCGAATATTACTCAGATTATAGTTGCGCAAACCTATTCAAGTCGGAGAAGCAAAATGAACGCTCCAGATACAAAGCCTGTCCTGCGCGCAAAAGATGCGCCTGACCTTGGTCGTTTCAACTGGGACGACCCATTTCGCTTGTCGGACCAATTGGAAGAGGATGAACGCCTGATTGCCGACAGCGCGCGCGCTTACGCCCAGGAGAAATTGCAGCCGCGTGTCACCAAGGCTTTTGCAAACGAAGAAACCGATCCGGAGATCTTTCGTGAAATGGGTGAAATGGGCCTGTTGGGCACGACAGTCCCCGAAGAATATGGTGGGATCGGTGCAAGCTACGTATCTTATGGACTTGTGGCGCGGGAAGTTGAACGGGTGGATTCCGGCTATCGCTCGATGATGTCGGTGCAAAGCTCGTTGGTGATGTACCCGATTTTCGCCTATGGCAGCGAAGAACAGCGTCGCAAATATCTGCCGAAACTGGCAAGCGGCGAATGGATTGGGTGTTTTGGCCTGACAGAGCCGGATGCGGGTTCGGACCCGGCGGCGATGAAGACCCGCGCCGAGAAGATTGATGGCGGGTATCGTCTGACCGGCAGCAAGATGTGGATTTCAAACGCACCGATCGCAGATGTCTATGTGGTCTGGGCCAAGTCAGACGCGCATGACGGCAAGATTCGTGGGTTCGTGCTGGATAAAGGCACCAAGGGCCTGAGCGCACCGAAGATCGAGAACAAGCTGAGCCTGCGTACTTCGATCACAGGTGAAATTGTCATGGATGGCGTTGAGGTGGACGAGGGCGCTTTGCTTCCACATGTTCAGGGTCTCAGGGGACCGTTCGGCTGCCTGAACCGCGCACGCTATGGTATCAGCTGGGGTGCGATGGGGGCCGCGGAATGCTGCTGGCACGCAGCGCGTCAATACGGCTTGGATCGTAAACAGTTCAATCGACCACTTGCGCAGACCCAGTTGTTTCAACGCAAACTGGCAGAGATGCAGACCGAAATCTCTTTGGGACTGCAAGCAAGCTTGCGCGTCGGCCGTCTGATGGATCAGGCTGAAGCTGCGCCCGAGATGATCTCGATCATCAAACGTAACAATTGCGGCAAGGCATTGGACATTGCGCGGATGTCGCGTGACATGCACGGCGGCAACGGTATCTCACTTGAGTTCCAGGTGGTGCGTCACATGATCAATCTTGAGACAGTCAACACCTACGAGGGCACGCACGACGTTCATGCATTGATCCTGGGGCGGGCGCAAACCGGACTACAGGCATTTTACTGAGGCTGCATCTGTTATTCGCATAATCGGTATTATGTAAAATACTTAGCAAGCGAGCCACGACTATAGAACACACATTGGTCGTGGCTTGCCAATATGTTACGCTGTGTTTGAGAAGTAAGACACGAGCTATGCAATGGTTCTGATTGGGAAGACCGTCGTCATCACTGGCGCTGCAAATGGCATAGGTAAAGGTCTTGCCAAGCGGTTCTCAGAAGAAGGTGCGCATGTAGTCTGCGCCGATATCGACCTTGCCGGCGCACAGGCCGTGGCGGCGGAAATTGGCGGTGATGCACTCAGCTGTGATGTGTCCAAGGAAAGTGATATACGAAATCTGATTGAGACTGTCGAGGATACGATCGCTCCGATTGATTTATTCTGTGCCAATGCGGGAATACTCACCCTAGGTGGATTTGAAGTGCCGGATGCTGAATGGGACCGCATCTGGCAGATCAACGTTATGTCCCATGTCTGGACCGCGCGGCACCTGATCCCAAGGATGGTTGCGCGTGGTGGTGGTTATTTGATGATCACAGCTTCAGCGGCTGGATTGCTCAATCAACCCGGCGCAGCCCCTTATGGCGTAACCAAACATGCGGCTGTGGGTTTTGCTGAATGGATCGCGATGACCTATGGCGATAAAAGTCTCAGGGTTTCGGTTCTGTGTCCACAGGCCGTTCGGTCCGAGATGATACGTGGACATGAGGATTCGGTCGCCGCGATTGACGGAATAATTGAACCTGATGAGGTCGCCCAAGCCTGTGTCGAGGCGCTGGCGGATGAACGTTTCTTGATTCTTCCGCATCCACAAGTGCTTGACTATATGCGTTTAAAAACAGAAGACTACGACCGATGGTTAGGTGGAATGATGAAGCTTAATCAAAGGTTTGCTGGCAGTTCTTAGCGCAGTTTCCGTCTTCTGAGCAGGCCTTCTTGCGCGACGGATGCAACTAATTCGCCATTCTGCGAAAAGATCGAACCCCGATTGAAGCTGCGCCCCTGCCCTGTCCACGGCGATTCCATCGAATACAGATGCCAGTTTTGAAACTGCACGGGTGCATGAAACCAGATGGCATGGTCCAGACTGGCCCCATCAATTTCACCAGTGAACCAGCTCAGCCCATGGGGCCGCATTCCGGAACTGAGCAAGCTCATATCCGAGGCATAGGCCAATAGAAGATGTTGTGTGACGGTGTCCGCGTGGTTCGCTGCACCCATGCGAAACCAGACGTGGTTCTTGTCATCTGCCTTGGCGGGTGCAAACAGGTCCAGCGGATCAATTTCGCGCACTTCGATCGGGCGCTCGCGCAGCAATTCAGCTTTCAGCTTTTCGGGAACACGATCCAGGTATTTTTCGCGCAATTCGTCACGCGATGGATGGTGCTCGGGCGCTTGAACGTCCGGAATCGGATGCTGATGTTCCCATCCGTCATCCTGCTTGTGGAACGAAGCTGACATGTTCAAAATTTGCTTGCCATGCTGGATCGCAACCACGCGGCGGGTTGTAAAAGAACCTCCATCGCGCGCGCGATCCACTTGATATATAACCGGAATTGACGGATCTCCGGGCCTTATGAAATAGGCGTGCAAGGAATGGCATAAACGATCCTCGACCGTCCTGTACGCTGCCGCAAGCGCTTGCGCGATCACCTGCCCGCCAAAGATACGCGTTGGTGTCTCGCCACCAGAACCGGTCCCGCGAAACAAATCGACCTCAAGCGGTTCGATATTCAGCAGATCAAGCAATATGCGTTCGGCTTCGGTCATTCAGGGCTCTCCGGCGTCTTGGCCTTTTCCGGTATCACTCAAACACCGATCATTCAACGAGCGCCGCGTGAACAAGCGCCTTCAGTTCCGCTCGGGATGGATAAGAGCTGGATGGCGAGAGCTGTGTAAAAAACACTGTTGAAAGCGCGTTGACCGGATCGATCCAGAAATAGGTGGAGGCCATCCCGCCCCAGCCATAGTCGCCAACCGAGCTTGGGGCTCGGGTGCTCGCCGGGTTCAGTACCACCGCGCCTCCGATGCCAAAGCCTGTGCCTTCCATGGGTTGCTCTGCAAAGCTTTGTGGACCCATGGATGCAATATCGTCCGGTAAATGGTTGCGAAACATGAATTCTACAGTCTTCGGCCCGAGCAATCGCGCGCCATTTGCGGTTCCTTTGTTTCGCAACATCTCGGCGAACTTGCTGTAATCGTCGATGGTACTGATCAATCCGCCACCGCCAGAAAAGGTCGTTGCCGCCTCAAACGGGGACTCTCCGGCCCGATCCACCAACCGCAATGTTTCGCCACCCGATTTTGCGGCATTCAGCGCCATGGCATCGCCTTCGAGCGGGGTGTAGAGCGAGGCAAATCGGTCCCCTGCCCCTTCAGGCACTGAAAACGCGGTTTCACTCATCCCAAGTGGTCGAAAGATGTGTTCTGTCAGAAACACGTCCAGCGGTTTGCCTGATACAACTTCTATCACGCGGCCAATCACGTCGATACCGACCGAGTACTCCCAGCGACTGCCTGGCTGAAAAGCCAGCGGCAACCCTGCCAGCACTTTAACCCGATCCGCCAGCGGGCCTTGTTTCGGGGAAAAGATCAGATCGAGCTCATCCATGGCCATTGGCAAAAGGCCGGGATTGAACGGGTAGCTCAGCCCGCTGGTGTGCGTCAGCAATTGATGCAAGCTGGGCGTCGGCGCGTCCTCGGTCTGGTTCAACTGCGTTGCACCCGGGACCAAAGCTTGCATCGTTGCAAACTCTGGCAGGAAATCGGAAACTGGGGCATCTAGATGAAACAACCCTTGTTCCACCAACATCATCAAAGCAACGGACGTCACAGGCTTAGTCATCGAATAGATCCGAACCAGGCTGTCGCGCTGGAACGCGAGGTCGGTTTCAATGCAGCGGCGGCCACATGCGTGAAAGAATGCCTCTTGCCCGTTCTGGTGGATCAGAAGGGCGCTGCCTGCGTATTTCCTCTGCTCCACATATCGGTGCATCCAATTGTGGATGTCGGTCTGCGCGGTCGGATCAAATCCCATGAGGCAACTCCATCTTAATCAGGCCGATCTTGCCTTCGTGAGATCCGAGGCAACAGCGAATTCTGCTGATTTTTGCTGGATTTGTTGAAGGGCGCCGAGAATACTGCCTACGTTTTTTGCAGCGCAGATAATCCGTGTTGGGCGAAGACCGGCACATAGGCACCGAAAGCCTTAGCGCGTGCCGGGTCTGACGCGTTTCCATCCAAGGCCCGCTTGTAGACACCTTGCAGAATGCCGGCCATCCGAAAGAAGTTGAAAGCAAGGTAGAAGCCAAAATTCTCAATCCCCGTTAGGCCGCGGCGCGCGCAATACTCGGCGATGAAGTCCTGATCTGACGGTAGCCCAAGGCTTAACCGATCTACGCCAGCCAACCCCCGACCCTCCTTGCCCGGGGGCAGCTGCCATTGCATGATGACGGCTGCCAGGTCCGCATATGGGTGACCGATGGTCGATAGCTCCCAATCCAGCACTCCGATGCAGGCGGTGCCATGCGCCTCGAACATCAGATTGTCGATTCGGTAGTCCCCATGAACCAGTGTTCTTTGATTGTCATCCTCGGGGATCTGGCGCTCAAGATCGGCGATCAGCTGATCCATCTCTGCGATTTTTTCGGTCTCAGAGGCGCGATATTGTTTGGTCCAGCGAGCAATTTGCCGCTCGAAATAGTTGCCTGGAGGTCCGAAATCCGAAAGACCCACCGCATCGATATCGACCATGTGCAGTTCGGCCAGTACGCGGTTAATCTCTTTCAGCACACCCGTGCGCGTCGCATTGTTTTCGCCTTTCATGACAGGGTCGACAAATGTGCGTCCTTTCAGATGCCCCATCACGTAAAAGGCCGAGCCTATGACGCTGTCATCTTCACAAAGCAGATGTACTTGCGGGACGGGCACTTTGCTTCCAGCCAGCGCCGCTTGTACGCGAAATTCCCGATCCACTGCATGTGCGGATTTCAGCAATATGCCCGGCGGCTTGCGTCTCAGAACATAGGATTTGGCCGGCGTACGCAGCAGATAGGTTGGGTTCGATTGACCCACGGTGAATTTTGTAGCCTCAAGAGGGCCATGATACCCAACAAGATGCGTGTTTAGATAAGCGTCGACGGACTTGATATCCAAAGTGTTTTCAGTGTGTGTCATATATTCAGCCTGCGTATGAACCCACGGCTAAAGGGCATCGGCAAAGATATTGCCACCGGTCTGCACATTTATCCCGCCGGAGACAGGGATGACCGCGCCAGTGACATAGCTGCCTCCGCGACCGCATAGAAACAACATGCAACCAGCGATATCCTCGGCCTGGCCAACCCGGCCCAGTGGAACACCTTTGCCGACGCGCGCGCGCTTGGTTTCGTCTTCGGTGGCAAAGGCCGTCATGCGCGATACGAATGGTCCCGGGGCCAGCGCATTCACCGTTACTCTGTAGGGTGCCAATTCTTTAGCCATGATTTTGGACAGGTGAATAACCGCCGCTTTGGACGCGGAATAGCTGTAGGCCCCGTCACCCATCGGGACCTCACCCATAACCGAACCTACATTGACGACCCGCGCAGGATCCTCGTCGGTTGCGGATTTCATCAGAAGTGGCAGCAATTTTTGGGTCAGATCAAATACGCCTGCGACATTAACCGACATGACTTTGTCCCAAGCGAAATGAGGGAACTGCCCCATCGGCGCGCCCCAAGACACACCTGCATTATTCATTAATATATCAATCGCTTGAGTGCGATTTTTGATTTCATCCACCAACGCATCTACACCCGCCTCACTGCTGATGTCGCCAGCAAACCCTTCTGCCGAACCTGGCGCGTCCAGAGCGTTCAACTCTGTTGCAACCTCCTCGCATGCCTCGCCTTTGCGAGAAGCGATCAGCACATGCGCCCCGGCACGTACCAACGCCTCGGCCGCCATTCGACCGATACCGGTGGCACCCCCCGTTACCAGTGCCGTCTTTCCACTGAGCGAAAACAAAGTCTCGGGCGTCATGTGTACTCCATTCAGGCGATCTGGGATTCTGTCGTGAGGTCTTCTTGACAATACGTCCTGACAATCCAACGATTTCAAAACAGGTGAAGCAAGAGGCAATTGAAAAACATGCAGGCATTACTCAGCGTCACACCAGGCGGCCCCGAGAGTTTGGAACTGACCACCCTGCCCGATCCAACCCCTGAGTCAGATGAAATTGTATTGCGTATCCGCGCCGCCGGGGTGAACTTCCCTGATACGCTGATGATCCGGGACCTCTATCAGATAAAACCACCCCGCCCCTTTGCGCCAGGTGGTGAAATCGCCGGAGAAGTTGTCTCGGTTGGAGAAGTCGTCACAGACTTCGCGCCTGGTGATCGGGTTCTGGCGCTGACAGGGCACGGAGGGTTCGCCACGCATCTGAAGCTTAATCCAGCGACTGCCGTCAAGATACCCGACGTGATGCCGTTTGAAGATGCGGCTAGCTTTGTCTTCACCTACGGCACTTCATACCACGCCCTCAAGGACCGTGCGCTACTTAAGCCCGGCGAAAAAGTACTTGTTCTGGGGGCCGCCGGTGGCGTTGGGTCTGCGGCGATCGAGCTAGCCAAAGCGATGGGGGCACATGTGATCGCGGCGGTCTCGTCTGAAGACAAAGCATTGTTTTGCAGAGATGTTGGCGCAGACCAGACGCTGATCTATCCTCGCGATTTGGACCGCGAAGCGCAAAAGGCCCTGTCCGCCGAGATAAAGGCACTGGCCCGGGGCGAAGGTGTGGATGTGGTCTACGACGCGGTCGGCGGAGACTACGCTGAGCCCGCCTTGCGAAGTATGGCATGGGGTGGGCGTTATCTGGTTGTTGGCTTTCCTGCCGGCATCCCCAGCATTCCGCTGAACCTGACTTTGCTCAAGGGCTGTCAGATCGTCGGGGTGTTCTGGGGCGCGTCCGTATTTCGCGACCCGAAGGGGCATGCACAAAACCTGGCCGAGTTGTTCCGCCTATATGGTTCGGGAAAGATTTCACCCCGTATCAGTGCACGATTTCCGCTAACCCAGGCGGCAGAGGCAATTGGCATGCTCGAAAGGCGCGAGGCTCTCGGTAAAGTTGTGGTCACGATGGAAGATAATTGAATAGAGGATGGGATTGAGCCGATCCAGCAACCTGCATGCGTCAATGAAGCTCTACCCATAAGAGCGAAGGTCGCTGGACGACCTTTAAATTCATGTTTATGAAAAAAGGAAGATGGGGACAGTTTGAATATGCACAATATCCTGGTTCTGAATGGTCCGAACCTGAATTTGCTTGGTACACGGCAACCCGAGGTCTACGGCGCAACGACGTTGCAGATGATCGAGGACCTGTGCGTTGCGCATGGTAAAACGCTGGGTCAAAACATAACCCATCTCCAATCCAATCACGAAGGCGCGCTGATTGATGCGATCCACGCGGCACGCGGCGTTCAGGATGGCATAGTACTGAATGCAGGCGCATTCACGCATACATCGATTGCGCTGATGGATGCGATATCTTCGGCCGAAGTACCCGTGGTTGAAGTTCATTTATCTAACATCCACGCGCGCGAGGCGTTTCGTCACAAATCGCATATCGCACCAGTCGCGATTGGACAGATCTGTGGTTTTGGCGCGCAAAGCTATGTTCTTGCACTGAACGCGATTGCCGCGCATCTGGCTGAGAGGGACACAGGATGACCCTCAAAGAGTATCTGAATTTTCTGAGCTACACGAAAACTCTGGAAGAGCTTTGGGATGCACATTGCCGCCAGATGGAAAAGTATGGCTTCGACCGGTTGTTGTATGGGTATACGCAATACCGAACGGCGACTTCGCTCGGCGATCCAGAAGATTTTGTAATCCTGACCAATCACTGCTCGGATTACTTGGAAGGGTTCCTTCAATCCGGTCTGTATTTTCATGCCCCGATGCTGAAATGGGCCCTGAACAACGAAGGCGCTGCAAGTTGGAGCATGATACAGGACATGATGTCCAGCGGGGTCATGTCGAACGAAGAGCTTCGGGTTTTTGAGTTCAATAAGTCGCGTGATATTACAGTAGGTTATACGGTCAGCTTCAACTCGGTATCGATGCGTTCCAAAGGGGCGATTTCGCTTGCGGCACGTAATCACAGCCAGGAGGAGATGGACGAGGTCTGGAACGAGCACGGCGACGACATCCTTCTGATGAATAATGTTGCCCATCTCAAAATCCTGACCTTGCCATATCATGCCCCGAACCGCGCGCTGACCAAACGCCAGCGCGAAGCTTTGCAATGGGTCGGCGACGGAAAGACCACGCAGGACATCGCGCTATTGATGGGTTTGACTTCGGCAACGGTGGAAAAACACCTGAGACTCGCGCGTGAGGCGCTTTCGGTTGAAACAACTGCTCAGGCCGTATTGAAGGCCGCGTTGCAGAATCAGATGTTTGTGATGGAAGCATGACCCTATTTTGATGCTAATTAGCATCAAATTGACCTAGGGTAAGGAATACATGACTTTCCGAATCTCCCGATAAAATTGCAAATTGATATTGTTCCGTGAGTGGTGGCTTTAGCCAGGGAACGTTTTGATCGGATCTTTGTAATACCAAAGCTCTCTGATCGCTCTGACACCGAGGCGTCTATTCGTCCACGTCTCTTTGTCGGGATTATTGAGGGGCCCTTCCATCCCCATCATGCAGGGCCCCTCAATTCACCAATCTTCGCAAGCATCGGTTCACAGGCTTTTGACATGAAAAGAACCCGGCTGCGCTATGCAACCGGGCTCGGTATTTGTTGCAGCCTCTAACCGAAGCTGCAAAAGATTTTAGCCTTGGGCTGCCTTTGCAACTTCGGCAGCGAAGTCTTCTTTTTCGACCACGATGCCCTCGCCTACTTCCATGCGGACAAAACCGGTGATGGTAGCACCTGCTTCTTTGGCAGCCGCTTCGACGGTCAGATCAGGATTCACAACGAAGTCCTGGTTCAGCAGGGTCGCTTCGGCGACGAATTTCTTCATGCGACCGACGATCATCTTTTCGATCACCTGCTCGGGCTTGCCGGATTCGCGGGCGATGTCCATCTGGACCTGCTTCTCTTTCTCGACAACTTCCGGGTCCATGTCCGCCTCGGACAGGGCCGCTGGGTTCACAGCTGCAATGTGCATTGCAACCTGCTTGCCGAAGCCTTCATCACCGCCGGACAGAGCGACCAGAACGCCGATTTTGCCCATGCCGGTTGTCGCCGCGTTGTGAACGTAGGAAACGACAGTATCGCCCGACAGTTTCGACATGCGGCGGACCGACATGTTTTCACCAATGGTGGCGATCTTGTCGGTCAGAGTATCTGCAACAGACTTGCCGCCCAGATCGGCAGCCAGCAGCGCGTCGACGTCATCAACACCTTCGGCTGCGTAGGTGATCTTGCCGACCATCTCTTGGAATTCGCTGTTTTTCGCAACGAAGTCGGTTTCCGAGTTCACTTCGACTGCAACACCGTTGCCGCCGTTGACGTGAACAGCAACCAGACCTTCGGCTGCAGTACGGCCCGATTTCTTGGCCGCCTTGGCCAGGCCTTTGGTGCGCAGCCAGTCAACGGCTTCGTCCATGTTGCCGCCGGTTTCGGTCAGCGCTTTTTTTGCGTCCATCATGCCTGCGCCGGTCGAGTCGCGCAGTTCTTTTACCATTGCTGCTGTGATTGCCATCTTTTGGCTCTCCTCAATTCAAACGGAATTGGGGCAGGTCTACCCTGCCCCATATGTCATTTACGTGACGGGCAGCTTACGCTTCGGCTTTGACTTCCGGTGCGGCTTCTTCAGCGGGTGCTTCTTCGGCAACCACTTCTTCAACCGGCGCCTCTTCGAACGCACCCAGGTCAACGCCAGCAGCACCCATCTGAGCGGTCATGCCGTCCAGAGCGGCACGTGCGGCCAGATCGCAATACAGAGCGATTGCGCGCGCTGCGTCGTCGTTGCCGGGGATGATGTAGTCAACGCCATCGGGCGAGCAGTTGGTGTCGACAACAGCCACAACCGGGATACCCAGCTTGTTGGCTTCGGCGATAGCCAGTGCTTCTTTCTTGACGTCGATGACGAACAGTAGATCCGGAACGCCACCCATCTCGCGGATACCGCCCAGTGAAGCCTGCAGCTTGGCCTGGTCACGTTCCATGCCCAGACGCTCTTTCTTGGTCAGGCCTTCGGCACCCGACTCCATGGCTTCGTCGATCTGGTTCAGACGGTTGATCGACTGGGAAACGGTTTTCCAGTTGGTCAGCGTGCCGCCCAGCCAGCGGTGGTTCATGTAGTACTGAGCCGATTTTTCAGCGGCATCTGCGATCGGCTGAGCTGCCTGACGCTTGGTGCCTACGAACAGAACGCGGCCACCTTTTGCGACGGTGTCACGGACAGCCTGCAGAGCCTGATCCAGCATCGGAACGGTCTGAGTCAGGTCCATGATGTGGATGCCATTGCGCGAGCCGTAGATGAACGGGCCCATGCGGGGATTCCAACGCTGTGTCTGGTGACCAAAGTGAACGCCAGCTTCCAGCAGCTGACGCATGGTGAACTCGGGAAGAGCCATGCTTTACTTTCCTTTTCCGGTTTACGCCTCGGCGGGGGTGAAAGAAGCGGATGCTCCAACCGGCGGGCCAGATGAGGATGTCTCCCTCAAAAAGCCCAAATCCCGCCTGCGGGTTTGAATGGCGCGCGTATACGGCAGGTTTAGCATCAGTGCAAGGGCCAAATGCCCCTATTTTTCAAGCCGCGCCAGTGAATGCGCATCACGTACCGCGTCTTCGCAATGGGCTGCCAGAGCTTTGCGGTTTTCAAAGTCGCTAACCTTAGCTGGCGCGTGGTAGATCAATTCCACGGTGCCTTGTCGACGTGCCCCCAAAGTCTTAAGCAAATGCGGACCGAAATCCATGTCGCCCCACCAGCCATAAAACCTATCGGGCTGACCTTGGGGAGCGTGAAAGATGACCGAAACCGGTTGAACATACATGAATTCCCGCAGCTCTTCAGTGAAGAACGCGGCAAAGAGTGTTGTTTTAAAGGGTAAAATTCGCTGTCCGTCGGTCGAAGTGCCTTCTGGAAAGAACAACAGCTTGTGCCCGGCTTTCAGACGTTCCTCGAAAATCCGGGTCTGCTCGCGGGCTTTCTTGCGATCACGTTCGATAAAGACCGTACCCGTCGCGCGTGCCAGCCAGCCGATGCCGGGCCATTTTGCAACTTCGGCTTTCGATACGAAATACACGCGCTTACGGGCATTCAGCGCAAAGATATCCAGCCACGACGTATGGTTTGCAACCACAGCGCCGCGTTCCTGCATGAGCGCGCCAGAGGTGCGAAATCTGATCCCGAGAATTCGAAATGCATTGCGACAAACGAACTGAGAAATGAACGGTGTCACCGGCCGTTGAACGCCATAAAGCGGTCGTTCGATGAGACGTATGGCCAATAAGACGAACAGCCCCCCAAAAACCAAAAGGGCCAGCGGCAAACCGCGAAGTATCACCAGGACCCAACCTATGAAACCAAGCTCAATTGGATCAGGCGCGTCTTCACTCTGCCACGATGGGTCGCTCACAGGGTTATGCTCCACCATAAATACGCCGCTGACGCTCATTCATGCGGGCTGTGTCAAGGATCAGACACACATCGGTTGTGTTGAAGGCATGATCGATAAATGCCCCCTCGCCCACGAATCCACCGAGGCGAAGGTAGGCCTTGATGAGAGACGGCACTTGAACCATCGCCGCGCGCCGATCCAGCGCGTTGGGTGCCAAAAGGTCCATTGATTGAAATACCTCTGGCTGGGCCCGAACCCGCAAATCCAGCGGGGCAAGATGGTTGTGATGCAGCATCGACAGCGGCTGCGCCAATTTGCTCACGTCGGTTCCGTGGAAACTCGCGACCCCGAACAAGATCTCAATACCACGCTCAGTGACGTATGCAGCCAGACCATTCCACAGATGATACATCGCCGTGCCACCACGATAATCCGGATGCACGCACGAGCGTCCAAGCTCCAACAGCTTGCGCCCGCTTTGTTTCAGAACGGTGAGATCGTATTCATCCTCGGAGTAGAATTGCCCCAGTTCGGCAGCTCGCTCACCAGGAAGCAGTCGATAGACGCCGATCACCTCTCCAGATGAATCGTCGATGGCGAGCATATGATCGAAGTATGGATCGAACCGATCCTTCTCGAGCCCCGCCTCATGATCCACCATCTCGCCGCCACCGCCCAATTCCTGAACAAACACGTCATAGCGCAGACGTTGGGCCGCCCGCAGTTCAACCTCGGTATTGGCCAATTTGACAGTGAATGAGGGGCCTTCGTCTGGCATCAAGAAAATTCCATCGATCGCGGTTGCGCGCTGATAACGCGATTGCTCGGCCAAAGGCAACTCGCCCGCGTTTTGCCCGAGTTGTTAACCTTTCCTAAACCAGTTTCACGGATCAAAGACCGGCATCAGGGCTATGCGTGTCCCGTCGATCACCACTTTCCCCTGCTCGCGAAAGTTAACGGTGATCTTGCCTCCGATGTTGGACTGCACCTGTCCAACGCCCCAATCGGGGAAATCGGGGTGGCGGACAAACATGCCCGGTGCGAGAATGGCATTCAGATCTGTCATATCGGGCCTCCGGGTCCAAGGCAGATGCAGCAGGAGGTACGCATGGGCGCGTCAGACGTCAACCTGGCCGAATTGATCGGCTCTCGGATCTGTCATGATCTGATCAGCCCCATTGGGGCAATTACCAACGGGCTTGAGCTGTTGGAGATGGTTGGCGCAGTCCAAGGCCCTGAAATGGAGCTGATTTCAGGCAGCGTTGGCAGTGCAGGCGCCCGCATCCGGTTTTTCCGCGTTGCCTTTGGATCAGCAAGCGATCAGCCGTTGGGTCGCACCGAAGTGGTCGAGCTTCTTAAAGATGTGGAAAAGGCCGGGCGCCTGCGGATCAGTTGGAACCTGACCGAACCTGTCCCGCGCAATCAGGTTAAACTCGCGTTTCTGGCTGTGATGTGCTGTGAAAATGCGATGCCCTTCGGCGGCGAAGTGGAAATCGAAACTCAGGGCGACGCATGGACGGTGACTGGCGTTGCTGACAAGCTGAACCTCAATACGGGACTGTGGAAAGGGATTGGCTCGGGGCGATTTACCGAAAAACTAAGCCCGGCGCACGTTCAATTTGCCCTGCTGCCGGACACGGCCTCGACGATGGGGCGCAGGATCACGGCAGAAACGACCGCAACCCGGGTGACACTGCGGTTTTAGTGCCGAGTGGTCCCGTTTCCGCGCACCAGATACTTAAAACTGGTCAACTGAGCGGCACCGACAGGACCGCGCGCGTGCATCTTGCCGGTGGCGATACCAATCTCAGCACCCATGCCAAACTCACCGCCATCCGCGAATTGGGTCGAGGCGTTATGCATCAGGATTGCGCTG
Organism: Ruegeria sp. B11; assembly: GCF_056539785.1. Taxonomy (NCBI): domain Bacteria; kingdom Pseudomonadati; phylum Pseudomonadota; class Alphaproteobacteria; order Rhodobacterales; family Roseobacteraceae; genus Ruegeria; species Ruegeria sp. B11. The sequence goes on along the minus strand of NZ_JBQFVO010000001.1, from coordinate 488,921 downwards.
TCAAGCCGTTCGAAAAAGTGCTCGGCGGCCACGGAATCCTCGGTAATGATACAATCGGTGTGGCTTGAGCCAAACTGCCGGATATGCGCAATCGCGGCGTCGATATCTGCGACGGGCCGTGCAGCGATGATACTATCTAGGTACTCTTTGCCCCAGTCATCATCCGACGCAGGAATGGTGTTCTCATTGGCCAAAACGCCTTCGGCATGCACTTCAACACCCGCAGCTTGAAGAGCAGCGATTAGATCACGGCCCAGTGTTTCTGCAACGTCTTGATGGATCAGCAAGCATTCTGCCGCGCCACAGATACCGGTGCGCCGAGTTTTGGCATTCAACACAACATCCAGCGTCTTCTGGGGATCGGCGGCTTTATCAACATAAATATGAACGATGCCTTCGAGATGCGCAAAGACGGGCACGCGCGCCTCGCGTTGCACAAGACCCACCAATCCTTTGCCACCTCGAGGAACGATGACGTCGACATAATCAGTCATGGTCAAAAGCTCTTGCACCGCAGCCCGGTCGCGAGTCGGCACCAGTTGAATGGCGTCTTCGGGCAAGCTAGCAGCTGCTAGCCCCTCAACCAGACAGGCGTGGATCGCGGTTGACGAATGAAAGCTCTCAGACCCGCCTCGCAAGATCACGGCGTTCCCGGATTTCAGGCACAATGCACCCGCATCCGCCGTCACGTTGGGACGGCTTTCGTAGATCACGCCGATCACACCCAATGGCGTGCGCACACGCTGAATGTGGAGGCCCGAGGCCATGTCCCATTCGGCCAACACCTCACCCACAGGATCGGTCTGATCGGCGACGGTGCGCAGTCCGTCAACCATGCCCTGAACGCGTGCTTCATCCAGCATCAGGCGGTCCATCATCGCGGGGCTCAAACCCTTTTCTCGCCCGAACTCCAAATCCTTCTTGTTCGCTTCGATAATGTCGGCACGTTTGTGCCAAACGGCGTCTGCGGCTGTGATCAGCGCAGCGTGCTTGCGTTCTGCGGTGGCAAAAGCAAGCTCTTGCGAGGCTGCTTTGGCGCGCGCACCAAGGTCGGCCATCATTGCGGGAATGTTGTCGAAATCCTTCATCTCAAGCGCCTTTCGGTCTCAGTTTATCAAATCACGCCCTTACAGCGCCAGATCGTCCCGGTGGATCAGGGCCGCGCGGCCTGGATAGCCTAGCGTCGCCTCGATTTCAGACGATTTACGTCCTTTGATCGCATCCGCCTCTTGCGCGGTATAGCGACTTAGCCCCTGTGCCAGCCTCCGCGCCTGCGCATCCAGAACAGCGACGGGATCGCCGCGACCAAAATCACCCGTGACCTCGACAATGCCAGCGGGCAACAGGCTTTTGCCATTGGAAAGCGCCCTTGCCGCGCCGTCATCGATCACGATCTCTCCGCGCGGTTTCATCGCCGAAATCCAGCGTTTCCGGGCTGCATGCGGATCGAGCGTGGCCGTGAACCAAGTGCAGCTCGCTCCATTTTCAAGCGTTTTCAGCGGGTTCAGGGGTGATCCTTCAGTTATCGCCATATCGCAGCCAGCTGCGGTTGCCATCTTGGCAGCCAACAGCTTGGTCTTCATGCCGCCCTTTGACAGCCCCGATCCCGCGTCACCTGCCATGGCCTCGATCTCGGGCGTGATCTGTTTGATCACGTCATATCGGGTGGCTGTCGTGTCCTCGTTGGGATTGCCCGAATAGAACCCGTCGACATCTGAAAGCAGGATCAACTGATCCGCGCCGATGGTCACGGCGATTTGCGCTGCCAGCCGGTCATTGTCGCCATACCGGATCTCATCCGTGGCGACTGTATCGTTTTCGTTGACAATCGGAACAACACCCAGGCTCAGCAGCGTTTCCAGCGTTGCACGGGAATTCAGATAACGCCGCCGATCCGCGCTGTCTTCCAACGTGACCAGCACCTGAGCGGTTTTGATCTCATGCGGCGTCAACGCTTCTTCATACGCACGGGCAAGCCGGATTTGTCCAACCGCCGCAGCGGCCTGTGACTGTTCCAGCGGCAGATTCTGCATCGGCAGGCCAAGTACACCTCGACCCAACGCGATTGACCCGGACGAGACCAGAACAACATCTGTCCCCTGCCCTTTCAGCCAAGCCACGTCCTGCGCCAGCGATTTCAGCCAATCCGACCTGAGCAATCCCGTATCCCGGTCGACCAACAAGGCCGATCCGATCTTGACCACCAGGCGGCGGGCATGGGTCAGGGTTGCCAAGGCGTGGCCTCCTCGGCGGGTTTCTGGCGCAGGCGGTTTTCATCGATCTGAGCCCGCAAGGACCGCAGCACCTCGGTCACGCCCAAATGCGCAACGCCTGACATGGTCATGACCGGGCCGCGAACGGCTTCTTCCAGTTCGGCCTTGATCAGTTCGCGTTCCTCATCGTCCAGAGCGTCGATCTTGTTCAAAACGGTGATACGTGGCTTATCCGCCAGCTCTCCGCCATAAGCCTCAAGCTCGGTGATGATTGTGCGATAGTCTTCGACCACAGTTTCCGAGGTGCCGTCGATCAGATGCAAAAGCACAGCGCAGCGTTCCACGTGGCCCAGAAACCGGTCACCGATTCCACGCCCTTCATGCGCGCCTTCGATCAGTCCGGGGATGTCGGCAACGACGAACTCTACATTATCGACACCGACAACGCCCAGATTGGGGTGCAGCGTAGTAAAGGGATAGTCGGCGATTTTGGGCCGTGCATTGGATGTGGCAGCCAAGAAAGTTGATTTCCCGGCGTTGGGCATGCCCAAAAGACCCACATCCGCAATTAGCTTCAGCCGCAGCCAGATGGTGCGGTCGATCCCCGCCTGCCCCGGATTGGCGCGGCGCGGGGCCTGATTGGTCGCGGATTTGAAATGCAGGTTGCCAAAGCCGCCGTTGCCGCCTTTTGCCAGCAAAAACCTCTGACCAACCTCGGTCAGGTCACAAATCACGGTCTCTTCGTCTTCGTCCAGAATCTCGGTTCCGACGGGAACGCGCAGGATGATGTCGTCACCATCCTTACCCGTACGCTGCTGACCGCGACCGGGTTGGCCGTTCTTGGCGAAAAAATGCTGTTGATAGCGAAAGTCGATCAGGGTGTTCAGCCCGTCCACAACCTCGGCCCAAACAGACCCACCCTTACCGCCGTCCCCACCATCGGGTCCGCCGTATTCGATGTACTTTTCACGTCTAAAGCTGACGCAGCCGCCACCTCCGGCCCCGGACCGGATGTAGACCTTTGCAAGATCGAGAAATTTCATAGCTGTCCCCTACTGCAAAGGCCCCATCGGCCACAAGTCAGAGTTTCTTTGTATAGGTCCAGGTGGGCACATTCGCATCGCGCGCCACCGAATAGGTTTCCGCATCGCCAAGATACTGGAACCCGCAATGGGTCAGAACCCGGGCCGAGGCCGGGTTGTCCTGGAACACGCTGGCGAACATGGTCGCGTTTTCCAGCGGATTGGCGTTGACCAGCGTTTCAACGGCCAGCGATGCAATGCCGGTGTTCCAATACACCGGGGCGACCCAATAGCCGACCTCGGACTGGTTGCGATCCAGCCGGGTCAATGAAATCAGTCCGATCAGCTCCGGGCCACCATCCTTTGTGGCATCCATTGCCCAGACATCCTCGTCCCGGTCTTCGGCCATCGCGCGCATCACAAACGCCTCAATCGAGCCGGGCGGCAATGGATGCGGGATCGATGTCGTCATGCGCGCCACACGCTCATCGCCTGCATAGTGCTCAATGAGACCCAAATCCGACCGACGCAGAGGGCGAAGGTCGAACCGCTCGGTTTCAATGACCGGCTGATTTATTATTGCCTCAATTTTCATGAGTGCGTTCCTCCTCCGAACAACACAAAAAGTACGGACGCAACTGTCAAACTGGCTAACGTCCACATCAGATATTTTTCCGCAGGCCGACCTTCAACCGCATGGGCGATCCGATCTCCTGCAAATGTCCAGATCGGGTGCAATACGATCTGGCAGATTAACAAACAGAGAGCGATCGTAAGGGTTGCCTCAAAACTGGGTGTTCCTGTTGCCACAAACCCGGTGAAGCCTGCGATAATCATTGCCCAAGCCTTAGGGTTAAGAGGATGCACTATTAACCCCGCCAGAAAACCGGGCACTTGCTTATCCGATTGACCTCGGGAAAGCCGCAGATTGGCAATTTTCCACGCGAGCCAGCAAATATATGCAGCAGAAGCATATTTGAGTGTCTCGAACACCAACGGCGCCTGATCGGCCACTTGCATCAGGCCAAAACCAACCGGCCAGATGATCAGCTGTTTACCCAGAATGACCCCGCCCACAAAGGGCAGTGCCGACCGAAAGCCAAAACGCGCACCTGTTCCCAGCAGGACCATATTGGCCGGTCCCGGCGTGCCAACCTGCGAAGCGGCAAAAATCAGGAAACTGGTGGTTGCGACTGTCATCGGTTCTGGTGATCACGACTGCGTTAAAACGAAAAAGGGACCGGCACTTTGTGCCGGTCCCCCATGAATTTTTCTTAAACCTTCTGGGTTTCGGCTTACTCTGCGGCCTCCGCCACTGGCAGGACCGAAATAAAGGTGCGGTTTTTAAGTCCCTTATGGAACTTCACGGCGCCATCGACAGTTGCAAAGATGGTATGGTCTTTGCCCATGCCTACGCCTTCGCCCGGCCAGAACTTGGTGCCGCGCTGACGCACGATGATGTTGCCTGCGATGGCGGCCTGGCCACCATACAGTTTCACGCCAAGGCGACGACCAGCTGAGTCGCGACCGTTACGGGAGGAACCGCCAGCTTTCTTATGTGCCATTCTCTCTCTCCTTAGCCCTGAGCCAGCTCTTTGGCTTGCTCAACCCATTCGGGTTTCACTTTGATAGTGTCGATAGCAGCAATCTGCTCGTCCGACAAGGCGGCCAGAGCGGCAAAGCTTTCGATACCGGCTTCAACCAGCTTTTTGGCAGCGGCAGGGCCGACACCGTTAAGGGCTGTCAGATCGTCAGCGGCAGCAGCTGCGGCGGGTGCCTCTGCTTTGGCTTCAGCTTTCTTGGCAGGCTTTTTCGCTACCGGAGCAGCTTCGCCAGCCGGTGCCGAACCGGTTGCAGCTTTGATGCCCGACTTGTCAGCGCCCGACGACAGGATGTCGGTGATTTTGACCAGAGTCAGTTTCTGACGGTGACCAACAGTACGCTTCGAGCTGTGCTTACGACGGCGCTTGACGAACTTGATGACCTTGTCACCTTTGATCTGTTCGATCACTTCGGCCTGTACACCTGCGCCTTCAACGAAAGGTGCACCAACAACCGGTGCGTCGCCGCCCAGCATCAGAACATCGTTGAATTGAACTTTTTCACCTGCGTCGGCAGCCAGCTTTTCAACACGGAGCACATCGCCCGCATGAACCTTGTACTGCTTGCCGCCAGTCTTGAGGACCGCAAACATGCGTCTTTCCTTTGTCTAACCGCGTTCTGTGGTCCCCGATTGGGTGTTACTGGCTTTCGCCACCTCGAACAGCGCGCCCTTTTCGGGCTGTGTGAATGACCTTTGGCACATGCCATCAGGTCAAAGAATAACGATACCCGGCGCGGAAAGCCGGCCGGGATGCGCGCTTATCGAAGCATTCATGAAGAAAGTCAACCAAAAATCCGCAGCTTTGAGATCCGAAAATCTGCGGCTCAGAGATCCGACGCTTTCATGGCTTGCGCAACGGATTGCCCAAGCTGGTAAGAGATGCCGTTTAGCATCTCATCAAAACCCATGAACAAGGCGGAATTCAAGGCCCGACCCGCATCGGTGCGGGAAAAGGCGATGTTCTCTCGCATCTGAGACTCGTTCAACGGCTGATAGGCCAATAAAAGGAACGAGTACATCCATTCAGTTGTCTCTGCCCTGGTGTTCTCATGCTGAGATAGCAGTTCCTGCAACACGGATGCATCGTCGAACAGGGCACTTTGCCCGGAGGCAAGTCCTTGGTAAAAACTATAATCGGCGCTGATGGTGCCTTGCACATTTTTCTCGATCAGGTCGTTGACCTGCACATATTCATCTACAAGACGAAAAAACATGCCCTCGCGATCAGCCTGTTCGTAAGCGCTGCGTGCCATCTCTTCGATCGCGTCATCTGCAATGGCCCGGCGCGCCGAGTTTTCCAGAGAAACGATGCTTTGCCCCAGTTCGCTTTCAAAAAAGATCGAAGCTTGTTCTAGCTGCACATCGGACATCATCTCGCCAACCGACAGCGAAAGTTGTTGGTGCATCGTGCTCGGATCGTACAAATCCTCAACTTGCGCCAAAAAATAGGCTCCTCCTGAGCTGCCCAGCATCGACTCGTTGATTGCATGCCCTTGCGCCACACCTTCTTCACTAAGAATTTTCATAAAATCCAAAATATGCATCGCATGCATCAGTCTTTCAGCACGCTCGCTTGCGGCCATAGGCAGCGCCCAGATCGTCAAACAGAGTGCCGTAGCTAAAACTCGCATCAGATATCCTGCGCCGGGCGCAATTCGGTCATGCGGGCGGCCAATACTTCGAACCGCATCGCCATGATTTCATATTGGATCGCATTCAACAGCTCATAGACCTCCTGCATCAGAGGCTGTTCCAGAGCGTCAACATAGGCGTCGACATCCTCATCCGAGAAATCCTGGTAGGTGTAAGCCGCCCCTGCCAAAGCTGACAGTTGGAGAGATCGACGCAACTCACCTTCATTGCGTTGGATCATCGTACGCAGTTCATCTCCGCTCAGTTGCATGTCGATAATGCCAGACGCACTTGCGGCCAGTAAAAACCGCACCTGAATCTCTTGCAGCGCGCGCAGCGAGGTTCCGCTGGCGTCCACCGCACGGTTCATGCGCTTCAGGCTTTCAACACGAGATGAGCCTTCTTTTATCAACTTCGAGACGATTTCTTGCCCGGCCAGTTGTTTGGCATCATCATCGTCATCCATATGAGCGGCGTTTTCAGCAACGACCAGTCTTTGCCCCAACTCCGAGGCGTAAAACGAGACCGCGTGGACCAGCGCCTCTTCGCTAAGCGTCTGTTCAAGGATCGAGACGGCCGTTTCGTGCATCAAAGCGGTATCAAACACCTCTTCGGTCAGACGCGCCCAATCCGATCCGAAGCCGTCAGGGTCGATACCCAGCATCTGCGGGGCCGAAGCAGAGGCCTGCGCTATGCTTTCCAAGGCAACATCAAACCCTGTCGTGGTCAGAAACGCCTCAATCTGATCCTGACTGGCGGCCTGAGATGGCGAGGCCATGACACCAAGTGAGAAAATTGGAAGGATGAGGCTGATTGCGAACTGGCGTATAAAGTAAGTCATACATATCAGCCTAGGTGTTTTCTTACCTCTGGCAATGGAAAATCCCACTATCGTCAAAATCCGGAACTTTCTGCTTGCACCCCTGCCCGTTCACCACTAAATCCCCCCCTCACAGACCCCCGCGGAGAGGTGCCGGAGTGGTCGAACGGGGCGGTCTCGAAAACCGTTGTGGGTGCAAGCCCACCCAGGGTTCGAATCCCTGTCTCTCCGCCACTATTTTGCTACCAGCAACATTCCTGAATACAGTCTCGATGCCCTACTCACGACCGAGTGCACTTGTCGTTGAGCATCGGATGGGTCCGTTTTCAAATAGATTGAAGTAGTTTTTCATTTGCCTTGCCCCAAAAAAGCTACTGTGCCCGGCGCCCTCTTTCCAATTTGTTATTTTCGGCCGAGCAGTCGTTCAAGAACCATTGCCCAACGGCTGGATCGGGCCAAAAGTATTAGATCTTTTACTCCTTCGGTATTGTCCGCAGTCAATCAATCCGACCCGTAGTAAGACCTATCCACAACAGCTATCCCCCAACTGAATTGGCGGACACGGTACAGTTGCGTAGGAACAAAAGACACAGCAATCGCCTTCTAACGGTTTCAAGACTGCCTTGCATGATTTGCATTCATAAAACCACTGGCACGAGTCAGTTGGCATTCTTTCGGTTTCAATGTGCCCACACTTTGGGCAGGTCAAAGTGCTATTGAGCACCACAGTTTGATTTGTCATTGTCTCACATCTGCATGATTAGATAGTCGTTGATTTGAGCCTCATTGAACACGATGACCCATGCCAACGCGGTAGTCGCCGTGCTTCCGACAAGCCACCATTTCAGATTTGCCAACGCCCCGTTTAGATGCGCTAAGAACCACGAAACCGCGGCCAGCGCTGTTGAGACGGCGAGAACACAGTAGCTTGCCGCCGCTATTTTTCCGAATACTGCCAACCAACTGCCGCCCAAGCCTAACAACATCATGGCCATTGGAAGAACACAGCATGTTGCGACGCCCAGAGCTGAAACCGATCCCAAGTAGCTGAGGTTCAGGTATTTCTTCATCTTTTGCTCCCGAGATGCTCGATTTGATTGTGTTGAAGCACCGGTATTCAGAGCGTATAACTCCTGTAGTAACTACAGGATCAAGTGGAGGCACTTCACATGATTGCGATAGGTGAGGCTTCCCGGCAATCCGGGGTTGGCATAGAAACCATCCGCTACTACGAACGCGAAGGTATCGTACCAAGACCTGTGCGAGCTCTGAACAATCGTCGCCTCTTTTCAGCAAGCGATGTGGGAAGACTTCGATTTTTGAAGAGGTGCCGCGACCTGGGATTTCCTCTCCCAGACGCAAAGGCGCTTTTAGAGCTGTCAGAAGGAAGTGCCGAAGACTGCTGGTCAGTGAAAGAATTGGCCGAGGCGCATATTGCCAGCGTTCGAAGCAAGATTGATGAGCTCAGACGTCTGGAGCGTGCCTTGAGTGAGCTTACCGCCAATTGTGATAGTGGTAACGTTCACTGCCCGATGCTGCAAAGTCTGCGAACGATGGATGATATCTGACTCTGGCCACCGGGCGGAAACTCAGGGTCTGAGATTTAGCCAGATCACCTCAGACCAAGGTCTGTGGTGCGGTAACAGATTGTAGTTCATAGTCGATTTCACGATGAGAGCGAAAGTAACTGACCTGACGATTGGCAATTGGTCGTTGTCGCGAGTCTTTCTTGCGGCAAGTATCTTCGTGATGGGTACTGCTACCGCAATCGTTGGGGTCTGGGTGTCTAATCGAATTCAGAACGCAGTCGTGCAAAACTCCGCCAACTCCGCAGCGCTGTATATGGAAAGCGTAGTTTCCCCGCTCAGCCAGGAATTGGCACATGGCGACCGCCTTTCTGAGCAGGCGAGCCTGGCGCTGGATGAGATATTCATGACCCAGCCAATGCGTGACCGTATCGTTTCCTACAAATTCTGGAAGCAAGGCGGTGTGATTGCGCATGCCTCGGATACAGACATCATAGGAAACCGTTTCAATCCAACGGATGATTTAAGGCGAGCGTGGAACGGTGATATCTCCGGCTCTTTCGAAGAACTTGATCATGCCGAGAGCGCCGCCGAGGCGGCATTGGGGATACCACTGCTGGAAGTTTACAGCCCAATTCGCGAACTCTGGTCCGGCGAAATCATCGCAGTTGCGGAGTTCTACGAAAGAGCTGACCAGCTTGAGTTAGACTTAGCTAAGGCCAGGCGAACAAGTTGGTTGGTCGTCGGCTCCGCATTTCTGGCAAGTACTATTGTTCTGTATTCCATCGTCGCAATTGGCGACAAAACAATTCTACGACAGGGGTCTCTTCTTAAACAGCGGTTGAAAGAAAGTGAGAAGATGGCTGAGCAGAATGCGCTGCTGCGGTCGCGTGTGGTCGAGGCGTCAGAAAGATATACCACGCAAACAGATCGGTTCCTCAAGAATCTTGGAGCTGAGCTACATGATGGCCCTGCGCAATACCTGTCGCTCGCCGCCCTTAGACTGGAGGCGGCGTTTTCCAAAGAGTCGGAAAGGCCTAAAGAGGCAGTGGAAATTCAGCAGTCTTTGCAAAAATCGCTGGCTGAAATTCGTGCAATTTCGCGAGGGCTGTCCGCGCCAGATATCGATAGCCTGTCACTCGTCGATGTTGTCAAGAGAGCCGTAGAGGATCACGCCGAACACAGCCCGTTGCGACCGGATATTTCATTCCTGGGTAGCCAGGCTCCGGAGTTGTCATTGTCCGACAAACTGTGCGTTTTTCGGTTCCTCCAGGAAACGCTTTCCAATGCGGCGAGATATGCTCCAGCTTCCAAGTGCACTGTTATCGCTGAGGCGCAGAACGACCGCATAGTTGTAAAGATCACAGACGACGGACCAGGATTTGACAGGTCAGAAGAAACCGCGTTGCGAGACGATGGTGGCCAGGGGCTTATGGGCTTGCGAGATCGGGTCGAGAGTATTGGTGGCAGGTTCGACGTCGCATCGAGGCCGGGCGAAGGCACCACCATAGCTATGACACTATTTCCCAGAAAGTTAGGCACATCATGACCACATCTGTCGTAATAGCCGATGATCACCCGATATTCAGGGATGGTTTGCAACGCACGTTGGATGAAGCTGATGGCTTCGAAGTTTTAGCCGCTGGGTCCAGTGCTGAAGAGGCAGTATCGCTGGTCGGCGCGCATCAGCCGGACATAGCTATTCTTGACCTCTCGATGCCCGGTGGCGGGATAAGCGCGACACGTAAAATCGCGGCAATGGCAAATCCACCCGTCATTGCAATCTTGACGGTCTCAGAGAACAGCGGCGATGTCGCGGACGCCTTGGAGGCGGGTGCGATTGGGTACATTGTGAAGGGAGTAACCGCGAGCGAACTAACCGCTTCTTTACGCAGCATCGCCGCAGGTGAAGGGTTCGTTTCTCCTGGCTTGGCCTCGCGGGTACTTCTTCAAATCAACGCTGACACCGGCATGTCTGTTAACAGCAGCATTCTAGATGACCTTACACATCGTGAGGAAGAAATACTGAGACGTGTGGCCAAAGGACTGAGTAATCGTGAAATCGCTGACGAGTTAGACCTCCAGGAAAAGACCGTGAAGCACTACATGACCGCAGTTCTGTCCAAGCTTCATGCGCGAAATCGGGTAGAGGCCGCGCTCATTGCACATGATGTTTGGAACAAGGGAGAATAGCTGCGGTCTCTTTGACGACGGTGGCGGCCCCTCACCAAAAAGAAGCCGCCAACGGATTATCGACTGGAATTGCAGCTCAGTTAGCAACCGACTGTAACCTCCGGCGATCAGAGGCCGTTGCGTTTCTTTCAACAACAGTCCGGTTGTAAGGGTCTTTCAACTCGTAACGCCCAAACTCGATCTCCTCTTTCCAACCATTGGCATAATTTACTTCGATATTGTTGCCTTGGCGTTCGATTTTCGTGGGTCGACTTCCAGCAGTGCCGCCTTGCCCAGATGAGCGTACATTGTCGATTGAGATACCATTCGCCAAGGACCGAAGCCTTGAAACGTCAGCGCCTGTCGCGGGGCGTTCCTCAACAGTCCGGTTCTGAGCATTCTTTCTCTCATACCGCCCGTTTTCGATCTCTTCCTTGGTTCCGTCGGCGTAACGCACCTCAATGCCCTTGGCGTTCGTTTCGACCTTTGTTATCCCAGCCGAACCCGACGATTTACCCCCTGAATTAGACTTATCCTTCTTTCCGCTGCCCTTATTGGAGCGTTTGGAGTCATCATCGTCATTATCGTCATCATCATCGTCGTCGCGAGCACTTTTTCCTGATCCCGAATTGTCGTCCCGGTCATCATCTCTGTCGTCGTCTCGATCATCGTCTCTATCGTCATCACGATCATCATCTCGGTCGCCACCACGGCCGCTATTACCCGACCCCGAATTATCATCCCGATCGTCGTCGCGATCATCATCCCTGTCATCGTCACGATCATCATCCCTGTCATCGTCACGATCATCCCCGTCTTTCCCTTTGCCGCTTTTGGCAAAGGCATATGACGGTTCAAAAAGTAGGCGACCATCCTTATCAAAGGTTGGCACATAAGGCGTCGCGGCTATCGACGAAGCCAACGCCGCGGTACTTAGAAGTTGACCCAGCTTTCTTTGAATTTTCATTTTCGCCTCCAATTTTGATCGACACGCTTCGTGACATTGGAGACAGGCTACTACCGGTCCGACTTTCCCACATCGGGCTTAGGTCTGACGAATTTCAAGCCGAACGTCTTAATCAGATCAGTCAAACCAATAGATTTTTTGCAGAACCAAATGAGCAGTTCAGTGGGGATTAACCCCGTCGCCTTTCAACTCGTCATCAGGTTCGAGGTGAATGACAAAGACGGAACCCGGGTACAGACACTCTAGTTCTTCCTCTATGTCGTTACATATATCGTGCGCTGCGCTGACTGGCATTGTGCCGTCCACAACAAGGTGAAACTCTACAAAGATAACATTCGCGGATCTGCGCCCTTTGAGGTCATGATACTCTAAGGCTGCGCCGAGGTTTGCTTCGATTGCATTAGAAACAGTCTGCAAGTCATGTTCCGACAGGCTCACATCCATCAGGCCATCGACGGATGCCCGAATAACTTTCCAACCCTCCCACAAGATGTTCAGCGCAACAAGAATTGCCAGGATCGGGTCAAGGATCAACCAGCCGGTGACAAGCGCTAGTATCAGTCCTACGACGACACCAACAGAAGTCATAACATCCGTAAAAATGTGGCGGGAGCTCGCTTCCAAGGCGGGCGATCCCTCGCGCCTACCTGTCCTAAGCAAGAGGTAGGCCCATGCACCGTTCACACCCGTTGCAACGATATTGACGGCAATTCCAAGCAGCGGCGAATCCTCAAGATGCGGGTTCGGGAGCACCAGTACAGCTTCTCTGATGATCAAGAACGCCGCCAACACAATCAGCGCGCCCTCAACCACGGCTGAAAGATACTCCGCTTTTTTATGACCAAAGGGGTGGTTTTGGTCAGGGGGCTTATTGGCAACCCGAACTGCGAAATACGCCAACAAAGCCGCGACAACATTCACGGTTGATTCCATTGCGTCTGACAACAAAGCCACCGAACCTGTCAGCCACCAAGCCAACAGTTTCAGGGCCAGTACCGCAATGGATATCGGGATAGACCAAAGAGCGATTTTTTGTGTCATTTGGCCGCGACCCTCAGTCAATTATGAACAGAAACTCGGGTGATTGGTGAGCTCCGGTGTTCAAAACGTAAAACAGGTGTTTGGCGAAAAGGGAATAGGTCTTACGGCATCCTATCGGCGACATCATCTGGTCGCCGCTGCGTGGCGCCAAACGACTGTTATTCGGATGAAAGCCCGGTCGACGAAACAGGAACAGCCTTGAGATAGGCGGCAATCGCCAAACGGTCCTCATCCGTCAGCCGTGAGGTGTTCTCGATGACTTCCACCATCTCACCACCCGCACTGTCATAGTCTGGTGTAAAGCCAGATTTTAGGTATTCGGCAATGTCTGCCTCTGACCAATCAAGCTGGTCTGAGGTTAAGCCGGGGATACGACCTTTCCCATTTGGATTTGGTGCACCCGTCAGCCAAAGGTCTCGTTTCAGGCCCCCTAAACCATTTCGCGGGGTATGGCATTCAGCGCAATGACCCAGCGCCTCGACCAAATACCTGCCATGTTTTTGTTGGTCGGTCAGATCACCTTCAACCACCCAGCCTGATGACATGAACAAGAGCTTCCATCCCCCCAATCCGCGCCGAACGCTGAAAGGAAAACCTACGTCATGCGCAACACTTTCCGTTGCGGCCGCTGGCAGCGTGCCGAGGAATGCGTGTAGCGAAACCACGTCTTCGGCCGACATGTTGGCGTAAGAGGTATAGGGAAACGCTGGGAAATAGTGCTGCCCTTCGGGTCCGGTTCCATGGATCAAGGCACTGGCCAGATCCAGGGCAGACCAGGATCCGATACCAGTTTCCGGGTCACTGGAAATGTTGGGGGCAATGAACGTACCGAATTCCGTCTCAAACCGGCGACCACCAGCGAGCACGAGCTTGTCTTCACCGACCGCATCCGGCGCTGAATGACAGGATGCGCATCCCCCCGCGTGGAACACGATTTCACCTCTGGCAAGATCTGGGTTCAAACCGTCGAGTCGTGATTGCTCCATTCGTTGAGGTCGGGTCAGCACCAAACCGGCCAACCCGACCAACACAATGACGATTGCGACAAAGAAAAGAAAGCGCCGCACCGTCAGTGCCCAATCAGTTCTTTGGAGCTCTGTATGCTTTGTGACATGCCGAACAGCTTCCGCCCAGATCGCCCATCGCTGCTTTTAGGGCATCAACATCTTGACCTGCCGCAGCCTGCATCGCAACAGCGGCGTCTGCCATGGCCTGCCCTTTTGCACCCACGTCAGGGAAGTTCTCCCAGATCGCAGGCAGTGCACGGGTGGTCGGATCGGACACATTGTCAGATCCCTGGGGCCACATCGCGGATTGATCGATTTGTGTCAGTACAACAAGATTATTCGCGGCCCGAGTTGCGGCCTCGGCATTATAATCGACCTCTCCCTTAGCCATTCCGCCAAGTGTACCAAGATTGAAGGCATAGAGTTGCATGATTGAGGTACGAGCTTTCACAGCCGGGTTTTCACTTTCTTGGGCGATGGCTGTGCCAATGGCGGCCAATGATAAAAGACCCGCCGCGAATACTGAGAACTTCTTCTTCATGATGTGTCTCCCTGTTTAATGCTCCGAATGTTAGCTTGAACAATTTTTCTTGTAATTGTTTGTTATTGGTCGTCACTTGTTAATTTATGAACAACGAAAACTGGGATGATATTCGGTTCGCGCTCGCCGTAAGCAAATACGGCTCACTCAATGCAGCGGCAGCGGCACTGGGCGTCACGCATGCGACCGTGTTGCGAAGGGTGGCCGCATTCGAAGAGCGCAATAGCTGTGTGATTTTCCAGAAAAGCCCTTCGGGATACTCCGCCCTGCCCGAGGCCAGAGCAGTTCTGTCGGCTATGGAAAGCGTCGAAGATGCGGTGCTATCGGTCGAACGCGCGATTGTCGGTGCAAATCAGTCCCCTACGGGCCATGTGCGAATTACATCTACAGACAGTCTTTGCCAGATTGTTCTACCTTCAATACTAAATGAGATCGCACGGCTTTACCCCGGCCTGAAGCTGACTTTGCTAAGCGGGAATAGTCACCATGATTTGTCCCGGTTAAGCGCAGACATCGCCGTGCGCCCATCGATAAAGCTCGGGGAGGGTCTGATCGGACAGCGTGCCGGAACACTGTCTTTCGGAGTCTTTGACGACGGCTCCCCCAATCGCAAATGGTTGAGGCTAGATGGCGCGTTAAGCCGTTCACTTCCTGCCAAATGGTTAAAAGCGAATGTCAGTGCTGACCAAATGATCAGCGGGGCAGACAGTTTTTTGGTGCTTCAGCAGATGGCAGCCGCAGGAGTCGGCAAAACGTTTTTGCCTACTTTTTTTGGCGACGCGGATTCCAGACTTCGAAAGTCTCACGACATCACTCCAGAAATTCAGGTTCCGCTCTGGGTTGCGGCACTGGACGAAATTGCGAACACACCAAGATTTGCAATCGTTCAACGAGTGTTGGTTGAACGCTTAGCCACTGTTCTTACTGGATGACGCTGTTTTTTTGAAATTAAATGCGAGCATTAGGATGGAACTTCAAGCCGATACACGACGCAGACATTTCAAACCAAAGTCTTACTAACAAGCTGTTAGGACAATGACCTCTTGATGCAGTTTGCCGGTCACTACGATAACCGAATTTGCTATCGTCTAGTTTGCGCTGTGCGGACTTGAGGTAAGGAGTGCTTTCCGCCCTAAGGGACCTAAATGCGCCTTCGATAACTGCCGGCAAAGGTTACTCGACTTTAATCACTATGACGCTTTCCTATGACACCCCCCCCACCCGCTTTTTGTGCCGAAGCCGTCCCTAGTGCTGACCCGAAGCCAACAAAACTACATTTGATAGTGCGGCACGCATTTGAGAAGAGCGGATTGCCACGTCTGAAGAAAAAGATTGCAAAACTTGGAGGCAGATCAAACAACAAGGTCAACTACGCTTGGCCCAAGTTTTTTAGAATTGGACAGTCTGGGCGGTGGTCGCCAGCGCATTCTTCGATCAGATGAGACAGTGTTTCATGCATCGCCTTCAGATCGGAAATCTTATCGTCGATCTCTTTCAGATTCTGTTTTGCAATTTCTTTCACGTCCGCGCTGGCACGTTCTTTGTCCTCGTACAACGCCAGTAGTGAACGACAATCCTCAA
The DNA here is from genome assembly GCF_056539785.1 of Ruegeria sp. B11. NCBI lineage: Bacteria > Pseudomonadati > Pseudomonadota > Alphaproteobacteria > Rhodobacterales > Roseobacteraceae > Ruegeria > Ruegeria sp. B11. The sequence continues at coordinate 472,796 of NZ_JBQFVO010000001.1, read as the reverse complement.
TGGTAAAGCCCAATGAGCGGGCCCGCCCGATGAAGGCCAGCTTGTGCAGTTCCTTTTCGTCGAAATGGCGATACCCATTGAGGCTCCGCTTGGGTTTGATGAACCCGATATCCTCGTAATAGCGGATGGTTTTGGCAGGCAGACCCGAACGTTCTGCTACATCTCCGATATTCACAGCGGTTCTCCTATACTATCCAGCATGCACTGAACGCAGCGTTTGCTCGGTGTTCTGCGAGATCTGTTCTCGCCCAACTTTGATCGGCTTTACCCAGCGCAACCGCAGCGCATTGGTTAGGACAAATACGCTGGACAGCGCCATGGCACCTGCGGCCAAAACCGGCGACAGCAGCGGGCCGCCAAACGGATAAAGCACCCCTGCCGCAACCGGTATGAGCAGTGTGTTGTAGCCGAACGCCCAGAACAGGTTTTGGCGGATGTTACGCATGGTGCGCTGACTAATATCGAAGGCATTGACCACGCCCGTCAGGTCGCCTGACATCAGAACGACGTCAGCCGCTTCGATGGCAATGTCAGTGCCTGTCCCGATCGCAATTCCTACGTCAGCTGCCGCCAAAGCAGGCGCATCATTGATGCCATCACCCACAAAGGCCAGTTTTCCGCCATTTGAACGCAAATCCTGTAACGCGGATACTTTACCCTCGGGCAGAACTTCAGCCACGACATGATCGATGCCAAGCTGCGCCGCAATGGATTTGGCAGTAGCGGCATTGTCACCGGTGATCATCGCTACTTTCAGGCCCAGCCCGTGCAGAGCTTCGATTGCGTCCGGCGTGGTGGTTTTGATTGGGTCCGCCACAGCGATTACGGCCGCGAGAGCCCCGTCTACGGCAGCATAAAGTGGAGTCTTTCCGTTGATTGCGAGTTCAGCGCCCCGATCAGACAACGCGCCCATTTCTACCCCTTCGCGACTCATCAAGCGGTCGGCCCCGATCAGGATTTTATGGCCTTCGACTGAGGCGCTTACCCCGTAACCGGTGATCGACGTGAAGTCTTCTGGCTTGGAAAGCTCCAGACCACGGGTTTCTGCCGCGCGCACGATGGCTGTGGCGATTGGATGTTCTGAAGTGACCTCAACGGCAGCAACAAGGTGCAGAACCTCGTCTTCGGTCATTCCTTCGGCCACAATCAGGTCGGTCAGCTCCGGACGCCCTTCGGTCAGGGTGCCCGTCTTGTCCACCGCAACAACGGTGGTTTCCTGCAGCATTTGCAAGGCATCGCCCTTTCGGAACAGGACGCCCATCTCGGCAGCGCGGCCAGTGCCGACCATGATGGAAGTAGGTGTGGCCAACCCCATGGCGCAGGGGCAAGCAATGATCAGTACCGCAACCCCGGCCACCAACGCCAGGCTAAGCGCGGGATCGGGTCCGAACAACATCCATACCAGCACTGTCACAACGGCCACTGCGATCACTACCGGCACAAACCACAGCGTGATGCGGTCGACCAGGCCTTGAATCGGAAGCTTGGCACCCTGTGCTTGTTCGACCATCTGAATGATCTGGGCCAACATAGTGTCTGCGCCGATTTTTTCAGCACGGTACGTCAATGCACCCGCGCCATTTACGGTCCCCCCGACCACAGTTGCGCCCTCGGTTTTTTCGACGGGAACCGGCTCTCCGGTGATCATGCTTTCATCGACATATGACGTGCCGGTCATTACGGCACCATCCACCGCGATTTTCTCGCCCGGTCGAACGTGCACAATATCACCTACAACAATCTGCTCAATCGGTAGCTCGACAACCGATCCGTCGCGCTCAATTCGCGCTGTTTTTGCCTGCAGACCGACCAGTTTTCGGATCGCTTCACCAGTTCGACCCTTGGCGCGCGCCTCGAGGAATCGCCCAAGCAATATAAGAACCACGATCACCGCTGCGGCCTCGTAGTAGACATTTGCGGTTCCGACCGGAAGAACACCCGGCGCAAAGGTCGAGATAAGCGAGAACCCATAGGCCGCCGAAGTGCCCAGAGCCACCAGAGAATTCATGTCCGGCGCGCCTCTGACCAAGGAAGGGAATCCCTTGGTGTAGAACTGCAAGCCTGGCCCAAAAAGAACGATCGTGGTCAGAAGGAATTGCAGGTAATAGCTGTTCTGGATGCCGATGGTGCTCGCTATCAGGTGGTGCATGCCCGGAATAACATGCGAGCCCATTTCGAGAATGAATACCGGCAAAGCGAGCAAAGCGGCGAAGCTTGTTCGCCGCGCCAGATGGCTGATCTCTGCCGCTTTGCGGTCTTGTGGTTCGGTCTGCGTTGCGGATCGCAGGCTCGCCGGATAGCCGGCAGATGCCGCAAGCGCCGCGATTGCTTCGGGTGTTGTGACTCCCTCAGCAAAACGCACAGTTGCACTTTCAGTGGCCAGATTGACCGACGCGGACAAGACGCCGCCATCGGCTTCCAGGGCTCGTTCAACGCGCCCTACACAGGATGCGCAGGACATGTTCTGAATATCCAGCGTGACCTCTGCGGTCCGCGCCGGATATCCGGCGCGGTTTAACGCATCAGCAATGGCCGCTTTATCGGCTGGATCGCGGAAATCGACCTGAACGCTTTCACTGGCGAGATTAACCGAAGCGGCATCTACCCCTGGCACATCTTTCAATGCGCGCTCGACGCGCCCAACGCAGGAAGCACAGCTCATACCCTGAACCTGGAACCGCGCATGTGAATTTTCAGTCATATTGCCACCACGTATGTTCTGCTGACGGGCAACATAAGGGTTCCAGCAAGTGGAAGGTCAAGGGATGAGGCTGACTTTCTTTCTCATCATTCATGACGACGCTAAGTATCCCGGATATGAGCTGCGGGCACCGCAAGTCAGCTATAGACAAAGCCATTGACACAGTAAGTTCCTCCGCACAGTTGGACTTTGACATGAAAAACCGCAGGGTACGTGTCTTAAGCACCAATCAACTTGATCATATCCTTGCAGCTCAGAGTCCGAGGGATACGAAGCCACTTTCGCAACAGAAGTTTAGGAGCGCAAATGCTGTCGTCCCTTAGTTCTATCTTGCGTCTCTGACTGCCTCGATTAGCCGGGTCATTTCATCTTCGGCGATCAGACCCGGGGCAAGCGCATCTCCAATCACAAACGAAGGGGTGCCACTGAAGCCAAGCTGCCGGGCCAATTCCATGGACACCTGAATATGCGCGTCGACTTCCGGCGCCTCCATGTCTGCGCGCAATTGATCCTCGTCCAGGCCAAGTTCCCGAACAACTTTCAGGACACTGGCCTCAGTGGCACGACCGTTCAGAGCCATAAGCGCCCAATGAAATTCTTCATATTTTCCCTGATTACGTGAGGCAAGCGCGGCGCGTGCCGCGAAGTCGGAACCTTCTCCGAGTATGGGCCATTCTCGGTAAACAACTCGGACATCGGAATCGCCTGCGATTACGTTTTTCACGACCGGGGCCGCGCGTTTGCAATATGGGCAGTTATAGTCAAAAAACTCGACTACGGTTACATTACCTTCCGGGTTTCCGATGACAGGCGCATTCGGATTCTGTTCCAGCAATTCACGCTGATTTTCCAAGACGTTTCCAATGGCTTCGGCTTTTGCCTGATCTTCGCGCTGTTGAAGCAATTGAATCGCCTGCATGATGATTTCGGGGTTTTCCATTATGGCTTCCAGAGCCAGCCGTTTTACATCGGAGTCAGACAATTCGTCAGCACTCGCCATAGCAGCACCAATCGACATAGTGATGGCAATTAAGCCTGCAAAAAATCGTTTCACGTCAGTTTCCTTCCGTTTGTTCTGCCTCGGTGCGCTGCTCTTGCAGCTTGCGTTCCCGATCCGGCCAACTCTCCTTGATGAAGGCGAGGATGTCCCAGATTTCCTGATCCGACAGAGTGTACTCGAAACCTGGCATACCGCTTTTGACGTCAGTGACACCCATCTGCTTCAAAGTTTGGTACCCGCCAAGTTTTGTATAATCGAACAACAGCTTGTCGCCGTGATGCCAGGTGTGCCCTGTTCGGTCATGCGGGGGAGCTCGCAAGACGCCAACTGGATCAGGTGTCTGCCAATCTGGTTGACCCTCCAAATCTGCCCCGTGGCATGACGCGCAGTTTTCGGCATACAAAACTGCACCACGTGCCGAATCCGCTGATGCACTGTTTTGTGCACGCCCGCTCAGGCCCCAGCCAGCGACCGCGACAATGATCACCACAGCAGCTAGTGACACCCATTTCGCCGCGCTCTTGTTCATCACGCCACGCTCAGCCAGGTCTTCATTCCAGCGGCCTGATGCGACAGCATATGGCAATGAAACAGCCAGTCCCCCGGGTTATCCGCAACGAACGCAATCTCCCGCGTTTCCATCCGGTCAACCAGTATCGTGTCTCGCAACGGTCCCAGGCTCCCGTTCGACAGAACTTCCTGAAAGTGCGTCCCGTGCAAGTGCATGGCGTGCGCAAAGACAGTGTCGTTCTGCATCTGAATAAGGACTATGTCGCCACGCGAAACAGAAGCGAGCGGGTCTTCGGGTAACCCTGCGACTCCGTTGAATGTCCAGATCTGTCCTTCCTGAACCAACTCATTAGCGCTCATGACTTGGCCGTTGTAAGTACCTTGACGCAGTCCGCCCATCGCCCCGCCTTCCATCACCAATGGAACCTTTAAGGCGTCAGAAACATCTTCAAGAAAAGAAACAGGGTTGGGTGGCAGAGCTTCAATCTCACCGCGACTGGCAGATGTACCGCTTCCCGAAACCGGGATCTCAGCGATAACAAATGATTCATCGCGTTCGTGAAGAGTTATTTGAACGGCTTCGTTCGATTCCGCTGTGACGTCGACGATCAAATCTGCTCGCTGCGCAGGTCCGAAAACAAGTGTTTCGAAATCTTCTGGCTGCCTTACAGGCATGCCATCATAAGCGACCAGTTTCCCGTTTGCGCCACCTACTGACACATACATGATCCGATCAGTTGCCACGTTGACCATTCGAATTCGCAATCGCTGGTTCGTCAAAACTTCGGTCATTGGCGATATGCGCGCGTGAACGTAGTTTCCCATCCGACCTGCATGGGTCCAATCATGCATTGCACCAAAATCATCTACTATTTGAGCGTCCTTACCCAACCGCCAATCATCCAGAAGGATCGTGATGTCATGGTCCGTGTCCGGCGGGTCCGTTTCGTCGACGATGAACGCGCCGTAAAGGCCCCTGGCCACTTGTTCCGTTGACTGGTTGTGAGAGTGATACCAGAAGGTCCCCGCGCCCTTCAGAGGCAAGTCATACTGAAATTTGCCGCCGGTTGGTACAGCCTCCTGCGTAAGGCCCGGCACCCCGTCCATATTGTTCGGAACCCGCAATCCGTGCCAATGGATTGCTGTAGGCTGAGGTAGCGAGTTCAGGAGTGTCCGGCGAACCGTTTCGCCTTGCCGGGCACGAATTTCAGGGCCCGGAACACCGCCATCATATCCCCATATCTCGGTCTCCGGATAGTTGTCGGGGGCAACACGTGCCAATCCTGAACGCGCCTCTATTATTCGGGGGGCGGTAGCCGCCCTCCCGATAGTCGGCACTGCGATTAGTGCCGACGTGCCTGCAACGAATTGCCTGCGATTGAGCTTCATTAGGACTTCCTTCCAAAGAATACTTGATCTCTCACTGGATTATCCCCCCTCGTGTACATCCAGCAGATAGGTCGCCATTGCCTTCCGGTCATCGTCTGTCAGAAAACTGGTGCCATAGTTTACGACCTCTCCCATGGCGCCGCCGAAGACATCGCCATCAGGCATGACGCCGGTGCGCAACGCGTAGGCCAGATCATCGACTGTCCACCCACGCATTTGCAGGGTCTCAAAGTCGATGGCCGGTGCCTTGTCACCGCCCGGCAGAGAGTCACTTCCCTTGAAGTGTTCCGTGTCCGAGTTTCTTGCGCCAGCCAGGTTCCTCCCGGTGTGACAGGCGGCACAATGCGTGGCACCTTCAACGAGTAACCGGCCCCGGTTCCATACATCATCATTGCCCGGCACGGGATCGGTCCGCGGCGGTTCCAAAAATACCGCGCGCCACAGCTTCAGACCCCATCTCTGATTGAAGGGGAACGCCATTTCCTGCTCTTTTGATGGTTCCGCTATCGGTGCAACCGTTTGCCAGGCGGCCCAAAGATCGGCGATGTCCTGATCCGTGAAATTGGCATAGAACGGATAAGGAAAGGCCGGGTAATAGGATTCTCCGTCGGGCGACACACCCTGACGTACCGCGCGGGCAAATTCCTCGATGGTCCAATCACCGATCCCGTGATCGGGATCTGTGGTCAGGTTCGGCGAAAAGAGCGTGCCGAACGGGGTATCCAACTCCACCCCACCGGCCAAGGGCTCACCTCCTTTGGCAAAGTCTGTGTGGCAGGCGATACAGCCGCTTGCCCTTGCCAGATACGCCCCGCGGTTAACGTCACCTTGAATGTCGAGAGCTTGTAAGGGCTGGCCAATCGGCCAAGCCATCACAGCAACAAACCCTGCTGACGCCGTAACGGCGGCAGTAAGACCCAACCGTATTAACGGCTTCATGATGCATTCCTATTCCGACCGAAATCGCGTGTGACACGCCGAGCATGTCTGGCTCAGCATCATGAACACACCATCTGCCGGCATTTCAGACAGCTGTGCTAAGTTTGGACTGCCAGCCATCATCCCGCTGCCCATCATGGAACCACCTCCCATCATGGAGCGACCTCCCATCATGGATTTGCCGCCCATCATGCCGGAACCATGACCCGATCCGGACGCCATCAGCCCGTTGTCTGCCGAACGCGCAAGGCCTTCTGAGTAGATTTCCAACTGTCTGGCTATTTCTGTAAAGGAACCCCAATCCTGCCAGATTTGCGATTTGGCCTCCGAGGGTTTGCCATCAGATCCCTCTGGAAACAGCTTAGTCATGCTCTCACCGGCGTGGCTTCCGATTTTCTTGGCTTCGCTTCGTACCGTTTGCGCATTGTAGGGCGTTTTCCCCTGCATCATCGGTGTAAGGACCTTCATGCTGTCCTTCATCGCGGACATGCCGTCCATGCGTTCTTTGACGATGCCGGTTGCGCCATCATGCGCCAGGGCGGCCGCCGCAAATAGTGAAACCAGGGCCACGCCTGTAGTCATTTTTAGAAAGTTCATTTCTTTGTCCTTTTCGTCTGCTTCGACGCGCCCATCTTGAGCGCAATTCGACTCGTCAGATCAGGACACGCGGCGGTGGTGGGTCAAACGCGATAATACTAAGAACCCGGTATTGAGCTCGCGGGATCGAGTATCTTCGTTCCGTGCCTTGGGGACCAGGCGGTGTTGGACCCATCAAAAATAGTCCAACAGCGTTGCAGATCGCTCCGCCATGACAATGCCCGGGATGACCCTGCTTGACATGTTCGACGTCCGCAGAGTCGGTTTGGTCAATCACATGCTGTGAATCACCGCCATGTGCATGAGCAGAATCGGCCGTCACAAGTAGCCCGCCAATAGCCAGCGCAATTGACAGGATGGAGTAACGAATTGCTGTGCTCACTAGACTCGTCACCTTCAGAAAATCCCGTTTTCTTGCTGCAACTCTCTTATGTACGTCACGATGCCTTTCACATCCGCGCGGGTTAAACCATCGACCGGCGGCATGTTACCAAACTTCCAATGATGGGCTCGAACACCGTTCTGGACGGCCACGTAAAATGCCTCGTCCGAATGGTGGCTTGGTTCATAGATTTTATGCACTAATGGTGGTGCAAGGCCTTCCAGACCAGTTGCATTCGCGCCATGGCACGCCGAGCATTTTGCGTCGAATGCCACTTTGCCGACTGATGCAAAATCGCTTAGCTGGTCCGGTAGATTGACGTTTTGGATTGGGTCTCCTGACGCCAGCGTCGACGTATCAGGTGTCGTCATCGAATGGCCAGCTGGTTGCTGATTTAGATTGTAGACGATTGCGACGGCACCTGCGATCGCCACACCGCCTATCATGAGTGTAAGTTTATCCATTTTACTATTTCACGTCGTTGTCAGTTACCGAGCTTAAGCACCTGTCCAGAAAAGCCATCTTGACCATGGTCAGATCAATTTTACCTGCGTGCCCACGGTGGCCAGTTCGAACAAGTCCGCGATCTGCTCATTGTACAAGCCGATGCAGCCATTCGAGGATCTTCTTCCGATCTTGCGTGTGTCGTTGGTGCCGTGGATCCGGTAGTATTGCCAGCTCAAATAAAGTGCGTGTGTCCCCAGAGGATTCTCCGGACCCGGGCCCACATAGTCGGGCCAAGCGGGGTTGCGCTTTTTCATTTCTGGTGTCGGTCGCCAAGATGGCCCCTCAACCTTGCGAGTTACTGTGGTGTAGCCCAGCCTTGTAAGGTCTTCCGTCAGCGGCACGCTGGTTGGATACATCCGATAGACGCTCTCGTCTTCTGACCAATATTGCAGGACCTTGGACTGTGTATCGGACAGGATCACACCATTCTTAAGCGTATCAAAGTGATCCTGCCATTTAGCAACGCGGAATGAAGAAACATTGCGGCGCGTCCCCTCGGTTGTCATCGATTGGGCCCAAACGGCCGGTGCTGGAAAAAGAGTTGTCGCAGCAAACGCGGCAATCACTCCGCGTCGCGTAACAGCCTTTCTATCCCTGTTCGGTTTCATGCCTGCCATCCCAAACGTGTATTCTTGCTTTACGACTCATTTGGGCTGTATGCCCGGTTCCCGCGCTGGAAGGTCAACAAACAACAGGTTATGCGTAAGGGATATTTCATCTGGAATGCCGCCGCCGTGGGCACATGGGGCGGTTTCAAAGGTGGCTTCAGATCGTCAAGCCATTGTGAAGAAGAAACTATTTTTGTGTACTCACACCAAAACAACGTCAATACAGTTAGATAGCAAGCATGGAGCGTTTTCCCGAGCTTCTATCGCCTTTGTTCAGATTGCTGCCCGTTGTCGGTCCAATAACGGTAAAGAGCGCAACACCTGCGAGAGCTTTGACCTGTGTCATGGCATCGATTTCCCAATAACCTGTATGGTCGTTGGCACGCGGCCCAGATTCACTGGACACTATACTCTCGCGTAACGGTCGCCATAATAGCTTTGTCTGGATGCACGGGCAGGCACCACCTCGTTGACTGGATTAGCCTCGGAGCGGAATACTGTTACCGTACTCACCATTAAGTTGATCGCGAGGTTCTTCGCGGAACATTTGATTGAAATGACACAAGAAACGTGTGCCGTCTGGAATGCTTTACTTTCCTAGCCTACTGTTTCGAGCGAAAAAGATTTGGTGTTAGAAAGTCACGCGGAGTGGTTCCAAAAAATTCCGCTTCCGCACTAAGGATCTTCAATGGGCGTTCGGCAACCGCTGACATAGGTCACTCACCATAAATCACTTTAATGCTTTCTTATGACACCCCTGCCCGCTTTCTATGCCGAACCTGCCCATCTTGCCGCCACAAAGCCCTTGTTTCTTAATGCAAGGACTTCTGTTTTGATGTAGAACACGGTCTCGAAAACCGTTGTGGGTGCAAGCCCACCCAGGGTTCGAATCCCTGTCTCTCCGCCATAAATCAATTCATCCTTCAAGGCTGTTTCTTTGCTTGTGTTGCGATTCCTGCAATGGATGGCATGATGTTGCCACTGCCTGCAGTGTCAATCAGCGCAGTGTGGCTCAAACCCGCAATATGCTGCAAACTCACGTGTTTTCCCCTTTGCTTTAACGTACCTTAACCCCATCTGAGCGACACATCATTTGAAGGAGACATCCAATGTCGCGTCTTTTACTTATCGTAGCCATCGCCGTTATCGGCGGAGGCGCTTACTATTTCGCCACAAAACCTGAACCAACCCCTGCCGAGCAGTTGCAATCGGCGGCTGAAGATGCCTCAGAGGCGGTTGGTGAAGCAGCCTCGGCAATACAAGAGGGCGCTGCTGATGCCGTTGAGGCGGCGACTGAACAAGCATCCGAGGCTGCGTCCTCGATTGCGGATCAGGCCTCGGAAGCTGCATCTTCGGTATCGGAACAGGCCAGCGACGCTGCTACATCTTTGACCGAGCAGGCCAATGATGCAGCCTCAGCAGCTGGCGATCAGGTCGCAGCGCTTGCCGGACAGGGACAGGAACTGTTCAACTCGTGGGTTCAGGACGGCATGCTGACCGCGCAGAATTTCGACTATGACGCAATCGTCACGTCAGTTCAGGAAAGCGCCTTGTCTCAGGACATCAAAACACAGGTTATCAAGATCCTCGACGAGATCAAAGCGTCGCCTGAGCTGGTTGTCGCGAAGATACAGGATCTGCGCAATCTGATGACGCAGCAGTGATCAATTCTAGAACCAGCCCCAAGAGGGCTGGTTCACCCGGTCGGGATGCGACTTAATTTGCGTCACTTTACGGCATTACCCAATTGACATAGCTCACCGTGTTTGATTGCTTTCTTGAGATTGTTTTGAAAAAATAAAACCTTTTGTCAGTGTGTTACATTGTGACGATGAAGGCCTCGTGCTGAACTCGCATCAAAGAAGGATCGAACGATGACCACCCTGCCCGACACCATGTTTGCCGTTGTTCAGACGCAGGACGGATATTCCGGCACAGCCACGGGACCGACGCTGGAGAATGCCTCGGACTGGTTAGCGGAGACTGAACTGCCTGTACCTGTCCCAAAGGCGGCACAAGTGTTGATCAAAGTGCGCACTGCCTCGGTGAATCCTTCAGATATCCATTTTATCAAAGGGGAATATGGTCAGCCGCGGGTCAAAGGCGCCGCAGCAGGGTTCGAGGGGTGCGGAGATGTTGTTGCCACCGGTACCGGGGCTGACGCCCTGCTGGATCAGCGCGTGGCCTTTGTGGCAGCAGGCTCTGGTGCCTGGGCCGAGTATGTTGTGACGCAGGCCCAGATGTGTATCCCCTTGCGCCCCGAAATCTCGGATGAAGACGGGGCGGCGCAGATCGTAAACCCGCTAACCGCTATGGCGATGGTGGATATCGCACGGGCTGAGGGCGAGGCTTTTGTGGTCTCTGCCGCCACCAGCCAGCTTGGTAAGTTGATGTGCAGCCTTGGACGGGATCTTGGGTTGAAACCGATCGCTCTGGTGCGGCGCGCCGAAACGGTCGAGATGTTAAAAGGCCTGGGTGCGGCAGAGGTGGTCGTGACCAGCGATACGGATGCGCCGACGCGGTTTGCCACGATCAGTGCAGATCTGAAACCTCGTGTTTTTCTCGACGCGGTTGCCGACCAACTGTCAGAGCAGGTGTTCTGCGCGATGCCCAATGGCGCGCGGTGGATTTGCTATGGGAAACTCAGTACGGAAATGCCGAAGTTGACTCAGATGGGCCAGTTGATCTTCATGAGCAAACGGATCGAGGGCTTCTGGCTGACCCGCTGGATGATGGACACACCCCCGGCTGATCAAATGCGAGTTGTCAGCGAAGTGCAGGCGCGATTTGCAGATGGGCGCTGGCGCACAGATGTTTCCGCACGGCTTTCGCTACGAGAAGTGCTGCCAAATCTGGCGGATGCTCTGAAAAAGAGTGACGGGAAGGTGATAATCACTCCATAGTAGAACAAAGCGCCGGACTTAACCGGCTTAGGGAGGGTGAGATTGGATAACGCACAGCTGCTGATTAGCGGGCTGGCGAATGGTTGTGTCTACGGCCTGATCGCCCTTGGCTTTGTACTGATTTACAAAGCCACCGAGGCAGTGAATTTTGCGCAGGGCGATTTCATGATGCTGGGTGCGTTTGTCACCATTGGCCTTACGAATACGGAATATATGGGGCTGCCCTTCTGGCTGGCGCTACCGATTTCACTGGGGATTATGGGCGCACTTGGGTATCTGATCGATCGGCTGATCATCCGCCGCGTCTTTGGCGAAAGTCAGACTGCCGTGGTGATCCTAACCATCGCCTTGGGCTTTGTGATCAGGTTTGCAGCTGGTCTGATCTGGGGGCACGAGCCGCAAACGCTGCAGAACCCATTGGCTGGTAAGGAAATCCGGTTCGGTGGTCTTGTGCTGGGGATGGAGGACGTGGCCGTGATTGTTGTCACCGTCCTACTGACCTGGGGTCTTTATGTGTTCTTCAGCAAGACCAAGCTGGGGCTTGCCATGCAAGGTGCGTCTCAAAACCAGTTGGCGGCATATTACATGGGGATCCCGGTCAAGCGGGTTCAGGGCTTAATCTGGGCATTGGCCGGAGTTGTCGCTGGGATTGCCGGAATTTTGTTCGCGGCCAAAGGCTCGGTAGATCCCACAACTGGGCTTCTGGGAATCAAGGCATTTGCAGCAGCTGTGATAGGCGGATTCGGCAGCCTGCCCGGCGCTTTGGCCGGCGGGCTAATCGTCGGCGTAATCGAGCCCTTTGCCAGCCGCTATATCGCAGCCGGGTACAGTCAGATCGCGCCTTATGCGCTGTTGCTGGCAGTTCTGATCTTTCGACCGCATGGGCTGTTCAGCCAGGTGCGGGTCAAGAAGGTCTGATCGCATGCGGATTGTTTTCAAAACAAACTATATGCAGGACATTCGCCCGTGGAAGGATGGCTATCAGCTTAGCCTCTATCTGATCCTGTTGGCGGTCGTAGCCGCTGCGCCGTGGTGGCTGGATGATTTCTATCTTGGGGAACTGACTAATGTCCTGATCTGGGCCATCGCGGGTTTGGGCTTGATGATCCTAACCGGCTATACCGGGCAGGCCAGCCTTGGCCATGCCGCCTTTCTGGCCGTTGGGTGCTATGCCAATGTCATCCTGATTGAGGCTGGGGTGCCCTTTCTGCTGGCGTTCCCGTTGGCGGGCCTGTTGACCGGCATCGTCGGAGCAACCGTCGCTATTCCTGCCCTGCGCCTGCATGGCATCTATCTTGCGATCTTCACCCTGGCTCTGTCTGTGCTCATGGACGACATCATCGTTCTGGCCGAACCCGTCACCGGAGGTGTCGCGGGTAAATATCTGGGTGGTGTCGAAATCTTCGGACATCTGGTCGATCGTTGGGCCACCCCGGCCCCGTTTTTCTGGCTGGTGCTGGCCGTCGCCGTTATCGTGACACTGGGCTATGTCAACCTATTGCGCGCGCCCTTGGGCCGCAGCTTCATCGCCGTACGAGACTCTGAGATCTCAGCGCAGGCGATGGGTGTGGATATCGCGCGCACCAAGACAATCTCTTTCGCCCTCTCCTGCGCCGTCACCGGACTAGCAGGCGCATTGATGGGTATGTTCTCTGGGGCGTTCAATAACGAGACATTCAGCGTCGTAATTTCCATCCAATTGCTGATGATGATCGTTATCGGAGGTCTGGGTTCGATCCATGGCGCGTTTTTGGGCGCAGTTGTGATCGGTTTCCTGCCGCAGTTTCTGTCGATTTCAAAGGAATACGCGGCAGCCCTGTTTGGCGGCAATACGGTCGCCATTCCGGGGCTCGAATTCGGCATCTTCGGCATGATCCTGATCGCCTTCATCCTGTTCGAACCGATGGGTCTGTATGGTCGATGGCTAAAAATCCGGACGTGGTTCGAACTGTTCCCCTTCTACCGCAAGGACATGTTCAAACGACAAAAGTCCTATCTCAAGACGGAGCGTCTGAGATGAGCTTGCTGGAGTTTGAAAACGTTACCCTGAAATTCGGCGGTCTGACTGCTGTGGATGATCTGTCCTTCAACGTGCAAGAAGGTGAGGTGTTCGCCATCGTCGGTCCCAACGGCGCCGGCAAATCAACGGTCTTCAACCTGATTTCGCGCTTCTATGATCCTTATGCAGGGGCGATCCACTTTGACGGGCATGATCTGCTGCGTATCAAGCCCTCGGGTGTCGCGGCCTATGGCGTCGCGCGGACATTCCAGAACATTGAACTGTTCGAACATGCGACCGTTTTGCAGAACCTTCTGGTCGGGCGCCACCGGCACCGCAAAACCAATCTGATCTCGGAAATTCTGTTCTCGCCCTCAGCTCGCAGGCAGGAGATCGAGAACCGAGAAAAGGTTGAAGAGATCATCGACTTCCTCGACCTCCAGGCCTTTCGTGACAAGATGATCTCGGGCCTCCCCTATGGCGTGCGTAAGGTGGTCGAAGTCGCCCGAGCGTTGGCCACCGATCCAAAACTCCTGCTGTTGGATGAACCCGCCTCGGGCCTATCGGTGGAAGAGACCACAGATATGCGTTGGTGGATCGATGACATCCGGCGTCAGATGGGCATTACCGTGCTTATGGTAGAGCACGATATGGGTCTGGTCTCGGGCGTGTCCGACCGGGTTCTTGCCATGGCCGACGGAGCGAAGCTTGCCCTTGGAACCCCAACCGAAGTTCAATCTCATCCTGCTGTGGTAGAGGCCTATTTGGGCAAAGCTTCATGAACCAACCGATCCTTAGCATTCGCAATGTTGAAAGCTTTTATGGCCCGATCATGGCCATTCGTGGCGTGTCATTGGACGTGCATCGAGGGCAGGTCGTTTCAATCCTGGGCGCAAATGGCGCGGGCAAGACAACGCTGATGAAAACAATCTCAGGCGTGATGGATCCCGAAAAAGGTTCAATCACATTTGACGGTCAGCAAATACAGGGATCGGAACCTCACAAGGTCGTGCAAAAAGGCATCGTCCATGTGCCCGAGGGACGCGAGGTCTTTCCACTTTTGACCGTCGACGAGAACCTGAACCTTGGGGCTTATACCCTGTCGGATAAAGGACAGATCGATCATGACCGCGATCTGGTGTTTTCCTACTTTCCTGTGCTGAAAGACCGCCGCAATCAGGAGGCTGGCACTCTGTCCGGCGGGCAACAGCAGATGCTGGCGATTGGGCGCGGCCTGATGGCTAACCCGCGTATCATGCTGTTGGATGAGCCTTCGCTGGGCCTATCGCCGCTGCTGGTGCAAGAGATTTTTGGCATTCTCAAACGCCTGAATGACGAACAGAGCATGACAATGATGCTGGTCGAGCAGAACGCTAATGCAGCACTGGAACTCGCCCATCATGGCTATGTAATGGAGATCGGACGGATCGTTATGGATGGTGCGGCTGAAACCTTGCTGCAATCCGAGGACATTCAGAACTTCTATCTGGGCGTTCAGGAAGAAGGCGCGCGAGAAAACCGTCGCTGGAAACGCAAAAAGACGTGGAGGTGAGCTGGATGGACGCAAGCCCCCTGCCCCCTCAGACCAGTATCAACGGTGTGCAGTTCAACGCTACGCCCGGTCAGAGACCCCTGCGAGTCGATGGCTGTGTCACGATATGCGAGCTATTCCAGAAACGCTGTGCCGAACTGGGACAGCGTACGGCGCATCGCGAGAAGGACTTCGGCATCTGGAAATCCTACTCATGGGCCGACTACTGGCAACACGCCAAATGGATCGGGCTGGCCCTGCGCAAGCTGGGTCTGCAACGTGGCGAGGTTGTCTCGATCCTGTCCGAAGACCGCAAGGAATGGGCGTGGTTCGACATGGGCATCCAGTGTGTCGGAGGGATTGCTTCGGGCGTCTACACCACAGATTCGGCCAGCCAGTTAAAATACCTGATCAATGACAGTGGCAGCCGGTTTCTGATCGTTGAAGATGAAGAGCAGTTGGACAAGTTCCTCGAAGTCGAGGCGGATCTGTCCGATCTGCTCAAGGTCATTATCCTTGAGGATGAAGGCCTGCACGACCTGGATCATCCGCGTTGCATGATGATCGAAGACTTGTATGCTCTGGGGCAACAGGCTGAGGTCGATGAACCCGGCGCATTCGAAGCAGAAATCGCTGAAACCACGTCACAAGACACCGCCCTGCTCATATATACGTCAGGTACCACCGGTAATCCCAAAGGCGCCATGCTAAGCCATGAGAACATCATGGCCGCGATAGAGGCAGGGGCGCATTCCCTGCCCTCCCAATCAACCGACGAACAGCTATGCTTTCTGCCGCTCTGTCATATCCTCGAACGCGACGTGTCGATCTACTACCCGCTTGCGATGAAGACTACTGTGAATTTCGCTGAAAGCCCCGAGACAGTGTTCTCCAACCTGCAAGAGGTCTCTCCCGCCACCTTCACTGCCGTCCCGCGCGTGTGGGAGAAGATCTACTCGCAGGTCATGTTCATGGCGAAGGAAGCAACGCCCACAGGACGCTTCGCCTTTGCACAGGCGCTTAAGTCTGGAATGGCGCGCGCTGAATTTATCCTTGCGGGCAAACCTGTTCCAGCACCGATCGCTATGCAGTTCTGGCTTTGGGATCGGCTTGTTCTGCGTAACCTGCGCCGGATGCTGGGCTTAGATCGTCTCCGCCGAGGCGGCTCTGGTGCAGCGCCGATCTCTCCCGATTTGCTCAGGTGGTATTGGGCAATTGGCGTGCCCATTGTCGAGGGCTTCGGTATGACTGAAACCGCCGGCATAGCAGCGCTGAACACGCTTGAGGCCAACAAGATCGGCACCATTGGGAAACCCGTTCCTGGCAACGACCTGCGCATCTCGGAAGACGGAGAAATTCAGGTCAAAGGCCTCAACGTCTTTCAGGGCTACTGGCGCAACAATGCCAAAACAGCCGAAAGCTTCACCTGCGACGGCTGGCTGCGCACCGGGGATATGGGGCATATCGACGAGGAAGGTTTTGTCACCATCACAGGGCGCCTCAAGGACATCATCATCACTGCGGGCGGTAAGAACGTCACGCCCGCAGAGATCGAGAGCGGGTTGAAGTTCAGCCAGTATATCTCGGACGCGGTGATCATCGGGGATCGGCGCAAGTACCTGACGGCGCTAATCATGATCGATCAGGAAAACGTTGAGAAATTCGCACAAGAGCGCAAGATCCCCTTCTCGAACTTTTCTTCCCTTTGTGCTGCGTCCGAAGTGACGGAGCTGATCGGCGAGGAAATCGCAGCGGTCAATAAGGACTTTGCGCGGGTCGAACAGATCAAGGATTTCCGGCTGATCGACGTGTTGCTCACTGCCGAAGATGAGGAGCTGACGGCGACGATGAAACTCAAACGTGGTCTGGTGGAAAAGAAACACGCACATCTCATTGAAGATATGTACAATTAGTTAAGGGGCGACCCAACAGGGAGGAGAAGTATGAAACACTTATTTAAGGGCCTTGCGGCAGCGACGGCATTGACTGCATCCGCCACGATCAGCTGGGCGCAAACACAAGGCGTGACAGATGACGAGATCGTCATTGGCTCAGTCAACGACCTCAGCGGCATCTTCGCTGCCGTGGGCGTTCCGGCCACCAAAGGCGCAAATGTGGTCTTTGATCGCGTCAACGCCGAGGGTGGCGTGCATGGCCGCAAGATCCGCTTTGTCGTCGAGGATAACGGCTATCAGATGCCACGCGCGATGCAGGGCTATAACAAGCTGCTGAACCGTGACAAGGTTTTCGCGATGTTGCAGTCGCTGGGTACGCCGATGAATGTTGCTGGGTTCAAGCTGCTGGACCCGAAAGGTATTCCCAACGTCGCCCCTCTGACCGCCGCGCGGCAAATGCTGCAAGAGCCGATGAAGAACAAGTTCACCTCGTTCTCGACCTATTACGATCAAGCTCGGATTGGGGTGAAGTATCTGAACGGTGAATTTGGATCGCAAACCGTTTGCACCATGTACCTGCCTACTGATTTCGGTGAGGAAATTCTGGAAGGCAGCAAAGCGGGAGCCGAAGAGGCTGGCATCACTTTCGGCGCTGAGACCACCCACAAACCGGACGAGACGGATTTCGTGGGGTCCTTGAGCAAGCTTAAAGAAGAAGGTTGTGACATCGTCACGATGGCGCTCGGCGTGCGTCAGGCAATCACTGTTGTTGGAACGGCCAAGAAAATGGGCCTGACCGACATGAAGTTTCTCGGCACCTCGGCCAGCTTCCTAACCGTGGTCGCACAGGTGCCCGGTGGTGTGACCGACGGTTTCTATGCGGCGGCCTCGTGGCTGGATCTCTGGGCGCGCGCCGAAGAGCCCGCCCCGGCAGCATTTATTGCTGAATACAAAGAAGCTACGGGCGAAGACCCGGTCGGATTTTCAATGCTGGGCTATTCAGCGGCCGAGATGATGGTCAAAGCGCTTGAAGCTGCAGGTCCTGATCTGACGCATGATAGCTTCATTGCCGCGATGGAATCTCTGGATTACATGGATGAGTTGGTCGGCAACCAGATCACATATGGGCCCGATGACCATCAGGGTGCTGACACTGTATTTGTCAGCGTCGTCGAAAATGGTGCGTGGAAACTGGTTTACGAAGAATAAACCGACCAAGAAAAAAGGGCTCGCAGTTGCGAGCCCTTTCCAATTCGGTATCCGCAGCGATTAACGCTTCGAGAACTGGAACGAACGACGCGCTTTGCGCTTACCGTATTTCTTACGTTCCACAACGCGGCTGTCGCGGGTCAGGAAGCCAGCGGCTTTCAGAGCGCCACGCAGGTTGGGATCGTACAGTTGCAGCGCTTTCGAGATGCCGTGCTTGACCGCACCGGCCTGACCGGTCAGGCCGCCGCCTTTGACGGTTGCAACAACGTCGAACTCACCTTCCACACCAGCAACCTGGAACGGCTGGCGCAGGATCAGCTGCAGAACGGGACGCGCAAAATACTTGTCCTGATCCTTGCCGTTCACGGTGACCTTGCCGGAACCCGGCTTGATCCAGACGCGGGCAACAGCGTCTTTACGCTTGCCGGTGGCGTAGGAACGACCCAGCTCGTCACGTACGGGTTCACGTACGATAACTTCTTCGGCCACGGTTTCAACGCCTGCGACGGCGCTCAGCTCTTCGAGAGTATTGATCTGATCAGCCATCGGTCATTAGCTCCGGGTGTTTTTCTTGTTCATGGACTTAACGTCCAGAACTTCGGGCGCTTGCGCCTCATGAGGATGCTCGGCACCAGCATAAACGCGCAGGTTGGTCATCTGCTGACGCGCCAGACGGTTGCCCGGCAGCATGCGCTTGACCGCTTGGGTCACGACGCGCTCGGGGTGTGCACCCTCGAGGATCTGCTGCTTGGTGCGCGACTTGATGCCGCCCGGGTGGCCAGTGTGCCAGTAGAAGTTCTCTTCGCGCTTCTTGCCGGTCATCTGGATTTTGTCAGCGTTGATCACGATGACATTGTCGCCCATGTCCATGTTGGGTGTGAACGACGCTTTGTGCTTGCCACGCAGGCGCATGGCGACGATCGAGGCAAGACGGCCCAGAACAACGCCCTCGGCGTCGATCAGGATCCATTTCTTGTCGATGTCTGCAGGTGTTGCAGAAAAGGTTTTCATGGCAGGATAGTCCTGTTTGATGTGAAAGACCGCCCCTTGGCGGAGCGGCCCGAATTCGATGGAGGGGGTTTAGACCTACTAGTTATGCAGGTCAATACAGGCAAAGTATAATATATCTATCAATAACAATAACTTATAAAATAGGTATTATTTTACCCCAAAATTTCTTCGGCATATCCAATTTTGCGTAGCTTAGTTAAGCTAGACTCAACCAAGATCATCCAATGTCGGAGGTGGCTATGCAAGAATTGGAACAGGTTATCGCTGCCTATGGTGCGGCATGGCAGTCGACCGATCCCGAAAGGCGACTGAGCCTTCTTGAGCAGTGTTTTGCACAAACTGGTCGTTACGTCGATCCAACTGCAGAAGTTTCCGGCAGAGATCAACTCAATGCCCATATCGGAGCGGTTCTGAGTGATACAAAGGGCCGAGTTGAGCTGACCAGTGAGCCGAATTCACACCATGATGTGGTCCACTTCACCTGGCATATGATTGCTTCCGATGGGTCCATTATGGTTACCGGGCATGATTTCATTCGTCTCGATGCCGATGGCAAGATTGCACATTTGGCGGGCTTTTTTGGCGACCCTGCCCCAGTGCAATAGCGGCTAAACGCTTATTTGTTCGGGTGGGTTATCGAGCAGCGCGCGCAGACGCAGCATGGCATCTTCGAACTTCTCGAGCGAGACATGCCCATTCACCGCTATACGAACGGCATTTGGCGCGCGACCATCCCGCAGCGCGAATTCATCGGCCGATCGCAGCTGAATACCTTCCCGCTCGGCCGCCCGGCTGAACGCAGCAGACCGCCAACCGGAAGGCAAATGAAGCCAGACGAAGGGAATCTCCGAATCCCAGTTTAGATCGAAGCCACCCAGGGCGTTTACCGCCACACGTACATATTCGCCCATCTTGGTACGGACGTTTTTTGCAAGTTGCCTCGCCTCTGGATGTCCCAACAGCAACCGCGTCAACTCAGCCAAAGGCTGGGCGAGCCCGAAATACCCGTATTCTGCAGAACGCCGCAGATCGACGCTCTGCTCTTTCGGTGCGATGGCGAAACCTACCCGTAATGCTGGTGTTAGAGTTTTCGAAATTGACGAAACATGCCAGCCCCGTTCGGGTGCCAAAGCACGATAGCTGGGCGCGCGGGCCTCGCCCATGCGATAGCAATCGTCTTCGATGATCTGTAATTCATGCTTTCGCGCAATCTCGACAACTTCTTTGCGCCGCTCCAAAGGTGAATGCCCGCCCGTTGGGTTCTGCACTTCGGGTGAGACGCAGATCGCCTGCGCCTTCGTTTGCCTGAGGATGTGGTCCAGCGCATCGGGGCTTATGCCCCATTTGTCCATTTTTACCCCGACAACCTCGGCGCGCATCAACTCACCTGCCCGTCTGAACCCGGCATAAGACAAGTCCTCAACCAACACGATGGGTTTTGGATCTTTCAGAACGGTCTGGAACACAACGCAAATGCCACTTTGCCCACCATGTGTCAGTACAATGTCATCTGCATTAATTGAGCCCAGAGGAAGATCTGACAACCAGTCGGCCACAACCTGGCGCACGGGTAGGTAGGCATCTCGGGTCGGATAGTTCATAAACATCCGCGGATCGCCTTTTGCAACCTTTTCAAGGCATTCGCGGATTAATGTCACCTGCCCCACATCCGGCAAGCGTGGGCTGAACAGGCTGACATTGGATTCATATTTGTCGTCCCTCAGATGTAGCTGCCGCGACCAGACATCATCCAGAATGGGCGATCTCGGCGGGGCTACAAATGTACCACGCCCGACCTCGGCTTGTAGCAAACCTTCATCGGTCAGGATCGTATAGGCGCGCGCGACAGTGCCTGGTGTAATCTTTAATCGATACGCTAACTCACGCACCGGAGGCAGTTTCTTTCCAACCTCCAGCGTTTTGTTTTCTATCGCTTTTCGGATCGTGTCAGCGACCAGAGTATATTTTGGACCTTTGGATTTCGGTAGCGCCTCTGGCCAAATTGTATCCATTACAATTCTTCCTTTGATTTCGACACAATGCTGAATGTATCAAAGTAGTGTACCGAACATTTTTACTTTGTGTCAATACAATTTGAAAGGATACCCTAGATGACACGCGCAATGCACAACCCCGCCCTCTTGCTGCTGAACGACAGCCCCCGGCTGCCGCTGATCGCCGCGCTGGCCGTGCGGTTTGCGGCGTCGGTCACACAATGGGAACAACGCCGCCGCAGCCGGGTAAACTTAGGTAAGCTGGATGACAGGCTGCTCCGCGATGTCGGGCTGACCCGCCATCGGGCAGATGCAGAAGTCAGCCGCTATTTCTGGATGAAATAGACTATCCCCAGTCCCATCTAAGGGACCTCTTCCTGGCCGGGGTTTATCCCCGGCCTTTTTTACCCAAAGGCAGCAGCGGCTGAGCCTTCTGGAGGAAGCGAATAGGTCATGCTGGCCCGCGCGACGGGTTTGTCAGAGCCTTCCGAGTAAATCAGCACATCCCCGACAGCCAGTGTTCGACCTAATTTCAACAACCTACACTCAGCAATCAGGTCCGCCCCGCCTTCGGGCTTGCGCAAGAAATCCAGAGAACTGTTGGTGGTGACAGCCAGAGATTGCCGACCTTTCCGTGCCAAAACCATTGCATATACACTGACATCGGCCAGCCCGAACATGGACGGACCAGATACTGTGCCTCCGGGGCGCAGGTGACGGTCTTCGACCCTCAGGCGCATGGTGATGTTGGCTTCTGTCAGATCCTCGACCACAAAGTCGCTATGAACCTGTGGAAACACCTGCGCCAGGTATTCCGTCAATTCTTGCTTGTTCAGTGCTAATGACATGCTTCCCCTCGTCGCTCTGCCCGCCTAGAGTTGGCCTGAACGCCAGCGGGAGGGCAAGATGGCAATTCTGGAACGTCACGACACAGGTGCAATTGCACGGCTTCGAATGAACGCGCCTGAGCGGTTGAACGCCCTCAGCGATGAAATGCTGGCGGCCCTGCAGGCAGAGTTCAATGCGCTGCGCGAAGACAAGTCGATTCGTGTTGTTGTTCTTTCCGGTGCGGGGAAAGCCTTTTGCGCGGGGCACGATCTGAAACAGATGACCCAGGGGCGGCAGGCACCCGATGGTGGGCTTTCCTATTTTCAGGATCTGTTCGACCGATGTGCCAAGATGATGATGTCCATTCAGTCCCTGCCCCAACCCGTGATCGCCCAAGCGCACGGGATCGCCACTGCCGCAGGGTGTCAGCTTGTAGCAACCTGTGACCTGGCAATCGCGGCCGAGGGTACACGGTTCGGCGTAAATGGTGTCAATATCGGCTTGTTCTGCTCCACTCCGATGGTGGCTCTCAGCCGGAATATACCGCGGAAACAGGCGTTTGAAATGCTCACGACCGGTGATTTTATCACCGCCGAACGCGCGGCTGAGCTGGGTCTGATCAATCGAGCGGTTCCCGAGAACTTGTTGGAAGATGAAACCAATGCGTTGGCCGAGAAGTTGGCAGGCAAGCTCAGCAGTGCGGTGAAAATCGGTAAAACCGCTTTTTATCAACAGATTACAATGCGGACTGATCAGGCATACGATTATACCGCCGAGGTAATGGCACAGAATATGATGGACCGGAATACTGAGGAAGGAATTAGTGCCTTTATCGAAAAGCGCCCGCCTGATTGGCACCAGTAACGCAATTATTTAATACATTTTTGCCGACTGTTCGCATTTTTTCACTTTTCAAAAGGGCGACACTGTGGCAAAGCTGGGTCAAGGCCAAGGCCTGACCATACTTTTGGGTCGCCGTGGGCGGAAGGTCCCTCCAAGCTGGTTTCTCTCACCGGCGTTGACATTCCCGCAGCGGCGACCCCAAGAATCCCCCTCAGAACTAAAGCGATTACTGCGCATTGCGCATGGCGCTGCTCTGCCCTATTTGGCAGCCCATGACAGAGACATTGCATATCGTGGGCGGCGGCATGGCCGGGTCCGAGGCCGCCTGGCAGGCAGCGGAAATGGGCGTGGATGTTGTGATCCACGAAATGCGTCCTAATGTGGGCACGTTTGCACACCAGACCGGCAATCTGGCCGAGATGGTGTGTTCGAACTCATTCCGATCGGATGATGATGAACAGAATGCAGTCGGCTTGCTGCATTGGGAAATGCGCGCGGCAAACGGGTTGATCATGACGACCGCAGATAGCCATCGCCTGCCTGCGGGTGGCGCGCTTGCGGTTGACCGTGATCCTTTTGCCGAAGCCGTAACTGCCAAGCTGAAGGCCCATCCACGGGTCTCGGTCTCAGCGGAAGAAGTAACCAGTCTACCCCAAGACGGAAAGTGGATCTTTGCAACCGGGCCGTTGACCTCGCCCGCATTGGGGGAAGCCATTCGCGCAGAGACTGGTGCCGAGGCGCTGGCCTTTTTCGACGCGATCGCCCCCATCGTCTATGCAGACAGCATTGATATGAGCAAAGCCTGGATGCAGTCACGCTACGATAAGGGCGAGACTGAGGAAGAGCGCACCGCCTACCTCAACTGTCCGATGGATCGTGACCAGCACGAAGCCTTCATTGATGCGCTGCTGGCTGCAGATAAGACCGAATTCCACGAGGGAGAGACCGCTGGTTATTTCGACGGCTGTCTGCCGATCGAGGTTATGGCCGAGCGCGGTCGTGAAACTTTACGCCATGGCCCGATGAAACCTGTTGGCCTGACAAATCCGCATCAACCGGACGTAAAACCTTATGCCGTCGTCCAATTGCGGCGCGACAATGCCTTGGGCACGTTGTTCAATATCGTCGGCTTTCAAACCAAGATGAAATACGGAGCGCAGACCGAGGTATTTCGTATGATACCGGGTTTGGAAAATGCCAGCTTTGCGCGATTGGGTGGCATTCACCGCAACACTTTCATCAACTCTCCGACTTTGCTGGACGCGCAGATGCGGCTCAAGTCTAGGCCAAATATTCGTTTTGCGGGGCAAATTACGGGGGTGGAAGGGTATGTGGAAAGCGCAGCGATGGGCCTTTTGGCAGGCCGTTTGGCCGCTGCCGAAATACTAGGCCGATCCCTTCCCGACGTACCGCAAGACAGTGCGATGGGCGCATTGATCCACCACATCACGGGCGGCGCCGAAGCCAAGACCTTCCAGCCGATGAACGTGAATTTCGGTCTGTTTCGCCCGGTCGACGGCCTGAAGGGGGGGCGCCGAGGCCGTAAGGACCGCTACAAGGCCTATACCGATCGCGCAAAAGAAGTCTGGAGCGATTGGGTAAAGCAGTGTTGACTGGACGTCGCCCCCAGCCTGCGCCTAACATGTAAGGTATGAGCGATAAGTTTCTGAAAGACACATACAATCTGAATTCTGCCCAGGAAACGCACGATCACTACCAAAAATGGGCGGCCTCATACGATGATGAAGTCGGTGAGCACGGATATGTCACCCCGGACCGTGTTGCGGCAGCATTGAAATCCTTTGTCTCAGATGCTGATGTGCCGGTGCTGGACTACGGATGCGGTACCGGGTTGTCGGGTTTAGCACTTCGCAAGGCGGGTTTTCGTGTCATCGATGGGATGGATCCAACACCAAAGATGCTGGAAGGTGCCGCTGCCAAGGGGGTTTATCGCAACTTGATAAACTTCGAAGTTACTGATCCCAACCCCATTGAGGCCGAGGCTTACTCAGCCATAACATGCATTGGCGTCATCGGTGTTGGTGCCGCGCCGCCTGAAACCTTTGATCTACTTATGAACGCGCTGCCACGTGGCGGATATCTGGCGTTTTCCTTCAACGATCACACTTTGGCTGACCGCACTTACACCGGGCGGCTGAACGACTGGCTGGACATGGGTCACGCAAGGCTGTTATTCCGCGAATACGGTCCGCACCTACCGGGTATGGACATGAAATCTGACGTTTATGTTGTTGAAAAAACGTGACATTCACAACGCGTTTCGCACCATCTCCAACAGGTCCGCTGCATCTAGGGCATGCCTATTCCGCGCTTCTTGCGTTTGATCAGGCACGGGCTGCGGGTGGATCATTTCTTTTGCGGATCGAAGATATTGATCAATCGCGATCCAGGTCTCGTTGGGAAACCCAGATCTACGACGACCTGCACTGGCTTGGACTGCACTGGCCGCACCCGGTGATGCGCCAGTCGGACAGGCTGCCGCGATACAGAGAGGCATTGGAGATTCTCAAAAACACGGGCCTGGTCTACCCTTGCAGCTGCAATCGTGCCGATATCGAATCTGCGGCCGGTGCTCCGCAGGAAGGTGTACCCCAGTTCGGACCTGACGGGCGCATCTATCCAGGCACGTGCCGCGACCGCCCTTTGTCGAATGCTTCAGCTGGTGATGTTCTGCGCCTGAACATGCACAAGGCAATCAAGGCATCCGAACTTCGTGGATTTTGTGAAACTGGTGCGAAGTATTTGGGAACGCATGAGCTTGATGCGCACAACCTCATGAACGCGGTTGGCGATATCATTCTCGTTCGGCGCAATATGGGCAGTTCGTATCACCTGTCCGTTGTGGTTGATGACGCGGACCAGAACATCTCCCATGTGGTCCGGGGCGAGGATTTGTTCGATGCCACGCAGATACATGTCCTTTTACAAGGGCTGCTTGGGTTGCCGACACCTGTTTATCATCATCACCGTCTGATCCGGGACAACAACGGCAAACGCCTCGCAAAACGTGACGACGCACGCGCCATCTCGCTTTATCGCGAACAAGGAGCATCTCCCGCTGAAATCAGAGAGATGGTGGGCATTTGACCTGACCACCATCAGAGGCCCCTCTATTCCATTGGCTTCATGAGTTCGACTTCGGTCCCATCGCGGACGGCCGTGTAGAAACAACTTCGCCGGTTGGTGTGACAGGCTGGCCCCGTTTGGTTCACCACAACCAGCAGGCAATCCCTGTCGCAATCGACGCGAAAATCCACCAGGGCCTGCAAGTGGCCTGAGCTTTCGCCCTTGATCCAGAACGCCTGTCGTGACCGCGACCAATACGTAACCCGTCCGGTTTCCAACGTGTGCTCGATGGATTGGGCATTCATCCAGGCCATCATCAGAACCTCACCCGTCGCTTCGTCCTGTGCGATCGCGGGGATCAAACCCGCCTCGTTGAATTTTAGTGTCGACGGATCGAACAAGACTGCGTCAGCCATCGCAAAAACCTTTTGCATCCCAGAATCCCGCCATTATGTATGGGGAATGGACAACGAGGGAAAGCCATGAGCGGCGAAACCGATCTGATCAAGCTCTATTCCGGACGCATCTTGGCGCTAGCTGCGGATATTCCCCATCTGGATCGCTTGGATAATCCCGATGCGACGGTAAAGAAACGAGCCCCTTTGTGTGGATCGACCGTGACTGTAGACGTCAAGCTCGAAGATGGGCGGATCGTGGACTTTGGGCAAGACGTCAAGGCCTGTGCGTTGGGTCAGGCCTCGGCTTCGGTCGTAGGCAGCGCCGTGATCGGGGCGACGCGGTCGCAGGTCGAAACCGCACGTGATCAGCTTTCCGCAATGCTGAAGAAAGACGGCCCTGCCCCCGAGGCGCCCTTTGACGGGCTCGAAGTTCTGATACCCGCGCGGGACTACAAGAACCGCCACGCGTCAATCCTGCTGGCGCTTGACGCGACCGCCGAGGCGATGGAGCAGGCCGAACAAGCCAACTGCGCCTGATTGGCTTTTCCATACAAAGCCGTATAGGGTGCCCCCAATGATTGGGGGGGCTAACGTGAACAATTTGCTGGAACATTTTGTGACGCTCTGGGTCGTGATCGACCCGATCGGCACCATCCCCGTCTTTATCGCTGTCACTGCTGGGATCGCGACGGGTGCGCGTCGTAAAACTGCTTTACTGGCCGCGTTGGTCAGCGCAGGCATTCTGCTGTTCTTTCTGATCTTTGGGCAACTTGTGATCGAGGCTTTGGATATCGGCCTTAACTCGTTTCAGGTTGCAGGCGGAATTATTCTGTTTCTCTTCGCTCTGACCATGATCTTTGGCGAAAGCAAACAGGTGATCGAGCAGCGCCAGGCCGAAGAAGACCTGGACGACAAAATGCACAAGACCAATCCGGCCATTTTCCCTTTGGCCGTCCCTTCGCTTGCGTCACCAGGCGCGATGCTGGCGATAGTGGTTCTAACGGACAACAACCGATACAGCGTCGCCGATCAGAGCATCACTGCACTGGTTATGTTGGTCGTTATTGCCATAGCGTTTGTGCTGATGCTGCTGGCCGAGCCGATCATCCGGTTGATCGGGCATTCCGGCGCGGCGATCATCAGCCGCGTGATGGGGATGATCCTTGCATCCGTCGCCGTAAATTCAGTTCTATCCGCTACGATCGAAATCATCAAAACCGGACAGCTGTAAAAAGAACCGCCGCACCTTCCGGGCGGAAAGGGCGGCGGCAAGTCATGCGTTTCTCATGTAGGGTCCGGATCACCGCACGGGGCCGAGGCAGGCCCCTTCAAGGGAAATGGGACAGGCAGGTCACCCTTGACTATGACGGGGAGACAAGCGCGGTGTGATCGGCACGAGATCGCAGGCAGAAAGGCTCAGAACCCGGTTGGCAGGTGAAGGGCAACCACCAGCATCACAACCAGTGAAACCGCGCCCGCTGCATCCTGCAAAATCGTGGATTGTGAACGGGTAAAGGCAGTTTTGATCTGGCTCAGCATGGTCTCACCTCCGGTCAGGTTTAATCCTTTGTTGACCTTTTGTTCTCATATTTTAACGAGTCGGTAAAGAACTTTTTGAGAACATTTGTGAACTTAGTGGGATTTTCGGTCTAACCCACTGATATCAAACGGATCGCCTGATCCTGCTTCATAAGCCACAGAAGAACACGCGCAGCCTGCCCCCGATCCGAGGTCAATTTGGGGTCTGCGGACAGCAAAGCGCGCGCATCTGATTGCGCCACCGCCATCAGCCCAGCTTGCCTTTCAAGATCAGCTATCCGGAACTTTGGCAGGCCAGATTGTGCGGTTCCGATCAAGTCACCCGCACCGCGCATCTGCAGATCGGTCTCGGCAATGCGGAAGCCGTCTTCAGTTTCTCGGAGTACCTCCAGCCGTTTGCGACCACCCTCGCTAAGCGGTGGCTGATAAATCAACAAACAGGTTGAGGCATCTTCACCACGTCCAACTCGGCCCCTAAGCTGATGCAACTGCGCCAGACCAAAAATCTCTGCCCGCTCAATCACCATGATCGTGGCGTTCGGCACGTTCACCCCAACCTCGATCACCGTAGTAGCGACAAGGACTTTGGTCTTACCACTCTGAAACGCCGCCATTGCCGCGTCTTTATCGGCGGGCGGCATTTGGCCGTGTACCAGACCCACCACATCGTCCCCCAAGATCGCGCGCAACCGTTTGAAACGCTCCTCAGCCGCAGTCAGGTCCGAGACCTCGGATTCATCGACTAATGGGCACACCCAATAGCATTGTTTGCCTGCATCAATCGCACCGCGCAGATGGGCCACAACTTCATCCATGCGTTGCGTGCTGACGACTGCGGTCTTGATCGGTTTACGACCCGGCGGCTTTTCATCCAGCACCGAAACGTCCATATCGCCGTACTGCGCAAGCGCCAAACTGCGCGGGATGGGCGTAGCGGTCATCACCAGCACATCAGCGCGTTGGCCCTTTTCGGACAGCTCCATGCGTTGGCGGACGCCAAAACGGTGCTGCTCATCAACGATGGCCAGCCTTAGGGCTTTGAATTCAACATCGTCCTGAAACACCGCGTGGGTACCGACCAATATCTGAATATCTCCCTGCTTCAGCGCAGCCAGCTTCGCTCGACGCTCAGCCCCCTTGTCGCGCCCGGTCAGGATTTCCAGCACAACTCCGGCTTCTTCTGCCAATGGTCGCAGCCCTTCAAGATGCTGCCGGGCAAGGATTTCGGTAGGGGCCATCATCACCCCCTGCCCGCCAGCTTCGACGGCTATAAGCAGCGAAACAAATGCTACCAGAGTCTTTCCTGCCCCCACATCGCCCTGAAGCAACCGGTTCATCCGCGTCTCAGCGGTCATATCTGCCGAGATTTCCTCGATCGCGCGTGTCTGCGCTCCGGTTGGTCGATATGGAAGGCTTGCCAGCACCTTGGATTGCAAAGCACCGGTGCCGAGACTGACGATCCCCCGCGCTTTACGCTCACGCTGTCGTGCCAGGGCCAGCGTCAGTTGATGTGCGAGCAGTTCATCGTAAGCCAGACGTTCCCGCGCAGGCGCAAAAGGTGCTACGTCGTCCGCCCCTTGTGGGTGATGCGCCGCGTGAATAGCAGTTGTCCAATCTGGCCAATTCTGTTGTGCCACCTGAGCAGGGTCGGCCCATTCGGCCAGTGCAGGTACTCGCGCCAACGCACTTTGAGCAGCTTTATAGGCAGTTTTTTGCGTCACACCCTGCGTCAGATGATAAACCGGCTCAAACTCGGGCAATTCGCCTGCGTTTTCAGGCGCGACCATATGATCGGGGTGTACCATCTGAGCCATGCCATCGAACAGCTCAAGCTTTCCCGATACCACCCGGCGTGCGCCCTCCGGCAACAGCTTCTTCAGATAGTCCCCTCGGGCATGAAAAAACACCAGTTGGAAATCCGCCTGACTGTCTTCAACATGAATGCGATATGCGCCCCCTTTGTTCCGCGGTGGTCGATGCGTGCCGATCGTCACCTCAACAGTCAGAGTCGTTGGAAGGTCGGCGCCCTGAATCGTATCGCGTCGCCGCCGGTCAATCACCGCATAGGGTAGCGAAAACAATACATCGCGCGGTGAATCGATCCCCAATTGGCCCAAAAGCTGCGCGGTCTTCGGCCCCACACCATCTAGTGTTTCAAGACCCGCAAACAGCGGAAAGAGCTGTTCAGGCCTACCGCTCATAGATCGCCAATCAGTTGAAGCCAGCTATCTTCATCCAAGGTTTCGATGCCCAGATCAGCCGCTTTTTTCGCCTTGGACCCTGCGCCCGGGCCCGCCACGAGCAAATCAGTTTTCTGGCTGACTGAGCCGGATACCTTGGCCCCCAGCGCTTCGGCGCGGGCCTTGGCCTCGGCGCGTGTCATCTTTTCAAGCGTTCCCGTAAACACGACGGTTTTTCCTGCGACCGGACTGTCCGACGCAGGAGCCTCTGGTGGAACAACCGTCAGATGTTTACGCAGATCATCAAATGCTTGGCGTTCCTCCGAATTGGCAAACGCATCAGATAGTGACAACCCGAGCGTGGCGCCGATTCCGTCGATACCAATCAGATCAGCCCAGGCGCTGGCGGCATCTGTCGAAACATCCATTCGCGCGAAAGCCGCATCCCGAACTTCTTTAACTTTCGCGCGTCTCGCTTCTGCAGTAGCCGCGATTCTCTCGGCGTCTTCCGCTTCATCGGCTGCACGCTGCGCAAGCGCGGCAGGCCGGGCCGTATCAATGGAGGCCGCCATTACATCCCATTCCCGATAAAACAACGCCAAATCTCGCGCACCAACTTCGCCCACATGACGAATCCCCAGAGCGAACAACAGACGGGCGAACGGTATGGTCCGCTTATCATCGATCGCTGCGAACAGGTTGCTGGCCGATGTCTCGCCCCAGCCGTCGCGGTTTTTCAACCGAGCCAGGTTTTCGGTGTCGCGATCTTTCAATGTAAATATATCAGCGGGTGTATTTATTGGCAGAAGAGGATCGCCATAAAACATCTCGATTTGTTTTGCGCCAAGCCCTTCGATATCGAACGCCTTGCGCGATACGAAATGTTTGAGTTTTTCAACCGCCTGCGCTGGACATATCAGCCCCCCTGTGCAGCGGCGGACCGCATCCCCCTCTTCCCGGATCGCATCGCTGCCACATTCCGGGCATTTCGTCGGGAAAGCGAAGGGCCGCGCATCATCGGGTCGTTTCGACAGATCAACATCCGAGATTTTCGGGATCACATCCCCGGCCCGATAGACCTGAACCCAATCTCCAACGCGAATATCCTTGCCCTCACGAATGACTCCGCCTTTGGCGTCCCGCCCTGCAATATAATCTTCATTGTGTAGGGTCGCGTTCGAAACAACTACCCCGCCAACGGTTACCGGATGCAGCCGCGCTACCGGGCTAAGCGCGCCCGTACGACCCACCTGAATGTCGATGGCCTCAAGCTGCGTCCAAGCCAGTTCGGCAGGAAACTTGTGCGCAATCGCCCAGCGGGGCGTGGTAGATCGGAAACCCAGCCGGGCCTGCAGACTCAGATCATCGACCTTGTATACGACCCCATCAATGTCATAGCCCAAGGTCGCGCGCTGAGCTTCAATCTGACGGTAATGTTCCAACATCTCATTAGTCGTTGAGCAACGCCTTGTCAGCGCATTTACCTGGAACCCCAAGGTTTTGAGGCGATCAATTGCGCCCATCTGAGTCTCAGCTAGCGGTGCAGACAGTTCACCCCAGGCGTAGGCAAAGAATTTCAGCGGGCGAGATCGTGTTATTTCGGAATCCAGTTGACGGAGCGAACCAGCCGCAGCGTTGCGCGGATTTGCAAAGGTCTTTCCACCTGTTTCGACCTGACGTGCGTTCAAAGCCTCGAAATCATGGTGAGACATGTATACCTCGCCGCGGACCTCGAGAACGTCTGGTGCACCCTCAATTCGGTGTGGAATATCGGAAAGCGTACGCGCATTTGCGGTAACGTTTTCACCGGTCTCACCATCACCACGTGTTGCAGCCTGCATCAGTTCACCCTGCTCATACCGCAGGGATAATGACAGGCCGTCGATTTTGGGCTCAGCTGTATAGGCGAGCGGTGCCTCATCTCCCAGTCCCAGATATTTGCGGATCGAGCGGTCAAAATCGGCAACATCCGTGTCATCAAACGCATTGCCCAGTGACATCATACGCACGGCGTGGGTCACTTTTGCAAATCCATCTGAAACGCGTGCGCCCACTTGTTCAGTAGGGCTGTCGGAGCGTTTCAGTTCGGGGAATCGCGCCTCGATCTCGGCATTGCGACGCTTGAGAGCATCATAGTCGGCATCCGAAATTTCTGGAGCATCTTCAGTGTGATAAAGCTGGTTTGCCCGCAGCAGTTCGTTGGCGAGCCGGGCCAATTCTTCCCGTGCTTCATCTTCTGTCAGATCTGCGATTGCTGTGGTATCGCTCATGGCCCCGCCCTGTCACATCGTCTTGAAAACCAGTGATAGGACGAGGCCATGGTCAGGTCCAGTGTTGTGCTGAAACGCGAGTGGAATTACCGCCCCAGACCAACGACGGCAGCTATCAGATCAGGTCAAGCGCCCACAGCCATGCGGGTTTCACCCATGTTGTTGGCTTGTGGATCCCGCAGGACATATCCACGGCCCCAGACCGTCTCGATATAATTCTCACCGCCGGTCGCATTGCTGAGTTTCTTGCGTAACTTGCAGATGAAGACATCGATAATCTTGAGCTCGGGCTCATCCATGCCGCCGTAGAGATGGTTCAGGAACATTTCTTTGGTCAGTGTTGTTCCTTTCCGCAGGCTCAGAAGTTCCAGCATCTGATATTCCTTGCCTGTCAGGTGTACGGTTTTTCCGTTCACCTCTACGGTTTTGGCATCCAGATTTACGGCGACCTGCCCGGTGTGTATCACGGATTGAGAATGCCCCTTAGAGCGGCGGATAATCGCATGAATGCGCGCCACCAGCTCTTCGCGATGGAAAGGTTTGGTCAGATAATCGTCTGCTCCAAATCCAAATCCCTTGATCTTGCTTTCGGTGTCATCAGCGCCCGACAGGATCAGGATCGGTGTCTCTACCCGTGCTATGCGCAGTTGGCGCAATACTTCATGGCCGTTCATATCCGGCAGGTTCAAGTCCAACAGGATGAGGTCGTAATCATATAGCTTGGCCAGATCGATGCCTTCTTCGCCAAGGTCCGTCGCATACACGTTGAGATTGGCGTGTGTCAGCATCAGTTCGATGCTTTTGGACGTGGTTGGATCATCCTCGACAAGAAGTATGCGCATGTTCACTGCTCCAATTTAGGTCAAATTCTTCAACTGATTTGAGCCTGAATAAAAATGGTTAATCTGACGTTACCGTTGAATCATTTATTCACTTTCACCTTTAAGTTGTCGATATTTTTTTAAGGCCGTCACCTTCAACGCATCGATCCCGTGCTCAGCAACTGCTGAGACCCACGAGTTGAACTCTTCATCGCTGATGCCATAGCGCTTTTTGGCTTCGGACAACGAAATCAACCCATAAAGTACACCACGCACGACGATCACCTTGCGCGACGCCACCCAGCGCCGCGTGTCCGCAGGAGGTAAATCGGCGCGTGTCAGCACGCTCCCGTCCGGCAGGGTGACCGACCTTGGACCTTCCACTTTGTGCAAATACATCTCTCTTACCTTCTACTGCTGCGACAAAGCTGCACCCAGCCTACTTAAAAGGGCGTGAAACCGCCCCTTGAGAGTGTGTAGAATTTTCTTATATTCTGCCGGTCTTTCTTAACCCGGACAGGAACCGCCTATGGCCCTCGATACCGAGACCCCGCTGAACTCGCTTGGCTTTGCCAAACCACCCTCGGAAACGCGGGTTGTCGTGGCCATGTCCGGCGGTGTGGACAGCTCTGTTGTGGCGGCCCATCTCGCTGATCAAGGCTATGATGTCGTAGGTGTTACTCTGCAGCTTTACGATCACGGTGCGGCGTTGGCCAAGAAAGGCGCGTGCTGTGCGGGAATCGACATCCACGATGCGCGTCGCGTGGCGGAAGAACGCGGGTTCCCTCACTACGTCTTGGACTATGAAAATATCTTCAAGGACGCTGTAATCGACGAATTCGCCGACAGCTATCTTGCCGGCGCGACGCCGGTGCCCTGCATCCGTTGCAATGAACGGGTGAAGTTCAAGGACTTGCTTGAGACCGCCAAGGACCTTGAGGCCGACTGCATGGCCACAGGCCATTACATCCAGCGAAAGATGGGCCCCAATGGCGCCGAGCTTCATAGCGCTGAGGATGCAAATCGCGATCAGTCCTATTTCCTATTTTCGACCACACCGGAACAGTTGGATTTCCTGCGTTTCCCGCTTGGCCACCTGCCCTCCAAAGACGCCACGCGCGAGATGGCGGCACAATATGGGCTGGCCGTTGCGGACAAGCCGGATAGTCAGGACATCTGTTTTGTGCCCAACGGAAACTATGCCAGCGTGATCGAAAAACTGCGCCCCGGAGCCGCAGAACCCGGTGAGATCGTACACGCCGATGGCCGCGTTCTAGCGCAGCATAACGGGGTGATTCACTATACGATCGGTCAGCGTCGTGGGCTCGGTATCGGTGGTCTCAGCGAACCTTTGTATGTGGTCAAGCTGGATGTGGACAAGAAACAGGTTGTTGTCGGCCCCAAAGAGATGTTGGCCACAAGAACCGTTCCCGTGCGCGAGATCAATTGGCTGGGAGACGAACCGTTCACGTCAAAGAACGAATGGCATGTTTCGGTCAAAGTCCGCTCGACCCGCCCCCCGCGTGAGGCGATTATTCGCCCCCTTTCGGACACAACAGCCGAGGTTGAATTGCTGACGCCCGAGGAAGGTATCTCTCCGGGTCAGGCTTGTGTGTTCTACGAAACCGATAGCAGCCGTATCTTTGGCGGCGGCTGGATCTGGCGCGGTTACTAAATCGCGTCAGTCCACGAGTTGCTGAGGATATAGATCCCGGCACAAATCATCACGTAAGGCACCAGTTTCTCAAGCCGACGTGCGAAACCGCCGGTCATGATTGGGGATTGTGCACCCCAAAGCCCCAGCATGGTCAGCGTCAGCGCTGCGGCCACCGCGCCGGTGACACCCGCAATCCGATAGCTGGGGGCTGAGTCGGCCAATAGCGGCGCAAGCACAGCGAACGTGTCCATCGACAGACTTATGAACAGCAGCATGGTGACGAATGTTGAGGCACTCGTGGATATTTGGGGGGCCTCGTCGGTTTCTGATCCGCGGAACTGACGGATAACTCCGATCAGCCCGAGGCCAAGTGGTATCACGCCCAGATATCCAGCCCAATGTGGCACCACATCATCGACACCCAAGGCCAACAATAAGGCGGCCGCGATGATTAACATCTGCGCCAGCAGGAAGCCCGCAACGGTCCGGCGCGGACCAGACACCATCATCAACGCTACAAGAGCTGCAAGGTTGTCGAGATTGGTCAAAACCTGCGCCATGAAGGCCGAAGCAGCGAAGATCGTGTGATCCAGCATCACGATTTCATTCTGTCCAAAACGGCCCTTGCCGCACGCAAACCCGGTGCTTCGCCACCGCGACCAAGACGCTCCATCGTCGTCGCCATGGCTTGATGTTGGGCGTTGGGAGTGGCGGCCACCTGTTCCAACGCCGCAGCGATCTTATCCGGTTGGCATTCATCCAGCAGACATTCGGGTACTGCGCGTGTCTCCGAGACCAGATTGACCAGTGTGACGGTGTCCAGCTTAACCATTCGTTTTGCGATCAGCGTGGTCAGCCAGTTGAGGTTATAGGCAATCACCATCGGTGTTGCCTGCGCGGCCAGTTCCAATGAGACCGTGCCGGATGCAGCCAATGCAAGATCAGCTGCGGCAAACGCTGCCCGTTTCTGCGCTTGCGCGTCGTCCGAGGGCAATTCCCGCGGATCGACAACTATCGGATTCCCCGGCCAGTTCCGAACCTGTTCGGCGACCGCATCAACCATATGTGCAACTGCGGGCACGACCACGCGCATATCGGAACGGTCTTTCAGAAATTCCTGCAAAGCAGCGCCAAAGATCGGAGCCAGCCGTTCGACCTCACCCCGCCGAGAGCCGGGCAAAGCCAGCACGATCGGCGCGTCGCCCAGATCGTGAGCCGCGCGGAATCGCTGGATATCCTGATCGGACGCAATGGGTTCGTTCACAACCGGATGGCCGACAAAGTCACACTCCATCCCTGCCCGCTCCATATAAGGCGGTTCAAAGGGTAACAGCGCAAGGACGTGATCGATTACTTTCGCCATCTTGTCTGCGCGCCCCGGCCTCCAGGCCCAGACGCTGGGGGCAACGTAGTGGACAGTGCGAATCTCGCTGGAGGCCTTTACCAGCTTAGCCACACGCAACGAGAAATCCGGGCTGTCGATAGTGATCAGTACATCAGGCTTCGTGTCTAGAACTGCCTGAGCAGTCTCAGCGATACGGCGTTTTAGGTGAAAGAACTTGGGCAGAACCTCGACCAACCCCATAATGCTGAGTTCAGACATGGGAAATCGGCTGGTCAGCCCCTGCGCCTGCATTAGCGGCCCGCCAACCCCATCAAACTGCACCTCTGGCAAAAGGGTGCGCAGACCTTCCATCAACGCGGCCCCTAAACGGTCGCCCGAAGGTTCACCGGCGACCAGAAATACGCGCATCAGACCGTGCGCTCGCGGACATAAAGAAACAGACCAAGGCGATTGCATTCTTCAATCACGCGATCGCGTTGCAAAACGATGACGCCGCCCTTTTCAATGACAATGCCAGACAAGCCCGCAGCGACGGCTGCTGACACGGTGTCGGGTCCGATGGCAGGCAAATCTGCGCGCCGGTCCTGATCCGGCTTTGGACCTTTGTACAGAATGCCACCGCCCGCGTCGGGGCGCTGTGTCAAGGATTGCAGCATCCATGCGGTGCCAAAGATGCCCTCGATCGCCAACGCTTGGGATTTCAGTACTACGCAAGCCTGAGCGATATCCGCCGCCCCCATGTTGCGCAGGATTCCTGCCGCTCGATCTGCGTCGGCGTGATCCGCTTCAGAAGGCTGGGCTTCGGTCAATGAGCCAAGCGGCGGCAGCAAATCCGGCGCGATCTCATGCGCCGCACGGACCGTCAAACCGGCATCCTCAAATATACCAATGACCGCGCGCAATGCGCCGTCGTCACCGGCCATTATGGCCTTTTGCAGGATCGGCACCAGCGGCATCGTTGCCGCATCAATGCGAGCTGGATTGACGGTCGGACGACGCACTGCCCCTGCCATGCAAATCTCGGTCACGCCGCGGGCTTTGAGATCGGCGATGAAGCTACCCAGTTGCTCTAATGGAAAAACTAAGTCGGTGGTCAGTGTATCGGGCTCAAACCCTTCCAGAGCGCAGATTAGCGGGCGGTTTGGCAGATAAGTGACGACCTCGTCTGGTAAAGCGCCAGTTCCTGCGATCAATGCCAGCATTGGCCTACTTCCTCGGGGTCAGGAACGAACGGTCTGTTTGCCCCGTCACAAATTCGACGATCTGGCGCACATATTCGTTGTCAGCATCCTCGCCCAGCCGGGTGGCGCGATCCATGAAGGTGCCGTCTCCTTCTGACAGTTCCTTGAAGGCCGCGCGCAATGCCGAGATATCCTCACGCGTTACACCACGCCGTTTCAAACCGACCAGGTTCAAGCCATCCAGCTCGCCCCGAGGCGCCTGAACAAGCCCATATGGGATCACATCATTCGGGACCATCGTAAGCGCGCCAATGATGGCACCGCGACCTACGCGCACGAACTGATGCAAGCCCGAAATTCCACCAACGATGACGTCATCCTCGATAATACAGTGACCAGCCGCGCCAGCGTGATTCACCAGAATGACCCGGTTGCCGATTTGTACATCATGCGCCACGTGGACACCGGCCATCAGTAAGCAGTCATCGCCAATCCGGGTGATACCACCGCCGCCATCCGTGCCGGTGTTGATGGTCACATGCTCGCGAATGCGATTGCGTTCACCGATTTCAAGGCGTGTGTTCTCACCACCGAATTTCTTATCTTGTGGGATTTCACCGACTACTGCGAAGCTAAAAATCACTGTGTCATCACCAATTGACGTATCGCCGGTGACTACGACATGGGATTTCAATTCGACCCGATCGCCCAGACGGACCTGCGGACCGATATGGCAGAATGGACCAATCGTACAACCCTGCCCGATCTGCGCACCGTCTTCGATAATGGCGCTGGGATGAATACCACTCATGTTGTTTTTTCCATGTCCCAGTCGACATAGGCCGAAAATTCAGCTTCGGCAGCAACCTCGCCCTCGACTGTCGCGCGGCCGCTGAACTTGAAGATCTTGCCACCTTTCTTACCGCGTACAGTTTCGACATGCATTTCGAGAACATCGCCAGGTACGACCTTGCGGCGGAATTTGCATTTGTCGATATTCATGAAATAGATCAGCAACTCGCTGTCGATTACATCCATGCCGACACCCAGCATAACCCCTGCAGTCTGCGCCATCGCCTCGACAATGGTCACGCCAGGCATGATCGGAGTTCCGGGGAAA
Organism: Ruegeria sp. B11; assembly: GCF_056539785.1. Taxonomy (NCBI): domain Bacteria; kingdom Pseudomonadati; phylum Pseudomonadota; class Alphaproteobacteria; order Rhodobacterales; family Roseobacteraceae; genus Ruegeria; species Ruegeria sp. B11. Next base: position 434,352 of record NZ_JBQFVO010000001.1, on the reverse strand, counting down.
TGGCCCTGAAAGTGCGGCTCGTTCATGGTGACATTCTTGATGCCCACCGCTGATTGATAGCCATCGATATCCACAACCTTGTCGACCAACAAAAACGGATAGCGATGCGGCAATATACGCTGAATCAGCTGAATGTCGGCGCTCTTGGTTTCCGTGGTCATGGTGCGGATGTCCTGTTCTGGATGTCTCTTTCAAGCGTGGTTAGCAATACCCGTACTCAAGGGCAAGCCAGCCTATTCGTTGTTATTGTTTTCAAGTGTAGCGCCGTCGCCGATTGCGGCATCGATCCTGGCGATCGCAGCGTTGGTAATATCTGAGGCGTCCGTGCTTAGAACCACATTGGACCGCTCGATCACAATCGAGGCGCCAAATTCGCGCAGCAATTCGATCAGCACCGGTTGCGCCATTTCAAAAAACTGACCACGCGCCTCTTCGCCGCGCCGCGCCAATGCGTCCAGTTTGGCGCGCTGGCCGTCACGGTGTGATTGAACTTTCTCGTCAAAAGCTTCGGCAAGCGGGCGAAACTCGTCCGCTGAAAGATCTGACCTCTTTTCGGTCAGATCTTTTTCTTCCTTGCTCAACTGCGCCACAATCCGTTCGTTTTCTTCAGCCAAAAGGGTGCTTTCGGCTTCAATCTCGCGAAAGACGCGCTGCCCAAAGGCGGAATCTGCAAACAAACGCTCACTGGAGATTGTCAGAACGTCTGTTTGTGGCACGCCCAATTGCTGCGCACCCAGCGGCATTGCTACAGCTACAAGTACCAAAACGCACAGGGCCCTTAGCGGGCCCTGCAGGATGTTCTTAACTTCGGTGATCATTCGCGATCAGAACCTGGCTTGAACGGTCAGGTCAAAGCTTTGCTCTTTATCGAAGTCCTCTTTCTTGAGGGCCTGCGAGAAGTTGAAGCGAAGCGGACCAAACGGTGTTTCCCACAGTACGGATACCCCTACAACATGCCGGATCGAACCGCTTTCACCAACAATATCAGCGCCAGCGGTGTTGACGTTGTTGAGATTGTAGAGGTTGCCAACATCGTAGAAGACGCCGCCACGCAGCCCCAGTTCTTCGGGCAGCCCCAGCGGGAAGTCCGATTCGAAACGAGCAACCCAGTAGTAGTTGCCGCCGATGGCATCGTCCTGCCCGTTCGAAAGGTCACGCGGCCCGATACCAGCAGGCTCAAACCCGCGGAATGTGCTAGGACCTAGAACAAACCGGTCGAGCGTGCGGCTGAAATCGTCCCCGGTCCAGTTCAGTGCACCCAATTCAAGCGTCGCGCGCAATACGACTTCTTCGTTGAGGACGCGTTTCTGGGCTATCGCCCGTGCCGTGGTTTTGAAGAACTCGTTGTCCCCGCCAAGACCAGCAGCATCCACGCCGACTTCGAACAGGACGCCCGCTGTGGGGTTCAGGCCACCAATACGGCTATCGTATACGTAGGATACACCCAGAGAACTGCTGGTTCGTTTCCCCTGATCGATCTCTGATGAGATGACAGCGCCGTTCCGCTCATTGCTCTGCTGGGTCATTTCGCTGCGATCCCAACCATAGCGAAGACGCAACGCCGACAATTCACCAATCGCGTAGCTCAGCTGTGGGCGGAAGAACACTGTTTTTGTGTCGTAGCTGGCAAAGCTCGAATTGGTGCTGGCCAGACCAAGCCCAAGATCAAAGCGCAGCTTACGGCCCAGCAGATAAGGCTCGGTAAAGTTGATAACGTACTGTTCAGAATCCTGAGCTGTCGACAACGTGATACCCAGGTTTTGCCCGCGGCCGAGGAAGTTCGATTCATTCAATCCGATTGCGATCCCGAAACCGTCCGAGACCGAGTAGCTACCACCCAGGCTCAACGAACCGGTGGGTTGTTCTTCGACATCCACGTCCACGATGACCTGGCTTGGCGACGATCCCTCGCGGGTTTCCACATCAGCGACCGAGAAGAAACCCAAGGCGCGAATACGTTCGGCGCTCTGGCGGATTTCACGGGGATTGAAGGGGTCGCCTTCAACGGTATCGAATTGACGGCGGATCACACGGTCTAGCGTGGTTGTGTTCCCCTCGATATCGATGCGTTCCACAAAGATACGCGGGCCACGGGTTAGCACGAACTGGACATCCAATGTCAGATCGCGGGGATTACGCGTTACCCGGGGCTCGACCCGCAGAAAATCAACGCCGTTTTTCAGCCCCAGACGCTCCATCCGCGCGATCGAGTTCTCAAGCACCGTCGGAGAATAAATTACACCTGGTTTGACTTTCAGAGCCGCCTGATAAGGCGCCGGGTCCACACCCGGGATCTCACTGACGGTCGTAATCTGACCGAACGAGAACCGCTGTCCTTCTGTGACGTTCATAACCAGAAAGAATGCATCCCGTTCGCGGGTGAATTCGACATTGGCACTATTGACGCGAAAATCGATATAACCGCGTGACAGGTAGAAATCACGGATCACCTGTTTGTCGAATTCGATTCTGTCGGCAATGAAGGTGTCGCCGCGAAGGAAGGTCCGCAGAATGTTCGCCTGCTTTGTTTCAAGCACGCGGCGCAGTCGACGGTCCGAAAACGCGCGGTTTCCTACAAAACTGACTCGCTCGACCTCGATTGTCGTTCCCTCGGCGACTTCGAACACCAGATCGACACGGTTATCGCTGCGACGAATGATGCGCGGGATAACCGTCGCGGATACGCGGCCCTGCGCCGAATATACTTCGGCAATCAGGTCAGCGTCCGCTTCGGCCTGTTGAGGCGTGAATACGCGGCGGGTTTGGGACGATATCGCTTCGAGCAGGAGATCATCTTTTACGCGGCGATTGCCCTCGATGCTAATCTGGTTGATGGTCGGGTATTCCTCGACCGCGATGACCAACGTACTGCCACGTGGTGTAAGTTCGACTGTTTCAAAAACACCACTGTCAAGCAAACGCTGGAAGGCATCATTCAATTGTCCTGCCGTAACAGTCTGCCCCGGTTCGATTCCGGTGCGGGCGATAATCGTCGAAGTCTCGATCCGTCGATTGCCCTCAACTTCGAAGCTGTTGATGGTGTAAGATTGCGCCTGTGCGGGCTGCGTCAGAACCAGTAAACCCGGTGTAGCAAAAAGGAAAAAGAACGTTAGTGCCTGCCACAAAATGTTGCTTTTCCGCCCCCGCGAGCCGCAGTATGTGCCCGTGCGCCTGCTGTCAGTCATTTTTATCACTACCCAGAATTTTCAGCCTTTAGCTGCTGAGTAGCCCGATTGTGGGGCCATGTCAAAAGACGAAAAAGCAAAAACGGCCCATAAGGCCGTTTTACGTAAGTCAGACATGTTCAGGAGAATCACAAACCGAGCAGATAACCACCAACAGCTAGGGCCAGTGCGGTCACGGCAAAGCTGAGCAGCATATCCCAGTTCAACTGGAACAGGACGCTGACACTCTGATAGGATTTTTGAAACGCCTTGGTCATTGAACTCAAGCCTACACTTATCGATGCACCCCAATAAGATAGGCTTGAATTGCGGCAATTTTGCGTCGGAACGGTGCCAAGATCGCCTTAATCAGCAGAACAGATCATTACTGACCGAGAAAAGCATCAATGACAGGATCAGTGTGACACCGACCCCCATCAGTACCCTCAGCGCTTTATCACTGGGTGGTCTACCAGACACAGCTTCATAAGCGTAGAATAGCAAATGCCCCCCATCCAAGGCTGGGATCGGGAACAGGTTCAGCAACCCGACCGCCGTTGACAATACGGCGATAAAGAAGATGAAGTTCTGAGCTCCCTGGCTGGCCATAGCACCCGAGGTTTCGGCAATACCGATCGGCCCGGAAATGTTGCAGGTGCTGATCGCTCCGGTGATCATGTGCCACATTCCCGACAGTGAGCCTTCGATGATGCGCCCGGTTTGGACCACGCCACCTTCGATCGAATCCCAAATGCCCGCTGGAACGGTTTCGGGATCGATCATCATGCCGCCGACGATACCGATGCGCCAATGGGTGATGAAACCACCATCCGACGTCGGCTCGTCGGTGCGTCGGGGCGCAAGTGCAAATTCTAAATCCGCCCCGTCGCGCCATACATCCAACAGCAATACGCGCCCGTTCGATCCTTCGACATGTTCCTTAAGTTGCTCGAACGCAAAGATCGGATCACCGTCTACCGCCGTGATTACGTCGCCCTGCTGCAACTGTATGTCCATCGCTGCACTGCGCGGCGTAACCTGTTGGATTAGCGGTGGAAAGAGCCAAGGTGCCACGACATCAGTGGTCTCTCCATCTCGGATAACCGTATAGTCCAGCTCTGGTTCTACAGGCAGCGAATTGATGAAATCGGACCAGTTGCTTGCGTCATCGAAATCCGGTGTTGGAATGCCTGCGATGGCGATAATCTCATCGCCCTCCTGCAGACCCTGAATTGTACCAGGCAACGGCTGCAGTGCGCCAACAGTCAAAGGTTCACGGGAAACACCCTGCGACCAGAAAATCAGGCCAAACACCAATATCGACATCACGAAATTAAAGACCGGCCCTGCCGCAACAGTAGCCGCACGCGCCCAAAGCGGGGCGCCGTGCATGGTGCGGCGCAGCTCTTCCGGGCTTTGTGCAGAGATCTCACTCATCGCGTCTACGTCTTTGCCGGACGCGGCATTGGCATCCCCCAGGAATTTGACATAACCGCCAAATGGCAGCAGCGCGACCTGCCAGCGAGTGCCGCGCTTGTCTACGCGGCTCCATAGAACCGGGCCGAAACCGATCGAGAACACTTCGGCATGAATGCCAGACCACCGACCAACGATGTAGTGGCCGTATTCGTGCACCGCGACAATCACTGAAAGCGCAATAACGAAGGCTATTATCGTGTAGAGCAGATTGCCAAATTGCGGGATCAAAGAGAGTATGTCCAAAAGTTCTATCCTGCTCGTTCCAATACGGTTTCATCGACCCACTGACGTGCGAGATGGTCCGTTTGCTGTACATTATCAAGGGTCAATGGTGCATCAATCAGGCTGTCTGAGGCCTCAAAGCGCTCCAACACGGCCGACACCGTGTCTGCCATATCCAAAAAACGTATCCGGTTTTCTATAAAGTGGTCCAATGCGCGCTCTTTGGCGGCGTTGAAGATCGCACCGGACAAGCCGCCGCGCTGCATCACTTCGCGGGCAAGACGCAAAGCCGGGTAACGCGCTTCATCCGGTGCATGAAATCGCAACTGACCCAGTTGCGCGAGATCCAGACGCGCAACTGGTAAATCGCGTCGTTCGGGCCAATGCAGCGCGTACCCGATGGCATGGCGCATATCCGGAGCCCCCAGATGTGCCATCAAGGCGCCGTCCTGAAATCCGACCAGTGCGTGAACGATGGATTCGGGGTGCACGAGGACTTCGATATTCGATGGGTTAACGCCAAAATATTCTTTGGTTTCTATAACTTCCAATGCCTTGTTGAACATAGATGCGCTGTCGATCGTAATCCGCTGTCCCATGTTCCAGTTCGGATGACTCGATGCCTGTTCAACAGTTGCTTTGGCCAGATCGCCAAGCGGCCAATCCCGGAACGCTCCACCGCTTGCGGTGATAATGATCCGTTCGACGCTAGTCATATCCTCGCCCACAAGCGCCTGAAAAACTGCCGAATGTTCGCTATCCACGGGCAATAGCGTGGCGCCATGCGCCCGAGCCGTTTCCAGAACCAGCGGCCCGGCACAAACCAGCGTTTCCTTGTTGGCAAGCGCGAGTGTCGCCCCTTGTTTCAACGCTTCGATCCCCGGAGCCAGTCCTGCGGAACCGACAATTGCAGACATCACCCAATCCGCCGGTCGCGCCCCGGCCTCGATCAGAGCGGCCTGCCCCGCAGCCGCTCGCACTCTGCTGCCGGCCAATGCGTCACGCAGATCATCGAGTTTGTCATCAAACGCAGTCACCGCCACGTCTGCATCCAGGCGCACCGCATCGCGTGCAAGCTGCGCGACGTTGCGTCCACCGGTCAACGCGACCACGTCATAGGCATTCGGATTTCTTGCGATCAGATCAATCGTATTCTGGCCAATGGAACCAGTCGCGCCAAATATGGATACCCTTCGCATCACATACCTCCGGGCGCGTAAAACAGCCCTGCGAGCAACACAAAGACTGACGCGCCCATCATCCCATCAAACCGATCCAGAAACCCGCCATGGCCGGGTATAAGGTTTGAGCTGTCCTTAACGCCAAAGCCACGTTTTGTCGCGCTTTCAACAATATCACCGATCTGGCTGGCCATAGAGGCAAGAACCGAGACAACGATAAAAGCAATGCCGAAACCGGCATAGTGCGCAAAAACTGTTCCGACCAGCGCGGCGGCAACCCAGCCTCCAACCGTACCGGACCATGTCTTCTTGGGGCTAACTCTGGGCCAAAACTTAGGTCCGCCAAGCGTTTTGCCCACAAAATACCCGGCGACATCCGTGGCCACGACCACAAGGATCAGCCAAACCATCCATCCAAATCCCAGGTTTTCTCGGATCGATATGAATCCCAGCCCCGACATCGCGATCCAAAGGGCAAACAGGACGTATATCCCGCGCGCACGGTTGATCTGTCCTGCTCCTACCAATGCCGGGGCCACCAAACATGGAAGCTTGTATAGCGGTGGTAGATGATAGCTTAGGACCACGGCGAACCCGGTCAGTATCGCCAGCTGAATCGCGACACCCTGACGTTCTGGGTCGATCATCCGGATCAGTTCCCATATCATCAGACCGCAGACGGTGCCGATAAATATCTCAAACCACAGGCCGCCTAGCCAAACTTCGACTGCCGCAATAGTCACAAGAACCGAAGCCGACAAAACCCGGGCAGTCAGATCAGACCATCGGCCATCACTCATGCCGGGACCGCTCCAAACCGCCGTTCACGCGATCCATAGTTGCGGCACAGCCGTTCTAGTTCTGCAGCGGTGAAATCAGGCCACAGAGTATCGATGAATTCGTATTCGGAATAGGCAGACTGCCACAGCAGGAAATTCGAAATCCGCGCTTCACCACTGGTACGGATCACCAAATCGGGGTCAGGCAGAACGCGCGTGTCCAGATATTTGGGCAGAGTTTCCTCGTCCACGTCCTCGGGGCGCAGAATGCCATCGGCCACGTCACGTGCCAAACGTCTGGTCGCGCGCGCCACCTCGTCACGACCGCCATAGTTCAAGGCAACGGTTAGATGAACCAGGTCGTTGTTCTGTGTTTCGCGTTCAAGCGTATCCATCAGCTCGGTCAGCTTGGCATCCAGCCGAACTCTATCCCCAATAAAACGGACCCGAATGCCGTTATCTTTCAAGGTCTTGGTCTCTTTGACGATGTAACGGCGAAACAAGCTCATCAGGCCTGCAACTTCGACCTGAGTGCGTTTCCAGTTTTCAGTCGAAAACGCAAATACTGTCAGATACTTGATCCCTAAACCCGGGCAGGCCTCGACCACCTCACGGACGCGGCGCGCACCTGCATGATGGCCAAACAATCGAGGCCGCCCGCGCGACTGTGCCCAGCGACCGTTGCCGTCCATGATGATAGCAACGTGGCGCGGCCCTGCAATCGGAGAGGTATCGGGATCCTTTGGCATATCCGAGGCTCAGACCTGCATGATCTCGGCTTGTTTGGTCTCGAGCGCATCATCGACGGATTTGATCATGGTATCCGTCAGCTCCTGAACCTCGGTTTCCCAGAATTTCTGATCGTCCTCGGACATGCCGTCTGCCTTGGCCTTTTTGATCTGGTCCATGCCATCACGGCGCACATTCCTGATCGAAACCCGTGCGCTTTCTGCATATTGACCCGCGACCTTGCCGAGCTCGCGACGGCGTTCTTCGTTCAGTTCGGGAATCGGCAGCATGATGATGGTACCATTCAGTTGCGGGTTAATACCCAAACCGCTTTCCCGAATGGCCTTTTCAACTTTGCCGACGAGGCCCTTGTCCCAAACATTCACGGTTACCATGCGCGGTTCAGGGACGTTCACGGTACCAACCTGATTGATCGGAGTCATCGCGCCGTAAGCATCGACCATGACGGGCTCAAGCATTGAAGCCGATGCACGACCGGTCCGCAGCGAAGCGAATTCGGTTCTGAGGTTGGCCATGGCACCGTCCATGCGGCGTTTCAGATCATCGGTATCGAGTTCGAAATCATCAGACATGCTGCTCACTCCCCGTCTTCAGGTGATGTTCGGATGGGTCTTAAGCCATCACAAATGGGATGTATAGCAATCATGGTCACGAAATGTGGCAATGGCCAGAACTGTTTCCGGCATTTCGGCCTCATTCCCGACAATTGGGTCGGCCGGATGCATGCTCCGGCCGATCCGTTGTCTGTTTTGTCTATCAAGCGTTCACGTTTACCACGACGCGCCCTTTTACCTGACCTTGCAGGATGTCCACTCCCAACTGGGGCAGATCAGAAAGGGTTGCTGCATGGACCATCGCCTCAAGTTTATCCATAGGCAAATCGGTCGCGATACGCTTCCAGGCACGGACCCGGTTGTCATATGGCTGCATCACGCTGTCGATGCCCAACAAATTTACACCGCGCAGCAGGAATGGGATCACGGTCGCGGGCAGCGCCGCACCTCCGGCAAGGCCAACCGCAGCTACCGAGGCCCCATACTTCATCTGCCCCAGCACGCGGGCAAGCATCGCTCCGCCCACCGCATCGACACATCCGGACCAAGTTTCACTTTCCAGCGGACGCTTGGTGGTCTCGTTCAACTCGTCACGCGGGACAATTGTGGTTGCACCCAGTGATTTCAGGTATTCTTCGGTTTCAGGACGCCCGGTCACAGCTGCAACCTCATAGCCCAGATGGGCCAAAATGGCCGTCGCGACCGAGCCGACACCTCCTGCGGCACCTGTGACCAACACCGGGCCATGACCCGGCTGCAAACCTTGATCCTCCAGCGCCATGACGGCCAGCATAGCGGTGAACCCGGCAGTGCCAACTGCCATCGCCTGCCGTGTATCCAACCCATCCGGCAACGGCACCAGCCAATCTGCCCGCGCGTTTGCTTTTTGTGAATAGCCGCCCCAATGCGCTTCACCTACGCGCCAACCCGTCAGCACGACCTTGTCGCCAGGTTTGTAGCGTGCATCCGAGGACTGCTCGACCGTGCCCGCATAATCGATGCCCGGAATATGAGGATAGCTACGCACCAGACCACCGCCTTTGGGCGACATGCACAGACCGTCCTTGTAGTTCACCGTTGAATATTCAACGGCGATCGTCACTTCTCCATCCGGCAGCGCATCCAGAGAAATCTGCTTCACCGAAGCGCTTGCGAGGCCACTTTCTTCATCTTTTTCAACGACAAGTGCATTAAACATGAACTTACTCCTTCTATTGCCTCAATCGGCTGTGTTCCTGAAACAAGGGCTTAGCGCCAGAATTTTTCCTGCACTTCGGCCCATCGCATTCCATGTTCGGTCATCAATTCGATCCGCGTACCTGGCGCCCAATGGGACCGGTCGACCATTCCAATGGCTACATTCACTCCAAACTCGGGTGAATACGCAGCCGAAGCCACCTGCCCGACCTGCCGGCCCCCGGCCATCAGCGGCCAAGATTCGGTGCACGGTCCGATCTCACCTTCAATGACAAGCGGACGGATCTGCCGGGGCGGACCGTTTTTCGCCTGATCCGCCAAATCGGCTTTGCCGATATAATCCAGCGGAGAATTGCAGAACCGTGCTAGCCCGCATTCATAGGGCGTATTCTCCCGCCGCATGTCCGACCCGAAACTCAACAGACCGCTTTCAACACGCTCAATCCCGTTTGGGCAACCTGCCCGCACGTTCAGGTCTCGGCCATTAGAAAACAGCGTGTCCCATAGTGGCATGCCATAATCCGTCCCTTCGACGTATATCTCAAACCCGCCTTGTTTCGACCAGCCTGACCGGGCGACGACGAAAGATGTATCTTCAAACGCTAACCGTTTATATCGAAAGAACTTTATATCCCTGACTTCATCACCAAAGACGCGCGTCATCAGCTCGTCCGCCTTGGGGCCTTGTACCGCCAAGGGCGACACATCCGGCTCAGAAATATCGACATCCAGCCCCAGCGCAATCACGATTCCCAGAGCAAATTGCCAAAGGTCACCATCGGCAACCGACAACCAATAGTGATCATCCGCCAGTTTGATCGCAACAGGATCATTCAGCATGCCGCCATTGTGATCTACTATCGGCACATAATAGCACTGGTTCGCCTGCATTTTGTCCATATCGCGCGGGCTGAGCATCTTCATCAGCCGCAACGCATCCGGGCCTTTGATCTGTACCTGCCGCTCACACGAGACATCCCAGACCTGTACATGCTGTTTCAGATGCGCCGCATCAGCCTCGATGCTTTCAAAAACCGTCGCAAGCAGCATGTGATTATAAACGGTATACCCTGTGACGCCTTCGGCCTCGACGCCCGGAGTGAATGGGGTTTTGCGCACGCGCCGGTTCGGTGAGATGACTGCCATGTCAGAAATCCTCTGGCAGAAAGACAAGATCGCTGACAGGTGCCTGCGAACCAGCCTCGGTCAGCATTTGGTGCAATTGTCCGCGATGATGCGTCTGATGATTGAACATATGAATGACGCATTGCCCGTAAGGCTTTGTTACGTCGTTCTCTTTTGCAGCCGAGTACCACGTGAACGAACCGCTCAGGACATCATCCCCCAACGTATTGGCCCATCTCGCAATACGGGCGTCAATCGTATCGCGCAGCGGCAGCCAGTCGGCCATGCCAGTGCAGATCGAGACACTCTTAGGAATGCCACCACCTGGCCCCGGTCCCTTGTCAAACCGGGAAATCCAGATCCAATCCCCCCAAAGCAGATGATTGGCAGTTCCCATGATCGACCCGAAAAAAGCGCCGCGATCCCGTGCCAATTCTTCGTCTGAAAGAGCTTTGAGAAAGCTCTTTAACTGGTTGTTTTGCCAGTGGTTATATCGCGCCATTTCACGGGCATAGGCACCGGTTATCATTACTTAGGCCCGTGCCAGTCAATCGGGCAGATCTCGGCTGACTTGCCGCCGAAGTCCCATACGCGACCATAGTCGCGCAACTTGGATTTCGTGCCTTTTGCTACAATGATGTCCGGCCCCATCCAGTATTTCGAATTTGAAACCATCACCGGGTGCTCTGGGTCTTTGCCCGCCAGCATTTCGATCTCACCCTGAATCTTGCGCCCTATCATGATCCGGCGTTTGGTGCCGTCCCTTTCGATCTGAACCGGTGCACGTTCAGCCCCTATGATCTCGCTGACCAACATAGTGAACAGCCCGGTTGTGCCACCTGCCTGACCGCTGAATATCTGCAACAGTCCATTATAAGCCTTGCCGCTGGCACGTTCATCCACATAAGCCGCGACTTTCCACTGGCCTTCGCCCATGCGTCCGGGGATATCAACCAGCAGACCTACATTCAGACCGGACAAATCTTCGCCTTCGTAATGGCCTTCGTCGATCGCGATACCCATCCACGCGTGGCAATGCCCTTCGGTCGGAGGGTGTGCACCCAGCGAAACCACGCATGGGCAGAATACGTCGCACGAACAATTCAGGATCAGTTCACCCTTAACCGCCCAATCGGTCGGGCTCATCTCACGCCGCTTGGGATTTGGCATCCGGCTGTCAATTCTTTGACTGACCGGCAGCTTGTCTGCATCCGGTTTTCTATTTTTAGCCATCGACTTATCCTCCGTAAACAATGTGATGAGCGAGCAGTGCAAAACCACCCGCAATCAAGACGAATCCCATAGGACGGGTCACGGCGTGCCCGATCTGGGGAAGTTTTTCCAATACCATGAACAGGGTCGCCAGCCCCATCCAGAGCAGGCTCATGACGCCGCCGACAAAGCCCAACGCCATGAAGCCCCAGCAGCAACCGACACAGAACGCACCCAGTCCAACGCCCATGCGTACACCGCCGCCGAATCCGGTTTTCCAGTGGCCCAGAAAATACGTCATCGGTGCATGGCAAACACCGTGGCAGACTTCTTTCGCCCGAGAAAACTGAAAGGCACCCACGGCGATCAACAGGCCGGCGGCCAGATATGGCGATTTAGCGATTCCCAACATATCAACCGCGCCGCCAAACAGCAGCGCCAATTGCAGGCCAGTGATCAGCGCAGCGAAGCCCACCCAAACTATGAAGTATCCGGATAGAACGCCCAGCCACCCTGCCCGCGTACCGTTCGCGCTGCGGATCAGATCATCATAACTGCGCAACGTGGGCACCAAAGTCGGCAGCATCATGGCCGCCATCATGATCGCCCACATCCAGAAAAGTGGGCCGAACTCGGCCATGGGCATATACATGTCCATACGCGGATCCATGGCCGCCATCGCCTGACCCATCGGTCCAGGTCGACCGATCCAGTCCACGTCCATATCGCGGCTCATCGAGACCATCATCCACCACGACCAAAGGATCGTGATGTAGAAGCCCAACCAAAGCGCGCTGCGGAAAATTGAGCGACTCACTTGCTCCTCCCGACTCAACTCTCTTGCTTTTCAAATGTCAGACTTTTAAATGTCAGACAAATAAAAATTACGCATCGCCGAAAACAACCATGAAAATCGACCCTCAGAGTACTGCAGATCTATCCGCTCAAATTGCTCAGGCGATCCGGGACGCAATTATCTCGGGTCGGCTGATCGTAGATGAGCGTCTGCCCTCAGAATCTGAGTTGGCCGATCAGTTCAAAGTATCACGGCCTACGGTTCGCGAAGCACTGAAACGCCTGGCAGCGCAGTCCCTTATCCGCACGCAACGCGGGGCATCGGGTGGTGCGTTTGTGAACCGACTGAGTTTTGAGGACGCCTATTCCCAACAAGTCACAACCTCGACACTGCTGCTGTCGATGAACGCAGTCAGTTTCGACACCGCATGCGAAGCGCGTTATGCGCTCGAACGTGCATGCGCTGCTTTGTCGGCACAACGTCGTACCGCGGATCAACTCGCCACCATGCGGGCCGAGATTTTTCGTCAGGCGCAACCAGGTCTCACAGATGAGGCTTTCTGCGCGTCCGACGTCGCCTTTCATCGCGCGCTTGTGGATGGCGCGGGCAACCCCGTTCTGTCCTACCAATTGGCCGGTGCGGTCGAGGCTATGCAACCTCTGATGAACATGATTACGTTCACGGCTCGATCCCGCGAAGAGATCATCGCCCTCCACAGTGACATCACAGACGCACTGGAAGCGCGTGATGCCGGCCCGGTCGATGCGGCATTGATCAAACTTGAGGCCTATACACGGCAACTGGCGCAGGACGTGGCCGAAAGACGACGCAAACCCGCCTGACCACAGGCAAAAAGGAACGAAGGACGGCGAGGTGCCCGAGCAGGCAGCATGACATCCGGCGTTAAGACCGGAACTTCCAACATGTATTGAAGATCAATGACTTACGGGAGGACGTTATGAACCAAAGACCGGACCCAACCTTTTACCCATCAGCCAAACTGGCGATGGAGGGCCCCACTGAAACGCTTGCATTCACGTTGATGCTAAGCCCTGATTTTTCCCAACCAGACGGTTTGGCCGTCGTGAACGTGGATCCGACTTCGGATGATTACGGAAAAATTGTCCATCAAGTGATCATGCCAGAGAAAGGCGATGAGTTTCACCATTTTGGGTGGAACGCTTGTTCCTCTGCGCTGTCACCGCTTAGTGGCCATGCGTTTCTGGAACGCCGCTACCTCATTGTTCCTGGCATACGATCAAGCCGGATCTACATTATCGACGTCAAGAACCCGCTTGAGGCCAAGATACACAAGATCATCGAACCCGAAGAAGTTTTTGCAAAAACTGGATATTCCCGCCCGCACACGATCCATTGCGGACCGGAGGGGATCTACGTGAGCACGCTTGGAGGCGGTGGCGAAGACGGCACGGACGGTCCTCCGGGCATTTTCATCATGGATTGCGAGAGCTTCGAGATCATCGGGCGCTACGAGATCGAGCGAGGTATCCAAGACAAACACTACGATTTCTGGTGGAACCTGCCACGCGACTATATGGTCAGTTCGGAATGGGGGCTGCCTCCGCAATTCGAAAACGGCATCGTGGCCGAGGATCTGCTTTCGAACAAATACGGGCACAGCATCCATTTCTGGAACCTGCGCAGCCGGACCAATATTCAGACCATCGATCTGGGTGAAAATCACCAGATGGCCCTGGAAATCCGGCCCGCTCACGATCCGGTCAAACAATATGGGTTCTGTGGTGTGGTGGTTGACACGACCAACCTGCAGGGCGCGATCTTTACTTGGTGGCGTAATGATGATGGCACCTTCGAGGCCAAGAAGACCATCACGATCGATCCGCAGCCCGCTGATCCAGATGACTTGCCTGAATTGCTGAAAGGCTTCTCTGCCGTTCCGCCACTGGTCACGGATATCGACCTCAGCCTGGACGATAAATACCTTTATGTGGCCTGTTGGGGTACGGGTGAGATGCATCAATACGATGTCTCTGATCCGATGAACCCGACCCTTGCGGGCAAAGTCGAGATCGGGGGGATCGTCAAGAAAACAAAACATCCCAACGGGCAAGACTTTGGTTACGGGCCGCAGATGGTTGAAATCAGCCGCGACGGAAAGCGGGTATATTGGACCAATTCGCTTTATTCCACTTGGGATGATCAGTTCTATCCCGGTGAACGCGGGGCTGCGATGGTCAAGGCGGATGTTGGCGAAAACGGAGGCCTGACATTGGATCCGAAGTTCTGGGTCGACTTCCCCGACGGATATCGGGCCCACCAAATCCGGCTTGAGGGTGGAGACTGTTCTACCGATAGTTTCTGCTACCCATCGGTCTGAGTTGGAGACTCTGATGACATCAACGGCTGGTCTCTGGCTGGCCGTTGTGCTTAGCGGCGCTTATCATGGCCTGAATCCCGGAATGGGCTGGCCGCTTGCGGTATCTTCGGCGCTGATGGAACAACGGCCATCAGCTTTGTGGCGCGCATTGACCGCCCTGGCTGGTGGTCATTTCGTCGCCATGCTGGGGGTCCTACTGCCATTTGCTATGATGGCAGTTCTGGTTGAATATCAACGCGAAATTCGTATCGGTGCTGCGCTGATTGTGATCACAATGGGTGTTTACATCGCCATAACACGCCGGCATCCCCGGATGTTGTCGCGCGTACCGCCAAGCAAATTGGCACTTTGGTCGTTCCTCGTTGCGCTGGCACACGGCGCGGCGTTGATGTTGGTTCCGATTTATCTTGGATTGTGTGGATCAGACGAGTTGGAAACGGGCCAGATCGCAGTCTCTCAGATCATGGCGAGCAATGGCCTGCTCGTACTGACGGTCGCTGCACTTCACACAGCCGCCATGATCCTTGGCGGGGGCATTCTGGCCTTCGCCGTCTATCGCTGGCTGGGCCTTCAATTTCTGTCACGCAGTTGGTTCAATCTGGAACTTGTCTGGGCTCTCAGCCTGATCGCGGTCGGAGTTATAGGCTTGTGGTCAGCGATTTAGATGCTTTTCTTTACATAGTGCTGCGCTAGACTCTGCGGGCAGAGCAAAAAGGGAAAAAAGTCCATGATCACAGCCCTTAACGTGATTGCCGCCTTGCTGACCATCGGCTTTGGTTTGTTCGGATTTCTGGCCCCGGCCTACACAGCCAACGCGCTGGACCTAGCCCCCACCAAAAGCACCATGGGACTTAGTGAGATGCGAGCCTCGGTTGGCGGGTTGTTCGTGGTGACAGGTGCCGTGGTTCTCTGGCTCAACACACCGATGGCATATGCCATGCTGGGCGTTGTTTATGCAGGGGCGGCGTTGGGCCGGTTTGTGTCTTTGGCGCTGGATAATCCCCCGTTCGTCAAGGCGCTGACTTTTGGTGGAATCGAGCTTGTTCTGGCCCTTTGGCTTATTCTCGCCAACTTGAACAGAGCTGCTTAACTTATTGAATTTGATACAAGTCAACCTTAGCATTCCGGGTTTGCATCCGACCACGTCCTAACCTATATATGAGGGGTCCTTCGGGACTATGGACATAAACGCGCTCGTAATAAGCGGATCGGACCCGGGGGCGGTACCCGGCGGCTCCACCAACATCCTTCGTTTGAGGATCATGGGGCCGAAATAGGATCGACGAACGTCTAAAGGGGTTAGCTTTGTCTCGGCTGTCTGCCACCGTTACCGGCGAAACTAGTACAATTGCAAACGACAATCGTGCTCCGGTTGCAGTTGCTGCGTAAGCAGTAGCAAGACCGAAACTTAAGCCCTTGCGCCTAGCCGCGTAAGGCGGGGTTCGCAGGTACCTGGCAACAGAAACCTGCATTTTACCGATTATGTCTGCTCCATGCCCATAACTCACCTGGGATTCAGGGTTTATTCACTTCTCTGCTTCATCTTCCTGAACAAGCGACAGGAGGGCTGAGATGACGAATTCTGACAGGCTTAGGGCGTGGTATTCAGAGGTCTGGGAACAAGGCAATACCGATGCAATCGATCAGTTTTTTGCCCCGGATACGATGGCCGAAGGGTTGATACCCGAAATGCAGGTTGGCGCGGACGACTTTCGCGATCTGGTCATGGCGTTTCGTCATGTTCTGGGCGAGATCACAGTCGAACTGCCGAAGATCATCGAAAATGGTGATTGGGTCTCGGGTATTCTGCATGTCCGCACTTTCCGGGCCGATAACGGTGCCCCGCTTGAAGTTACCGGACAAGTCATGGCGCGCTTCAAAGGGGACAAAATGGTCGAGGCCTATAATCAGTTTGATTTCATTTCGCTTTTCGAACAACTGGGCCAGTTCCCCCAAGATACCTTGCCGGTTTGCATGACCGGGCAAAGGTTGGACTGGGCCTGATAAACTTGACCGCAAGCTTGACCCATCCCGCATTTGCGCGCTAGCAGAGGATCAAGGGGTAAGCTTGCGAACACCCCGTGAGGCGGCAGCCCAAGTTCGCATGTATCCAAAGCAATAAGGAAACATGCAATGGCTGCCCCCAATGCAATTACACCCCGACAACTCTTGCGCCTGATCGGTACGCCTCAGGCTCCTATCCTGTTTGATGTGCGCACAGATGGGGATTTCGACGATGATCCCTCCCTCATACCCGGCGCATTCCGAATGCCATATCAAAATGTTGATGGCATAAGAAATCATACCGGCGATCATTCTTGCGTAGTAATTTGCCAGAAAGGCAAAAAGCTGAGTCAGGGCGTTGTTTCATGGCTGCAGGCTGAAGGGGTGGTGGCAGAATTTCTGGAAGGTGGAATGTTCGCCTGGCGCGCTATGCCGGGCGCAATGGTCGTGCCTGTGCCTGCCCTTCCTGCAGTTGCAAAAGGCAACACGGTCTGGATGACGCGGCATCGCCCCAAGATTGATCGCATCGCGTGCCCCTGGCTGATCCGCAGGTTTGTCGACAGGCGCGCTCGGTTCCTGTTTGTAGCACCGGATGAAATTCAGGGGGTTGCCGAGCACTTCGGTGCCACACCCTTTGATGTTGAAGGAACTGATTGGAGCCATCGCGGCGACAATTGCACCTTTGATACGATGCTGGATGACTTCAAGCTTCGATCTGAGCCTCTGGACCGCATGGCGACGATCATACGTGCCGCCGATACAAACAGGCACGATCTGGCGCCTGAGGCCGCCGGGTTGCTGGCCCTTTCAGTCGGCTTGTCACGCCAGTATCGGGATGACCAGCAGCAATTGCAGGCTGGATTGCACATCTATGATGCACTCTATCGCTGGGCGCGCGATGGCTCTAGCGAGACGCATGACTGGCCCGCGGGTCACGGCAGATGACCCCTTCATATCACGAGTTGATCAGGGTGTTTGGGCGCATCGGGCTGCTGTCCTTCGGCGGCCCCGCCGCCCAGATCTCGCTGATGCATCAGGAGCTGGTTGAAAGGCGCCCCTGGCTGGACGAACAGACCTATCTGCGCGCGCTTTCCTTATGCATGCTGTTGCCGGGTCCCGAGGCCATGCAGCTTGCCACTTATGCAGGATGGCGGCTGCGCGGAGTGGCCGGTGGGTTAATCGCAGGAAGTTTGTTTGTACTACCGGGTGCTCTGGTGATCGCGCTGCTGGTTTTGCTTTATGCGGCCTATGGTACATTGCCTTTGGTTCAAGCCGGATTCTTGGGCATCAAGGCCACGGTGATCATCATCGTCCTGCAAGCATTACGGAACCTATCGAAGAAAGCGCTTACAGACGTCGAGCACCGGGTTATCGCAGGCCTCGCCTTTTTGGGGATCTTTGTCTTCAACCTGCCCTTCCCGCTAATCATCCTGTGCGCTGCCGTTTGGGGATTCGTGACTTCGAAAGACGACAAGCCCGTTGCCGTTCAAGCCAGCCCAACACTTGCCAATCCTGTTCGCACAGCGGTTTTCTGGCTTATCCTTTGGCTGGGGCCGTTGTTTGTGCTGTCTTTGAGCGGTCAGGAACTGCTCAGCGATCTGGGCTGGTTCTTTGCCCGCCTTGCGGTTGTAACTTTTGGCGGTGCCTATGCGGTGCTGGCCTATATGACCCAGACCGTGGTCGAAACCTACCAATGGATCAGCACGGACCAGATGATCGACGCGCTAGGTCTGGCCGAAACCACGCCTGGGCCACTGATTCTGGTGACTCAGTTTGTGGCCATGCTTAGCGGTCAGATTGCCGGAGGCGCCTCGCTGGCGTTGGCGGCGGGCATTGTCGCTTTATGGGCGACGTTTGTACCGTGTTTTCTGTGGATTTTTCTTGCAGCCCCGCATCTGGACAGAATCGCCGAGCGTCCGCGTCTTGGGGCCGCGATGCACGGAATCACAGCTGCGGTCGTCGGAGTGATTCTCAACCTCTCCGTGTGGTTCGGGCTAAACGTCTTGTTCACCTCAATTCCGGGGTGGCATTGGGGACCAGTTTCTCTCCCCCTACCCGACCCTTCGTCGCTTGAATTCAGCGCACTTGTGCTGACCGTTCTGGCTGGCCTGTTGATTTTTCGTATGAAATCCGGTTTAGCAACCACACTTGGTATCATGGTTCTGGCCGGACTAGGCATGCAGATTTTGTAATCAATACAGCCCAGCACAGCCTTTCGTTTCCGTCCGAATGAACTATGCTGGGATTAACCACTTTCGAGGATCAACCATGTCGCAAGACATCGACTACGGGAATCTGATGCACACGGCCATGCGAGGCCTGATCAAGACCGTCCTGACCGACGTGTCCGAAACCGGCCTGCCCGGTTCGCATCATTTCTTTATCACTTTTGATACACGGCATGAGGGCGTTGAGTTGGCTGATTGGCTGCGTGAGCGCTATCCAGGCGAGATGACGATTGTCATGCAGCACTGGTTCGAAAACCTCGAAGTCGGTGACGATGGCTTTTCGATTACGCTGAATTTCGGGGATGCGCCGGAACCGCTTTACATCCCCTATCTGGCGATCAAGACCTTCGTGGATCCTTCGGTTGAGTTTGGCTTGCGCTTTGAAAGCCCGGAAGACGAGGACGAAGAGATCCATGTGACGGAAGAGGCCCCGATTGAGCTTGAGGCCGAAGAGGCAGAACCGCAGCATGATGCGGACGTGGTCTCGCTGGACAGCTTCCGGAAATGACCAGAAAACCCCGCTTGATGCGGGGTTTATTCTTTTTGAAGGAATGTCTCGACCGAGCGCGACTTAACCCCATCGCGAAACCGGGAAAATGACAGGTCGAGCCCACCATCAGCTAGTGTCCGGTCAAATTGCTGAAGCTCATAGCCACCGTTTTCGGCTATGAACAACGAAAACACCGTCAGAGTATCTCCTTCGATCCGCCCCCAAACAAAG
Source organism: Ruegeria sp. B11 (assembly GCF_056539785.1). Taxonomy (NCBI): domain Bacteria; kingdom Pseudomonadati; phylum Pseudomonadota; class Alphaproteobacteria; order Rhodobacterales; family Roseobacteraceae; genus Ruegeria; species Ruegeria sp. B11. The sequence continues at coordinate 414,581 of NZ_JBQFVO010000001.1, read as the reverse complement.
GGTTCCCCTTTCATCGGGTCAAGCGGCACCTCGTGGCCAAACACATTACGCTTCATGGCCGCAGAATAAACATCGGGCCGATCCGAGCTTTGAAAATCAACCGAGTATTTCTCATCCTTGATGCGACCGTCGGCTTTGTAAGTCGTGGTGGTCCAACTCACGTTGAAGCCCCCTTTAATTTCCTGAATCGAAACGCTCATATCCCGAGGGGTCGCCGTACCATCCGCATCAACAACGTCGGCCGAACCGGTATAGTCGCCCACGAACGGCTCGATTCCCGTCGCCTGAGCGTGTTGCACAAATACTGCCAGCCAAAAACTCGCGGCAAACAATAACGCAAGCGTATACAAAGGGCTTTTGAGAAGTGACACGCGCATGGTTGCCTCCGTCAGGGTTATTGTCCCATCTTAACTTTAGCCCGCCGACGTACAATGGCACTGTTTTCGCTAACAGAAATTATTTGTAGCTGTGCCGCGTCTATACCTTTGCGCGGCCCAAGTTTAAGGTGCGCTCAACTGGCCGATTGCGCCACAGCCTTGCTGCGGGTAAACGGCATACGACTGCATACCAGACCGGAGCGACCGATGTCTCAAACCCGCACTGAATCCGACAGCTTTGGCCCGCTTGAGGTGCCTGCCGATAAGTACTGGGGCGCGCAAACGCAGCGTTCGATCATGAACTTCCCCATCGGCTGGGAAAAGCAGCCCGTCGCCATCGTGCGCGCGTTGGGTGTGATCAAAAAGGCCTGTGCAATTGAAAACAAAGCCATCGGCAAGCTGGACGCCAAGATCGCCGACGCGATCATACAAGCGGCCGGTGAAGTGTTCGAAGGCAAGTTTGACGACAACTTTCCTCTGGTCGTATGGCAAACCGGCTCGGGCACGCAATCCAATATGAACTCGAACGAGGTCATTGCGAACCGCGCGATTGAGATTATGGGTGGCGAGATTGGCTCGAAAGATCCCGTTCACCCGAATGATCACTGCAATATGGGTCAATCCTCGAACGATACTTTCCCCACCGCGATGCACATCGCCACAGCGATGAGTGTGCGAGATGTGTTGATGCCCGGGCTTGAGAAGTTCGCCTCGGCGCTGGAAGCCAAGGCAAAAGAGTTTGCCGGTATCATCAAGATCGGCCGCACCCATACGCAGGATGCCACGCCGTTGACGTTGGAACAGGAATTCGGCGGGTATGCGCACCAAATCCGTCAGGGTATTGCGCGCGTAGAAGCTGCAATGCCCGGTATCTATGAACTGGCTCAAGGCGGTACTGCTGTGGGTACCGGTTTGAACACGCATGGCGGCTGGGATGAGGCTGTCGCCAAGAATATGGCCGATATCACCGGCCTGCCCTTTGTGACCGCGCCGAACAAATTCGAAGCGCTGGCCGCACATGATGCCATGGTCTTCCTGTCGGGCGCGTTGGCCACGATCGCCGGTTCCTGCTACAAAATTGCCAACGATATCCGTCTGTTGGGTTCGGGGCCCCGCTCAGGATTGGGTGAGCTTATTCTGCCCGAAAACGAGCCCGGTTCGTCCATCATGCCAGGCAAGGTGAACCCGACACAGGCCGAGGCGCTGACTCAGGTGGCCGCACATGTGATGGGCAACGACGCAGCAATGAAGTTTGCAGGCTCGCAGGGCCATTTCCAGTTGAACGTCTACAACCCGATGATGTCCTATAATCTGCTGCAGTCGATCCAGCTGCTCGGCGATGCAGCCGACAGCTTTACCGAGCGGATGCTGTTGGGCATCAAAGCCAACGAGCCACGCATCGACAAGCTGATGAAGGAATCCCTGATGCTGGTGACTGCTCTGGCACCGACAATCGGGTATGACAACGCCACGACCGTCGCCAAAACAGCGCACAAGAACGGCACAACACTTAAGGAAGAAGCGATTGCGTTGGGCTTTGTGGATGAGGCGACGTTTGATGCGGTTGTGCGGCCCGAGCATATGATTGGACCCAAGGGCTGATGGGTAAACCGGTTAACCTGAACCGGTTTCGAAAAGAAAAAGCGCGGGCTGAAAAAAAGGCCCGCGCGGATGCAAACGCTGCGAAACACGGGCAATCCAAAGCCGACAGGACCGTTGTAAAGCTGCAGCAAGACCGGCAGCGCCGGGACCTTGACGGTCACAAGGTCGACGAATGAGTGGACGTCCTGTCAAACGCTCCCTGACCTTGCAAGGTCATCGAACATCCGTTTCGCTTGAGGATGAGTTCTGGCAAGCCTTTCGTGACATCGCGCGGAAAAAAGATATCCCAATCAATGTCCTGGCGGCAAATATTGATGCAGAGCGAGACCCGGAAACCGGACTGGCTTCGGCCATTCGTGTCTTCATTCTGAATTGGTATCGTCAAACCGATTGAGTGCTTGATTTCAAACAATCGCGTCGCTTATCCTCGCGGAGAACAAAAAGGGTACATTCATGAACGATTTGGCAACGGGCCCAGATGGAAAACCTCGGTGTTCGTGGTGCAACGCCGCCCCCGAATTCTTTGACTATCATGATAACGAATGGGGATATCCGGTTTCCGATGACAGACGACTGTTTGAGAAACTCTGCCTCGAGAGCTTTCAGTCAGGCTTGAGTTGGCGCACCATTCTGTCAAAACGCGAGAACTTCAGGGCAGCGTTTAGAAATTTTGATTTCAACAAGATAGCAGAATTTTCTGATGCAGATATCAATCGACTTCTGGACGATAAAGGCATCGTGCGACACCGCGGCAAGATTGAAGCCGTGATCAACAACGCCCGCCGCGTGCAGGACCTAATCGCTGACGAGGGATCATTGGCCGCTTATGTCTGGAGGTACGAGCCTACGGCGCCACCCGCCCCGCAAAGCGCTTCCACATCGACAGAATCCATTGCGATGTCGAAAGATCTGAAGGAACGCGGTTGGAAATTCGTAGGCCCCACCACGATCTTTGCCTTTATGCAGGCCATGGGGTTGATCAATGATCACGCCAACGGATGTGGCTTGCGCGAAAAAGCGGCGCAATTGCGCCGCGATTTCATCAAGCCCGAATAGATTACCCCACTATCAGACCGAGGCGCGGAAGATATTGTCGATATTCCCGCCGAGCGCTGCGTTAAATTCTGCGTCAGATTGCTGTTTGGACAGCCCTTCGGTCAGTGCGCGCGAAAACGACGCGATCATCTTGCTGTTTTGGCCAAGCAGGTCGCAGGCCTGCTCGGTCGAGTATCCGCCGGACAGCGCCACAACACGCAGGACGCGCGGGTGATCCGCTACCTCATCATAAAGGTTGGCCTGGCTGGGTATGGTCAGCTTCAGCATCACTTCCTGACCCTCGGCCAATTGATCCAGGTTCTTCAGGATTTCTGAATTCAGAATATCCTCAGCTTCGGCCTTGGTTTCCGAGTGGATGTTTACCTCAGGCTCGACAATTGGGACCATTCCCGCATCAGTGACCACGCGTGCGACCTGGAACTGCTGCGCGACAACGTCGGCAATGCCCTGAGCATTTGCTTCGTGGATAACTGAGCGTTCCTTGGTGCCAAAAACACCATCCGCCTTGGCCAACGTCTCAGCCAGCCCCGGAATTGGCTTCATCATCTGAACACCGTTGGCCTGATCCTCAAGTCCTTTGTCGATTTTCAGGAACGGCACGATGCCTTTTTCGGACCAAAGGTAATCCGCAACCTTCTTGCCGTCGATTTCTTCACCCAAAGTCCGTTCGAACAGGATCGCGCCAATCACTTTATCCTTGGTGAAATCGTCAGCCAGAATGATCCGCGCGCGCATCTTCTGAATCTCGCCGAACATCTCTTCGTCTGATCCGTAATCCGATGCTTCAACACCATACAAAGCCAGCGCTTTGGGGGTTGAACCGCCGCTTTGGTCCAGTGCTGCGATAAATCCTGCGCCTTCGGACATCTGCGCGCGCTGTTCTGCTTTCGACATAACTCAATCCCGTTCAATATGATTCCGCATTTTCAATCCGCATACAGCATGCCGAAGAGCGATGGTAGTTTGTTAGCGCTCAACCAAGCGCAACCAAATTCCGTCTTTCGATCTGACGGTCAAATGCGCGACCGGTACCGGCGTTTCGTCTGGTATTGTTTCGAATCGGTAACGACGCAAGAGCATCGATAAGATCAAAGGACCTTCTACCATCGCGAACCCTGCGCCCGTGCAGACCCGGGGGCCAGCCGAAAAGGGAATATAGGCCTCGCGCTGGCATTTCTTTCCGTTTTCCGTCGTCCATCGCGTGGGGTCGAAATCGTCCGGCCGGTCCCAAAGCCTTTCGTGCCGATGCAAGTGCCAGGGGCTTACAACGATCTGAGAACCCTGCGAAATATCCCGATCACGGAAGCGTTCAGGACATGTCGCCTCGCGCACCATCATTGGAACTGGTGGATACAGGCGCAAAGCTTCACGAAACACATCGCGGCTAAGTTTCAATTGGGACATGGTAGAAAACTTGGGCATGTCCAGAGCTTTCGCTTCCTCAGCCAGCTTTTCCTGCCAGTCCGGATGCATCGCCATCAGGTAGAGCGTCCAAGCCAGTGCAGACGCGCTGGTTTCATGCCCCGCCAAAAAGAAGATGGCGACCTGATCGACCATTTCCTGCGCATCAAACCGGTCTCCGGTTTCCGGGTCTGTTGTCGTCATTATCTTGGTGGCCAGATCATCGGGGGCCGACCCGTTTTCGATTGCTATAGCGCGTTCATCCGTCAATCGGCTGATCAGATCCCGAATCTCGCTGGCGGTTTGGCGAGTTTTGCGAGAATGAAATCGGGGCGTCCAGCTTGGAACCGGAACGAATGCGGCCAGGTTCAGCAAGGGCTGTTCGCGCTGATAGATTCTAAATTTATCGAAGACCTGCGCGGCAACCTCATTTTCGATGGGAACCGAAAACAGGGTGCGGAAAATCACATCCGCCGCGACATGGCTTGTGATTTCTTCACATTCCACCTTCTGCCCAACCCTGCCAGAAAGCCGATCCGCACAAGCCTGCGCCGCATTTAACATTGCGGGAAACGTATCTTTCAAACGTCCGCCTTCAAAGGCGGGATCAATGATCCTGCGCTGCCGTTTCCAGACTTCGCCATTGGTCAGGAACACCGACCGACCCAACAAGGGGCTTAAGCCTTCGCTGATGCGATTTGATTTTGGAAACGCATCCGGGCGCTCTTTCAGAACTGCGCGGATCAGATTGGGTTGGTTGACCATATACGAGTGAAAGAACGGCGTTCGGAATTCAGCCATCCACGCTCGATATAGACGCTGGGGCTGAGCAGACAGCAAGTCTTGACGAAACAGACGCAGATACCGCCACAGCGAGACTTTATCCGGTCGTGCTTCGGGCTTTGGGGGCGTCATGCTTCCACCGCAATGTATTTCGAAACCGCCCGTTCAATGCGCGACCGAGATGGCGCGCGCCCTTCAAACCGCTGCTTCAATGTTTCAGGACCTGCGGTGATGCGGAAATAGTCATAAAGTCCAGGTTGATCGAACGCACAAAGATATTGAAAGTGCAGGCGAAAAAAGCGCCAACGCAATTGCTGCCATCGCGCGGGGGACAGTGTTTGGGTGAAGGCCGCAGAAAGAACCAGCGGCCCGCACTTTTTGGGGCCAGCGACGCCGCTGACCGCGACCGGATCGCACAACGCAAACGCGCAGCCATCCCCCGGTGCAGAGACATCGATCCAAGTCATATCCGCGCGTTCGGATAGATATTTAAGATCAGCGCGAAGCGAGTGTGCCTGCGGTAGAAACGAAACCATTGGCACCACCTGTCCCAAGGTCAGAAAGGATACGACTGGCTTATCCAGTACACCGCCCCGTCGTCGTAAAACATCTGCCAACACTGACACACCAAGATGGGCGCCAGAGCTGTGACCTACGACCAGCACCTCATCGGTGTCTGTGTCCAGCGTCTCGGTGATCAGGTCAGAAAACTCCCGCAGCCTCGATTGCAGATCTTGCGAATACGCGCCGTATAGCTTCGCCGAGTGGGCATAGTCATGCATAAGGTAATAAGCGAACAGACGATTATCGATCTTTCGGAACCATTGCATCAGAGCATAGATTGCTCCGGCAGCAGGTACCAAAGACCACCACCCAACGAGTGGTTTCAATACAGCGACTAAACCCCAAGCAATCAACAACGATGCCAAAAGCTGCAGCAGCAGCATTGCCACCGGGTATAGAGCCGCAATTACGGGCCCCTTGCGCAGCTGCATCAGCCGCCAAAGCGTACCGGTCGAGATATATATCCAGGCGGTTCTCGCCAGTTGCAGATAGGTTGCCGGGATCGATTGAGCCATGCTGTCACGCACGATATCGGACCAGACCAGAACCTGAACATCTGCATCAACAGGACTGCCGTCCTGCTGAGAAGTCACCTGCCAGCCGTAGGGACCTTCGCCCGCCCTAGCGCTAATATCGATCTGGTATCCCGATATCTCAGCCTGGGCGTGCCCCTCTTTGCGGTAGAGCTCTCGATATCGGCGCGGATGAATCGGGTCGTAGCCGGGAATGTAAAACACCCGGCGTTTGCGCACCTGCGGTTTGGATTGCTGACTGCTCATTACCCGGCCCTCTGCGCCAAAGATTAGCGCAGCGTTGACGCCAAGGTAAGACCTGGCGTCTATCCATCCGCGTTTAAAGCCAGAGGGTTAACCGAGGTTTGCCAAAGCCGGGAATGTTTCCAACAGCCACCAGCTGAATTCGGTGAACAAACCGGTGACAAGCATGATGCCAACAAACAGCAGCAGCCCGCCCATCACCTTCTCGATTGTGCCCATATGCGGTTTGATGCGGTTCATAACCGCCATCGAGCGGTTCAGGAACATCGCAGCCAGCAAGAATGGAATGCCCAAGCCTGCCGCATATACGCCAAGCAATACGGTGCCACGCGTGACTGATGCTTCGGAGGCGGCAAGCGACAAGATTGCACCTAATTGTGGGCCGATGCACGGCGTCCAACCGAAGGCGAAGGCCAGTCCCAGAATATATGCCCCGAACACAGATCCGCTGGAGTCACCCGTATCAACGCGTGCCTCACGATCCAACAAAGGAATACGGAACACGTTCAGAAAGTGCAGGCCAAAGACAATGACGACAGCACCCGAGAGTTTGGCGAAAAGCACTTGGTTCTGAAGGACAAACGCCCCAAAGACCGAGGCTGTGAAGCCTAGCAGCAGGAACACTGTCGATAGACCCAAAACAAAAAACAGTGCCGCCAGGGTCGCCTTGCGCCGCGCGCGCGCCTCATCCTGCATCTCGTTGATAGTTACACCGCTCATATACGCGAGGTACGGTGGCACAATCGGCAGCACGCAGGGAGACAGAAAACTTATCAACCCGCCCAGCATGGCGATAAACATGGCAGGCAGAAGGCCCGCGTCTATGATCTCAATTCCGAACATGACTCAGCACATAAGTTATCGCGCGGGTTTCGTCACGAGGCCATTCGGTCACATCCTCGTGGTTGCGCGCTGGACAGTATGGCTCGTTAGAAATATCTCAGCCCCATGACCAATGAGATTGAAACACTGGATGCGTTGGGATTGTTGTGCCCCCTGCCTGTTTTGAAGGCTCGGAAGCGCCTGAAATCCTTGCCTGCGGGGGGTATGCTGCGCGTGCTGGCCGATGATCCAGCCGCGATTATCGACGTACCGCATTTCTGCACCGAATCTGGCCACACACTTGTCTCGCAAGAAACAGTGGATGGTCATCAGATATATGTGATCCAAAAATCGGCCTGAGGTTTCTTTGGAACGCACGCTAATGAAAAAAGGCGGGCCAGTTGGCCCGCCTATTTCTTACTGTCCCAATGACCACCACCCTCGGCGCTTTGGCTTGGTCGGCGCGGGTTCGGGTTCGTCTGCCACTGCCTCCAAGACTGGCTCTGGGGTGGCAGCCTCAATGACTTCGGGTTCTGCTGCCACGGTCGATTCTTCGGCTTCTTCGGCAACCAGTTCAGGCGCTTCAGCAGGTTCCTCTGGCACTTCTTCAGCGACTTCAGAAGCCGACGTTGCTTCGGCTATCTCAAGTTCTGATGGTGCATCAGTACTATCGGGCTCAGCGGCTGGTTCGATGCTTTCAGACTCATCGGCTGGCTCTTGCTGTTCAGCCTCGTCGGCCTCAGCATTGACCGGCTCTTTCTCCTGATCGGAGTTCGCATTATCCGCTTCGGTCTGCGTCTCGCTTGCTTCGGCTGTGGCCTCAGTATCCTTTTTGCGTCGACGCGGTGCCCGGCGCTTTTTCGGTTTGGTCGCTTTCTCGGCATCTTCCTCAGCAACAGGCTCCGCCTCGGTCTGTTTGGCTTCGACGCTCTCAGCTTCGTTGCTCGAGTCGGTTACACTGTCTGCGTCAGACTCGTCCGCATTGCCATCCGGCGCGTCACCATTGCCCGAACTCTTCTTGCGCCGGCGCCGACGCCGTTTACGCTTGGGCTTGGTCTCTTCCTCGCTCTGAACCGCAGTTTCTTCTTCGGTTTCGTCCTCATCCGTGGCGTCGACCATATCCATCAGCGACGCATCAACCGATACCACCGGCGCAGTTGCTTCAGGAACAACGCGGCTCGCGGTCTTGAACTTCTCCATCGAGAAGTCGGGACTGACCAAATGAACGTCCCCTTCGATCCGAACCGACAAACCATACCGCGCTTCGATCTGCGCGATATGTTCGCGTTTCTGGTTCATCAGGAAGTTGGCGATGCTAACCGGGCAACGCACCAATACCTCACGCGAACGGCGGCGAGTGCCTTCCTCTTCAATCTGGCGAAGGATTGACAGTGCCATATTGTCGTCCGACCGGATCAGGCCGGTACCATGGCAAGACGGGCATGGCTGGGTCGTCGCCTCGAGCATTCCAGGACGCAGACGCTGACGGCTCATTTCGAGCAGTCCAAAGCCCGAAATCCGGCCCACCTGAATACGGGCACGATCCGTTTTCAGCTTATCCTTCAGTCGCTTCTCAACGGCCGAGTTGTTTTTGCGCTCGTCCATATCGATGAAATCGATCACAATCAGACCGGCCAGATCGCGCAGACGCAATTGGCGCGCCACTTCTTCGGCGGCCTCCAGATTGGTCTTCAACGCGGTTTCCTCGATCGAACCTTCTTTGGTCGCCCGACCCGAGTTCACATCGATCGCCACCAGCGCTTCGGTCACCCCGATCACGATATAGCCACCGGATTTCAGCTGAACCGTCGGGTTGAACATCCCGGCCAGATAGCTTTCCACCTGATATCGCGCGAATAGCGGCAGCGCGTCTTCGTATCGCTTCACGTTCTTGGCGTGCGACGGCATGATCATCTTCATGAAGTCTTTGGCGATGCGATACCCGCCCTCGCCTTCAACCAGAACCTCATCGATGTCGCGATTATACAAGTCGCGGATCGAGCGTTTGATTAGGTCGCCTTCTTCATAAATTTTCGCAGGCGCAATGGATTGCAACGTCAGCTCGCGGATCTGCTCCCACAGTCGTTGCAGGTATTCATAGTCGCGCTTGATCTCTGATTTGGTCCGCTTGGCTCCCGCCGTACGAACGATCAGACCCGCGCCCGTGGGCACGTCGATTTCAGCGGCAATGTCTTTCAGTTTCTTCCGGTCAGCGGCATTGGTGATCTTGCGGCTAATTCCGCCGCCCCGTGCGGTATTGGGCATCAGTACGCAGTACCGACCCGCCAAAGACAGATACGTGGTAAGTGCCGCACCCTTGTTGCCGCGCTCTTCCTTGACCACCTGCACCAGCAGGACCTGACGCACCTTGATAACTTCTTGAATCTTGTAGCGGCGCGGGCGTGGCTTGCGCGGAGGACGGATATCCTCGCTATCGTCTTCGTCTGCGACCGACTCGATGGTATCGTCTTTCGAAGCCGCGTCAGCGCTTTTGCTTTCTGTCTCGCCATCCACCTCGGGCTCATCGCCAGAAGCTTCCGCCTCTTCTTCGTCAGACTTGGCTTCGACCTCATCCGAAGGTTCTTCTTGGTCGGTATCAGTTGCTTCGACAGGCGCGTCTTCCGCTACCTCAGCAGTCTCTTCTGGCGCTTCCGCCTGCTGATCTACATCTTCGGACTTGGCTTCTTCGGTCGGAGCTTCTTCAGCAACAGGCTCGGCGGCATCCTCTGGCTCTTCCACCGGCGTCTCGGCAACGATTTCCATCGGAGACGTCCCTTCGGGCACCTCCGTCTCTTCACCGTCATCCAGATCGATGGTTTCCATTCCGGTCGGCTCTGAGGAAACCTCCAGCGTCTCAACCGGATCGTCCGTCTTGACGTCAGCGGCCTTCGAGCGCGAACGCGACCGGCGCTTCTTGGGCTTTGTTTCCTCGGCCTCATCCCGCGCCTTCATCGCCTCGGCATAGGCGCGCTCTTCCTCCATCAGCGCCTCACGGTCGGCGACGGGGATCTGGTAATAGTCGGGATGTATTTCAGAAAACGCCAGAAACCCGTGCCGGTTCCCGCCGTAGTCCACAAATGCCGCCTGTAGCGACGGCTCAACCCGTGTTACTTTTGCAAGATAGATGTTGCCAGCAAGCTGGCGTTTGTTTTCGGATTCAAAGTCAAATTCCTCAACCTTGTTTCCGTCGACCACCACAACGCGGGTTTCCTCCGCGTGGGTGGCATCGATAAGCATTTTCTTAGCCATGTGTCCTTGGTGCACCGCGCCAAACGCGTTGTCCTGACCCGTCCAGGCGGACAGGCGCTTTTGGGGAGGTGTCTTGTACGGGCGATATCGGACGGCGCGCGGCAGGGTCTGGCGCTTTGGCCCCCTGCCCGTATACTCAATCGTTGCGCGCGCGTCATCGCGGTTCTTCTCCGACAGGCGCGTCTAAATGCGGCCCGCCCATTTATTCCTTTCACCCGCATAGACGGGTTCAGGCGTTCATCTGCCCCATTGGGGCATAATCGGTCTGCCGCGCCGCGCGGGATCTATCCTCACCATCAGCTCAGCAGCGAAACTCAAAACACGGGGCTTGCAGGCACAAAATACCCGGCCCGTTCGATCACAATAAAAGCAGTCCTGTGGAAAAGACAATGGGCAAACTGCATCGCGACCCAAGAACGCGCCGAAGAGTCCCTTCATCTGTTCAGAAATATCCAGGGGTTGAATTGAACCGCAAGCTCAAGAGGGGGCTGGCCCCCTCCTCCGCTTTCACAGGTAATCCGAACGCTGCAACCCGTACTTCGCCATCTTTTCGTTCAGTGTCCGGCGTGGCAGGCAGAGTTCTTCCATCACCGAGGCGATCGATCCCTTGTGACGGCGCATCGTATTGTCGATCAGCATCCGCTCGAAGGCTTCAACATATTCCTTCAGCGGCTTGCCTTCAGTTGTCATCACTGGCTGCATCTCTTCGTGATCCGACATCAGCAGCGAAGCAATTGTCCCCGACCCGCGCCGCGACTGCAGCACCGCACGCTCAGCAATGTTGATCAACTGCCTCACATTCCCGGGCCACGGGGCCTGAAGCAGCTGAGCCGCTTCCTGCGCACTGACCTGAGGCGCGTCGCAGCCATATTCCTCTGCGAACTGTTCGCTCAGACGGGTGAACAGCGTCAGGATGTCCTCACCCCGCTGTCGCAGCGGAGGCATGGTGATGCGCAGCGCCGCCAACCGATAGAACAGATCGGGACGCAATACATCTTCTGAGGTTTTGCCCGCTTCCTGCAGGTTCGAAATTGCAACGATCCGCGTTTCCGCAGGGGTGCCCTGCTCATTCATAACGCTCAATAGACGGGCCTGCAGCGTATCACTCAGGGCTTCGACATCCTCGAGAACCAGCGTACCGCCGCGGGCCTCTTCGATGGCGGGCAACTGCGTGTCCTCGGGCAACATCGGGCCAAACAGGCGTTTCGACAGCGCTTCTTCCTCAAGTGCTGCGCAAGAAACCAGGACGAATTTCTTACCCGCCCGGCTACCAACCGCGTGCAATGCATGCGCCACCAAAGTCTTTCCGGTTCCGGTTTCCCCATCGATCAGGACATGACCATCCGCCTGCCCCAGATCCAGAATATCTTCACGCAACCGCTCCATGACGGGGCTGGCACCGATCAGCTTGTTCATGATCTGCGTACCGCCAGACAGCTCACGCCGCAGGGCTCGGTTGTCGAGCGTCAGACGACGCGCATTGCTGGCGCGTTTGGCCAGTTCGGACATACGATCGGGGTTAAACGGCTTTTCAAGGAAATCGAACGCCCCGACACGCATCGCCTCTACGGCCATTGGCACGTCACCATGTCCCGTGATCATGATCACCGGTAGCGTGCTATCGGCCCCCATCAGCTTTTTCAGCAGTTGAATGCCATCCATTCCAGGCATCTTAATGTCAGAGATCACGATCCCGGGATATTCTGGCCCCAAGACCTTGAGCGCATCCTCGGCGCTTGAAAAGGTTTCGGTGTCGTACCCCGACAAAGCCAGCCACTGGCTGATCGACTGGCGCATGTCCTGTTCATCATCCACGATGGCGATTTTCATGGCCTGTGCCATAGTCACTTCCTCTATTCCGCGGCCTCAAGGCCGTCGCTTCCCAATATGGGCAATTGCATCTCAAACACCGCGCCACCCTGTTGGCCGTTGCGCGCGGTCAGCCGTCCGCCATGGTCGTTCACGATCCCGGACGAGATGGCAAGCCCCAGACCAACGCCGTCCCCCGGGCGTTTGGTCGTATAAAACGGCTCGAACAGGTTTTCGATATCCTCGATCCCGTGGCCATTGTCCCGCACGGTCAGTACCGCAGTTTCACCTGCAGCGAGAATGATCTCGACATCCGGCTCATCCACAGACTTGGTCGCATCCAGCGCATTGCGCAAGAGATTGACCATAACCTGTTCGATCCGCATCCGATCACCCATCACTATAACAGGTTCTTCGGGCAAAATCTGGGTTATCTTCACATGCCGCTGACGCAGCTGCGGTTCCATCATCGACAGGGACGAGGCCAGCGCTTCGCCAAGATTTACAGGCGAAAACGCATCTGCACCTTTGCGCGCATAGGATTTGAGTTGGCGCGTGATCGCTCCCATCCGCTCGATCAATCCGTCGATCCGCCCAAAGCTGGCCAACGCCTCTTCGGGTCGGTTTCGACGCAAAAGCAGACGCGCGCCGGCCAGATAAGTTTTCATCGCAGCCAGAGGTTGATTTAACTCGTGACTGACTGCCGCAGACATCTCTCCAAGTGCTGCCAGTTTTGAGCTCTGGGCAAGGGTTTGTTCGGCAACTTCCAGCGTCTTTTCAACACGTTCACGCTCAGCGATTTCCCGCTGCAGCCTTACGTTCAATGCGCGAAGCTCCGCCGACTCGCGCTGGAACAAGGTCATGCGCAACGTCGCTCTGCGGCTGAGCGCATAGAAGGTCAGCGCCAGAAGAATCGCAAAGGCCATGATCTCAAGCGCCAGAACGCTGTTCACCCGCTCGCGGATCGACGAATAGGTGGTGAACGAGGTCATTTGCCAGCCCCGGAACGGAATGCGGGTCTCCATCCGCATCACAGCCTCGCCCTGAAGATAGGCATCGGGGGGCAAAGCGCTCCAATCGGTTGTGGCCCGGATTGCGCGCTGAATCGCGTTCTGAGGGGGTTGGCGCAACATGGCACCGCTTTCATCCAGACCTCGCCACTGAGGCTCGGTCGAGAGGATGATCGTACCGGTGCTGTCGGTGACCATCACCGCATCAGAAATACCTGCCCAGGCGCGTTCAAATTTCTGCAAATCAACTTCGACTACGATCACGCCAAGGATCTCTGCATTCGCCTCGATTCGCCGCGAGTAGACAAAGCTGTAACCGCCGGATTCACGTGGAATGACCGAGAATATAGTGGCATTCGACCGGATAGCATCGATGAAGTAAGGCGAGTTCCGGTGGCTTTCCTGCAACCGGTTCCGGTCGGTTGCAGCACGTGTCAGGCCATCCCCATCCAGCAAAACCAGCGAGGCCGCTCCGATTTCTTCAACAAAAGAGATCAGGCGCTGGCTCGACAGCGTGTAATCGCTGGATTGCAGGGCCGAAATCAGGGTGGGGTCACGGGCAAGCAACTGCGGCACGATGGCGTTGCGTCGCAACTCACTCAGCAGGTTGCCGGAATACAAGGCTAACCGCAGTTCGGCCCGGTTTCTGGTCGATTCGGTGAAGCGACTTGTTAGCAGACTGTTGGTGATCCACACTGTGGCGACGGTAGCAAGCAGCAACAAAAACACGGCAAGCCGCAGCCGCCAGCCCATAGGCGCGCCGCGAAACCGGTTCAGAAACCCTTTGCTGTCTGCTTGATCTTCCGCGCTCATGTACTGACGCTACGCGTCCCGACTGATGACCTCAAGTCACGCGGGCGTCAGCACCCCGGCCAATGCGCGGAAGAGCGCCGTCCCGTCAGTGCCTCCGTGGCCTGAATCCGCCGCTCGTTCTGGGTGGGGCATCATGCCTAACACGCGCCGGTTGTGCGATAAAATCCCTGCAATATCGTCGCGCGAACCATTGGGATTTTCGGCATATGTGAAGGCAATGCGATCCTGATCCTTCAACTCGGCCAAGGTCTCATCGTCTGCGAAATAATTGCCATCGTGATGCGCAATCGGGATATCGATCACATCCCCGGCATTGTACCCTTCAGTAAAGGCGCTATCGCTGGTTTCGACCTTCAGTCCGATCGTTTTGCAGATGTATTTCAGACCGGCATTGCGCAACAGAGCGCCAGGCAGAATTCCGGTTTCGGTCAGAACCTGAAAACCGTTGCAGATACCGACGGCATAGCCACCACGCTCGGTATGCGCGGCCAGCGCTTTGCAAATGGGCGACTGGGCCGCAATCGCGCCGCAGCGCAGATAGTCACCGTAAGAAAACCCACCCGGCACACCGACGATATCTATACCCTCGGGCAGCGCGGCATCCTTGTGCCAGACCATATCGACGGAAAAACCGGCCTGCTCGAAGGCAACGGCAAGATCACGATCGCAGTTGGAACCGGGGAAAACAATGACGGCTGCGCGCATGGCGGACCCTCCTAGGTCGGAAAACTCAGAGCAGTTCGATCTCGAAGCGTTCGATGACCGTGTTGGCCAACAGCTTTTCGCACATCTTGGTTACGTCCGCCTCGGTCGCGCCGTCTGCCAGTTCCAGATCGATCACCTTGCCCTGACGGACACCTTCGACCTGATCAAAGCCCATCGCACCCAATGCGTGACGCACAGCCTCACCCTGCGGGTCCAGAACCCCGTTCTTGAGCATCACATGCACACGTGCTTTCATTTTCGAGAACTCCACTGATGGACCGCGCATCGATCCGTTTCGTTGGGCGCGGGATACCCCGCTTGGGTTTGTCGGACAACCCTGTCGATATGAGACAGGATCAGTTGATCAGCGTTGGTTTTGTGACATTGCTTTTGGGCAGAACGCCAAGACGGCGGGCGACCTCAGAATATGCATCAGTCAGACTACCCAGATCACGGCGGAACACATCCTTGTCCAGCTTCTGACCGGTTTCGATATCCCATAGACGGCAGCTATCGGGGCTGATTTCGTCCGCAATGATCAGTCGTTGGAAATCGCCTTCGAACACGCGCCCGATCTCGATTTTGAAATCGACCAGACGAATACCAACCGCCAGCATCACGCCGCTCATGAAATCATTAACGCGCAGTGCAAGGCTCAGGATATCGTCCATATCCTGCTGGCTCGCCCAGCCGAATGCTGCAATGTGCTCTTCGGTCACCAACGGATCACCCAGCGCATCGTCCTTGTAGCAGTATTCAACAATCGGGCGCGGCAGTTGAGTACCCTCGGCGATACCGAGGCGTTTGGACATCGATCCGGCGGCATAGTTGCGGACGATCACTTCCAGTGGAATGATCTCACAATTCCGCACAAGTTGCTCCCGCATGTTCAGACGGCGAATAAAGTGCGTCGGAACTCCGATCTGGGCCAGACCGGTCATGAAGAATTCGCTCAACCGATTGTTCAGAACGCCTTTTCCATCGATCACGTCTTTCTTCTCGGCGTTGAAAGCTGTGGCGTCATCCTTGAAGTACTGCACGATGGTGCCCGGCTCGGGACCTTCATACAGGATCTTGGCTTTACCTTCGTAAATCTTCTTGCGACGCGCCATGAGCGACCTTTCCAGTCTGGGGAAAGGGAATGAGTCCCTTCACGTTGGCGCCCTCATAGTGCAAGCCCCGCTTTCCCGCAAGTTCGCAACCCCGAGAGGCTTTGACGCAGCGCAAATACCTTGCGCACAGGGCGTCGTATAGTCATATCATCAGAAAAGAACATCTAACCCAAGAGGTCCCCAACCAATGACCACATTCGACGAACGTGAAGCCGCGTTTGAAAACAAATTCGCTCATGACGAAAAGATGCAGTTCATCGCTCGGATGCGCCGCAACCGATTTATGGCTGTATGGGCCTCGGCGCTGAAAGGCGAGACTGTGGAACAGGCGCGTAAATACGGGCAGGAACTGGTCCACACGGACCTGCAAAATGTCAGCGAAGACGATGTTGTCGAGGCGGTCAAAGGATACCTCGGTGATCTCGCCGATGAGGCTAAAATCCGCGAGAAGATGGTCGAACTTCTGGTCGAAGCCAAAGAGCAGGTGATGGCAGAAGCCGAGTCCTGATGCCTGAGCTGCAAAACTCATGATCTTCATGAGTTTTATGAATTTGATTTGACGCCCCGGTCGTGAGACACGGGGCGTCTCATATTTTGACGGGCTGTGGCCCCAATTTTGGAATACTCCAATGACAAACGCGCTCAGCAACCTTCTGGAAACCGTAGACGTCATTCTGGCGGATGGCGCAACCGGGACGAACCTGTTCAACATGGGCCTGCAATCAGGCGATGCGCCGGAATTGTGGAACGTCGATGCGCCTGACAAGATTCGTGCTCTGTATCAGGGCTCGGTCGATGCCGGCAGTGATCTGTTTTTGACAAACACATTTGGTGGAACAGCCGCGCGTTTGAAGTTACACGACGCCCAGAACCGCGTGGCCGAGCTGAACCGTACTGGCGCTGAACTGGGTCGCGAAGTCGCTGACAAGGCAGGTCGCCCGATCATCGTGGCCGGCTCTGTTGGCCCGACCGGCGAGATCATGGAACCTGTCGGCAGCCTTTCGCACGCCGAAGCCGTCGAGATGTTTCATGAACAGGCTGAAGCGCTAAAGGCTGGAGGCGCAGATGTTCTGTGGCTTGAGACCATAAGCGCACCGGAAGAATTCCGGGCTGCGGCAGAAGCGTTCGCTCTGGCAGATATGCCGTGGTGCGGCACCATGAGTTTTGACACGGCTGGCCGCACAATGATGGGTGTTACATCTTCTGATCTGGCAATGATCGTGGAAACTCTGCCCAATCCTCCGGTTGCGTTCGGGGCGAATTGCGGCACTGGTGCCTCGGATATACTGCGGACGGTGCTTGGGTTCGCTGCCCAAGGAAACGAACGTCCACTGATTTCCAAGGGCAACGCAGGGATCCCGAAATATGTGGACGGTCATATCCATTATGACGGAACGCCTGAACTGATGGGCCAGTACGCCGCCATGGCGCGCGATGCAGGTGCAACGATCATTGGCGGTTGCTGTGGCACTATGCCTGCGCATTTGCGCAAAATGCGCGAGGCGTTAGATAACGGTCCGCGCGGCGAGCGCCCGACCCTGGATCAGATCGTATCGGCGCTTGGTCCGTTTACCTCAGCCTCAGATGGCACTGGGGACGAGGCCGTTCCCGAACGGCGCACTCGTCGCCGCCGCCGGGCCTGATTGAATGATCAGCGCCCTTCGAATTTCGCAGGGCGCTTTTCCAGAAAGGCTACGACGCCTTCGGCAAAGTCTCGGGTACGTCCGCATTCGCCCTGCAGGTGGGCTTCGGCTGCAAGTTGCTGAGGTAATGTTCTATCGTAAGTTCCCCGGATCGCTTGTTTGATCGCGCGAAACCCGGAGGTTGGACCATTCGCCAAATACGCAGCTCTCTTGCGCCAATGAGCGTCGAACTCATCATCTGCAACCGCTTCCCAGATCAATCCCCATTCATCCGCCTGGCGCGCGCTGATCTTGTCTGCAAACAACGCTGCACCCATCGCTTTGGCAAACCCCATCTGACGCGGCATGAACCAGGTGCCGCCTGCATCAGGCAGCAGACCGATCCGAGCGAAAGCTTGCAGGAAATAGGCACTCTCGGTTGCTATCACCACATCGGCACAAAGTGCCAGGTTAGCCCCCGCCCCCGCCGCAGGCCCGTTAACAGCCGCTATTGTTGGCACGGGGCAATCATAGACCGCCTCAAGCATCGGTTCATATTCGTCGCGAAGCGCGCGTTCGAGGTCGATCTTTCCTGTGCTCGACGCGTCACCCAAATCCTGACCTGAACAAAAGGCAGGTCCAGCACCGGTCAAGACGATCGCGCGAGCGTGTTGCGCGGCATCTTTCATTGCGTAGGTGATCTCGGCCCGCATCTGCGTCGTCAACGCATTCATCTTATCCGGCCGGTTCAATGTCAAAACCGCCAAATTATCAGTAATGTCCAGAAGGACCGCTTCGTATTCCATGCAAAACCTCAGCTGCGCAGCGTTCTGCAAAACACTGACGCAAATGCGGAAAAAGGAAAAGAAGAACCGCGCGTCAGTCTTCCAGAATTCGGCGCAGACGCTCTTGTTCTTCCTCACTAAGGCCTTCTGAATGCGCTACTTCCTGATGCTGCGCACGCTTGCGCAAAAAGTTCCACCCCATGCCGGCCGCTATCAGCAGCATGACAGGAGCCGACAGCCATAACAACAGATTAGCGCCGGTCGCGGTAGGTTTCAGCAGCACATATTCGCCATAGCGATCAACGATGAAGTCCACAACCTCTTGATCAGTATCCCCCGCAACCAGACGTTCTCGCACCAAGATACGCAGATCACGCGCAAGTTCGGCATTGCTTTCGTCAATGCTTTCGTTCCTGCACACCAAGCAGCGCAGACCGGTACTAATATCCCGCGCTCGTGTCTCGAGCGCCGGGTCGTCAAGCACTTCATCCGGCTGAATAGCCATGATCGGGGATGCAATCAGCAGCAGGATAACAAGCAGGCGCTTCATTCGGCAGGAACCCCGCTTGCAGGCGTTTTCCGTGCACCGGCTGCAACACGGAAACGGCGATCCGACAGGCTGAGCACACCGCCCAGAGCCATGAGGATACATCCGCCCCAAATCCAGTTGGCCAGAGGTTTGATATAGGTTCGCATCACCCAGCCGCCATCAGCTTGTTGATCCCCGATCACAACATATAGATCGCGCAGAAAGCGATAGTCGATTGCAGCCTCAGTTGTCGGCATCCGTGCCACAGGGTAGTCGCGCTTTTCCGGGTTAAGAGTCGCGATATAGCGCCCGTCCTTCTCAACAAGCACATCCGCCATGGTTGAGAAATAGTTCGGCCCCTGTACCTGACGCACATCTTGCAACGTCAACGTAAACTGCCCCACTTCAAAAGGCTGACCCGGTTGAGCGACACGAATATCCTCGACTTCCCAAGCGGTTAGGCCTGCGATGGCAAACATGGTGACACCCAAACCACAATGGGCCACCGCCTTACCCCAGTCTGCGCCGGGCAGTCGAAACAGGCGTCCAAAACTGCCTTTGCGGCCAGTGCGGCTCCAAAGATCGACGATGGCGCCGAAGGTGATCCACGCCCCCAGCAACAAACCTACGGGTCCCAATGCGCTGCGTCCGGTCTGCATCACCCAGACCAGTATCGCGATCGTGACCGCCAGTACAAATGCATAGCGCAAAGACCATGCCGCCCGGCTTAGCTTGCCCCGCTTCCACGGCAGCATTGCGCCGACGGGAAGAACGATTCCGAGTGCGACCATGAATGGTGTAAATGCAGCATTGAAGAACGGCGCGCCCACCGAGAGTTTTCTATCGAACGCCATCTCGGCCACCATTGGCCACATTGTGCCAAAGAATACGACAAAGCAGCTAACTGCCAACAAGATGTTGTTCAGAACCAAAGCACTTTCGCGGCTGACCATTCCGAAGACACCCTTCGCCTCCATCGCCTGCGCGCGTGCAGCAAACAGGGTCAACGCACCGCCGGTAAAGATGATCAGGATGAACAGGATAAACACGCCACGCTCAGGATCATTGGCAAAAGCATGGACCGAAGTCAGCAGCCCCGATCTCACGATAAAGGTCCCGATCAGAGAAAACCCAAACGCGATAATCGCAAGCAAGATCGTCCAGCTTTTCAACGCCTCGCGTTTTTCCACCACGATGGAGGAATGCAATAGAGCGGCCGCCAGTAGCCAAGGCATAAAGCTGGCGTTCTCAACAGGATCCCAGAACCAGAACCCGCCCCAGCCCAATTCGTAGTAGGCCCACCAGGATCCAAGCGCGATACCGATCGTCAGGAAGACCCAAGCCGCCAATGTCCAAGGCCGTACCCAACGCCCCCAAGCCGCGTCCACCCGGCCCTCGATCAATGCAGCAACGGCAAAACTGAACGCCATGCTGAGGCCGACATAGCCCAGATACAGGAATGGCGGATGGAAGGCCAAACCGGGGTCCTGCAGCAGCGGGTTCAGGTCCCGTCCATCGAACGGAGGAACAGGCAGTCGGTCAAACGGGTTCGATGTGAAGAGGATAAAGGCATAGAAAGCCACTCCGATCGCGGCCTGAACGGCCAGCACCCGCGCCTTTAAGGTCGGAGGCAAGCCAGCGCCGAATATGGCGGCCATCGCGCCGAATATCGCTACAATCAGGACCCATAACAGCATCGAACCTTCATGGTTTCCCCAGGTCCCGGTGATCTTGTAGAGCATCGGTTTTGCCGAATGGCTATTCTCCACCACGATCCGCAACGAGAAGTCAGACGTGGTAAACGCCCAGACCAGCGCACCAAAGGAAAAGGCGGCCAAAATGAACTGCGTGATGGCGGCCGGTTCAGCGAAAACCATCCACCCGTTCCAACGGTTGGCAGCCCCGATCAACGGCACCACAGTTTGGACGATGGCAACGAGGAAGGCTAAGATAAGTGCGAAATGGCCGAGTTCTGTAATCATGGCCTGCTTATACTGCGGCACCGGTGCAAGTGCCATTCACATTCGCCTCGGATCACCGCACATAATGTCGCGCCTCAGGTCTTTCGAAGCCGCTTCCAGTCCTCCAATGCAGGGTTCGATTCCGGCTGGTTGACTGCTTCGGCCAACGATGCGTCCGAGCCAGTATCGGCGGCACCCGGACTGTCATCGCGCAACCCGCGGATCGTTTCAAGATTGGCGATCACCTCAGGCGCCCTCAGCATTGTCGCGCTGATTTCCCTTTGAAAATCCTGCGCTTTGATCTGATGCCGCGCGCCAAAGTAAAACGACACGATCACCCCTAACAGCCACCACAGTGGCTCTGGCACCAGCGCAATTCCCTGCATTCGTGCTGCGAACCACAACGGATCGATCATGGCGGCCAGAAACAAACCCAATGTTCCCAAAGCCAGCGCCGGTCGCGGAAGGCGATTCAGCCCATCCATGAATCGATCAAACCTGGTTTTGCTTGGAGCTTGGAATTCAGTGCCGAATTGCGCCATGGCTGCACTGCGCAGTTCGACAGAACGCTCGGCACCGCTTTCTACATTTTCGCGAAACACTTCCGCAGTTTCACGAACCACATTGCGACCTCCGCCAAACAAGAGCGCCAACAAACCCGAGATCAAACCCATCCCGAAACCCTTTTCTGAAACGCGTCCTCGCTCAGATGATACTTGGGCGATAAAAACTCTTCCGCACGCTTGATCCATCCGCCTTTGCCGCCCGCGCGTGTTCTGGCATATTTACGAAGAGCCATCCGCCGGTCTGCTAAACGGAAGTAATAGTTTCGTCTTGCGACCCCATAGGCATCACGAAACACCAGAGGCTTTGGACTAGCCGCCTCCCGGCTCGCCTGCGCAGTCTGAGGGCCGATGACCCCGTCAACCGTAATGTCATACTCCATCTGCCGCAGCAGGTTCTGCAGGATTTTCACCGCTTGAGCTCCTGCATTGACGTACATGTCGAACACGGATGCCTGTACGGCTTCCGGCAGCACCTGAAGGCGTGGTTTCTCAAAATAGTGTTCCAGAAAAATATCGACGGCCTGCGCTTTGCTAAGCATGCGCACGTCTTGTTGCGTCACCGAACCATCTCGGTCCAGATCGAGACCCAATCGGCGCATGGTATGGATCGTCACCCCGTATTTCGTGGCACCGCCGGGATCATCGGGGTCATCCACAAAACCACCTTCCCGCGCCACGATCCCTTTTGCAATCTGCCGCACTGTCCGCATTGCCGCCCCCTCTGCCAAACTTTGGTAAACGGTCGGACAATTTCGTTAACACCACTGCAAAACAAAGGGCGCTGCCTACCTCTCGCACGCAACGCCCCGCTTCTTCTGTTTAGAAATTTTAGCGCCGATGGCATTCAGCGATGCTGCATTCAGCTATCGCCTGATTCCTGATAAACGCCTTGCTCTTTTAATGCGTCCACAACCTCTTTGGGCATGTAGGTTTCATCATGTTTCGCAAGGATTTCAGTGGCTTCAAAGACTCCGTTCACATAACTTCCGGTGCCCACCATACCCTGATTTTCCGAGAACAAATCAGGCAGAACACCGGTAAAAGCGACCTTTACGCTTTCACCGCCGTCGGTCACGACGAAGTGCACAGTCTCACCCTGCCCGCGAATGATCGAACCTTCTTCGACCAATCCACCTATACGGAACACCTCGGTCGGTTTCGGCGGTTCTGCAATCACCTGACTGGGTGAGCGGAAAAAGTTGATGCCATCACGCATCGCATATCCGATCAGACCCGTCGCCAGTATCAGGGCCGCAACAGCCACTAGAATGACTTGTACACGACGACGTTTCTTAAGCGTTTTCATACCGTCCTCACGGGAACAAGGGGGCCATCATCAGACCCAGGGTTTCATCCTCACCTAACATCAGGTTGGCGTTCTGCAAGGCTTGCCCACTGCTACCTTTTGTCAGGTTATCCAATGCTGCCACCACGATTGCACGGCGTTCGATCCGATCTCCAACGACACCGATATGGCAGAAGTTCGACCCCCGCACATGGTGGGTCGAGGGCGTCTCGCCAAATGGCAGCATCTCAATGAAGGGCTCGGCTTCATAGGCCGATTGAAGTGTCTCATACACGCTCTGCGGGTCACCCTTTACATAGGTTGTGGCCAGAATACCCCGGTTGGCTGGGATCAGGTGCGGTGTGAACTGCACATGCACCGTCCGTCCAGCCAGTTCCGTGAATTCCTGATCAAACTCGCCCAGATGCCGGTGCGTCCCGCCAACGGCATATGCGTTCGCCCCTTCACTGAGTTCTGCGTGCAATAGATTCTCTTTCAGCGCCCGACCTGCGCCCGAGACCGCGCATTTCAGGTCCAGAATGATGTCATCCAGATCAATCACACCCGCCGAAATCAGCGGACGCAGCACATACTGACCCGTCGCGGCATTGCATCCGGTCCCGGCAACCAGCCGAGCGCCGCGGATTTCGTCACGGTAGAACTCGGTCAGACCATAAACCGCCTCTTCCTGATGCCCAAGCGCGGCATGTGAATTCCCATACCACTTCTTGTATTCGTCGCCATCGCGAAGTCGAAAATCTGCTGACAGGTCAACAATT
The DNA here is from genome assembly GCF_056539785.1 of Ruegeria sp. B11. Lineage (NCBI taxonomy): Bacteria > Pseudomonadati > Pseudomonadota > Alphaproteobacteria > Rhodobacterales > Roseobacteraceae > Ruegeria > Ruegeria sp. B11. Next base: position 390,975 of record NZ_JBQFVO010000001.1, on the reverse strand, counting down.
TTCAAGGTGTTGGGCAGTTCGCGAATGACTTCCTGACTAGTCTTGTGCGGCAGAGCGCAGAAACACAGGTCGATTTGGCTAAAGTCGATCTCGGAAATCTTGCAAAGCACCGGCAAATCCATATGGCGCAGATGCGGAAATACCTGCGCCATTGTCTGTCCAGCCTTCCGCTCGGCGGCCAGAGATTTGATTTCCATACTCGGATGCCCGGCGATCAGCCGCACGAGTTCCGCGCCGGTGTAACCAGAAGCGCCAAGAATTGCGATTTTGTGGGTCATGTCAGACCTCTTTCATTCATGTGTCACATGGGGTGACCGCCGCTGTGACGGTCAACGAATTACGGAATCGGAAAAGCGCCGTCCTTGACCTAGGTCAGGCGGCTTCAAAGGTGATTTGTCGTCGGAGGAACTGAGTCGCGCGATCCGTCACAACGCCCGGCTTACCCGTTGTCAGGAAGCCATCAGTGCCCTCACCCAGCATATTCGGATGCCGTTGCAAGTAGTCTGCAAGGCTTTCCGCAACCAGATCACCCTGGCTATAGACTTTCACATCCGGTCCGAGCGCCTGCTGAAACGTCTCTGCCATCAACGGGTAATGCGTACAGCCCAGAATGGCTGCTTGCGGTTCTGGCATCTTGCGCTTCAGCGCATCCACATGGCTGCGTACCAAAGCCTCGGCCAAGATCATGTCGCCCTCTTCGATGGCGTCCACAACCCCGCCGCAGGCTTGCGCCTCGACATCAACCCCGATCGCCCGAAACGCCAGCTCCCGCTGAAACGCACGGCTCGACACTGTCGCGGGCGTCGCAAACAGCGCAACATGCTGCACCTGAACCTCACGCGGCGGAGAGTTGTCGCCCCATTGCCGTTCAGTCAGCGCCTCAATCAAAGGCACAAATACGCCCAGTACACGCTTTCCTTCTGGCACGCCCGCTTCTTGCATCCGACGCAGGGCGGCGGCGCTTGCGGTATTGCAGGCCAGAATCACCAGATTGCAGCCGCGATCCCAAAGGTCCTGCACAGCGTTTCGTGTCAGGTTAAAGATATCCTCGGCATCGCGCACACCATAAGGCGCATGCGCGCTGTCCGCGAAATAAAGAAAATCAACGTCGGGCAGACGTTTCTGCGCGGCGTTCAGGACGGTCAAACCACCCAATCCGGAATCAAAGATACCTACTGCCATTTGCCCCTTCAGGCGCGATGCCGTTCCTCGAATTCATAGCCATAGTCATAAGACTTCAATGGCTCTGGAGACAGCTCATACGTGGCTTTGCGCAGGAAATCCATCATCTTGCGCGTATCCTTGCCCAGCGGGTCCAGAATGTCGCGCCCAATGGGGTCTCCTACAACCACGCGGACGGGGGTATCGACACGTTTCTTGAACTCTTTGATCAGCAACCCCATCCGCAGAGTGTTGTGCAGATGGCTGGCAATCTGGAAAAAACGCGAGGTGTGACCATCGAAGAAAACCGGCACAACGGTCGCATTGGATTTGGCAACCATCCGCGCTGTAAATCCGCGCCAGCCCGGATCCATCGGATGAGAAAATGGCTTGGCCGCAGTGCTGACTGTGCCACCCGGGAAGATCCCGATTGCACCACCATCGCTTAGGTAGTTCAGAGCGGTTTTGCGGGTCGCAAGATTCAGCTTCATCGCATCTTTTGTGGCATCAAACGAAATTGGCAGCACGATGCTGTTCAGGTCTTCAGCTTTGCGAAAAACATGATTGGCGAGAATGCGAAAGTCTGTCCGAGTCTGAGACAGGATGTGTCCCATCATTAGCCCGTCTAGAATGCCATAGGGATGGTTCGCAATCAGGATCAATGGCCCATCTTTTGGGATGTTCGACAACGCACCGCCAACCACGTCTAATGTCAGCCCATATCGATCCACCATTACGGACCAAAAATCACGCCCCTGTGCGACCTCCTGCTCATACCCGTCAGCGCGGCGGATAAGACGCAGACGACCGGTGGTGTTTTCCATCAGCTTGATCACCATCCGCCCGCTCCGCGTTTCTGCGGAATGGGCGTAAGAGATGTCACGAGCGACGTGATGGCGCGAGGGCATTGGCTACTCCGGTTTGCTGCCGCTTAGATAAGGCCGGGTAGCCATTTTGCATAGGTTTGATGACAAGCTTGTAAAGCCTCACTCTGCCGCAGCTTTCATCTGAGGCCCGCCATCGCGAATAACAGCCAACAATTCCTCGCGACGTTTCGCAGCCTTGGCTTCATTCGCGACCAAAACCGGACCGAAACCGCGAATGTCCAATGGCAGAGCCGCAAGGGCCGCGATCGCATCACTGGTTTCGGGTGTCAGGCTGGGCAAAACCTCTTTCATGTCCTTTTCATACTGGCGGATCAGAGCACGCTCCATTTTCCGCTCTGTCGTGTAGCCAAAGATATCCAGCGGAGTGCCGCGCAAACCTTTCAGCTTGGCTAGAACCTTCAACGGACCAAGAAACCACTCTCCGAACGCTTTCTTGGCCGGGCGTCCATTGTCGCCCTTCGTCCCCAGGGTTGGCGGCGCAAGATGGAAGGTCATCTTAAAGTCACCATCAAACTCGGCCTCCGCCTTCTGGCGACTGTCGAGCAGCAATCGGGCGACTTCATATTCATCCTTATATGACAAAAGCTTATGGTAGCCTTTGGCAATAGCCTCACGAACGTGTTGATCTTCAACGCTGTCGACCAGCTTGCGATAACGTTTCGCCAACCGCTTGTTCTGATAGTCGATCAGGTGCGCAGCGCGGAAATCGATCACTTGATCGAGGGTCTTTGGTAACTCTGCTACGTTGGGGCGCAAAATATTGGCCACGTCGTCGGGGTGGGTCACCGCCCAGCGACCAACTTCAAAGGCGCGTTTGTTGCGCTCGACCGCCGCACCATTCAACTCAATAGCACCCATTATCGCTTGGTGACTGATCGGTAGCAGACCACGCTGCCAGGCTGCGCCAAAGACCATCATATTGGAATAGATCGAGTCGCCCATCACGGCTCGCGCCAGATCGGTGGCATCGAAAAGGGCCACCCCATCTTTCAACCGCGCCTGCAGCGCAAGCTGCAATTGATCGCTGGGGATTGTGAATTCTGTATCGCGCGTGAAGTCACCGGTGATAATCTCATGACTGTTCACAACGGCGCCGGTCTGGCCGGTTTGCGTGAGGCCAAGCGTCTTGGCTCCTGCCGATACCACCAGATCACCGCCAATCAGCGCATGCGCCTCGCCAGTGGCAACACGAATCGCGCTGATATCATCGGGCCGGTTGGCCAGACGGCAATGGATATGTACGGCGCCGCCCTTCTGTGCGAGGCCGGCCATTTCCATCATACCGGCACCCTTGCCGTCGATTTGTGCGGCTTGCGCCAGAACCGCCCCGATGGTGACAACGCCTGTGCCACCAACGCCGGTGATCACGACATTATGGGTGCCGTTAATCTGTGGCAAAACGGGGTCCGGTAGGTCGGGCAAGTCGAGGTCGGTCGTCGCCTCTTTGCGGATTTTCGCCCCTTCAACGGTTACAAAAGACGGGCAGAACCCGTTCAAGCAGGAAAAATCCTTGTTGCAGCTTGACTGATCAATCGCACGCTTGCGGCCAAGTTCGGTCTCTTTCGGTACGATGGAAACACAGTTCGACTGAACGCCGCAATCTCCGCAACCCTCACAGATATCAGTATTTATGAACACTCGCTTATCGGGGTCGGGGAACGTGCCGCGCTTGCGTCTCCTGCGCTTTTCAGCTGCGCAGGTCTGGACATAAACAATGACCGATACACCCTCGATTTCGCGGAATTTTTCCTGAACCTGCATCAGTTTTGAACGCTCGAACGTCTCAACGCCCGAAGGCAACGCACCAAAATTCACATCTTCTTTTTCGTCGTAAACGACAGCGACGTTGCTGACACCCATCGCGCGGACCTCGGCGACGATGCGTTCGGCACTTAGCCCACCTTCGTTCTCCTGACCTCCGGTCATCGCAACGGCGTCGTTATAGAGGATCTTAAAGGTGATATTTGTGCCCGCGGCCAGTGCCGCCCGGATCGCCTGCACGCCGGAATGGTTATAGGTGCCATCGCCGAGGTTTTGGAAAACATGTTGTGTGGTCGAAAACGGAGCCTCGCCGATCCAGTTTGCCCCTTCGCCGCCCATCTGTGTGAAACCGGTGGTTTCGCGATCCATCCACTGCACCATGTAGTGACAGCCAATCCCGGCATAGGCTCGGCTGCCATCAGGCAGCTTGGTTGAACTGTTATGCGGACATCCTGAACAGAAGTATGGTAAACGCGCCGCGATTTCCTGCGCATTGTCAGCCCGGCGCGCTTCGGACAGCGCCTCCAGTCCGGCACGAACGCCATCTGTATCGCGCCCCTCTTCGATTAGGATCTCACCCAGCTTCTCGGCAACCATGATCGGGTCAAGCGCCCCTCGGGTCGGGAACAGTTCTTCGCGGTGCAGCGTCCCCGCGCCGCCTTTGTACCAGCCATAAACGCGACGCCCACGACGGTCGTCAAAGATAGCCTCTTTGACCTGAACTTCGATCAGCTTGCGCTTTTCCTCGACGATCACGATCAGGTCCAGCCCCTCAGCCCAATCGTGGAAGCCCTTCATATCCAAGGGGAAAGTCTGCCCGATCTTATAGGTGGTAATGCCTAGCCGTTCGGCCTCATCCGCGTTGATGTTCAGCAGCGACATGGCATGAGTCAGATCAAGCCAGTTCTTACCCGCCGCCACAAACCCAATCTTGGCACCCGGTTTTCCCCAGACCCTCTTGTCTAGCTTGTTGGCGTGCGAAAAGACCTCTGCCGCAAAGCGCTTGTGGTCGATTACGCGCGCTTCCTGCAGATGCGGTGTATCACCTAGCCGAATATTCAGCCCACCCTCTGGCATATCGAACTGAGGGGTGACCAGCTGCATCCGGTCAGGGCGGCCATCTACGACGGAAGTCACTTCGATCGTGTCTTTCATCGTTTTCAGCCCGACCCAGACCCCGGCGAAGCGGCTGAGCGCAAATCCATAGATGCCATAGTCCAGAATTTCTTGCACACCTGCCGGGCTGACCACGGGCATGTACATGTCCACCAGTGACCATTCCGACTGATGTAAAACGGTCGAGCTTTCACCCGTGTGATCATCGCCCATGGCCATCAATACACCGCCATGTTGCGCCGTGCCCGCCATATTGGCATGGCGCATCACATCACCGGATCGATCTACGCCCGGCCCCTTGCCATACCAGAGCCCAAAAACACCATCGAATTTTCCGTCGCCACGCAGCCCCGCCTGTTGGCTGCCCCACAATGCGGTTGCAGCCAGATCTTCGTTCAATCCGAATTGAAAGGTGACATCCTTTTCGGCAAGTTGCTTTTCTGCACGAGACATCTGAAGGTCTACAGCCCCAAGCGGAGACCCCCGATAGCCTGTGACCAGACCCGCTGTGTTCAATCCCGCCGCAGTGTCTCGTACTTTTTGCATCAGCATCAAACGCACCAGTGCCTGCGTGCCGTTCAAAAGAACCGGGCTTTTGGACAGGTCGAACCGGTCGTTGAGTGAAATTTTCGGCTGACTCATCTGACGTCTCCCCTCGTCGGACTAGTGTGCTTTATTCTCGTGCATATTAGGTCATAAATACTGACCTGTATAGTGATTTTACTCTATTCCGTAACGATTTCCGGGTTTCATTGTGGAATTTGTTACCTGTTTCATATAGGGCTGCGCGAGGATAACGAAAGTTGCGGCGATGGATTGGGACAAGCTCAGAATATTTCACGCGGTTGCAGACGCTGGCAGCCTCACACACGCGGGAGACAAGCTCAATTTATCTCAATCCGCGGTGAGCCGTCAGATCCGCGCGCTTGAAGAATCACTCGATGCAACCTTGTTCCACCGCCATGCACGCGGTCTGATTCTGACAGAACAAGGCGAATTGCTGTTCGATGCCACGACGGCCATGCTGAAACGTCTGGATGCCGCTGCAGCGCGTATCCGGGATAGTGAAGATGAGGTCTTTGGCGTACTGAGGGTGACCACCACCTTCGGGTTCGGCACGCTGTGGCTCGCACCGCGCCTACCGAAGCTCTATGAACAGTATCCTGACCTCAATATCGACCTCATGCTTGAAGAGCGGGTATTGGATCTGCCAATGCGTGAAGCCGATGTGGCCATCCGCATGAAAGAGCCCAGCCAGGCCGATCTCGTGCGCAAACGTCTGATGACAGTGCAGATGCTGCTCTATGCAACGCGCAGCTATTTGGATGCTCATGGTGGGGCGCCTGAAACGCTGGAAGACATTTCCAAGCACCGATTGATCTGCCAAACGCCCGCAGCCCCTCAGGTTGGGGCAAGCGCGTCGATGGTTCGTCACCTTATGACATACAATCCCGGCTCGTTGCTGACCGTGAACAACTATTTCGGCGTTCTTCAGGGCGTGCTGCATGATCTGGGTATCGGAGTACTTCCTGATTATGTGACTGAGGACTTCCCGGATCTGGTCCCCGTCATGTCAGACATCGAAAGTGCTGATGTCCCGGTTTACCTCGCCTACCCCGAAGAATTGCGTCATTCCAAACGGATAGCGGCATTTCGGGACTTTGTGCAGGATGAGATAATCGCCCATCGCAAACAGTTGAGGCAATTGGGCAAGCTATAGCCATGCACTCAGAGCATAGCGGGCATGACGCCGGGGTCTGCTAATAGACCTTGATCGTTAATAAACTGATCCCTAAATGAGCACATGAAGGCGGTGATGCTGAAACGCTCATCATCTTCATACCTCCCTGTTGGACTACGGCCGAGCTTAGTGCTCGGCCTTTTTTTTGCGCCAGGCTGATGCAATTCAGTGGAAAGCACTGGGAAAATCCAATTCGTAGGCCTATGATCCCGAAAAAACACCTAAATTTCGTGTTCGAGGGCTAATTCATGTTCCACTCATTCCGCCTATTGTTGGCGATGATTTCAGTCTTGTTCCTGGCCGTGCCACTTCATGCACAAGACACAAGCACAACCGCTACAGTTGAAATTCCCGAAGATCTGACGCCAGAACAGGTTGATGATCTGGTTGCGCGCATGTCTGACGACCAAGTACGGGCAATCCTTCTGGAACGCCTTGACGCTGTTGCCGAAAAGCAAGCGGCAGAAAAGGAAGGTCAGGAAGACCCGCTGACCGAGCTCAATGAGATCTGGGCAGAAATGGTCGCATCCTGGACACATGTTCTGACCACAGTTCCCAATATCATCAGTGCGCAAATCACTGCATTTAGCAATTTCTCTGACAAATTGGGGGGCGCTGGTGTTCTGACGCTAATGGGGCTGGTGCTCTCGGTCCTGATAGTCGGCTTCATTGCTGAGAAGCTATTCATTTTCCTGACCCGCCGCTGGCATGAGGCAACCGAGCCCTCGGGTGACGCGGATCTCAGAGGCGCTGTGAACTACCTGTTCCGCCGATTTTGCCGCGAAATTGCAGGGCTTATCGTATTCTACGTCGTCATTCGGGCGATTGGCCGAGGATTGCTGAGCCCCGAGCAGATCATCTATGCAGCCCCATTTGTATTCTACCTAATCTGGGTGCCGCGTCTGGGGGCAGCAGTCTCGCGCTTTGTTCTTGCGCCGCAAAAGCCACAATTCCGATTGGTAAACATTGACGACCACTGGGCAAAATACCTGCATCGCAACCTGATCGGTCTGCTGATCCTGATCGGCTTTACCTTGTTCGTACTAAGGTTCAATGCGCTGAACGGCGTTACCGGCGATCAGACGCGCATCGGTTTCTGGCTGAACGCAGCAATCCACGTCTATATCGGCATAATCGCCTGGACTGCGCGCGAAGGTTTGTCACAGATGATGCTGGGTACCGACCCGGACCACACCAAGTTCGACGAAGAAGTCGCGCGGTATTACCCGTATTTTGCAATCGGCGTTTCGGTTGTGATTTGGCTGCTGGTCGAATTCCTGGTGGCACAACGCAACCCGGCGCTGATCCGCGTGCTGTCCGGTGGAGCGCATTTCACAACCATGTTCTGGCTGTTGATTGCACCTGCACTTGATACATTAATACGTGGTTTGGTGCGCCACCTGCAACCGCCAATGTCGGGCGAAGGGCCATTAGCAGAACGCGCCTATCGATCGGCCAAGCGTAGTTATATTCGCATCGGTCGGGTGATTGCTGGCCTCTTCGTCGTCTTCATGATTTCCCGTGTTTGGCAGCTTGATCTGCGCCATGTTGCGTCCGCAGGTATCGGTGCCGAAGTTGGCGGCGCAATCATCGAGTTCCTGCTGATCATCGCTGTCGGCTACATCCTGAACGAGATCGTCTCTCTGTGGATTAACCGTCGTCTGGCCAAGGAACAGACAGCGGCCGAGGAGCTGGATGAAGAAGCCGGCGGAGAAGGTGGCGGCGCGGGTGGTTCGCGTCTGGCGACCGTCCTGCCCTTGTTGCGGATTACCGCACAAGTCACCATCTCGGTGATCTTCGGCCTACTGGCCCTGAGCGCTCTGGGCATTAACATCACGCCGCTGCTGGCTGGTGCTGGTGTTTTGGGTCTGGCCATCGGCTTTGGTGCGCAGAAACTGGTGGCCGATATCGTTGGCGGCATCTTCTTCCTGATCGATGACGCCTTCCGCGTCGGCGAATATGTCGATGTCGGCGGGACCATGGGAACGGTCGAGAAAATTTCGATCCGCTCAATGCAGCTTCGCCACCATCGTGGTCCGGTGCACACTATACCTTATGGCGAGATTCAAAAGCTCACCAACTTCAGCCGTGACTGGGTGATCATGAAGTTGAAATTTACTGTGCCGTTCGACACCGACCCCAACAAGGTCAAGAAGATCTTCAAGAAGATCGGTGCCGAGATGATGCAGGACGAGGTTCACAAAGATGGCTTCCTGCAGCCCTTCAAATCTCAGGGTGTGTTCGACTTCGACGATGTCGGTATGATCATCCGAGGCAAGTTCATGGCCAAGCCCGGCAAGCAATTCACACTGCGTAAGGAAATCTTTAACCGTGTGAAGGCCGAATTCAACGCAAATGGTATCGATTTCGCCCGCCGCGAGGTGCGCGTCGCCATCCCGGGGTTGGATGAGGCTGAGAACATAACTGAGGAACAAAAAGCTGCCGCCGGCGCAGCCGCCGCAGATGCGGTCAACAAAGGGCAAAACCCCGCCTGACACTTAGGCTTCGACACGTTTCAGCCGCTGGCTGAACCAAATCAGCACGCCTCTGAAATCGGAACCGGTCTTATGGCCGGTTCCGTTTTTTATTGCCCGATGTCCCCTGTGCGGGTTTGGCCCTTTCCTCAAGCGGCCCATTGCCCTAAAAGGCCCGCAATCTCGGCCCACATGGACACAGGACAGAAGATGCAAGAGCCCGCCATCACACCCGATCTGATTGCCGCACATGGGCTCAAGCCCGAGGAATACGACATGATCCTTGAGATCATCGGGCGTGAGCCGACCTTTACCGAGCTTGGCATCTTTTCAGCGATGTGGAACGAGCATTGTTCTTATAAGTCGTCCAAGAAATGGTTGCGCACCCTTCCGACCTCTGGCCCTCAGGTCATCTGCGGCCCAGGCGAGAATGCGGGTGTCGTCGATATCGGCGACGGCCAGGCCGTGGTGTTCAAGATGGAAAGCCACAACCACCCTTCGTATATCGAACCTTATCAGGGCGCGGCGACCGGCGTGGGCGGCATCCTGCGGGATGTTTTCACCATGGGCGCACGGCCCATCGCCTCGATGAACGCACTGTCCTTTGGCGAGCCGGGCCACCATAAGACGCGCCAATTGGTGAACGGAGTGGTCGAGGGGATTGGCGGCTACGGCAACTGCTTCGGTGTGCCTTGCGTGGGTGGCGAAGTTCGGTTCCACCCGGCCTATAACGGCAACTGCCTTGTGAACGCGTTTGCCGCTGGTCTGGCTGACAGTGACAAGATTTTCTACTCGGCCGCTTCGGGCGTTGGGATGCCCGTCGTCTATCTGGGCGCAAAAACCGGTCGTGACGGTGTGGGCGGAGCAACCATGGCATCGGCCGAATTCGATGACACCATCGAAGAAAAACGCCCCACCGTTCAGGTCGGCGACCCCTTCACCGAAAAGCGCCTGATGGAAGCAACGCTGGAACTGATGCAGACCGGTGCCGTGATCTCGATCCAGGACATGGGCGCGGCGGGCCTGACCTGTTCTGCCGTGGAAATGGGCGATAAGGGCGGCCTTGGCGTGCGCCTTGATCTGGAAAACGTACCTCAGCGCGAAGAGAACATGACAGCCTATGAAATGATGCTGTCGGAATCTCAGGAACGGATGCTGATGGTCCTCAAACCTGAGCTTGAGGCCGAGGCCCGCGCCGTGTTCGAAAAATGGGACCTCGATTTTGCCATCGTAGGCGAAACCATTGCCGAAGACCGTTTCCTGATCATGCACAATGGTGAGATCAAAGCCGATCTGGTCCTGTCTAAACTGTCCTCGACCGCGCCTGAATACGACCGCCCGTGGGAACCGACCCCTGAGTCCGCGCCACTGGAAGACGTACCACAGATCGATCCGATCGACGGTCTGCGCGCCCTGCTCTCTTCACCCAATTACGCAGGCAAACAATGGGTCTATGAGCAATACGACACCATGGTCATGGCGGATTCAACTCGCACGCCGGGTCTGGGCGCTGGCATGGTCCGCGTACATGGCACCGACAAGGTGCTAGCCTTTACCAGCGACGTAACCCCGCGCTATGTCCGTGCAAACCCGGTGGAAGGCGGAAAACAAGCGGTGGCCGAGGCCTATCGCAACCTGACCGCCGTGGGGGCCAAACCACTTGCCACCACAGACAACCTGAACTTCGGGAACCCCGAAAAGCCCGAGATCATGGGTCAGTTCGTCGGCGCGATCCAAGGTATCGGTGCCGCCGTTGGTGCGCTGGATATGCCCATCGTGTCGGGCAACGTCTCTCTTTATAACGAGACAGACGGTCAGGCGATCCTGCCAACCCCCACCATCGGCGCGGTTGGTCTTCTTGCTCATAGCGACGAGATCATCGGAAACGAGGTTCGGGATGGCCATGTTGCGCTGGTCATCGGCGAAACCAACGGCCATATGGGTCAGTCCGCCCTGCTGGCCGAGGTATTCAACCGCGAGGACGGAGACGCGCCGCACGTTGATCTGGCTGCAGAGGCGCGCAACGGGGAATTCATCCGTGCCAATCGCGAGATGATCAAAGCATGTACTGATCTGAGCGATGGAGGCCTTGCACTGGCTGCGTTTGAACTTGCTGAAGCTGCAGGCGTAGGCGTTTGCCTGGATGATGCATCATCCGAGTTCCTATTCGGCGAAGACCAGGCCCGTTATCTTGTGGCGTGCAACTTCGATCAAGCCGAGGCGCTGATGATCGCTGCCGGTCAGGCTGGTGTCCCGCTGGTCTCGGTTGGTCGATTTACCGGTGACAGCGTGAAGATCGGCAATTCCGAAGCTCCTTTGGCAGAACTGACCGAGACCTTCCGCCAGAGCTTTGCCGCCGCGGTCGCCTGATAAATCGTCTCTTCCGAATTCCAGAATTCCCGCGTCTTCCATAGGCGCGGGATTCGCGTATCTGAAAGATGCTCGACATCTTGCACGCCCGCTCTCATCACTCTACATCTTGGGAAAGACCTACAGGAGTGAACCTACATGCCGATGAGCGCCCACGAGATCGAAACCCTGCTGCGCGAAAGCTTTCCCAATGCGGAAATTCAGGTTGGTGGCAGCGATGGCGTGCACATGTCCGCCATGGTCGTGGACGAAAGCTTTCGCGGCAAAAACCGCGTTCAGCAACAGCGTGCGGTTTACGCCGCGCTGAAAGGCAAGATGGATGGATCTGATGGGGAATTGCACGCGCTGGCGTTGACGACGAAGGTACCTGAATGACACAGCACTACTTTCAAAAAAGCGCCTAAGTGGCTTTGAAAACATGAGTGGCTGGCCCTTCTGGATATCTCTTCTTGGTGCATTGATAGTTGTCGCCGCCCTCATCGAAGCCTATGTCAAACGCAACAGAAAACGAAAACTGTCGGATATGCGCCCTGACCCCGATACGCTTAGCAAGGTTGGGGGAATTGAACGATACGGGCTTGATCCGGTGACGCTTGCACAAGCAGAACACCGGCGGCTTGAAGAAGAAGGATGGGCACCTGAACTGCCCGATAACCGAACGACCGCCGCGCAAGCGGATGAAAAGGAAAAGCAAGATGAGCGACGTTAAGACCCAGATCGACGAAACCGTCAAAGCCAACGATGTGGTGCTTTACATGAAAGGCACCAAAGAGATGCCGCAGTGCGGGTTCTCATCCCGGGTGGCCGGTGTTCTGAATTACATGGGTGTCGAATACACCGATGTGAACGTTCTGGCTGACGAAGCTGTGCGCCAGGGCATCAAGGACTACTCCGACTGGCCAACCGTGCCTCAGCTTTATGTCAAAGGCGAGTTTGTCGGCGGTTGCGACATTATCACTGAAATGACGCTGTCGGGCGAGCTAGACACACTGTTCGATGAAAACAGTGTGGGCTACAACAAAGACGCTGCGGACAAAATCCGCGAAGCAAACGCGTAAGCTATCGGCTGCTACAGTCCTTGAACAATACGAGTTCCGGGGCTGTGTCGCCTTCGGCCTGATGGCTGATCGTGGCATCCCACCCCTTGGAGCGCAGGGTATATGTCCCTGCCCCTCCGACGGATTCATACCGGATGCCCGAGCCGCTTGGAACCTGTTTCATGGGGATCAACTGATCATCGATCATCATCGCAGCCGCCCCATCGCCATTTGAGGCGTTAAAGTAGGACACCGGCACTTGCGTGTTGTTTTCACAGGTAAACGTCACGGACAGAATGTCGATATCGGCCTTTGCCATCGTGCCAGTCAGCGAGACGACGGCCGCGCAAAAGGCCATTCGGGCGATCGGCATTAGGCCGTCCTTTCTTCAATGACTGCCGCCAGGGCTTCGGCGCGCGCCGCCATTTCAGCCAGCGTATCCGTGACAGATGGCGGCACTACCGCGACCTCGATCCGTTCAGGTTCCGGCTGCGGTTGGCTGCGGAGCCGCTTCAATTCGGTCTCCAATTCAACCAGCTTTGCCTCGGCCAGTTTCATGCGATCTTCATGCGCGGCTGCCTTGTCTGCCAACATGAGTCCCGCCATCAGCAGCATCCGCGATTCCGGCATACGTCCGATCTGGTCCGACAAAACCTGAGCCTCATCATCCAGCAGTCTGGCTGCCGCTTGCAGAAACGGTTCTTCTCCGTCCTGGCACGAGACATCAAAGCCGCGGCCACCGATATGAATGGTTACTTCGGGCATTATTCCACCTCTCCCTCGGCCAGATTGGCATGACTTAGCAATGGCTCAAGTCGAGCCAGGACCGCATGCGCTTCGGCTGCGTCCGACGCGCGCGCGGCACGTATGGCTTCTAATTCGGCTGTCGTGGCCCGGTTCAGCATGTCAGCATCCGTGACACCGTCCTCTGCGGCGGCGCGTAATTCATCGACAGCGCTCCGGAGCTGATCGTTTGCATTGCGAAGCCGTTGCAAATCATCATCCAACCGGGACATCGCGGCCCCATGGCTAGCCCGTTCCGCGCGCAGCATCTCAAGCTCGGCATTGAGTTCGGTTAACCGCTCGCTATCGACCAGTTCAGCCCGCAGACGCGCCAATTCGGCCTCCATCTCTTCCGCGCGATCCGCGATTGGGGTCAGTTTCTCGACCTGCGCGCGCAACGTATTGGCCTCTTCTGCGGCGCCCTGATGTGATCGCAGAGTCTCAATCTCAGCCTTCAAGCCCTCGACTTCGTCCGTGTTTTCAAGCGCAGCCTTGGCATCCGCCAACTCGGCCCGCGCAGCCTCAACCGTGGCGAGCTGAGAGGTCGCCTCGGCCAATTGCGCACGCAGCGCATCCACTTCCGAACTCGGTGCCGGTTGCGCACGTAGCGCGTCAATCTCTTGCGCGTGTCTCTCTTTGATCGTTTTCAGCCGTTCCTCAAGCTGGGCATTGGCCACCCGCTCTTCTTCAAGCGCCGTTCGCAGCGACGTGTCATCACCGGCTGCGGATCCAGCATCGTGCAAGGCCTCGACACCATTACCGATCCGCTCCATCGCGGTGATAATGCGGCGTTGTAGTTCTTCGATCTGACTCATGCCTGTGTCACCTCTTTATCAAGGTTCGTTCTGATATTCGCCTACCCGAATCAAAAGCGGCGGCGCTCAGCCCTAGTCTAACGGAATGCGACAGAAAATACCCACTGTTTGGTTTCAACCACTTGCACACCGCTCTTGAAGCGCCAATTCGGTGTGCCACGCGGTTCTGCTTGCACTTTGACAATCGGATGGTATTCAGCGCCCATCTGCCCGTAAACCAAAGGAACTACGCCCGTGGACCTGACTGCGCTGCGCAATGCCAACCCCGAACACTGGGACAAGGCTGCGGCCATCCGCACCCTGACCCTCGACGCTGTCGCCGCCGCCAATTCCGGCCATTCCGGTATGCCGATGGGCATGGCCGATGTTGCGACCGTATTGTTCGGAAAGCACCTCAAATTCGACGCCACTGCCCCGAACTGGCCGGACCGCGATCGGTTCATCCTATCGGCGGGTCACGGTTCGATGCTGGTCTATTCGCTGCTGTATCTCACCGGTCATGGCGATGTTACGCTGGAAGAGATCAAGAACTTCCGTCAATTGGGCGCCAAAACTGCCGGGCACCCTGAAAACTTCCTGATCGATGGTGTCGAAACCACTACCGGACCTTTGGGTCAGGGCATTTCGAATGCCGTTGGCTTTGCGATGGCCGAAGAAATTCAGCGTGCGCATTATGGCAAGAAGATCGTTGATCACTATACCTACGTGATTGCGGGCGACGGCTGCCTGATGGAAGGCGTCAGCCAAGAGGCGATCACTTTGGCCGGTCGCCACGAGCTGAGCAAGCTGATCGTCTTCTGGGATAACAACAACATCACCATCGACGGCACAGTCGACATCGCCGACCGCACCGATCAGGTGCGCCGTTTTGCGGCCTCGGGCTGGCATGTGCTTGAGATTGACGGCCACGACCCCAAGGCCATCGATGCGGCCATCGTGCAGGCGAAGAAGTCGAACAAACCGACGATGATTGCTTGTGAAAGCCACATTGCACTGGGGCACGCGGCGCAGGACACTTCAAAAGGCCATGGCGCTCTGACCGATCAGGATCAGTTGAACGCCGCCAAAGAAGCATATGACTGGCCGCATGATGCGTTCGTCATCCCTGCTGAGGTCAAAGCCGCTTGGGAGGCCATTGGTGCACGTGGCAAAGCCGAGCGCGCAGCGTGGGAGGAGCGTTTTGCGCAAGTCTCCGAACGTAAACAAGCCGAATTCAACCGCGCCTATGCGTTTGAGGCACCAAAGAAGCTGGCCGGCGCCATCCGGTCGTTCAAGAAACAGATGTCGGAAGACCAGCCAAAGCTGGCCACACGCGCCTCTTCAGAGAAGGTGTTGAATGTCGTTAACCCGATCATGCCCGAAACCATTGGCGGCTCGGCTGACCTGACTGGATCGAACAACACCAAATCGGCTGATATGGGCGTGTTCCTTCCGGAAAACCGCAAGGGTCGGTATATCCATTACGGCATTCGTGAACACGGTATGGCCGCTGCTATGAACGGTATGGCGCTGCATGGTGGCATTCGCCCATATGGCGGTACGTTCATGGCCTTCACCGACTATGCGCGGCCCTCGATGCGTTTGGCTGCACTTATGAAGATCCCGACGGTGTTCGTGATGACCCACGACTCGATTGGTCTGGGCGAAGACGGTCCGACGCACCAACCGGTGGAACATCTGGCGATCTCGCGCGCGACGCCGAACACTTATGTGTTCCGCCCCGCGGATACGATTGAGACCGCCGAAGCCTGGGAATTGGCGCTGACCTTCAAGGACAGCCCCTCGGTTTTGTCGCTGACCCGTCAAGGCGTGCCAACTGTTCGGACCCAGCACAAAGCCAAAAACCTGACCGCGCAAGGCGCTTATGTATTGGCTGACGCAGAAAACAAGCGTCAGGCGATTCTGATTGCCACAGGTTCCGAGGTTTCGCTGGCGATGGAAGCTAAAGCAATACTTGAGGCCGAAGGCATCGGCACTCGGGTCGTTTCCATGCCCTGTATGGAGCTGTTTGCCGAACAAGACGAAGCCTACCGCAAGCGCGTATTGCCTGCGGGAGCCGTCCGCGTCGGTATCGAGGCTGCGGTTCGCGCCGGAGGCTGGGACCGTTGGCTTCTGGGCGAGCGTGGTCGCGAGGCCAAGGCTGGGTTCATCGGCATGTCCAGCTTTGGTGCGTCGGCACCCGCCGGAGAGCTCTACAAGCATTTTGGCATCACGACCGAGGCAACAATCGCCAAGGTCAAAGAACTGCTGGGTTGAACCTACCCAAATAAGTCAGAAGGCCTCGGTTAAAACCGGGGCCTTTTTTGTTAGACGAAAATTATTACTGACTGCATACCATCAACAATTAGATCACCATCGGTGTTCCACATCCGCATGACCTGAGAGCTGTAGCCGTCATGTCCAGCTGTCAATTGATGTTCCATCAACCACCATCCATCGCGAGTATGAATATCTTCGGAGAGCACGTTGAAAATCCAGTTCATTGACGAGTTGTTTCCCGGCTTCTTCAATGTCGGGAATATGGCCGGTGGCAATAGGTCCGCAATCGCGATCAACCCTTCGATCCTATCGCGCATATCGGCATCATTATGGCGCGCCCAAACCTTCACATAGCCACGCTCTGCACCAGCAAATGGCCGCGCCCCGTCGATCAATCGAACGTCGAAGTTCTCAAGAAATGCGATGGGAAGTTTTGGCAAATCTGGCGGGAAATAGTGTTCTGTGATCTCTGGCTGTATCTCTGCCTTAGCCGGATGTTCGAACGCCACATGGCTGTCCTGTGCCTTGCCAAACGTAAATGTCCCAAGTGCGGCTGTATTCCCCTCAATCCTTGCTCGTGTATTGATCGTTGTGACATTCCGCCCATTGCGAAGCACCTCGGTTTCGATCAGCGGAGGTGAACCGATGGGCGCGGTAAAATTGATCAGGGCCGAGCGTAATGGCGGCAGAACATCGATCGCATTTCTCGCAGCAGCCAGCAGCAAGGCAGACGAGAAGCCGCCATATGTTGTGCGGCCTTGCATCCAGTTTGGCGGCACCGGAAACTGCAGCATCCCGTTCAACCGATCTGAACTGGCAAGGACTTGGGAAAGGCTGAGTTTAGTCATCGATCTCACACCGGATATGCTTCGATTGGAACTTACCCCGCTCTTACCGTTGTGCCAGATGAAACCTCACGTCACATGATCCTGATTTCAGTGTTTGTTCGCAGATCCCGAAATCGCGCTGATCGCGGGGGACAGCAGCTTGGTTGCCACCGGTATCAGCGCCAGCCCATAGGCCAGACCGAATACACCATCCATCGTCGCCTTCGCGATCCACTTTACCGCGCCTGCCCATTGTTCAGACACAGCATGACTCGCAGCATTTGCCCAGTCGTAAATGTGATGGCCCAGCCAGCCAAAGCTCAGGACCTCCATACCGTGGATCATAATCGACCCGCCGACCCACAGCATGGCAGCAGTACCAACGATAGATAGAACTTTCATGACAACGGGCATCGCTTTGACTAGGCCCCTTCCCGTTCCACGCCCTATCGGCGTCGGAGCGTTTTGCGCCAGGAACAGCCCGACATCATCCATTTTCACGATCAGAGCGACCGAGCCATAAACGGCGACGGTGACCCCAACGCCCACCACGGCCAGCGTCGCGGCTTGCATCCACACATTCGGCGCTTCAATGGCCGCCAAAGCGATGGTCATGATTTCAGCAGACAGGATAAAGTCAGTCTTGATCGCACCCTTCACCTTTTTTTCTTCCAGATGGCCAGGATCAGGATTTTTCATATCTTCGTCTATCACATGGCTCCCATGTGGAAACAGGACGTGAAAAATCTTCTCGGCCCCCTCGAAACACAGATATGAACCACCGAGCATAAGCAGCGGTGTGATCAACCAAGGCGCAAAATTGGCTAGTAGCAATGCCACTGGCAACAACAGAATGATCTTGTTGAAAATCGATCCGCGCGCGATGCGCCAGATGATCGGCAGTTCCCGCGCTGGGGCAAAACCCTGAACGTATTTGGGCGTCACGGCCGCATCGTCAATGATCACACCCGCAGTCTTGGCCCCAGCCTTGCCGGCAGCGGCCACCACATCGTCCACCGAAGCCGCCGCGACCTTTGCAATGCCCGCCACGTCGTCCAACAGGGCCAACAGACCACTCATCGCGCTTCCTTTCCATTCATCTGTTCGATCGGACCCTACCTGATCCAACGGCTAGCGCAAGCGTTAGCGCAATCGGCGCAGGTTTGCGCTAACACCTTAAAAATATGCCATTTTTGCCCTTTTGAGATTCAATATTCGCGGCTATATGGCCTGCAACGCAAGCGCATTTTTGGAGACGTCGGATGACCATCAAGGTCGGTATCAATGGTTTTGGCCGCATCGGCCGCTGTACTCTGTCGCACATCGCCGCATCGGCGCGCAACGACATCGAAGTGATCAAGGTCAACGCCACCGGCCCGCTGGAAACCTCGGCGCATCTGTTGAAATACGACAGCATCCATGGACGTTTCCCACGCGACGTCTCGGTCGAAGGCAACACCATGGATCTGGGTCGCGGCCCGATGGAGATGTTCTCGACCTACGATATGAACGAGCTGGACTGGGAAGGCTGCGATGTCGTTCTGGAATGCACCGGTAAATTCAACGACGGCCTGAAAGCCAAAACCCATCTTGAGCGCGGCGCTGGTAAGGTTCTGCTGTCGGCTCCCGGCAAAAATGTCGACAAGACCATCGTATTTGGTGTGAACCACAACAGCCTGACCGCAAACGACAATATGGTGTCGAACGGTTCTTGCACCACCAACTGCCTTGCTCCGCTTGCCAAGGTTCTGGACGAAGGTATCGGCATCGAGCATGGCATCATGACCACGATTCACGCCTATACCGGCGACCAACCGACGCTGGACCGTCGCCACAGCGATCTTTATCGCGCCCGCGCTGCCGCCATGTCGATGATCCCGACGTCCACTGGCGCCGCTGCAGCACTGGGAGAGGTTCTGCCGAACCTCAAAGGGCGCCTGGACGGCTCGGCCATCCGCGTGCCTACCCCGAATGTTTCGGCCGTTGACCTGTCTTTCCGCGCCTCGCGCGACGTCACTGTCGAAGAGGTCAACGCCATCGTCGAAGAGGCAGCGAAAGGCCCGATGCAGCGCGTTCTAGGGTATGAGCCCGCGCCGCTGGTTTCGACCGATTTCAACCACACCGAAGAAAGCTCGATCTTTGCGCCGGATCAGACCCGAGTTGTCGACAACCGAATGGTGCGCGTATTGGCATGGTATGACAACGAATGGGGATTCTCGGTGCGTATGGCGGATGTCGCCGTCGCGATGGGCCGCCTTAACTGACCCTTCGCACATCGCTTGTACCTTTATGCCCGCTCAGGTTATCTGAGCGGGCATTTACGTTCAGGGCGCAGAAATGACAAATCAAATCGCCATCTGGCTTGGAATCCTAATTCTGGGCGGTCTGATGCTGGACGTGGCACTATTCGGCACCGAACACCTGCTGTTCCTGGGCAAGAAGCTCTACGATTTCCTGGATTGGCTCGCCTTCTGGCGCTGACAGAGGTTTTTCTTGACTTTCGCGCCAATCTGGCTTTGTTAGCGCTAACCATCTATGGACCATGTTCTGACGGAGCGCATTATGACACTCAAGCTGGCAATCAATGGATTTGGACGGATCGGGCGCGGCGTTCTTCGGGCCGTCATGGAATCCGGACGTACTGATGTTGAAATCATCGCAATCAACGATCTGGCAAAGCCCGAAATGAACGCACATCTGTTCGAGTTCGACAGCGTGCATGGACGCTATTCCAATCCCGTAACTCTGACTGATGCAGGTCTGGACGTGGGTGCTGGGCCCATCCGGCTGACCAGCGAGCGTGATCCCGAAGCACTGGACTGGTCTGATGTGGATGTGGTTCTGGAATGCACCGGTGTTTTCCGGACCCGTGAAGCAGCTGAGCGGCACCTGAAAAACGGATCAAAGAAAGTGTTGATCTCGGCCCCTGCCCGTGGCGACGGCGGCGTGAAGACAGTCGTGTTCGGCGTGAACGATCATGAGTTAACCGCCGACGATATCGTTGTTTCCAATGCCTCGTGCACCACCAACTGCCTGTCGCCGGTCGCGGCGGCTTTGGACGCAGGACTAGGTATCAAACACGGCAACATGACCACAGTTCATGCATATACGGCCAGCCAACCGGTTCACGACACTGCGGGCAAAGACCCCTACCTGTCGCGCGCAGCTGCGCTGTCGATGATTCCGACGACAACTGGCGCGGCATCGGCTGTTGGTCTGGTTCTGCCGCAGCTTGCTGGTAAGTTGACCGGGCAAGCCATTCGTGTCCCCACGCCCAATGTCTCAGTCGTTGATCTGGTTGCTGAGGTTTCGCGACCGACGACCGAAGAAGAGGTCAATGCCCTCTTTGTAGAAGCCGCCGCCAAAATCCCCGGTGTGCTGGCGGCCGAGAATCGCCCCTTGATCTCGATCGATTTCAACCACGACTCGCATAGCTCGACGGTTTCACTGGCTGAAACCAAAGTAACTGACGGCACATTGGTTCGTGTGCTTGCATGGTACGACAACGAATGGGGCTTCTCGAACCGGATGCTGGACACTGCCGCCGCGATGGGCGCGCTATCCTAACCGCTCTTTCAAGGCGGAATTAACGCGGGGCGTGACGAATTTTGACACGTCCCCGTTCAATCTGGCGATTTCTTTGACCAGTTTCGACGCAATGGCTTGATGCCGTGCCTCTGCCATCAAGAACACGGTCTCAATCGAGTCGTCCAACGCGCGATTCATCCCAACCATCTGGAATTCATACTCGAAATCCGCAACCGCACGCAGTCCGCGCACGATGATCTGAGCGCCTACATCGCGGGCGCAATCGATCAACAGGTTTTCAAACGGATGCGCGACAATCTCGGTGCCAGTCTGCTCGGTTAGATGGGCGCATTCGGCCTCGATCATCGCGACACGTTCTTCCAAAGAAAACAGCGGGCCCTTGTCCCGGTTGATAGCAACACCAATGACGAGCTTATCCACCAGCGCAGCCGCGCGGCGAATAATGTCTATATGACCCATGGTGATAGGGTCGAAAGTACCGGGATATAATCCAACCCGCATTGGGCTCTCCAGCGCAACAATATTTCTGCGCAAGCAAACACAACTTTGCCGCAGGTGCAAGAGGCTGAAACAGCCCCCGCGTTCAGTGCCCCATGATCATGCCCTCAAGCGCGTCTTTTTCCATAGCAAGTTCAGCCAGTTGCGCCTTGACCGCATCACCCAGCGTAACGATGCCGACCAGTTTGCCATCTTCCAATACAGGCATGTGGCGAAATCGTCCTTCGGTCATCTGGGACAGGATAGACTCAACAGTATCCTGCTGGCTGGCGGTCACAAGTTGCTTGGTCATATAGTTGCTAACGGGTTTATCTAGGCACCCACTGCCGCTGGCAGCCAACTCGCGAACAATGTCTCGTTCGGATAAAATACCCGCTGCCGTCTGCCCCCCATCCTCGGAAATGACCACAGTACCAATCCGCTTTTCCGCAAGAATCTCCGCAGCCTGAGAAACGGATGCCGTTGGCTCGACCGTCTCCACACCGCCGCTGGCCTTGGATTTGAGAATGGCCTGTACAAGCATAAGCGAAAACCTCCGGAATTACGTACTGTTTTCCAAAGCGTTGCCGGAATGTGTGAATGTGTCAAGGTGAAGCTTCGCGCTCAAGCCGCGCTACTTCGTCCCGTATTCCGCGCGTCAACGCCTCGGCAAAGCGGTTCAACCGCTCATTGCGCTGATCACCCTGATGGCGGACCAGATAGAACCCCCGGGTCAGACTGACCTGATCCGTCAGGATTTTCTGCAATCCCCGATGGAACGGCAATGTGAAATCATGTGCCACGCAGACTCCTGTTCCCAGCGAAACTTGTCGCAGCTGAACAGAAACAGAGTTTGATGCAAGCGCGACACGTTCAACACCAATGTCGTTGAGATAGTCCAGCTCGCGGTCGAAAATCATGTCCGGAATATAGCCTATCATCCGATGCCCTTTTAGATCCTCGATGGATCGAATTTCGGCGTGACGACTCAGGTATTCCTTCGTTGCGACCATATGCAGCCGATAGTCGGATATCTTCTGCACCAGCAGTTTCCCTGCGGTGGGCGCACTGACTGTTACCGCCATGTCGGCCTCTCGCCGGGATAGGTTGATGATGCGCGGCAACGCCAGGATCTGAATGTCGAGATCAGGATTGGCATCGCTGATCTTGGCGCAGACCTGTGGCAACAGGTAATTGGCACTACCATCCGGGGCACCAATTCGGATCTGACCGCTTAGCGATTTGGCAGAGCCTGACATGACACCAGTCGCTGCGCGCATAGCTTCTTCCGCCTGCAGCCCATGCTCCATCAGGCGTTGTCCTGCAGTCGTCAACACATAGCCCTGCTGTGATTTCGTGAACAACACCGCGTCCAATGCCGCTTCGAGCCGCGCGATTCTGCGCCCGACAGTCGCCGGGTCTATCTTGAGAACCCGCCCCGCACCCGAAAGGCTTTCATCGCGCGCGACCGCCAGGAAAACCCGCAAATCATCCCAATTCGGCGTCATGTTCTACCCTTTGCATTTTTGCAAAACTGATTTGAAATATTGCCTCTGTTCAGGTGATTTTCGCAAGTCTATTCTTCGCGCAACTTAATCCGGAGGAGTTTGCAATGCAGAACCTGACCCATTTCATCAACGGCGAAAATGTCGCTGGCACATCTGGCCGCTTTGACAATGTATTCAACCCAGCAACGGGTGAAGTGCAGTACCAATGCCCGATGGCCAGTGTCGCCGAGACCACCGCTGCGATCGAAGACGCTGCAGCAGCTCAGGTCGCTTGGGGCGCAACCAACCCGCAGAAGCGCGCGCGCGTTATGATGGCGATGGTTGGCTTGATGAACCGCGACATGGACAAGCTGGCCGAGGCTCTCAGCCGGGAACATGGCAAGACCATTCCCGATGCGAAGGGTGACTTGCAGCGTGGTCTGGAAGTGATCGAGTACTGCATCGGCGCGCCCCAGATGCTGAAAGGTGAGTTCACCGACAGCGCGGGCCCGGGCATCGATATGTATTCGATGCGTCAGCCGCTGGGCGTGGTCGCTTCGATCATGCCATTCAACTTCCCCGCAATGATGCCGCTTTGGCACGTTGGCCCGGCACTGGCCTGCGGCAACGCAGTTGTTCTAAAGCCGTCCGAGCGCGACCCCTCTGTTCCATTGATGCTGGCAGAGCTGTTTGTCGAAGCTGGTCTGCCCAAGGGCGTGTTCCAAGTCGTAAACGGTGACAAAGAGGCCGTGGACACCCTGCTGGACAGCGAAATCATTCAGGGCGTGTCGTTCGTGGGTTCAACCCCGATCGCGCAGTACATCTATGCTCGTGCAACCGCCAACGGCAAACGCGCGCAGTGCTTCGGTGGCGCCAAGAACCACATGATCGTTATGCCTGACGCCGATCTGGATCAAGCTGCTGACGCGCTGGTCGGTGCGGGTTTTGGCGCGGCTGGCGAGCGCTGCATGGCGATCTCGGTTGCCGTTCCTGTGGGTGAAGAAACCGCAGACGCACTGATCGAAAAACTGATCCCGCGCGTAGAAAAGCTGAAAGTCGGCCCCTACACAGCGGGCGACGACGTAGACATGGGTCCGGTTGTTACTGCTGCCGCGAAAGAGCGTATCCTTGGCCTGATCAACTCGGGCGTTGAGCAGGGCGCGAAGCTGGTTGTCGACAACCGCGACTTCAGCCTGCAGGGCTATGAGGATGGCTTCTTTGTTGGCCCGCACCTGTTCGACAACGTCACTCCCGACATGGATATCTACAAGCAAGAGATCTTTGGCCCGGTCCTGTCGACCGTCCGCGCGGGTTCTTATGAAGAGGCGCTGAAACTGGCGATGGATCATGAATACGGCAACGGCACTGCGATCTTCACCCGCGACGGTGATACGGCGCGCGACTTTGCCAGCCGTGTGAACATCGGCATGGTCGGCATCAACGTTCCGATCCCGGTTCCGCTGGCCTACCACACTTTTGGCGGCTGGAAGAAATCGATGTTCGGCGACCTGAACCAGCACGGTCCAGACAGCTTCAAGTTCTACACCCGCACCAAAACAGTGACATCGCGCTGGCCGTCGGGCATCAAGGAAGGTGGCGAGTTCAACTTCAAAGCGATGGACTGATCATTCAGCTTACAAATCAGGAAACCCGGCCCTACATGGGTCGGGTTTTTTCGTGCCTGCGCCAGTTGCTGCCTGATCGCGTACCTCACAAGAAATTCAGAGGTCGCCCTCTGGAAAAAGCAGGCATTCACTAATATTTTATCGGTAATTCAACTATCCGAGCAGCTCATAACTCCCTGGAGGCAACCTTGTCCCAAAATCGTTTTACCCGTCGTCACGCCCTTTTGGGCGCTGCATCGCTGATTGCGGCCCCTGCTATCGTGCGTGCTCAAAGCACTGATGCTTTCCCACAGACCGAGGAAGCAATCAGCACGCAGCTTCCAGTACGTCGTAACGTTTCATCGTTCTCGCAGCAGAATTGGCAGGATCACTTTGACGAGTTGGGCGTCGGCGCATTGTTGGCCGATATCACCAGCCGGGCTGTTCATTACTGGGGGCCGGATGGAACCTACAAGCTGTACCCCAGTTCTGTCCCGATGAGCGAAGAGCTGACCAAGCGCGGCTATACCAAAGTCACACGCAAGGCGGAGAACCCAAGCTGGACACCAACCCCATCAATGCGCGAACGCGATCCCTCGTTGCCAATTCGCATGGAGGGTGGTGAACCTGGAAACCCATTGGGAACTCGCGCTATGTATCTTGGCTGGCCTGCCTACCTGGTTCACGGCACCTATGATACCCGCAAGATTGGACGTCAGAGCTCGTCCGGCTGTATTGGTCTCTATAACCAGCACGTTGAAGAGCTGTATCCGCTGGTAGAGGTCGGTACTCAGGTACGTTTGGTCTAAACGGCGAGTTTCTACACGAAACACAAAAAAGCCCCGTCCATCAGGAACGGGGCTTTTGTTTTCGTGAAGGTGGTAGATTTATTCGGGAATGATCACTTCGTCGACAACGTGAATGACGCCGTTGCTGGCTTCGATGTCGGCCTGCACAACTTTGGCACCATTAACTTTCACGCCATTTTTTGCGTTCACGCTTAGTCGGTCGCCTTGCACGGTCAGAACCTTCGCGCGCTTTCCTGCAATGTCGCCGGACATCACTTTGGCTGGCACGACATGGTAGGTCAGGATCGACACCAACTGGTCCTTGTTTTCCGGCAGAAGTAGGGTTTCAACAGTGCCTTCAGGCAGAGCTGCAAAAGCTTCATCCGTGGGTGCAAAGACGGTGAAGGGCCCATCGCCTTTCAGCGTATCAACCAGGCCCGCGGCCTGAACGGCAGCAACCAGGGTGTTGAATGACCCGGCAGCAACTGCGGTATCGACGATATCAGCGGCCTGTGCCTTGGCGGGCAGTGCAAGTGCAAATGCGGCGGCAGCGCCCATGAATGTGCGGCGGAACATGGCTGTTAACTCCTCTCCAGCTTGTTATGGAAAGGGTTACGGGCCTGGGTTCGAACCGGATCACACAGAAATCAATTTTCTTTGAGCTGAACCCAGATGCTCTGCGCACGGCCCTCTTCTAGAAACGGCAGCGTTGCGACGGCGTCGGGGCGATCCTGCTGCAGGTAATAACCGGGCCAAAGCATTGAATAGAAACCGGATTGCAGCAAGGCGTGCAACATGTACTGCTCACCCCATCCTGGGCAGTCATAGAAGAACCGTTTGGGGTATTCATAAGGCAGAAAAACATCGTGGACATGAATGACAACGCCGGGTTTCAGCGCCGGAATGATCCGACAGAATAGATGGGCGACATCGTTGCTCATCCGAACCACATGGCTTGAATCGATGAACAGAACATCCCCAGCCTCAAGCTGATCGAACAGCGCGGGATCTACTTCTTCCAGTCGCTTCTGCTCAAACTGATCGACGACATGGGCGATATCTGCGCGCGGGTACGGATCAATTGCCGTGATCGTCGTATCCAAACCACCATCTATGATCGCCTGCCGCGTCACGCGGGTAGAGTTCCCACAACCGACCTCGATCACGCGCTTGGGCTGAAAGCGGCGGATCATCAGGTAAAGCGCATCCGCATCCGGGCTATCGTAGTATCCATTGCCGGTGTGATACCCAGTCTGGTTTCGCGCCGGGTCCTTCAAAGCTGCAAGCGCATCGGCATGGCGCGTATACTCTTCGACAAGTTGCGCGATATCGAATCCGTCCATTCCCGGCGACAGGGCATAAGCGGGCCTGGTCAATCCCCCTGCCCGTTCGAACGCTTCCAGCCGCGCCCGTTCATCCTGTTCCGTAACCTTGTCGATCAGCTTGACGCCCAACTCATCCAGGGCTGCATTGATCTGCGGAAATTTTCTGGGTTTCACGAGGACGGCTCCACATTACGTTGCGCCCGCTCTTTACCTGTGCACGCAGGACTTCCGCAAGAACCGACAGGCCAAACCCTTGGCAAAACGCTAATTTCCGTATTCACTGATGTGAATTGACCAACGAGGGCCGCCATGCAGCAGGAATTCACGATCGGCATTGAAGAGGAATACCTGCTGGTCGATCAAGACAGTCTGCAGCTCGCCGAGGCGCCCGCAGCATTGATGGAAGCTTGTCAGGCAGATTTCGAAGGCCAGGTCAGCCCGGAATTTCTGCAGTGCCAGATCGAAGTCGGGACCCGCCCACATGCTACGATCAGATCGGCGCGCGAAGATCTAAAGCGCCTGCGTTCTTGTGTTTCAAAACGTGCAGCCGAGTATAATTTGGCTCCGATCGCGGTCTCTTGCCACCCGTTTGCGAACTGGAAAGACCAGCACCACACACGGAAAGAGCGCTACGACGCCCTGCAGCATGCTTTGGGCGGCGTGGCGCGGCGGATGCTGATCTGCGGAATGCATGTGCATGTGGGCGTCGAAGATCAAGCCTTGCGCGCCGACCTGGTACCCCAGCTTTCTTACTTCCTGCCCCATCTGCTGGCGTTGTCGACCTCGTCTCCTTATTGGAACGGCGAAGATACCGGGCTTTCCTCCTATAGGCTCACCGTGTTCGACAATCTGCCCCGGACCGGTCTGCCCCCGGTGTTCAGCAGTTGGGGCGAATACGAACGCACCACCGGCGTGCTGGTCGAACTCGGCGTGATCGAGGACACCTCTAAAATCTGGTGGGACCTACGTCCATCTCACCGGTTCCCTACCCTAGAAACACGCATCATGGACGTACAGCCAAGGCTTGAACATACGCTTTCGCTTGCAGCGCTAGTGCAGGCGCTGACCCGGATGCTGTGCCGCCTGAAAGACCGCAATCTTCGTTGGCGGCAATATGATAAGTTTCTGATCGGCGAAAACCGTTGGCGCGCGCAGCGCTACGGTGTGGGCGAAGGTCTGATCGATTTCGGTGATCGCTCAATCAAGCCGATGGCTGAACTGATCGGAGAGCTGATGGGCATGTTGGCCGAAGACACCGAGGCATTGGGCACCATGACCGAACTCGCCCGCCTTCGGCAGATCGCAGAAAATGGCACCTCCGCCACCCGCCAACGCCGTGTTTACGCTGAAGCTTTGGCGCGCGGGGATGATCCGGGCATGGCGGTGGTCAAGCACCTGATCGAGGAATTTCACGCCGACCTATAAAGTCAAATCGCCGCCAAAATCTCTTTGATCCGGTCCGCTACGGGTTCATACAAATCGCGATCCGTCCAGTATCCGTTATGCGAAAGCGGGTTCCACGACGTAAAGATTTTGCCCGCATTGATCGGCTTATCCTTCAAGGCCCCACTTTGAGCGAGCTGTTCATAGCTTGGCGCGCTTTTGCCCAAAGGAAAACCCAAAACATCATGCTTGTCATAGTAGTTTCGCCACCAGGTCGAAAACTGCAACGCAGGCGGCAGCGCGCGGTTCGGGGCCATGATCGGAAAAATCTCATTCTCGGGATATGCGAACAGAAAAATCGGAATATTGCACCCAAACGTCACGAGGCCAGCAACGGTTTTCATGTTTTCAACATCTGTCGGGTGAACCGGTGAACCACCCTGGCGCAGATGTCTTTGCATGTCATAAATATAGTTCGACATTATGTGCCCACCCAGCGAATGCGCCAGGATCAGTACAGGCCCCTGTGGTCCGACCTGGTATTTGACGACCCCCATCACATTCTCGATTTTTTTGTGGATCGCTTCATAGATCTTATCGCCATCATCCGGAGTTGGTCGGTAAGAAGCAGCATCCGACAGATTGCACACTACAAACTCGCGCAGCTTATCGTATCCAAGGCTGCGGTTGACCTTGCGCAGATATGCCTTTTGCCGCCCTTGCAGGATCTGTGCCCAGACCACCTCGTGCCAGATCACATCATCCATATCCGCGCCGACCCGGTTTGAAACGCGTCGTTTCAGCCCTTTGGAAAACGTTGGGGTCGTGGATGGGGGCTGGTTCTGAGGATTGTACTGGCTGCCCATGCCGTGAATCGCGATAACAGCAAGCTTGTGTGACGACATAAGAATACTCCGTAATGATCAAGAAAGCAGAATTCCCGCAGTATACCTCACCGTCCAGAAATCCCCTAAATCGCCGGGTTTGCCGTCATTGAAAAATTTCTGTAAGGATTGAAGAATAAAACGCTCGTTCAATTCTATAGCCATCAGGAAGCACACGTCATGGATTTCGCGCTGACCGAAGAACAAACGGCCATTTTCGACATGGCCTACGCCTTTGGCCAAGACCACATCGCCCCCTTCGCGCGTCAGTGGGAAGCAGACGGAACCATCCCCAAAGAGCTTTGGCCCAAAATCGGCGAACTAGGATTTGGTGGACTTTATGTCTCGGAAGAGGCTGGCGGTTCGGGTTTGACGCGATTGGATGCGACACTGGTGTTCGAAGCGTTATCGATGGCCTGCCCCTCGGTCGCGGCGTTCCTGTCGATTCACAACATGTGCGCCAAAATGCTGGACAGCTTTGGCAGTGACGATCTGAAGTACCGCATTATGCCAAGTATCCTCAGCCTCGAAACCGTCCTCAGCTACTGCCTGACGGAACCCGGATCGGGATCGGACGCTGCGGCGCTGAAAACGCGCGCTGAACGGACCAATGAAGGCTTCACGCTCAACGGCACAAAAGCGTTCATTTCCGGCGGCGGCTATTCGGATGCCTATGTCTGCATGGTGCGCACGGGTCAGGACGGTCCCAAGGGGATCTCGACGGTATATGTCGAAGACGGCACGCCGGGCCTGAGTTTCGGTGGTCTGGAACAGAAAATGGGTTGGAAAAGCCAGCCAACCGCGCAAGTTCAGTTTGACGATTGCAAAATTCCATCCGGCAATCTGGTCGGAGCTGAAGGCGACGGTTTCAAATACGCGATGATGGGGCTGGACGGTGGCCGCCTGAACATCGCCTCCTGCTCGCTGGGGGCAGCTCAGAACGGTCTGGACATGACGTTGCAGTATATGTCCGAGCGCAAGGCCTTTGGACAATCGATCGATCAGTTTCAAGCGCTGCAGTTCCGACTGGCAGATATGGAGATTGAGCTACAGGCGGCGCGCACATTCTTGCGTCAGGCAGCGTGGAAACTTGATCAGGGCGCACCGGACGCCACAAAATTCTGTGCGATGGCCAAGAAATTCGTAACAGAAACCGGATCGAAGGTTGTGGATCAGTGTCTGCAATTGCACGGCGGATATGGCTATCTGGCGGATTATGGCATCGAGAAACTGGTGCGGGATCTGCGCGTGCACCAAATTCTGGAAGGCACGAACGAGATCATGCGCGTGATCGTTGCGCGCCAGATGCTCTCCAATCGCTGAGGTCTTTGATGTCCGATATCGACATTCGCACCACAGGCCGTGCCGGGCGCATCACGCTGACACGACCACACGCCCTGAACGCCCTTAGCTATGAGATGTGCATGGCCATCGATACCGCTCTGCGCGACTGGCGTGAGGATGATCAAGTCGATCTGATCATTCTCGATGCCGAAGGCGACAAAGCCTTTTGCGCTGGCGGAGATATTGCCGAGCTTTATGCGACCGGCACCAAGGCGGACTATGCTTATGGCCAAACGTTTTGGCGCGACGAATACCGCCTGAATGCCTTGATTTTTGAGTACTCAAAACCAGTGGTCAGCTTCCTGCAAGGTTTCACCATGGGTGGCGGGGTTGGCATCGGGTGCCATGGCAGCCATCGAGTGGTTGGAGAAAGCTCAAAGATCGCGATGCCGGAATGCTCAATCGGGCTGGTTCCTGATGTGGGCGGATCGCTGATGTTGGCGCTGGCGCCGGGGCGTTTGGGCGAGTATCTGGGTACCACCGGCCACCGCATGGGGCCCGGAGATGCGATCTATGCCGGGTTTGCCGACCATTTCATTCCCCAAGAGCATTGGGCGGGGCTGATAGACCAGTTGGAAGCCTCTGGACGGGCGGAACTGGTGGATGAGCATGCAGTGCCCGCACCGGATAGCCCCTTGGCTGAAATGCAGGGCGAGATCGACAGGCTATTCAGCGGAGAAAGCCTTGGCGATATCCTGAACAGCTTGCGCAGCGATGACACAGAATTTTCGACGAAAATTCTCGGCACACTGCAGCGAAACTCTCCTATCTCCATGGCTTGTGCTGTCGAGATGTTGCATCGGCTGCGCGGAACCAACCTGACATTGCAAAAAGCGCTGGATCTGGAGTACCGGTTTACCTATCGCGCGATGGAGCATGGCGATTTTCTGGAAGGCATTCGCGCCCAGATCATCGACAAGGATCGCAACCCGAATTGGCAGTTTGCAGATTTGGATGTGCCTGCCGTCGCAGTGTCCAAGATGCTGCAGCCGCTCGGTGCGGATGCTTTAAGCTTTTCAGAGGAGTAAGGGATGAAAATCGCATTCATAGGGCTTGGCAACATGGGCGGCCCGATGGCGGCCAATCTGGCGCGCGCGGGCCATGACGTCATCGGCTTTGATCAAGTTGATGTCGCCATCGAAGGCGTGGCCATGGCGTCTTCCGGCGCTGCCGCTGCTTCGGAAGCCGACGTGGTTATCACCATGCTTCCCAACGGGCAAATTCTGCGCGCTGTGGCTGATGAAGTTGTCCCTGAAATGCAAGACGGCGCGGTTCTGATTGACTGCTCTACGGTCGATGTCGACAGCGCCCGCGCGGTGGCGCAGCAAGCTGCTCAGGCTGGTCTGCTATCAGTTGATGCACCTGTATCCGGCGGGATTGGTGGGGCCGCTGCAGGCACTTTGACCTTTATGGCCGGTGGATCTGACGCAGCTTTTGCCAAGGCGGCTCCGTTATTTGAAATCATGGGGCAAAAAGCGGTTCACTGCGGTGAAGCTGGCGCGGGTCAGGCCGCCAAAATCTGCAACAACATGATCCTCGGCGTGACGATGATCGCGACCTGCGAGGCATTTGCGCTTGCTGATAAATTGGGACTGGACCGGCAAAAGATGTTCGATGTGGTCAGCACCTCGTCAGGGTACAGCTGGACAATGAACGCCTATTGCCCTGCCCCAGGCGTTGGACCCGAAAGCCCATCCGACAATGACTATACCCCTGGTTTCGCCGCCGAGCTGATGTTGAAAGATCTACGTCTCAGCCAACAGGCTGCCGAAAGTGCGGACGCTGATACGCCCATGGGACAGGTTGCGACAAAGCTATATGAACAGTTTGTCGAACAAGAAAATGGCTTGGGTCGCGATTTCAGCGCCATGTTACCGCGATTTGAGAAGCGGTCCAGAGACTGAACAACCTAAGAACGCAGCGCTCTACGAAGCAACAGAGAAGAAAATTCGCAGCATTTTCTTCTCTCGCTCTGTTCCTATTCGGCAGCTACGGCTTGCCCATCCAGCATTGGCTTCAGATAACGCCCAGTGTGGCTACGCTCACATTCAGCGACGTCTTCGGGCGTACCCTCAGCCACAATCTGACCTCCGCCATCGCCACCTTCCGGGCCAATGTCGATTATCCAGTCGGCGGTTTTTACGACATCGAGATTATGTTCGATGACAACAACAGTATTTCCTTGGTCGACCAGTTCGTGCAGGACTTCCAATAGCTTACGCACGTCCTCGAAATGCAGACCCGTTGTGGGTTCGTCCAAAATATACAGCGTTCGACCCGTTGATCGCTTGCTCAGTTCTTTAGAGAGCTTTACACGCTGCGCCTCACCACCGGAGAGCGTGGTCGCCTGTTGACCAACTTTGATGTAGCCGAGCCCAACGCGAGCCAAGGCATCCATCTTGTCACGGATCGATGGCACCGCTTTAAAAAACTCCTGCGCATCTTCCACTGTCATATCAAGTACATCCGCGATGGACTTACCCTTGAATTTGATCTCAAGCGTCTCACGGTTGTATCGCGCGCCTTTACAGGTTTCGCAGGTGACATAAACATCAG
This sequence comes from Ruegeria sp. B11, assembly GCF_056539785.1. Classification (NCBI taxonomy): domain Bacteria; kingdom Pseudomonadati; phylum Pseudomonadota; class Alphaproteobacteria; order Rhodobacterales; family Roseobacteraceae; genus Ruegeria; species Ruegeria sp. B11. The sequence continues at coordinate 358,347 of NZ_JBQFVO010000001.1, read as the reverse complement.
GCAGAAAGTGCATCTCGATCTTGATGACGCCATCACCCTGACACGCTTCGCACCGGCCGCCTTTGACGTTAAAGCTGAACCGCCCGGGCTTGTATCCACGCGCTTTGGCTTCTGGCAACCCGGCAAACCAGTCTCGGATCGGGGTGAAAGCCCCGGTGTAAGTCGCTGGATTTGAACGTGGAGTCCGGCCAATGGGTCGCTGATCTATGTCGATCACCTTGTCCAGATGCTCTAGCCCTTTGATCGTTTCACAGGGCGCCGGTGTCTGGCGAGCGCCGTTCAACCGCATCGAGGCGGTTTTGAACAAAGTCTCAATCGTCAGCGTCGATTTTCCACCGCCAGACACACCGGTCACACAAACAAATTTTCCCAGCGGAAATTCGGCCGTAACGTTCTTGAGGTTGTTTCCCGTCGCCTTAACAACGGCTACTTTTTGCTTCTTACCCTTTCGCCGCTCAACCGGCACCGGGATCTCGCGCGTGCCCGAAAGATATTGACCGGTGATCGAGGCCGCATCGCCGGCGATATGCTCGGGCGTACCGTGGCTGACCACCTGTCCCCCATGCACTCCTGCACCGGGACCGATATCAAACACATAATCCGCCTCGCGAATGGCCTCTTCGTCATGTTCAACGACGATGACCGTGTTGCCCTGGTCACGCAAATTCTTGAGCGTTCCCAGCAGACGATCATTGTCGCGTTGGTGCAGACCAATCGATGGCTCGTCGAGTACATACAATACCCCGGTCAGGCCCGAGCCGATCTGGCTCGCCAGACGGATACGCTGACTTTCACCTCCGGACAGGGTACCACTTGAACGAGACATCGTAAGATACTCTAATCCAACATTATTCAAAAAACCCAACCGCTCGCGAATTTCCTTGAGAATTGCGCGCGCGATCTCGTTCTTTTGTGCGCTCAGATGATTTGGGGCATCCTCGACCCAGGCCAACGCCTCGCGGATCGACATTTCGACGACCTGTCCAACGTGCAAACCCGCAATTTTGACGGCCAGCGCCTCAGCACGCAGACGGTAGCCTTTGCATGTGCCGCAGGGTCGGTTGTTTTGATAGCGCTCGAATTCTTCGCGAATCCAGGCGCTGTCAGTCTCGCGATAGCGGCGCTCCATGTTGGGGATGACGCCTTCAAAGCTTCGGGTAACCTGATAGACGCGGCCACCTTCATCATAACGGAACTGGATCTCTTCATCACCAGACCCGCGCAGAAACACCTGCTGGACTTTCTTGGGCAAGTCCTTCCAGGGAGTGTTCTTGTCAAACTCGTAATGTCGCGCGATAGCTTCGATCGTTTGCAGAAAATAGGGTGATTTACCCTTCCGCCAGGGCGCAAGCGCCCCGTCATAGAGTTTCAATGTCTGGTCCGGCACGACCAGACGTTCATCAAAGAACAGTTCGACCCCAAGCCCGTCGCAATCGGGGCAAGCCCCAAAGGGCGCGTTGAATGAGAACAGGCGCGGCTCGATCTCGGGGATGGTGAACCCACTGACCGGGCAGGCAAAATTCTCACTGAATGTGATGCGTTCCGGGTCGCCCTCCTTCGGTGCGGTTTCGAGGATTGCGATCCCGTCCGCCAGATCCAGTGCGGTCCTTAGGCTGTCGGCCAGGCGTGTTTCCATGCCCTCTCGTACCACCAGACGATCGACAACGACGTCGATATCGTGGCGGAACTTCTTGTCCAGCGTCGGCGGCTCATCCAATTCATAGAACTCACCATCTACCTTGACGCGTTGAAAACCCTGCTTGCGCAGCTCAAGGAACTCTTTCCGATATTCACCCTTCCGATCACGAACGATGGGGGCCAGCAGATAGCCGCGCGTGCCCTCCTCCATCGTCATGATCCGGTCGACCATGTCCTGCACCTGCTGTGCCTCAATCGGCAATCCTGTGGCCGGGCTGTAAGGCGTACCAGCACGGGCAAAGAGCAAGCGCAGATAGTCGTAGATCTCGGTTACGGTGCCCACGGTCGAACGCGGGTTTTTTGAGGTCGTCTTCTGCTCGATCGAAATCGCGGGGCTTAGTCCGCTAATGTGATCCACATCGGGCTTCTCCATCATATCGAGGAACTGGCGCGCATAGGCCGACAGGCTTTCGACATAGCGGCGCTGCCCTTCGGCATAGATCGTATCAAATGCCAAAGAAGACTTACCCGAGCCCGACAGGCCAGTGATCACCACCAGCTGATCCCGTGGGATGTCGACATCAATGCTCTTGAGGTTATGCTCGCGCGCACCGCGCACCTCGATATTCTTCAGCTCAGCCATTCAGGCCCCCAACAACCAACGTCACTCAGAGATAGGCGAGAGCGGCTGAGTCTCCAACCAAAAAATTAGAACAAAGTAAGAACAGGCGATTTTTCGACACTCGGCTTAAGCACTGGTTTTCTTAGCCAGAGCCCATGCGCAGATTGGAAAATCGGGATCGTTCTCCAAATTGTCTGTCTCAGGGTCATAAACAGGAGGCCATTCAAGTTCGAGATTGCGCAAAGCGGCATGCCGATTGCCCCACTGTTCGGCCCGGATGAGATCCGGGTCGAACCCACACTCAGTGAGCAGGTTTTTCAATCCGCGCGCAGACCAGCGCGAACAGTCATGCGGAGCAGCGTGAAACGGAATGAAGAACGGGACGGCCAGCCAGAAATACCCTCCGGGCCTTAGCATCTCTAGCACGTTCAGCGTGGCTTCAACCGGGCGATCCAAGTGCTCCCACACCTGATTGGCCAAAACCAGATCGACCTTTCGCACCTGCTGTTGTTTGTTCAGAACGGGTCCGGTGCAGATATCATGTTGCTTATGCCAAATCTGTTCATAGCTGCAAAATCCAAATTGCTTACCCCACGAACCAGAAATCTCAATGACATCAAGTGTTTCCGGCTTCAGGCCGCGGACCCACTGCCGGCTGCGCCGTGCCATGATAACTCGATTTAGACTGGTCACTGCTTGCCCCTGATGTTTTGCAGGCAATAAATCATAAGATCAGTAAGATGTCGGCACAAAAAAACGCCCACAAGGGCGTATGACTTTCTAAATCGAAGGAAAATGGCGCGGTTGACGGGGCTCGAACCCGCGACCCCCGGCGTGACAGGCCGGTACTCTAACCAACTGAGCTACAACCGCGCATTTAGGGTCTATGTGCGATCCGTTTGCCCGGATCAAAGGCTGGCAGCGATGGCGCGGTTGACGGGGCTCGAACCCGCGACCCCCGGCGTGACAGGCCGGTACTCTAACCAACTGAGCTACAACCGCCCACTGCCCGTTCATCTCTGAACGTTGGGGTGTATTATGGCTACACCCCGGCATCGTCAAGCGGCGTTTTCAAGTTTTTTGCTCGAACCTGATTTTTTCCGATCTATACGACTTGGCGGGCAATGTGTGAAAACCGGATTTCGTCTGACGCGCTGCAATTTGAACGCTTTGAACTTGCGGCGAAACACAAGCCGCTGTATCAAACGCCGCTATGGGTGATTAGCTCAGTGGTAGAGCGCTTCGTTCACATCGAAGATGTCAGGAGTTCAAATCTCTTATCACCCACCATATTATTCAAATGCTTATGCGGCATAGTTGAAGCGTTTTGGAGCCATTTGGTTCAACGCTGCGAGCACAATGCTGTCATCCTCCGACATACACGCCGGATTTAGGACGATAAAAAACCTTTTGGTCATGCAGACGCCCCAGAAGGTCGTGTGCCTTGCGCACAAAGTCTTCACGGGTTTCCCTTTCTTCTACCCTCTCGTCAACAGGGCCATTCGATCTGGAAGCTATGGCATGACGCATGGCCTCTTCGATTATATCCATATCTTCGACCGAAAGCTCGAACATATCATTGTACAGAGGCATCCTGGGTTCTCCTACCTTGGCACAGACGACCAGCGTGCCTCATGTTCCGAGTCGATTCCACTTCAAATACCTATTGCCGGCGATCGCGTTTCGAAGAACACGCCCAGCAGGATTTAGAAGATGAATCGGTCAGACCTCGTTTTCGCGATTTTTCTGCATGATATGTGGTGCTTGCCATGTTTCCCGTGGCCTGCTTATCCTGATGTCATAGCCACCAATAAGGCACCCCTCTTTGGGCGAGAAATAACATGGCGAAACTGAAGCGGGAAATTGGCCTGGTCGGCCTGACCTTCATTTCGGTTGGAGGAATCATTGGGTCAGGCTGGCTTTTCGGCCCCCTGCTCGCCGTGCAACACGCAGGCCCCGCCGCGGTTCTTTCTTGGATTATTGGCGCCGTTGCGATGTTCATACTGGCAATAACCTTCGCCGAGATTTCAGCGATGTTACCTATCCCAGGCGGAATCGCACGCGTCCCTCAGTTCTCACACGGCAACATCGTGTCGATGGCGATGGGATGGACGGCCTGGATTGGCTACAACACCACCGCTCCGATCGAAGTTGAAGCCATGCTTAAATACCTCGCACCCTACGCGTCATGGCTCCACGCCGCAGATACCGGCGAACTGACCGGCGCTGGTGTTTCGGTCGCCTTGCTGTTCATGTTGCTGTTCGTCGCTGTGAACGCACTAGGCGTGAAATTTTTTGCACAGGTAAATGCAACGCTGACCTGGGCCAAGATTGCCATTCCGATAGTTTTGTCCGTGTTGTTGATCGCGACCCGCTTTGACGTGCAGAATTTCTCCGCACCTGACGGATTCGCCCCCTACGGCCTGAAAGGCATCATGGCCGCAGTATCAACCGGTGGAGTGATCTTTTCCTTTATAGGTTTCCGACATGTTGTTGATATGGCGGGAGAAGTTCGAAACCCAAAATTCGACATCCCGGCTGCTCTGGTTCTGTCCATTGTATTATGTGCCCTGATCTACCTTGGATTACAGGTGGCCTTTATCGGCGCGCTTGATCCCACAATGATCCGCGATGGCTGGGCGAGTCTCAGCTTCGGTGGGCAAGGTCCGTTGGATGGCGTCATCATGTCCGTCGGGATATTGTGGTTCCTCAGCTTGCTGAACGTCGGGTCGGTCATCGGCCCGTTTGGCAATGGGTTGGTTGCAACTGGATCGAACGCCCGTATCGCTCTGGCCCTGTCGCAAAACGGGTTCCTGCCGAAACGTTTGCAGATCTTGTCATCGTTCGGAGTACCGCTTTGGGCCTTGGCTCTCAACTTTCTGATTGGCACTCTGTTTTTACTGACGGTCCCGTTCGCAACCGTAATCGCCCTGAACGGGGCCGCCATTGTGCTTTCATTCGCGGTCGGCCCAATCGCCGTGGTGTGCTTACGCGATCTGATGCCTGACCGCCCGCGCTCAATCCGTATTCCCGCCGTCAAACTTGTCGGGCTCACGGCCTTCGCGATCTCAACCCTGATCGTCTACTGGAGCGGATGGGACACGGTCTGGAGGCTGGGAATTGCACTGCTCATCGGCATGGCGCTGCTGCTGATCCGCTTTCACAATCGGCTCGATGAAATGGACGCGACCGAGGCGCTTTGGCTGATGCCCTATTTCTGTGGTTTGGGGCTGATCTCCTACATGGGTCAGTTTGGAGAAGGCGCGCAAAAGCAGATCCCGTTTGGTTGGGACATTGTGCTGTGTGCGGCATTTTCGGCGGTGATTTTTGCGCTCGCCGTACGCTCGGCGCTGTCAGACAAAAAATTCCAAGCTTACATCGAAAACGAAGAGGTGCTGGACCCGACCAAACCTGTCATTGGACTTTGAACAAAAAAAGGCGGGGAATGACCCCGCCTTTCTAATTAATCTGTTTCAGGCTTAGTGGGCTGTTGCCGACGGTCCTGCCCCTTCGGCCGCCTTGGCGGCAGCGGCAGCGGCCTCTTCAGCGGCCTCATCCCACTCAATTGACTCGGGCTTACGTATCAACGCTTGCTCCAGTACTTCCGAGACGTGTTTGACCGCGATGATCTCCAGCCCTTCTTTCACGTTGTCGGGAATATCTGCCAGATCCTTTTCATTCTCTTCGGGAATGAGGACAGTCTTGATCCCGCCACGCAGGGCAGCCAGCAGTTTTTCTTTCAGCCCGCCAATCGGCATCGCGTTGCCGCGCAGCGAAACCTCGCCTGTCATGGCGATGTCCTTGCGCACAGGAATACCGGTCAGGACCGAAACAATCGAGGTCACCATAGCCAAGCCCGCAGACGGACCATCCTTTGGCGTCGCACCATCGGGCACGTGCACGTGGATATCGATTTTGTCGAACTGCGGCGGTTTAACCCCGATCTGAGGCGAAATTGATCGGACGTAAGACGACGCCGCGTCGATCGATTCCTTCATCACATCGCCCAGCTTACCAGTGGTCTTCATCCGCCCTTTGCCGGGCAGTTTCAGAGCCTCGATATGCAGCAGATCACCACCGACCGAAGTCCAGGCCAAGCCAGTGACTACACCAACCTGATCGTCCTGTTCAGCCAAGCCATAACGGAACTTGGGCACTCCAAGAAAATCATCCAGATTGTCGGGCGTCACCTTTACGGTCTCCGCCTCTTTCTTGATGATCTTGGTCAACGATTTCCGCGCCACTTTGGCGATTTCGCGTTCGAGGTTCCGCACACCCGCCTCGCGGGTATAGGTGCGGATGATCGATTGCAGCGCCTCATCGGTCAGCTCAAACTCCTTGGCTTTCAGACCATGGTTTTTGACCTGTTTGTCGATCAGGTGTTGCTTGGCGATCTCGCTCTTTTCCTCTTCGGTGTAACCGGCCAGCGGGATGATCTCCATCCGGTCTAGCAGAGGCCCAGGCATGTTGTAGCTGTTAGACGTGGTCAGGAACATCACGTTGGACAGGTCATATTCGACCTCAAGATAATGATCCATGAACGTGTTGTTCTGTTCCGGGTCCAACACCTCCAGCATCGCCGAGGCTGGATCGCCACGGAAATCCTGCCCCATCTTGTCGATTTCATCGAGCAGGATGAGAGGGTTTGTGGTTTTCGCCTTCTTCAGCGCCTGAATGATCTTGCCGGGCATCGACCCGATATAAGTCCGACGGTGGCCACGAATCTCAGATTCGTCGCGCACACCACCCAGCGAGATGCGAATGAATTCGCGCCCCGTGGCTTTTGCGACCGATTTACCCAGCGAGGTTTTACCCACACCCGGAGGGCCAACAAGGCACAGGATCGGGCCTTTCAGCTTTTTCGAGCGCTGCTGAACCGCCAGATATTCGACGATCCGCTCTTTGACTTTCTCAAGTCCATAATGATCGGCGTCCAGAATGTCCTGCGCGCGACCCAGATCCTTTTTGACGCGGGATTTGGTGCCCCACGGCAGTGACAAGATCCAGTCCAGATAGTTGCGCACAACGGTCGCTTCAGCCGACATGGGCGACATGTTCTTGAGCTTTTTCAGCTCACCCTCGGCCTTTTCGCGCGCCTCTTTCGACAGCTTGGTCTCGTTGATCTTGGCTTCCAGTTCGGCAACTTCGTTGCTGCCGTCCTCACCATCGCCAAGCTCCTTCTGAATGGCTTTCATCTGCTCATTCAGATAGTACTCGCGCTGCGTCTTCTCCATCTGGGATTTGACGCGGGTCTTGATCTTTTTCTCGACCTGCAGAACCGACATTTCGCCCTGCATCAGACCATAGACTTTCTCAAGCCGCTCGCTCACCGAGAGCGTCTCAAGCAGTTCCTGTTTCTGTTCAACCTCGATGCCCAGATGACCTGACACAAGGTCGGCCAACTTTGCAGGCTCGGTGGTTTCACCAACAGCAGCCAGCGCTTCTTCGGGGATGTTCTTGCGCACTTTTGCATAGCGCTCAAACTCGTCCGCGACGGTGCGCAACAGCGCTTCGGTCGTGGTGACATCGCCCGGAATCTCGGTCAGATACTCGGCGCGCGCTTCGAAAAACTGATCGTTTTCAAGGAATTCTGTGATCTGCACCCGCGCCTGCCCCTCGACAAGCACCTTCACGGTGCCATCGGGCAGTTTCAGCAGTTGCAGCACGTTGGCCAGAACGCCCGAGCGGTAGATACCGTCGATTTCCGGATCATCCTCACCAGGATCAATCTGGCTGGACAACAGAATTTGCTTGTCATCCTGCATCACCTCTTCCAGGGCACGGACCGATTTGTCACGGCCCACGAACAGCGGCACGATCATATGTGGGAAGACCACGATATCGCGCAGCGGCAGGACGGGGTATGAGGAATTCAGAGGCTCTTGCATGCTCTATCCTTATCATTGGCAAGACGGCGCTGGTCCCTGATTCAGGCAACCTTTGGCCATCTCCTGTCTTGGACGATAAAGGTGGGGCACCTGTTCCCCCATTTCAACCTCATCGTCATTTGTCGTGATGCAGCATGACCCGATGATTTGGGGACTTCAAGGCATCCGACAGACATATCCACCGATTTTAGCGAACCCAGCTTTAAAACGGGCAACAAATCATCCAGCGTGGATCAGAACACCCTCTGCTTAGCTCGCGACAAAAAGAAGCCATGACCGACTTCGTTTCTACATTCCAAGCCCTTTTTCGAGGAATGGCAGACGAACCCGCCAAACTCTCCGGTTACGCCGTAGTCTGCACGGTCAAATCCGTCCCGGTTATGGCTGACTGGTTGGCACAGCATGCGGACGGCGCCCGTATTGGTCATGAAAAAATCATGTCCCCAGTCCGACTGACAATCCGCCGGGCGCGGGAACGCAGGCGCACCACTCCGCTCAATTATGGTGCAAGACAGGTCCGAAACACTCGCCCCCTGCCCGACGACACACTGAATATTCTCGGACGGGGTTTCGAAGGTCCAGACATCCGCAAGAGATGTCGATGCGCAAAGAACGATTGCGAGAGAAACAATAAAGCGAGGCATTGAATCCTCCTGAACAAAACAAATGAAAATGGTAAATAATGCGCGAACAGTATAGCAAAAAATACCGCGTTTGTCACCGCAATGGCCACAATCTACAGCGGTTCAATATCGCCTTGCTCCCGAAGCGCGTGGAATTGCGATTGCCAATCTGCGAATGTGCCCTGTGAAATCGCGTCCCGCATTCCCTGCATGATTTCCTGAAAGTAATGCAGATTGTGCCAAGTCAGCAGCATGCCCGAGATCATCTCATTCGAGCGGAACACGTGATGCAAGTAGGCGCGAGAATAACTTGAACACGCGGGGCATGTGCAGTTCTCATCCAGCGGGCGCGGGTCGTCAGCATGGCGGGCGTTCTTGATATTGACCACACCGTAACGCGTGAACACCTGCCCGGTGCGACCCGACCGCGAAGGTAGAACGCAATCCATCATATCTATCCCGCGTGCAACGGCACCTACGATATCATCAGGCTTGCCTACGCCCATCAGATAACGCGGTTTATCCTGGGGCAAGAAGTCAGGCGCATAGTCAAGGCAGCTGAACATGGCCTCCTGCCCCTCACCCACGGCAAGGCCGCCGACGGCGTAGCCTTCAAAACCGACCTGCTTAAGCGCCTCGGCACTTTCTTCCCGCAGATCCTGTTCCAGCCCGCCCTGCATGATCCCAAACAGGGCATGTCCGGGGCGGTCTCCAAACGCTTCACGCGACCGCGCAGCCCACCGCATCGAAAGGCGCATGGACTCGGCGATACGGTCGCGATCGGCGGGCAGCGCAGGGCATTCATCAAAGCACATGACGATGTCCGAGCCCAAAAGCCGCTGGATTTCCATCGACCGTTCCGGCGTCAATTCGTGCTTCGAGCCATCGACGTGAGATTTAAAGGTCACGCCCTTCTCGGTCAGTTTGCGCAGACCGGCCAGCGACATCACCTGAAATCCGCCAGAATCCGTCAGGATGGGCCGGTCCCAGTTCATGAACTTGTGCAGGCCTCCCAAACGATCGATACGCTCGGCCGTTGGGCGCAGCATCAGATGATAGGTGTTGCCCAACAGAATATCGGCACCCGTGGCACGCACACTTTCCGGCATCATCGCCTTGACGGTCGCGGCTGTGCCCACAGGCATGAACGCCGGCGTTCGCACCTCACCGCGCGGCGTGTTGATCACGCCTGTGCGGGCCTTGCCATCGGTGGCTTTCAGGTCGAAAGAAAATCGCTGGGTCATGGTAACGCCTTGGATCGCTGAACCGGGCAGGCTTTGCCCGATCTGCAAGGGCATTGCAACCCGTCAGGGCAACGAGGCTACACGGTCCGTAAACAGGCGCACCACCCCTGCCCCATCGACATCCCGGCACACTCGCACTGGTGGCCGTGCAGGGTCAGGACGAGTCGCACCGATCTCAGCCCCGTCCAACGCCACCTGCACACCCGTTTCGACCATTTCGAACATCGGTTCATGGGTGCAGGCGATAACGGCAGTCGAGTCATGCAGTCCGCACCCTTCAAGCCCACCGATCTCTTTGTAGAACTTTAAATAGAAGCGCGAGATATCACGCAGAAAACCACCCATGTCAGGGGAACGTTCAGCGAGCGCCTCAAAATCAGCGGTCTCGTAGAGCGTTTTCAGAGTCACATCCAATCCCACCAGAATCGTAGGCGGCGGCGCGGCAAAGACTTCGTCTGCAGCTTTGGCATCGTGATAGATATTCGCCTCGGCATGTTCGGTGATGTTGCCCGGGCAGAATACAGCACCACCCATGATAACGAGCTTGCCAAGATTGTCCGCAAACTCGGGGTCCAATCGCATGGCATCAGCGATATTGGTCAATGGCCCAACCGCACATACAACCAGTTCACCGCGATGGGTGCGCGCCATGTCGACCAGAAACTCGGCGGCAGACAGGGCGTGGTTTTCGCCTATCTCATCAATCTTGGTCAGGTCACCAAAACCTTCGGGGCCATGCACATGTTCCGAAGGTGAATGCGTGGTCTCTCCCAAAGCGAATGGCGCGCCTTGGGCCACGGGAATGCCCAGCCCTAGTTTGTCCACCAGAAACCGCGCATTGCGGCTGGATTGATGCACATGGGTGTTGCCGAACACGGTGGTCAGGCCGATCAGGTCAATTTCGGAGGCAGCGGCGGCATAGGCAATGGCCATTGCGTCGTCGATGCCGGGGTCCGTATCTATTATCAGTTTCATCCTCGTCCGATAACGCAAACACCAGTGGGATGCAAAGCTGCCACAAAAGGGAATTTCTGGCCGGTATGAACGCTTTCACAGATTTGCATTCCAGCCTGTACAATCCATACCAGAGTTGAAATTGAGCGATTCAATCCCAATATGTATACCATAGTACACAATAAATGAGGACAGTATGATAGAAGACCAGATTATCGGACTGATTACTTCAAACATTATCTACCTGCTGGCAGCGGCGCTTATTGCCATTGTCATCTTCAAGGGCATCAAGATCGTGCCTCAATCCGAGAAATACGTTGTTGAACGGTTTGGCCGCCTGCATTCGGTGCTTGGGCCCGGGATCAATTTTATCGTTCCTTTTCTAGATGTTGCCCGCCACAAGATATCTATCCTTGAGCGTCAGTTGCCAAACGCAACGCAAGACGCAATTACCAAGGACAATGTTCTGGTGCAGATCGATACCTCGGTGTTCTACCGCATTCTCGAGCCGGAAAAGACGGTCTATCGCATCCGCGATGTCGACGGTGCGATTGCAACGACCGTAGCCGGTATCGTCCGCGCCGAGATCGGCAAGATGGACCTGGATGAAGTGCAATCGAACCGGGCGCAACTAATTGAACGTATTCAGGAAAGTGTCGAAACCGCCGTTGACGATTGGGGGATCGAAGTAACCCGCGCCGAGATTCTGGACGTGAACCTCGATCAGGCCACTCGTGACGCGATGTTGCAGCAATTGAACGCCGAACGTGCCCGACGCGCACAGGTGACCGAGGCCGAGGGCCAAAAGCGTGCCGTTGAGCTGCAGGCAGATGCCGAACTTTATGCGGCAGAGCAGACCGCCAAGGCCCGCCGAATCTCGGCTGAGGCCGAAGCTTATGCGACTCAGGTCGTGGCAAAGGCCATTCAAGACAACGGGCTGGAAGCGGCACAGTATCAGGTTGCGTTGAAACAGGTGGAATCGCTGAACGCCCTAGGCAACGGCACCGGCTCGCAGACCATCGTTGTGCCTGCAAACGCCCTTGAAGCCTTCGGCAATGCCTTCAACATGCTTAAAGGAGGAAAATGATGGCCGATCCATTCTGGCTGACGTGGTGGATTTGGTTGGCCGGAGCGCTTGCTCTGGGCATCCTTGAGGTCGCGCTGCCCGGCTTCATTTTCCTGGGTTTTGCCATCGGTGCAGCCATTACCGGAGTGGTTTTGCTGATCCCTGGCCTCACGCCATCCCTGCCTGTTCTGCTGTTGATATTTGCCGTTCTGTCACTGGTCGCATGGCTGGTTCTGCGCCGTATGTTTGCCTTGCCGCACGGCCAAGTCAAAACCTTCAAGCACGACATCAACGACTGATCTGTCGTGGCGCCCAAATCAGGCGCCACGGCACCTCTGGACGCTGCCCGGCACTTTCCCTATATAATTTCTCAGGTAACAGACCCGAGGCATCAATGACCCACCCCAGTGAACAGTTCGAAGGCAGCCCCCTAATCGCTCCCTCGACCATCGATCACCCGCTCTACGAACCCGTGGTCGAAGCTTGCCGGACGGTGTTTGACCCAGAAATACCGGTCAATATCTACGATCTCGGTCTGATCTATACGATCGACATCACCGGAGAAAACGCGGTCAAGGTGATCATGACCCTCACTGCGCCAGGTTGTCCTGTCGCAGGCGAAATGCCCGGTTGGATCGTGGAAGCAATCGAACCCGTTGCAGGCGTCAAAGAGGTCGACGTCGAACTGACTTGGGAGCCACCTTGGGGCATGGAAATGATGTCAGATGAAGCCCGGCTTGAGCTGGGTTTCATGTAACTCTCGATTTACTCACAAAAAACATGGCGATGTTACAAAACGGTGTACTGCGTGTTACTTAACCGTTTTCATGTTGTCACAATGCTGGGTCACAAGGTCCTCAGGTACTGACCCAGTGATTAAGCATTCGTTTTTCGATCTGCTGGACGTGCTGGCGCAGGATGTCGAGTCGCGGGCGTCTTATCCGATTGCCCCGCTAAATTGACATACTTCGTGAATTGCATGGGCCTCTGACCATAGCCATCCCCCATTCAATTGGCCCATTCCGGGCCGCTCTTGCCCGAGAGCGGCCCTTTTTGTTTGATTATTCTATGTTACAGGTCGATTTGATTTCAGCAGCGCGCGCGTCCAGCTCTTTTATATAGTCGCCTGACAGCATCTTCAGGTGCTTGCTCTCGGTTCCTGTGACGAGACCCAGCAAGGCACCGGCAGGGAGGATCGAGAACACGCTTTCAGCCTGCTGGTCCTCGGCATGTTTCTTTTCAGCTGCGATTGCGCGCAGATCACCGGGTGCGGTAGCACAGTTGACCGGGTGCCGTTTTGTGTCATCTATCGCAAGTGCCGCAGACGCGGACGCCAGCAACATAGATGTGAAAATGGCTGCTCCTGCCCAGTTCTGCGCTCTCATCGATCCAAACCTCTCTGGAATGCCTGTCCTTTACTTCAGGTACGCTAAAGCTTTGCGCACCATCGTGACAACCCTGCGCGGAGTGTGTATTTGAACAGGCTCTCTCTTGAGCCCGGCGCGTGTCGGCCTTAGATTAGAGATAACGCGCGATAACGGAGCCCACCATGTTTGGCATTCCCGGCAAACAAGCCGTGACCATGACACCTAAAGCTGCTGAACAGATTGTTCGGCTTATGAAATCCGGCGGTCACACCGGATTGCGCATCGGCGTCAAGAAAGGCGGCTGTGCGGGGATGGAATACACCATGGACTACGTCGATGATGCCGACCCGAACGACGAAGTGGTCGAGCAGGATGGCGCGCGTGTAATGATCGCCCCCATGGCACAGATGTTCCTGTTCGGAACCGAGATCGACTACGAGGTTTCACTGCTTGAGGCCGGGTTCAAGTTCCGAAACCCGAATGTAGTCGATGCATGCGGATGCGGAGAATCGATTAAGTTCGACGAAACCTTGGCTGAACAACGCTAACTCGCAGCTTTTAGGTGGACGTAGGTCTCGTTAAATCGCCGCGTCAGGTGCTCTCCGGCGCGGATCGTGGCGTATGAACCCGGCGGCGCAACATTTGTGTCGTAAGAAGGATTAAAGAACAACGGAACCGAGATCCTCTCGTTCACGCTGCCTTTGACTCTATGCTCGGTCGCTTTGACTTCTCCTGCCGTCCAAAACTCCAGCATCTCCCCGAAATTGATTATGAATTGTCCCGGCGTGGCGTTTACAGCTTGCCAATCGCCATCAGGCATACGAACTTCCAGACCCGGTGTGCCGTCCGTGGCCAGCAAAGTCAGGCAGCCATAATCCGTATGCGCGCCGATACCAAAGTCCTTTTCTCCCGCCCAATCAGGGCGTTGCGGATAGAAGTTACCGCGCAGCAGCGCCATTGGTGTATCAAAGGCGGCATCAAAACTGTTTGCATCCCTACCGATGGCAATCGCAATCGCGCGCAAAACGCGAATGGCAACTGAGCAGGCGTCTGAATAGTAACTCTGGATCGTTCTCCGAAAGGCGTCGGCCCCGTCTGGCCAGAGATTTGGGGCATACACACTTAATCCCCGCCCCGCATAGGGATCATCGGCTGGCAGTTCAAAACCGCTATCAAAGACTTCTTTGAAATCCGGGTTCGCCCTGAGATCCACCTGTTCGGAACGCGGCGCACCCCAACCGCGGTTGGCACCCGTAGCTGCCATATCGACGCTCTGCTTGATCTCATCGGGTTGACGAAAAAAATCGCGATACGCGTCGATCACCTGCTTCACACGGGCGGCATCAAGGCCGGAATTGAAGATCGTTAGAAATCCGATCTGGCGAACAGCACGTCTCAGCTTTTCCATCTCAGCTGGATCACGCAGATCCAATTTGGCGAGATCGAGATCGTCTATCATGCCATCCTCCGCAACAACGCGCGCAATGTGTCCTGACAAGTAGCGCTATGCAACCGGAATTGTCAGCCCCGCCTGCGGGTGATATCCGAGGATTCAAAGCAGAAAACCGGAGGGATCGCGATGCGGCGTAAGTTGGCGGCAGGCAACTGGAAAATGAATGGAACTGGCGTTGCGCTGAGCGAGTTGGAAGCGTTGAAAGCCTCGCACCCATCTTCTGCGGTAGAAATCCTGATATGCCCACCAGCCACTTTGCTTCATCGCGCGGCAAATACGGTTGAAGGTTCGGGCATTACTGTTGGTGGCCAAGACTGCCACGCGGCGCTCTCGGGTGCGCATACCGGGGATCTGAGTGCCGAGATGCTGTTGGATGCAGGGGCGAGCGCAGTGATCCTTGGCCATTCCGAGCGCCGTGAAGATCATGCTGAGCAGAACGAAGACATTCGTGCCAAAGCCCGCACCGCCATGGATGCAGGCCTGAAGACGATCATCTGCGTCGGTGAAAGCCTTGAGCAGCGCGAAGCAGCAAATACTCTGGATATCATCGGTGGACAGATGTCGGGTTCGATCCCGGATCAAGCGACAGGCGAGAACCTGATTGTCGCATATGAGCCGATCTGGGCCATCGGCACCGGCAAGGTTCCAACTTTGGAAGAGATCGGAGAAGTGCACGATTTCATACGCGCACGTCTGGAACGCCGATTTGGCGAAGGTGTCGGCCGGTCAGTCCGCCTGCTGTATGGCGGATCGGTCAAACCCGGTAATGCTGCCGAGATTTTTGGCGTTTCAAATGTTGACGGAGCGTTGGTGGGTGGCGCCAGTCTGAAAGCAAATGATTTCTCGGGCATCATTCAGGCGCTTGAAAGCGCCTGATCGCCAACCTCATTCGGCAATATCTTCGGCCCAAAGCGCGGGCTTCTCTTCGATAAAACGCTTCATCAATGCAATGCAGTCCGGGTCATTTGCGATGATGACCTCGACACCACGATCGCGCAGGAAGTCCTCATTGCCGCCAAAATTCACGGTGTCTCCGATCACAACGCGCGGAATACCGAACTGTACGATCGTGCCAGAACACATCATGCAAGGCGACAGCGAGGTATAGAGCACAGTATCGCGATAGGTCTTCTGCCGCCCTGCCTTGCGCAGCGCATCCATTTCCCCATGGGCGATCGGGTCGCCCAGTTGGACACGCTGATTACGCCCTTGTGCGACGACCTCACCAACCCGCGCAAGCACTGAACCGATTGGGCAGCCTCCTTCGTCAAATCCAGCTTTCGCCTCATCATAGGCAACGCGCAGCAAGCGTGCATCGGTGTCGGTCAGCATAAGCAGGTGTCCTTTGTTCGGAGTTGTTTCGCAAAGCTGCCCGACACCACAACGGCGGTCAACGCTTAGGCCAGTTTCATGATGACCAAACCCGTCACGATTAGAACCGCAGCGCCGATCCGCATGGGCGTCAGCGCTTCACCCAGGAACAGGATGCCAATAGTGAACGCCCCTACTGCGCCGATCCCGGTCCAGATCGTATAGGCGGTACCAAGCGGCAGATCCCGCATGGCCATTGCAAGCAGGCCAAATGACCCGATCATCGCAACACCCATGATCGCCGTCGGCCACAGCCGCGTGAAACCAGCGGTCTGCTTCATCGCGACGGCCCAGACGATTTCGAGCAGGCCAGCAAACAACAGTAATATCCAGGGCATAAGAACACCTCACTTTCCGAGATCGGGTCGTCCCGAATAATCGTCCATGATGGTGAGGTCGTCCTCTGACCCTCAGATATGCGTTTGGGCATCAGTTTCAAGACAAAAAAAACCGGGCGGATTACACCGCCCGGTTCATATGCTCGGTTTAACCGATCTAGTTGGTTATGATCTCAGGCCCCATGAATGTGTTGGGCAGGAATGTCGAAATCCACGGGATATACGTAACCATGATGAGGAAGACGAACAGCACGGCCAAGAACGGCAACGCTGCCTTCACAACACTCATCATCGGCATACCTGCCACGCCCGAGGTTACGAACAGGTTCAACCCGACCGGAGGCGTGATCATCCCGATCTCCATGTTCACCACCATGATAATGCCCAGATGGATCGGATCGATACCCAACTCGATGGCAATCGGGAACACCAGCGGGGCCACAATGACCAGCAGACCTGAGGGCTCCATGAACTGGCCACCGATCAGCAGGATCACGTTGACCACAATCAGGAAAGTCACTGGCCCCAGACCCGCCGATAGCATGGCGCTTGCGATATGCTGGGGCACCTGCTCATCCGTCAGCACATGTTTCAGGATCAGCGCGTTGGCGATCACGAACAGCAGCGTGACAGTCAGTTTGCCCGCCTCGAAAAGTGTATGCTTGGTGTCGGGGTGCACAAAGGCCGTGATCAACGCATAGGGTTTCTTGAGCAGCGAGATGTTCTGCGCATCCCCTTCGGTGCTGAGCGGACCCATATCCTTGTAGACAAAACTTGCGATCAGGAACGCATAGACGGCAGCAACAGCCGCGGCCTCGGTCGGGGTAAAGATACCTCCGTAGATACCGCCGAGGATGATGACGATTAGGAACAGACCCCAGCCGGCCTCGCGTGCTGACGTGAAGACTTCGCCCCAACCTTTCCAATCGCCTTTGGGAAGGTTCTTGACCTTGGCCATGACGTAAATGGTGATCATCAGCATCAGACCGGCCATCAAACCCGGAATAACGCCCGCAAGGAACATCCGCCCGACCGAAACCTCCACGGCTGCCGCATAGACCACCATCACGATTGATGGCGGAATCAGAATGCCCAGTGTACCTGCGTTACAGATCACACCGGCGGCGAATTCCTTGGAATAGCCCACCTGACGCATGCCAGCGATGACGATCGACCCGATTGCGACAACTGTCGCCGGAGACGAACCCGACAAGGCCGCAAACAACATACACGCGAAGACGCCAGCAATTGCCAGACCTCCGGGCAAGTGCCCTACACAAGCGATCGAGAACCGGATGATCCGCCGCGCCACTCCACCTGTGGTCATGAAAGATGACGCGAGAATGAAAAACGGGATAGCCAAGAGGGTGAAATGCCCCTCAAATGCCTCGAACAGCGTGCCAGCGACCGAAGCCAATGAGCTGTCGGAATAGATCAGCAGGAAGAGGGTCGAGCTGAGACCAAGTGCCACCGCAATCGGAACTCCGATCAACAATAGGCCAATGACCATCGAGAAAAGTAGTACGACGTCCATCAGTCATGCTCCCCCTGCTGGGCGCGGACTTCTTCGATCTCGTCCTCAACCTCGTGGCTAGCTACAAGGCGATCAGTTTCACCGCGCCAAATCTGTACTGCGACCTGTGCAAAACGGATCACCAGCAGCAACATCGAAAGAGGCAGAACGAAATACGGAACGACCTTGGGCAGTTTCTCGTAATACTCGCCATAGTTGATCATATCTTCCAGAAACCGCAGCGGCGCGACCATCGGGATATCATCAACTTCATAGAAGCTCTGGCTGCGCGCACTCATGTCAAAGCCGGTCGGAAACCAGCGACCCGAGGTGGGCGGCAGATCGGCAAACACTGCCCAGTAGTCATACGAACCCTTGAGCAGGAGCAGAGAAAACACCAGACAGCAAGCCACGGCTATCAGCGCCAAAACCCGGCGTGGCGCGGGGGCCAGCATGTTCAGGATCGCATCAACACCCAGATGTGCATGCTTTTTCACTGCATAAGACGCACCCAGCAGCACCAACCAACCGAAGATGAATACTGTCAGTTCCAGCGCCCAAAGAATGTTAGAATTGAATACAAACCGCGCGATCACATTGGCGAAGGTGACAATTGTCATCAGACCCAACAGGCACGCAATCATGGTTTCTTCGATATGGTCGACCAGCCCGCCTTGGCCGGGTTTCGCACCAGACATCTCTCTGTCCCCGCATTTTTTTGATGAGAGTGGTGGGAGTGTGGCGGGCCATTAAGGCCCGCCCAGCCTATGCGTCCATAACTCCCCAGTCCCCGGACGCGTGGCTTGAACCGGGATCAGAACCCGGCGTTGATCGCCTGTGCGGCGTCGATCTTGTCCTGACCAACGTCACCGGCAAATTTGTCCCAGACTGGCTTCATCGCATCGACCCAGGCCTGGCGCTGCTCGGGGTTCAGTTCCCGGATGATGCCCCCTGCGTCAGTGATCGAAGCCTTGGCAGCTTCGTTTACGGAAAAGGCCTCCTTGTTACGGGTCTCGGTCACTTCGGCGAGAATCGTCAGGAATTGATCGCGAACTTCAGGCTCCAGGCTGTCCAGCCAGTCAACTGAGGTTACAACCAGATAATCGATGATACCGTGGTTCGTTTCTGTGATGCCGTCCTGCACCTCGAAGAACTTCTTGCCGTAGATGTTCGACCAGGTGTTTTCCTGCCCGTCAACAACGCCCTGTTGCAGAGCACCGTACACTTCCGAGAACGCCATCTTCTGAGGGCTGCCACCAATTGCTTCCATCTGGGCAACCAATACGTCCGAAGACTGAACGCGGAACTTCAGGCCGTTCGCATCCGAAGGATCTTCCAACGGCTTGTTCGCAGACATCTGCTTCATGCCATTGTGCCAGAATGCCAGCCCTTGAAGGCCGCGGCGCTGCATGCTGTCTTTCATCGCCTGACCATCAGCCGAGGCTTGGAACGCATCCACAGCATCGATGTTCTTGAACATGAACGGCAGATCGAACAGGCGGAATTGCTTTGTAAACTTCTCAAACTTCGACAGCGAGGGCGCGGCCAACTGCACGTCGCCCTGCAGCATCGCTTCAAGAACCTTGTCATCGTTGTAAAGAGTGGAGTTCGGATAAACCTCCATGCACATCACGCCGTTCATCTCGTCATTGACGCGCTGCTCAAGCAGCGAAGCGGCGATGCCCTTGGGGTGTTTATCCGTATTGGTCACATGCGCAAACTTCACGACGATCTCGCCATCATCGCAAGCTGCTACACCAGCGGTCGCTGTCACGGACAGTGCGATTGCAGTTGCTGCCGTTGTCAGGAATTTCATCAGTCTTATCCTCCCAGACTTCCCTAAAACTTCCATCAAGCGCTCAATCAGCGCCGTATGTTGCGGAGTGAACCGAATCGGCTCCTCACTCTCAACATTTTGTTTAGATGTTGCTGAAATCTGTTTTTTCCGAATAATTTCTTACGGTTAAATGATGTTGGTTATAAATCTGGTGTTTAGGCAGAACTACGCTGTGCGATTTTTCGCACAGACAGTCAGCACCTTGTGCGAATTTCCGCACAATATCCGAATCGATGCGAGCGAATCGCTCGCTTAAGACGCAGCGCAACCGCAGCCCGCCCAGGCAGAAGCGTTTTGCTAACGACGATAGTCTTCTGGCCTGATGTGGTAGCGGGTCAGCTTGTCATAAAAAGTTTTGCGCGGCAGCTTCAGTGCTTTGGCGGCATCCGCAGCCTTGCCATTGTGGCGCCCAAGGGCTGCAATCAGCAAAGACCTCTCAACACGCGCCAATTGCTCGCTCAACCCCAGATCAGCGGCCTGTGCAACCTCATCCGGCATCCCCAACACAAACCGCATTGCCGCCGACATCAACGATCGGGCATTGCCCGGCCAATCCTGCGCCATCAGCGAGGCCAGATGCTCGGGTGTCACTTCAGGTTCCGCAATCCCGGCCTGCTCAGCGGCCTGCGCCACATAGCGGCGAAAGATGACGGGGATATCCTCGGGCCGTTCTGACAGGGCCGGGATTCGCACCCGCATGACATCCAACCTATAGAACAGATCGGCATTGAACCTTCCCTGTGCAGTAAGGTCCGACAAATCGGCCGTTGCCCCTGCGATGATTCTGGCTTCCGTCCCTTGTTCGATCAGTTCCAGCGCGGCGTATTGCGTGGCATCCGACATCGCCGAGATCTCATCCAGATACAGCGATCCGCCTGCCGCATCCTTACAGACACGCAACAAATCATCCGGGTTCAGGCCTGAGGCAGGGCGTTTGACAAATGGCCCCTGTCCAACCGGAGACATCAGATGGACAACTTCAGCGACCTTTGAAACTCCGCTACCCGCTGGCCCGGTAACCAGTACCTCGGCCCGTGTTGGCGCTACGCTCCGCACTCGCTCACGCAAGGCCTCGGCTTGATCTGACAACCCAAACAGCATGCGTGCTGCGGGATCGCCACGCTCAAGTTCGCGCCGTTGCTCGCGTTCCTGCAGAATTTCTGCGCGCGCGGCAAAGGCTCGTTCGAGTACCGCCAATAAGTCCGCTGCTGCACAGGGCTTTTCCAGAAAATCAAATGCTCCCTGCCCCATGGCCTGTACCGCCATCGGGATATCGCCTTCACCTGTCAGCAATACCACCGGAAGCTCAGGATCAACCTCGCGCGCGTATGCGAGCAGATGAAACCCATCCCGCCCCGGCATGCGAATATCCGAGATGATCACACCGCCGAAGTCACGATGAATATGATCCTTTGCGGCCACGAAAGATCCCGCGGTGACCGGTTCATACTCGGCCAATTCGAGGGTTTGCGCCAAGGCCTCACGTACGGCGGCATCATCATCGACCAAAAGCACTTTGCGGATCATGCTGCCTCATCTTCTTCAAAGGGTTCCAGTTCAACCGTGAATTCAGCACCCTCGTCCGTGTTGGCACCGCGAATATCCCCCCCGAAGCTCTGAACCAGACCGTAGGATATCGACAGCCCCAGCCCCATCCCCTCGGACGTCCCAACTGTTTTTGTGGTGTAGAACGGCTCAAACACGCGGTCGGGGTCCTCGATGCCGGGTCCGGTATCCCGCACAGACACGCGAATAGGCTTCCCCCCTGACAGAGTGACCAATATCCTGCGCGTCGGTCGATCGACCATCGCATCCGCTGCATTATTGATTAGGTTGACAAACACCTGCACAAGACGCACCTCTCCACCCCAAGCATAGACCGCAGTCTTTGGCGGCACCCACTCCAACGCGACATTCTCATCGCGCAGGCGCGCCTCAGTCAATTCGGTGGCAGTGTTCAGAACCTGAACCAGATCAACGCGCCCCATTGGTTCGCTTTCATTTCTCGCAAAAGCCCGCAGGTTCTTGATGATCCGCGCCATGCGTGCGGCCATATCGGAAATACGGCCCAGATTTTCGCCAGCTCTCTGGCCCTTGCCGCGCTCAAGAAAGGCGGACCCGTTGTCGGCGAACTGCTGAATCGCCATCAAGGGCTGGTTCAATTCATGACTGATGCCAGCCGACATCTTGCCCAAAGCGCTCAACTTACCAGCCTGAACCAAATCGGCCTGCGCTTGTTTGAGCGCGGCCTCCGCCTCCTGCCGCTCGGCAACTTCGTGGCGCAAAGCGCTATTAGCCGCCGTCAAGGCGCGCGTACGTTGCGCGACCCGGCTTTCCAGCACGGTATTTGCCTCTGCAAGTGTCCGACGGCGTTCCGAGGCCAGAAACAACAAAGCACCAAAGGCGAAACAGATCGCCGCAACCGCCGCCGCCTGCAACCCCGCCAACCGGCGCGCCGGGGCGACATCAACCAGCATCTCTGCGGTCATCGCAATCACCGGAAGATCGAGCGTCAGATGCAGGGCGCGACGGGGCAGATAGCGACCCCAATTGAGCTTCCACACTTCATATCCCGCAATCCAGGTTGAGGCGAAATCGACATTCTCACCTTCGGGTGACATCAGGCCCTGCTGCCCTTGCCCGCGGCGCCATAGTAGCAGATCCGATCGGTTCGAGATAAAGACAACCCCATCCGTATCAACGAAAAACACCGCATCGGTGCTACCGCGCCAAGTTTGTTCAACGTCCTGCACATCGGCCAGAACCATCAACGCGCCTTGTATCTGCCCCAATTCCCCAAATGCAGGGGCCGCATATGAATAGATGCGATCGCCGCTTGCGTCTTCGACCCCATGCGCGCTGCCTAAGGCACCTTGCATGGCGCGCTCGAAGGCCGGATGTGCGGACATATCGCGTTGCGTCACCGGTTGGGCCGCGACAAGAACCTGCCCCTCCGGATTCAGGTACATAACGTTAACGGCAGCGGTTTTGTCTGCCACATCCAGCAGCACCTTTCGGGCGGCCCGTTGCTGTTCTGATGTTTCTAGCTCCTGCAAAGCAGGATGATCCGCCATCAAGGCGGCCACTTCCTGATAGACCTGCATTTGCGTGCTCAGACGGTCGGCGGCCAGTTCCAAATCAGCCTCGGCCTTCTCGCTCAGTTGCGACAGGGCCTGACGATAGCCATAAGTCCAGACCGCCGCTGACAGCAATCCGACCGCGCATAAGAAACCGGCTATGATCCAAAAACGTTGCATATCTAGGGTCTTGCATTCAGCAGCCGCCATGGCAAGTCTGCACCGCATGAAGACGCTGACCCAATCCCCGACCGACCCGGCATTCGTGCAAAACCCATACCCCTTTTATGACAGCGCACGTCAGTTGGGCGATCTGTTCTACTGGAAAGACTACGGCCTTGTCGCGGCTGTCTCGCACAAAGCGGTGCAAATTCTGCTGCGCGATCGTCGCCTCGGGCGTGAAATCCCAGCGGAACTTGCAAAACCCGGCCCAGACCATCTTGCACCCTGGCTAGAAGTCGAATCCCATTCGATGTTAGAGCTTGAACCCCCGCGTCATACTCGATTGCGTTCTCTGGTACTGCGGGCGTTTACCTCTCGCGCGATCACGGCGCTTGAGGGGTCCACTGAACAGTTGTGTCTCGATTTAATCCAGCAGTTCCCCGACGGTCCGTTTGATCTGTTGGAAGCCTTTTGCACCCAAGTGCCCGTGATCACGATCTGCCGTCTGCTTGGTGTGCCGGAAGACATGGCACCGCAACTGTTGCAGTGGTCGCACGCCATGGTGGCCATGTATCAGGCAAACCGGACGCGCCAGACCGAAGACGAAGCCGTCCGTGCCACACAAGCCTTTACCACCTATCTCGAAGAATACATCGAAAAACGCCGCACTGACCCGCGTGACGATCTGATCACCCGGTTGATCGCGGCAGAGGAAGATGGCGAAAAACTCTCGCGGGACGAACTTATCACGACCTGCATTTTGTTGCTGAACGCCGGTCACGAGGCCACCGTGCACGCTATTGGCAATGGCGTGAAGACTATGTTGACGACGGGTACACAGCAGTATGTCCTGACGCCCGGCACCATCGACGGCGCAGTCGAGGAAATCCTGCGTTTCGATCCACCACTGCACATGTTCAGACGCTATGCCTATGAAGACATTGAACTCTTCGGTCACCGCTTTGCGCGTGGTGACGAAGTTGCCTTGCTTCTGGGCGCAGCCAATCGCGACCCTGCTGCTTGGTCCCAACCCGATACATTCGACCCGATGCGAGATGTAAGCGCTAATACTAGCTTTGGTGGTGGCCTTCACTTCTGTGTGGGCGCTCCGCTGGCCCGGCTTGAGATGCGGATCGCCCTGCCCATCCTGTTCCAGCAATGCCCAAAGCTAGAGCTGACGGCAGAGCCGCAATATTCGGACAGCTACCATTTCCACGGGCTGACCAAACTCATGGTAGCGGTCTGACTTAACATCCTGTCAAGAAACCCGGATCCGTGCTTCATCTGGCCATAAATATCTCGGGGGAGTCGCCTTCGGGCGGCGGGGGCGGCGCCCCCATTCACGCTTCATCCTATCCGACAGACTTCAGTGGTAGCATGGTGGTCGATTTGATCTCTTCCATCGAAAGCAAGGCTGTGACGTTGTGCACCCGTACCTCTGAAATCAAAGCCTGATAAAACGCATCATACGCACGCGCGTTCTTGACGCGCACTTTCAGAATGTAATCGATGTCTCCAGCCAAACGGTGCGCTTCCTGAACCTCTGGACGATCGCGCAACGCTTTCAGGAACTTCTGCTGCCACTCAGCCTCATGTTCCGACGTACGGATCAGCACAAAGAATGTGGCCTCAAAGCCCAACGCTTCGGCATCCAGCAATACGGTTTGCTGGCCAATGACTCCTGCCCCCTTCAGCTTGCGAATGCGATTCCAAACCGGCGTCTTGGAGCTCCCTACACGGGCTGCGATTTCGTCAAGCGACTGGCTGGCATCCCGTTGCAGCTCGGCTAGAATTTTCCGATCCGTGTCGTCTATTCGCACCGACATTCCAATTTCCCTTCCAATTCAGAACAAACCTTCTTTCACTCACCGCATATAGAACATTTGTTCTTATTTCTTCGCGCATATGGCGATTTGGCGGGAATATTTCCTATATTGGCACACAAGTCAATTCAGTCACGAGATGATCCGATGCAGGTCAAACAAACAAATATGCGCATTCACAAACCCGGCGTCGCCCGAGTTGCGCAATACCCGCACGTAGTCTCGGTTTTCAATAAGGAGCTTGCCTGATGGCCCGCGCTTTTACCCCCAAAGTCGTCACCGCCAACGACTTGTTGGAAGGTGATGTGATTTACCAGACCGAAGATGACCGGTGGTCGCGCGAGTTGTCCGATGCCGAACTGATCACGGACGAAGCTCACGCACAAGTTCGTCTGCTGGATGCCGCGCGTCAAGCCAACAAGATCGTCGGTGCCTATCTTGCCGACGCGGTGGCCGGAGAAAACGGCCCCGAACCCACCCACTTTCGGGAGGATTTCCGCCGGACTGGTCCGTCCAACTATGCCCACGGCAAACAGGAAACCTCCCCGCAGCCTCGGGCCTGATCTCAGGCCATTCTCTCTCCCCTTCAAGGCCCCGGGTCCGGGGCTGCAACTAAGGACAGCTAAACATGTATCGCTACTCCGAGTTCGACACAGCATTTTTGGCAGAACGCAACGCGCAGTTCCGTGCGCAGGTTGAGCGTCGCATTGACGGATCGCTGACTGAAGACGAATTCAAGCCCCTGCGCCTGATGAATGGTCTGTATCTGCAATTGCACGCTTATATGCTGCGGGTCGCTATTCCATATGGCACGCTGTCCAGTGCTCAGATGCGTCAGCTCGCTTTGCTGGCCGAGAAATGGGACAAAGGTTACGGCCATTTTACCACCCGTCAGAACATTCAGTACAACTGGCCGAAACTGAACGACGTGCCGGATATGCTGGACGCACTGGCCGAGGTTGGCATGCACGCCATCCAGACCTCGGGTAACACCATCCGCAACGTTACCGCCGATCACTTCGCCGGTGCCGCCGCGGATGAGGTCGCTGATCCGCGCCCCTATGCCGAACTGCTGCGCCAGTGGTCGACCGACCATCCTGAATTCCAGTTCATGCCCCGCAAATTCAAGATCGCCATCACCGGCAGCGAGAATGACCGCGCCGTGATCAAGGCGCATGACATCGGCCTGCAACTGGTCGAGCGTGATGGCGTTCTGGGTGCCCGCGTCATCGTTGGCGGTGGTCTGGGCCGTACGCCCATGATCGGCAAAGAGCTATCGGAATTCGTCGCCTTTGACGACCTGCTGGCCTATCTTGAGGCCACCGTTTCCGTGTGGAACCAGATCGGCCGTCGCGACAACAAGTACAAGGCACGTATCAAGATCACCGTGCATGAGCACGGCATCGACGCCATCCGTGCCAAAGTGAACGAACGCTTTTTGAAGGTTCGCCCGCAATTCAAAGGCGCGGATATGAACCTGCTGGAAGAAATCAAAGGCCACTTTGCGCCTCCGGCCTTCCGTGATGGTTCGGTTGCCTCGTTCGAGAGTGCCTACACCAACGATCCGGTCTTCCGTTCGTGGGTCGACACCAACATCGCGCCGCACAAGAACGCGGACCACGCGATCGTCACGATCTCGATCAAGAAGCACGGCCAGACGCCGGGCGATGCGACTGCCGAGCAGATGCGCGTGATGGCCGATCTGGCCGAAGAGTTCGCCTATGACGAACTGCGTATCAGCCACGAGCAGAACGTAATCCTGCCGCATGTCCACAAATCCGACCTGCCCGCGATCCACGCGACGCTGAAAGAATACGAGTTGGCGACCGCCAACATCGGCTTGATCAGCGACATTATCGCCTGCCCCGGTATGGATTACTGCGCACTGGCGACGGCACGTTCGATCCCCGTGGCGCAGGAAATCGCGACCCGGTTCGAAGACCTGAAACTGGAGCATGATATCGGCCACCTGAAGATCAAGATCTCGGGCTGCATCAACGCCTGTGGTCACCACCATGTGGGTCACATCGGCATTCTTGGCCTGGACCGCGCTGGCGTCGAAAACTACCAGATCACTTTGGGTGGTGACGGTACCGAATCCGCAGCCATCGGTGATCGTACTGGCCCGGGCTTCGCCTATGACGAGATCGTTCCGGCGGTCGAGCGCATCGTCGACACATATCTGGAGCAGCGCGACAGCGCTGAAGAGACCTTCTTGCAGACCTATCGCCGCGTTGGCATGGCACCGTTCAAAGCGGCGCTCTACCCCGAGGCACAGGCCAATGCCGCTTGACCTGATCCAAACGGAACTGGGGGCTGACCGCGCCGAACTGACCGAAAAGGTCGAGGCGCTGAACGCCCGCTTCCGCCACCACAGTGCCCATGATGTGATGCATGGCGCATTGGACGAGATCGAGGAGCTTGCTCTGGTCTCCAGCTTTGGCGCGGAATCGGTGGTGTTGCTGCATATGGCTGCAGTGGTCGACAAGATGACCCCAGTGCTGTTCGTGGACACCCAGATGCTGTTTGCCGAAACGCTGGAATACCAGCAGGAGGTCAGCGAGCGTCTGGGCCTGCGCAATGTGCAGATCATCCGCGCCGAGGATGGAGATGTTCAGCGCGACGATCCTCAGGGCGCGTTGCGTCTGCGTGACACCGATGCCTGCTGCAACCTGCGCAAGACCTTCCCGCTGCAGAAAGCTCTGACCGGGTATTGTGGCTGGATCACCGGGCGCAAACGGTTTCAGTCCGGCACCCGTGCCGCGCTGGACTTTTTCGAGGTCGAGGACGGAACCGGCCGGATCAAGGTCAACCCCTTGGCCCACTGGGCGCCCAACGATGTGCGCGCCTATATGGAAGAAAACAACCTGCCCCGGCATCCGCTGGTGGCCAAAGGATACCCCTCGATCGGCTGTGCGCCCTGCACTTCGCCGGTCAAAGAAGGCGAAGACCCCCGCGCCGGGCGCTGGCGCGATCAGAACAAGGAAGAATGCGGCATCCATTTTGTTGATGGAAAAATGGTGCGCATCGGAGAGAAAACATGAACGTAATCGTAAACGACGAGGGCTTTGCCCCCGATGATTGGACCGATGGCTATGTCACGCTGGACGATGCAGCGAATGACGTGGTTGCACTGGATATCGCCTCGGACACTGACCCCGATGAACTGTTTGACCGGCTGGGCAGCGCCCAGATGGTGCGCGTGGACTTTCCATCCTCAGCGGATGGGCGCGGCTTTACGATCGCGCGCGTTCTGCGTCTGAAAGGTTATACAGGTCGCCTGCGGGCAAAAGGCCATGTTCTTGCAGACCAATACGCCATGGCGCGTCGTAGCGGCTTTGACGAAGTCGAAATTGATGACACCTTGGCGAACCGGCAGCCCGAAGATCAGTGGCTGGCCCGGGCCAATTGGCAGGACAACAACTACCAGGCCCGCCTGCGCGGCTGACCCGCCATCGCCAACCTGTGATACGAAAGGGGCAATCTGCCCCTTTTCCTGACTTGGATCAAAGATTAAACGGAGATGTCGGTTTAGCAGACCGGTAGTGAAACGATGACAGAGATGAAACCCGTGAGTGAAGCAACCGCCGTTAAGGCCCCTGTCCTGCCCGATGCCCAGACCGTGACCGAGGTCAAGCACTGGACCGACCGCCTGTTTTCTTTCAAGGTGTCGCGCCCGGCCTCCTTGCGCTTTCGCTCGGGTGAGTTCGTTATGATCGGCCTACTGGGCGATAATGGCAAACCGCTGTTGCGCGCCTATTCCATCGCCTCGCCTTCATGGGATGAGGAACTGGAATTCTACTCGATCAAAGTGCAAGACGGCCCGCTGACCTCAAAACTGCAGCACATCCAGCCTGGTGATCAGATCATCCTTCGGCCCAAACCCGTCGGCACGCTGGTGCATGACGCATTGCTGCCCGGCAAGCGCATCTGGTTCTTCGCCACCGGCACAGGCTTTGCGCCCTTCGCGTCGCTGCTGCGTGAACCGCAGACCTATGAGGATTATGACGAGGTTATCATCACCCATACCTGCCGCGACGTAGCTGAATTGGATTACGGTCGCGAGTTGATCGAGAGCGTCAAACAGGACGAGTTGCTGGCCGAACTAATTGGTGACGGTTTCGCCGACAAGATTCGCTATTATCCCACCACCACGCGGGAAGAGAGCCCAAAGATGGGCCGTATAACCGAGCTGTTGAAAGACGGCACCGTATTTGCCGATCTGGGCATCGAAGGTGGTATCAAGCCAGATACTGATCGCGCGATGGTTTGTGGCAGCCTTGCCTTCAACCATGACATCAAAGCAATTCTGGAAGAGTTCGGCTTGCGAGAAGGTGCAAATTCCGAACCCAAGGAATTCGTGATTGAAAAGGCATTTGTGGGCTAATGGGGTTTGCCGGTGGGGTTATCGACACCCTAAACCGGCAAAAACTCACGAAATTCATGGAAAATTCATGCGGCTTGCAATTTATGCCGCTTGAAACACCTCTCAGCCCGGTCTAAATTCCGGGCTCGAAATTCTGCAATCATCAAAGGAATGAACCCATAGCCCGCAGACCTCACAACGCGCCGCCACAGCGAGATACCGGCCCGCGCGTCAATGACAAGATCCGTGCTCCCGAAATTCGCCTGATTGGCGCCGAAGGCGAAAATGTCGGGGTGGTTCATCCCGCAAAAGCCATGCAAATGGCCGCCGACGTCGGTCTCGATCTGGTTGAGATTTCGCCCAACGCGAACCCTCCGGTCTGCAAAATCATGGATTTCGGCAAGTTCAAGTACGAACAGCAGAAACGCGAAAGCGAAGCCCGCAAGAAGCAAAAGATCATCGAGGTGAAAGAGGTCAAGTTCCGGCCCAACACCGATACGCATGACTATGACGTCAAGATGCGCAACGTGTTCAAGTTTCTTGAGAACGGCGACAAGGTCAAAGTCACCCTGCGTTTCCGTGGCCGCGAGATGGCGCACCAGAACCTGGGGCGTGAGCTGCTGGAACGTGTGGCCGAAGACGTCAAGGATCTGGGCAAGATCGAGAACATGCCCAAGATGGAAGGCCGTCAGATGATCATGATGATTGGCCCGCTGCCACAGAAGTAGGTTTTCTTTTGTAGAATGACAAAAGCCCCTCCGAAATCGGAGGGGCTTCTTTGTTTTCTGGCTTCTCGCCTAAATCAGATCACCGAGGATATCGCCCGATCCAGCTTGTCTACAAGCTCGACCAGTTGGTCATCTTCGATGATAAAGGGCGGTGCTAGGAGGATATGATCTCCGTTGCGTCCATCACGCGTTCCCGACATCGGGTAACAGATCAATCCCTCGGCCATAGCGGCCTTCTTGATCTTGGCCGCTAGGCCACGCGACGGATCAAACGGAGTTTTCGTATCCCGATCCTCGACCAACTCAATTCCTCGGAATAAGCCGCGGCCCCGTATGTCCCCGAAATTCGGGTGTTGGCCAAACTTGTTTTCCAACATGCTCTGCAATTTGCCCCCCATTACGCCGGCCCGCGCTGGCAGGTCACGAGAAGTAAGTTCCTGTACAACGGCAAGCGCAGCCGCAGTCGCGACCGGATGACCGATATAGGTGTGGCCATGCTGGAAGAAGCCCGATCCATCCCGGATCGCATCATAGATTCGACCCGAACACAGCATCGCTCCGATAGGCTGATACCCTGCCCCCAACCCTTTGGCGATACAAAGAATATCCGGCGCGACATCGTCATGATCACAGGCAAACAAATGCCCGGTACGCCCCATGCCGCACATTACTTCGTCGAGGATCAGAAGAACGCCGTGTTGATCGCAAATTTCACGGATTCGCTTGTAGTACCCCTCGACTGCCGGAACAGCCCCAAGCGTCGCACCAACCACCGGCTCTGCCATGAAAGCCATGACCGTTTCAGGCCCAAGGCGCAGGATTTCTGCCTCCAGCTCATTCGCAACGCGCTGACCATATTCAAAACTGCTCTCATCCTCAGGCTTTTCGGCGTACTCATAGCAAGGAGCGATATGAGTCATCTCGATCAGCATCGGTGCAAACTGCGCCCGCCGCCATTCATTGCCACCCGCCGAAAGTGCCCCCAAAGTGTTGCCGTGATAGCTTTGCCGACGCGCGATCACATGGCGGCGTTCTGGCTGACCGGTTTCCAGATAATACTGCCGCGCCAGTTTGATAGCAGCCTCGGTCGCCTCTGACCCGCCCGAGACAAAATAGACCCGGTCCAGTTCGCCGGGGGCGTGTTTAATCAGCAGATCGGCCAGTGCCTCGGCCGGTGCCGAGGTCATAAAGCCCGTATGCGCAAACGCAATCTGCGCCACCTGATCCTGCACCGCTTTGACCACAGCGGCGTTGGAATGGCCGAGGCATGAAACGGCAGCATCACCACAATCCAGATAGCGACGGCCGGTTGAGTCGATGAGATAACAGCCGTCACCACCAGCGGCCTCAGGCAGTTCCGACTTTGTATGGCGTGGAAATACGTGACTCATGTCGACGTCCTTTTCAGAAGATCAATCAGCGCCGCGACGGATGCGGCATTGTCTGCCCAAGCCTGGCCATCCGGACCGGCAAGGCTGTTCTCAAAACCAACGCGCACATCGCCACCCAGCTGCGCGGCCTTTTGCAGGCACGCATGCTCCTGCCCTCCAAAGGCACAGACCATCCATGGATCAGCGCTGTGCGGAAACACATCCAGATCTTTCGGGTTTGATTCCTGCGCCGTGGCATAGCGACCAAGGACAAGCAGACGCTCGACCTGATCCGAATTTACCACCCCTTCAGCCTGCCAATGGGTCAGTAACTCGACGTCAGCGACATCATAGAGGATATGCTGAACACGAGTCCCTTGTTCCGCGCACAGAGCGTAGACCTTTGGCGCAAGTTCAGGCGACCGTGCAATCTCGCGCACCGAAATCGAAGCCCAGTCCGGGCGCACATTTTGCAAACAAGCAAGTTGTGCTTGAACGCCGAAAACGCCAGCAGCTTCTGTCGTAATCTGGATGTCCATGTCAGGGACCGCAGCACGCAGTTCAGCAATGGTTTCACAATACAAACCCGCATCAAGCGAATGCTGACCCGTCTGATCACGAACATGCAGGTGCAGGCCTTGCGCACCTGCCCGATTGCACGTCTTCGCAGCTTTGACGATTTCGTCCGTTGTGATCGGCAGCGCAGGATGATCCCCATGCCCCCGCCGCGCCCCGTTCGGAGCCACCAACACATATGGCCTTCCCGCCATCCTCGAACCAGTCTCTGACATTCCGTCACCTGTTTTGCACGATCCCGAATTAGACACCCTGCCAACGTTTTCAATTTGCATTCTTCATAACATTTGTTTTTTCTTACCAAATGCAACACACCTCATCCCAACTGACCGAGCAGCTTCGGCACGAAATCGACACCCTGCCTCAGCAAATGCAAGCCGCAGCGAAATACATCATCGACCACCCTGGCGATTTCGGGCTCGACCCGGTTCGGCTTACCGCCGAAAAGATCGGTGTCAGTTCAAACGTTTTGGTGCGGTTGGCACAACGCATGGGATTCGACAGTTTTGAGTCGTTCAGACGACCCTTTCGCCAAACCCTTGTCACAGACCGAGAAGATCGGCTGGGTCAGGGCTGGCTGGATCGCATGAAATCGGGGGGCCAATTCAGCGCCGCGCAAGCTGGGTTTGCGCAAAACGAACTGAACGTCGTAGCCCGCTCCTTGCGGTTGGCCGATCCTGATTTGATGCAACAGGTCATAGAGTACATGATTGCAGCTAATCGCTGTTTCCTAACCGCGACCCGGGCCAGCTATGCTTTGGCCTATTATCTCCACTATGCAGGTCGGATGGCACACCCAGGGTTTCAGCTTATCCCGCGACATATGGGATCAGCCATCGATGATTTGCTCGAGGCCGATGAGGCGGACTGCCTTTTCGCTATTACCGTTCACCCCTATTCCTCTGACACTATACAATCCATGCGTTTTGCGCGTAAACGCGGAATGCGCATCGTGTTATTGTCGGATAGCGATGTCATCGCCCCTGGTGTTGACCCTGACATCGTGCTGCCTGTAAGTACCCGCGCGCAACATCACTTTTCCAGCTTCTCCGGAGCGATCGCAGTGCTTGAATGCCTGCTAGGTCATCTCTTTGCCGCCGGGGGATCAGCCGCGCGTGACCGCGTGGAACGTTATCAGACGGCCCGAGAAGACACCGGTGCCTACTGGCGCCCCGCCAAGCCCCCAAGAGTTCGGAAAGAATAAAGAGCCCCGGCTTTCACCGAGGCTCTCAAAGCTGATTAACAATCAGATCAACTGCAAGCTTCGACAGCCCGTTTCGTCATAACAGTGACCAGATGCGCCCGGTACGTTTTGCTCCCGTGCAGATCACCAATCATGTTCATCGGATTGATGTGCAGCCCCATCAAAGCGTCCGCGCGGAACTCTTTGTTCAGGGCCTCCTCAGCCTCCGCCCAGCGGAAAACTCCGTCCTCGCTTGCACCGGTTACTGCAACCCGAACGCCATCGGCAAACCGGGCAAGATATACCCCGACCAACGCAAACCGAGACGCGGGCTGCAAAAACTTCTGATAACTCGCCGCCTGAGGCACGGGGAAACGCACCGAAGTGATAATCTCGCCCTCTTCCAGAGCTGTCGTAAACATGCC
Organism: Ruegeria sp. B11; assembly: GCF_056539785.1. Classification (NCBI taxonomy): domain Bacteria; kingdom Pseudomonadati; phylum Pseudomonadota; class Alphaproteobacteria; order Rhodobacterales; family Roseobacteraceae; genus Ruegeria; species Ruegeria sp. B11. The sequence goes on along the minus strand of NZ_JBQFVO010000001.1, from coordinate 324,723 downwards.
CTGAAAGAAGTCATCCGCCGCTATCTGGCGATTATTGGTGACAATGGTCGCGCCTGAACCCAGCACTCCCGCCGGATAACAGGCCGCTGGATCATTGTTGGCAATCGAACCGCCAATAGTGCCACGATTACGCACCGCAGGATCACCGATCTGGCCGGCCAGCGCTGCCAGCGCCGGATAGTTACCAGCAGCTTCAGCGGCCACATTTGCGTGGGTTGTCGCACCGCCTATCGCTACCGAGCCATCATCCTCGACGCAGACCCCTTTCATTTCAGCGATTCCATTGACCGAAACCAGCTTGGATGGCGCGGCCAACCGCTGCTTCATTGTGGGGATCAGGGTTTGCCCACCCCCCAATGCCTGTGCATCCTCAACTCCCAACGCAGTAACCGCGTCAGCGATGGTCGAGGGTTTCTCAAACTCGAAATTGTACATTTCGTTCTTCCTTTCCGAAAAGCGCGGATCCGCCCTTCATCTGGCTATAAATATCTCGGGGAGCGCGAGGGGCTGGCCCCTCGCACCCGAACCTCTCAACCATGCATTGCTGTCCAAACACGCGACGGGCTCATCGGCATGTCAATGTGATCAACAGCCTTTCCACCCGAGTTCAGCGCATCCAGAACCGCGTTGACTACCGCAGGCGGCGAGCCAATCGCACCAGCCTCACCGCAGCCCTTCACACCCAACGGGTTGTGCGTACACGGCGTCTGGCTGGAATGGTCGACCGCATAGAACGGCAGATCATCGGCGCGTGGCATCGCGTAATCCATGAAGGATGCGCTCAGCAACTGGCCATTCTCGTCATAGGCGCAATTTTCCAACAAAGCCTGACCGATACCCTGACCGATACCGCCATGTACCTGACCATCCACAATCATCGGGTTAACGATGTTGCCAAAGTCATCCGCAGCGGTGAAGGCTTCGATGGTCACCTGTCCAGTCTCGGGATCCACCTCAACCTCGCAGGCATATGCCCCCGCTGGGAAGGTGAAGTTGGCCGGGTCATAAAATGCGGTCTCCTCCAGCCCCGGCTCAACCTCCAATGGGAAGTTGTGCGGTACATAGGCTGTCAGAGTCACATCACCCCAGGCCACCGACTTGTCAGTGCCCGCGACGCTGAACTGACCGTCCTTCAGCTCGATATCGGCCTCGGACGCCTCGAGCAGGTGGGCCGCGATCTTCTTGGCCTTGTCGATCACCTTTTCGGTCGCCTTAACCATGGCCGAACCACAGACCGCGAGCGAGCGTGAGCCATAAGTGCCCATGCCGAACGGGATCTTCGAGGTGTCGCCATGCACAATCTCTACCATCGACTCGTCGATGCCGATCATGTCGGCCACAACCTGCGGGAAAGCGGTCTCATGCCCCTGCCCGTGGCTATGTGCACCAACCATGACGCTGATGGAACCGGTGGCGTTCACCCGCACCGTGGCAGCATCATAAAGACCCGCCCGGGCCCCCAGCATGCCGACGATGTTCGAGGGCGCGATGCCGCAGGCCTCGATATAGCAATTGACGCCTAGGCCACGCAGCTTGCCATTGGCCTCGCTTTCCGCCCGTCGCGCGGCAAAGCCAGCCAAATCAGCAGCAGCTTCAAGCTTATCCATCGTCCCGTTGTAATCCCCGGTGTCGTAGGTCAGCGCCACCGGTGTGTCATACGGGAACTGGGTGATGAAATTCTGGCGACGCAGGGCGATCGGATCGACACCCAGTTCACGCGCTGCCTTGTCGATGACGCGCTCCAGCTGATAGGTCGCCTCTGGCCGACCCGCACCGCGATAAGCGTCCACCGGCACTGTGTTGGTGAACATTGCCTTCACATTCACCTGAATGACCGGCGTCTTGTAGTTGCCCGCCATCAGAGTGCCATGCAGCCAAGTCGGAACCGAGCTTGAGAAGGTCGACAGATACGCGCCCAGATTGGCGTAGGTGTTGGTGCGAAGGCCTGTGAAGTTATTGTCCGCGTCCAAAGCGAGCTCAATCGTGCTGACGTGGTCGCGGCCCTGCGCATCCGACATAAACGCCTCGGACCGGCTGGCGGTCCATTTGACCGGACGGTTGCAGGCCTTGGCAGCGAATGTACAGAACGCCTCTTCCGCGTAGTGGAAAATCTTGGTGCCAAATCCACCACCAACATCAGGCGCTACGACACGCACTTTGTGTTCAGGCAAGCCCAGAACAAATGCGCACATCAGCAAGCGGATCACATGCGGGTTCTGCGAAGTGGTGTAGAGCGTGTACTCATCCGTACCCCGGCTGTACTCGGCCACCGCAACGCGCGGCTCCATCGGATTAGCAACCAGACGGTTATTGATCAGGTCCAGAGTGGTGACATGGGCCGCGTTGGCAAAAACCTCATTGACCTTGTCATTGTCTTCTTCGCCCAGATGCCAGTCATAGCAGATGTTGTTCTTCAGATCCTCATGGATAAGCGTCGCGCCATCCTGCGCTGCGGCTTTCATATCCAGCACGGCAGGGAGCTCTTCGATATCCACTTCAATCGCTTCCGCCGCATCGCGGGCGAGTTCAAGGCTGTCCGCGACAACGGCAGCGATGGGATCGCCTACATGTCGGACCTTGCCTTGCGCCAGAATGGGATGCGGTGGTTCCTGCATCGGGGCGCCATGACGGTCGGTTACTTCCCAGCCGCAAGGCATTCCGCCCACGCCTTCAAAGTCCTTGCCGGTGAACACCTTCACAACCCCCTGCATACCCTCGGCGGCAGATGTGTCGATGTTGGTGATCCGGCCATGCGCGATGTCGGACCGTAGGAAATGCACATAGGCCTGGCCATGTACGTTGATGTCGTCGGTGTAATTGCCTGCTCCGGTCAGAAAGCGTACGTCCTCGCGCCGCTTGGAACTGGCTCCGATGCCACTGTCTTTGGGCATTGCTTGTTCTCCTCCGTGGAAAAGAATTTTCGTCGAAAATTCTTAACCGCCTCACTCGGCGGCGATGCTGGAAACGTCTTGACCCGATGCGGCCATGATTGCCTTGACGATGTTGTGGTAGCCTGTGCACCGGCATAGGTTACCCTCAAGGTACTTGCGAATTTCGCCTTCGGTCGGGCGCGGGTTATCCTTTAGCAATGCTGCAGCGCTCATCACCATGCCCGGAGTGCAAAACCCGCATTGCAGCCCATGATGATCCTGAAAGGCCTGTTGGATCACGTTCAGCGTGCCATCTTCGGCCGCCTGCCCCTCGATCGTGCCCACATCCGCGCCGTCTGCTTCCAGCGCCAGCATGTTGCAGGATTTGACCGCCTCACCATTCACGTGCACTACGCACGCGCCACATTGAGCCGTGTCGCAGCCAATATGTGTGCCTGTCAAATTCAGGTGGTCGCGTAGAAATCCGGATAATAGAGTCCGCCCTTCAACATCACCGCTGACGGCAACGCCGTTCACGGTCATTGAGACCTTGGTCATAAGATCCTCCCCTTTTTTTGGCTTATTTGCTAAGCCAGAGTTAAACACGGTAAATTTCGTTTGAGAACAAAAATATTTGCCTGATTTTTCCGCAGTTTCGCTGATCAGCCTTCTAACAATGATGCGTCCACCAAACAGGGCAAAATTGCCGTTGCGTCATTTACTCTTGGCAGCGCGGGGCTGTGGCCGCGTCGGGATTTCTTTTAGCAGCCCACCGACACCCATCCCTGCGATGTCCGCGCCCGTCGTTTCGATTCCGCAAGCAACGCGGGACAAGACCCAATCCGCCCCGTTCAATGCTGGTGAGCGCGCGCATCCGGGCAAACCGATAATGGGGCGCCCGCCGGAAGATCCCAAAAACAACAGGTTCCCCGGATCGACCGGCATTCCAAACCGGTCGACGATACCCCCCGCTGCCCGCACAGAAGCAGGCGCCACATCATCTTTATCCGACGTGGCCGATCCGGTCAGGATCATGACGATCTCACCCCGAATGGCCGAAATCGATGCTGTTAAGTCGCCCATCCGATGCGGCACCACCTGAACATCTGACAGATTCATACCCAAAGCCTCAACCCGGCTACGAATAGCAGCGATACCTTTTTCATTAGATGGCCCGCCAGCAATGTCGGTAACGATGAGACCCGCATTTTCGTATTTGGGCACCGATAACCGAATAGCGTCCTGCGCATGACGGGCCGCACTCTCAACGTCGCATCGAGGTACGGCATAAGAAATCACCTTGATCGTCGCGACCATGCCGCCAGCCGCCATCTGCTGATATTGCGGCACCGTCGCAACAGTGATCATCGGATTGACCTGATTGAACTTTTGCAAGGCATCGGTATCCAGCACCGCGACGCCTGGTCCATTTGCTAAAAGGTTGACCCGGCCTGTAAAGGCTTCGGTGACACGCAGATTTGCCTGTGTGGGACTTGGTGCAAGCGCTTCTGCCAGCAGCGCTGCGGCTTCGTCCTCATGGCAATCACCTTGCTCCAGTCTCGCGACTGTGACCTCGGTCAGACCGGCTTGGTGCAACTCGGCTATGTGCTCGGACGAAAGCGTTATACCTTTCCTAAGCTTGCGGTTTCCCGCTTTGACGGAATGGGCTAACATCGCGCCGTAGGCGTCGGAAACGGGTACCGGACCAAACTTCACGCTCTGCCTCGCAGGACCGCCGTCATCTGCGCCAGGATCGCAACGGCTATCTCAGACGGTCCAGCCGCCCCGATATCAAGCCCAACAGGTCCGTGAATCAGTGAAATCTGGTCATCGTTGAACCCGGCCTGCTTCATCCGCTCCACGCGTTTGGCATGTGTGCGCTTAGATCCGAGTGCGCCGATGTAGAACACATCGGCCGCCAAACCGGCCTGAAGCGCGGGGTCATCAAGTTTGGGGTCGTGGGTCAGCAACACAAGCGCCGTGCGCGAGTCGAGACCCAGCTTTGACACAGCCTCATCCGGCCAATCCGTCAGGATGGTTTCTCCGGGAAAACGTGCGTCCGATGCGAAGGCCTCGCGCGGATCTATAATCGCCGGGTCATAACCCGCGATCCGGGCCATCGGCACCAGAGCTTGGGCGATGTGCACCGCTCCCACCACTATCAACCGTAACGGTGGGTTGTGGACAGCGACAAAGGTCTGCCCATCCTCTTCGAACCCGGACCTGTCCATACGCAAGCGTTCGGAATAGGCATTTCGGCGCAACGCGCGCTGGCCCGTCTCGACATTGACTTCATAGGCCAAGGGTTCGCGCCGCGCCCGTGCCGCGACCAGTTCGGCCAGCATTGGTTCGGGCAGGACCTTGCCGACCGGTTCAACCAAAACCCTGATCGTACCGCCGCAGGCCAGACCGACGGCAAACGCATCCTCGTCGCTTACACCGAACTCTAGCAGCCTTGCCTCGCCTTCATCTATGGCTTCCAGCGCTTCGACGATCACGGCACCTTCGACGCAACCACCAGAAACCGAGCCTTCGATCCGACCATCGCCCGCAATGACCAACTGCGCGCCTACACGGCGCGGCGCGCTGCCCCAGGTCTCAACCACAGTGGCCAAAGCCGCGCCCTTCCCGGCGCGATACCATTTTAGTGCGGTTTCCGGGCTGCTATCGAATCGTTCCATTTAGACCTCCGGCCTTGCTTGGGTTCAACATAGTCAGCTTTGGAGCAATGAAAAGCGCTCAGCGGGTCGATCTTGTGGCGCTAACAAGCCGATTTTGAACTCACATTCACAAATTGTTGAATGTTGGAAGGCGTCATTCTAGCCTGCATGCGATTCCGGGGCCTGTTCGGGATCGTCCCAACATATTTCATAGCGGAGACAAACAGTTGAAACGCATTCTTACACTCGGAGCAGCGATCGGCCTGTTGACTGCCAGCACCGGCTGGGCTGACACATTTCTGAAATACGGTGAGGTCGAAGGCTGGAAGGTTTTCATCGATCAGGACAAGAAATCCTGCCTTATCGAAGCGGTTGATGACGCTGAAAATGTCGTACAGATGGGCCTGACCGAAGATCGCGGCGTTGGCTATGTTGGTGTCTTCACCAAGGCCAAAACCAACATCAAGAAAGGCGAGAAAGAGGCTGTTGCCATCCTTATCGGCGACAATATTTATGTCGGAGAAGCCACCGGTATGAAGGGGAACATCACCAAGGGCTATTCGGGCGGGTATGTTCTGTCAGACGACCCTCAGTTCGCAGATGATCTTGCCAAGAAGAAGGTGATGGTCGTTTTCCCGGAGAAAGAGTTCGCCTTCACCGTTGACCTGACTGGCACTTACAAAGCCATGGAGATGGCACGGAAGTGCAATGAAGAGCAGCTTTCGTAACAGCTAGTCTGAAAGCGCGGACATCAGCCGCGCTTTCTGCCCCTGATCATCTGGTTGCGAAATCACGGCGGCCAGATCTTCCAGCGACGCAATCGAATGCCCGGCGCGGAAGCTGTCGACATGTGGAAGCATTGTCGCCACACCCTGAGCTTTCGGTGCGAACCCGTCCCAGCGCAGCAATGGGTTCAGCCAAATCAGACGCCGCGACGACAGGTGCAGGCGCTCGATTTCCTTTTCCAGCATCTCGGGATCGCCCCGCTCTAACCCGTCGGTGATCAACAACACGACCGCCCCCTGCCCCATGACGCGCCGCGACCAGTCGCGATTGAACTGATGCAGGCATTCTCCGATCCGGGTTCCGCCTTCCCAGTCCTGTGCCTCGGCCCCAGCAGCGGCCAGCGCTGCATCGACATCACGTTGATGCAGATGGCGGGTGATGTTGGTCAGGCGTGTGCCAAACGTGAATGCGTGCACTTTGGCCCAACCTGCGCCTTTGGCATTCGAAACCGCGTGTAGAAAGTGCAGAATGATCCGACTGTATTGGCTCATCGACCCGGATATATCGCACAACGCCACCAAATTCGGCCACCGAGGTTTGGGTTGCAAGTGCGCGATATCACGTAGTTCGCCACCCTGCCGCATCGCTGACCTAAGTGTCCGAGCGCGATCAATGCGGTGACCGAGGTGACTGGCCTGACCTCGGCGAGACTCGATGGGTTTGACCGGTAAGTTCAGGCGCGACAGCATGCGTTTGGCCTGGGCGATCTCGGATGTACTCATCTGTTCGAAATCGAGGTTGCGCAAGCGTTCTTCAGATGACGCGGTTTGGGTTGCGTCGATCTCGATCTCGCTTTCCTCTTGTTGCTCGGTTGATTCTGGCAAGTCGCGTTCGACGCCATCCAATAACGCCTCAGCCGCGCGCTTTTCAGCCGCATCCGCTTTGCGCTCCTCCTGAACACCGCGAATGGCGGGCAGCATCATGGACATCATATGTTCTAGATACCGCGGATCGCGCCAATAGAGGCGGAAGACTTGCGCAAAAACCGTTCGATGTTCCGGCCGGTTCACGAAACAGGCATGCAGCGTCCAGTAGAAATCTCTTTTCTCGGTGAACCCCGCAGCCTGCACGGCGCGGATCGCGTCAACTACGCGCCCAGTTCCTATCGGCAGTCCGGCCTTGCGCAAAGCGCGCGCAAAATGGGTGATGTTCTGGGCCAGTTTGGGGTTGTCCGGGATAACGAGTGGGAGTTGTTCCGCCATCAAACCCCCAAAGTATTTTCGAGCATATGAAGCATCAGGCTGGTTCGAGATCGGCTTTCGCCTGATCCAGAATGCGTTTGGCCTCGGACCCCTGCAACTTTTGGATGTCGTCCTGGTATTTCAGGATGGCACCCAACGTATCGCCGATTACTTCGGGACTGAGGTTGATAACGTCCAGCGCCAGCAGGCACTTGGCCCAATCGATAGTCTCGGCCACCCCCGGTTTCTTGAACAAATCTTCAGTGCGCAAGCACTGAACAAAGGCGACCACCTCACGGCTCAGCGCTTCTGCCGCTTCGGGAGCCCGTGCGTGCAGGATTTCGATTTCGCGCGCAAAGTCAGGGTAATCAACCCAATGATATAGGCAGCGGCGTTTCAGTGCGTCGTGTACTTCGCGCGTGCGGTTCGAGGTGACGATCACGATCGGCGGTTCAGGCGCTTTGACAGTACCTAACTCAGGGATCGTTACCTGAAAGTCACTGAGCGCCTCCAGCAAGAAAGCCTCAAAGGGTTCGTCGGTCCGGTCCAATTCGTCAATTAGCAATACAGGTGCCCCATTAGCATCCGGACGCATGGCCTGCAGCAAGGGGCGTTCGATCAGATAATCATCCGAGAACAGCTCGGTCTGCAACGCGCCTCGGTCCGCCCCACCCGACGCTTCTGCGGTTCGGATCGCCACCATCTGGGCGGGGAAATTCCACTCATACACAGCGGAAGAGGCATCAAGGCCTTCGTAGCACTGCAACCTGATCAGGCGCCGCCCCAATCCTGCGGCCAGCGCCTTGGCGATCTCAGTCTTGCCGACGCCCGCCTCGCCTTCCAGAAATAGAGGTCGACCAAGTTTCAGCGAAAGAAACACAACCGTCGCCAAAGCCCGGCCACAGACATAACCCTCAGAGCCCAAAAGCTCTTGCACGGCATCGATGGAGTTTGGCTGTGTCATGAGTTCCCCTTTTTCCTGCGCCCCAACAGGTCATGACCACAACCAGAGGTCAAGACCACCATCCGTCAGTGACTTACGGCGATCTGTCTCATCGGCAAGGGCAAGAGGGTCTTTCACCACCCAAGCGGCTGTGTTAGCCGGGGGCCATGACCCAATCCCTGACGATCCGCCGCCCCGATGACTGGCATTTGCATCTGCGCGATGGCGCGATGCTGCAAGCCGTCTTGCCTGAAACCGCGCGCCATTTTGCCCGTGCCATCATCATGCCGAATCTGGTTCCGCCCGTTGTCAAAGGTGACGACGCAGCAGCTTATCGGGACCGCATCCTTGCTGCTCTGCCTGAGGACATGACGTTTGAGCCGCTGATGACGCTCTACCTGACAGAAGACACAGACCCGGCGGATGTGGCCGCCGCACATGCAAGCGGATTGGTCAAGGCGGTAAAGCTTTACCCGGCTGGGGCAACAACCAACTCGTCTTCTGGCGTTCGCGATTTCGACAAGGTGCGCCCGGTGCTGGAGAAGATGGCCGAGATCGGTCTGCCGCTGTGTGTGCACGGCGAAGTCACGGATGCCGAGATCGATATCTTCGATCGTGAGGCGGTGTTCATCGACCGCGTTCTTGATCCGATTCGCAAAGCAACACCCGGACTGCGCGTGGTGATGGAGCACATCACGACGTCAAACGGCGTGGATTACGTCAAGGCGAACGAGAAAGATCTGGGTGCGACGATTACAACGCATCACCTGATCATCAACCGCAACCACATTCTGGTGGGTGGCATCAAGCCGCATTACTACTGCTTACCGGTCGCCAAACGCGAAGAGCATCGGCTGGCGCTGCTGACCGCCGCGACATCAGGCGATACGCGTTTCTTCTTGGGCACAGACAGCGCGCCGCACACGGATGCAAACAAGGAAATGGCCTGTGGCTGCGCTGGCTGTTTCACTGCAACCAATACGATGTCACTGCTGGCCGAAATGTTCGAACGAGCGGATGCGTTGGACAAGCTGGAGGCGTTCACGTCACTCAACGGCCCAGCCTTCTATCGCCTGCCAGTGAACGAAGAGACCATCACGCTGACCAAAGGCGATGAGGTCGTCTATCCGGCCAAAATCGAAAGCGGCGAAGGCCCCGTCACAATATTCGATCCGGGTTTTCCGCTGCATTGGCGGGTCACTTAATCGGTTAACCTGTCAGCCAAATCCGCTGCGCGCCCGCCGGTGCGCAGCATCGACCAGATGGCGTCCGCCTCATCCCCCCCGATCAGCTTCGCCGCTTTCTCCCTGACGCGATCTTCGCGATCCGATAGAGACATCGGTGCCAGCAGATCATGGCTGGCCTCGCGGCGCGCGCCGTCCCGGCGTAACAGGGACAGATGGGCTTGTGTCTCGGATAGACTCTCATCCGCCTCGACCGTGATCCGGTCCCTTAAGGATTGCAGTCTTGGATCAGCACAAATCTTGTCGGAAAAGCTCCCTGGCAGAGCTGTATCGTAGCCCATTGCCTGCATTGCGATCACGGTACGATAGGAAAACTTCGCTCCTAACCCACTGGTCGGCTGCAGTTGATTGCACACGCTCATCCAGCGGGGGTGGGTTTTGATCTTGATCTCGGCCACCTCAGGCTCGGCGATGTCGAGATCGCGCGCAGCCTCAAGCGCCGCGTGTAGGCCATGGCAGCAAGCGTGGAATTTGTGTCTGATGCTTTCGAACAGCCACTCGTCACCCAAACCATCAAGCGCAGCAGCTAAATCGTCAGCCCCCAAATGTGTCGCCCCAAACCCAAACGGGCCTTCCAATGCGTCAGCACCGGGTTGAAAGCCGTTGCGGATCAACTGGGCGGCCTCAACACCGTTCGAGGCTGCAAGCCCAGCGTTATAGGGTTTACCCATTGTCCCAAACTGTGATTTCTGCCCTGAGGCCCGGGTCGCGGTTAGCCCCAACAGGTCACGCATCTGCTTTACGTCAAATGCCATAATCCGACCCGCAGCCACCGCAGCCCCAAACGCACCAGCCGTGGCTGTTTGGTGAAAACCAGCCTGATAATGACCACGACCAAGCCACAAACCGATGCGGATCGATAACTCCATTCCCACTAGCGCTGCCTCAAGCAGATCGACCAGAGGTCGGTCTTCCCACGCCGCAAGAGCAAGGGCTGCAGGAAAAACAGCAACCGATGGATGACCGATATGAGCGAAATGCGTGTCGTCATAATCAAGCGCATGAGAAATGGTACCATTCACCAGCGCCGCTGCGCGTAGCGGCGCATCACCGCCTCCGAACAAACGCGCCTGCGCGGCACCGCTCTCGGAAAGAACCATCTGACGTATGATGCGGGAAACCGGCTCATCTGCGCCTGCCCGCCCCACAGCAAGCCAGTCCAACGCGGATAGAGATGTCACGATACGAGCCTGCGCCGTGGTCGACACAGAACCAGCAGCAAACTCGGCAAGGGCAGTTGTCAAATCGGTCATGTGGCGCAGTCTAGCGCGCGCCGCTCGGGCGTAAAGCCTCAGCCGTACAGGACGGCAGCACGTTGTTCGAATGCTCGGACGATACGGTGCATGGCTTCGTTGAAAACCACGCCAATGATTCCTTGCAGAACCGCGTTCTTGAATTCGAAATCAACGTGGAACGAGACGTTGCAGCCGTCTTCCGTATCTTCAAACTCCCAATCCGAGCGCATGTATTTGAACGGTCCGTCCAGATACTCGGTATCGATCCGTTTCAGCTCATCAAACAGCGTGACCCGACTGCCAAAGCGTTCGCGGAACACCTTGAATGAAATAACCAGATCCGCTTCCATCACCTTGCCATCGCCCGCGGCATAGGTCCGACGGATACGGGCCGCAGCGCACCAAGGCAAAAATTCAGGGTATTTCGCCACATCCGCGACCAGATCATACATCTGCTGTGCGGTGTAAGGCAGCGGGCGGGTCTCGGAATGGGTTGGCATGATATCCGGGATTAACTGGTGACAATGGCGCGTGATTTCGTATGTTGCGCGCCAAAGATCAAGGGGGCAGCGATGAGCCAGCGCGCATATGTGATAGATGAGATGATCTCGGCCAAGGCAATTGCTGCCCGGATCGAAGAGCTTTGCCGCGAAATAACGGCTGAATTCGGCGGCACCGACAAGCTGGTCGTTGTCGGCCTGCTGCGCGGCAGCTTCGTCTTTATCGCTGATCTGGTGCGTGAGCTGGACCTGCCCATCGAGGTCGATTTTCTGGAGGCATCGTCCTACGGAGACTCGATGGAAAGCAGTCGAGAAGTTCGTATTCTTAAGGACTTACGCGGCGCTATTGAAGGGCGCGATGTTTTGGTGGTCGAGGATATCGTGGATACTGGCCATACCCTGAACCACGTCTCCAAGCTGCTCCGCACCCGCAAGCCGCACCGGTTGAAATCCATCGCCCTTCTGGACAAACCCAGCCGGCGCGAGGTTGATTTCCGCTCGGACTGGATCGGGTTTGAAATCCCTGATGAATTTGTCGTGGGTTATGGCATCGACTATGCGCAGCGCAATCGCAACCTGCCGTTTATCGGCAAGGTTCGATTTGTCGAAGATCAGGACTGATGAGTCTGCGCCACTTTGTTCGCATGTCAAAATGGGGGCGAAACCCGCCCTCGGAACGGCGCGTGAAACTGGTGTTTGGCGCGATCCTTATCTGCCTGATTATTGCCGGAATTGAATATATGGGTTGGTGGCCCGAATGGGCAGAAAGCCAGCCCAGAAAACTCAGGCCTTGAGCGTTTGTTCGATAGCAGCCAGAAAAATATCTGTCCCGATCGGGATCAAAGCATCCGGGAAATCATAGTCGGGGTTGTGTAGCTGCGGATGATCCCGCCCCGCGCCTAGCCAGAACATGGCGTTTTTTGCGCCTTTTCCGAACTGCCCAAAATCTTCCGAAAACCTTTGTGGGGTTGCAACCAGCTTGCAAGGAATGTCGCGGCTTTGGCAGGCCTCTGACAGGATCTGCACGGCTTCACCCGAATTTGTGCAAGCCTCAAACACATCGTCATAGGTGATTTCAACACTTAATCCCTGTGCCTGAGCACGTGTAGCCACCAGCTGTTCTGCGTCGCGGATCAGGCTTGCCATCCGGCTGTCCGAGACCGTGCGCAGGGTCACCCACAGTTCGGCCTGACCGGGTGCGATACCAAAAGTGGCCTCACCCAGCCTAGCATGGGTTACCGTTGTCAGCGCATATTCTGCATCTAGCGCCCCACCCTGCCCCAGAATGGCCAAAGCAGGCATAAGCTCTGCCAACGCACCGGCTGGCGACACTCCATCCTGAGGGGCCGCCGCGTGAGAGGTTTTGCCCGTCAAAACAATTCGCATCCCACGCGAGGCGCAATTCGCCGGACCCGAGCAAAGCTCAACCCCGCCCAATTCCAAACCCGGCAAATTGTGCAAAGAAAACACATAGTCCGGAGCGATATCCGCAAACTTGGGATCAGCACGATAGGCAATCGCACCTTGACCGGTTTCTTCGGCGGGTTGAAAAATCAGAACCACCCGCCCCTTGGTCGGACGCTTGTCCCCCAATACAAAGGCAACACCAAGCACCATCGCCATATGGCCATCATGCCCGCAAAGATGCCCCTTTCCGGGATGTTGCGACGCGTATCGTGCACTTGAGATTTCCTGAATCGGCAAACCGTCCAATTCACATCGGATTCCGATGGTTGGTCCGGGCTGTCCGCTATCATAAACCGCCGCGACACCGTGGCCACCAATACCTGTCAGAACCACATCGGGATCACACGCCTGAAGCAAGTTCGAGATACTCGTCGCGGTTCCACGTTCCTCGCCCGATATCTCAGGCACTTGATGCAGTTCATGGCGCTTTTCGGTAAGCCAGGATTGAAGTTCGGGTTTCACCTCTGGTTCAACTTCTTTTGTCGAGCTTCGCGCAAACGGGCGAAATCATCGCCCGCGTGGTAAGACGACCGGGTCAAAGGAGTTGCCGAGACCATAAGGAAACCTTTGCCGAATGCAGCTTTTTCATAGGCCGCAAACTCTTCGGGTGTAACAAAGCGGTCAATGCCATGATGCTTGGGTGTTGGCTGCAGATACTGGCCGATAGTCAGAAAATCGATATCCGCCGCGCGCATGTCATCCATGACCTGACGAACTTGCTGCTCGTCCTCGCCCAGTCCGACCATTATGCCGGATTTGGTGAAAATGGACGGGTCCATCTCTTTGACCCGCTGCAGCAAGCGCAATGAGTGGAAATATCGCGCACCGGGACGCACCTGAGGATAAAGGCCCGGCACCGTTTCAAGATTGTGATTGAACACATCTGGCTTGGCCTCGACAACAATCTCAAGCACCGAGGGATCGCATTTCAGGAAATCCGGCGTCAGAATCTCGATCGTAGTCTTGGGCGAGCGGTGTCGCACCGCACGGATGGTCTGTGCAAAGTGATCAGCGCCTCCATCGAGCAGGTCATCCCGGTCCACGGATGTGATGACCACATGGTTCAAGCCCAGCTTCTGCACCGCATGCGCCACGCGACCCGGTTCAAATGCATCCAGAGTATCCGGCTTACCGGTCGCAATGTTGCAGAAGGTACAACCGCGCGTGCAGATTTCGCCCATGATCATCATGGTCGCGTGACCCTGGCTCCAGCATTCACCCACATTCGGGCATCCGGCTTCTTCGCAGACGGTGACCAGATTGTTGTCACGCATGATCTTGTGCGTCTCGGCATAGCCCTTGCCACCCGGCGCTTTGACACGAATCCAGTTCGGTTTGCGCGGAGCCGCATTGTCAGGTCGATGTGCCTTTTCGGGGTGTCTTTGCTCGGGTATTTTCAGATCACGCACAGCTGGCTTTCCTGACTTTGGGTCAATTTTCTTTGTTCATAACATAGACCGACTCATTTGGTTACACCAGCGGCGCATAGCCGCTATGCAGCACGTCTACGCGCGTGCAGCGAAAGTGACCATGCACATCATTTTACGCATTACTTATAATGCTTTATCGCCATCAAAGACATTATGCTTTTGCAGCATATATATCATTGAAGCCGAGTTAGAATCATTTTAACTCTCGCGGCAAACATATGTGAATCACAGGAGTTTGATGATGAAAACCGGTGCAAAACTGCCTGACGTAACCTTCCACACCCGTGTCCGTGATGACGCCGTCGAAGGCCCCAACCCGTTCCGTTGGGAAGACAAGACAACTGCGGATTATTTTGCAGGCAAGCGCGTTATCCTGTTCTCGCTGCCCGGCGCATTCACCCCGACATGCTCGACCTATCAATTGCCTGGTTTCGAAAAAGGCCACGGCGATTTTGCGGCCAAGGGCATCGATGCAATCTACTGCATGTCCGTCAACGACAGCTTTGTCATGAACAAATGGGCCGACGATCAGGGTCTGGAAAACGTCAAGGTCATTCCTGATGGGTCCGGTGAGTTCACGCGTAAAATGGGTATGCTGGTCGACAAGGACAATCTGGGCTTTGGCATGCGCTCGTGGCGTTACGCAGCCATCGTCAACGATGGCGTTGTGGAGGCATGGTTCGAAGAGCCCGGCCTGATGGATAACTGCCCCGAAGACCCTTACGGCGTGTCGTCCCCAGAAAACCTAATGAAGCATCTGGACGAAGCCCGCGAACCGGCGCTGGTATAATCCTGTCATGCACTACTCTGAAAGGCCCGCCATTTCGGCGGGCCTTTTTCGTTAGGTTCGAGTTTTAGCTACCACGTCTTCACCGACCTGCCGGATTACTTGCGCCAATCGATCGAACCACTCCTCCGCTCCGGTCGAGCTGCGACGCACCAGGCCAATGGTCCTCGCCGGTTGCGGCGCACCAAATCGCAACAATCGCAAACCGGGGACTGCATCCGTCTCGGCCTGCGCCGCAAGTTCAGGCATCAACGTCAGGCCAAACCCTTCGGCGACCAAACGCGACAACGTGGCAAGTGAGGACGCACCCATATTAATTTGGCCGCTGGTACGATCCTGACCGCAAACTTCTAGCGCCTGATCTGTCAGGCAGTGCCCGTCTTCCAACAGCATCAATTGCGCTGTCTTCAAGTCCACAGGCCGCAACTCTTCCGGGCTGATGGTCAATCGATTCAAGCGAGTCTGACTTCCTGCCAGCAAGAACCGATCTTCGAAAAGCGGCTCTTCGTGGAAAGTTCCACTTCCCAAAGGCAGCGCCAGTACGGCGGCATCTATTTCGCCCAAGCCCAACATGGATAGCAATCGCTCGGTCCGGGCCTCACGAATCTGAACCCGTAACGAGACATCCGCAGCCCGCAACCCGGCTAACACCCCCGGCAGCAAATAAGGTGCAACCGTAGGAATAATCCCGATCGACAGGGACCTATGGCCACCCGAATGGTCGCGTGCAAACCGGTCCAACCGTTCGGCCGCGTTCAGGACATGTTGGGCATAGTCCAAAACGTCTCGACCAAGTGGTGTCAACAGGATGTCGCGGGCCTGCCGTTCGAACAACGGCCCACCGATCGAGTCTTCCAGTGACTTGATTTGAACCGAAAGCGCAGGCTGCGAAACATGGCAGACCTGCGCGGCACGGCCAAAGTTACGCTGTTCGGCGACGGCCTGGAAATATTGCAGCTGGCGGAAGGTGAAATTCATAACCCCTGACTATCATTTGGGGTCATTTCCGCAAGGCCGGTATATGGCTGCATGAAACGTTCAGCCGATCATCCGATCCCGCTCGGTCTGGTCCTCGTAGTGGCGCTTCAGCCTTTGCAACGCGATCCGCAGCACGATCTTGCCTGATCGCGCAGACCAGCCCATCCGCTTTTCAGCCAGCTCAAGCCCTTCTAGATAACAACAACAGCGCAGCGCGACGTCGCTCAAACCCGGCCCAAGGTCAGACAGCGCGCGGGCCACACGATCCCTGGCACCAGAAGGTCCTCGCCCCACATGGCTGTCCGAGGCAAAGTCACCGCGTCCACCGCCTGTCAGAAAGCGATCCCAATTCTGTGTGACCTGAGGTCCGATCTGCGCCAGTTCGAAATCCTCACGCAAGCGCTCGCCCGCGCTCACCAGAGTTTCATCCAGAAACGGCTTGCCATCCCGGTCGCGGCGGCGCGCCAAAGCGATCAGCGGGCTTTCCACAGTGCTGTAACGGACGCGAGGCTGTGATGGCGCCCTTGCACCCGCAGTTGCGGGTTTGAATGCGGCCTGCGCTTCCGCCATGCCAAATTCATTCTGCGTACGCGCCCGGTTTTCGGCCTCGGCAATCAAATGACTTAGTGCAGCCCTGCCCGAGGTTGAAATCCGGTAGCGTGAGATCCGACCCGGACTATCGCATGAAATCCAATCATTCAGCGCCAGAGCCTGCGCGATCCGGCAATCTACAACTGCTGTTTTGGTAGTTCCTCCTTTGCCGTTGTCCCGAACCACAACAGCCTTGTCCATATCCTCGGCCACGGCAAGCACGGCACCGGATTCACACATGCGCCTCAGTACACGCAGCGACTCGCGCTCGAATTCGTCGTCTTGGGCTTCGGGCCGTCCTGCCTCAGACGTCACGATTGCAAATGAAGAACCTGTGCGCTCCATTGGCGCAAAGTGTGACTGGGCCAGAGAATGCAGAGCTGCATCCACCAAAGGATCGTCCCTGCGCATCTCAACCCTGCGGATCTGACGCAGAATGGTCGAGGCATGGCACCCTGCGGACCGCGCAATATCCCGAATAGATCGCCCTGACTCCGTATGGTCCAGATATCGTTGCGCCCCTTCGGGAACCCATGCCGGAACAGTGAATGCCACGTTGTTTTCCATATTTCTTCGCCCTCGTCGACAAAACAAACTGACAGTTTTAGCCGTCGGATTCTTAGTTAACCAAATCTAACTAGAGTTGCTTTCGTTACTCGTTCGTTAATCACAGACGGCACAGAGCAGAATTGATTCAAAAAGATAAACAGTGGTGAAACCATAGTTCGGGGTGATCCCGCACAAGGCAACACCCGCTTAGGTTGTGTCACATTTCAGACAGCGAAATTGAAAAAGAAGGAAAGCTGCCGTGCAGGACCTGATGACCATGATCACCACACTCCGCCGCCCGCGATTACTGGCCCGTGCCGCCAAGATCGGGGTGCAGGACTATAATCGCGACCGCCACCTGCAACGGCTTCTTGGATATGGATCAACACCGGGCACTGGTGCAGCGTTGATCCGTTTGCTGGAATTGGAGCGTGAGATTAACGCGCAACGCATCGAAGTAGACGCGGCCTATTCACTGGTGCGCCATCTTGATCTGCTGATTGCATTAAATGGCGAAGCGCAACTGTATCAGGCCAGTCGCGCCACGCAGTATCAGTAATCAGGTGAACGCGTCCGGCATCGATGCTTTCTTTTCGGCAACATATGCGTCGAGCGCAGCCTTTACATCAGGGTCAAGCTGCGGCTGCTGGTAGTTCGCCAACAGATGCTCAACCCGTGCCGAAGCCAGCGTCCGTGTATCGCGGGCGCCTTCTTCTTCCCAGGTCTCAAACGGCTTATAATCCAAGAGATCGGTTTTCCAGAACGCTTCCTTGAAGTTGGCTTGCGTATGGGCACAACCCAAATAGTGACCTCCGGGACCGACTTCGCGGATGGCGTCCATCGCCTGTGCATTCTCATCATAGGCCACACCTTTGGCCAATCCGTGCAAAACGCCGAGCTGATCGGCATCCATGACGAATTTCTCGAAATCCGCCACCAAGCCGCCTTCGAGCCAACCGCAGGAATGCAGCATGAAATTCACACCCGACATCAGGCCCATGTTCAACGAGTTCGCGGTCTCATACGCAGCTTGCGCATCCGGCAATTTTGAACCACAGAACGAACCCGCAGAGCGATATGGCAGACCCAGTCGGCGCGCCAACTGACCCGCGCCATAAGTGACGTGCGAAGCCTCTGGGGTGCCAAAGGTCGGCGCTCCTGAATTCATGTCGATCGACGATACGAACGCCCCAAAGATCGCAGGAGCACCCGGACGGATGATCTGGCTATATGCTACACCTGCCATGACCTCGGCCAGAACCTGCGTCAGCGTGCCCGCGACCGAAACCGGTGCCATAGCACCACCCACGATGAACGGCGAAATAATGCAGGCCTGATTGTTTGCGGCATAAACTTCCAGAGAACCCATCATCACGTCGTCAAAGGTCATCGGCGAGTTGATGTTGGTCAACGATGTCATCACGGTGTTGTTCTGCACGAACTCTTTGCCGAACAGGATCTCGCACATCTCGATCGAATCCTGCGCCCGGCTGGGATCAGTGACCGAACCCATGAACGGTTTGTCGGACAGAGTCATATGCGCCATCAGCATGTCCAAATGGCGCTTGTTTACCGGAATATCTGTCGGTTCGCAGACCGTACCGCCCGAATGGTGCAGCCACTTGGACATGTAGGCCAGCTTCACGAACTTGTTGAAATCGTCCATTGTCGCGTAACGACGTCCGCCTTGCGCATCGCGTACGAACGGAGGACCATAGACCGGAGCCAGAACCATATTGCGGCCGCCGATGACTACCGATTTCTCAGGATTGCGGGCGTGCTGGGTAAATTCGCTAGGGGCGGTCTTGATCAGCTCACGTGCCAGGCCGCGCGGCAGGCGGACCCGCTCACCATCGACATCTGCACCCGCGTCTTTCCAGCGCTCAAGCGCTGCCGGATTGTCTACGAAATTGACGCCAATCTCAGCCAATACGGTTTCCGCATTGGTTTCGATAATCTCCAGCGCCTCTTCGTTGAGGACCTCGAAATTGGGGATATTGCGTTCGATATATTTCGCGGTTTCGATCTTGACCGCCGTACGCTCGGCACGACGGGCGGCACCACCGCCACCCCGTGCCCTGCGCCGGGTGTTTGCCTCTGCCATTGAGTAAATCCCGTGATTGGTTGGTTTGGTAGATGTGTTACATGAACGGCAAACTTCGCCACAGGTAGTTTACGGCGCTCTAGAGGTAAAAGCGACATGAACCGCGGGCCGCTGCGACATATGTCTGTCGGTTACTACTTTGCCTTTTTCTGCATAACGACAGTGTTTCCTGACACCTCGACCTCAACCCACCCCAGATGAGTGTACATTTCGCGGGTTGCACGCATCAGCCGATGTGTCCGCAAGCGCAGGACTGAAAGCCCGGCCTCAACGGCCTTAGCTTCAGCAACTGCAAGCAGTTGTCGCGCAATACCCTTGCCCTGAGCCTCTGGCGAAACGGCGAGATTGAATATCATCACGGCCTCGGCCTGTTGATCGAATATGATGACACCGAGAAGTGCACCGTCCACTTCAGCAATGACGACCTGATGCTCTGCGATCTCTTCCTCGATACCAGACGCAACATCCGGCAGATCGGCAATGTCTCTCATCGCATCGGCATAAGCGCTTGCGATACAAACTTGTATCGACTTGGCGTCGCTTCGTTCGGCAGTTCTGAGTTTTATGGTGGTCATGTATCAGCCTCCTCGCTGAATTGACGTCATTACGCTTGCACAAGCAAGGCTTGCGACCTAATAGCCAATCATGACCCAAGACAGCCATGACCGCCTTTTGATCATCGACTTCGGCAGCCAGGTGACGCAGCTTATTGCCCGCCGCTTGCGCGAACTGAACGTCTATTGCGAAATCCACCCCTACCAGAACGTCACGATGGATTTCGTGCGAGAGATGGCGCCTAAGGCCGTCATTTTTTCGGGCGGCCCTGACAGTGTTACGCGCGAGGGTTCACCCCGCGCCCCGCAAGAGATTTTTGACTACGGCGTGCCGATCCTGGGCATCTGCTATGGTCAGCAGGTGATGATGCATCAACTGGGCGGCAAGGTTGAAAGCGGGCACGGCACTGCAGAGTTTGGCCGCGCATTTGTTACTCCGAATAATCGGCTTGATATCCTCGATGGCTGGTTCGCCGAAGGTGATGAACAGGTCTGGATGAGCCACGGCGATCATGTCAGCGAAATCGCTCCGGGTTTTGAGGTGTTCGGTACTTCACCCAACGCGCCGTATGCCATCACGGCCGACGCCTCGCGTCATTTCTATGCGGTGCAATTTCACCCCGAGGTTCATCACACACCCAAGGGTGCAAAGCTCTATGAGAATTTTGTCAAACTGGCAGGGTTCAAGGGCGATTGGACCATGGGGGCTTATCGGGACGAGATGATCCGCAAGATCCGCGAACAGGTCGGGGACAAAAAAGTCATTTGTGGCTTGTCTGGCGGTGTCGACAGCTCGGTTGCGGCGATCCTGATACATGAGGCGATTGGCGATCAGCTGACCTGCGTGTTTGTCGACCATGGGCTGCTACGCAAGAACGAAGCTGCCGAAGTCGTCGGCATGTTCCGCGACAATTACAACATCCAGTTGATCCACGCGGACGAAAGCGAACTGTTCCTGGGTGAGCTTGATGGTCAATCCGATCCCGAAACCAAGCGCAAGATTATCGGCAAGCTGTTCATCGACGTGTTCCAGAAACACGCCGACACAATCGACGGCGCCGAGTTCTTGGCACAGGGCACCCTGTATCCAGATGTGATTGAATCCGTGTCGTTTTCGGGCGGTCCATCTGTGACCATCAAATCGCATCACAATGTGGGTGGCCTGCCTGAAAAGATGGGTTTGAAGCTGGTCGAGCCTCTGCGTGAACTCTTCAAGGACGAGGTCCGCGCGTTGGGCCGCGAGTTGGGCTTGCCCGACAGCTTCATCGGTCGCCACCCCTTCCCCGGCCCCGGCCTTGCCATTCGCTGCCCGGGTGAGATAACTCGCGAAAAGCTTGAGATCCTACGCGAAGCCGATGCCATCTATATCGACCAGATTCGCAAACATGGTCTGTATGATGAGATTTGGCAGGCCTTTGTCGCCATTCTTCCGGTGCGCACGGTCGGTGTAATGGGGGATGGACGAACATACGATTATGCCTGCGCCCTCCGCGCGGTCACATCCGTCGATGGCATGACAGCGGACTACTATCCGTTCAGCCATGAATTCCTCGGTGAAACCGCCACGCGTATCATCAACGAAGTCAAGGGCATCAACCGGTGCACTTACGACATCACCTCGAAACCTCCCGGAACGATTGAATGGGAATGATTATTCCCCCTCGACAGTGCTGAAATGCACCGCGTTTGACGGGAGAAGGACAATTCGATGAGCAACTACTCGGTACATGAAACGGCAATCGTCGATGAAGGCGCGCAGATCGGAGATGGCTGCCGAATCTGGCATTGGGTGCACATCTGCGGCGGCGCCAAACTGGGCCGAAATGTTTCACTCGGGCAGAATGTCTTCGTTGGGAACAAGGTCATAGTTGGCGACGATTGCAAAATTCAGAACAACGTTTCGATCTATGACAACATCACGCTGGAAGATGGCGTATTCTGTGGGCCGAGCATGGTGTTCACGAATGTGTACAACCCGCGTTCATTGATCGAACGAAAGGCCGAATACCGCAATACTCTGGTAAAGAAAGGGGCCACGCTGGGCGCGAATTGCACGATCGTTTGCGGTGCCACAATCGGGGAATACGCGTTTATCGGCGCAGGTGCCGTTGTTAATGCTGACGTGAAGCCATACGCACTGATGGTGGGCGTCGCTGCAAAACAGATTGGCTGGATGAGCGAGTATGGCGAGCAGTTGGATTTACCTCTCACTGGTCGTGGTGAGGTTACCTGCCCTCATACCGGTGCTCGATACGTGTTGAACGGCGATTCGGTCAGCAAAGTTCTGCCAACCACCTGAGTATCAGTGCCAGCACGCCGAACGGCTAAGAACCCCTTTTATTTGCGGGTTCGCGTCGGAATACTGGCATCATCTAAGCCGCTCACCCAATGCGATCATAGACGGCCAGACTTACATTTAGCCTTGCTTCATCGGGTAAAACGCAATCTATTCAGCCCGTTGCACCACGGCACATGTAAGAGATCTCATGAACAGCAATAAAATGCAGATCGGTAAGGCGGCGCTGTGGATGACAGGGGCGATCGCCTCATTCACATCGATGGCCATTGCCGGCCGCGAGCTGAGCGTGACACACGACACCTTTGAGATCATGTTCTATCGCAGCCTAGTTGGTATCTGCGTGGTGGCAATCGTCCTCTCGGCTTCACGCAAATGGCATCAGGTAACCACCAAACGTCTTGGTTTGCATGGTATTCGGAACGTGTTGCATTTCACCGGGCAGAACCTGTGGTTCTATGCAGTAACGGTGATCCCGTTGGCCCAGGTCTTTGCACTCGAATTCACTCAACCCATCTGGGTGATCCTGCTATCCCCACTGCTGCTGCACGAGAGGTTGACCGCTTTGCGTCTGACCGCAGCCCTGATCGGATTTGCCGGGATTCTCATTGTGGCCCGTCCAGGGGCCGCCACACTTAGTCCCGGCGTTATTGCTGCGGCCGCATCTGCGATTTTCTTCGCGTTAACAGCAATATCGACCAAGTCCTTAACGCGCACAGCCAGCATCGGATGCATTATGTTCTGGCTTACTTTGATGCAGGCCGGTTTGGGTCTGGTTGCATCAGGTCTGGATGGGCAAATCACACTTCCAACCTTAACGACTGCGCCGCTTCTTTTGCTAGTCGGCTTGGCAGGCCTATTGGCCCACTACTGTATTACCAATGCCCTGGCCATCGCGCCTGCGACCGTGGTCGTGCCGTTTGATTTTGCACGCCTTCCGACCATCGCGATCCTCGGGATGGTCCTTTATCACGAGCCGCTGGATCACTGGACGCTTCTGGGGGCCGTGGTGATCTTTGCCGGGATTTTCCTGAACGTTTGGTCCGAGAACCGTAGCAATTCAGCAACACCCGCATAGAGCTATTTTGCTGAATAACGCTCCGTCACCGGTTGACCCAATTTTAAAGTTTAAGACAGTAAAAAGCGGTAACGAGGCCGAATACGCCCAATGAGGATGCGTATAACAGGCAATTTGGACAGTGTAGGGAGGAATATATGAAACGAGTGTTGTTGCACACATGCGCGTTGTGCATTGGGGCAACCGCGGCGCAGGCCGGCGGCCTAGACCGAAGTGGGCAAGGTGTTAACATCCTGTTCGAAGAGGGATCTGTCGTGCAGTTTCGGCTTGGGTATACAAAGCCGGACGTAAGCGGGTCGATGGAGGATCAAATCCCGACCAGCCCGACGTTTGGGGAAACGATTGACTCGGGCAATGTCTCGAACAGCTTTTTCACACCGCATCTGGCATACAAGACTTCTTTGACCGAAAAGCTCGACTTCGCGCTGGTTTATGACGAGCCGTTTGGCGCGGATATCGACTATTCTTCGGATTATCCCTTGTCGCAGAATGTCTTGGCTCTGGCAGGTCTTCCCGGAGCAACAACTGACGTGCTTCGCGCAAAAGCCGATACCGATGCGATCACGGCTTTGCTTCGCTACAAATTGGATGGTGGCTTCAGTGTTATCGGTGGTCTACGCGCCCAGCGTCTGAAAGCAAGTGTTTCAGTTCCGATCGCTGGTGCAAGCACAACACCATTCGCGTCCGGCGGATACCGCGTTGAAACCGATGCCGAGATCGATTTCGGTTACGTTGTCGGTGTTGCTTGGGAACGGCCAGATATCGCCGCACGGGTCGCTCTGACCTATAACTCGAAAATCACACATGATCTATCGCAGACCGAAGCGAACGATGCCATCACGGGAATTGTTCCACCCGGCATACCCGTCGTGGGTCGCGTCAGCGCTGATTCATCGACCGAGGTTGTGACGCCTCAATCGGTCAATCTCGATTTCCAGACAGGTGTCGCGCCAAAAACCCTGTTGTTTGGTTCGATCCGTTGGGTTGACTGGCCGCAAACCGTGTACGCGCCGCCGGTCTATACTGGTCTGACAGGTATTAACCTGGTCGACTACGAAGAAGCGACATGGACCTACTCACTGGGTCTCGGCTATCAGTTCAGCGAAGAATTCTCTGGCGCGGTAACGCTGGGTTACGAGAGCTCTCAGGGGAACTCGGTCTCGAACCTAGGCCCGACGGATGGGTTCTGGAGTATCGGTCTGGGCGGCACTTACTCTCTTGAAAAGGCCAAGATTTCCGGTGGTGTACGCTATACGGATATTGGGGATGCCACTGCCAACGGTACTGGCCCCGATAACCGTGCCACGTTCACTGGCAACAGCGCATGGAGCGTTGGTATTCAGGTGACTTACGCGCTGAACTAAAGCAGATGCAAATGTGCATATTAAGCCCCGCCATCTCGGTGGGGCTTTTTCGCATGTTCCGGGTCGATATGCTGATTGAGAGATGCCAGAACAAGCCATGACTTCTCAGAAAACACTCACAGCTCGCACTTGGTCCGAATTGATACTGCTTGGTGTCATTTGGGGAATGTCATTCCTAGCGATCCGAATCGCACTTGATACGATTCCCGTCATAACATCAGTTTTCCACAGGGTTTTTTGGGCAGCGCTGGCGTTGTGGATCGTCATCATCTTTCAACGCCAACCGGTCCCGAGCGATCCGAAGGTCTGGGGTATTTTTCTGATCATGGGGCTGTTGAACAATGTCCTGCCATTCTCGCTTATGGCCTGGGGACAGCTCTATGTCGAAACTGGGCTGACATCGATTCTGAACGCTGCCACCGCGATCTTCGGCGTCCTTCTGGCGGCCTTGTTTTTTCGCGACGAGAGGTTGACCAAAACCCGCCTCCTTGGCGTAGGGCTTGGGTTTCTGGGCGTTTCAATCACAATTGGCCTCAGACAGTTTAGCAACCTAAACCCAAGCAACCTGGGTCAGGTTGCGATCCTGGCTGGGACGCTTTCTTATGCGTTTGCAGCCATCTGGGCTCGCATCCACATGAGCGCCCTTCCCCCTCAGATCGCCGCGGCAGGTATGTTGACCGGATCTGCGATCCTGATGACGCCTGTTATGTTGTTGGTCGATGGAGTTCCGACCTTCACCCTGCCCCTGCAAACCTGGCTGGCAATCGCCTATTACGCCCTGCTGGCAACAGCCGGAGCCTATTTGCTGTACTATCGGGTGCTGCAACAAGCAGGCAGCGGCAATGTTCTGCTCGTAACGCTCATCATTCCGCCAATCGCAATCCTAATGGGTGCTTTGGTGCGCGATGAAGCTTTGCCACCACGTGCTTTTATTGGTTTTACGGTACTGGCGATCGGCTTGCTCATCCTCAGCCGATCTCGCCGACGCGATTGACGACGCCAGCGGCCCGTTTTAGCTAGGGCAAAACAAGGGACGGCGGATTATGATCTACAACTCGGCAACGGACTGGCGTCAGGCTGCGCGAAAGAAGGTGTTGTTCTTCGGTATGTCCGGGTTGGGAAAATCCTATGTCTCAAACACGCTGCGAGATGCCGGGGACTGGTTCCACTATTCAATCGATTACCGCATCGGCACCCGCTATATGGGCGAACATATCGCGGACAATGCCAAGGCTGAGGCGATGAAAGTACCCTTTCTCCGCGAGCTTTTGCTGTCGGATTCAATATATATCGGGTCGAACATCACGTTTCAGAACCTGACCCCGGTGTCGACTTATCTGGGCAAGCCGGGCAATCCCGATCTGGGCGGCCTTGAAATCTCGGAATATCAGCTGCGGCAAGACCAGTTTCGGCAGGCCGAAATCCATGCCCTGTTGGATACCAAGTATTTCATAGATCGGGCCAACCGTCTTTATAGCTATCCACACTTTATCTGCGATACCGGCGGGTCAATCTGCGAATGGGTAGAGCCTGACAATCCAAATGACCACATTCTGACTGAATTGTCGCGCCAGACCCTGATGATCTGGATCAAAGGCGATGAAGCCCACACTGAAGAACTGATCAAACGCTTCGACAAGGCACCAAAGCCTATGTCCTATAAGGCCGAGTTCCTGCAGCGGGTTTGGGACGAATACCTCGCCCTAAACAAGTGTTCCGGCACCAAGGTTGATCCGGATGCATTCATCCGCTGGACCTATGCGCAAGCGCTGGCGCACCGGCAGCCACGCTATGAAGCGATGGCCCGAAATTGGGGCGTTACAATAGCAGCCGATGACATCGCCAAAGTGCGGGATAGTGGCGATTTCGATGAGTTGATCGAACGCACCCTTGAGACCCGCCCCAACCCCGCCTAAGTTCCAGACTTCCTTCGCAGTTTCAACAGCGTGACCAAATGCCGATCAAAATCCCCTCCGACCTGCCCGCCTTTGAAGTCCTGACAAATGAGGGCGTCATGGTCATGGCTGATGATCAGGCCGCAAGGCAGGATATTCGCCCCCTTCGGATCGGGCTTTTGAACCTGATGCCAAAGAAGATACAGACCGAAAACCAGTTCGCACGCCTGATCGGAGCGACCCCGCTGCAGATTGAGCTCTCGCTGATCCGCATGACGGAACACCAGACCAAGAATACCGCCGCCGAGCATATGGCCGAGTTCTACCATCCTTTTCAGGAGGTGAAGGACCAGAAGTTCGACGGCCTGATCATAACCGGTGCACCAATCGAACATCTGGATTTCGCTGACGTCACCTATTGGGATGAAATCCGCGAAGTGTTTGAGTGGACCCAGACCAATGTGCATTCCACATTTGGCGTATGCTGGGGTGGTATGGCGATGATCAACCATTTCCACGACGTTGAAAAACACATGCTGGATGCGAAGGCCTTTGGCTGCTTCCGGCACCGGAACCTAGCACCCGCGTCTCCATTTTTGCGTGGTTTTTCTGATGATTGTGTGATACCCGTCAGCCGCTGGACCGAGATGCGGCAATACGAGATCGATGCGGTTCCTGATCTGATCACTTTGCTTGGCAGTGATGATGTCGGCCCCTGCCTGATCGAAGATCCCGTGCATCGGGCGCTCTATATCTTCAATCACTTTGAGTATGACAGCGATACGCTCAAACAGGAATATGACCGGGACATCGCAAATAACACGCCGATAAATGTGCCTATCAACTACTATCCCGACGATGATCCAAGCCAGAACCCTCAGAACAGGTGGCGCAGTCACGCGCATCTGCTTTATGGTAACTGGATCAATGAAATTTACCAGACAACCCCGTTTGATATGAGTAAAATTGGCCAGTAAGCTTTTGATATCGCTCAGCGTTGCGCTTGTGGGTCTCGCCCTTGTGACCGCATGGCGCAGCGCGCAGCGTGAAAGCAGCGCCGAGGCTTCGTTTCCGCCAGAAGGCCAGATCGTCGATGTCGATGGCGTTGCTGTGCATGCCGTAGTGATGGGCGTAGGGCCGGATGTGGTGCTTATCCACGGGTCCAGCGGAAACACGCGCGACATGACTTTTGCGCTGGCCCCAATTCTGGCCGAGACCTATCGCGTCATCGTCTTTGACCGCCCGGGTCTTGGATACTCAGATAGCTTTAACTCCGACGGCGAAACCATTGTCGAACAAGCGGAAATCCTACAACGAGCCGCATCGAAACTAGGCGCAGAAAAACCGATCGTCGCCGGGCAAAGCTATGGTGGTTCGGTTTCGCTTGCCTGGGCTGTCACCCGGCCCGACAACATCGCAGCTTTGGTCCTGATCGCTCCGGCGGCGATCCCGTGGGAAACACCTCTGGACGCGTTCAACACTATTGGTGCGACGACAGCGGGCAACGCCCTTGCTTTGCCTTTGGTCAGCGCATTTGTTCCTGACTGGTTTGTTACGAAGGCGTTGGACCAGGTGTTTGCACCGCAAAAAGCCCCAGAAGGATATGCCGAGCATTTCGGGCCGGGGTTGACCATGCGTCGGTCCTCGATGCACGCAAATGCCAAACAGCGTGCAAATCTGCTGGATGAAATCACCGAGCTTCAACCCCGCTATGGCGAGATCTCCGTGCCAACCGAAATTGTCCACGGTACCGCGGATTTGACTGTCGGGCTGGGCTGGCATTCCGAGCGCCTGATCGAACAGATTCCCGGCGCTGAGCTGATCGAATTGGACGGCATAGGACACATGCCGCAGGTTGTGGCCGCCCCAGAGGTTGCCGCCGCAATCGACCGCGCAGCCGAGCGCGCGGGTTTGCGTTAAGTCCATCCGTAATTCATAGTAAGATATGGATTTTATGGCGAGGCGTGCATGACCCAATCAGACCCGGACACTATCGAGAACTATTTTCACAACCACGCCCCAAAACCCATACGCTCGGCTATTGAAGAGGCCAAGAAGGGTGAAATTCTGAACCCGACCTACCCCTACTCCAAAAAGCTTAAAGGCAAGGAATACGATCAGCAGATGGAAGGTCTGCAAATTGAGCTGGTCAAGATGCAGCGATGGGTCAAGGAGAATGACCAGCGCATCGCTATCCTGTTCGAGGGCCGTGACGCCGCTGGCAAAGGCGGAACCATCAAACGGTTCCGCGAGAATTTGAACCCGAGGGGCGCGCGGAACGTGGCGCTCAGCAAACCCTCGGACGCAGAACGCAGCCAATGGTATTTCCAACGCTATATCTCTCATCTCCCATCGGCCGGTGAAATCGTGTTTTTTGATCGCAGTTGGTATAATCGGGGCGTTGTCGAAAATGTCTTTGGCTTCTGCACGACGGAAGAGCGTGAACGGTTTTTCAGGCAGGTCCTCCCCTTGGAAACCGGTTTTAGCAATGATGGCATACATATCTTCAAGTTCTGGCTGAATGTCGGGCGCGCCGAGCAGCTTAACCGCTTTCTTGCCCGCGAAACCGACCCTTTGAAGCAATGGAAACTCAGCCCGATCGACATCGCAGGCCTGCACAAATGGGATGAATACAGTCAGTCGATTACCGAAACCCTTACACGAAGCCATTCCGAAAACTGCCCTTGGACGATCATTCGATCAGATGACAAGAAACGCGCCCGGCTGGCAGCCATTCGCACCGTGCTAAGCCAACTCGACTACGAAGGCAAAAACCTGGAAGTGGTGGGCATGCCGGATGAAAAGATCAGTGGTGGTCCGGAAATCTGGGATGCATAAGCTAATTGCAACACTCTGCTCAGCCTATGCTGGATTAGGCCCTAGCCGCTGCATATATATAATAAAACGCGCCTGAGGCCGGGATGACGAAACGCGGATATCACCACGGAAACCTAAAGCAAGCCTTGATGGAGGCCGCCTTATCCCTGATCGAACAGAAGGGACCGACCGGTTTTACATTGTCAGAGGCCGCAAAGACCGCTGGGGTCACTCCTGCCGCCGTTTATCGCCATTTCGAAGGGCGTGAGGACCTGATCGCCGAGGCTGCGCGGCAGGGGTTTGAGATGTTCGCCGACCTGATGCAATTTGCCTATGACAAAGGGCAACCCTCGGCACTTGCGGCGTTTGAGGCCACGGGCCGCGCCTATCTGGCCTTTGCCCGCAAGCACCCCGGCTATTATATTGCGATGTTCGAAAGCGGGATTTCAATCAATCGTACACCGGAACTGGCGCTGGCCGCGAACCGGGCCAAAAACGTGCTTGAAAAGGCCGCCAGCGATCTGTCGCAGCATATTCCGCCGGAGAAGCGTCCGCCCGCTTCGATGTTCAGCGCCCATATCTGGGCCATGAGCCATGGTGTTGTCGAACTTTTCGCACGCAATACCGGCGCAAGTTCCCCCTTCCCGCCTGAAGACCTTCTGGAGAGCGGAATTGGAATCTATCTGCGCGGTTTGGGTCTGGTCGCACAGGACGAATAAGACCGTGCCAGTCAATCACTTTCGCGGGCGGTCCCGCCGTCGATCAACGGGACTCCCGCTGCCCTCACGCCTGCAATAAGCGCATCAACCGGTTGCGACTCTTTGAATACGCGGCGTTTCAGGGCCTCCAGCGGAAAACCAGGCCAAGTTTTCTGGTAAACATTGGCGAGACGCCGTGCCTCGACTTGTTCGCCTTTGTTCCAATGCGCGGCCATCAGATAGGCCGCTGATATCGGCCCAAATGGTCCTCCGCGCTCGATCGTGTCCTCGTAAGTTCGGATCGCCGCTGCATAGTCTCCGGTATGAAAATGCACAGACCCTAGTACATTGCCAAAGACAAGCCCGCCGCTGCGTTCCGCAAGCTCTTCATACCATTCAGATTGCGCCAGAATCCGCTCGAAATTCAGAGTATAGAGTGAAATAAGCGCATCGAACTCAGCAACATGCGGATCGGTCGGGGCCAGATCAACGGCTCTGCGAGACAGGGCCGATGCCCGATCGTAATTGCCCAGTGCAAATTCCAGCCAGGCCCGCGCCGAAAGCGCCCAAGCCTCATCAGGTGCGATATCCATCGCATGGGCGCTTTTTTCATCGGCAGACTTCAAATACTTTTCTGCATCCGGTTCAAAGAACAACAAAATGGCCAGCATGGTCTCGACCTGTGCCGC
Organism: Ruegeria sp. B11; assembly: GCF_056539785.1. Taxonomy (NCBI): domain Bacteria; kingdom Pseudomonadati; phylum Pseudomonadota; class Alphaproteobacteria; order Rhodobacterales; family Roseobacteraceae; genus Ruegeria; species Ruegeria sp. B11. The sequence continues at coordinate 294,007 of NZ_JBQFVO010000001.1, read as the reverse complement.
TCCGGCATAGCCACAGAAAAAGAGTGGATCTCGTTCAATCGCCGTCTCAAAAATCAGCAAAGCCGGTTGCAGACGCGATAGGTCAACGACGGGGAACATCACATCGCGGCCAGCACTGCAAAGGTTTATCGCTTCTACCCGCGCGGGAGATACGTCATAAATCGCGCTTTGCCCTCGGCCCACAGCGCCGCGTGGCTCATTTTTTGAATAATAGCCTGATACCCAGATGCCTAAGCCAATCAAAGCCAGAAAGAACGCGATGACCAACGCGCTTCGCCGAATGCCCTGTGGGTTTTGGGCTTGCGAACTCCCCAGCGTAAATTCGGGTGCATAGCTACCGACAGGCAGTGAAATCACCACGGGATCAGTTGCGCCATCACCTCCGTAGTAAGCTTTTAGCTTTCGCCTGACACGACCTGCATCAACGCGCACAACCCCTTCCCGCTTGGTCAAGTCGTCGGCGCTATAACCATAAACATCCATGGCAATGGTCTTGGCGCGGATCTCATCCGTGCGGCCCGCAAGCGCTTCGGTCACGACATAGCTAAGAAAGGCCCGCATTCGGGCAGATCCTTTGAAGCCACCTGAGTTCAATACCCGCTCAAGAGCACTTCGCACTTCCTCATCCGAGAAAGAAAGCGCTGTGTCACGTTGTTTGTTATCCGCCTGGGCAGTCAAGAACTATCCTTTCATGACAATGGCTTGACCCCATGGTGCTACGGTAGCATGCGGCTTAATACGTTCAAGTCATATTCTAGGGAATGCATGCTTTATGAGCAATTTCCACGAAGGCAACGCGGATGGACGAAGAAGACTTCTTTGACGCACAATTCCCGGGAACCTCCGTTCTGCTGCGAAACATGCGCGCCCAAGACAGTGAGTTCGACCGGATTTGCCTCGATTATCAGGAGATGATGACCGAACTGGCTCAGTCTCCTCTTTCCGACACGGGCGTTCGCCCTCGGTACCTCGCGGATCTGGCGGAAACCGTTACTGATTTGCGAAGCTCTATCGAAGCAAAGCTATCAGACCTTCCAGATACTCCCGGGCATATGGATAAAACGAAAGGCTTGAAATGACCCTGAAACACATTTTGTCCGCGCTAATCCTCACTGCAGGTTCGGCATATGCCCAACAGAACCCGATTATTCACGATGGTGAGTTCGAATTTCTGCGTGCCCAGTTCGGCGCGGTCTGGGATGCCCAGGACATTGAGATTGACGCGAAACTGGCCGAAATCCGCGACGCAAACGGGGGCAAACCACCCAATATCCTGTACATCCTGATCGACGACATCAGCTTTGGTCAGATGGGTGATCGCAAGATGAACTACGTAATGGGCATCGAAACGCCCAGCATCAACCAGTTCGCCACCGAAGGTTTGTCGCTGATGCGAATGTACACGGAACCCTCGTGCACGCCGACCCGCACGGCAATGCTGACGGGGCGACATCCGGTGCGTGCCGGTGTGACAGAAGTCAAAGTGGCTCTGGTAGGCGAAGGCCTTCCAGCCAGCGAGGTGACGCTGCCCGAGATCCTAAAAGAGGTTGGCTACAACACCGTGCATGTCGGCAAGTGGCACCAAGGTGATATCGAACAGGCCTACCCCCACAACCAAGGTTTCGATTGGGCCGCCTTCCCCCTGCATCAACAAGTTCAACTGAGCCTCATGACCCCCGAGGCGATGCGCGCGAATAACATGCTTGGATACGTGCCCGAGGGGCAGAACAATCAGTTTCTGCTGGATGAGCGTTTCAAACCCTACGGGCTGGTGACCGGTGTCGAGGCAGAAGCAGGCGGCACCGCTCGAGAGGTGGATATGTCACCGGGCGAGGTCTGGACCCAAGCCAAGTATGAAGCCATGAACGAGAGGTATCAGCGTCAGGCTCTTGAGCAATTGGAGCGTGCCGCAGCCGAGGAAGAACCGTTTTTCCTGCAATATTGGCCGCTCTACCCGTTGAATTTCGTTTATGCCGAGAACGCGATCTCTCGCAACGGCGGGTTTCATGCCGACAAACTGCAACTACTGGATGGCTGGATCGGTGACCTGCTGGTCAAGCTCGAAGAAACCGGAGAAGCCGACAACACGATTGTGGTTTTGATGGCCGACAATGGACTGATGTACCACTACGAAGGAACTTCGGGGCTCAATCAACTGATCTATCGTGGCGGTAAGACCCAACATCTGGAAGGTGGCGTACGCACGGATGCATTCATTCGCTGGCCCGGAGTAATCGAGGCTGACAGCGCCGCCGGAGATATCTTTCATGTGTCTGATATCTATACCACAATGGCTCGGATCGCAGGCGCGACTGATCATATCCCGCGCGACCGCATCATCGATGGTGTCGATCAGACCGCCCTGCTGCTGAACGGTGAAGGCAACGGTCGCCGCGATTATGTATATGTCTATGAAGGCCCGGTTTTGCGCTCGGTGGTCAAGCAGGAATTCAAGATGCACCTGCCCGCGCCCGGCCAACCCGGAGCGGCGGCCCCGACCTTCAACATCTATCGTGATCCACGCGAACTGCACCCTTTGGTCGGTTACTCGCTTTGGGCCGGAGCGTCGTTTCAGGACATGATCAAACGCCATCAGAAGATGATCGCGAAACATCCACATTCCGAAATCGGGCGCGGCATCCCCTACGAGGGCATCGACAACCTGCGCCCGGAATCTGAACTGGCTCGCGATGTGTTCACCAGCTGGCAGCAGTGAAGGCTACAGAAATTCCTGTTTAAATATGATAATGTTTTAATATGAAATCAGCGGCAGGAGTGTTTGCGTTCCGCCCAGTACACGATCGGGGGATATCGAATGAAGATTTCAGGGGTATTGGTTTTATTCGTCGGCCTTGCCGCGCGCAGCACGTTCGCGCAAGAAAACCCAATCCAACACGATGCCGAATTCTATATCTTGCAAGCACAGCGCGCAGAGCAATGGGCTCAGGATGATATGGCTGTGGATGAAGCCCTGGCTGCATTTCGCGAAGGCAACAACGGCAAGCCACCGAACATCATCAGCGTTCTGATCGATGATCTGGGATTCGGCGACATGGGGATACCCGAGTTGAACGCCGTTCGGGGTTATTCGACGCCGAATATCAACGATTTCTCCGACGACGCGATGCGCATGGTTCGGATGTATACCGAACCCTCTTGCACCCCTACTCGCGTCGCCCAAATGACGGGGCGGCTGCCTGTACGCATGGGAATGGGTGATACCACCGTTGATATTGCCGGCTTTGGCCTGCCGGGGGAGGAAGTGACGTTGGCCGAAGTGCTGAAACAGGTTGGTTACGCAACCAGCCATGTTGGCAAGTGGCACATGGGGGATATCGCGGAAAGTTGGGCGATGAACCAAGGCTTTGACTATGCGCAGCACGCCATTCACCAGCAGGGTCAGCTGACGATCTTTAATGATGATGCAATCAAAGAGCAGGTCTCGGTCGCGATCAGAGATTATGATGACAAATACACGTTGGACGGTTGGTTCAGGCCGGACGCCTCAGCGATGATGACCGTCATCGAAGGCGAAACAGGCGGTCCTATTCGCGAAATTCGGATGGAGTCAGGTGAGCGCTGGAATGCGGCCAAATACGATGAGATGAACCAGGCCTTTCAGGACAAAACCTTGTCAGAGCTTGAACGTCTTGCCAGCGACGATACCCCCTTTTTCCTGCAGTATTGGCCGATGATCCCTCTGGATAATACCCGCGCCGGACGTTCTGGTCCCGAAAGCGCGAATGGCGGTCTCTATGTCGACAAGATGCAACTTTTGGATCAATGGCTGGGTGATTTGTTCGCCAGCATGGCAGAGTTGGGGGTCAGCGAGAATAGCATCGTCATCGTTATGGGGGACAACGGCCACTTTACCAAATACGCCCCGCAATCGGGCTATACTCCGATGATATATGCTGGTGGCAAAGGGGATACGACCGAGGGCGGCGTTCGGGTCGATGCCTTTATTCGCTGGCCGGGGATGATTCAGGCAGATGGTTTGCTGAACAGCATCATTCACGTGTCGGACCTATATACAACGCTTTCACGTTTTGCGGGGGCCGAGCAATACATCCCGCGAGATCGTCTGGTGGATGGCGTCGATCAATCCGCAGCGCTATTGTTTGCGGACGAAGCCAAAGCGCGCAGAGATCACGTGATCATCTATTCGGTGAACAAACCCGAGGCGATCGTGAAGGACCAGCTTAAGCTCAAACTGCCGGGAGCCGGGGAAAGCGCCATTCTGGCAAAGTTCTTTGATCTCTACCGGGACACGCGCGAGGAATATTCAGTCTCGACCGAGGTTGGCGCCTGGGGCGGGCAGGAATTCGCACGCATCCTTGGCCGACACATGGCCCGCAAAGAGAAATTCCCCGACACGCCACCCGCGTATGGCGTGCCCTATGAAGGGATCGAGAACCTGCGCCCCGAAACCCAACAAGCGGTCGAGGCTTTCCTGATCAAAAGCCAATCCCCGCAGCAATAGCACGGTGTCGCCGTCGTCATTCACTCAAGTTTCTAGGATCATCACATGCTTGGATTACTCCTATTCGCACTGGGTTTAATCGGATCACTTGGGATCGGGTTCGTCTACTTCCGTGATTTGGGCGACGTGTCCCAGATGCTGTTGAAGGTAAAGCGCGAGAATATGGTGCGTTTCATCCGCAATGAATACCGCTTGATTGCCATCGGGTTGGGCGCATTTGCTCTCGCAACGCTCGCGCATTTCGCCCTGGGAGCCGGGCCGTTCTGGCTGTGGCTCATTGCCGCTTTACTTGCTCTACTTCTCTATGGCTTTCCCTATGTCTGGGTTCATCTAGGTCTGAGAAATCAGCTAAATGACGCGCAGTATTTTCCCATCGACGAGGCCCGCAAATATGTCGGGCCGACTGCCCCCGTGATGGTGATTGAGAATGACGGCCATGCCCGAGCCCATCCTGATGCACAAATCATGCGCCCACATTTGGCGGGCGACGACAAAGGGCTGGGCGGAGAAGACGTCGTGATGACCTATTGCGCCATGGCCAATCTCGGTCAGGGCTATGCGCCAAGCATCGAAGGCAAACGGCTGAACCTTGAGGTTCTCGCCCAGCATGGCAACAACCTGATCCTGCGGGACAACGATACTGGCGAGCCCATCCAGCACATATACGGTTTTCGCGAAGCGGATCGTGACACAAATGCACACGGTCTCGCGTGCCCTCTGCGGCCCGAAGCGCAGATGACACCCTGGCCAACCTATCGGATGACTTTCCGTGGATTTCAAAAGGCTTTCCCGGAAGGCGAGGTGTTTTTGAACAAACCCTCCCCAAACCCCTTGCTGCGGCTGCTGGACATGATGACCGAGATCACGTTCGGCTGGGGCATTGGCCGCCAGCATCAGGAAGAGGCTCCGGTGATGGACAACATGGACCGTTCGGACAATCGGCTGCCGAATAAAACCTATGTCTGGGGGATCACAATCGGACAGGATGCCACCTGCTGGACCGACGATTTCGTTGTCGACAACGATTGGATCGTCAACGCGCGTGTCGGCGGGCGGGATATCGTCGTCAGCCTCGATCCAAAATTTGAAAGCTTGGGTGTTTGGTACAATGACAGCGGTCAGCCAGTGACCCAATGTGACTTTTGGGGAATGTCTGATCAGGGCCAACTGCAACGGGTCGAAACCCTGCGCGCAGGCGTGTTCTGGCATGTCTGGTCCGAGTTTTTTCCCAGCACCGATATCAATCGTGTCGGTGACGGCGCAGGCAAATCCGAAGACGTGGCAGCATGAAAGAACGAACAATGCGCTTGGCTAGATTGGCATGAGGCGACAACGGAATTTCAATTCAAGGTTCTTGGCGGGAGACGGAAAAATGGATGTGACAGTAAAGTGGACAGGATTGGCGCTTGGCCTCGCAATGGCAGGTTCGATGGCACCAATGGCCTTGGCCCAACAGTCGGACTGGTCATACGAGGCCTCAATCTATCTTTTCATGCCGGAAACTGAGACCTCACTCAGCACACCGATGGGTACACTGGATGGCACCCTGAGTTTTTCCGATGCGTTGGACAATCTCGATTTTGCTTTCATGGCCGCGTTTGCCGCCACAAATGGCCGGTGGTCCCTGTTGGCCGACTATAACTATACCAATCTGTCTTTCAGCAGCGACACTCCCGGCCCTGCCAGCTCAGGCTTGGACACATCCTTTACCACGCAATTTCTCAGCGGCTATGTCGGCTATAGGGTCTACGAGGATCAAACCGCGAATGTGGATATTGTCGGTGGATTCAGGTGGTTCAGCACGGAAACCGACTTTGAATTGCAACCAGGCGCGGCCCCCGGCCGCCGAACAACGGTTGATTCAAGCTGGACCGATCCCGTGATCGGGGCCCGCGCACGCGTCAAGTTCTCGGACAAATGGTCAGGAACTGGGTTTGTAGACTATGGCGGCTTCCGCAGTGGCAGCGAGACATGGCAGGTTCTGCTGACAGCCGACTATGCGATTAATGATCGTTGGCTGATCCGCGGTGGATACCGCTATATCTCATTCGACCACGACATCGACGGAAACGATTTCAAGTTCGACCAATCCGGTCCACTGATTGGCGCGACTTACCGCTTTTGAGCGGCTATTAGTGACCGCCAAAGTAAGCCTCGAGCAATCGCTTATCATTCCGCAACTCATCTGCGGTGCCTGATGTCTGCATGCGTCCTGACTCGAGCACGTAAATCCGGCTCGCAAGCGAAAGCGCGAAATTGGCGTTTTGCTCGGTGATTACAACTGTCAGCCCGTATTCCTTGTTGAGCTTGCGCACCACCTCGGCGATTTCGTGACAGATTTTTGGGGCCAGACCAATCGTCGGTTCGTCGACGAGCAACAGCTCGGGGCTGGTCATCAGCGCGCGTCCGAACGAGACCATCTGACGTTCCCCGCCCGACTGGGTCGAGGTCTCCTGCCCTTCCCTCTCTTCGAGACGCGGGAACAGGCTGTGTACCATTGCCAGATTGCTCTGGATGTCTTCGCGGGCCGTGAAGGCACCGACCATTAGGTTGTCACGCACTGACATATAGGGAAACAGGTTGAAGCGTTCGGGCGCATAACCCACGCCATGTCGTACAATTTCGGAAGGCGTCCGACCGGCAAGGCTGTGCCCCCTGAGCCGGATATCGCCCTCGATTTTGACTAGCCCCATGATGCTGTCCAGCAAGGTCGATTTTCCAGCCCCATTTGGACCCACCACAGCGACAATCTCACCGGGTTGGACGGTGATCGAGATGTCGGTCAGCGCTTGCGCCTTGCCATAGAATGCCGACAGGTTTTCGATTTCCAGATAAGACATTACGCGCCCCCCAGATACGAGGCCTGAACAGCCTTGTCGTTCATGACTTCGCTGAACGAGCCCTCGGCAATCATCGTGCCCCGTTCAATGGCGATCGCACGGTCGACCAATGGCTCAAGCGCAGGCAAGTCATGGCTGACGATCAGAAAAGTCATCCCATCTTTGCGCATCGACTGAATGAGATCAGAGATTTGGGCGATCTCTCCTGTGGTGAGACCCGCAAACACTTCATCCAGCAGCATCACCTTGGGCGCGGTTGCCATTGTGCGCGCCATCTCAAGTTTACGCAGATCACCCATGGCCAGTTCTGTTGGCGCTCGTTTCAAATCCGCTTCTGTAAACCCGACGCTGAGCGCAAGCTCTCGCTCACGTTCTTTATCTGGGGGTGAGACGATCATCTGCCAGATATTGTCGGGCATTAGGCCAACCCGGATATTTTCGGCAACGCTCATATCACCAAACGGGCGTGGGATCTGATAGGTTCGGCTGACCCCGGCCCGAATGCGTTGCGGGGTCGACAGCGTCGAGATTTCCTGTCCGAACAGTTCGATCGTTCCGCCGTTTTGCCGCAACTCACCCATGATCTGGCTGAACACGGTCGTCTTGCCTGCCCCGTTGGGACCGATCAATCCAAGCGACTCGCCCTCTTTGAGAGAAAACGAAAGATCATTCGTCGCGACTAATCCGCCGAAACGTTTTACCAGACCTGAAACCTGTAACGCCACGCTCATGTCGTCCGCCCCTTGCCCAGGCCTTTGAAACCACGCCGAACCAGCTCAACAATGCCTTTCGGCTGATACATATAGAGGAGCAGCGCTATGGCTCCGTAGACGAAATACCGTTCGGCGCCAGGAAGGACCGGTCGCAGATACTCCAACAGGAATGTCATGAAGAACGCGCCGATCATGGGGCCAATGATGGTCGAGGTTCCCCCCAGAAGTGCCGCAACGATGATTGTGAACAGGAAGTTAATATCAAACAACGCACGCGGCGCGAGCGATCCCAGATAGTGAACGTAGAAGGCACCACCCAAGCCCGCGATCATCGCACTTGTCAGAAAGGCAAAAGCTTTGAGGCGCGTGGTGCTGAGGCCCGAACCGCGCACACTTTCCTCGTTCATTCCGATGGCAGACAAGGCCGTACCTAGTCGCGTCTTCATCAAAAGCCACATGCTGACGGCGATTGCCAACATCAGCGTCGTGGACAGGTAATACCCGTTCGCCGCGCCGCGCGTCAGAGTTTGAATACCCGACATGCCGCGCGTTCCGCCAGTCAGATCCGGGCGAATGACCTGAACCAGTTGGTAGAGCAACTCCATGAACGCCAGCGTGACGAGCGCAAAATAACTTCCACGTATACGCAGCGCTGGAAGCAGCACCAATAGGCCTGCGATCATGGTAACAAGTACGGCGATCGGGATCGAGATTTCGACAGCGACGTCAAAGCGCTTGGTCAGGATTGCCGTGGTGTAGGCCCCGATACCGATCAGGAACGGATGACCAAAGCTCACATAGCCTGTTCGGCCAGACAACACGTCCCAGCTGATAGCGAAGATCGCCAGGTAGTTGGCAAAGATCATCGTGCGCATCGTCCCGTTCGAGACGAATTGCGGAAGCAGGAACATTCCGACGATCAAGCCACCCCAGAGTGCAAAGTGAAACCAGCGTAGCCCCATCGTCACAGCTCCTCTCGGCCGAACAGGCCCTGCGGTCGCGTGACCAGCACCCCGATGATCAACAGCATCGTGAAAACACCGCGCAACTCAGGTGCAAGCGTCGCCACAACGATAACTTCGAGGAAGCCCACAATATGCGCCACCACCAAAGTGCCCAGGATCGATCCGATCCCGCCAACGATAACCACAGCCACCGAAATGATTAGCGGAGCCACCCACATGGATGGCGATAGCTGAGTGTAGCTGGCAAAGAAGACGCCTCCGATTGCGCCCAATGCGCCAGAGATACCCCAGGTGATCAGATTGATGCGATCCGGATCGATCCCGGAAATTGCAGCGCCTTTAGCATCCATCGACACCGCCTGCATCGCCCGTCCGGTATGTGTGAGCCGCACAAAGGCATAGAGCCCTAGCAGAATTGCCCAGCTAATAAGGGTTGCAATCAGGATGTTATACGTGACCGAGGCCCCGGCCACATTGATCACCCCGGGAACAATCGGCAAAAGGATTTTGCTGCTGTCGCCAAAGACCAAAACGATCCCGGCCTGAATGACGACCGCAAGGATCAGCGTCGAAATCTCGACGGCCACGTGATCCCCTTTGAGCGTTTTGACAATCAAACGGTACTTCAGAACTCCCATCAGCACACCCAGCGCAGCGGCCACGGCAACCCCCATAAGCTTAGGCATACCAAGTGACTGCGATATCCAGAAGTAAATGTAGCCGCCGACCATCAGATAGGCGCCATAGGCGAGATTCAGAACGCGGCCTATGCTGAAGATCAGCGTGAACCCCATAGCGATGAGCGCGTAGAGACCGCTGAGCAAAAGCCCCTGAATCAGTATCTGCAACATGTGTGGATCCTTGGCTGCGAGTGCGCGTCGCCGCGCACCCGTTTCAAGCTATGGTTGGGGCAGGTTTATGGCTTTACCCAGCTGGGCAGCGTGAACTCGCCCGTCGCGTATTTCTCGGGGTACACAACTGCGGCAGTGCCGTCTTCGTACCACTGGACCACGACCATTGACGGGGCCGCATCATCAAACGGCTCGGAAAGATCAAAGCGAATGTTGTGGGGATAGGTGCGGCCTGTCACAGGCTCGACCTCATCATCGCCCCAGAAGGCATAGCGCAGCCAAAGCTGACCATCCATCTCAAGAACCAGATCCTGCTTCTTCATGGCATCGGCCCAGCCTTCGACATTGTCGAAGCCACCCGCCTCTTCCGCGGCAGCCATGGCCTGCTTCAGCCCGTGATAGGCGTTGAACCCATTGAAATGCGGCAGCAGTGGGCGGCTGTCATACTTGGCCTGATAGGTGTCGACAAAGGTCTGGCTTGCCGGGTCAAGTTTGAACCCTACAGACGGGATCGGTGACAGGGTCGAGATGCCGCCCCCGGCTCCGCCAGTGTCTTCCCAATATTCCATACCCAATGCAGCTACGTTCACGCCTGTCATCGCCATGGGCACCTGCAGTTTCACATATTGCGACGAGACCACCTGAGAATTTACGGATGAGACCTGGTAGATGAAATCCGCCCCTGTATCCTGCGCGCGGCTGAAGATCGGCGCGAAATCAACGGTGGCAACATCATAGGTGATGATGTCCTTGACCTCGATCCCCGCAACCGGCGCAAGCGCCTCGGTCACCAATCCGGTGATCGCTTCGCCAAATGCCGTATCCTCAGCCAGAATGACAACGGAATCCCAACCCATCTTTTCCTTCAGAACATCCGCACCGAAATTGATATAAAGCGTGGCAAGCGCCTCGTCTGAGGCGATGTTCATGAAATATGGTGCCATGCTTTCGGGATCTTCGACCACCATGTCGATGATGCCGATATATGACGTCCACGTGTCCAGCGTCGGAATCCGGTATTCCTGCATTCGCGGCAGCCAGCCCAGCGAAACATCATCGATAGAGCCTGAGATGATGAAATCTACTTCCTCGGTTTCCGCCAGATATTCATAGGCCCGCACACCTTCAGTCGGGTCCTGACCGGTATCGGCAGACACCAGCGTGATCTGTTCCCCCATAACGCCGCCATTCGCATTAAGCTCTTCAATCGCGATCTCTGCACCACGCAGCGTCGACAGACCGGTGTCTGAGGAAAGAGATCCAATAAAGCCCACCTTGATTTCAGCTGCGGCCGCCGAGGCCACAAGCGCGATACATGTTCCGCTGAGTAGCGCTGTCTTGATCATCACATTAGCTCCCTGTGTCTTATTGTGCCCTTCTTGTATTCTGTATACAGTACACAAGACGATAGTTCGATCAAATCCTTTCTTGATGACTCATGTTCAGATTCCGCTGATTTCGCCGTTTTCGTCGTGAATTACCGCATCCACATCGATTTCCACCGTCAAACCGGGTTGCGTCAGCCCGGCTTGAACGGCTGTCAGAACAGGATCGATATCTTTGAATACCTCTCCGTGAACGCTCGCGAATTCACCCACGCGCGACAGATCGGTCAGATAGGCGCGAACCCGGCCTACATGGCGCATCTCGGCACCGACGGCCTTAAGCGCCTCTTCTATACGGGACAGAATGTATTTTGTCTGGGCGCCCACATCTCCTGGCGCATGAATACGCCCGCTGGGTTCGATCGCTGTGGTCCCTGCGACCCAAACGAAGGGACCGATGCGCTTTGCGCGGGAATAAGACGCTACTTCTTCGAACCGCCCGCCTGACTTCCAGATGCGGAGGGTCACAGGCCTAACCTCGATCGGATGGCATCCGCCGCTTTCTGCAAGGCTGCTTGTTCTTGATCGGTCAGCCGCAACTCCTCGACTTCGACCAACCCGGAAGACCCCAGATGGGCAGGAACACCAAGCACAACCCCATCGATGCCATATTCCCCCTGCAACATGACCGAGACCGGAACCGGGCCGGTGCGTGCGCCCCGGATATGGTCGATCAACTCGATCGACGCGTGCGCCGGTGCTATGGTTGCGGAACCGGATTTCTTCAGGGCAACTACCTGCCCACCGCCGGTCACGGCGTCCTGAACGCAAGCCTCAATCTGATCAGGCGATAAAAACACATCCAATGCCCTGCCCTTAATTTTGGCCCGGCTTGGGATTGGCGCCATCTCGTCCCCGTGGCTTCCGAGCGTGAAGGCCTCGACATCAGCGGGCGCTACTCCCGCAGCCATAGCAAGGGCGTTGCGAAACCGGCTGCTGTCCAGAGTACCGGCCATGCCCAGCACTCTTTCACGAGGGAACCCGGTTGCGCGCAGCATTTCTACGGTCATTTCGTCAAGCGGATTGGTCACCACGATGACGATGGAATCAGGCGCAGCGGAGCGTATGGCCTCAGCGGCCTGGCGGATCACGCGCGCATTCACGTCGATCAGATCCGCGCGGCTCATACCCGGACGCCGGGCACGGCCTGCGGTTACCACGACCACCTCAGCCCCTGACACAAGGTCCAGCGACTCGCCACCAACACATCGTGCCCGTGCGCCGGTAATGCCTGACGTGTGGTTCAGATCCAACGCCGTAGCAGCGGCCATTCCGGGCGCAATATCGATCAGCGCGATCTCATCCGCGATATCCTGCATCGCCGCCAGATGCGCCACATTGCCCCCGACGCCCCCTGCCCCGATCATGGCAAGTTTGCCAAGCCTTCGGGCCTTGTGTTTCGCACGCACCGGAGCAACCCATTTTGGCGAGCGGCGATACAACACCCGCTGCATTGAAATAGCAGCGTCTGTACGCGTTGGTTGTGGCTTTTCCAGCGGTCCGTCGACAAGCTTTATGCCAACACGCTCGGCAGTTTCGCGTGCCAAGGCCGTCACGATATCGTCGGGCAGGACTTCAAACACGATCCGACCGCGACGGCGGGCATCTTCAACCGCCTCTGAACCTATAACGCGCGGCGCTGCCATCAGTTGGCTCGCCCGTCCACCGCCTCTATCGCGCGGGTTGCGGCCTCGACGGCGGTCTTGACCGAGTTTTCAGACCCCGAGATGAACAGGCGGCCAAATCGCCCCACGGCGCGCACTTCGACAATATCGATCTCTGCTGCCTTCTCCGCTTCATTCGCGGCAATCGAGATATAAGCAGCCGGGGCACATTCGACGATGCCCAACGTCTGCCCTGGAACGATCAGAGCCCCCTTGCGCCATTTGTTCAGCAGTTGCGCCTGATAGGGTTCGACGCTGGTGATAATCTGCGTGGAACTGATCGCCGGTTTCAACCGGTCAGACATTGTTGCGCCGAGCTCGGCCAGCATCGCATCGCGCGCGGCGGACACCTCCGCATTCGACGGAGACCGCAAGATAAAAAACCCGAACTCGCGCTCGACCATCTGTGTTGTCGCCTCAACCGAAGATGCCTTGAGCGCCCGGTCGATCAGCGAGAATACTCCGTTACCCGGCGCAAACTCTCCGATCAAAACCGTATCCCCGGACAAGGGCACCGACCCTTGCACCGTCGCACCGTTATAGGCGGCGAATTTTGGTTGCAGGTTGTCGATCTGCATCAGCGCCCGGATGGTAATCTCGCTCATGCGCCATACTCCTCGTAAATGTCGCGCCAGGGTCTGCTTTCATAGGCTACCCGTTTGATGTTGATGAGATGCAGGGCCGTCACATTGTCCGAAGTGATCGAACCGGACCACGTGCCGGTGCCCAGCATGAAGGATGGTTCCAGATCAGTCGAATATCCCATACCGCCCATGATGCCCGGTGTATTCACCAGTACCCGACCCGTCGGCACGGTGGCAAAACGGGCCACGATCTCAGGGTCGTCCGAATGGATGACCGAGGAATGACCCCACCCTTCGAACTTGGCGATGGATTGCGCCAGCTCGATCCCATGGTCTGTGGATTTCGCCGCGTAGAACGCTAGAACGGGGTTCAGCTTTTCTGCAGACAGCGGGCGCTGCCAACCTACTTCTGTCTCTTCCGAAACAAGGCACCGGGTGCGTGGTGGGATGGAAAAACCGGCAGAATCCGCCAGCGCCTGCGGGCTTTGCCCCACCTTCTCAGGGTCCATGGCCTGCACGCCTTTGAAGATCACCCCGGCAAGACGATCCGCTTCGGCCGGTGTGCAGAAATAGGCACCTTTCAATTTAAGCTCGTGGCGCAAATCACGTGCGATCTCAGGATCAGCGACGACGGCCTGCTCACTGACGCAGGCGGTCCCGTAGTCAAAGCTCTTCGACGTCACGATCATCTCGGCGACTTCCGCCAGATCGCGTGCTTTCGACTTGTGTACGTAACACGGCACGTTGCCCGCACCGACCGCGAGCGTGGGTTTGCCGCTGGAATACGCCGCTTTGACCATGGCAGGACCACCGGTTGCCATCACAACCGAGGTACGGCGATGTTTCATCAACTCGGCTGTGCCCTGAATTGTCACGGAATCCAGACATTGGATTAGACCCGTGGGCGCACCCATTTGTTCAGCCACGCGCGCCATAATTCGCACCGTTTCGATGCCACAACTCACACCACGCGGATGCGGCGCACACACGATCGCATTGCCTGCCTTCACCGCAGAAAGCACTTTGTAGATGATGGTTGAAGTGGGGTTCGTCACCGGGATCAGAGCTGCCACAACGCCCATCGGTTCACCGAAGGCTGCGATCTTTGTCGCATCATCGCGCCAAAGCAATCCCAGCGTTGTCACATCTCTTAGATAATCCGCGACTGAAAGCGCGTTGAACAGGTTCTTGACGCGCTTGTCCGGCACATTCCCATATCCGGTTTCCTCGACGGCCATTTGCCCCAGCCGTTCGGCCTCGGGCTCGATGGCGCGCGCCATGGCGTCGACTATTGCGTCTACCTGCGCCGGGTCGGTGCCCAGAAAGGCGCGATAAGCCTCGAAAGCGCTATCTGCGGCACGCCGTGCGGCGGCGATTGATTTCAGATCTGCATCCATCAAGAAGCTCCGGTGACGATGGTGTCAAAGATACGGCGCGCTTGATCAACGTCGCCCGCTGAAACCCCTATTGCTTCGAGGCGCCGTCCGGCGGCAGCCACATCCGCCCCCAAAATTCGGTCGGACATCGCGATCAGGCTGTTCGTCAGCGGGCTCGGGATACCCGCAAGCTCACCCGCTGAGACCAAAGGTACAAGCGAGCCCAACACGCCATCCCGCATCATACCGCGCGACGTTTGTTGATCCGGGATCGGACGCGCGCCCGAGCCACGTTCGGCGCCGGCAAAAGTGGATATCCACCGCCCTGTCTCCGGCAGATTACGAACTCCAAACGCAGCAGCAATGCGTCGCCGTTCGTCTGCAAGACCCTGAATGACATCTGTCTGGTCCGGACCAATCAGAGACGCAAACGTCTGGTTATCCTCAAGCGGAACACCACCCATTGGAATGCCAGGACCACCTGTCCCCATTGCGGCACCGCCGAGGATCAGCGCAGGTATCTCGACTGCGGCCGACAGATCGTTGAAGCCGCACGACAAAACCGAGTCGACCACCTGAACGCTGGACAAATAGGCGGACACGGCGTCCAGAACCTCTTCCCGACCGCGCGGCAAGGTTGCCGCAGCCATCGGTGCCGCCTGCGAAAGCGTCAAAGCTGCGCCCTCGGAACGGAACCAGTATGGCAGACCCTGAACCTCAACCAGCGTGACGTCCGCCGCGCAGCCTCCGATCCGCAACAACCAGGCTGTTTCCACAGCCCCGAGAGATCGTCCCGGCGCAAGGACCAAGATTTGCCCGTCGCTGAGGTGATCGGCCAGCACCATCGCATACGTGCGCTGTTTGTGAAGCGGTCCGGTCAGGAATATCACCTGTGCATCGCGCACCGCTGCATCCAGCTCAGCGGTTGTGCGCACCGACGGCCCATCCCGATCGACTTGATAGGTCCCGACCGGACCTTCACCGCGAAGCGAGATGCCTGAGGACTGGGCCAACAGCGACAGTTCGGCCCCATAGGCCGAAAACAAGGTGACTTCAGCCCCTTCGGCAAGACAAAGAGCGGCCAACAGGCGCGCATCAGCCCCGCCGCCCAACACCGATATTCGGTCGAGCTTGGGATGTTCAGGTGCACCCCGGGTTGAGCCACGTGTCGCTGCACGTGTGAATTCCTCGAAACCGGCTGACATAGCGTCTCCTCAAGACAGACGGATTAAGCCGCAGAGCCAGCACCAAGGCTGTCGATTATGGCCTCAAGTTCATCATGTGGGCGCGCGATCACGTGGACGGATACGACTTCACCAACTTTGTTTGCCGCTGTCGCACCTGCATCCGCGGCGGCTTTGACTGCGCCGACTTCACCACGCACAAGGGTGGTGACTAGGCCTCCGCCAGCCTTGGTTTGGCCGACAATCGAAACGCTGGCCGCCTTGACCATCGCATCTGCCGCTTCGATCGCGCCGACCAGTCCGCGCGTTTCGATCATGCCCAGGGCCATTTGCCCCGCCACTGGTTTCGCCATTTTTAGTTCCTCCAAAGAAATTTAGATGTTTGGTGTTCTTGGTTCAGGTCGTGGACACGCGATCCACAATCGCGATGATCGCCAGATCGACGGGCGCGGTGGACAGACCGGCGGCCATACGCGCCGCCGAGCCGTTGACCAGCAGAACCGTATCCCCCACCCCGGCACCGCAGGTGTCGACGGCGACCCGCGCCGGTTCGATCACCTTGCCTTTGCTATCGACCAAATCCGTCACCAGCAGTTTCGTACCGACCAGTTTTGCGTCTTTGGCCGTGGCTGTGACGGTCCCGGCGACCTTGCCCAAATGCATCAGAAAGTCCTCAGGTAACGGTCCAACTCAACCGGAGTGACCTGTTGATTGAAGAATTCAAGCTCGCGCTCGGCCTGTTGCAATACCAACTCCCACAGCATTTCGCCCATGAGATCGCGAAGCCATTCGGATCCTCGCGCCAGTTCGATCGCCGTTGGCAAGTCGGTCGGGATCGGATCGCCGATCCCTTCTTCGTAACCGTTGCCGGTCGTCGGTTCTGACGGAGCCAGGCCCTGCTCGATCCCGTCCAGCCCCGCTGCAATCTCGGCCGCCAACAGAAGGTAGGGGTTGGCATCCGCACCAGCATCGCGTTTTTCCACGCGCACCGCGCTGTCGGATCCTTCAATGACCCGAATACCAACGGTTCGGTTGTCATAACCCCAGCTCGTGTTGATCGGGCAGAAAGTATAAGGCTGACGGCGTCGATAACCATTGACGGTGCCACTGCCACAGATTGCCGTTTCGCACATGCGTTGTTGCAGCCCGGCGATGAAGGATTTGCCGGTATCGTTTATCTTGCCGTTGTCGGCAAAGACATTCTTGCCGTCTTTCCAAAGCGAGTAGTGTGTGTGGAAGCCGTTGCCGGACTGATCGAAGAACGGTTTTGGCATGAAGGTTGCCAGATAGCCGTGGGCGATGCCCAGCTGGCGGATCAGCGACTTAAACAAGACGACACGATCTGCCGCTGCCAGCGCTTCGCCGTAACGGATATTTACCTCAATCTGACCCGCAGCGTATTCGGGGTTCGATTGCTCGATTGGGATACCGCACTCGTTGATCTGTTGACGGATCGGCCCAACGATGTGCTCCATCCGCGCAGCACGGCCCAGACCGTAGACCTGGATCCCGCTATCGCGCGGCTGTCCGGTCTCCGGATCCAGTAGATAGAATTCAAGTTCAGTACCGACATTGACCTCGAACCCCATTTCGCGGGCCCGTTCAACTTGACGCACCAACGCCTGACGCGGATCGATCGGAACAGGCTTGTGATCCATACCTTCCGCCCGACCAAAGCAAACAGCGACGCCTGGCTCCCACGGCACAGCGACGGGCTGGGTCATTGGGAAGACGTGCATATCGGGGTAGCCGTTGTCGAAATTGACATAAGGCGTATCCCAGACGTCGCACGTCATATCGATCGCCATCAATGCAATCGACAGCGCATTGCCGCTTTTGCAGACGTGGTCCCAGTGGCTGGCCGGAATGCGCTTGCCGCGCATGATGCCGTTGAGGTCACCCACACCGAGTATGACGGTGTGCGTGCCTTCGGGCAGATCAAATCCCGAACTCATTGATGCGCTCTCCCTGTTTTTTGGCTTTATAATTGTTGTATTCTGTATACAGTATTCACAAAGACAATCGATAAACAAGGAAAATCTGCATCATGTCCAAGAACTCGGTCATCGTTGTCGGAGGCGGCATCGTCGGCGTCATGACGGCGCTTACACTGCAACGACGTGGTGAGGCAGTGACTTTGATAGATCGCTGGGAACCGGGACATTCCCGTGCATCTTCAACGGATTACAACCGTGTCATCCGTGCGATTTCCGGGCGGGATGAGTTCTATACACGTTGGGCCCGCGAAAGCCGCCTGCGCTGGCTGGAACTGCAAGCCGAGAGCGGCCAGAACCTGATGTATGAATGCGGTGCGCTGATTCTTGCAACAGGCGGTCATTGCGACTGGGAGAACGCCACAGCCGAAACCTTCGACCGCGTTGGTGTGCCCTACTACAAGTTCGGGCGGCAGGACATCGAATCGCGATTTCCGCAGTTTCGCGTTCCTGACATCGAATACGCCCTGTTCGAACCCGAAGCCGGAATGCTGATGGCGCATCGCTGCGTCCTGACCGGGCTTGAGCTGTTTCGTCGAGCGGGCGGGATCGTACGGCGCGGTCGCGTGACCACCGATGGATCAGAGCGCCCAATGCTGGATGGAAAGCCGCTTGAGGCTGATCTTATTATTGTCTCAACCGGCCCCTGGATGGCGGACATGTTCCCCAGGACGATCAAGCCGATATCGACGGTGGTTGGTGTGAATGTCCTCTATACCTCGACGCCAGATGGGTCCGAGGAGTTCGATATGAGCCGGATGCCCTGCTGGATCGATCATGGTCAGGGCTCATTCGGGCTGCCCTCATCCGAAGGTTCAGGCGTGAAAGCCGCAGTCGTCATCCCGGACAAGATCGATCTGGACAATGACGAAAGGCTGATCCGACAGGAAACGCTAGGACGCACTCGCAGCTACATCCGTCATCGTCTTCCGGGCCTTGAAGGTGAGCGGATAGTGGATTCCAAATTCAACCAGATCATCCTGACACCTGACACGCACTTTATTGTCGACTGGCACCCCGAGCATGAAAACGTGCTGTTCGCCGGAGGCTGCTCGGGACATCTGTTCAAACACGCGCCGGTTTTTGCAGAGTTTGCGGCAGGTGTTGGAATGAAGGATTTCGGAACTGCTGATCGTTTCAAGATCACTGGTCGAAGAAAACTGAGCCCAAAAGAAAGTCCAAGCGGGCGTTAACCTTCTGAAAGCGCCGCATAGAGCCCTGAATTCGGGCACTTTTCCTGAGGCAGGCGAACACCTGATCGAATTGCATCTCGGCAGGTCTTTGCTTGGCGACAATGTCCACATTTTTCCGCCAACTCAAGGCCAAGCTCAGGATGGGCCTTAAGATCATCTTCACTCAGGCCAAACTGACTAGCCATCGAGAGTATACGCTCTCGCGCGTTGGGCGCGCCAGAGCGCAACATGGCCAAATCAGCGCGGGTCAGGCCGAGATCCGATAGCTCCAGATCGCTGATACTTCCCTCGCGTGGAGCATTCACAATCCGCGCAATCCTCTCAAAGAAATCCTTGTATCCCGTCATTGCCAACTCTCCCAACCGATTTTGTATACAGTATACATAATGCGGCTTGGCTGGACTTGATTAGGATCAAGAGCCGTTCGCTCAAAGGCTTATTGTTCAGGGACGTACGTACCGCGAAAAAGCTCTACTGCTTGAAGCGCTGCAATATCGTCCGGCACCTTTGCCGCGTTGATCGAGGACATCCCATCATCCGCCTCCGTAGCTGACAAAAGCACCTCTCGACCTCTGGTGAACAGATCGCGCAAGTGATGCGCCTTGTATTCGGGATGAAACTGAACAGAGCGGGCAGGAAAATCATAATCCAGTGCACCAACTGGACAGTGGCTCGCCGATCCGGTCACCCGAGCCGAGTCCGGAATGCTTGTTACCTGATCCTGATGCCAGACATATGCATCCACGCTATCTCCGCCATAGTCGAAGGGCCGTGCGCCAACGACATTGCCTACCTCGGCTTTCTCGGCCCGACCACCATAGACGTCAGCCATGATCTGATGACCGAAACAGATACCAAAGACTGGTTTTCGGATTTCTCGACAACGGTCCAGGAAGGCACGTAGCGGCTGCATCCAATCCGTGTCATCATAAACACCAAATTCAGATCCGCCGACTATAGCGCCGTCGAAATCGCTCTCGTCCGGGAGCGGTTCTCCATCAACAACCCCTACTACTACGAACTCGGCTTCCGGTAGGTGTGGGGCGATCCACTCCTGAATCTGCTGTGAAGTCCGCGGCATTCCCTCCAACAATGGCAGCGGGTGGCTAGTCAACTCAAGAACTGCGATTTTCACCAGTCAAAAGCCCTGTCAATTCCAGCCATTTTCACCCCAGTGAAAGCTGACGCTTGAAAGCTAAGCGCACGCAAGTCTTCGGTTTCCAGATTGTGTACCGAGGACTTTCCGCAGGCTTTCGTAAGCGCTGTAATCTCCATGGTCATGGCCGTCAAATAGCGCGCAATGCGCTCTGCCCCTGCATTCGGGTTCATACGAGCTTCGAGACTTTCATCCTGCGTCGCAATCCCGACCGGGCAGCGACCTGTGTGACAATGGTGGCAGGCACCTGGGGATGTTCCCAAGGCCGCGTAATCTTCGAGATAGCGCGGACTGTTGCATCCTAGCGCAACCATGGCCGCGTTGCCGATCATCACAGCGTCAGCACCGAGGGCCAGACACTTCGCCGCGTCCACACCGGACCGAATGCCACCGGCAGCGACCAGAGAGACTTTGCCGGTCATGCCGCATTCGTCTAATGCTTCACGCGCAGCGCGAATGGCGCTCATCGTCGGGATACCGGTATGGTTTAACAACAACTCCGGAGACGCGCCGGTACCACCTTCGGCACCATCAACTACTACAACATCAGCACCCGCTTTGGCGGCAACTGCCACGTCAAACCGGGGACGTGTCGCACCCATCTTGATGAAGATCGGCACCTGATAGTTGGTGGCGATGCGCAATTCTTCAATCTTCACTGCCAAATCATCAGCGCCGAGAAAATCTGGATGGCGGATCGTAGATCGCTGATCCACGCCTTCGGGCAAAGTTCGCATCTGGCTGACGCGCGGGCTGACCTTCATACCCAGCAACAGACCCCCGGTTCCGGGTTTCGCACCCTGACCCACGACAAGTTCCAAGGCATCCGCGCGGCGCAGATGATCCAGATCCACACCATACCGCGCGGGTGACATCTGATAGAGCAGGCGTTGGGAGGCTTCGCGCTCCTCTTCCAGCATGCCACCCTCACCCGTGCAAGTCATGGTTCCTACTTTCGAGGCCCCATAACCCAGCGATGCCTTGGCCGATGCCGACAAAGCACCAAAGGACATTGAAGCGATGTAGATCGGGATCTTCAATTCAAGCGGGCGCTCCACAAGGCCGCGCCCTCCACCCAGTACGGTCGTCGTATCGCAATTCTCGCGATAGCCTTCCAGCGGCAGACGGGTCATCGTTGCAGGAACGAATGTCAGATCATCGAAGGTCGGCAATTGCTTGTTGAACGTGTTGTATCCACGTACCTGATAGCGCCCAAGCTGCGCCAGCGCGTGAACTTCCGAGATCGCCTCGGGTGTCCAGCGGGTCGAACCTCCTTCATCATACGACGAAGGAACGCCAGCCGGGCGGTCGTCGATCGCTCCCGCATCGCGGAACCTGATTTCCTCTTCCGAGGCAACATCGAACGGATATTCGTAAGGTTTACTCAGATCATGAGCCATGCGCTTGCGTCCCTGCTTTCAAAATACCAAAGACGCTGGCCCGAAACCATTTTGCGCCAATTTCGCGAACTGTCGACAAGCCCGAGCGGGTCGAGGATCGCATCAACCTCGGCTACTTCTTCAGCAGTCGGTTCGATCACGTCGACATCCACACCCAGGCTGTCGACCTCGCCAGCTACCCAGACTTCGCCTTCCCAAAGCGCATCAGCACAGGATTCACCCGCACCGCCAAGCGCTATGATCCGACCGGAATGCGCCATGAAGCCGGACTGATAGCCAATCTTTCCTTCGACGACGATGTTTCCACCTTTCATCGCAACGCCCACCCTTGGCCCCGCATCGCCTTTGACATGGATCGTGCCGCCGATCATCGCAGCACCACAGGACATACCGGCATAGCCACCGACAGTGATGTGCCCTTTGGCCATACCTTCGCCAACGGCCCAGCCGCAGTTGCGTTCGATAGTGATTTTCGCCCCGGTATTGAGACCGCCGCAGTAATAACCAACCGACCCCTCGAAAGCGATATCCACATTGTCTGGCAGACCCACGCCCAAATTATGACGAGACAGCGTATCTACGACGCGGATCGGCCGACCCATTGTGCAGGCTTCCATTATCTCACGATTGACCTCGCGGATATGTCGCTTGCCGACTTCGATGACGATCTCATCCATCTTTGCAGCCACCTCATTCATGCCGCCAAACTCCGGTTTCCGACGCCCCAGATACCGGTCAGCGACGGGCCGTCGTAGTTGATCACATCGCATTCCTCGGTCATCACCCGGCGGACCGCTTGTTCTTCGGTCGCAGCCGCCAGATCGCCATTGCGTTTGACGACGACCAGAGGCTTCATTGCAAATCGGTCTTTGGCAAACCCAATCCCGTTTGGCGTTGCGATCATGTAGGTAAACACACCATCGATAGAGGTAATAGACTTCTTTAGCGCCTGCTCCATGGTCAGGCCCGCCTTCATCTGGTCGCTGACCCAGACGGCAATCAACTCGCTGTCATTCTCAGTCAAGAACCGATAACCCATTCGGGTCAGCTTATCGCGCCAAGTGAAGTAATCGGTGATCTGCCCGTTATGTACGATCGCGACATCCGAAAATGGGCGCGCCCAGAACGGATGCGATGCGTTAGGCAATACCGAACTTTCCGTAGCAAGCCGCGCATGCCCCAGCCCATGTGTTCCTATCATATCGCGAACGCCGTGCTTTTCTGCCACGGCTTCGGCACCACCAATATCCTTAATGATCTCAAGACTGCGGCCGCAGGATTGAACTTCAATGCGGTCTGTCAGCTCATCCGCGTCCGCGACCCAGGCTTGAAGATTCCTTGGGTCTGAAATTTCCATCCGAAAGCAATAGTGACGACTTTGGTCCGTTACGATTTGGGGGTCAGACAGAAAGCTGCTTCCGTGTTCACGCAATATCGTTTCAAACGCGGAGAGATCCGCATCCTGTTGAGACTTGTCGAATCCCATTCCGCGTAAAACGTATCCCGTTTCTCGTGGCAAACCATAAACGGCGAAGCCAGTGCTGTCGGCGCCTCGATGTTCCTGCGCATCCATCAGGTCAACAAGATCCGCCCCAACCTTCCCGGGCGCGGCCAGTATTCTACCAGCAATTCCACACATGAAGAGCTCCCTGTTCATTCTTTCCTGTATACTGTATACAGTACACGAACAATAGCAACCCCATTCGCCTTGGCAGCAGTTGTTTTATTGAATACAGAATTCATGAAGGACAGAAAGAGAGGCTCCGAGTGGCTCTGAAACAAATCAAAACACAGCGCAGACGCCTGGCGGACGAGGTCTATGACCAACTGGTCGAAGCCATCATGAGTCGCGAGATCACCGGTGAAGATCGGCTAGTGCAGGAAAAGTTGGCCGCCGAGTTGAACATCAGCAGGACGCCTGTACGCGAAGCGCTCATGCGGTTGGAGACTGAAGGCGTGTTGGAAGTGGCCGCCAGCGGCGGATTTCGACTGGCGCGCATGGACCAGACCGAGGTGCGGCAACTATACCAGGCACGTGCAGCCATCGAAGGACAAGCCGCGCGCATACTTGCGGTACACGCTGAACCAGAGGTGCTGGATCGATTGCGTGAACTCATTCGTCGCGAAGAAGATCTGAGTCAGCCGACGACCCGAGACTACTTTATCGCAAACCGGCGCATTCACCGTGCCTTCATGGTTGAGGCGGGCAACAAATTTCTGATCGACATGTTCGATATGATTTGGGGCAAAGCAATGGCGTTCCATCTGTTTTCGGCGATTGAAAACGTCGATATCTCCAAATCGCTCGGAAACCACCTGACGCTCGTTGACGCGATTGCGACGGGTGATGTCACCGAAGCGCTGGAAACTTTCACCAGCCACATTCAGGAAGGTTTCGACCTTCAGATCGAAGGTCTGAAAGAAGCGGATAACGGCTAAACCGCGTTTCTGATCGAGCGACCAATCAGGGCCTGAGCCCTGATTGGCCGCAACTGGTTCAAATCACAAAATGCAACCTATCGAACTCACTGCGCCATCCAGATACCTCGGATAGAACGGATTCACCGCCCAAGCCACGTCGGATCAGTTCTGCCAGACGCTCTGCATCTCCTGCTGTCATACCCCACCGGACCAGCTCGGGCGTGCCGATCCGTAGGCCATTCATGTCGCCTTCCACCGGCTCAACTGGCAATCCGATCCCACATGCCAGAAACCCGGATTTTCGAAGCAGTTTGGAGGCAGTCTGACCCCCACCATACGGCGCTGCCAGTACCGCGAATTGATGAGAATTGGTGAAACCCTCTCCACCCGCGAAGACCGGAACACCTTGCGCATCCAACGCGGCAGCAAGTGCTTTGGACATCGCAATCATTTCATCTGCATAGGCTGATCCGAACTCTTTCCAATCCAGCATGGTGACGGCAAGTGCAGCCGTTTTGGCTGCATCAAAGTTGGCTGTCATGCCGGGGAAAGCAATTGTATCCAGCGCCTTGGCGATTTCCGCATCGTTTGACACAATCAGCCCCCCGGCCGGTCCGCCAAGGCTTTTGTAGGTACTCATGGTCATGAAATGCGCACCCTCCTTCAGCGGGTTGGACCACGCATGCCCGGCGATGATCCCGCACTGGTGGGCGGCGTCGAACATGACCTTTGCGCCGATTTCATCCGCTATGGCACGCACTTCGGCCACAGGATGCTCAAACAGGTTCAGACTGCCGCCTATCGTGATTAGCTTGGGGCGTTCGGCTTTCGCCAATGCTCTCAACCGGTCCAGATCAACGGTATACCCATCTGCGTTGACGGGGGCCTCAATAGTGCGCAGACCAAACAGACCGGCACACCCCGCCAGGTGGTGCGTCACGTGGCCACCAATCGACGCGGGCGGAGCGATGATCGTACCTCCGGGTTTGCAGGTCGCCATAAAGCCATAGAGGTTGGCAATGGCCCCCGAGGGCACGCGAACCTCGGCGAACTGCGCATCAAAGACATCGGCACATAGTTCTGCGGCGATAACTTCGATCTCTTCGATCGCCTCCAGTCCCATTTCATATTTGTCACCGGGGTATCCCAGCGATGGTCTGGATCCAATGCCCGAAGACAATAGCGCCTCGGCCCTCGGGTTCATGACATTTGTCGCCGGGTTGAGGTTAAAGCACTCTTTTTCGTGAATGCGGCGGTTTTCGTCCGCCAGATGCTCGATCCGGGCCAGAAGATCGCCAGACGACAACGATGCGGCCTTTGTCGCGATGTCCTGGATCAGAGTTTCGCTTGCGGCAGGCACCCAATCTCTTTGTACAAGTGTCATCTGACATCCTCCTGTTTTTTGCAGTTTGGCGGCTTTCGCGTGACACCGCAAAGCAGAATTGTTATTTCTTGGCGTAGAAAAACTAAGGCTAGATCAATGAGTGTCTCCCCCAAACGCCCCAAGGGACCTCCGCTGAATGCAATGAGGGCGTTCGAGGCCGCGGCGCGTCACGTCAGCTTTGTCGCGGCGGCGGAAGAGCTGAACGTTTCTCCGGGTGCGATCTCACAACATGTAAAGGCGTTGGAGGGTTGGGCAGGTGCGCCGCTGTTTCGCCGCAACGCCCAAGGGGTGGAACTGACGCCCCAAGGTCAATCACTTGTCGCGGTCTTCACCACAGCCTTTGATCAGATGGGCGATGCCGCTCGGGCCCTTCGGAACCTCAAGCCAAATGCCGATTTTCACATCGCCGCCTTGCCTGCTGTTGCCCAACTCTGGTTGCCCAAACGATTACGCCGGATCAGAAAGTGTTTTCCGCATATCAATTTTTCGGTCACGGCGCTGGAAACACCACCCAGCCTTTCGCGTGAGATGTTCGATTTGGCGATCTTCTTCGCGACCTTGGACGAAGCACCTGACCAAATTGTGCTGTGCGAGGATGAAACCCAACCGGTTTGCGCCCCTGCTCTGCTGGATCGGGTGACCGACAACAACGGGTTTCAAGGCACTCCCTTGTTGCACGATCAGACGTGGAGCAGCGATTGGTCCACATGGTCGCGAAGCACAGGTTGTGAGGTCCCAGATGTCAAAACTGGCCCGCATTTTTCGCTTTACAGCCTTGCCGTGGAAGAGGCCAAGGCCGCAGCTGGCGTGCTAATGGGGCACCTATGCTTACTCGAAGAGCCATTGAAATCTGGTGCACTCGTAACGGCCCACGCGCAATCCTGCCCGACAGGGCGTGCTCTAGCGGTTCAAGTGCCAGTGGCATCGCGACGAAGAGCCGAAACCGATCAAGTCATCGCCTTGTTGTCAGATTGAGTCAAATCTCATCAATCCGGTACATTGTGCACGACACTTCACATTGAAAGCCGCGCACAAAACAGTCTCGCATAGACCGCAAGGCAACTCAGATTTCATGGGGTATATGGCGGAGAGACAGGGATTCGAACCCTGGAGACGGTTTCCCGCCTACACACTTTCCAGGCGTGCGCCTTCGACCACTCGGCCACCTCTCCGGTAGAGGTGACTTATGCGAATTTCTGAACCGAGCGCAAGGCCCCATTCGCAAAAATGGACCGGTCAGAAAATACGAAAGCTGGCGACAAATGGCAGATGATCCGACACCTCATCCTTGAACGCCTCGCGCCCCATATTCATGGTCCAGTGCATTGGAAACAGCCGCAGGCTGCCGCGGACATAATCGGTGGAATAGGTGCGTGATACGGCAAAACCGTCCAGTAAATTGGCGCGACCCTTATCCAGAATATGCGAGAACCGATCCTGCAAGTCCCAGCACGAAACAAAGTCCATCATGTCATCCCCACCAAGATGGTGGAAATTGCTGACGTCCTGACCGGGGATCATGTTGAAATCACCCATCAGAAGGATCGTGCGCTGTGTCAGACCGGGGGTCGAGCGGATCTCGGCGATCTTGTCTCCGATAATCCTGCATTGGCTGTCACGTATCTGCTGCTCGGGCCGGTCTCGTCCGGATTTAAGATGCACAGCGATCAGCTTGGCCTTGAATTTGCCGACCTCGACATCGGCGATCAGGGCCTGGCGTCCGCCGGGATCGTCACCTTCCGAGCCGTCGATCAGCTGCAAACCTGTCACCGAGACCCCCGGTTTGTGCAGAAACCCGATATGGATATTGCCGTTGGGCTGCGGCAGGATCTTGACCTGATAGTCCAGCCCCTTATCGGCCAGACCCAAGGCCAACCGATCGATATGTTCGATGGGGCTGACCTCGACCAGAGTGATCAGTTCGGCGTCCAGCAGGGCCAGCCCTTCGATTTGATGGGTGACCCGGTCACTGCTGGCCGGAATACCCAGACTTGTGTTTACTGGATTGAAGCCGGCCAGATTCCAGACGGCAATACGCGCGAGGCTGTGTGAAAATGTAACCATCAAAATTCCTCCTGCAAATGACTTCAGACTACATCAAAATGAAACAGTCCGATAACCATTTGCGGGAAAATGTCGATCGCATCACGCTCAGTGGTTGTCGCCCTCGCCGTCCTGATCCCCTGCCGCGTCCAGATCGTCTGCTGTCATGTCCACTGGTTTTGTCGATGGCGCATGGGGTGATAGGTCGTCATCCACGGCAGAAGCATCATTGGACGGATCGGACTGACCCGTCAGCACCTCAGGGTTACGGAGCCACAGGTCACGCTGCGCGAACGGGATCTCGACGCCTTCCTCAACGAACCGGCGATTGATCTCGTGGTTCATGTCGGATTTGACAGACAGCACCCAATTCACATCCCGCAGGATCGCGCGGATTTCGAAATCCAACGAGTCTGCACCGAAGCCCTGGAACACTACGCTGGGCGCGGGATTGGCCAGAACCATCGGGTGCCCGTTTGCGATCTCGCCCAGAATAGTTTCGACCTTGCGGGTATCGGTACCATAGGCGACGCCTACAGGCACGATCACTCGGCCAATCGTATTGCCCCGGGTGTAATTCGTAACCACCCCACTGATCAGGTCCGAGTTCGGAACGATCACATCCGTCCGGTCGAACGTCTCGATCCGCGTCGACCGGACTGAGATATCGCGCACATATCCCATCATACCGTTCACATCGATCCAGTCACCTTTGGAAATAGGACGCTCAACCAGTAGGATGATCCCTGAGACAAAGTTCGATACAATGGTCTGAAGACCGAAACCGATGCCGACCGACAAAGCACCCGCCACGATCGCAAGCGAGGACAGGTCAAAACCGGCAACCATGATAGCGATCAGTGCCGCCAGAAAAATTCCGACATATCCGGTACCCGACACGATGGCATTCTGCCCGCCGGGATCAATGCTGGTCTTCGGCAGCAGTGAATTGCGCAGCCCGCTTTGCAGCAAACGGGTCAGCGTATATCCAATGGCGAAAATGGCAACGAACGTCAGGAAGTTACTGGGTGAAATCGTAACCCCGCCAATATCGAACCCCAGCAACAATCGCGACCAAGCTTCAAGCAGGTCCGTCTGGCGCGCGCCCCAGTAAAGCGCCAATATCGGCAACGCCAGAATGGCCAGCGCGAACCCGACCAGAACCGAAAACAGTGAATCGCGCGCGGCGTCGCCCTGCCCCGAAAGCCAGCCATATACCGTACCAATAAATCGCTGCACGATCACCAGTGCTGCAATCAGAACCAGCGTTTTGATGGCAGGAAATACGATAGCTTCGGCAGCGTTGATGTATCCGAAGGCCCCCAAGATCGGAGTCGCAATCCCAAGCATGAACAAGGCGCGCCGCAGGAACTCGACCAATTGGCTGAACCCTGCGCCACGGCGGGTAGCTTCCTGGTCTGACTGTTCTTGCTGAGGCTCTGATTGGCGGACCTGACGCACACGCAGCAAAAGAAGGGCCGATACCACAACGATCGGGAAGCCAACAACGGCACGGGTCGCGTCCGAGATATTCTCGATCTGCTCGAACAATTGCGCCAGCTCGTGCAGAATAAGCATGACCGCCAACAGGTCGATATAAACCCGCAATTCTCTGATTTTGCCTGCGGACAGTCTTTGGAAGTTCTGCGCCGCTCCCATCAGATAGACCTGCCGGCCGATCCAATCAAAATAGAAGATAATCGCGGCCCAATAGGGGATTTGCTGGAACAAAAGTGTACCGCGCAGGCCCAGCACGCCAGTTAGCACGACAGCGGTGACCAACGCCAACACGCCCAACCAAGGCAATAGAATGCGCAACAGCGAGACAATAAAGGTCCAGACCCCGCTGCCGCTACCTCCTAGCGAGCGGAGATATTCGCCGCCTTTCTCAGACCATTTGCGCCCAAACAGCAATAGAACTGCTGAAACAACCAACAGCACGAGAATGCCAAGACCGCGCTCGCGGATTTGTTCGCGCACCACATCAGAGCGCAAGTTTTCGATGGTTTCGTTAATAAGGCTGTGCGTCGCCTCTTTGATGTCGACCCAAGCTGGTCCCCAATAGACGGGGTTGAGCGGCGACGGCCCGCGTTTCAGCATCTCTTTCTTTTGTCGGTCTCGGACGATCCGATCAATTTCGCTGATCAGCCCATTCGCGCGACTGAAAGCCTCTTCCGAGATGATGCGGGGAACACGCAAACTGTTCAGTTGTGTTTCGAGTTGCGCACGCAGCTTGGCAATGTCTTCGGCCTCGCTTTCCCCTTCAGCCGGCTTTGGGCCAAGCGCCTTGAGTTGGCTTTCCAGCGTCTGAATACGATCGGTGTTGGCACCTCGGGCTTTGTTAAAGTCTTCGCGATACTCATTTATTTCCGAACGCAAATTCTCTAATGCTGCGTTGGATGCACGGTTCGCGCGAATAACAGATTCCGCCCGGTCCGCCGTGCTGACCCAGCCCTGATAATACTCGCTTTGCCGATCAGTAAGTTGGGCAGAGGCGATTCCGCCCAAACCAATCAAGCAGAATAGCACCAGAACCAGACACAGGCGGACCTGTTGCAGCATCACACGTCCTCAAACACGCCAGGAATACTGCGCGGCGCATCGGTCATCCAATCGGGCACGGGAAGTTCCTTTTCACGCAGGAATTCAGGATTGAACAGTTTGGATTGATAGCGGGTGCCGTAGTCACACAAAATCGTAACAATGGTGTGCCCTGGCCCCAGTTCTTTCGCCAAACGGACGGCACCGGCAATGTTGATCGCGGTTGACCCGCCCATCACCAGACCCTCTTCGCGCAGCAGATCGAAGATATAGGGCAGCGCTTCGCTATCGGTAATCTGCCAGGAATGGTCAGGTGTGAACCCTTCGAGGTTCTTGGTAATCCGCACCTGTCCGATACCTTCTGCGATAGAACCACCCTCCATCGCGATCTCACCCGTAGTGTAGAAGGAATAGAGCCCCGCCCCCATCGGATCAGCCAAACCGATCTTGACACCCTTGGGCTGCAACGCTTCGGCCACCCCGGCCAGAGTACCACCCGATCCAACGGCACAGATGAAGCCATCGACTTTACCGCCGGTCTGCTCCCAGATTTCGGGACCAGTGGTTTCCACATGTGCCTGACGGTTGGCGACATTGTCGAACTGATTGGCCCAAATCGCGCCATTTGGTTCGGTTTGAGCCAATTGTTCGGCCAGACGGCGCGAATAGTGCACAAAGTTGTTGGGATTACGGTACGGCGCCGCAGGCACCTGCACAAGCTGAGCCCCCGCCAGGCGGAGCATATCCTTTTTCTCTTCGGATTGGGTTTCAGGAATGACGATCACCGTCTTGAACCCCATCGAGGCACCAACCAGCGCCAGACCGATGCCGGTATTCCCGGCCGTGCCCTCAACAATCGTGCCGCCGGGTTTCAGATCACCGCGCGCTATCGCATCGCGGATGATAAACAACGCAGCACGGTCTTTGACGGACTGACCCGGGTTCATGAATTCGGCCTTGCCGAGAATCTCGCATCCCGTTTCTTCGCTGACGCGACGCAGCCGGATCAAAGGTGTTTTACCGACAGCGTCGGCAAGGTCTCGTGCAATGCGCATGGCATCCTCTTGTCATATGGTATTGCAGCAGATTTACAGGTGCCCTGACGCGATCACAAGCAGGGATCACTTAGCGCGCAGTCGATCGCGGTTCCGCGCCAACCAATAAGCAAGAGTTAGAAGCGGCAGATCCTTGAAAACATGAGCATCTACCATGCTCATGAATTCATCAAACGGCAGAATTCTGCTGCGGATATCCTCACCTTCGGAAGCGAGGCCACCGCTTTCAACCGTACTAGTCAGATCCCCAAGACCGACATAGAGATAAACATATTCTGTTGACGATCCGCTGGATGAATAGGCACCACCTGCATATTCCAGTTGGTATAGTGAAATCTGCGCTTCTTCCATGGCCTCGCGGGTGGCCGCCTGCTGAGGTGTTTCGCCCGGGTCGATCATGCCAGCCACAGGCTCCCACATCCACGGCTCGGGGTCGTCGATCAGGAACACGGGCGCGCGGAATTGCTCTACCAGCAACACCGTATCGCGCACCGGATCATAAGGTAGGACGACCACAGCGGACCCTTGCATCAATCCATTGCGATGCAGCACCGGACTCATCTCGCCGTTATTCTGACGATGCTGCAGTTCAATTTCATCCATCCCAAAATAGTTGACATAGGCGCGCTTGCGGTCATGAACGATCACGTCATCCGCAACGCTCCGCTCATCCCCCGCTCCACGTTGTCTTGCCGCTAATCTGGCCCAGGCGCGTGTTCTTATGGCTGGAAAGCTGCGCACGATGTCCGAGGCATCGACTCTTCCATAATGGGCCATCACCTCGTCTGCCGCGAACACCGAAAGCGCACCCCAATCCCTGATCCAGGTTTCAAGATCCCACGGTGCGCCTTTTTTCCAAATGTCAGTATCCGGAAAGAACACCAAGGCCTGATGTTCTTTTCCATCCTCAGTCACGATTGTCTCCGGGCGCAGTTCATATTCGAAACCGCCTTCATAGAAGGCCAATCGACTACGCTCGACGTCACCTAGGCCCTGCACCAGAATGCCACTGGCCTTACTGCCCTTTTCGGTGACAATCATTGGAAAGGGTTGATCTTGAACCGCGTATACGGCGTGATCCGGCAAAACAGCCTGCATCGCCGATAAATCGCCTGCGCTGCGACCCATGACGAGTTCCAGCAAAGAGACATGGCGCAAAGTGCCATAGAAAAACAGATTGGACAAAGCAGAGGCCCCGAATTGGCAGATCAGATTTAACGCCAGCGGCGAAAGGCAATTTCGGTAAGTATCCCGCTGAGAACAGCACCAAAACCCAGCGTAAGCAGGATTTCCGGTGCCAGAAGCTGTTCACCATAGGCAATCCCGATCTGAAAGATGGCAAGCAGAGCCTCAAACGGACCACCAAACCGATGGCGCATCGCCTGACTGAACATCTCGTAGGTGCCCTGAACGAACAGCCCCCAGAACACCAGTGCCGCAACACCGGTCAAACCGTTGTTGACGGCCGCGGTCCAGCCACGGCCAGCACGTTTACCCATGACAACCCAGCCACAGATCCAACCCAGGATTATGTTCACGTAAGTGAAATAACCATAGTCCTTACCCTCTTCCCCGTTGTCGATGATCATGCCCGTCACAAGGAACGCGATCACCAGCAGACACAACGCGGCGACGAGACGTGAGGCTGTAGGCATTCGATTTTTCCGTTCTTCAACTGGGTTTGGCTATCGTGATCTGTGTCACATCACAATTACCGGTGTCAAAGGCTGCGCCACATGCGGTCAAATAATAATTCCACATGCGGCGAAAACGCTCATCAAACCCCATCTCCGATATCTGATCCCACTTGGCATTGAAGGTCTCGTACCAGCGCCGCAGGGTCAGATCGTAGCTTTTGCCAAACTCTTTTGAGCGTACAACGGTCAACCCCGCCTGATCGATCTGATCTCTAAGGATAGACGGTGCTGGCAGCATCCCGCCGGGAAAGATATATTTCTGAATGAAATCAACGCCGTTCTTGTAAATGTCCCAGCGATGATCCGCGACCGTGATGATCTGCAAAGTGGCATGGGCGCCAGGCTTCAACCGATCACGGACCGTGTTGAAATATGCGGGCCAGTATTTCTGACCGACTGCCTCGAACATCTCGATCGAGGCAATTCCATCATATTGACCCTGCTCATCGCGGTAGTCCTGTAGCTTGAACTCCACGAGATCAGAAAGTCCCGCTTTTTCAATTCGCTCTCTAGCAAACTTCAACTGCTCTTGGCTAATGGTCAGCCCGGTGACGCGCAGCCCACGCTCTTTCGCGGCATATTCGGCGAACCCGCCCCAGCCGCACCCGATCTCAAGGATATGATCCCCCGGTTTGGCCCCCATTTCATCCACCAGGCTGGCATATTTCGCAGTTTGCGCCTTTTCGAGGCTTTCCTGACCCGTTTCAAATATGGCGCTGGAATAGGTCATCGTGTCATCCAGCCACAGGCCATAGAAGTCATTGCCGAGATCATAGTGATACGAGATGTTCTTTTTCGCCTGCGACCGGTTGTTACGATGCAACCAGAACCGCAGTCTTTCATAGGCTCGCACTAGAAACTGTCCGGTAAAATCATCGTAGACCGTCTCAGTTCCCAGATGCACGAGGTCCATGAAACTGCGTAGGTCCGGTGTGCTCCAATCGCCTTCAAGGTAGCCGTCCGAGAAGCCCAGCTCTCCCTCGCGCACCAGCCGGGAAAAGACGTCCGGGTCGTGGATGTCCACATGTGCCACGGGGCCTGGTTGGGGCGCATCCGCGCGGAAAATGCGGCCGTCGGGCAGCGCGATGTCAAGTCGGCCGCGCTCCATCCTCTTCAACATCTTGAAGACTTGTGTAAAATATCTCGGCAGG
Organism: Ruegeria sp. B11; assembly: GCF_056539785.1. Taxonomy (NCBI): domain Bacteria; kingdom Pseudomonadati; phylum Pseudomonadota; class Alphaproteobacteria; order Rhodobacterales; family Roseobacteraceae; genus Ruegeria; species Ruegeria sp. B11. Next base: position 259,927 of record NZ_JBQFVO010000001.1, on the reverse strand, counting down.
TTTTCCTGCCCTTCGGTGCTCGTCAGGAACATCCGCTCTCCCCTCTGCGGTTGCGGGTCAAAGCTAGGACGGGATTCGGTTTCTGGCAAGTTTTCAGTTCCTTACTGGTCTTTTCCGGCATTATACGCGCCCAACGCACGGGCGCGGCCTTCCTTCAGCCCCACCACAGGTGCGGGATACATCTGGTCACGAGAAAGCCCCCATGATCGCGGCACGGCATCAAAATAGGCCAGCGCGGTCGATGGCGGCTCGGATTGGCCCTCGGCAATCCAGCGACGCACATAACCTGAGTTTGGATCAAACCGCTCGCGCTGTGTGTCGGGATTGAAGATACGGAAATACGGTGCGGCATCAGGGCCGCAACCGGCCACCCATTGCCATCCCATCGCATTTGCAGCTGGGTCCCAGTCGATCAGGCAATCCCCGAACCAGTCTGCGCCGATTTTCCAATGCGTCATCAGATGCTTTGTCAGATAACTCGCGACAATCATTCGAGCCCGATTGTGCATGCGTCCGGTGACATACATTTGTCTTAGACCGGCATCGACAAGCGGAATTCCGGTTCTTGCCTGACGCCACGCGCGCACTTCGGGCGTGTCGGGATCAGTATTCCAAGGGAATGCGTCCCATTCAGGCTTCCAATTGGCACTCAGAAGATGCGGCCAGTGGTACATTAAGTGATATGCGAACTCACGCCACACAAGCTGACGCAGATAGCCTTCACCACCATGCGCCCCGGTTTGGTCGGCGATTTGCACCCGATGCCAGATTGTACGCGGCCCGATCTCGCCCAGTGCAAGGTATTCTGAAAGATCAGAGGTTCCAGATTGATCTAGTTGATCCCGCTGTTCGCGATACTGATCAATACGTTCCAGAAACGCGTCCAGCTGGTCCAGCGCCGCGTTTTCGCCCGGGCGGACAAACGGGCGGACCACTGCGGCCCCGCGCTGCATATCCCGATCCAGTCGCCAATCAGACAATTGATCGGACGCAGGCCAGGTTTTCGGCGTCATAAGCCGCGTGGGCGCGGGCTCGGGCAAAGAGACTTCGCGCCCCTGCACTGATCGCCACATCGGAGTGAAGACCCGAAACGGCTGGCCGGTTTTGGTGGCGATCGTCCAAGGCTCAAACAAAAGTTGGCCAGCAAAAGACTGTGCCTGGATACCCTGTTCGGTCAAAGCAGCCTTGATCTGGGTATCCCTGTTGATCGCCTCCGGATCATAAGCCCGCGTCCAGAATACGGAGCCTGCCCCAGTTTCTCTGACCAGTTCACAAAGAACATCCAGTGCTTGACCCTGGCGCAGTATCAACTTGCTGCCAAGCTGCTCAAGCCTGCCGGCAAAAGCGTCAAGGCCCAGACCAAGGCGCCATTTCGGCGCGGCACCCAAAGTCTGAACCTGATGATCTAGAACAAATACGGGCACGATGGGTCGACCTGATTGCACCGCCGCGCTCAGCGCCGGATGATCTCCTAACCGAAGATCGCGCCTGAACCACAAAATGATCGGAGAATGATCAAAATCCATGTCCGCCCCATGTTTTCTTCGAACTACGAAGCGCCGCAGAAACTGGATCACAAAACGCGGTCAAGCGCCTCCAAAAGCTGATCAATTTCCTGTCGACTGGTGTAGTGTGTAAAGCTAAGGCGCAAGACCCCTTGTTCTGCGTCAACGCCCATCGCTTGCAAAGGGCGATGTGCGTAGAAATCACCGCCACCTGCCATGATACCGTGTTTGGAAAGCTCGGCAGCAACAGGCTCGGCCTTCTTATTCAGACTTAACGCTACCGTCGGTGCGCGCCGACTGGCATCAGACGGTCCGATCAGGCGCAGAGCGTTCCGGTCTTTGACCGCGTCCAGTAGAGGTTGCAATAGAGCGACCTCGTGTTCCCGCATCAGATCATGCACAAAGGACCCCCGTGCCGAAGCTCCTGTTTCCGGTCCTCCATGATGGGCACAAAGCAGGTCCACATAGTCCGCCATGCCTGCGCTGGCCGCGATCTGAGCATGGTCAGGCCCGGCTGGTGTGAACCGCTTGAAAAGAGTGTCGCCGTTAAAATAATGCGCTTGGTTGGGCAGCAATTCACCCAGAGCTCGTCGAATAACCATGCAACCCTGATGCGGGCCATAGGTTTTGTAGGCGGAGAACAGATAGATATCAGGGCCCAGATCACCGACATTGGGGAACCCGTGCGGTGCGTAAGAAACCCCGTCGACACAGGCAAAAGCACCCGCAGCATGGGCGATTGCGGTGATTTCGGTGACCGGGTTGATTTCCCCAACAACATTCGAGCAATGCGGAAAGCACACCAGCCGCACTTTCTCGTCCAGCAAATTCTCCAAATCTTGCGGGTTCAAAGACCCACTCTCCGGATCAATCTTCCATTCCCGAATTTCGATCCCCTCATCGGCCAATCGCCGCCAGGGCCCCGAGTTTGCTTCGTGGTCTTGATTGGTCACGACAATCGCTTCGCCCGGCTGCATCCACTGCCGGAATGCCTGAGCCAGTACATAGGTGTTCTGCGTCGTCGAAGGGCCAAAGCTCAGCTCATCTGCTTCCACCCCCAATATCGCGGCAAGTCGCGCTCGTGCTTCGTCCATTTCCGCGCCACCCACACGGCTCGCCTCATAGGGCGCGTAGGGCTGAACCTTTCGCTGGGTGTAGAACCGGCTCAACCGATCAAGCACAGGTTTGCAGGTATAGGATCCACCTGCATTCTCAAAAAAGGCCTGTCCTTGAAGGCTGGGTTCCGAAAAGGCCGGGAACTGCGCCCGAACGAATTCAATATCAAGAGCGCCCATCGCATCTCTCTCCCTTATCATGCACTACAGTCCGGGTCGTTGCCCGTGCAAAGTCCGGACATCCCCGAAAACAAGGCAGGTCTTCCAGCCTAGCCGCAGGTCCTTGGAACGGGTAAGGATCGACGGCAGCCCCCATGATGGCCCCATCACCACCAGCAGACCCGGCCAGATAGCCAGAGGTAGAAGGTTGGGTCAAGTGATTGCGTTAATGGTATTTTTTGCCGCCACGCAATGCGTGCACTGACGACGTCATTGGCCCACGCGGGGCTTAGTTTCTTTTTGAGTACAAAAATGCCGGGCAGAGATGCCCGGCTCAGTGTTGTTCAAATCAGCATTAGCCCTGAACTTTGGTATAAGTCCCCTCACCCGCCAGGATGCCGCGGAACCCGCCGGGCTCATCCAGACCGAAAACGATCAGTGGCAGATTGTTGTCGCGCGCCAACGCTATGGCCGATGCGTCCATCACGCGCAGCCGCTTGGCCAAAACATCGTCATAGGAAACCTGATCATAGCGCACTGCATCCGAGTGTACCTTGGGGTCTTTGTCATAAACGCCATCCACACCGTTCTTGCCCATGAAGATCGCCTGACACGCCATTTCGTTAGCGCGCAGAGTCGCAGCGGTATCGGTGGTGAAATAGGGGTTCCCGGTTCCTGCGGCAAAGATGCAAACCCGCTTTTTCTCAAGGTGACGAACAGCACGGCGGCGAATGTAGGGCTCGCACACCTCATCCATCCGAATGGCCGAAATTACACGTGTAAAGACCCCTACCCCCTCCAGAGCGGATTGCATCGCCAGCGCGTTCATGACAGTCGCCAGCATGCCCATGTAGTCGGCTGTCGTACGCTCCATCCCCTGCGCAGATCCAGACAGACCACGGAAGATATTGCCACCCCCGATGACCATGCAAATCTCAACACCAAGATCATGAACCGATTTGACCTCTTGCGCGATGCGCTGAACGGTGGGCGGATGCAGTCCGAATCCCTGATCTCCCATCAGCGCCTCGCCGGAAATCTTCAACATGACACGGTCATATGTTGTTTTTGGGGTCTCGGTGGTCTCGACGGAAGGGGAAAGGCTCATGTTGCGCTCCGGGCTGGCACGGGGTTATTTTCCGGCGCAAAATGAAGCAAAACCTCCGCAGGTTCAATGCGGATAGTCAGGAACGGGGCAACCAGTCATGGCCGACAACTCTGAGAACCGGCTTTTGGCGCAATTGCCGTCGATTCCCGATGACAAACCTGTATTGATCGCCGGGCCCACTGCCTCGGGTAAATCGGCGCTGGCGCTGTTGATCGCCGAGCGTTTCGGAGGCGTGATTGTCAACGCCGATGCCAGTCAAATCTATGACTGCTGGCGTATTATCTCGGCCCGCCCCTCGCCCGAGGATGAGGCCCGCGCACCGCACCGTCTGTATGGGCATGTTGCCTATGACCAGACCTATTCGACTGGTCATTGGCTGCGAGAGGTCACGCCGATGCTGTCGCAACGCCCTCGTCCGATAATCGTCGGAGGGACCGGTCTGTATTTCACAGCTCTGACCGAGGGGATGGCCGATATCCCCGCAACCCCGCCGGAAATCCGGGAACACGCGGATAAGTTGCCGTTGCAAGAACTAATCGCGGGTTTGGACGGTCTGACCCTGCAGAGGATCGACACCCAAAACCGCGCGCGTGTTCAGCGCGCCTGGGAGGTTCAGAACGCAACCGGGCGATCCCTTTCGGATTGGCAGGCTGACACCCCCGCCCCGATACTGGATATTCAAAACACGGTGCCGATTGTTTTCGACGCCAGAAAAGACTGGCTGCTGGATCGCATCAACCGACGGTTCGACCTGATGTTGGACCAAGGAGCTATAGAGGAAGTGGAGGCCATGCGCGATCGCTATGACCCCTCTTTTCCCTCCTGTAAAGCGATCGGCGTTCCGGAGCTAATGGGCTACCTGGACGGCCGCATGACACTGGATGAGGCGCGCGAAAAAGCGACGATCGCGACACGTCAGTTTGCCAAGCGCCAACGCACATGGTTCCGTGCGCGCATGAAGTTCTGGCATCACCTTGACGCAGCGCGTTGAAGGTTGCAGCCGCCGGATACGATAAAGCCCAAAATAACAACGCCTTAATCAGCACCATGGTGAGAGATAGATATGTATCCATCTATCCGTCACAACGTGTCTCGTTTCCTTTCACATTGAAACTTTCCGAACCTCACTTTCTGCCCGGATGTCGTTTTTGTACCATCTATGACGATTTCCAACATTGACGCAGGGAAAAAACTGGTGCCGAATGCGGCTATGGGGATGTTGATAAATCGTAAATCCAAGCCCGTGGCCCTACCAACCGAGACTAAACGGTCCCTGTAGTGCCCGGCTCTATCAATCAGAAACACGAAATCTAAAAAAAAATTATGTGTCACAGGGAGACATCTATGGAAAACCAGACAATCAACGGAAAGCCGATGCATTGGGCGGCAGAGATGCACGCCAAGGAATATCGTGAGGGCAATCTGAGCCGTCGTGAATTTCTGGCCCGTGTAACCGCGCTGGGCGTTGCTGTACCGACGGCATATGGCATGATTGGCCTGCAGTCACCGGCAGCCGCTGCCGAACCTCAGCGTGGCGGCACCATCCGCTATCAAATGGAAGTGCGCGCACTGAAAGACCCGCGCACATATGACTGGACGCAGATCGCAACCTTCACGGCTGGCTGGCTGGAATATCTTGTCGAATACAATAATGACGGCTCGTTCAAACCCATGCTGCTGGAAAGCTGGGAAGCCAATGATGACGCCACTGAATACACGCTGAACGTCCGCAAAGGTGTGAAGTGGAACAATGGTGACGATTTCACTGCCGAAGACGTAGCTCGCAATATCGAAGGTTGGTGCGACGGATCTCTGGAAGGGAACTCGATGGCCTCGCGCATGGCCTCACTGATGGATGAGAGCACTCAGAAAGCCGCAGATGGCGCCATCACCGTTGTCGACTCGCATACAGTCAAGCTGAAGTGCAACGCGCCGGATATCACGATCATCCCCGGCATGGCAGATTATCCGGGTGCAATCGTACACAGCAGCTTTGATGCAAATGATATGCTGTCCAACCCAGTTGGTACGGGTTTCATGATGCCCGAAAGCCATGAGGTCGGCGTGAAGGGCGTTCTGGTCCGCAATGAAGGCTTTGACTGGTGGGGCTACGAAGCTGGTAAAGGCGGCTATATCGACCGGATCGAATTCATCGATTATGGCACTGACCCTGCTGCTTTCTTGGCCGCCTATGAGGCCGAAGAGATCGATATGAACTGGGAATCGGTTGGTGAGTTTGTCGACATCTTTGACAGTATTGGCCTTGTCCGCTCGGAAATCCCATCGGGCTTTACCATTGTCATTCGCCCCAACCAGCTGGCTGAAGACGCCGATGGCAACAAAATCTATGGCGACAAGAGGGTCCGTCAGGCCCTTGCCATGGCAGTTGACAACGCCGTCTGCCTTGAACTTGGCATGTCCGGCTACGGCATCACTGCCGACAACTGTCATGTCGGCCCGATGCACCCCGAGTACGACTCGGCTGTGACGCGTATCCCTTACGATCCGGCAGGCGCAAAGGCGCTGATGGACGAAGCGGGTATGGGCGATTTCGAACACGAAGTGCAGTCGATCGACGATGACTGGCGTCGCAATACCACGGCTGCGGTAGTGGCTCAGTTGAACGATGCGGGCATCAAGGCAAAGCACACGGTTCTGCCTGGTTCGACATTCTGGAACGACTGGACCAAGTACCCGTATTCCTCGACCAACTGGAACCACCGCCCGCTGGGCACGCAGGTTCTGGCACTGGCGTATAAGTCGGGTGTCGCTTGGAATGAATCTGGTTTTGCCAACGAAGAGTTCGACAAGCTGCTGGCCGAGGCGAACTCGATCGCGGATGTCGATATGCGCCGCGAGGTGATGGCGAAACTGCAGGCGATCATGATCGACGAAGGCGTGGTCATCCAGCCGTATTGGCGGACCGCGATGCGTCACCACCGCGACAATATGGTCGGTGTCGAAAAGCACATTGCGGACCTGCCGCAGCTTTATAAGTTCGGCCTGACTTCCTAAGCCGAAACCTACAAGGGCCGCGCCAATCTGGCGCGGCCCTTCGTCCTCAATACGGCGACCAGAATAATAGCAATGCGTGGGGCGAAATGCCTGTCACGCCAGCCGATCAACAGGGGCTAACATGGGACTTTTTATTCTAAGGCGTGTGGGGATTATGCTGTTGACAGCATTGTGCCTGACATTCCTGGTCTTCTTCCTTACCAATCTCTACCCGAACCTGGAAAAGCTTGCGAAGACGCAGGGCAATTTCAGGATGTCTGATGAACAGGTCGAAAGCTATCTGGAGAAAAACGGCTACCTCCAGTCCACGCCGATCAAATACGGTGAATGGCTCGGTGTCCTGCCCTCGTTCCGACACACGAATGAGGACGGTACCGTTCAGGGCAGATGTATCCTGCCAGGCAAAACTGCCGAGGAATCTCCGAATTTCTGCGGTATCCTGCAGGGGTACTGGGGATATTCAACTGTCTTCAAGGAAGAGGTCTCTACCGTTGTTGGCAATCGGCTGGCATTGACCGGACGGCTGATGTTCTGGGTGATGCTGCTGATGGTCCCTTCGGCACTCATTCTGGGCATCCTGGCCGGGATGAAGGAAGGTTCGGCCACTGACCGGACGCTTTCAACCTTTGCCATCACGACGACGGCGACCCCAGAATACGTCTCGGGCGTTATCTTCATAGCGATCTTCACATCCTCCGCCGTCGGGTTGAAATGGTTCAAAGGCACCGCCACGCAAGCGATGGAGAACCCGACGTTCGAGAACTTCTTCCTACCAGTTCTGACCATCGCGCTTTACGGGATGGGCTATATCGCCCGGATGACTCGCGCCTCAATGACCGAGGTGATGACGGCGCAATACATCAGGACGGCGCGTCTGAAAGGCGTGTCATTCCCGAATATCGTCATGAAACACGCGCTGCGCAACGCGCTTATCGCGCCCTTTACAGTCATTATGTTGCAGTTCCCATGGCTGCTGAATGGTGTCGTGATCGTCGAGACCCTGTTCAACTACAAGGGCTTTGGCTGGGCGCTTGTACAGGCAGCGGGCAACAATGACATCCAGCTGCTGCTGGCGATCTCGGTCGTGTCGGTCTTTGTGGTGCTGGTGACGCAGCTGATCTCGGATATCGGCTATGTCTACCTCAACCCGCGCATCCGCATTTCGTAAGGAGGGATAGATCATGGAACCACTTACCTGGACCGGCTCTATCGCCTTCCTGAACCCGCTGTTGATGCTTGCGTTGGGACTGATGCTTTTGTCCATCGTTGTCTGGATGCTGGCAAGTATCGTGCTGCCCGAAGATCAGATGATTGTGAATGCCGATGGGACGCTCAGTTCGAGCTCTGGCCTGAGAATCCTGATACAATCGGCGCTGCGCTATAGCTTTCTGGCAAGTGTGGGAATTGCGGTGGCGTACATTGTCCTTGGCATCCTGATGGGGACCAGTGCTGGCATCATCGGCGCTATCTCTCAGCAGTTTCTGCCCGTCTGGCTGTCGCTGATCATCCTTTATGCGATGTCGATTGCGTTCAAGCGCAAGCTGGGCCTATATGGCAAGCTGTTCGACAGCCCCATTGGTATGATCGGCTTTGGCCTTGTGATGTTCTGGGTGTTCACCGGCATATTTGGCGCACTCGATCTGATCGTAACCCACGATCCGCTGTCGCAGGTCTCAGGCATGAAGAACAAGGTGCCGGGCACCCCGCTTCCCAATCTGGAGGATGGACAATACGCTTGGTATTTGCTGGGTGGAGATAACCTCGCGCGCGACGTCTTTAGCCGTATGGTTAAAGGTGCCTGGATCGTCGTGCAGATCGCGCCGCTGGCGACGATGTTTGCCTTCATGGTTGGTATCACTCTGGGTTTACCCGCAGGCTACTATGGCGGGCGTCTGGATACGCTCCTGTCATTCCTCGCGAACCTGATCCTGGCCTTTCCCGTGATCTTGCTGTTCTACCTTTTGGTCACGCCCGAGATCGTAGCGACCGGCGTGCCGAACTATATGGCCGCGATCCTGTTCGTGTTCCCGATCATCTTCCTCGGCGTTCTGCTGAATTCGCGTTTCTATACGCGTCCCAGTTTTCGAACGCCTTTGTTGATCGGGGTTCTGGGTGTTGCGCTCTGGCTCTACCTGTCGCTGATTTCGACCGGTGGCTACATCATCAACACCGACAGCTACCGCATCTGGGGTCTGCCGACCTACCTTGATCTGTTCGATATTCCAGGCGGTATTCTGGTGGTGTTCGTCTCGGTGGTCTTCGTGAACTCTCCGACCGTGTTCCGCATCGTACGCGGACTGGCACTGGACATCAAAACTCGCGACTATGTGGCTGCGGCCCAAACGCGCGGCGAGGGTCCATGGTACATCATGCTGTGGGAAATCCTGCCCAACGCGCGTGGTCCGCTGATCGTCGATTTCTGCCTGCGCATCGGCTACACGACCATCCTGCTTGGAACCTTGGGTTTCTTTGGGCTGGGGCTGCCACCGGAAAGCCCGGACTGGGGCTCTACGATCAACGAGGGGCGCAAGCTTCTGTCGATCTATCTACATCCCGCACTGCCGCCCGCGCTGGCATTGCTGTCGCTGGTTCTTGGCTTGAACCTGCTGGCGGATGGTCTGCGCGAAGAAAGTCTGAAGGACTGATTGTGATCGAGGCCGGGGGCTCTGCCCCCGGACCCCCGAGATATTTTTAGCCAGATGAAGGGGAACCCCCGGACTCTCGCGAGGAGTAATAAGATGAACAAACTGGCGGATTATGACGGGCCAATCCTGGAGATCGACAAGCTTTCGATTTCCTTCTTTACCCGCCTTCGTGAGATCCCTGCCGTGATGGATTTCTCGGTCAGTGTGCAACCCGGCGAAGCCGTCGGTTTGGTGGGTGAATCAGGTTGTGGGAAATCTACCGTGGCGCTGGGTGTCATGCAGGATCTGGGCAAGAACGGGCGCATCGTTGGCGGCTCGATCAAGTTCAAAGGCCGCGATTTGGGCGAGATGACCACCGAAGAGCTGCGCGACATTCGTGGCAATGAAATCGCGATGATCTATCAGGAGCCGATGGCATCGCTGAATCCGGCGATGAAGATCGGCAAACAGCTGATGGAAGTGCCAATGATTCATGAGGGCGTTGGTGCCGAAGAGGCCTATGCTCGTGCGTTGGAAGTGGTCACCGATGTACGCCTGCCCGACCCTGAGCGGATGCTGAACTCGTTCCCGCATCAGCTGTCAGGCGGTCAGCAGCAGCGGATCGTGATTGCGATGGCGCTGATGTCGAAACCTGCCTTGTTGATCTTGGATGAGCCAACAACCGCTCTGGACGTGACGGTCGAGGCCGCCGTGGTCGAGTTGGTCAAGGATCTGGGCAAGAAATACGGCACCTCGATGCTGTTCATTTCGCACAATCTGGGTCTGGTGCTGGAAACCTGCGACCGGCTGTGCGTGATGTATTCAGGTGAGGCCGTCGAGCGTGGCTCGATCAAGGATGTATTCGACGAAATGCAGCACCCGTATACGCAGGCGCTGTTCCGCTCGATCCCGCTGCCGGGCGCCGACAAGAACTCGCGCCCGCTGGTGGCCATACCTGGGAACTTTCCCCTGCCCCATGAGCGGCCTCCGGGCTGTAACTTTGGTCCGCGCTGCGACTATTTCGAAGAAGGCCGCTGTGACGCCAAGGATATCCTGATGGAGGCGGTACCGGGCAACGACCGACACCATACGCGATGCTTGAAATTCCAGGAAATCGACTGGAACGCGCCAATCACCGTTGGTGAGCAGAAAGAGAAAGGCGAGATTGGCCGGACTGTTCTGAAAATGGATAACCTCAAGAAATACTATGAGGTGGCTGCGAATGCATTGTTCGGCGGTGGTGAGACCAAAGTGGTCAAGGCCAATGAGACGCTAAGCTTTGAAGCGCATGAATCCGAGACGCTTGCCATTGTCGGCGAATCCGGTTGCGGCAAATCCACCTTTGCGAAGGTCTTGATGGGGCTGGAAACAGCCACCGACGGGCAGATCCTGCTGGACAATCGCAATATCGAGGACGTGCCCATCGAAGAACGCGACGCCAAGACCGTTGGCGAAGTGCAGATGGTGTTTCAGAACCCGTTCGACACGCTGAACCCGTCGATGACCGTAGGCCGTCAAATCATCCGGGCGCTGGAAATCTTTGGTGTCGGTGACTCCGAGGCCGATCGCAAGAAGCGGATGCTGGAACTGCTGGATCTCGTGAAATTGCCCCGCGCCTTCGCGGACAGGATGCCACGCCAGCTATCAGGCGGTCAGAAGCAGCGCGTCGGTATCGCCCGCGCCTTTGCCGGTGATGCACGGATCGTGGTTGCGGATGAACCGGTTTCGGCGCTGGACGTATCCGTACAAGCTGCCGTTACAGACCTGTTGATGGAAATTCAGCGCGAGCACAAAACCACGCTGCTGTTCATCAGTCACGACCTTTCAATCGTACGCTATCTCAGTGACCGTGTGATGGTGATGTATCTGGGGCATGTGGTTGAACTGGGCACCACCGATCAGGTCTTTAGCCCACCCTATCATCCCTACACTGAGGCATTGCTAAGTGCGGTTCCAATCGCGGACACATCGATCGAAAAACAGCACATCGTGCTTGAGGGCGATATCCCCTCGGCCATGAACCCGCCGCCGGGTTGCCCATTCCAAACACGCTGTCGCTGGAAATCAGAAGTGCCGGATGGGCGATGCGAATCCCATGTGCCCCCGGTGCAAACACTTGCGGATGGTCATCAGGTGAAATGTCACCTTGCCGAAGACATTCTGGCCAAAATGGAGCCGGTTATCAAGATTGCGGCCGAATAGATCCGCGCAAACGAAAGAAAAGGGCCGGTCAAAACCGGCCCTTTCAATTTGCGTCACGTTTAGTGGGGAGACAGGCGACGCAGGTCGTGGGTGAGTGGCAGTTTCTGATTGTAATCAGCCCGTCATCACGTTGTTGCCGAAGTGCATGAACTCCTGATTCATACCCGCCACATCTCCGGCTTCCAGTTTTAGACTGGCGCTGTCGAGCATCTTGTAACTCTGCTGGCTTTTGACCCAATCGTCTGCGGCCTGCAGCGTCGTAAGCGTGTATGACGTAACCTCATTGAGGTAGTGCGTCGGGATGATGATCTTGGGCTTGAGCTTGGCGACAATATCATTGCCCTGATCGAAGCTAAGGATGTGTTCCGATCCGTCGACGGGCAAAGTCAGCACGTCTACCTGTCCTATAGCATCCCAGAACTCCTGAGGCGGATTGTGGCGGTTGTCGCCCCAGATCAAGGTGCGAATGCCTCCGGTTTCGACAAGGTAGACCACCATGTCCATATGTCCGACGTTGTTGGGCGGACAAGCTTCCGCGCCAAACTCGGCCAAGGCGTTGGTCCATTCGTACCAACCCGGCGCAACGCAGGCATGTTTGTCAGCAAAACCTGTGATCTTAAGATCAGCAAATTCAAAATTGCCCGCCATCCTGTCTAAAACCATTGTGGAACTTGGTCGCTCGATAGCGTCATGGTCAAAATGAGCATGAGTGGACATGGTGATATCAACTGGGATCTGCGGGAACTCGTTGCGGAACCACAGGCCCCATGCGCCGGAGGGATCATCGCGCCAAGGATCAAACAATACGGTCGCTCCGTTTGGGGAGGTAATTTTGATCGCGCAGTGACCGTAATAATCGATTCCAACCGCTCCCGTACTTGCCTGACCAGTCGAGCCCTGTAGATCGATTACATGGTTATTGTTGCCAGGCTGCAGCCAAGCCTGCGATTGCGCCTCGGCCGGTTTGCTACCCAGCAGTGAGGCCCCTGCACCGACACCGGCGGCCCCGGCAGCCATAAAGAACGATCGACGCGACAGACCAGTTGCCAATGTGTCGCGTTCTCCGTTTAGAATTGTGGGTTTCAGATCTTTGCGATCCATTTTTTATCCTCCCGAGTTGAAAAGGCCCGGCTTGGTCCGCACCCTTGCGACCAACCTAGCGCGCGTGGCACAGGTTGCTCAGATCAGAAAAATCGGGGGGTAATATGGGGGAAATCCCCATATTCAGAAATCACGAAATCGACAAAAGATGGCTTCGCAAGTTCTGGTCACGGCCTTCGAGGCCAAGTTTTCGACGAATATTATTCCGATGAAAATCAATTGTAGAAGTTTCGCGCGACATGGCCCGGGCGATATCTTTCGTGGTTTTGCCCGACATGACCAGCTGAGCAATTTCGATCTCGGTCGGCGTCATGACCGAAAACGCATCCGATAGTTTGTCGGAAATCATTGAAGTAATCTCTTGCAGATTACGCTCGGCCAGTTCCAGATAAACTTGCGAGGCGTCGCCTTCGGTCAATAGCCCGCGCAACTTGTCCAGATAAGGCAACACCATCGTGCGAACCTGATCTACGATATCCTGATCCCGGTCTTTCCGATCGTCGTCCAAACTGGTCAACAGCACCCGTAGCGCCGTGTTTGTTTCCTGCAGCTCCCGCGTCCTCGCCGCGACGCGGTGCTCCAGTTGCGCCAGAGTTTCATTCAACTTCACTTCCAGCGCTCGGCGCAGGTAAACCTCTTGGATCAAAGCCAAATCCGATTCAACCATGCGCGCAAACTGTGCCAAACCTTCACGAAACAACAAGGCCCGGCGATTGCGGTGACGGTCCAAGACGCAGATTGTTCCGAATACCGAACCATCCGGCCACTTCAGCGGAAAACCGATATAGAAGGACATGCCATGCTCCATGTCCTCATTGTCGCTCCAGGCCGGGTCACAGGTTGCGTCCTCGACAACAAATTCGCCGTCGCGTTCCAGAACGCCCTGACAATAGAGCTTCGGGTTCAGTCGAAAATTCATGCCGACCGGGTATGGGTTTTCTGGATGATCCGATGTGATCAGAACCGCATGATCCGGCGCTTCGGTCTTCATGATCAAAGTGGCGGGCACATCGGCCAGCTGCGAAACAAGGTCGACCAAACGCTGCCAGTTCGCCATTGTTTCGGGCGGTATGTTGGGTCGATCTTGGATCATCGCAATTCGCACCAGTCCGAAAAGTTATCCAATCAGACTAGGACAGCGTTTGGCGGTAGATCAAGAAACAGACACGCTGCGGCGCAGCTAGCCCCCCCAGATCACTTTTACGTAGTTCTGGGTTTCCTTGTAGGGTGGAATTCCGCCGTGCTTTTCAACTGCTTTGGGCCCTGCATTGTAAGCTGCCAGTGCAAGGCGCCAGGACTTGAACTTGCGGTATTGCCAGGAAAGATAACGCGCACCACCCTCCAGATTCTGGATCGGATCGTGCGGATTGACGCCAAGCAGCCGCGCGGTCTGGGGCATCAGTTGCGCAAGACCCAAGGCCCCTTTGTGGGATTTGGCATTCGGGTTCCACCCGCTTTCTTGTTGAACAAGTCGCAGGAAAAGTTCTTCCGGCACATTATGTTGCCGCGCTGCTTTTCTGGCATGATCCAGATACTGGCCCCGGTAGTTACCAGTGTAACGCTTGACGAATTTCCCACGCTCGGTCTTGGGTTTAAGCCGTTCAGAGCCGCGATATTGCGTAGCGGCCCGATTATCCAAAACCTTGGATTGCTTGAGGAATATCGCCTTGCGATTCTTGGTGGACAGCGTTTCTGCCTGCGTCGCGAACGACGTCAGACAAAGACCCAATACCGAGATACCACCGACCAGAAAACGCATTAATGCCAATCCTGCACCCTCAACAACCAATCAGATTATAGTTAAATCAGCCGGAAATGAAAGCTTGGTTAAGACAGTCCTAATGTTTTCCTGCTCACCGTTGCACGATCAATCATGTTTCAACCAAGTCGTAGCCCGTATAGGGTCAGCACCAGAATACAGCGCCAGATTCGGGCGCCATCCAGTCAGAGTAAAACGAGGGAATATATGGCGGGTTCAGTCAACAAGGTCATTCTGATCGGCAATCTCGGTGCCGACCCCGAGGTGCGGTCGTTCCAGAACGGTGGTAAGGTGTGCAACCTGCGCATCGCAACGTCAGAGACATGGAAAGACCGCAACACTGGTGAGCGTCGGGATCGAACCCAATGGCACACAGTCGCCATCTTCTCGGAACCTCTGGTTCGCGTTGCCGAGCAGTATTTGCGTAAAGGCAGCAAAGTCTATGTCGAGGGCCAGTTAGAGACCCGCAAGTGGCAGGATCAGTCGGGGCAGGATCGCTATTCGACTGAGGTTGTCCTGCGCCCTTACCGCAGCGAGCTGACTATGCTGGATGCCCGCGGTGAAGGCGGTGGCGGCGGTGGTGGCTATGGCGGTGGTCAGGCCGGGGGAGGCTATGGTGATCCCTATGGCGGTCAGTCCAGCGCCCCTGCCCCTGCATCGGGCGGCATCGATGACGACGAGATTCCGTTCTAAACCAAACGGAGAAACAACATGGCATGGTCCTTCTCACTTGGCCGATTGCTCGGCTCGGAACTGAGGGTCCATGTCACCTTCTTCCTGCTGCTCGCCTGGGTTGGTTTTGCAGCGTATTCCAGCGGCGGTTGGCCCGCTGCGCTCAACAACATCCTGTTCGTTCTGGCTTTGTTTGCCTGTGTCGTCGCGCATGAATTCGGTCACGCGCTCATGGCAAGGCGATACGGCATTCGCACCCCTGATATCACTTTGCTGCCAATCGGTGGACTGGCACGTCTTGAGCGGATGCCAGAAAAACCGATGCAGGAGGTTTGGGTCGCCTTAGCAGGCCCGGCCGTAAACGTCGTCATCTGGGCCATCCTTGTGGTTTTAGGCGCGGGGATACAACTTGGATCGCTGGCCCAGATCGACTCGGCAGGCACGAACCTATTGAGCGGTCTGGCCTATGTGAATCTGCTGCTGGCGGCCTTCAACATGATCCCGGCATTTCCGATGGACGGCGGGCGTGTATTCCGCGCCTTGCTATGTATGAAGATGGAACGTGCCAAGGCCACGCGGATCGCCGCCCTTGGCGGTCAGATCGTAGCGGTCGGGCTTGGTTTTCTGGGGCTGACCTCTGGCAACCCGATCCTGGTTCTGATCGCCGTATTTGTCTTCATTGCCGCGAATTCCGAAAACCAGGACGTTGCACTACGTTCGGTTGCGCGGCGTGTGAAGGCCCGGGATGCGATGATCACCGAGTTCAAGGCGTTGTCGCCCGATGATACGTTGGCGACGGCGGCTCAAGCGGTCATTCATACGACCCAGCACGAGTTTCCCGTCTTGGCCGAGGATGGCAGCCTTTTGGGTTTTGTCACCCGTGACCGACTGTTCGCAGCGTTAGCAAGCGACCATCCCCGATCCGAGCCTGCAGCGTCGATTATGGATAAGAACATACCACAAGTCGCACTCACCAGCGGATTGGACCAAGTTCTGAATGGCCTGCATAAAGGTGCACCCGCAATTGCTGTATGCACCAAATCGGGACACATGGTTGGCTATATCACCCGCGAAAACATCGGCGAGCTGATGGTAATCCAGGGGCGCTGAATCTCAGCAGGCGGCCAGCGCATCATCAAGCACCGAGACCACTGTCTCGCGCGGCACTTCTGAAGTGACGAATGCCTGCCCGATGCCTCGTGCCATAATGAAACGCAACTGGCCATCCACGACCTTTTTGTCCTGCGCCATCAGATCGACCAGTGTTTCTGCATCCGGCAGTTCACCCGGAATATCGGCCAGATCAGTCTTCATGCCCATGGCGCGCAAATGCGCCCTGACACGGCTTGGATCTTCTTGCGGGCAAAGCCCCAGCCGAGAAGAAGTTTCAAACGCCAGCGCACAGCCGATGGCGACACCTTCACCGTGCAGCAATCGATCAGAATAATCGGTTGCAGCCTCAAGCGCGTGGCAGAAAGTATGACCCAGATTGAGCAGCGCCCGGTCGCCCTGCTCGGTCTCGTCGCGTGCCACGATATCGGCCTTCATCTGAACCGAGCGTGTGACGGCCTGCACGCGCGCAGCCATGTCGCCGGATGCTAACAGAGGCCCGTTATCTTCAAGCCACTCAAAGAACTGGGCATCGCCCAACAGTCCATATTTGACGACTTCGCCATATCCGGCGAGAAAGTCCCGCGTCTGTAACGTACCCAGCACGTCCGTGTCGGCCAACACCAGTGACGGCTGGTGAAACGCTCCAATCAGGTTCTTGCCCTGTGGCGCGTTGATCCCGGTCTTGCCGCCAACCGAGCTGTCGACCTGTGCCAGCAGCGAGGTCGGTATCTGAACAAAGCGCACCCCGCGCCGCATCACTGCTGCAGCAAATCCCGCCAGATCACCGATCACACCCCCTCCTAGCGCAACGACGATGTCGTTCCGTTCAACCTTTTCCGCCAGCAACCATTCCACAGCGCGCTCAAAATGCGGCCAGCTTTTGGTCGCCTCACCCGCCGGAAGCGCCAGCGCGGTCATCTCGATCCCGGCTGAGGCCAGACCATCGCGCAGGGCGTCCAGATGCATTCCCGCGACCGTTTCATCGGTCAGAACGGCAACGCGTGGGCGCTTTAGAAGCGGGGCAATCCGTTCCCCTGATTGCGCCAAAAGGCCGGGGCCGATCTCTACATCATAAGAACGCTCGGCCAAATCAACATGTACGGTTTGATGCATTAAATTCGTTCCAATATATCCGGGCGCGTCACCAATGCGGCAATCACCCGATCCACCATATCTTCGATTGCGGTTTCGCCATCTGAGTCAGCCACCAGATCGGCCTGTTCATAGATCGGCACGCGCGCCTCGTACAAACCACGCAACGTTGCATACGGGTCTGCCGTACGCAGCAATGGGCGCGTGTCTTTATGTTTGACGCGATTCCACAACACGTTCAGATCGGCCCGCAACCACACAGATGCACCACGATCTGAGATCATTTTTCGATTGCCTTCTGCCAGAAACGCGCCGCCTCCAGTCGACAGAATGCCTTTTTCCTCGTCCAGAAGCCGCCCGATGATCTGACTTTCCTTGCTGCGAAAGAACGCCTCACCATCGCGGGCAAATATCTCGGGGATGGTCATGTTGGCTGCCGATTCGATCTCGGAATCGCTATCGAGAAAGGGAACGCCGAGCCGAGCCGCCAGAGCCCGGCCCACCGCAGTCTTTCCAGCCCCCATCATTCCGACCAAAACGACGGTTTTGTGCAGTTGAAACTGCGCGGCTGTGTCGGAACGCACCGTGTTATGCTTAATTTCGCTCATTTCGTCGTGAATGACGTGATCTTAAGAAAAATGCTAGTTATAACTTGGGCAAAAGCAAAAATTGAGGCAGCGTTCACCCATGGGCCGTTTAATCAAGTTCCTGATTTACCTCATCTGCCTGTGTTTCATCGGGCTGGTTGGGTATGCCTATGTCGGGCCGTTTTTTGGTGCGGACTTTTCCGCTCCTCAAAGTGAAGTCCGCGAACCGGTCATCTTGAATGCCGACTAGAACCACTCTTCTGGCGCTTTTTCTGGCCGGAACTGCGCAGGCACAATCGACGGAGCCCTTGTCGATCATCGACTGGCTGACCGACCCGCCTGAGAATCTGCCGGGCACAGTGCTATTAGAGCCACCTGTCACCCAGACAGGGTTACAGCCGGACGTGCAGGTCACCCCGCTTGAGGCGCTGTCGCCTCCGTTGGGTTTGGTGGCCTCTTCCGTCACGGGTCTGCCAGTCAACTTGTGGCAGAACAGCGATGCGGATCGTCTGGCGGAACTGATCGCGCAGGTGCGGGTCAAGTCCAACCCCGCTATGCAACGGCTGCTGTTCACCCTGCTCCTTTCCGAGGCACGTCCCCCGAGCGGAGGACAGGCAGAAGACAAATTGCTGATGGCGCGACTGGACCGCCTTATGCAATTGGGCGCATCCGATCCGGTACAATCTCTGGTTCAGCTGGCCGGTCCGACCGATACGCAAGCTCGTTTCAAACGCTGGTTCGATGCAACTTTGCTGACGGGTGACGAAGACCGGAGTTGTACGGCGCTGATCGCGCAGCCGAATTTGTCTCGGGATTACGCAGCGCAAATATTCTGCAAGGCCCGTCGTGGAGATTGGGCCTCAGCCGCGCTGACGCTCGAAGCCGCTCATGCGCTGCAGGTGCTGCCCGAGGACCAGCTTGCGTTGCTCGATCGCTTTCTCAGCCCGGAATTGTTCGAAGGGGCTGAGTATCTTCCTCAGCCCGACGACCCGAATCCGCTTACGTTCCGTCTGTTCGAGGCCATTGGTGAACGTTTGCCCACGGCTTCACTGCCACGGGCGTTCGCCAATGCCGATCTGCGCGATGTGGCGGGCTGGAAAGCCCAGGTCGAAGCTGCTGAACGATTGACGCGGATTGGGGCGCTGACACCCAATCAGTTGCTTGGCCTATATACCGAACGTTCGCCGGCTGCTTCGGGCGCCGTGTGGGATCGCGTGGCTGCCATCCAACGGTTCGAAACCGCATTGGGAACCGGAAATCCCGATGCGGTTTCCAAGACTTTAATTGAGGTTTGGGCCCAGATGAAGTCAGTCGGGCTTGAAGTTCCGTTTGCCGAACTCTTTGCCCCGCGCCTGGCTGCAATCAAACTGTCTGGTCCGGCTGCCGAGAATCTGAGGTGGCGTATTCTGCTGTTGTCCGAGCTTTATGAAGACGCGGCGCAAAACGTGCCTGATAGTTCAGAGACCAACATGTTTCTGGCCGCCCTGGCACAGGGCGATCCGCAACGCGCGCCGTCGCCAACCCCTTTGGCGGATGCCATTTCGCAGGGCTTTGCCTGGTCCGCGCCCATCCCTTCGGATATCGACGGGCTGCTGAGTAACGATCAATTGGGCGAAGCCATTCTGGAAACGATGCAATTGTTCGCCCATGGCGCGCGCGGCAATCTGGTCGACCTGACCGCTGCAATCGCTGCGTTCCGCCGCGTGGGTCTTGAAGACACCGCACGTCGGGCCGCGTTGCAGTTGATGATCTTGAACGGGGCTTGAGCATGACCGCGCCCGCGTCTCAGGAGCTGTGGATTTCCACCTTCCTCGAAGCACAAGCTGCCGAGCTTGGCGCTGCCACCAACACCCTGCTCGCCTATGGCCGGGATCTGAAAGATTTCTCTGATTGGTTGACGCGTCGGAAATCGGGCTTTTCCGAAGCGGATCGCGATCGGATCGAAGGTTACCTGATCGATTGCGATGCGCAGGGCCTGTCGCGCTCGACAAGGGCACGGCGGTTGTCGGCGATCAAACAATTGTATCGATTTGCTTTCGAAGAAGGCTGGCGCGAAAGCAACCCGGCCATCCAGATCAAGGGACCAGGGCGCCCCAAGCGATTGCCTAAGACACTGGACGTGCCCGAAGTTGACCGCCTGCTTGCAGCAGCGCGGCGCACGGGTCGTTCCGACGCAGACAAAATTCGCAACACGTGCCTGATGGAACTGCTCTATGCGACGGGGATGCGGGTGACAGAACTGGTGTCGCTGCCGGTCAGTTCAGCCAGAGGTGATCCCCGCATGCTGCTGGTCCTCGGCAAAGGCGGGAAAGAGCGGATGGTTCCGCTGTCCCCCCCTGCCCGCGAGGCGTTGGCAGACTGGCTGCAAGCCCGCGATGCGGCCGAGGAAAAAGCCGTTTCCAAGGGAGGACAAGCGTCGCGTTTCCTGTTCCCGTCGCGCGGGAAATCCGGTCACCTGACGCGGCATCGCTTCTTTCTGCTGGTCAAGGAACTGGCGATCGAAGGCGGTGTTTCGCCTGAAAAAGTCACACCTCACACGCTGCGCCATGCGTTTGCGACGCACCTGCTGGCCAATGGCGCGGATTTGCGCTCGATCCAGACGCTGTTGGGCCATGCAGATGTGGCGACGACCGAGATCTATACGCATGTTCTGGATGAACGCCTGTCGGAACTGGTGTTGGAACACCACCCGCTGGCCAAAGACGACACCTCAGATCAGGGCTAACCCCTTGATTGGCCGGGCCCGCACCCCCATAACGAATGCAGCAACACGAACAACCTAGGACCAATGGAACCCACTCCTTCTCTGCTTGATGGCGCATTCTGGATCACGACAGGATCCATTCTTCTTCTCCTTGTCCTATCGGGCTTTTTCTCGGGCTCCGAAACTGCGCTGACCGCATCATCGCGTGGCAAGCTGAGAGCGCAGGCTGACAAAGGCTCGCGCGGGGCGAAAAAAGCGCTGGAAATCACCGATGATAACGAACGTCTGATCGGCTCGGTCCTTCTCGGCAACAACCTTGTCAACATCCTTGCCGCTTCGTTGGCGACCGCCCTGTTTACACGCCTGTTCGGCGAAAGCGGTGTGGCGCTGGCGACGCTCGTGATGACCCTTCTGGTGCTGATCTTTGCCGAGGTGCTGCCCAAGACCTACGCGATTACCAACGCCGAAAAAGCCGCCGCCTTGGTGGCACCCGTTATCAGCGTCGTCGTAACGGTGTTCTCTCCGGTGGTGGCTGCCGTCCGACTGCTGGTGCGCGGTGTATTGCGCCTGTTCGGCGTACAGATCGACCCTGATAGCAACATCCTTGCGGTCCGTGAAGAAATCGCTGGCGCATTGCAACTGGGCCATTCCGAAGGTGTGGTCGAAAAAGAAGATCGCGACCGTATTCTGGGCGCGCTCGATCTTGGCGACCGCGCGGTGGAAGAGATCATGCTTCACCGCTCGAATATTGAGATGATCGATGCGGATGACGAACCCGAGGCGATCCTGAAACAGTGTCTGGAAAGCCCACACACCCGCCTGCCTGTGTTCCGTGAAGAACAGGAAAACATCGTGGGTGTCGTGCACGCCAAAGACTTGTTCCGCGCAATGTATGCGCAGGTAGGTGGCGCGGATGGTGACCCTGAACGGCTTAAGAACTTCGACATCGCGAAGGTTGCCAATGATCCTTATTTCGTGCCCGAAACCACCACTCTGGACGACCAAATGCGTGAGTTTCTTCGCATGCACAGCCACTTCGCGCTTGTTGTTGACGAATATGGATCGCTGCGCGGGCTGATCACGCTGGAAGATATTCTGGAAGAGATCGTGGGCGAGATCGCAGACGAGTTCGACATCGACGAAGATGTCCCCGTTACCCGATCTGACGACGGCCAGTATCTGGTCGAAGGCGCGATGACCATCCGCGACGCAAACCGCGCGCTAGACTGGTCGCTGCCGGATGAAGAAGCCAACACGCTGGCCGGTTTGGTGATCCACGAGGCTCAGATGATCCCCATTGTGGGCCAAGTATTCTCGTTCCACGGTTTCCGGTTTGAGGTCACGGCCCGCGAAGGCAACAGGATCACGGCCCTCAAGGTCCGTCCTCTCTAAGCCCTACAGCATGCGTATTCAGCAAACGACGCGCGGTGTCGCGAACGGAACAGTAATACGCCAGAGCCCTCGGCAGGCTCGGCCAAAAGCCGAGGGAGAAACATCGTGAAAACCACCACCCGTGTCGCAGTTATCGGAGGCGGCGTTGTCGGATGCTCGGTCCTATATCACCTGACCAAGCTCGGTTGGTCGGATGTGATGCTGCTGGAACGGTCTGAGCTAACCAGCGGTTCGACCTGGCATGCGGCGGGCGGGTTTCACACCCTGAACGGTGACACAAACATGGCCGCCCTGCAGGGCTATACCATCCGGCTGTACAAAGAGCTGGAAGAGATCACGGGCATGTCGTGTGGACTGCACCACGTCGGCGGCGTCACGCTGGCCGACAATCAAGACCGGTTCGACATGTTGCTCGCCGAACGCGCCAAGCACCGATTCATGGGTCTTGAGACCGAGATCGTCGGGCCTGAGGAGATCAAGAAGATCGCTCCGATCACCAACACCGATGGGATCCTTGGTGCGCTGTATGATCCGCTGGACGGGCATCTTGATCCGTCCGGTACAACACACGCATACGCCAAGGCCGCGCGTATGGGCGGGGCTACGATCGAAACACATTGCATGGTGCGCGAGACGAACCAGCGCCCGGACGGAACTTGGGACGTGGTGACCGACAAGGGTACAATTCACGCCGAACATATCGTCAATGCGGGCGGATTGTGGGCGCGCGAGGTCGGTGCGATGGCCGGGATCTATTTCCCGTTGCATCCGATGGAGCATCAATATCTGGTCACCGACAACATACCCGAGATCGAGGCCATCATCGACGCAGGTGGCGAGCACCCGCATGTGATGGACCCCGCTGGCGAAAGCTATCTGCGGCAGGAAGGGCGTGGACTGTGCATCGGCTTCTACGAACAGCCTTGCAAGCCTTGGGCGGTCGACGGCACCCCGTGGGAGTTTGGCCATGAATTGCTGCCCGATGACTTCGACAAGATCACCGATAGCATCGAATTCGCCTACAAACGCTTCCCTGTTCTCGCTGAGGCGGGTGTCAAATCCGTCATCCATGGGCCGTTTACCTTTGCCCCGGATGGCAACCCTCTGGTCGGTCCGGTGCCTGGCGTGCGGAACTACTGGTCAGCCTGCGGTGTCATGGCCGGTTTCAGCCAAGGCGGTGGTGTTGGCTTGACCCTTGCTCAATGGATGATCGAAGGCGAACCCGAACGCGATGTGTTTGCCATGGATGTGGCGCGGTTTGGCGATTGGATCGGCCCGGGCTATACGCGCCCCAAGGTGATCGAGAACTATCAGAAGCGGTTCAGCGTCGCTTATCCGAACGAGGAACTGCCTGCAGCGCGTCCCAACCGAACCACACCAATGTACGACATCTTCAGCGATCTCGGTGCCGTTTGGGGGCAGCAATACGGGCTGGAAGTACCAAACTACTTTGCCCAAGGCGATGAACCGGATTTCGAGACACCCTCATTCCGCCGTTCCAACGCCTTTGAGGCCACCGGCCGCGAAGTTCGTGCCGTACGTGGAGGTGTTGGGATCAACGAAGTCCACAATTTCGGAAAATACCGTATTACCGGTGCCGGTGCTCGTGCATGGCTGGATCGCATCATGGCGGGCCGCATACCCAAACCAGGCCGCGTTTCACTGACGCCAATGTTGTCGCATAAAGGTAAGCTGATCGGGGATTTCACCGTCTCCTGCTTGGGCGACGACCTTTTTCACCTGACCGCCTCATACGGAAGTCAGGCATTTCATATGCGCTGGTTCCTGCAAAACCAGGACCATGGCGTGGGCATCGAGAACATCAGCGACCGGTTGAATGGGTTTCAGATCGCAGGCCCCAAGGCCACCGAGGTTTTGTCGGCCTGCACCAGAGAAGCAGTCACCTCGCTCAGGTTCCTCGACGTGCGCGAGATGACAATTGGCATGACGGACTGCATCGTTCAGCGTGTCAGCTATACCGGCGATCTGGGTTATGAGATTTATTGCGACCCAATGGCCCAACGGCAACTCTGGTGGAGTTTGTGGCAAGCGGGTCAAGCTCATGACATGACCCCATTTGGCATGCGCGCAATGATGAGTCTGCGTCTGGACAAGTTCTTTGGCTCGTGGATGCGAGAATTTTCACCCGACTATACAGCGGCAGAAACCGGGTTGGATCGGTTTATCTCATTCTCAAAGAACAGTGATTTCATAGGCCGAGCAGCGGCCGAGGCCGAGCGCGCATCTGGCGCTGATCGCCGCTTGGTGGCTTTTGAGGTCGACGCGGCAGATGCAGATGTAAACGCGTACGAACCGATCTGGTCGGACGGCACTGTCGTCGGCTTCTGTACATCTGGTGGGTATTCGCACTTTGCGGACAAGTCGATTGCCATGGGGTTCCTCCCGACTGAACAGGCCACCGAGGGACGTGCAGTTGAAATTGAAATTCTGGGTCAGATGCACAAAGCGCGTGTCATCACGACCCCACTTTTCGATCCCGATGGCGCAAGAATGCGGGGATGACTTATTAATCCACCGACGGCATGCTTGCGAAATGACGCAGATTCCCATCATCCTGCTCGCTGCCGGGCAATCCAGCCGCATGGGTGGTGCTGATAAGTTAATGCAACCGATTGAAGGCGTGCCGCTTCTGCGCCGAGTGGCTCAGCGGGCGCTTGCCGCAGGTCACGTTATCATCGCCCTGCCCCCGGCCCCACATCCCCGATATACGGTGCTACAGGGCCTCGATGTTCAACTGGTCGAAATCCCAAATGCGCAAGAAGGCATGAATGCCAGTTTGAGAGGCGCAATAGCCTCCGTTCCAGCAAATGCACCTGCGGTCATGATCCTGTTATCGGACCTTCCGGACCTCACAACCCAAGACCTGAACAGCGTTCTCCGATCGGTCAAAACCCACCCTGACAATCTGATATGGCGTGGGGCTACTGAGGAAGGTGCTCCCGGCCATCCTGTCGTCTTTGATCGTTCTCTATTTTCAGAGCTTTCGGAACTGAACGGTGACAGCGGCGCGCAGATTGTCGTGCAACGCTACAAGGGCAAGGTTCATCTGCATCGCCTGCCCGCCCAGAATGCGCTGCTTGATTTGGATACACCCGCCGATTGGACCCGTTGGAATGCGGGCCGACCGCAAAAGCAGCCCCTCAAATAAACGCGACCCGGTCAATAATGACCGGGTCGCATGCCCAAAAACAGGACTACCACTTTCACCAATCTCTAAAGCGCGGTCAGATCGCCAATCAGGCTTCCCGACGTTGTGCTGCTGAACCTAAACAAGACCCCCTCGTTAACATGCCGCTCAGCGCTATGGAGACTGAGATGCGCCTTTGACACCCCCTAGTGCCTAAGGCCCCCCTCACTTGGGCAACTCCAATGTCGCTGATCCGATGCGTTCAAACAATGTAAAATTGGATGAAATGGTAAATTTCAGCGCAGGCGCACTGGCTTTTGAGCAACAATGCAACACTCTGGATTCTACCAATGGTTGCATCGACTTATACTTTTTCCAGAAGTTTCCGTCAGTTGCGCACTTAGAATACGGCTAACTTACCTATTTCAAAGGCATCGACGGGCGTGTTCGAAATTTGAACACTCCATCTCACGCAACTTTTAGGAGAAGTATTTTTGAGACCGCAAAAGCGTCGTTTCTTTGTTAACAAAAATGAATCAATTCAATGCTTTTTCGAAATTATTGACTTTATCGGCAACAATCCACCGATTCGCCACATAGCACCCAAGCTGATTCTTGCTACCCGAGCACCTTGAACGGAGTCATTAAAGCGGCGAAACGTGGCGAAATTAAGGTTTCTTAATATTTCTCTCAGGATATCCCAAGGTTGCCAGTGCATCTCCTGTCTCAATGCGCGGGATCAACCGCCGAAATAGACAGGAGTCAAAATGAGCATCCGTAAATCCTCACTGCTTATTCCACGCACATCCAGCTGGATGGGAGCTACCGCACTGGGCGCGGCCATGATGGCCACCACCGCCCTGCCCGCAATGGCAGACGAGGCTCTGGCCGATCTGGTCGAAACCGTCTCGCCTTCGGTGGTCACGATCACCGCCAAGCAAGATGCCAAACCACGCCCCACACAAGGTCAGGAGTTCGACCTCGAAAACCATCCCTTTGGCGAGTTCTTTAAACGGTTCGGCGGTCCTGAAGGATTTGACATGCCGCAGCGAGGCCCCAGCCAGGGTTTGGGATCAGGCTTTGTGCTGGATAAGGCAGGATACATCGTCACCAACCACCACGTTGTCGATAACGCTAGCGAAGTGACCGTACGTCTGAGCGATAACCGCACATTCGAAGCTGAAATCGTTGGTACAGATCCGCTTACGGACATCGCCGTGCTTAAAATCGACGCAGGAGAAGACCTGCAAGCCGTTCAAATGGGTGACAGCGATGTCATTCGCGTGGGCGAAGACGTCGTCGCCATCGGCAACCCGTTTGGCCTGAATGCAACTGTTACGACCGGTATTGTTTCCGCGAAGGGGCGCAATATTTCGGAAGGTCCCTACGCCGAATTCATCCAGACCGACGCTGCTATCAACAAAGGCAACTCGGGTGGTCCGCTATTCAACATGGATGGTGAGGTGATCGGTGTAAACTCGGCGATCTATTCGCCCAGCGGCGGCTCAGTCGGGCTCGGCTTTGCGGTGACTTCGAATATTGTAGATCACATCACGGCTGATCTGCGCGATGACGGCGAGGTCAGCCGCGGTTGGTTGGGAGTGTCGATCCAGAATGTCAGCCCCGAACTGGCTGCTGCGATGGGTATCGATACGGCAACAGGTGCACTGGTATCGGATGTTGTACCTGACAGCCCGGCCGATGGCGTACTGCAGCAAGGTGACGTGATCCTGACCTTCAATGACGAAGCCGTTGATTCCAGTAGCGATCTTCCGATCCTGGTTGGCACGACCAAGGTAGGTACTGATAGCACGCTGACTGTTCTTCGAAATGGCAAAGAAGAACAGATCGAACTGACAATCGGTCAGCATCAGTCAGCCTCGGCGGCGACCGATAGCGTGGTTGAAGACAAGTTCGAAGGTACGTCGCTGGGCGTAACCGTGGCACCGCTGACCGAAACCGCCCGCGCCGAGATTGGCGTGGCCGAGAACATCGATGGTGTTGTTGTCACCGATCTGGAGCCCGAAAGCCCTGCGGCCAAGGCCGGATTGCAGCGTGGTGATGTGATCGTTCGACTGGGCAATCTGGATACCGTTACGCCAGACGCTTTGAAAGAAGCGCTGGAGAACGAAAAGACGGATCCAGCTCTGGTTTTGATCAATCGCGGTGGCAACCAGATCTTCGTCGCGGTCGAAATCGCCTAACCCTACACCTAAGCGCGCCACATGATGGGGAAATCTGGAGCGCTTATTCTGGCAGGCACGGATTGTCCACGTGCCGCCGGAACAGCCGGGTGCACCTTTGCACCCGGCATGTTTTTTTCAAAGAGTATGTGTGTTTAAATCCCATTGGGAAGGAGCCCTGACCATGAGCAGACGCTTGTTGATCGTTGAAGATGACCAAGACACACGGGACTTCATTGCCAAGGGATTTGGTGAAGAAGGCTATGTTGTCGAAGTCGCATCAGATGGCCGCGAAGGCCTGTACCACGCAACTGACGGCGGATTTGATGCGGTCGTACTGGACCGAATGCTTCCCGGGCTGGACGGGTTATCACTGATTAAGTCAATGCGTGCGGCTGGGTTGAAAACACCTGTTCTGATGTTAACCGCCATGAGTGCAGTGGATGAGCGAGTCAAAGGCCTCCGCGCGGGCGCAGACGATTATCTGGTCAAACCATTTTCATTCCAGGAACTTCATGCCCGGATCGAAGCCCTGTTGCGTCGACCGCAAGAAGCCGAAGAAACGCCTACCCTTGCGTGCCGCGATCTCGAAATGGATCTGTTGACCCGCAAGGTCACGCGCAACGGTCGTGAAATCACCCTGACCCCGCGCGAATTTCAAATTCTGGAGTTCTTTCTGCGCCGAAAAAACCGCGTCGTCTCGCGCACGATGTTGCTTGAAGGTGTGTGGGATTACCACTTTGACCCGAACACCAACGTGGTCGACGTCCATATTTCGAAACTGCGCCGCCAGCTTGATGAAGACGGAGCCGACCCGGTGATTGAAACAGTCCGAGGCGCCGGATACATGGTTTCGGATGGATAACCTGCGCCTGTCGCTGAAAAACTCTCGTACTCGGTTGGTTCTGGCCAGCATGGTGCTTAGCACTTTGCTGACGGCGACCGTTCTGACGATGGTGTATTTTACGGCCAATCGCACGATTTCAGGCGAGACGCGTTCGGTCGTTCAGGCCGAGCTTACGGGCCTCGCAGATGAATATGAACGGCGTGGCATGATCGGGTTGATCTCGGCCATCGACCGCCGCTTGCCGACAGCGGCTGAGCGGGATGCCTTGTACCTGCTGACAGGTCGGCAAGGCACGAAACTGGCGGGCAACCTGACGCATTGGCCGGAAGGGATAACTCCGGGCAGCGGCTGGGTCGATCTTCAGCTTCGCAAAGAAGATACGGATCAATATGTCCCGATCTCTGCCGCTTCAGTCCGGCTGCCGGGTGGTGAGAGGCTGCTTGTCGGGCGTGATTCATTGGCCAGACAGCAATTCGACCGGGTTCTGTTCCGGTCAGTCGCGCTGGCACTTGCCACGGCATTGGCGCTGAGTTTATTGACCGGCTGGCTGCTGACCCGGCTGGTGTTTTCACGACTGAAAGACATCGCCAATACAGCCGACAATATCGTTTCCGGAGATTTAGCTCTGCGCATGCCTCTACGAGGCACGGGCGATGAATTCGATCAGGTCGCGGCCACATTGAACAACATGCTGGATCGTATTGAAGAACTGATCAGCAAACTGCGCACAACGTCCAATTCTATTGCTCATGACCTGCGCTCTCCCCTGTCGCGACTGCGGCAACGGGTCGAATCCCTGGCTGAGCCCGGCAAAAGCGATCAAGATCGCGAGATCGACATGGCGCGCGCGACCGGCGAGATTGATCACCTGCTGCGCGTTCTCAGCCAACTGACCGAGATTTCGCGCGCCGAGGCCGGTCTGGGCCGCGAACAATTTGAACCGGTAAAGCTTTTGCAACTGGTCGGTGACGTGGTTGAGTTATACGAACCTGTCGCGTCTGATCAGAACATCCGACTTGAGGTCGTTGGAAACGCGGACCCAATCCAAGGCCATCGCCCTCTGCTGTCTCAAGCACTGTCGAACCTTCTTGAAAACGCCATGCGCTACGCCCCGCCCGGCACAGCGATCACCATCGAAATTCGAGACGACGGCGACTATGCGTTACTCAGCGTTCGCGACCGGGGCCCTGGCGTACCAGAAAGCGATCTGCCCCGATTGCAGATGCCGTTTGTCACGCTTGATCCTGCAAGGACCGGGCGCAATGCCGGTCTTGGACTGGCGCTTGTGGCGGCAATTTCGCATATGCACGGCGGCACATTTCTTGCGCGTAACCGGAAGCCAGGGCTTGAGACAACTCTGAAGTTGTCACGCAATTCGTAATTACATGAAGAGCATCTACTATAGCCTTGATAAAATTACATAACTGCAGGCAAGGAAGCGTATCCGTGAAAGCGAATGCGACCACCCTGCACCCGTTTTCCTTGAATCTGGTAATCGGGAAAACGATTCAACAACCGGCCCAATGCAACACGACCTTCAAGACGCGCCAAAGTCAGGCCAACGCAGACATGCGGCCCGCCTGCGAAAGCTAGGTGCCTGTTCGGCTTGCGTGTGATGTCAAACCGGGTCGGGTCGGTGAACACCTCGGGATCACGGTTCGCTGCCCCGATACATAGATGCAGGTTCGTTCCTTTGGCGATCTGATGTCCTCGGATTTCAACGTCCGCCGTAGTTTCCCGGTTGCCAAATTGGTTGGGCGACCGAAAGCGCAAGACCTCTTCAACCGCCGGAGCAATCAATTCGCCATCTTCCAACAGTCTTTGGCGTTGTTCTGGATAGTCATGAAGCAGCGCCAGCCCATTGCCGATCAGATTGGTGGTCGTTTCGTGGCCCGCGTTCAGTATGAAGATGCAGTTTTGCAGAAGCTCAATCTCGCTCAGCATCTCATCCGCGCCTTCGCCACGGATCAGACGTGTCAGAACATCTGTTTCCGGATCTCCCGGTTTTGCGCGACGACGGGCGACGAGATCCCGAAGGTAAGTTTTGAAGTCGCGAACAGCAGTGTGACCCTTTTCCAGCTGAGCTTCCGTCAAAGCGGGTTCCAAAGCACCAAGGATAGCCAGAGACCAATCGCGCAGAGGCGCGCGTTCATCCATCGGTACATCCAGCAGATTGCCGATGATCTGGATTGGAATGGTCGAGGCAAAATCCGCAATCAGATCAACCCGTCCCCTGCCCGCCATATCATCCAGCAGCGTATCAACGGTTTCGATCAGACCCGGCTCCATCCGCGCGATTGCCCGGGGCGTCAGGGCTGAGGTCATGATCTTGCGCACCCGCGTGTGCAGCGGCGGATCGGAGAACACCAGTGAAGTTGTATGATGTTCGAATAACGGCGAGCCAACACCGAATTTAGGGCCGAACGCAGCCTCTTTATCCGAGGAATAAAGCGTCGTGTTGCGATAAATGGCATCCAGATCCGCATGGCGCGACAACAACATGGAACCGTCCGGCTGCCGCAATATTGGCGCATGCTCAAGCAGAGCATCGTAAAAGGGGAACGGGCCGTCGACAAACCCCTCGGGCGGGTTCATCAGGTCCAGATTTTGCGCGACATTCTCTAGGCTTAGATCGTTCATTCTTGGCCCCTCCAACGCTTGGGTAGCGGAAAGGGAAGCTGCAAACAACCTTGAGCGGGTGACAGGCCGTATCGGGCGGGATAAGACAAGGCATGTCTGATCCGATATCCGCCATCCGCAATCTTGGCCCGGCGTTCGAGCAAGCCTGCGCACGTGCGGGCATTATGACAGCTCAGGAGTTGCGAGCGTTGGGAGCAGACGAGGCTTATACGCGCCTGTTACAGGCCGGAACGCGCCCTCATTTCATCGGCTATTATGTACTGGTCATGGGCTTGCAAGGCCGACCCTGGAATGACTGCAAGGGCGAGGAAAAGAAGGCCTTGCGCGAACGGTTCGATGCGATCAAAGCCGGAGTCAGCATAGCGCCAAAGCATCGGATGATTGCCGATCTTGATGCTTTGGGCGTGCGAATTTCAGCCAAGGATTTGGCGGCAGACTAGGCTTCGAGCACCCCGATCATGTCGACCCGCGTTGCGTGGCGACCACCTTCGAATTCGGATGTCAGGAAAGCAGCCGTGATTTCCAGTGCTTGCTTTTCATCGATAATCCGCGCCCCCAGCGAGAGCATGTTTGCGTCGTTGTGCTGTCGGATCATCTGGGCCGAAAAGACATCACTGCAAACGCCACATCTGACGCCGTTGATTTTGTTCGCCGCCATCATGATACCCTGTCCGGTGCCACACAAGATGATACCAAAGCGACAATCACCCGAAGCCACGAGGCGCGCGGCGGCAGCTCCGTGTTCGGGATAATGAGTGCTTTCCGATGTGGTCGGGCCGATATCTACGACCTCCCAACCTTGGGCTTCAACGTAAGCAGAGATAGCCTGCCTGAGGTCGATTGCAGCGTGATCACTGGAAAGAACAATGCGTTTGTTTGTGCTCATGACGGCATTTCGCTCCTGTCGACTAAAGCAATGCGGACAAACACTCTTGAGCCCTGCCCTCATAAGAAAGGCCGCACCCGATATGGGGTACGGCCTAAAGCTGTGATCTGACGACCGATTAGCCGACCAGTTCGATGCCCGAGAAGAAGTAGGCGATCTCAACCGCGGCAGTTTCCGGTGCGTCCGAACCGTGGACCGAGTTTTCACCGACCGATTCAGCGAACTCGGCGCGGATGGTGCCAGGTGCTGCGTCTGCAGGGTTGGTTGCGCCCATGACTTCGCGGTTCTTTGCAATGGCACCTTCGCCTTCGAGAACCTGAACAACAACAGGGGCCGACGACATGAATTCGCACAGTTCGTCATAGAACGGACGCTCGGCGTGCACGTCATAGAACTTGCCTGCTTGAGCTTTGGTCATGTGGATGCGCTTTTGCGCAACGATGCGCAGGCCAGCTTCTTCGAACTTGGCATTGATCTTGCCAGTCAGGTTGCGGCGGGTTGCATCGGGTTTGATGATCGAGAATGTGCGTTCCAGTGCCATATTGGCCTCTCCTTGACTTAAGGGCGCGATCCTCGCGCCGAAATCCATCGCGCGCCGCCTAACATGGTATTTGTCTCATGAAAAGCGTTATGATCGTTTATCGCTCAGATCGCCTCAGGCAGTGGGTCGGTACGATCCAACCGGCGGACATAGAGCACTGCCAAAAGACCAGCAAAGCTGCTGCCGCACATCATGCTCAGCACCAGATATGGCCCATTTTCAGGGCTTACAAACGTCCCGGTCATCATGGTCAAGACAGCCCCCAGTGCCACAATCAAGGCGCCTGATAATCCAGCCGCGCTGCCGGCTAGTTTCGGACGTACCGACATCACCCCGGCCGAGGCATTTGCATTGGTCAAACCATTTCCGAAACCAACGCAGATGGCGGATCCAAAAAACACCCAGACCGAGCCCATATTGCCGATGAACAGCAGCAGCCCGCAAAATGGCCCAACCGACGCCACTACCCGACCGAACAAGATCATTGTCGTCAGCTGGGTGCGCTTTGCGATGCGCCCGGTGACAAAGTTGCCGACCATAAACCCGCCCGTGATGATACCGATGCCCAGACCCAGCATTGCTGGGCTCAGGTCGAACCAGGCTGCGGCGACCAGAGGCGCGCCGGTGATAAAACTAAAAAAACCGCCGATGGAGAACGCGGCGCATAAGGCGTAACCCCAGAACCTACGCGCGCGGAACAAATGCGGGTATTCCCGCATCTGCGCCGCGAAAGTCGACGAGCGGTTGGTGTTGGTTTCACCCATGTCAGCCCAAAGCAGCAACAGCACCCCTGCCCCAAGCAGCGAATACAGCACGAACCCGGCCCGCCAACCAAAAAGCATATCCAGCGCGCCACCTAGCATTGGCCCAAGCATCGGTGCCAGTGCCATGGCCATTGCGACATAGCCCAGCTTGCTGGCGGCCTCGTTTGGTGGATATCGGTCGCGGATCGAAGCACTCGACAGCACCGGCCCGGCCACCACCGCCGCCTGAATCATCCGAAACGAAAGGAAAACCCAGATTGACTCGGCTAAAACGCATCCAATTGATGCGGCGACAAATATGACCATCGCGATCAACAAAACCGGCCTGCGCCCGTAGCGATCCGACAGCGGCCCGACGATCAACTGCAAGACCGCCGAGACAAATAGGTACCCTGCGACGGCCACGTTCATCAGGCCATAATCCACGCCGAAATCTTCGCTCATATGCGCCAGCGACGGAAGGAACATGTTCAGTGTCAGAACCGAGAGCGCCGTTGCAAAGATCAGCGTAATCAGGGTTGGAGGAGATTGAGCCGCACGCATATCGAAACCGTTTGGAAGACGAACCGGAACAGCGCTAACACATTGCTTCTGGCTTGAACATGGTGACCTCTGGCGGCGTCTTGGATGCTCTGATAAGAGCGCCTCATGCTACGGATCGATAACATCACATACGCCGTTGAAGGGCGTCCTCTGTTCGACGGGGCCAGTGCGACCATTCCCGATGGCCACAAGGTCGGCCTTGTCGGGCGCAATGGTACCGGAAAGACGACGCTCTTTCGGTTGATCCGGGGCGAGCTGTCGCTGGAATCAGGCAATATATCCCTGCCAAAACGCGCGCGGATCGGGGGCGTGGCGCAGGAAGTGCCGTCCTCGGATGTCTCGCTGATCAACACGGTTCTGGCCGCGGATGTGGAACGCAGCACATTGATGGCCGAAGCAGACAGCGCAATAGATCCGGACCGAATTGCTGAAATCCAGACACGGCTGGCTGATATCGACGCATGGTCGGCTGAGGCTCGGGCAGCCTCAATTCTCAAAGGACTGGGCTTTGACGATGAGGATCAGCTGAAACCCTGTTCGGATTTCTCGGGCGGATGGCGCATGAGGGTAGCGCTGGCGGCCGTACTGTTTTCGCAGCCTGACCTGTTGCTGTTGGACGAACCGACCAACTATCTGGACCTTGAAGGTGCGTTGTGGCTTGAAAGCTATCTGGCCAAATACCCTCACACCGTCATCATCATCAGCCACGACCGGGGGTTGTTGAACCGCGCCGTCGGATCAATTCTGCATCTCGAAGATCGCAAACTGACTTATTACGCGGTTCCCTACGACAAGTTTGCCGAACGTCGCGCTGAACGTCTGGCACAAGCAGAGTCGGAAAACGCCAAGGCCAAGGCCCGCATCGCACATCTGCAAAGTTTCGTGGATCGTTTCCGCTATAAGGCGTCAAAGGCCGTTCAGGCCCAGTCTCGTTTGAAGATGATCGAGCGCATCCAACTGGTTTCAACTCCGCAAGAGGCGGCTTTGCGCGCCTTTTCATTCCCCGAGCCAGAAGAACTGTCGCCACCGATCATTCAACTTGAAGGAGGGGTAACCGGTTATGGTGAGACCGAGGTTCTGCGACGACTGAACCTGCGTATTGATCAGGATGATCGGATCGCTCTGCTGGGCAAGAATGGTCAGGGCAAGTCAACCCTTTCAAAACTGCTATCTGACCGCCTACCCCTGATGGCGGGTAAAATGACCCGAAGCTCCAAGCTGCGCATCGGCTATTTCGCGCAGCATCAGGTAGATGAGCTGTATGTGGACGAAACACCATTGGATCACCTGCGCCGCCTGCGCCCGAATGAGGCGCCCGGCAAGTGGCGCTCGCGTCTGGCGGGGTTCGGATTGAACGCGGATCAGGCGGAAACGTTAGTCGGGCGTCTTTCTGGCGGGCAAAAAGCGCGTTTGTCGCTGCTGATCGCTACCATCGACGCGCCGCATATGCTGATCCTTGACGAACCGACGAACCATCTGGACATCGAAAGCCGCGAAGCGCTGGTCGAAGCGCTGACTGCCTATTCCGGCGCGGTCATCTTGGTCAGCCACGACATGCACCTACTGTCGCTTGTCGCTGATCGGCTATGGCTGGTCTCGGATGGCACCGTGAAGCCATTCGATGGCGATCTTGAGGCCTATCGCGCTCTTTTGCTGGCCCGCGAGAAACCGGTCAAAGATAAACTACAGGCGCCCAAACCCAAACGTGCGTCACGCGAGACCGTATTGGCCCTGCGTGCGGATCTGCGCAAATGCGAAGACCGGGTCGAGAAACTGACCGATATGCACGACAAGCTTTCTGCCAAGCTGGCCGATCCGGCGCTTTATGAAGATGACCGGATCAACGATCTGGAAACCTGGAACCGCAAATTCGCCGAGGTGGTCGAAGCCATGCAAAAGGCCGAAGCCCTATGGGTTGCCGCCGCAGAACGGTTGGAACAGGCAGAGAGCGCAGCATGATCGACATGGCCTTTTTCATAACGGCTTTCACCACGATGTTTGTGGTGATCGACCCTTTCGGAACCACGCCAATTTTCGTTGCCTTGACGCAGGACATGGATGCGGCCACACGCCGTAAGATTGCCATTCGCAGCTGCCTGACCGCGGTTTTCATCCTGATCGCCTTTGCCGCTTTTGGTGAAGCAGTTCTTGGATTCGTCGGCATCTCGATGGAAGCCTTCCGCGTTGCAGGTGGCGCGCTTTTGTTTCTGACTGCGCTGGACATGCTGTTCGACCGCCGTACCAAACGCCGCGAGGACCGCGCCGAGGAAGAAGATCATTCTGACCCTTCGGTTTTCCCCCTGGCCATACCCCTGATCGCGGGCCCTGGATCGATCGCAACAATCATTCTTTTGGCCGGACAAAACCCGGGCGTCCCTGGGATCGCAGCGGCCTGCGCTGTTATGCTTGCCGTCATGTTGGTTGTATTTGTGTTCTTTCTGGCCGGCGGCATGATCGCCCGTATTCTCGGTAAAACCGGGCTGAACGTGCTGACACGGCTGCTGGGTATGCTGCTGGCTGCACTGTCGGTTCAGTTCATTCTTGATGGCCTCAAAGCCTTTGGTTTCGCCTCTTGAAACACCATATTGGTATGAGAAAACTGATTTCGGGTGATTGAATGGACGGCTACGATATTGGGCGATTGACCTATCTGGTTTTGCTGGGTGCGGCCCTGTTGATGTGGTTTATCACTCAGAACCGTCAGTCTTTGGGCAAAACCATGCAGCAGGTCGCGGCTTGGGTGTTTATCTTTATCGGTGTCATTGCCGTTGTCGGATTGTGGGATGACATCCGTTCAACCGTCAGCCCGACCCCGCAACTGACCGTAACTGATCAGCGGATTGAAGTGCCCCGCTCTTATGATGGACACTACTATTTACCAATGCTGGTGAATGGCACAGCGGTGACCTTTCTGGTCGATACCGGGGCCAGCAATATCGTCATCAGCCCGAAAGATGCCGAACGAATTGGAATCGATACGGATCAATTGAACTATCTCGGCCGCGCCTCGACGGCCAATGGCATTGTGCGTACGGCGCCGGTTCGGCTGGACAGCCTGTCTTTGGGTCCCATCACCGATCGCGGTATCCTGGCCTCGGTCAATGAAGGCGATCTGGGTCAATCCTTGCTAGGGATGGCGTATCTGCACCGCTTTTCGAACATCCAGTTCGCAGATGGGCGTCTAATCCTGTCGCGTTGACCGCATTCCCCAATTGAGAACAAAATGAGAACATGCTAATTTGATCAGCATGTCCACCAATCTTCTTGGCCGCAAGCCCGCGCGCACCCCACCCGGGGTGGCCCTGCACCCACAGATCAGTCTGCAACTGGCCCGTGTACACGAAGCCTGCGGCCCTGCCCGGCGTAGCTTTGCTCTGTGGGTGGCGGGGCAGACTCAAGGGCCAGTGATGTGGATTGCCCCGGCTTGGGAGGTGGCGCAGCTGCATCCCGAGGGCATGCTGCCTTTTGCCGATCCGTCCCGGTTTCTGCTGATCCGCCCTGACAAACCCGAAGACCTGTTGTGGTGCATGGAAGAAGCCTTGCGCAGCGGTGCCGCCCCGTTGGTCATTGGCGATTTGCCCGGCCCGCCGGGTCTGACCCCGGTCCGGCGGATGCATCTGGCTGCCGAACAGGGCGGCATATCGGGACAGGCTCCGCTGGGGCTATTGCTGACGCCTGACGATGGTGGCGCACAGGGGATTGAGACGCGCTGGCATATGGCGCCCACCTATCGGGACGAGGCCTGCAGTTGGTGTCTGACCCGCCGCCGCGCCCGCGCCCTGCCCCCGGCCAGTTGGCACGTGACGCGGGCCGCTCCTCATTCCGGACTGCAGCTAAAGCAGATCAAATCCGAAGACGCCCCGATGATCACATAACTTGTGACTGGCCAAAACCGGACTTGCCCCCTAGCGTGCCGGCATGACACACCCGATCCATGACAGCCGATATTCCTGGCTTCGCCTGCTGATCACCCTGGCCATCGCAACCGTGGTCAATGTGGGCATGTGGGCTGTGATCGTCGTCATGCCCGCCATCGAGGCCGAGTTTGGCGCAGACCGAGCCGCGGCGTCGATGCCCTATACGCTCGCCATGATCGGCTTTGCCTTCGGCAACATGTGGCTAGGCAAGCTGGTGGACCGACTGGGCGTGACAATGGCGTTGATCGGCGCCGCTGTGCTGAGCGCGGTAAGCTATCTGCTGGCAACCCTTGCGCCGAATATCGCGCTGCTGTCGGTTGCGCATCTTCTGCTGGGGCTCGGTACGTCAATCGGATTTGGACCACTGATCGCCGATATCTCGCATTGGTTCATGCGCAGGCGAGGGATTGCCGTGGCACTGGTGGCCAGTGGCAACTACCTGTCTGGCGCGATATGGCCCACGCTGCTGTCGGGCATTCTGCAGCGCGACGGGTGGCAGCAGGTTTATCTGAGTCTCGCCGTCATCACCCTGGTCGCCGTCATTCCTCTGTCCCTGCTTTTGCGCAGACAGGTCCCCGTCGAGGCGCACGGCACGGCAGCAGCGGCAGCACAGGTCAAAGCACAAAGCGTCGGCTTTTCACCCCGCGCCCTGCAGTACATCCTTGGGTTGGCTGGTATCGGCTGCTGCGTGGCCATGTCGATGCCCCAGGTCCATATTGTCTCCTATTGTGTGGGCTTGGGCTATGGCCCGGCCGTTGGGGCCGAGATGCTGTCTCTGATGCTGTTGGGCGGCGTGGTTAGCCGCATCATCTCGGGGCTTGTCGCGGACCGGTTGGGAGGGCTTTCAACACTGCTGATTGGCTCGGTCCTGCAATGTATCGCTCTGTTCCTGTTTCTCCCTTATGATGGGATGGTTTCGCTTTATGTCGTCAGCATGCTATTCGGGCTGGCCCAGGGTGGTATCGTCCCCAGCTACGCGCTGATTGTACGTGAATATATGCCCCCGCAAGAGGCCGGTGCGCGCGTGGGTTTTGTCATGATGATGACTATCCTCGGCATGGCTCTGGGTGGTTGGATGTCGGGCTGGATCTATGACGTGACTGGCAGTTATCAGCTTGCTTTCATCAATGGCATCCTTTGGAACGGGCTGAACATCGCAATCGTGCTGATGCTCATGAAACGCTCGCGCCCGCGCGGTCGCACGGCGATGGCATGAGGAACCTTACCCGACGCAGCCTGATTGCAAGCCTTTGCGCGTTACCAATGGCACGGGCAGCGATGGCCGCCCTCACCCCATATGCGCTGGCAGCATCGCGCAGTTCCGTTGGCTTCACCTATGATTTGTCCGGCGCGCTTCAGACGGGCACGATGCCAGTACAGTCGGCCCAAATTCTGATTGATACCAATCGCTTGCAAAACAGCCGGGTCGATGTCGTGCTGGACGTGGCCCGGGCGCGGACGAACCTACCATTTGCCCGAGGTCCGATGTTGGGAAAAAGTGTGTTGAACGCTGCCCAATACCCCACCATCCGTTTCATCACGACTAAGATTCAGCTGGGACCCACTGGCCGTATCTCGGAAGGTGCAACCGTGACCGGCGATCTCACAGTGCGCGGTATCACGCGTCCGGTGACTTTGAGCGCCAACCTGTATCGGAGACCGGGAAGCGCGGTGGATGATTTGGACACCCTGTCCATCCGGCTAGAGGGGGCGATCAATCGAAATGAGTTTGGCGCGTCTGGATATCCTGGTCTTGTACAACCCACGATCGGCCTGGACATCCACGCCGAAATCATCCGGCAGGATTAACCACAAAAAGGCAAAAAACGACGTCAGGGCGTCGATTAGGCGCGCGCATTTCGTAGCGACAAGGTCAAGTTGCACCTATCATGCGTACGATCATTTCATTTGCCGCCCTCTTTCTTTCGGTCATTCTGCTGCAGCTCTCAACGGGCGGTGTCGGTCCGCTGGATGCAATCTCGGGGCTGACGCTTGATTTTTCGACCGAACAGATCGGTCTGCTGGGGTCATCGCACTTTATCGGGTTCTTTGTTGGTTGCTGGTGGGCTCCGCGGCTTATGGGCAGTGTCGGGCACTCGCGCGCATTTGCGGTCTGCACCGCTTTGGGCGCGATGGGGTTGCTGGGGCATACGCTGACTGAAAACCCTTATGTCTGGGCCGCTCTGCGTATCGCATCGGGAACCTGTGTGGCCGGGTGTTACACCGTGATCGAGGCTTGGCTTAACGCCAAGGTCACCAACGAAACTCGTGGGCGCGCGATGGGTACGTATCGTATCGCCGATATGGGGGCCTCGCTTTGTGCACAGCTTATCATTGCTGTTCTGCCACCCGCCTCTTACGTTTCATACAACCTGCTTGCGATCCTATGCTGTGCATCGATCTTGCCGCTGGCCCTAACTCGCGCCAGCCAACCCAAGACACCGGACACCCCGCGCCTGCGCCCCAAGCTGGCCTGGCACAGCTCACCACTGGCTGTGGCGGGCGTTATCGTGGCTGCGCTCAGTTCGGCATCATTGCGCATGGTCGGCCCGGTATACGGTCAGGAGGTCGGACTGGGCGTAGATCAGATTGCATTCTTTCTGGCCTCTTTCGTTCTGGGCGGCGCACTGGCCCAGTACCCCTTGGGTTGGCTCGCAGACAAGTATGATCGACGCTGGGTGCTGATCTGGCTATCCGTGGCAGCGGTGCTAAGCTGCGGTGTCACGATGTTGGCTAGCGGAACTGGAACGGTCGGCGTTATGCTGGCCGCCGGGTTCTTTGGCCTGACCACGTTTCCGATTTTCTCGGTTTCCTCGGCGCATGCGAATGATTTTGCCACGACCGAACAACGCGTTGAATTGGCAGCGGCCTTGATGTTCTGGTACGCGCTGGGGGCGATTGCATCGCCCTACATCTCATCCACGTTGATCCAGCAATTCGGCCCTGGAGCCCTGTTTGCTTTTGTTGCATTGGGTCATGTGTTTCTTATTGTTTTTGGCCTCGCCCGTATGCGCTCGCGCCCGACGCCCGAGAAACGGACGAATTATGTCTATGCTCCGCGCACATCCTTTACCATCGGCAGGCTGCTCAAGGGTTCTCGCGAAAAGCAATGAAAAAGGGCCGGGAAATCCCGGCCCTTCTGTTTTACTGCTGGACCGCTGGCCCATGGCCCTCGACCACGTCGACCACCTCATCTGGGTCCACGGTGCTCTCAAGCGCACCGTTCACCACGCCCCCGACGCCGTTCTCCATGGACAAGCCAAGCTCTTCGCCCAGTTTCTTGAGCGCTGGCATCTGCACGGCCATTCCCATGATCGAATCCAACGCCTGATTGACAACCGGCTTTTCACCGCTTGAAACACCACCACCATTGGCAGCTCCGATCCCACCAACCTGATGGATTTTGATCGAGTCGATTTTTTCGGCCGGTTTGACCATTTCCGAGATGATCGAGGGCATGGTTTCAATGCGGGTCAAGTCGACCTTCATCCGGATCTGCTCAGGTGACAGGGCATTGTCGGCCTCTACGATCGCACGCTTACCTTCCGCCTCGGCCAGCATGTCGTTCTTCTTGGCCTCGGCGCGAATGTTCAACGCGTCTGCTTCGGCCTGCGCTTCCTCGCGGCGGGCTTCGGCGCGATCTGCGGCGGCCTCTTTCTCGGCCTGCGCTGACAAACGGATCGCGGTGGCCTGACGTTCGGCCTCACGGGTGGCTTCAATCAGAACAATCTGCTTCTGGCGCTCGGCCTCGGCCACTTCGCGCGCCGTAGCCACGGCTTCGGTTGCTTTGGTCGCCTCGGCTCGAGCCAGATCGGCGGATGCGCGCGCGCGGCTTTCCTCTTCGGATTTCTGCGCGATGATGATCTGGCGTTCCTGTTCCGCGACTTCGATCTCACGCTCTTTGGCGATCTCGGCATCGCGGATTTTGCGCTCGCGCTCAATCTCGGCGGAACGAATGGCCTCTTCACGGGCAATCCGGGCGCGTTCGGTTTCGCGTACCGAGTCTTCAGTTCGCGCTGCGATCTCCGCCTCTTGCGCCACACGAAGAGTTTCCACCTTCTGCGCCTGCTCGATGCGCGCCTGCTGTTCGTCCTGTTCGATCAGCAACTTCTGACGCTCCGCTTCCATCGCCGCACGACGCACCTCAACCTCGGCCTCGGCGTCGATCTGCGCGCGTTCTTTTTTGGATATGGCGATCACCTCGGCCAGCTTACGCATACCCACGGCGTTAAAGGCGTTATTCTCGTCCAGAGCCTCGAACGGGGTCTGGTCCAGCGCAGTCAGCGAGACGGACTCCAGCGAAAGACCGTTCTTAAGCAGGTCCTCGGACACCGCATTCTGCACCTCTTGCACAAAGTCGGCGCGGTTTTCATGCAGACCGTCCATGGTCATCTGAGCGGCCACAGCGCGCAGACCGTCGATCAGCTTGCCTTCGATCATCTCACGTAGTTGCTCGACGTCAAAGGTGCGATCACCCAGCGTTTGCGCGGCGCGTGCGATGCCCTCTTCAGTCGCCATCACCGAGACGTAGAATTCGACACCCACGTCGACACGCATCCGGTCTTTGGTGATGAGCGCGGCCTCACCGCTGCGCTGCACCTCAAGGCGCAGAGTCTTCATGTTGACCGGGCTGACTTCGTGCAGCAACGGTACGATGATGACGCCGCCATCCATGATGACCTTTTTGCCACCCGCGCCGGTTTTCACCAGGCTGATCTCGCGCGTGGCGCGTCGATAAAGGCGGCCAAGTACAAGGCCTATGAACAAGAGTACGGCTAAAATAGTCACAACTGTAACGGCCAGGAATGATAGTTCCATGCAATATCCTCCGGATTGGGGTTAAGATTTTTTGGTTAAACTGACATGCGAACCAGAACGAACCGGTCGCGCCGTCGATCACGCAGAACAAGGACTTCTGTTCCCTGCTCCAGCGCATCTTTGTCCTGCAACGGCTCTGCGCGCAGGTAGTGCGTGTTGCCAAAGCGATCCATGACGCGGACTTCGGCTGGACGGCCTCGCGATGCGATACCCTGAGTGATCACGCCACGGCGGCGGGCCAGCATCCGTTCCGACATCGCTTCGGTTTCGGTTTTGGGCAGGAGGCGAGCGAAGACACCACCAAAGCCACGTGCGAACCATAGGCCGAACACTCCGGCCGGAATCGCGGCCAACCATGCAGGTAAGTCAAAGCCCAGCAGATCACGCAGCGCCAGTTGCAGGCCTATGCCACTCAGGCCGAAACCAGCCAGCAGCACAACGAGCCAGATCATGAATGGCATCTTGCCAATGCCCAACCAGCCAAACGGGCCGACGGGCGTAGCCGCAGGCACATCGGTTTCAATTTCGGCCAGTTCCAAGTCACCCAGATCGATGTCGGCGTCGATATCCAGATCAAAGTCGGCGATGTCCAGATCGGGCGCGCCGACCATGTCCAGATCAACCTCGCCCTCGCCTGCCAGAAGACTTCCCCCGAAAACCAATGCGATCAGTTCAAGGCCCAGAAGACCGAACAGAAGCGCAAGCGCCAAGGTAAAGGGCACAAATGCGCCCTCTAGTAAAAAGTCAAACATCAGCAGATTGCCCTCGTTATTGTATACTTTTGTATACATTTTAAATGGGAAGTCATTGCTACAATTTCAAGAGGTTGTGATTCTGTGTTTCAACCTGAGGTTA
This sequence comes from Ruegeria sp. B11, assembly GCF_056539785.1. Taxonomy (NCBI): domain Bacteria; kingdom Pseudomonadati; phylum Pseudomonadota; class Alphaproteobacteria; order Rhodobacterales; family Roseobacteraceae; genus Ruegeria; species Ruegeria sp. B11. The sequence goes on along the minus strand of NZ_JBQFVO010000001.1, from coordinate 216,637 downwards.
TTTAAATTCAAATATCTGGTACAATCTGCAACCATGACATTAAGCTCAATTTCTTTCGCCCGAGCGAAACGTATCACCTGTTCACACCTGCTGGAGTAATTCTCTAATCGGTGGGCTTTGGCGGTGGTGCCGGGATCATTTCATCCAGGATTGATCCCGCCTCATATCCCAGCAGGTCAACCCGCATCCGTTCCGGGTCTCCGAACACCCATGCACCAACATGCCTCTGCATTCGAACGTATCCGGCGTATCCAGCCAACGCGTCAATCCCATGAGCGTTCTCAGCGAACAGAACCTGCCCGGCAGCAACCTTTTCCGGCATCACGCGCTGTAGGTACAGTAGCACGACATTGACGTCTTTGACGCTGGAGCCGCCGTGATGCACGACATACATCTTGGTCCACTCCTCTTCGCTTATGGCTGCGCGTGCGTCGGACACGGCGGAATGAAGTGCGTTCAACTCCGCACGTGAAGATTTCTCCATATTCTCTGCCCAGATGGGCCGCATGTCGTTGATCACCTGCGAAACCGCTTCACGTGTGATCTGATCCTTGTCGAGTGCACCTTGAGCAAATGCCCGGGCTGTTTCGAGCATTTTGCGCTGGCTCGCCAAGTCGCCCTCGGTCATGCCCAGTTCGCCCAATGTCGCAAGAAATACATCTATCTCATTGATGATAATTGCAAACTCCGCCTTCCAGCGCTCATCATCGGTATTATCATCAGGCCATGGAGTCACCGCCCCGATCAATCCCAACACAACATGCGACGTGGACTTCAGATGTTGATAGGTTGGCGCATCCCTTGGATAGCCCGCCTCTCCGTCTTCGGTCATGACTGTGACATCACGTGCGATAATCATGACGGGCCGGGTTTCAGCCGTCAGCGCATCCTGGCCACGGTGAAAGATCGAGAGCATAGCGTGGTCAAAAGCATGCACCGGATCATCTGTGGCGCTCTGGTCGGCGATGGCGCTGGCGGTAAATACAATAGCTGCAACGGCGGCACAGCAGCCCATCCATAAACTCTGCATAATGAAATTCCCCCTAAGCTGGGTTCTCCTGATCATCATACACCATTGGTACGCACGGGGCGAAATCGCTGACGAACGCGACACAAACTCGCGGGAATGCACGAAGTCGCGTAGTAATACCCGTTAAATTCAAGCGGGTATGAATGCGGGCTTTTGCTTACTGGCCACATAAGGTAGACGGGCGCGCAGACAGATACGTGGAAGCGCATTATGGCCCGAATTCTCATCACCTCGGCGATCCCTTACATCAACGGGATCAAACATCTCGGCAACCTGATCGGCTCGCAATTGCCTGCCGATCTGTACGCTCGCTATCAGCGCGGCCGGGGCAATGAGGTCATGTTCCTGTGTGCAACCGACGAGCACGGCACCCCGGCCGAGCTGGCCGCCGCCAAAGCGGGCAAACCTGTGGCTGAATATTGCGCTGACATGTACGCAGTACAGGCCGATATCGCCAAGCGCTTTGGCCTGAGCTTTGATCACTTTGGCCGCTCGTCCAGCGATCAGAACCGTAAACTGACCCAGCATTTCGCTGGCAAACTGGATGAAGCCGGGCTGATCCGGGAAGTCAGCGAAAAGCAGGTTTATTCCAACGCCGATGGCCGTTTTCTGCCCGACCGCTATATCGAAGGCACTTGCCCCAATTGCGGTTACGAGCGCGCGCGCGGCGACCAGTGCGAAAATTGTACCAAGCAGCTAGACCCGACCGACCTGATCGAGCCCCGCAGCGCGATCAGCGGCTCGACCGATCTTGAGGTGCGTGAGACCAAGCACCTGTATTTGCGTCAATCCGCAATGAAAGATCAGTTGGACGCGTGGATCGACAGCAAGACAGACTGGCCGATCCTGACAACCTCGATCGCCAAGAAATGGTTGCATGATGGCGACGGCCTGCAGGATCGCGGCATTACCCGCGATCTGGATTGGGGTGTACCAGTCAAGAAAGGTGATCAAGATTGGCCCGGCATGGAAGGCAAAGTCTTCTATGTCTGGTTCGATGCCCCCATTGAATACATCGCCTGCGCCAAGGAATGGGCCGACGCCAATGGTAAGTCTGATGCCGATTGGGAACGTTGGTGGCGCACCGACAAAGGCGCAGAAGATGTGCGTTACGTTCAGTTCATGGGCAAGGACAATGTGCCCTTCCACACCCTGTCTTTCCCGGCCACCATTCTGGGATCGGGCGAGCCCTGGAAGATGGTCGACCACCTGAAATCATTCAACTACCTGAACTATGACGGTGGCCAATTCTCGACCTCACAGGGCCGTGGCGTGTTCATGGATCAGGCGCTGGACATTCTGCCCGCCGACTACTGGCGCTGGTGGCTGTTGAGCCATGCGCCAGAAAGCAGCGACAGCGAGTTCACATGGGAGAACTTCCAGCAGTCGGTGAACAAAGATCTTGCGGATGTTCTGGGTAACTTTGTCAGCCGGATCACTAAGTTCTGCCGCTCGAAATTCGGTGAAGCAGTGCCCGAAGGTGGTGCGTATGGCGAACGTGAACAGACCCTGATTGCTGAGCTTAATAGCCGAGTACGTGCCTACGAAGGCCACATGGAAGCGATGGAAGTGCGCAAATCCGCGCAAGAGCTGCGAGCGATCTGGGTCGCGGGCAACGAGTATCTGCAGGCTGCCGCACCATGGTCTACCTTTAAGGAAGATCCTGTGCAGGCTGCGGCGCAGGTGCGGCTGGGGCTGAACCTGATCCGCCTCTATGCAGTTCTGAGCGCGCCGTTCATTCCCGATGCGTCTGCAAAAATGCTTAGTGCGATGAACACACTCAATACCAGCTGGCCCGACGATATCGATGCCGCGCTGTGCGCCCTGCCCGCTGGCCATGAATTTTCGGTTCCCGACGTGCTGTTTGCCAAAATCACGGACGAACAGCGCGAAGACTGGCAGAATCGGTTTGCGGGAACGCGTGAATAACAACAAAATTCGATTTATGAATGCCGCAGCGGAGCCCTGAAGCCTCTCCGCTGCTGGTTTTTGGCAGAGAAAATTCGCCCGCCCCTATTGTCATCGGGCAGGTAAACGCCTGCGGATGCAGGCTAAGTCTGCAGACTGGAAAGAAATTTCGGGTCGATTCTTGCCAACGCATTACCTCAACACGCTTGAGAAACTGCGTCAAACCCGCCATCCTGCCTATAAAATCAATCGACTCATCCGGGGGTTTCTGTTGCCCGGTTGTGCAATCTTTACTTTGAACGAGGCGCCAACATGTCCCTTGCATTTAAGAAGCCAGCACTCCGCCCACGCGGCTATTTCAGGGCACTAGGCGTTTCTGCCGCTTTGTTTGCATGTTCCAGCCTGCCTCAGATAGCGGTCGCGCAGGATCAGGGTGATGCCCCTGCGCCCAAGGTGTCGATCGCCGCAGCTTATACCGAAGAGATCACCGATCAGGCCACCTTCATTGGACGGGCCGAGGCAATCGACAAGGTCGATATTATCGCGCGCGTCAGTGGTTTCCTGGACAGCCAGAACGTCGACGATGGCTCTCCGGTGAATGAGGATGACCTGCTATTCACGATCGAACCTGATCTTTACGAAGCCACGCTTGAGGCGCGTAAAGCCGATCTGGATCGGGCGCAGGCAAACCTTGAACTGGCCAAAGTCGATCTCGCCCGCAAGGAAGAGCTGTATAAGCGCGACGCTACACCGGAATCAGAACGTGACATTGCCCGAGCCAATGAACTGGTCGCCGAGGCCGAGGTCAAAGCCGCCAATGCAGCGATCCAACAGGCCGAGCTTGATCTGAGCTACACACAGATCCACGCCCCGTTTTCGGGCCGCATCGGCCGCGTGGAAACCAGTGTCGGTGATGTTGTGGGCCCCAACAATCCGCCGCTTGTCACCCTGGTCAGCGAAGCCCCCATCTATGTGAATTTTTCGTTGAATGAGAAGCAGTTCACGTCGGTTCTTGAACAATTTGGCGAAGACCCGGCCACGCTAGCTGAAAGCAGCCAAAGCCCGAATGTTCATGTGACTCTGCCGAACGGTACTGAGCTGGATGAAACCGGTGAAATCATTTTTGTCGACAACCGCATAGATCCGCTGACCGGCGCCATTACGATCACGGCTCAATTCGACAATGCCAAGCGTCTGCTCGTTGATGGTGCCTTCGTGAACGTTCAGATCGAAGCGCTTGAGCCGACGCTGCAGGTATTGATCCCTCAAGCAGCGCTGCAGCGTGATCAGCGCGGCGAATTCGTTCTGGTCGTCAATGACAAGCAGATGGTTGAACAACGCTATATCACAACCGGAGATACCGTGGATTCGGCGATTATCGTCACAGATGGCCTGCGCGAAGGCGAAAGCGTCATCGTCGAAGGCCTGCAACGCGTGCGCCCCGGCGTCGCCGTTGATGCAGTCGTTGCGTCCGAGCAGCCGGAGAATAACTGATGTTCTCAGCCCTGTTTATCAGCCGGCCCAAGCTGGCGCTTGTCATTTCGCTGGTCCTGACCATTTTGGGCGGGATCGGTTATCTGGTTCTGCCGGTTGCGCAGTTTCCCGATATCACGCCGCCGGTGGTCAGCGTAACGGCCACCTATACAGGTGCAAATGCCGAAACCGTGGAAAACACCGTGGCCGCCCCGATCGAGGCGCAGGTCAACGGTGTGGACGACATGATCTACATGACGTCGACCTCATCGGATAACGGTTCGTATTCGTTGAACGTTACGTTCGAGGTGGGCACCGACCCCGATATCGCCTCGGTCAACGTACAGAACCGTGTGGCACAGGCGATGGCATCGCTGCCGTCCGAAGTGACTTCATCCGGTGTTGTCACGCAAAAAGCGTCAACCAACATGTTGTTGCTGGTCACGCTGACCTCGCCCAATGGCACATATGACAGTGTGTTCCTGTCGAACTATGCCTCAATCAACTTGAAAGACGCTCTGGCGCGGGTTCAGGGCGTGGGTAAAGCGGATGTTCTGACCAATCTGGAATACGCCATGCGGATCTGGATGGATCCGGACAAGATGGCCGCGCTGTCAATCACTCCGGGTGATGTGATCAATGCCATCCGCGAACAGAATATCGAAGTCTCTGCGGGCTCAATCGGGTCGCCTCCTGTGCCTGAAGGACAAACCTTTCAGTACACGATCAAGACCAAAGGCCGCCTGACCTCGGCCGATGAATTCGGAGATATTGTAATCCGTACAGGCGAAGCCGGTGCGATTGTGCGCGTCAAAGACATTGCGCGGGTTGAATTGGGGGCGCAGTTCTATTCCGCCTCGGGCTATTTCGAAAGCGTTCCTGCGACCGTTATCGGCATCTATCAGGCCCCCGGCGCAAACGCCCTTGCGGTGTCCGAACGTGTTGAGGCCGAACTTGAGCGCCTGTCACGATCCTTTCCCACTGATGTCGAATACGATGTTCCATTCAATACGACGGATTTCGTGGAACAGTCGCTCAATGACGTGGTCTCGACCCTCATCCTGACATTCATATTGGTGATCACAGTTGTGTTCATCTTCCTTGGCAGTTGGCGGGCGACGATCATTCCAGCGGTGGCCATTCCGGTTTCATTGATCGGGACATTTGCCTTCCTGCTGGCTTTTGGCATGTCGCTGAACACGATCTCTCTGTTCGCGCTTGTGCTGGCCATCGGGATCGTTGTGGATGACGCGATCGTTGTGGTGGAAAACGTCGAGCGTATCATCGCCGACGAAGGCCTTTCCCCTGCCGAGGCAACCCGCAAGGCCATGGGCCAGATCACCGGCCCTGTCATCGCAACCACGCTGGTGCTTCTGGCCGTGTTCGTGCCGGTGACGTTCATGCCCGGCATATCCGGGCGATTGTATTCGCAGTTTGCCGTCACGATCTCGACCGCTGTTGTGATCTCGTCGATCAACGCGTTGACCTTGTCTCCGGCATTGTGCGGGTTGGTCTTGCAGCCACGCTCAGGGCCACCCAAAGGGCTGCTGGCTGTGTTCGAGAAATTTATCGGCGGCATGCGCAGCGGCTATGTCGCCATTGTGCGAAAGCTGTTGATCCTGCCCGTCATTTCGCTTGGGATCATTGCGGCGTTCGCAGCAGGCACTGGGACCATTATGGGCAACACGTCCAAAGGGTTCATTCCGCTGGAAGATAATGGATATCTGTTCGTCGATATCCAGCTTCCCGACGCGGCGACGCTTGAACGGACCGAGGCGGTTTCTGCGCGGATCGATGAACAGATTCAACAGATCTCCGGCGTATCCAGTACCGTTCTGGTCAATGGGTTCTCGCTGTTGAACGGGACCACTACCAATGGCGCAGCCATCTTTGTCAACCTGACCAACTGGGAAGAGCGGCAGGAACCCGAGCTCAGCGCGGATGCGATCCTGAACCAGGTTCTGGCGATTGCATATGGTGAGTCTGCCGCATCGATTGTTGCGTTCAACCCGCCACCCATTCAGGGCCTTGGTATGTCTGCAGGGGTTGAAATGGAAGTGCAGCAGACCGGTGGCGGCTCGCCGCAGGATCTGGCCTCGGCCGTTGGGTCTTATGTCTATGCCGCAAACCAGCGGCCTGAGATTGCGCAAGCCTATACCACTTTCCGCGCGAACGTGCCGCAATTGTTTGTCGATCTGGATCGGGAAAAGGCCAAAACCCTGCAAGTCTCGGTGGCCGAGATTTTCCAGACCATGCAAGCGCAGCTTGGCTCGTATTACGTAAATGACTTCAACCTGTTTGGTCGTGTCTACCGCGTGATGATCCAGGCCGAAGGCTCGTACCGGAATAAAGTCGACGATATCTCAGAGCTATATGTGCGTTCCAACAAGGGTGAGATGGTACCGCTGGGCACGCTGATCGATATCGAGAACGTGCTGGGTCCGGTCCTGCTAAAGCGGCATAACCTGTTCCGCTCGGCCACTGTAACAGCGGTTCCGGCACCGGGGCTCTCCACCGGGGACGCCATCAATGTCATGACCGAGGAGTCGGCGACCGCCCTGCCCCCCGGCTATGCCTATGAATGGACCGGAACGGCGCAGCAGCAGCTGGCCTCGGGCGGTCTGGTCGTGGTGATCCTTGGGTTGGCGATCCTGTTTGGGTACCTGTTCCTTGTCGGCCAATATGAAAGTTGGACGATGCCCGTTTCGATCCTAATGTCGGTGACCGTGGCCTTGTTCGGTGCCGTCGCAGCGGTGGCGATCGTTGGCAGCGACATCAACCTCTACACGCAGATCGGGATGATCATGCTTGTCGGGCTTGCGTCAAAGAACGGGATTCTGATCGTCGAATTCGCGATGGAGCAAAGGGCCAAGGGGCTGTCAATTAAGGAGGCCGCGGCAGAAGCCGCATATCAGCGTTTCCGCGCTGTGATGATGACCGCCCTGTCCTTCCTTTTGGGTGTGGTTCCCTTGCTGGCCGCGAACGGCGCCGGAGCTGCCAGCCAGAAGGCCATCGGCGTCGCCGTGTTCGGCGGCATGCTGGCTGCGACGCTGTTCGGGGTCATTCTGGTTCCCGTCCTGTACGCTGTGATGCAGAGCCTGCGCGAGTGGGTCAAAGGCAGCAAGAACGATCCGGAACCGTCAGAGGAAGCTGCGTAGGGCCGGCATTGAAATCGCAAAACGCCCCGCACATCTGCGGGGCGTTTCTTTTTTTGTACGGGTCGTCTGATCCGCGCTAGTCAGTTAACCGTTTGGCCATCCAGTCGTCTATCCGGCTGATCTGCTCGAGGCTGAGCCTTAGACCCAGCTTATTGCGCCGCCACACAACATCCTGAGCGGTGCGCGCGTATTCCTTGTCCATCAGCCAAACCAGTTCGGCCTCGGTCAACGTCGCGCCGAAATCGTCACCCAGATCGCTCTGATCTTTTGCCGGACCCAGAAGGTCCCAGGTCTCGGTGCCATAGGCCCGGATCAATCGACGAGCCCAAAAATCGGTCAGGAACGGGTACTCCGCTATCAGTTTCCCGATCAAATCCTGCACGCCGTCGACCGGAAAATCCCCGCCGGGCAAAGGGACGCCTGCGGTCCATGGTCCGCCAAGATCTGGGAAATGTTCTCCAATCTTCTCCAGCGCGCTTTCCGCGAGGCGTCTGTAGGTGGTGATTTTACCACCAAAGACATTCAACACCGGAGCCCCGCTCTCGGCATCAACTTTAAGCGTGTAATCGCGGGTAGCCGCCGTGGCACTGCTTGCGCCGTCATCATATAGCGGACGGACGCCTGAATAGGTCCAGACAATATCTTCACGGGTAACGGGCTTCGCGAAGTATTTCGATGCGAAAGCGCACAGATACTCCTGCTCGGCCTCGGTACATACCGGAGGCTCGGAGGGGTCAGAATGATCCTGATCCGTGGTTCCGATCAAGGTAAAATCCTGCTCGTACGGGATCGCAAAGATGATGCGCCCGTCTTCGCCCTGAAAGAAATAGCACTTGTCATGGTCAAACAGCTTGGGTGTCACGATATGGCTGCCACGCACCAGACGGACGCCTTCTCGGGAATTGACCCGGATCTTGGTCTGGATGATGTCACCTACCCAAGGTCCGCCCGCATTGATCAACATCTTCGCAAGGACGGTTTCGGTCTTGCCGCTATCCCGATCCCGGATCGTAACCTGCCACAGTTCATCGATCCGCTCAGCCGAAAGAACCTCGGTCCTGACCATGATCTTGGCACCGCGTGCCTCGGCATCGCGGGCGTTCAAAACCACCAGCCGCGAATCCTCGACCCAGCAGTCCGAGTATTCATAGGCGGTTTCAAATTTGTCTTGCAGCGGAGCCCCCTCGGGTGCCGCGCGCAGGTTCAGCGAACGTGTACCCGGCAGGATTTTGCGACCGCCCAGATTGTCATACAAAAACAGGCCAAGCCGTATTAGCCAGGCAGGACGACGCCCGCGCATCCATGGCATCACCGTACTGAGCAACCGTGAGGTCGGCGTTTCAGAGTCAAAACGCATATCGGCGTGATAGGGCAGCACGAAACGCATGGGCCAACTGATATGGGGCATAGCGCGCAGTAAGGTCTCGCGTTCGACCAGCGCTTCACGCACCAAACGAAATTCAAAAAATTCCAGGTACCGTAGCCCGCCATGAAACAGTTTGGTCGAGGCTGACGACGTCGCCGAGGCCAGATCGTTCATTTCAGCCAAGGTGACCGATAGGCCCCGACCTGCCGCATCACGTGCGATACCGCACCCATTTATACCCCCGCCGATCACAAAAAGATCGGTAACTTGGCTGCTGTCCGATGACATATCCAATTGATTCCCCAACGTGGCAGTTTCAAGCGCATTAGCAGTATGATGGTTCGTATCGTCAACTTTATTTTTCGATATTGTTCGTTTTTAGCTGAAACAACGAATATTAATAAGTGCAACTAACGAATTCCCTTGCTTAACCGCAAAATTAGAACAAAAACGAAAACACCGGAACTCAGGACCGCCCATGTCACTATCATTTCGCCAATCGGACATTCTTTTAATCGCCGAGCAAGAGGGCCGCGTTACTGTCGAAGGACTGGCCGAGCGCTTTCAGGTGACGGTTCAAACCATTCGCCGTGACCTGACTGAACTGTCAGAAGCTGGTAAGTTGGATCGGGTTCACGGGGGTGCCGTTCTGCGTTCTGGCGTTTCTAATATTGGATACGAAGACCGGCGCGCCCTGAACCATGAAGCCAAGACACGCATCGCTGAACGCTGCGCGGCCGACATCCCCGAGGGCAGCTCGATCTTTATGAACATAGGCACCTCGACCGAGGCCGTTGCCCGCCAATTGCTGAAACACAAAAACCTAATGGTCGTGACCAACAATATGAACGTCGCCAATATCCTGGCCGATAACCCCGATTGCCAGATCGTCGTTGCAGGCGGTGTGCTGCGCAGATCAGATAGTGGGTTGGTCGGGAATCTTGCGGTCTCGACCATCCGCCAGTTCAAATTCGATCACGCGATTATCGGCTGTTCCGCATTGGATGCGGATGGGGATCTAATGGATTTCGATCTCCAAGAAGTACTGGTCAGTCAAACTATCATTGAACAAGCCCGGCAGATCAGCCTAGTAGCGGATGCTTCAAAGTTTCAGCGCACCGCGCCCGCACGCATCGCCTCATTATCCGATGTTGATATGGTTTATACCGATCTACCGCTACCCGGCGACCTCCATCAGAAGTGCATAGATTGGAACACCAAAATTATTGAATGCTGATACATCCTTCCGATCAGCCAGAAAGTGATTGATTAGCTGGACAACAGCGCCCGAGGATGGAACAGTTTCCAACAACAGGAGGCGCGAGCATGGGACTTTTGGGGCAGCCGCTGGGCTACTATGACTATCTGACATTTGTGGCACTTATCTTGCTGCTGGCAGCGGTGATGGCGTTGTTTCTATTCATAATGGGCCTGCCCGGACGTATCGCGATCAAACGCAATCACCCCCATGCCGAAGCGGTCAAGATCATGGGATGGATGGGATTTTTAGCGATTGTCCCTTGGGTGCATGCCTTTATCTGGGCGTTTCACGACGGCGTCACCGTCGACATGCGCCGCGGCCCTGATGAAGAACGCAAGGCCATAAGGGATGAAATCAAGCGTCTGGGAGGCACCGTCAAACCGGAATACCAGGACCCACTTGATACCGACGAAACAAAGCAAGCCTAAGGCCAAAGGAATTCAGCACTCATGTTCGTCGCCCTAGGCATCACGCTTTTCTACATTATTTTTGTCTGGTTCATCTTCTTCAAGGTGCAATGGCTGAAATTCAACATCATGTGGGGGATCGTCTCATTCTGGGTCGGCGCTCATCTGCTGCTGATCTTTTTGGTCGCGCTGCGCTTCTTTCAACCCTTTTCCGTCGACAGCCACGTCGTGCGCTCCACCATCCAGATCGTCCCGCGCCTGACACAGCCCACAATCCTGTCCGAGGTTTTGGTCGAGCCCAACACCTGGGTCACTAAGGGCGATCCGCTGTATAAGTTCGACGACACGGTGTTTTCGCTGGCCGTGGACAAGGCGAATGCACAGCTGGTGGCGGCGCAGCAAAACGCGAAGATCCTTGAACAGGATGTCATCGCCGCTGGTGAAGCGGTCGAACGCGCAAACGCGCAGTTGGCCTATGCGCTGACCGAGCAAGCGCGATACGAGAATCTCGTTCCCGCCGGAGGTGCCCGTCAGGATGAACTAGACCGCTGGAACGAACAGGTCGCGGAAGATCAGGCGAAGATTAAGGAAGCTCAGGCCAATCTTGAGAAGGCCAACCTTGCGTTGGATTCGCAGATCGACGGCGTGAATACCGGCATTATTGAGGCTGAGGCGCAGCTGGCCGAGGCCGAGTATTTTCTCGACAACACAACGATCTATGCCCCCGAAAATGGCATGATCGTTTCGCAACAGGCCCGCCCGGGGATGGTTGTGGGGGAAATTCGTCTGGGTGCCATTGCCAGCTTTGTCACCGAAGAAGACCCCTATATTCTAGCCACTTTCCGCCAGCAGAACCTGAAATTTGTCGAGGTCGGCCAACCAGTCGAAGTTGCTCTGGACCTCTATCCCGGAGAAATTCTGACCGGCAAGGTTGAGGCGGTCTGGTGGGCTACACGTCAGGGCCAATACTTGCCCTCAGGCCGCCTGCCCGGCTTTGAGCTGCCAAAACTGCCCGGTCGGATCGCTGTTCAGATCTCGGTCGATGTGCCTGAGGGGCATACTTTTCCTGCAGGTGGCCACGCTGCGGTGGCGATTTACACCGGCATGGGAAAAAGCTTTGAATTTCTGAGGCGCATCAACATTCGCCTCTATTCCTTCGCCAACTTCATCCGGCCACTGGATATCTGAGGATGCGTACGATGACACTCCGCCGGTTGTTAGGCACTGCCCTTTGCGCCGTTACCCTCACCGCCTGTACGCCAGTGGGGCCTGATTTTGTGCGCCCCAACTCTCCGGTCGTGAAGCAATGGATGGAGGTCAACAACCCCAGCGCGGGCCAGAGCGGCCTGACCTCACGCAGCGCTCCGGTTGTGCGCTGGTGGGAAACGTTTAATGATCCGACGCTGAACAAGCTGATCGCCGAAGCCTATGCGCAGAACCTGACCTTACAGGTCGCAGGTGCCCGCGTACTTCAGGCCCGCGCGCAGCTTGGTATCGCATTCGGAGAGCTCTACCCGCAATCGCAGGCCGTGGGCGGTTCGCTCCAACGCCGACAGATCAGCGACAATCTTGGGCCGATTTCGGACATCCGGCGGATTATTCCCTTGGACACCGAATTCTCGACTTCGCAAGTTGGGTTTGATGCGCAATGGGAACTGGACGTATGGGGCCAGCAACGTCGCGGCGTACAGGCCGCGCGATCGAACCTGGCACTGCAGGTTGCTAATTATGACGACGCACTGGTCACGCTGACCGGGGACGTAGCGGCGCTTTATATCAACATCCGTTCGTTGCAAGAGGCTCTGCGCATCGCGCGGGAAAACATCACGATTCAGCAGGCATCGGCAGACCTCACTCAGCTGCGCTTCAACAACGGCGTTACAACCGAGTTGGATGTGCAGGAATCGACTGCCCTGCTCAACAACACCAAGGCACTCGTGCCTGAGTTGGAAAGCGATATCCAACAAGCCAAGAACGCACTGGCGGTTCTGTTGGGCAAAACCCCTTCCCAGATGACTGGCTTGATCGGCAATTCAGGCCGAATTCCAACAGGGCGCAGCAACGTGGCCGTTGGTGTGCCCGCCGAATTGCTGCGGCGACGGCCTGACGTCCGCGCCGCCGAGTTGGCGGCAGCCACCCAATCGGCGCAGGTCGGGATCGCGTTAGCTGATCTCTATCCGCAGTTCATTCTGTCGGGCGCGATCGGTTTGCAGGCCTCGGGTGGGCGCGATCTGTTCAGCACCAACAGCGCCACAGGATTGGCTAGCGCAGGCGTTGTCTGGAACGTCCTGAATTATGGCCGCATCAAGAACAATGTCCGCGCGCAGGATGCCGCCTATCAAGCGTTGATCGCCAACTATCAGAATACTGTTCTAACCGCGTATTCCGAGGTCGAAAGCGCGATGGTTGCTTACGCACAGGCGCGCAAACAGGTCACCTTTTATCAGCGCAGCGTCGAAGCTTCGCGCAAGGCGGCTGAAATCGCGGTCGATCAGTACCGAGACGGCATCGCCAGCTATTCGCGTATCCTGAACACGCAGACCGCGCTATTACGATCGCAGGCGAACCTGATCGAGGCCCGGCAGGAGGTCTCTTCGAATCTGGTCGCGATCTACAAAGGTCTGGGTGGTGGTTGGCAGATTCGGCAGAATCAGGAATTCCTACCCGAGACGGTGCTGGCCGAGATGGCCTATCGCACCGATTGGGGTGATCTGTTGGAGAAAACGCCAACACGCGCCAGCTTGAACTGAGGCCTATTTCGTCAACCCGCGCAGGCCACCCGAGATCAGGATGTTAACTTCGTAGAGGATACGTGGCGCGGCCAACCCGCCGGGGCTGGCCAGATAGTTGGGGCTCCATTCCGGATCGAATTTCTGCTTGAAGGCGCGCAGGCCTTCGAAGTGGTAGAATTGTTCGCCATGTTCATAAACGAACCCACCGATCCGATTCCAAAGCGAGGCCAGCTGCCGGTTTTCGATCCCTGAAAATGGCGCTGCGCCCAGTGAGAACCAGTGGAATCCCTGCTCGGACCCCCAGACCATCATCTCAGCAAACAGCGCATCCATGACAAAGCTGGGGCTGTCCGGTTCATAACGCATCAAATCCAGAGACAGTTCGGATTTGTTTCCGCCTTGAAACAGGTTCGCAAAGGCCATGATCTTGCCCGTCTCATCCCGCAGAACCGCATGGTCGAAATAAGAAAGGTAGGCATCATCAAAGCCGCCCAAGGCAAAACCCTTTTCCTCACCTGCCTTTTGCGCCAACCAATCGTCCGAGATCTGACGAAGTTCGGGCAACACCGGTGCAAGCTGTTCCTTGGGAATAATTTCGAACTTGTACCCCTCACGCTCGGCCCTGTTCTTCGCCTGCCGGAACCGTTTGCGCGATTTTCCGTCCAGCGAGAAATTCTGCAGCGGTACGCGGGCCACTTCTCCGATCTTCAGGATCGATAGGCCGAGGTCCAGGAATGTCGGCAGATATTTGGTCGATACACTGTAAAACGCACAAAGCTTGCCTTCGCGATCGGCCATTTCTCGCAATTGCCAGATCAGTTGCTGCCCCGCTTGCTCATCACCCACAGGCTCTCCTTTGGTGATCAGCGCATTGCCAGTATCGGCATAGGCAAGGAATGCGGTTTCGTCAGGCGAGATCAGGAATTGCTTATCACCCGTCAGTGAAATCTGAGATTCGGTGTCTTCGCACTCCATCACCAGCCGTTCAACAACTTCGGGGATTTCAGTCCTAACCGGCGCGGGGATTTCACGGCCGAACAGCGAGTTCACCGCCACGATGCCAACGATCACGGCCACCACGAGGCTGGACCGCAGGAATCGCGAGGCGTCTCCACTCCAGGCAAAGTCCCACCACAGCGCGTTTTGATATTCGACATGAGAATAAGCGAACAATCCGATCCAGAAAATCACCGCCAGCAACGCGACGACGCTGACCAGCCAAGGGATATTTAGCCGAAAGATAGATGCACCGCTTACCCGGTAAAACGCACCCCGAAACATCGCCAAAAGGCCAATCGTGAACAGCAATGAAAGGGCTTCATGCGTATCAAGCCCTTTGGCGAGCGAGGCGAAGAAACCTGCCACCATCAAAAGCATGGCAACAACCCATGCCCGATAGAGCTTGCGGAATAGGCCACGTGAGACAAGTAGCAGTAGGACACCCACGGCGCTGCCTGCAAGATGAGATGCCTCGACAAATGACAAAGGCAAAACCTCTCGCAGTACGCCAAGGTTCTGCGTACTGGAAGGCAAAGCCCCTGAAACCAACAGGATAACTCCTGCCACAGCCGCGACGCCGGCAGCCACCATCGGGACAATGGGGCGAATTGCGCGATAGACCCAAGTGACCGCGCCCCCGATGCGATGGCGCTGTGTCAGCACCGACGCGACCGCGATCGACAGGCTGGCGATGGCAAACGGAAGGAACGTATAGACCAGTCGGTAGAGCAGAAGCGCAGCGATCACATCAGACCGGCCCGACGCCCCTAGACCAGCGATCAGAGTGGCTTCGAACACACCGATTCCACCCGGTGCATGGCTAAGGATACCCACCGCTATTGCGCCTATATAGACCGCGAAGAAATACGGGTAGCCAACCCCCAGATCGTCCGGCATGAGCACATACAGCGCCATTGAAGCGCCGAACAGATCGCCTACCGCCGCGATTGTCAGCAGACTTGCCAGCTTGCCGCCCGGCAGGTTGAACCCAAACCCGCCATAGGCCAATCGCCGCCCTCCGCTTGAAAGCCAGACAAACAAGACCGCAAGCCCCGCCAACATGCTCAGACCGATCACAGTTTCCGTCGTTTCACTGATCGGCAGGACCTTGGAAATGCCATCCGGGTGTATTGTAAGCAACAGGCCCAAAAGCAGGATCAGTCCCATCCAGAACGCCACCCAAGAGGTCGCGATCACCCCGGCCACGCGGCCAAGATCAAGCCCCAGCGACGCATAGATACGGTATCGGATCGCGGTGCCGGTGATATAGGAGAATCCCAGGCAGTTCGATACCGCATAGCCGCTTGCTCCGGCCATCCCTGCGACGGGCAAAGGCACTTTTCCATCGGCGACGCTCTGCACGGCAAGCACATCGTAGAACGAAAGCGACAGAAAACTGAAAGCCGTCCAGCACATCGCAAAAAACATGAATTTCCATGGTTTCGCTGCGATATCGCTTTGGATATCTGACCATTTCACATGCGCAGAGAGGTCATGCAGAACCGCAAGCGCGATTCCTGTAATCAGCAACGGAACCGCAATCTTGACCAGCGGCTTTTCCAACAGCCCTGTCACATACTCGGCCAGACGTACGGCGCGTGTCTCTTCCGTTGTCGGCTGTGTCGTCATTCCGTTCGCCCCTGCCCCGCGATCCTCAGATCAGTGTCAATTCAAAGCTTTGCACGAATTTTCCATCCGGCAAAGGGCCTAGGCCAACGCGTCACGAGCGTCCCTTGCGTGTCGAGAGCAACAGATTGGTCTCAGATCGTGTAACGCCCTCCATCCGACGGATCTGGAACAGGACTTCATCAAGCTCATCCAGTGTATCGGTTCCGATCTCTGCGATCAGATCCCAACTTCCATTGGTTGAGTGCACCGCCCGAACCTGACGCATCGCAGCGATCCGCGATCTGATCCGCTCGGTCCCGCGGCCTGCGATCTCAAGCATCATCAATCCACGAACAGGGCTTTCCGATACGCCCTGCCGTGTCACAACGGTAAAGCCGACGATTTCGCCAGACTGCTGAAGCCGCTTTAGTCGGCTGCGCACGGTTGTTCGGGTCACTCCGAGCAGTTCAGCCAGCTCCGACAACGATGCCCGAGCGTCCCTGTGCAGTGCGTTCAATAAGCGATTGTCCAGTTCGTCCATGCGTGATTACCAAATCGGAATTAGCTAATTCACTTTGACCAATTTGATCTCTTTTCTCAACTCATATCGTATCGATAGATAGACTTATGAGCAAAATGAACATCATTCTCGCCGGAGCGCCGATGGATGCCGGCAAACACCGCCAAGGCTGTCGGATGGGTCCAGATGCCTATCGGGTCGCGGGTCTCGCCCAAGCGCTGTCAGATCTCGGGCATTCTGTGTCGGACATCGGTGACACGCGACCAGATGCCGTCGACATGTCGGAAGACACCCATCTGTTCTCTTTACCGGAATGCGTTGGCTGGACACAGGCGCTAAGCCGCACGGCTCAGGAAGCCGCGCTTGAAGGCCTTCCCATTTTCATGGGCGGTGATCACGCCCTGTCGATGGGCACAGTGGCAGGAATGGCGGCACATGCGGACCGTATCGGGCGCCCTCTGTTCGTGCTCTGGTTAGATGCACATAGTGATTTCCATACGCCCAGCAGTACGGCCAGCGGCAATTTGCATGGAACGCCGGTCGCTTATTTCACTGGCCAGTCAGGCTTTGACGCCTTTCCACCGCTGATATCGCCGATCCCAACGGATCGCGTCGGTATGATTGGTTTGCGCTCGGTCGATCCCGCCGAACGCGCGGCATTGGAAAAAGATCACGCGATGCTCGCCGATATGCGCAGCATCGACGAGCACGGGATCAAGACACCCCTACTGGCCTTCCTTGACAAAGTGCGCGAAGCAAACGGCATCCTGCATGTCTCGCTGGATGTAGATTTCCTTGACCCGTCGATCGCACCAGCCGTCGGCACCACTGTCCCCGGCGGTGCCACCGAACGTGAGGCCCATCTGGTCATGGAATTGCTGCATGAAAGCGGTCTCGTTTGTTCGCTGGATCTAGTTGAACTGAACCCATTCCTGGATGAGCGCGGCCGAACCGCAAAACTGATGGTCGATCTTGCAGCCTCGCTTATGGGTCGTCGCATCTTCGATCGCCCAACCCGGAGCTTCTGATGATTTCTCTTCAATCTCCTTCAGCTGTCGTGATGGTGCGCCCCCATGCATTTGCGTCAAATCCAGAGACCCGCGACGACAATGCGTTTCAAACATTGGCAAATCGATCTGCTGCAGCGACGTCTGCTGCCGCGCGGGATGAGCATGACAAAGCAGTAGAACAGCTTCGCGCTGCTGGTGTGACCGTTCATGTGTTTGACGACGAAGGCGAACGTGACACACCCGACAGCGTGTTCCCAAACAACTGGTTTTCGACCCATCCAGGCGGTCATGTCGCTGTTTATCCGATGTTCGTTCCATCGCGCAGACGCGAAAGACGCTCAGATGTAATTGAGTTACTGAAGCGGGAATATCGAGTGCAAGACGTCATCGACTATTCCGGCCTCGAACAGGACGACCTCGCGCTTGAGGGCACGGGCGCAATGGTTCTGGATCACGTGGGCCGTATTGCCTACACTGTTCGATCCAACCGCGCCGATCCGGTGTTGTTGGAGCGTTTCTGTACGCATTTCAACTATGAGCCGATTGCCTTTGATGCAAAGGACGCTGAAGGCCGTGATGTCTATCACACCAATGTTCTGATGGGGATCGGGACGCACTACGCGCTGATTTGTTTGGACATGATTTCCGACCCGGAACGCCGCGCAACAGTTCGGGCACGGCTGGAAGAATCTGGGCGGACTGTCATCGATCTGTCCCATGAGCAGATTGCAGATTTTGCAGGAAACGCGATTGAGCTTAGTGGCAATGATGGTCTTGTCCTGGCGTTGTCCAGCCGAGCGCTTCAGGCTCTTACACCTGCTCAAGTCGCGAACATCGAAGCCAGTGCAACTCCGCTGCCGCTCTCGGTTCCCACAATTGAAACAGCCGGTGGATCCGTACGTTGTATGATCGCTGGTATCCATCTTTCCCGCCGATAGGAGTCTTTGATGCAACCTTCTGATAAGGCCCTCGTGCCGTTTGTATCCGTCGACAACATGATGCGTCTGGTCCACCACATCGGGGTCGAACAGATGATCACGCAGATTGCCGCGCAGATCGAATCCGATTTTAA
Source organism: Ruegeria sp. B11 (assembly GCF_056539785.1). NCBI lineage: Bacteria > Pseudomonadati > Pseudomonadota > Alphaproteobacteria > Rhodobacterales > Roseobacteraceae > Ruegeria > Ruegeria sp. B11. The sequence goes on along the minus strand of NZ_JBQFVO010000001.1, from coordinate 198,093 downwards.
ACGCTGGGAGAGCTTTGACAAAACGCCCCGCATCCCGGCCCACTCACCACATGGGGTGATCGAATTGATGCCAACCTCGGATGGTGAGGCATACGGGTTCAAATACGTCAACGGGCATCCCAAAAATACGTCTGAGGGCCTGCAGACCGTTACCGCGTTTGGCCTGCTGGCTGATGTCTATACCGGTTACCCGACATTGTTGACCGAAATGACGATGTTGACTGCTTTGCGGACAGCGGCAACCTCTGGGCTGGTCGGCAGATACCTCGCGCCCGAATCCGCAACGACGATGGCGATGATTGGAAACGGCGCGCAATCCGAGTTCCAGTGCCTGGCCTTCAAAGCCATGTGCGGGATCGATACGGTCCGACTCTACGACACAGACCCGAACGCGACGGCGAAATGTGCAGCCAATCTGCAGGGCAAAGGGCTGACCGTCGTGCCATGTAAAACACCTGAGGACGCGATCGAAGGCGCTCAGATCATAACGACCTGCACTGCCGATAAGAAATACGCGACCATCCTGACCGACAACATGGTTGGCCCCGGCGTCCACATCAACGCGATCGGAGGGGATTGCCCCGGCAAGACCGAACTGCACCGCGACATTCTTTTGCGGTCGGAGATCTTTGTAGAGTACCCCGAACAAACGCGGATCGAAGGTGAGATTCAGGCTCTGGAGGATGATCACCCTGTCACCGAGATGTGGGAAGTTTTGACCGGCCAAGCCACAGGGCGCACCGATGATCGACAGATCACGTTGTTCGACAGTGTCGGCTTCGCGATCGAGGACTTCTCGGCACTACGTTACATCAAAAGCGCGATTGAAGGCACTGATTTCTATGAGGCATTGGATATGCTGGCAGACCCTGACGACCCAAGGGACCTGTTTGGGATGTTGATGCGGGCAGGATAAAGAACCCGCACTTCTAAAACTGTGCCCCGGCCTTTGGCCGGGGCTTTTTCTTATCCCGCAAGCGATGGCAGGTAGAGAACAATCCCTGGAAAGGCCACCAGCAGTGCGATGGTAAGTGCATCGGCAATGAAGAACGGCGTTACACCCTTGAAGACATCCTGAACACTAAGATCGGGCCTCACGCCTGCGACAACAAAACAGTTTAGACCAATAGGAGGTGTGATCAGGCAAAACTCGGCCATTTTGACCACCAAGATACCAAACCAGATCGCACACATCGGCCCGGACATACCAAAGGCGCTGTCTGCTGCGCTGACGGCCTCGCCTCCGTTCAGGGCCATAACGGCGGGATACACAACCGGAAGTGTCAAAAGCAACATACCGATCGCATCCATGAACATGCCCAGCACTGCGTAGGCCAGCAGGATGCAAATGAGGATCAACATAGGCGACATTTCGAGCGAAGTGATCCAGTCGGAAAACGCCCCCGGCAAATCTGCGAAACCAAGAAAGCGCACGTAGATCAAAACACCCCAAATAATCGCGAAAATCATGGCGGTCAGTTTGGCGGTTTCAAGCAAGGCCGATTTGAATTCAGGCCAGCGCATGCCGTGGATCAGGGCAAAGCAGAACACGATGAAGGCCCCGATGGCCCCGCCCTCGGTCGGGGTGCCCCAAGCCTTGTCGCCGAAGGGGTTATAGACAAAGCAGATTATGATGAGGATCACCGCCACAATGGGCAGTGCGCCCGGAAGAGCAGCAAATCGTTGTTTCCAGGTAAACCCGGTGACCGGCGGTCCGACGGACTTGAAGATCACGGCGATACCGACGATCAGCAAGCCATAGATCACCGCCGAAAACGCGCCAGGGATGAAGCCTGCGAGCAGCAGTTTTCCCACATCCTGCTCGACAATGATGGCGTAAATCACAAGGATCGCGGATGGGGGGATTAGCGAGGCCAAGGTCCCGCCAGCGGCAACCACACCGGCGGCGAAACGTTTATTATACCCGACGGCCAGCATTTCAGGGATGGCGATGCGCGCAAAGACGGCTGATGTGGCGACCGATGCACCTGATACGGCGGCGAAACCGGCGGTCGCAAAAATCGTTGAAACGGCCAACCCGCCAGGCACCCATGCCACCCAGCGTTTTGCTGCCTCAAACAAGGCGCGGGTCAGGCCAGCGTAGTAGGCTAGATAGCCGATCAGGATGAATGTTGGGATCAGGCTCAGCGTATGAGACGCCACCTTGGAATGTGGCACCTGGCCAGCCGTTTTGACGGCCACCGTCAGTGCCTTACCAAACCGCTCGGGATCATACCCAAACTTTGCCCAGAATATCCAAACAAGGCCAACCAACCCTGCCAGACCTGCAGCAAATGCCACCCGCATGCCAGTGACGACAAGAACCAACAGTCCGGCAGTGACCCAAAGGCCGATATCAATCGTGTCCATGGGTCAGTTACGTCCTTCGAATTGTTCGGCCTCGGCTGCAGCCTGTGCGGCGGCATCCTGTATCAGCGGTACGGCCACCGGTGCCTCGAGCCCCAGCATGAAGGCGCGTCCATAGCCCCAGACCTGCAAGATTAGCCGGGCGCACAGCACCGAAAAAGCAACGGGTGCCAGCAGCTTGGCTGGCCAAATAGGAATCCCGATATCAATCGAGCTGTCGCGGCTCCACATCGGAGCGCCGAAGTCAAAGGACCGGTCAAAGTGGGACCAACTACCCCAAACCAGCGCCAGCATCAGCAGCAGTATCAACAGAACCGAGATCAGCTCGAACAACCACAGCGCCCGCCCTTTCAGACGCGAGATAACGATATCCATTCGGATATGCCCGCCATCACGTTGCACAAACGAGATACCCAGAAACGCGATCAGGGGCATCGCCTGTTCAATCCAGTCAACATATCCGGGCAAAGGCGCGTTTAACGCGTTTCGGCCGCTGACTGACACAACAGCCAGCACCATCAGCCCGAAAACCGCGAAACCGCTCATCAGCGCCATAAAACGCTCTAGACGTAACAAACGGTGATCCAACCGGCTTAGAAGACTGCCATCCTCAAGCACCGTGGCATGTCCTGCCATCTCAGCATTCCTTTGATTGAAGGAAATGCCGGGTGCCTAATGACACCCGGCTGTGGCGATCAGTTACCGCCGCGCTGCTGTTGCAGTGTCGATTGCACAAGATCATAAAGATCCTGCGCAGGTAGACCCTGAGCGGTCATGTCTTCGATCCACTTCGCGCGAATCGGATCAGCGGCTTTGGCGCGAAACTCCTCAAGCACGGCATCGTCAATCTCGACCTTTTCAACGCCTTTCTCTGCCAGCACGCCATCCCACTTTTCAAGCAGTCCACCGTAGTTGGCCAGATAGTGATCGATAGCCTCATCAATCGAGCTGTCCAGCGCTTCGCGATGTTCGGCTGGCAGCGCTTCATAAGCGTCGATATTCACCACCACCGGACAGTTTACCGTTCCAGGATTCAGATTGGCCGTCCACCAGTCAGCTTCGTTGATCGTCCCGAATGACAAATGCGCATGCTGAGCGAAGGCCACGGTATCGACCACGCCAGATTCCATCGCATTATAGGCTTCGGTCGCGGGCACGGACGTAGGTACGCCACCAACCGCTTCAAATGCTTGCCCCAAACCGCCAGTTGCGCGTACGCGCATACCGTCGAACTCGGCAAGCTCATCACGGGGGTCACCGGTACCGACAAGGTTATATTGAGGCATCGGTGAAGTCATGATGATGCGCGCGTTCCACTGCGCCATCTCGTCCTTGACTGCTGGATGATCATAGACTGCGTGGCTGACGGCCACCTCTTCATCCAATGTGTTTACGCCAAGGAAGGGCAGTTCCAAAACGGTGATCGCGCGGTTCTTATCGCGGTGATAGCCGGCACAGAACTGCGCCATCTCGAACGCGCCGATCTCGATTCCATCCAGGTTTTCCTTGGGCTTCGATAATCCGCCATAGCTAACATTGATGGTGAAATCGCCGCCGGTTTTTTCGTTCACCAGTTCAGCCAGTTTCTCAACATGCTCGGTAAATGCGCGGCGCTTACCCCAGACCGAGGCATTCCATTCGGTCGCGGCTGCTTCGGTGACAAACGCCACACTCAGGGCGGCAAAAGCCGCACCGCTCAACATCTTTTTCATAGTGGTATCTCCCTTAGTTGCGCCCCCTATCGGGATGCTTGATTGTGAAGCTAGCGCCAAGTCTAGAAGCTGCCAACCCCTGCGAGGAGAAGTGGTGTTATCGCCACCAGACTTCGAGATTAAAGTGAAGCTATCGGCCAAAGCCCCAGACACATGCCAATGAGCGCTGATGTCATTACAGCTATCTTATTGTTTTAAAATATATTTCATGCACAATTTCAGAGTTGTTTACAATATTAGTGCCGGAAATGAAATTTCTTTACAAAGAAATCCAAGGATTATGGCAATTTATTTATTTCTTTTCTGATCCCCGTATTATTCAACTTGGGGAGGAACCGGATCGACATTGCCTGATCGGCTGGCAAAATCGATCCCATGTAATCCAGTCCAGAGGGAGGAGCCTCAAAGATGACTACCGCTGCCCAGGCAGATGCCAAGACATATCCGCCATCCGCAGAAACTGTCGCCCGTGCGCATGTCGACGCCGACAAATACGCAGATATGTACGCTGCGTCGATCAACAACCCCGAAGCATTCTGGGATGAGCAAGGCAAGCGCGTTGACTGGATCAAGCCTTATACTCAGGTCAAAGACGTCAGCTATGATTTTGGTTCGGTTGGTATCAACTGGTATGCGGACGGCACGCTAAACGTCTCGGCCAACTGCCTTGATCGTCATTTGAATACGCGCGGCGATCAGACAGCGATCATCTGGGAACCGGATGATCCAAACGACGAAGCTCAGCACATTACCTACGCCGAACTGCACCGTCGCACCTGCCGCATGGCCAATATTCTCGAGTCGATGGGCGTGCGCAAAGGTGACCGCGTTGTAATCTATCTGCCGATGATCCCTGAAGCCGCCTATGCGATGCTGGCTTGTGCACGGATCGGAGCAATCCATTCGATTGTATTTGCTGGGTTTTCACCCGATGCGTTGGCAGCCCGAGTCAACGGATGTGATGCCAAGGTCGTCATCACTGCCGATGAGGCACCACGTGGTGGCCGCAAGACTCCGCTGAAGTCCAACGCAGACGCGGCCCTGCTGCACTGCAAAGACAGCGTGAAATGTCTGGTGGTCAAACGCACCGGTGGGCAGACCACTTGGATTGATGGCCGCGACTATGATTACAACGAAATGGCGCTTGAAGCGGATGACTATTGCGCACCCGCCGAGATGAATGCCGAAGATCCGCTGTTCATTCTCTATACTTCCGGTTCGACCGGTCAGCCCAAAGGTGTCGTCCATACGACCGGCGGTTATCTGGTCTATGCCGCGATGACGCATGAGATCACATTCGACTACCATGAAGGCGACGTCTACTGGTGCACCGCCGATGTCGGCTGGGTCACCGGTCACAGCTATATCGTCTACGGACCACTGGCCAACGGCGCGACCACACTAATGTTCGAAGGCGTGCCGACCTACCCGGATGCATCACGCTTCTGGCAGGTGTGCGAAAAGCACAAGGTGAACCAGTTCTACACTGCTCCGACGGCAATTCGCGCTCTGATGGGTCAGGGTACCGAGTTCGTCGAGAAATGCGACCTGAGCGATCTCCGGACGCTGGGCACGGTCGGCGAGCCGATCAACCCGGAAGCCTGGAACTGGTACAATGAAGTTGTTGGCAAAGGCAAATGCCCGATTGTTGACACCTGGTGGCAGACCGAAACCGGCGGCCATCTGATGACCCCCCTGCCTGGTGCGCATGCGATGAAGCCCGGCTCGGCGATGAAACCGTTCTTCGGCATCCAGCCGGTGGTTCTGGACCCGCAATCCGGTGTTGAGATCGAGGGAAATGGCGTTGAGGGTGTTCTGTGCATCAAAGACAGCTGGCCCGGTCAGATGCGCACCGTCTGGGGCGATCATGAGCGGTTCGAGAAGACCTATTTCTCGGACTACAAAGGCTACTACTTCACCGGCGATGGCTGCCGTCGCGATGAGGATGGCGATTACTGGATCACTGGCCGCGTCGATGATGTAATCAACGTCTCCGGCCACCGGATGGGCACGGCCGAGGTGGAAAGCGCGCTGGTCGCCCATGCCGCCGTCGCCGAGGCCGCTGTGGTTGGTTACCCCCATGAAATCAAAGGGCAAGGCATCTATTGCTATGTCACTTTGATGAATGACCGCGAGCCGTCGGATGAGTTGCTGAAAGAGCTGCGCACCTGGGTCCGGACCGAGATCGGCCCGATTGCCTCGCCTGATGTGATCCAGTGGGCCCCCGGCCTGCCCAAGACTCGCTCGGGCAAGATCATGCGCCGAATTCTGCGCAAGATTGCCGAGAACGACTTTGGTTCGCTTGGCGATACGTCGACCCTGGCCGATCCGTCAGTGGTCGAAGACCTGATCGAAAACCGGGCAAACAAGTGAGGATGTGATGGACGCTGCCACGACCATATCCCCCGCTGTTCTGATCCTTCTCGGCCCTCCGGGCGCCGGGAAGGGTACGCAGGCTCGTATGCTTGAAGAGAAGTTCGGGCTTGTACAACTCAGCACCGGTGATCTGCTGCGTGACGCGGTCGCCGCAGGTACCGAGGCTGGTAATGCTGCCAAAGCGGTTATGGAGGCAGGCGATCTTGTCAGCGACGGCATCGTCATCGCGATCCTGCGCGACCGCATGGCAGAACCGGACTGCGACAAGGGCGTCATACTGGATGGTTTCCCCCGGACCACAGTCCAGGCCGAGGCTCTTGATGGTCTGCTCGCGTCTTCAGATCAGAAGATCAACGCGGCCATCAGCCTTGAAGTTGAAGACGCCGAGATGGTGACGCGGATTTCGGGTCGTTACACCTGCGCCGGATGCGGTGAGGGCTATCACGACTCGTACAAGCAGCCCGTCGAAGACGGCAAATGCGACAAGTGCGGACACACAGAATTCAAGCGCCGCGCCGATGACAATGCCGAGACGGTTGCCTCACGGCTTGCTGCCTACCACGCGCAAACCGCACCATTGATTGACTACTATCAAGCCCAGGGCGTGCTGAAAGGCATCGATGCCATGGGCCAGATCGACGACATCGCGCAAGACCTTCAAGGGATTGTCGGCGAGGTCATGAAATAAGGGGAGGAGATAAGCCCTAGGGCTTTGATCCTAAATCAGAATACTTCAATGGACCCGCCTTGGCGGACCAGAGAAGTTATGCCTGACGTCACGGGGCGTTTGGCACAACCGAGAAGCGGCCCACCGCACTGGAGGAGTTGGGCAATGGGCCGCCAATGAGGGAAGCGAAGGAGGAACCCGCGATGGCGGATCATTCAACAAACTCCGCGCAGACTGCCGAAGCCGACAAGGGCTATTGGCAGGCCAACCTGCGCCTCATCTACATCAGCCTCGCGATTTGGGCGCTGGTATCGTTTGGATTCGGCATCCTGCTGCGTCCGCTGCTGTCCGGCATCGCCGTTGGCGGTACAGATCTGGGCTTTTGGTTCGCTCAGCAAGGATCGATCCTGGTCTTTCTGGTGCTGATCTTCAACTACGCCTGGCGCATGAACAAGCTCGACGCTGAGCACGGCGTGGACGAGGAGTAATCGGCATGGATCAGTTTACCATCAACCTGCTGTTTGTGGGCGCGTCTTTTGCGCTTTACATCGGCATCGCGATCTGGGCCCGTGCGGGTTCCACATCAGAATTCTATGCCGCCGGTCGCGGCGTTCACCCGGTCACCAACGGTATGGCGACAGCGGCGGACTGGATGTCTGCGGCCTCGTTCATCTCGATGGCGGGCCTGATTGCCTTTACCGGCTACGACAACTCGACCTTCCTGATGGGTTGGACCGGTGGCTACGTGCTGCTGGCCCTGCTGCTTGCGCCCTACCTGCGTAAGTTCGGCAAGTTCACCGTGTCGGAATTCATCGGCGATCGTTTCTACAGCCAGACCGCACGTATCGTTGCGGTGATCTGTCTGATCGTTGCGTCGGTGACCTACGTGATCGGTCAGATGACCGGTGTTGGCGTGGCCTTTGGCCGCTTCCTCGAAGTGTCCAACACCACTGGTCTGCTGATCGGTGCGGGCGTTGTGTTTGCCTACGCAGTGTTTGGTGGGATGAAGGGCGTGACCTACACTCAGGTCGCTCAGTACTGCGTGCTGATCACCGCTTATACCATCCCGGCCATCTTTATCTCGCTGCAGCTGACCGGCACACCTGTTCCGGCGCTGGGTCTGTTTGGTGACACCGCCAGCGGTGAACCCCTGCTGACCAAGCTGGACGCCATCGTGACCGAGTTGGGTTTCAACGACTACACGGCCCACCACTCGAATACGCTTAACATGGTGCTGTTCACCCTGTCGCTGATGATCGGTACTGCGGGTCTGCCGCACGTCATCATGCGCTTCTTCACCGTTCCCAAAGTGTCTGACGCACGTTGGTCGGCGGGCTGGGCGCTGGTCTTCATCGCTCTGCTGTACCTGACGGCTCCTGCTGTTGGTGCAATGGCGCGCCTGAACATCACCGACATGATGTGGCCCAATGGTGGCATCGAAGGTGGTGCTGTTTCGGTCGAGGAAATCGACAATGATCCGCGTTACGACTGGATGGCCACTTGGCAGAAAACCGGTCTGCTGGATTGGGAAGACAAGAACGGCGACGGCAAGATTCAGTACTACAACGACAAATCCGAGGCGATGACTGCAATCGCCGAAGAAAAAGGCTGGGTCGGTAACGAGCTGACCAAGTTCAACCGCGACATCCTGGTTCTGGCCAATCCTGAGATTGCCAACTTGCCAGGTTGGGTGATTGGTCTGGTCGCTGCTGGCGGTCTTGCGGCTGCTCTGTCAACCGCTGCGGGCCTTTTGCTGGCGATCTCGTCGGCTGTGTCCCATGACCTTGTCAAAGGTGCAATCAACCCGTCGATCTCTGAAAAGGGTGAACTTCTGGCGGCACGGATTGCCATGGCTGTAGCCATCGTGGTTGCAACCTACCTGGGTCTCAACCCTCCGGGCTTTGCGGCACAAACCGTGGCCTTGGCCTTTGGTCTGGCAGCAGCCTCGATCTTCCCGGCGCTGATGATGGGGATCTTCTCGACCCGCATCAACAACACCGGCGCGGTTGCAGGTATGCTGGCTGGTCTGACCGTAACCCTGGTCTACATCTTCCTGCATAAGGGCTGGCTGTTCATTCCGGGCACCAACTCGTTCACCGATGCTGATCCGCTTCTGGGTCCGATCAAGTCGACTTCGTTCGGCGCCATCGGTGCGATGATCAACTTCGGCGTCGCCTACGTCGTTGCCGGTATGACCAAAGAGACTCCGCAGGAGATCAAAGATATGGTCGAAAGCATTCGCATTCCCCGTGGTGCGGGCGCAGCTCAGGATCACTGAGTGGGATGCGGTCGGCGGCTCTTGTCTTCGATCGCATCTTTCGACTTACTGTTCCCGCCCGGCACACCACCGGGCGGGATTTTTTATTCGGAACTCCGGAGAGCGTAAATGCCCCTGTCCCATGACGAAATCACCCGGTTTCTGAAGTCTGTACACCCCTATGACTCGTTGCCCCATGATGCTTTGGACGATCTGGCCAAGCAGATCGAAGTGCGCGAAGTCGATGCCGATGGCAGCATTTACCAGTTGGGCAACGCTCTGCCCGGCGTCTTTGTGATCTATGAAGGACAGGTAGAAATTACCGATGAGAACGGCGCTGTCGTTTCGCATCTGGGATTGCGCAATTCTTTTGGTGAGCGCGGATTGCTGAAGGACGGCAAAGCCGCCACACATGCGCGCGCGCACACGCCGTCAGTGTTGATCGTGTTGCCGCCAGACCTTGTGAAAAACCTGATCGAAGGTCACGATGTGGTGTCCAAGTTCTTTAACCGTTCACGCGGTGGGCGGAGCGGACCGCAAAGCCTGGCTACCAGTGCAATTGATGTGCTGATGGCTCGTGACCCTGCCACCTGCCCGCCCGATACTCCGGTTCAAAACGCCGCGCAGATCATGCGCGACCGCCATATCTCATCGCTTTGCGTGACCGAAGGGGACAGATTGTTGGGTATCGCAACCCTCCGCGATATTTCCGGCAAATACGTCGCCGAGGCGATGCCCGCTGACACCGCGGTTTCGGCGATCATGACCGCCGATCCAATCATTCTTGCCCCGACAGATATCGGCTCGGACGTATTACACGTGATGATGGAACGTGGCATCGGTCATATTCCAATTTCCGAGGCCGGTAAGCTGGTCGGAATCGTAACCCAAACCGACCTCACCCGCTATCAGGCGGTCAATTCTGCCGAGTTGGTAGGACGAATTGCCCGCGCCGACAGCCCGCAAGAGATGGCTCAAGTCACCGCTGAGATACCACAACTGCTGGTCCAACTCGTCGCGGGTGGCAACCGGCACGAGATCGTTACACGGCTGATCACCGACATCGCAGACACTGCGACGCGGCGGTTGCTGGCACTGGCTGAGGCTGAACTGGGTGCGCCGCCAGTGCCCTACTTGTGGCTTGCTTGCGGCTCGCAAGGACGGCAGGAACAGACCGGAGTTTCTGATCAGGACAATTGCCTGATGCTTGATGACAGTGTGGCGGACGGTGATATGGCCTACTTCGCTGCGCTGGCCAAATTCGTCTCAGACGGGCTGGATACCTGCGGTTATTTCTATTGCCCCGGTGACATGATGGCGACCAACCCTCGTTGGTGCCAGCCCGTGCGTGTCTGGCGCGAGTATTTCAATGGCTGGATTGCCAAACCCAACCCCGAGGCGCAAATGCTGGCCTCGGTGATGTTTGACCTGCGGCCCATCGGAGGGTCCTTCGATCTGTTCACAGACCTGCAGGCCGATACGCTGGCGGCAGCCAATGCGAATTCGATCTTTGTAGCGCATATGATCTCGAACTCGCTCAAGCACACCCCTCCTCTGGGCCTGCTGCGTGGATTCGCCACCATACGTTCGGGTGAGCATCGCAATACGCTCGACCTCAAGCATAATGGCGTGGTGCCTGTCGTGGATCTGGCACGCATCTACAGCCTGCAGGGACAATTAACCGAAGCGAACACCCGCGCCCGTCTTAGCGCCGCCGAGGCTGCGGGTGTGCTCAGCGCGTCTGGCGCACGCGATTTACTGGACGCATATGACCTGATCGCTGAGACCCGATTGGAACATCAAGTGCGTCTGGTCAAATCCGGGGATGCACCGGACAATTACCTGCCACCCACTGAATTGTCGGACTTTGAGCGAAGTCATCTCCGCGATGCCTTTGTCGTGGTAAAAACCATGCAATCAGCGGTTGGCCATGGCAAAGGAATGCTAGGTTAAGAAACTGGAAATGAACGGAGAAATCACATGTTTCTGGAACTGATCGGCACGATTTTTGCAGGCTTTGCCTTTGCGGGTGTCGTGATGGTGGTGAACAAGCTGACCGGGGGCCGCTTGCCCAAATGGGCCGCGCCGGTTGCAGCAGGTGCGGGGATGATCGGTATGACGATAACCAGCGAGTATTCTTGGTATGACCGTACGCGCGACCAACTGCCCGACAGCCTCACCATCGTGCAGGAGGTGGAAAGCCGCGCCTTTTATCGCCCTTGGACGTATGCCGTGCCCTTTGTCGACCGCTTTGCTGCGATCGACGCCACATCGGTACGCACCAATGCCAATTTGCCGGACGAGCGTCTGGTCGATCTTTACTTTTTTGGTCGCTGGGCACCGGTCTCGAAGATGCCGGTCGCTGTAAACTGCGCCGAAAACAGCCGCGCCAACCTGGCAGACGGGGCCGAATTCGCCGATGACGGACGTTTGCTGAACGCCAGCTGGATCAAGATCGACGCTGAAGATCCGGTGATCGAGGCAACCTGCGGGGTCTGACTATGTTGAACCATCTGAGCCTGCGCCTGAGGGTGTTCCTGTTCTTCCTATTACTTGCGGCAGGAGGGCTGATCATCAGCACCCTGGCTTTGTGGGTCGGTTATCAGAGGGCAAGTGATCCCGCTCTTATGGATGCGTTCATCTTCGCAGAGATACTGATCGCGTTTGGAATGTTGGCGCTAGTTGCCGGAGTCTGGCTTCTTTTTGATGATAACGTTGCAAAACCAATCGAGCGGCTCTCGGCCCAACTCCGGGCGCGCGCACACGCCGGGGTCAGCACGGATTTGGACCTTCAGGCGGCGCGTTATTTGGGCGATCTGGCCCCAGCCGCCGCTGGACTGGCCGAACAACTGGCTGCCAACGCCATGACCACGGCTGAGGCCGTGGCCGCGGAAACGGCCCATCTGGCATCGGAAAAACAGCGTCTCACCGCGCTGCTGACCGAGATCCCGGTTGCAATGCTTTTGGCCGGACCGAAGCATCAGATCGTTCTATATGACGCGCAGGCGGCTGAGGTGTTGGCACAGATCGCACATCCTCGGCTAAACGCCTCGCTTTTTGACTACCTCGAAGCGACCGGTCTGACGGATTCCTACGCGAAGCTAATCAAAACCGGGAAAGACGTCCATTGCACACTAACCAGTGTCGATGGGCGGCAATCGTATTCTGCCCGTATGAAACCATTGGGCGATGCCCCCGGTTACATGCTGGTCTTCGATGACAGTGCCGCGCAAATCGAACCCGACGCGGCCCGCCCGCTGGTTTACGATTTCGAACTTCTCGACACACCCGGTGACGACGCGTTTGAAGATAGACCCCTGTTGGACCTCTGCTTCGTAGTCTTTGACACCGAAACCACGGGCCTGCTCCCGCATAAGGATGAGATCGTACAGATCGGTGCGGTGCGCGTCGTAAAGGGTAAGATCGTCGAAGGCGAACGGCTTGATACCCTGGTCGACCCCGGCATCCCGATCCCCCCAGCTTCAACCAAAGTGCATAAGGTCAGCGACCGGATGGTTCAGGGTGCGCCTGATATTGCCGAGGCCGGTCGCAGCTTTCACCAATTTGCCCGGGATGCCGTCATTGTTGCCCATAACGCACCATTCGACATGGCTTTCCTGCGCCGCCATGCCGAGCGTATGGGGGTGGAATGGAGCCACCCCATTCTGGATACGGTCCTGCTGTCGGCGGTGCTGTTCGGGGCAAGCGAAACGCATACGCTGGACGCTGTCTGCGAACGGCTTGGCATAACAATTCCCGAAGCCCTGCGTCACACGGCCTTGGGTGATGCCGTCGCGACCGCCGAAGTGCTGGTTCGGATGCTACCGATGCTTACGGCCCGTAATTTGGTGACCTTTGGCGACGTCATCACCGAGACTCGCAAACACGGACGGTTGCTTGAAGACCTGAACTGACCAGAAATTGCTACCACCACCGCAGCTTTCCGTAGACAATTCTGGCGTCGCGTGGCACCTGAGACAGGCCCATGTACGAGCGCGCGATGACTGAAAAGACCTTCATTCCCAGCCCCGAGCAATGCCTTGCCTTTCGCGAGGCCCTGAGCTGTTTCGGCACCGGCGTCACCGTTGTGACCACAAATACCTCCGAGGGCCCTGCAGCAATCACGGTGAACTCATTTGCGTCTGTATCGCTGGACCCGCCGCTGGTCCTGTGGTGTCTTGATCGGGATTCGAACCGGTACGACGCGTTCCACAACTGCGAATATTACGCGATCCACGTTATGGCGCAGGACCAGCACGACCAAGCATTGCAATTCGCGCGAAACGGGTTCGATTTTTCCCATGCGGATTGGCAGGAGGATGACGCCGGGCGCCCCCGACTTGCGGAATGCCTCGCCCGCTTCGATTGCCGTCTTTCGGACCGTCATGAGGCAGGTGACCACCTGATCCTTGTTGGTCATGTTGAACAGGTCATGCATCGCCCAGGTCAGGGGCTGATCTTCAAGCGCGGACAATTCGGCGGCTTCGCCGATCTGATCTAATCGTCCAGCGAGCCGTGGACGGCCAACGCTTCAAGTTGCGTCTCTTGCGGGGTGATCACTCGGAATGCCTCGTGCACCCCTGCCCCCGTCAGCTCTCGGGCGACGGTCAGCAATGTGTTCGGGGCATGATCTTCGCACAGCTCGGACATATGTGAGACTTCGGCCTGCGCCACTTCTAACGCGGCTTCAACCGAAGGCGCGCCGTAGAATTGCACGAAATGCTCGGCCAGATATTGCGTGATCTGGTCAATCTCGGCCTGCTCGACTTGTGTGACGGCAACAAATGTAACGCGCCCGAAGGTTTCAAGCCCCAGCCATCCATTGGCAAAGGCCTGACGCGCCTTGCCTTCCAGATCAGCCTCACTCCAGTTCGAAAACTCGAATCCGCCCGAGATGCACCATTCACCAGTTCTTGCGGGTGAATGAAACACGTTCATATCGCTTTCATCAAAATGGATAGCACGGGCGAGTTTCATCTGGCGGTCTCCAATAATTCTGTCAGCGGGCGTATATGTGTGTCCGCGCCGTCGCGGATCAGCATACCGAAGCGCTCATCGGTGCCCAGAAAAACACCCCCTTCTCCAATAGGTTCTCCGACACCGCGCAGCAGCCCCATCCACTCAGCGTGAAGCGGCGCGTTACCGTCCTCGTTCCAGCGGTTCAACCAGGTCAACATGTGACGCGACCAGCTCTCGACCAACTGCGTCGCAGAAACCTCGGCGCATCCTTCATCATAGAGCGAGGTAACATCCGGTGTTTCCCCTGGTGCATCGCTGGTTTGAAGCAAGGCCAGTTCCCAACCAACGATCAGCCAATCGGGAACCTCATCCACCTCGGCAGACGACGCTGCAACTTTTATTGTCCCACATTTTGCACCGTTTACACAGATCAGCCCATCCCAACCCAAGTGCACCGCGACCTCGGGTGGGGCCAGCGCGCCCAGCGCATTCTGGAACCCGACAGCACAAAGCGGCAGCATCGCCATAGCATCCCGCAACGGAACCTCGGGCGCGAATACTATCGCAACGCGCAGACGATCCGCCTGAATATTGTGGACCACAGTTCCCGCGTCACAGCCCAGCGCTGCCATCGCCTGGGCCCGCTCGAACGGGTCTTCGCCGGCCTTGGCAGGTTGCCCTTTGAGCAATGGGGGAAAGACCGGCTGGGTCACGCGTTGCCCTTGGCAATCATGTCGCGGGCGATCTTGCGGAAGGCTTCGGCTTGCGGGCTGTCAGGTTTGCTGACCACGATGGGGGCACCCCCGTCGGCGGCAACTCGGATATCCAGATGCAGCGGAATTTCCCCTAGCAATGGCACGCCCAGCGCCTCGGCTTCTGAGGCAACACCGCCATGGCCAAAGACATGTTCTTCGTGTCCGCAATTCGAGCAAATATGCGTCGACATGTTTTCGATCATCCCAACAATGGGCGTCTTGAGTTGGTTGAACATATCGATCCCCTTGCGGGCGTCGATCAAAGCAACATCCTGTGGGGTTGAGACGACAATGGCTCCATCCACTTGAAACTTTTGGCTCAGCGTCAGTTGCACATCGCCGGTTCCGGGGGGCAGATCAACGATCAACACATCCAATGCGCCCCATTGCACCTGACTCATCATCTGCTGCAAGGCGCCCATCAGCATGGGGCCGCGCCAGACAACCGCCTGCCCTTCGTTGGTCATTAACCCCATCGACATCATGGTGACACCGTGATTGCGCAGCGGCAGGATCGTCTTACCATCTGGGCTGGCCGGTCGCCCCGACACACCCAGCATCCGGGGTTGTGAAGGGCCATATACGTCTGCGTCCAACAGGCCTACGCGACGGCCTTCAGCAGCCAGCGCGCAGGCAAGGTTGGCCGACACGGTGGACTTGCCCACGCCACCCTTGCCCGACGCAATCGCGATGATCCGGTCCACACCGGGAACGGCCTGTGGTCCGGTTTGCGAGGGCTTTGGCTTGGGCTTCAAATCAGGCGGCGCCTTGTCCGAATGCGCGGTCAACATTGCCGAGACCTTGGAAACACCATCAACCATCTGCGCCGCCTGTTCGGCTGTGGCGCGTACGGGCTCCATCTTCTCGGCCTGTTTGGGATCGATCTCCAGCACAAACCGAACGGTATCGCCTTCAACATTCAATGCACGCACGATACCCGCGCTCACAATATCCTGACCAGAAACCGGATCGGTAATCTTCTTTAAGTTCGCTAGAACTGCATCACGGATGCTCATGCCGTCTTCCCCTTGATCCGCCCCGCGCTGGGCGCCTTGCGTATCGACAGAATATAGTCGCCGCTCATTGCATGTGTCTCCGTCTCATTTTGTACATTTGACGCATCGGGTCAGCCGCCGTTAGGCTTAACCATGCGCTTTGTCCTGTTGTGCCTGAGCCTGACGCTCACCGCCACCCCCTCTTGGTCGCAAGAGGCATTGGGCCTTGCCGCCCCGGATGAGGTGACAAACTCAGGTCTTTTGCAACATATTCTTCCGCGCTTTTCTCTCAAGACCGGAATACGTGTTGTTGCGGATGAAAGCGGCGTCATGTCACTGGCCCCGAGTTCGCCCGGCGATCCGGTCTTTGCCCGTGACGGGGTGGTCTATCATCTACGAATCGACGACAGCGCCAAGCAGGTAAGGTTTCGTGAATGGCTACTTTCCGACATTGGCAGACGGACGGTTGAAAACTTCATCCCCGACGAGGGCACGCCCTTTAGCGCAAGTTTCGAAACTGCCACTGTTACCGAAGAGGTCGTGGTCGACGGAAACGCGCTGCTTGGCGAAGATCTGTCGATGACCCATTGTGGCCGGTGCCATGTGATTGGCCCACAGAATCGGATGAACGGGCTGGGTTCGACCCCGTCTTTCGCAGTGCTGCGCGCAATGCCCGACTGGTCGGAACGGTTTCAGGCGTTCTTTGCCCTGAACCCACACCCAGCTTTCACACAGATCGAGGGCGTCACCGAACCTTTCCCGCCCGAGCGCCCCTCGCCGATCCATCCGGTCGAGATGAGCCTGGATGACCTCGAAGCAATTCTGGCTTTCGTGACCGCCATGCGCGCCGCCGATCTGGGCGCGCCACTGCAACTTCAGTGATCCTTGCGCTTTGAAAGGTAATCATCCGTTGTGACGACCCGTGGTCTGGGGGCGGATTGAAACGGATTGTCAGCGCTATGGAACTGGGCGTTTACCCGGCAATTGTCGCACATCTGGATCATCCGCGCCTGATCCGAGGTCGCGAACATCGGATGTGTGCCCGACAACTTTTCCATGATCCGCTCAACCGTTGATTTAACGCCAAACGCTGCGCCGCATTCGACGCATTCAAAGGGTTCCTCTTCATTCAGCACCTGTTGTGACAGCGCTTGGTCGCTCAGATCAAGCTGGGGCACTAGTGTGATCGCCTGTTCTGGGCAGATCGTTCGGCAAATCCCGCATTGCAGGCAGGCGTCCTGCTGGAAATTCAACTGCGGCTTGTCCGGGTTATCGATCAGCGCCCCCGATGGGCAAAGGGACACGCAACTCAGGCACAATGTACAGGTGTCGGTATTCACTGCAATCGCGCCATAAGGCGCGCCCTCGGGCAAGGCCAGCGGCACCTCGACCTCCGGGTTCAAAGCTTGCGCCGCCAGACGCGCTATTTGACGACGATTACCCAGTGGAAGCACCGGATCAGCCAATGGCTGCGGAACATTCTGCGCATAAAGCAGATCTGCCAGCGCATCCGGGTCGGTTTCATCAATCAGACTCAGCGCGTCGTGCACTTCGATAGCCCGAGCCAGCTCTAATTCACGATCAAGCGCGTCCCGTTCGGTCTTAGGGCTAATCAGGATATCGGCGCGCGCAAAGCCATGCGCCAGCGCTGCGAGCATCTCGGCATGTCCAAAGCCCGAAACCACATTCAGCTCCAGCGGAATGACATCCGCTGGCAGTCCCCGTCCAAACCGGGCCGCCATCCGGATCATCTGCGCCCCATGGGCGTCGTGCACCAGTAATCGCGGTGCAACGCCGCCCGCGCGCCGGAAGGTCCGGGCCAGTATGTGCATCCGCGACAATACCGCCGAGACCGGAGGGTCTTCATATGTAATGGCAGTCGACGGGCACAACGCCGAACACTCACCGCACCCAGCGCAAATCATCGGATCAATGGCTACATGATCGCCAGCCGGTGTGATCGCACCGGTCGGGCAGACGTCCAGACAGTTTGAACACCCCGTTTGTTCCGCTCGCGAATGGGCGCAAAGCGTCTCATCCAATCGGACATAGAGCGGTTTTTCAAAAGTCCCGACCAGTTGCACCGCTTCAAAAGCAAGACGCGCGACGGCCACCGCATCGCGAGGATCAGCGCGCAAGTACCCCTCGCGCTTTTCGGGGGCATTAACCAAAGGTGTTGCTCCGGTCAGATCAACAACAATGTCGCAACGCGACGTTGCACCGTCACGGGGTGCGCTCCAACCAAATTCTCCGCGTCCGCCGGGATCTAGTTGCTGCACCTGATCCAGATGCCAAACAAATCCGCCCAGCGCGCCGGTCAGTCTGCGTATTCGTGCGCGCGCAACGTCATAGTTGCGGCTTAGCGGTTCTGCATCGTCAACCAAAAGCACAGTCACGGCCAACACAGCGGACAGCTGTTCGGCCAACGGAAAGACAACCTCTCCGGGCCCCAAAATACAGCAGGTTCCTTCACTGATGACATCGAAACTTGGGGTCACTGGCTGCGGCAGTAATGCCTCAGCCGCGAGCGCAGCCATTTTGGGGGTTGCATCGGTACCCTGTTCGGACCAGCCAGCCCGGTCGCGCAGATCGACAAATCCGGGCGCTTCAACACCCAGTTCCTCGGCAAGCTCGCTAAAAACTGCACTTTCCTGAGCGCAGGCAAACACCACCTGCTCATCGCCCGTCATCAACTCGGCGGCAGTTTGAATCTGGCGCGTACAAAGGGCGGTATGCACCTTCGAGCACTCCGTATCGCAGGCTGCAGAAATACCATCTGCGTTCAGGGACTGCGTCCCCTCGCAATCACACAATATGAGCTTGCTGGCCATTTCCCCTCCCGACGCTGCGTTCTGCCCCATCAGCAGCTTAGACCCAATCCGCGCCGAGGCAATGCGAAGCATCAGAGAAAATCCCGATATGTGCATTATTTTTCATCACAAATCGCCATCAAAACCTGAAGTTAGAAATAAACTCTAAGTGAATGTCTCATATTAGGCGAAACTAGACTTGGCAGGTCGCCAATTTATGTAACATAGTACATCAATGGAAGGCAGGGGAGAGCCTTCCGGGGAGGAGCCAGTGGCCAAGGCCGCAAGCCGGACTGAAATGACAATTGGCGTCGTCGTGCGCAGAACACCCGGGGTGACACGCTGGGCGCGTTGGAACTGGCGCGCGGTCGCTGTTTTGCCAGGTGCAGGGCCTGCCGACTGGCAAGAGTTGCGACGTGAAGGTGAGGCCATCGAATACCATGCAGCCACCCTGCCCCTCACCCTCTGGGCCGATGAAACCGAAGCCTACATGGTCAACCTGTCGGACGGTCAACCTTCGCTGTACCTGGTTTTGCGGGATGAGCTGAAAGGCGAAACACCCCTAAATGCCGTATTGATCACCGCCTCACCGTTCGAGGGGCAGGATTATGCGGATACCGGCGAAGAGATCGTTGAGAAGATTCCGATGACCGAAGGGTTGATTGCATGGCTCCGCGATTTCACCCTGCAGCATCATCAGGACGAGGTGTTCATAAAACGTAAACGGGACAAGAAACGCACCGATCTGGTGGAAGACGGCAAGGGCGATGCACGAATCCGGCAGGATTCAGATGTCTACCGGGCTCCGCGTCGGGTGCTGCAATGACCCAGGCCCGCGATTTCTGGTCCCGCCGCAAGGCCGCCGTTCAGGCCGAGACCGAAGCAGAAGCTTTGGCCGCAGAGGAACAGATCATCACAACGCGGCAAGCTGAGCTGGAGGAAAAAAGCGACGCCGAAATTCTGGCCGAGTTTGATCTGCCCGATCCCGATACGCTGGAAGCCGGCGATGATGTCTCGGGCTTCATGGCCAAAGCTGTACCTGACCGTTTGCGCCGCCGCGCCTTGCGGCGCCTATGGCGGTTGAATCCTGTTCTGGCCAATGTCGACGGGCTGGTCGATTACGGCGAGGATTATACCGATGCGGCCTGCGTGATTGAGAACATCCAGACCGCGTATCAGGTTGGCAAGGGTATGTTGGCGCATGTCGAAGCGCTCGCCGCCGAGGCAGAAATGTCCGAAGCAGAAACAGAAGCTGACATGCCCGAGGCGATCGAGTCAGGTGAAGAACCGATCAACGCCGTCGAACCAGAACCGGAAGCCCCACAGATGGTTGAAATGGAAGAGCCAGAGGAAATCGAACTCACCCCTGCTCCACGCCGTATGAAATTCGAATTCGAAGGATAACTCTATGACCGCAGACAACGCGCAAACATTGGATATCTCAACTGAGGATCGTCTGCGTGCGGATTTCTATAATTTTCTTGGCCTGCTATTGGCCGGTCCACCCGATCAGTTGCTTTTGGATCAGATGGCCGGGCTAAGCGGTGATGACTCGGATCTAGGTCAGGCCATTCAGGCAATGGCACGGGTGGCCAAGGTGACCAAGCCTGCCGCCGCAGAGCGCGAATTCAACGCACTGTTCATCGGATTGGGCCGAGGCGAACTGCTGCCTTATGCCTCTTTCTACCTGACGGGCTTTCTGAACGAAAAACCCCTAGCGCAGCTGCGCAATGACATGGCCGCGCGGGGCATCACCCGGGCGCAGAATGTTTATGAACCCGAAGACAACATCGCCTCGCTAATGGAAATGATGGCGGGCATGATCGTCGGTCGGTTCGGCGCGCCCGCCACGCTGGAAGATCAAAAGGCGTTCTGGAGCAAACATATCGGGCCCTGGGCCGCGCATTTCTATTCGGATTTGGAAGGTGCCGAGAACTCGGTTCTCTACGCCTCGGTCGGCACGGCTGGTCGGGTGTTCATGGAGATCGAACGTGAAGCCTTTCGAATGACGGCGGCCTAGCCCGCCACTCGCCGGTGCCTTTAGGCACCAAACCGCAATTGGGACAGGAGGAGCCCATGAGCAAGACCAAGGAAGAAGGCGCAACCCGCCGCGACTTCCTGAAACTGGCCGGAACCGCAGCGCCCGCTGCTGTAGCCGCCGCCAGCCTGTCTGGGAAAGCCGAAGCAGCCGAACTGCCGACGGACGAAACCCGGATGCAGGACACCGCGCATACGCGCGCATACCTCGACAGCGCCCGGTTCTGACCCGGACGTAGTCATACCCGACAGACGGTTGCGATTGGCCCTGACGTCGGTTTCGCGAAGTACCAAGCCAGCCATGGGTTACATGGCCAGCAAGGGAGGAAAGAAATGCTTAGGAAAAAGACCAACGGGGTTGCGAGACGCCCCCAGCGGACAAGTATCCTGTCCCAGGTCGGCGAGAAAACCGTCGATCGCCGCGCATTCTTGCGTGGCTCGGGCCTGACGATCGGCGGCCTTGCCGCGATCAGCGCCACGGGTGGAACCGTGACGCCCGCCAGTGCCCAGACAGCGGCAAACACCGCCGTTGAGAATATCAAATCCGTATGCACTCACTGCTCGGTCGGCTGCACGGTCGTTGCCGAGGTACAGAACGGAGTCTGGATCGGGCAGGAACCCGGCTGGGATAGCCCATTCAATCTGGGTGCACACTGCGCCAAGGGGGCCTCGGTGCGCGAGCACGCCCATGGCGAGCGCCGCCTGAAATATCCGATGAAAAAGGAAGGTGGCGAGTGGAAGCGCATCAGCTGGGAAGAGGCGATCAACGAGATCGGCGATGGCATGATAAGCATCCGCGAAGAATCCGGGCCGGACAGCGTGTACTGGCTGGGGTCTGCGAAGCACAATAACGAACAGGCCTATCTGTTCCGCAAGTTCGCCGCCTATTGGGGCACGAACAACGTGGACCATCAGGCCCGTATCTGCCACTCGACCACTGTCGCGGGTGTTGCGAATACATGGGGCTACGGCGCCATGACCAATTCGTACAACGACATGCACAACAGCCGGGCCATCTTCATCATCGGTGGTAACCCGGCCGAGGCGCACCCCGTCTCGCTGCTGCATATCCTGCGTGCGAAAGAGCAGAACAATGCGCCTTTAATCGTCTGTGACCCGCGCTTTACGCGCACCGCGGCCCATGCGGATGAATATGTCCGCTTCCGCCCCGGTACCGACGTCGCTCTGATCTGGGGTATCCTGTGGCATATCTTCGACAACGGCTGGGAGGACAAAGAGTTCATCCGCACCCGTGTCTGGGGGATGGACCAAATCCGGGAAGAGGTTGCCAAGTGGAACCCGGATGAGGTTGAGCGCGTCACCGGTACGCCCGGCTCGCAGCTGCGCCGCGTCGCACGGACCATGGTGAACAACCGCCCCGGTACCGTTGTATGGTGCATGGGTGGTACGCAGCACACCAACGGCAACAACAACACTCGCGCCTACTGCGTGCTTCAGCTTGCGCTTGGCAACATGGGCACCTCAGGTGGTGGCACCAACATCTTCCGCGGCCATGACAACGTGCAAGGCGCGACAGACCTTGGTGTTCTGTCCCATACCCTGCCCGGCTACTATGGCTTGTCAAAAGGCGCATGGGGTCACTGGGCCCGTGTCTGGGGTGAAGAGCCCGAGTGGCTTGCAGGCCAGTTCGCCACGATCAAGGATAAGGAAGGCAAGGATAAACCGCTGCAGAATGAGCGCGGCATCCCGGTTTCCCGCTGGATCGACGGTGTTCTCGAAGACCCAGCTAACATGGATCAGGACAACAACGTCCGCGCCATGGTTCTGTGGGGCCACGCGCCCAACTCGCAGACCCGGATGACGGAAATGAAGACGGCGATGGAGAAGCTGGACATGCTGGTCGTGATCGACCCGTATCCCACCGTCTCGGCCGTGCTGCATGACCGCACCGATGGCGTCTATCTGCTGCCCGCCTGTACGCAGTTCGAAACCCGTGGCTCGGTCACGGCCTCGAACCGATCGCTGCAGTGGCGGGACCGCGTGGTCGAACCTCTGTTCGAAAGCCTGCCGGACGAGGTCATCATGGCCAAGTTCGCCAACAAGTTCGGCTGGGCGGATCGGTTCTTCCGCAATATCGAGATGGAAGATCCCGAAACCCCGAATGTTGAAAGCATCACGCGTGAGTTCAACAGCGGCCTTTGGACAATTGGCTATACCGGTCAGTCGCCGGAACGTCTGAAAAGCCATATGGCCAACCAGCACACGTTCGACAGAACCACGCTGCAAGCCATTGGTGGCCCCAACGACGGCGAGTATTACGGTCTGCCCTGGCCCTGCTGGGGAACGGCTGAGATGGGTCATACGGGGACACCAAACCTGTATGATATGTCCAAACCGGTGGCCGAAGGTGGCCTGACCTTCCGCGCCCGTTTCGGAGTGGAACGTGACGGCGACAACCTGCTGGCCGAAGGGGTCTATAGCGTTGGTTCGGAAATTCAGGATGGTTATCCGGAATTCACGATGCAGATGCTGATGGACCTTGGCTGGGACGGTGATCTGACGGCTGAGGAACGTGCGGCCATCGACGCCGTTGCGGGACCGGAGACCAACTGGAAAACCGACCTTAGCGGCGGTATCCAACGGGTCGCGATTGCCCATGGCTGTGCGCCCTTCGGGAACGCAAAGGCACGCGCGGTCGTATGGACCTTCCCGGATCCGATCCCACTGCACCGCGAGCCGCTCTATACAAACCGGCGCGATCTGGTGGAGGACTATCCAACCTACGATGACCGTCAGGCCTATCGTCTACCTACCCTTTATGCGTCGATCCAAAAGAACGACTTTTCAAAGGATTACCCGATAATCCTCACGTCTGGTCGTCTGGTCGAGTATGAGGGTGGCGGCGATGAGACGCGGTCGAACCCGTGGCTGGCTGAGCTCCAGCAGGACATGTTCGTCGAGATCAATCCGCGCGATGCCAACAACCTTGGTATTCGGGACGGATCACAGGTCTGGGTCGAAGGTCCTGAGGGCGGCAAGGTCAAGGTGATGGCGATGCTGACCAACAGAGTCGGCGCCGGTGTCGCCTTCATGCCCTTCCACTTTGGCGGCCATTTCCAGGGCGAAGACCAGCGGCACAAGTATCCTGCCGGTGCAGACCCCTATGTGCTGGGTGAAAGTACCAACACCGCCCAGACCTATGGCTATGATTCAGTGACCCAGATGCAAGAGACCAAAGCGACTCTCTGCAAAATCTGGTCAGCGTAAGGAGGACGATAATGGCTAGAGCAAAGTTTCTCTGCGACGCTGAACGCTGCATCGAGTGTAATGCCTGCGTAACCGCGTGTAAGAACGAGCACGAGGTGCCGTGGGGCATCAACCGCCGCAGGGTGGTGACGATCAATGACGGCAATCCGGGTGAACGCTCGATCTCGGTGGCCTGTATGCATTGTTCGGATGCGCCCTGCATGGCGGTGTGCCCGGTCGACTGCTTCTATCAGAACGAAGAAGGGGTCGTCCTGCACTCCAAGGACCTGTGCATTGGCTGCGGCTATTGCTTCTATGCGTGTCCCTTCGGCGCGCCGCAATACCCGCAGGCGGGCAACTTCGGATCGCGAGGCAAGATGGACAAATGTACCTTCTGTGCTGGCGGCCCCGAGGAAACGCACTCGACCGCAGAGTTCGCCAAATACGGACGCAACCGGATCGCAGAGGGCAAATTGCCCATCTGCGCCGAGATGTGTTCTACCAAGGCCCTGCTCGCCGGCGATGGCGACGTGGTCTCGGCTATTTACCGCGAGCGTGTCGTCGCGCGCGGATTTGGTTCGGGCGCTTGGGGTTGGGGCACGGCCTACGATCAGAAAGACGGCTGACCCCGTCTACCAAAGCAAAACGGATGACCCGCAGATGTGGGTCATCCTGCATTGGATTTTTGTTGAGGTTCCGATGTTGCGCTTATTCATCGCTTTCCTGCTTTCGCTAACGCTGACCCAAGTTGCCGGCGCTCAAACCAGTGAGGGGGCCGCCCCTGCGGATTCGACCGACCGGTCTACAACCGGCGGCGCGACCACCCTTGAGGACATTCTGGCCCGCCAGCGTGGCGAGAAGGTCGACAACAGCTACAGGTCTGAAAACACCGGTCAGGGCAATGTTGAAGGCCTGCTGGGACAGTTCGGCACCCGCGGTGTTGCCTCTGACAGTGACGTCTACCGCGCGCTGCGTTACGGATCTGCGGACGTCACCGTTTCATCCCAGGGACCTGCGGACAGCGTGCTGATTCAAGACGGCGGCATGTGGTGGTTGAACTTCCGAACTGGCCCGTTGCGTGAATATGGAACCTACATTCTGGGCGGAATGCTTGCGATCATTGTGCTTTTCTTTCTGATCCGAGGAAAAATCCGCATCGACGGAGAAAAAACCGGCCGCACGGTCCTTCGTTTCAATAGTTTCGAACGTTTCGGTCACTGGCTCTTTGCCGGGTCGTTCCTTGTGCTCGGCATCACAGGCCTGCTGACCCTTTATGGCCGCGATTTCTTGATCCCGGTCTTTGGCAAAGAAGGGTTCGCCACTATCGCGCAAGGGTGCAAGTGGCTTCACAACAACCTCGCATGGGCCTTCATGTTGGGTCTGATAATCATCACCATAAACTGGATTGCCCATAACATCCCCAACAAGACCGACCTGAAATGGTTGGCCGCCGGAGGGGGCTTGTTCACCAAAGACAGCCATCCACCAGCCAAGAAATTCAATGCGGGTCAAAAGATAATCTTCTGGGCTTGCATTCTACTGGGTGTCTCTATCAGCCTGTCAGGCCTGTCGCTGCTATTCCCGTTCGAGCTGCCGATGTTCGCCAAAACCTTCTCAATCGCCAACTCGACAGGTATTCCGCAGGCGTTGGGTCTGAACCTGCCAGTGCAGATGTCACCGCAGGAAGAGATGCAATATGCCCAAGTCTGGCATGTCATGGTCGCCTACGTGTTCATCGCCATCATCATCGCCCATATCTACCTTGGCTCGGTTGGCATGGAGGGTGCGTTTGACGCCATGGGCACCGGTGAAGTCGAAGAACAATGGGCACGCGAGCACCACTCGCTGTGGCTGGAAGAGGTGCAAGAAAAAGAGGCCGGCAAGGCAGCGGCCTCACCTGCAGAATAGATGCGCTGGCTCGCTCTTGCGCTTGTTTTGACCCCCCTGCCCGCCTGGTCCGAGTTTTTCACGCTCAAAGGCCATGGCGGGCCGATCATGGGGATCGCTTCGGCGCCGGATGGGCGTATCGCAACGGCCAGTTTCGACAATTCGGTCGGTCTCTGGACCGGACAGACACCGGAATGGCTGGAGGGGCACGAAGCGGCAGTGAACTCGGTCGTTTTCAATGGCACTGCAATCTATTCTGCCGGGGATGACTTCACCCTCCGCCGCTGGCCCGGCGGCGATGTAGTCGGGCAGCACAAAGGCAAGATTATCGGCATTGCAGCGTCGAAAACTCATATCGCGACGGCCAGCTGGGATGGCACCATCGGCCTGTGGCCGGTGGACGGGTCCGAGCCGACCCTGCTTGGGCCAATCGGCAGCGGGGTGAATGCAGTTGTTTTTACGCCGGACGGAAAGCAGCTTTATTCGGCAGGTGTCGACGGAGCGTTGCGTATCTGGGATGTCGCCAGCGGTCAGGAAACAAATCGCCTGATCGAGCATGGTTTTGGCATCAATGAATTGGTCCTGAACGCACAAGACAACTGGATCGCCTACGGTACCGTCGATGGAGTGACACGCATCCTGAGCCTCACCACCGAAGAAGAACATGACTTTACGTTGGATCGGCGCCCGATCCTCGCCATGGCATTGAGCCCCGATCGCAAGCTGTTGGCTGTCGGTGATGGTGAGGGCTTTATAATGGTCATCGACACGGCTGAATGGCGCATTGCACAAGATTTCCGCGCCACCCTGCGCGGTCCGGTTTGGGCGCTCGCTTTTTCTGCAGATGGTCAAAATCTTCACGCAGGCGGCATTGATGAGGCAATGTACAGCTGGCCCGTTTCAGCATTGGGCGATCGCGAACAGATGGCCGCTGCCGAACCCAGCTTTCTGAAAGACCCAAGCGAGATGGGCAACGGAGAACGGCAATTTGCGCGCAAATGTTCGATCTGTCACAGCCTGACGCCGGATGGGGGTCGACGTGCAGGCCCTACCTTGCACGACATCTTTGGGCGGAAAGCGGGCACATTGCCCGGTTATTTGTACTCGGATACGCTGCAAGACTCTGATATTATTTGGAATGAAGAGACAATAAATGCTCTTTTCGACGAAGGCCCGGACCATTACATTCCGGGGTCAAAGATGCCAATGCAGCGGATCACGCAAGCACAGGACCGGTTAGATCTGGTCGCGTTTCTGCGCAGCGCCACCGCACCGCAGGATTGAGCCGGAGGAGAACATGAAAGCCTTTCTGACCGCCGTCGCCGCGATGGTCGTGATCACTGTCGCCGCTCCTTACACGCTGGATCAATTCGGTTTCAGCGCCGCCGACAAGACGTCCGGTTCGGCTGTACGCCTCGACTGAATGCCGCAATACCTGACCACCCGCGAATTGGCGGATCTGCTGCGCATTGGTGAGCGGAAGGCCTATGATCTGGCATCCTCGGGCGAAATCCCGTGTGTACGCGCCATGGGCAAGCTGTTGTTCCCAAAAGCCGAGATCATAGCGTGGCTCAACGCCTCACGCTCTGGCCCCGATGTCGTCGAACCACCCCTGCCGCCGATCGTGGCAGGTAGCCACGATCCCCTGTTGGACTGGGCTTTGCGGGAAAGCGGCTCTGGGCTTGCGACTTACTATGATGGGTCTTTCGACGGGCTGAATCGTCTTGCGGAGCGCAGCGCACAGGCGGCGGCCTTGCATATCCACGAACCAGAAGGCTTCAACACTCAGACCCTGCGCGACACGATGGGCGAAGCACCTGTGATCCTCTACCAGATTGCCAACCGGCAGCGCGGCCTGTTGCTGGCACCCGGCACTTCGGACATCTCGGGGTTTCAGGATCTGAAAGGCAGACGGATCATTCTGCGGCAAGACAGCGCCGCCAGCCAGCGTCTATTCGATGCACTGCTCGACGCCCACGGTCTGGGTCGTGATGATCTGAACACCCTGCCCGTTTGCGCCCGCACAGAAGAAGAGCTGGCCATCGCCCTGCGTGACGGCAAGGCAGAGGTTGGTTTTGGCCTTGGTGCACTGGCGCGCCCGTATGGGCTGAATTTCATGCCCACCCATTCCGAGCGTCTGGACCTTGCAATCTGGCGCCGCGCCTTCTTCGAGGCCCCCATGCAGACGCTGACCCAGTTTTTGAAATCCGAGCGTTTTACCGAACGCGCTGATGAACTAGGCGGCTATGATCTCGCAAATCTGGGTCGGATCCACCACAACGGCGCCAGCGGCTGATCCGTCGTCCATTCCTTGTTGCGCTAACCCAAGGCGAACTTACTGTGCGTTCGGAAAAAACAACTGCTCACCATCCAGCGTGTAAGACGCAATCGCCGCCTGTCCATCAGGGCCGATAAGCCAGTCGATAAACCTTTGCCCGGCAGCGGCGCGAACGCCGGAGTGCTTTTCAGGGTTCACGAGGATTACACCATATTGGTTAAACAGGCGCGGATCGCCCTCGACCAAGACCTCCAGATTGCCCCGGTTTCCGAAAGACAACCAAGTCGCCCGGTCGGTCAGAGCATACGCGTCCATGCCGCTGGCCACGTTCAGCGTTGCCCCCATCCCCGATCCGGTCTCGCGATACCAAGTCCCCGAGGCCTCCGTCGGGTCAACGCCGGTCGCCTCCCAATAGCGCATCTCGGCTTTGTGAGTGCCGCTATCATCACCGCGCGAGGCAAACGGCAGTTTCGCTTCGGCCAAAGCGGTCAAAGCGGTTACAATGTCGTTGCCACCGGCAATTTCGGCTGGATCAGATTTTGGGCCAACCAATACAAAATCATTGTACATGACATCGAACCGTTCGACACCCCAACCGTCTGCTACAAACTGCTCTTCAGCGGGCTTGGAGTGAACCAGAAGAACATCGCCATCGCCGTTGATTGCGTTCCGGATCGCCTGACCGGTCCCGACGGCCACAACCCGTACATCGATACCGGTTTCGGCCTCGAACCCCGGCAGGATATAGTCCAGCAGACCCGAATTCTGCGTCGAGGTCGTTGATTGCACAACGATAAAGGGTTCTTCGGCCAAACCTGCGCCTGCGGTCAGCCCAAGCGCGACAATTGATGCCCGAACGAAATCAGGGATCATTCGAAGTCTCCATCTCTGTTCATCAGGTTACCAGACCGCCAGCCAGATACCGGCGCGACTCGTTGCTTCTTGGGGCTTCCAACACCTGCTGCGCCCTTCCGTATTCCACCACACGCCCTGCCTGCATCATCACGATGTCAGATGCCAGGCGCCGCGCTTGTCCGATGTCATGCGTCACCATCACGATTCGCACACCCCGGGCCGAGGCACGCAGGACCATCCGCTCGATCATCTGCATGGCGCTTGGATCTAAAGCGCTGGTAGGCTCGTCCAGAAACAAGGTCCTGGGGTCCAAGGCCAGCGCGCGCAGGATCGCCAACCTTTGCGCCTCGCCACCAGACAGCGAACGCGCGGATTGACGTGCCTTGCCATCCAGCCCACCTTCGGCCAGCAAAGCTTCGATACGATGCCTGCGCAAGGCACGGGGCATCGATTTCCGCTTTAGCACAAAGTCCAGATTGGCCGCGACCGAGCGGCGCAGCAACACGGGGCTTTGAAACACCATCGCCTGCCGCGATTTGTGGGCTGCATTCAACACAACACCGTCCTGACAGACACGCCCGCTGTCGGGTTGAATCAGACCATGCAGACAACGCAGCAACAGACTTTTGCCAGCGCCGTTTGGACCCAAGATCATGGTCGGACCCGCGCCATCCAGGCACAAATGCGGGACATCGAGCAGCACCTTGCCTTCGCGTGCAATGTGCAACCCTTGGACCTCTAACATGCCTGGCACCTCGGTCACGACGTCACGCATGGCGCAGCCCTTCCCGCTCGGCCCGCAGGGTCAATGCGCTGACCATCGCGTTTACCGCCACGGCCAAACCGATCAGGATCACACCCAAGGCCAGCGCCAGCGCCAAGTTCCCCTTCGAAGTCTCAAGCGCAATCGTGGTCGTCATCACGCGCGTCACGTGATTGATATTGCCGCCGACGATGATCACTGCGCCTACCTCGGCGATTGCCCGGCCAAACCCGGCCAGTAATGCGGTGACCAGAGCCAGACGCGCGTCCCACAACAGCACCGGGATCGAAGCCAACCGCGATACGCCGAGCGAGCGAAGCTGTTCAGAATACTCTTCGGCCAGCATCTCGACTACCTGCCGGGTAAGTGCGGCCATGATCGGCGTCACCAGCACCACCTGCGCTATGACCATTGCGGTGGGAGTGTAGAGAAGTTCCAGCACCCCCAGAGGACCGGATCGGGATAACATCAGGTAGACCAGCAAACCGACGACAACTGGTGGGAACCCCATCAGAGCGTTCACAAGGATAATCAGCGCCCGCCGTCCCGGAAACCGCGCGACGGCCAAAGCTGCCCCAATAGGCATCCCGATGACCGCCGAAATCAGAACAGCAAAGATCGAAACACGCAGCGACAACAACACAATTGCCCACAGCTCTGCATCCCCTTCGAGGATCAGCGAGAGCGCTTGGGTGAATTCTGATGCAAATCCCTGCATATTCTACCATTCATGCCGCATGCTGTGACAAAATGCCATAAATTACAGGGAAATACTAAAGGTTCTGGCCAGCAAGTACAGGCACAAATTCGACATTCAAAACTAAGAACGCGGCCCCGTCAGGGCCGCGTTTGATTGGCGCGTCTTTTGCTGTAGCTGGTTCAGTTCAGCGCAGCGTCGGTGATCTGATGTGTCCATGCCCCTTCAGGCTTTTTGGTGATAACTGGATCAGATCCGCCCGCCAGCAGGGTATCAACCGTGCGGTCGAAATCGGCTGGATCCAGCGCCCCGTTCGACCCTGCGGTCAGCTTGGCAATCTCGCCCATCATGCGCTTTTGATGCTCTTCTGTCTGGGCACCGGTTGCATCGTTTTCGAGAACGATCTCGGCGGCTTCATCCGGGTTCTCTTCGGCGTATTTCCAACCCTTCATCGAGGCACGGACAAACCGTTCCATCTTGTCGGTGAAGGCCGCATCGCTCAAATTTTCTTCAAGCACATATAGGCCATCCTCAAGCGTCGCGACGCCCTGATCTTCGTATTTGAAGGTTACCAGTTCTTCGGGCGTGACACCGGCATCAATAACCTGCCAATACTCATTGTAGGTCATGGTGCTGATGCAATCGGCCTGACGCTGCAGCAGCGGGTCGACGTTAAAGCCTTGTTTCAGCACTTCGACACCGCTGTCGCTTTTGCCATCGGTACCGATTCCCAGCTGACTCATCCAGCTCATGAACGGGAATTCGTTGCCGAAGAACCAGACTCCCAGCGTGCGATTTTTGAGATCTTCGGGCGAGGCAATCCCCGCATCTTTCCAGCAGGTCAGCATCATGCCCGAGCTCTTGAAAGGCTGCGCGATGTTCACCAGAGGCAGACCCTTTTCGCGCGCAGCAAGTGCAGCCGGCATCCATTCCACCGTAACGTCTGCTCCACCACCTGCGATCACCTGTGTGGGCGCAATATCAGGACCACCGGGCAGAATGGTGACGTCCAGCCCCTCTTCTTCGTAGAACCCTTTGTCTTTTGCCACATAATAGCCCGCAAACTGCGCTTGCGTGACCCACTTCAATTGCAGTGTCACCTCATCCGCAGCAAGTGTCGCACTGGCTGCCAGGCTAAAGGCCGCAACCGCCCCACTGAGTAGCTTCTTCATCTTCATATCTCCTAGTTGCTTATGTTTGCCCCGTTTATGGGGTCTGTTGAGTTATTCCTTTATCCTCGCTGCGACGGATGCCAGAAGGTTACCGCCTTTTCGATCATCGCCACTACGCCATAGAAGGCCGTCCCCGCCAGCGCGGCCACCACAATCTCGGCCCACACCATATCCAGCGACAATTGCCCGACGCTGGTCGATATCCGAAAGCCCATGCCCAATGTGGGGGAGCCAAAGAACTCAGCCACGATAGCGCCGATCAGCGCCAGAGTGGTAGAAATCTTTAGCCCGTTGAAAATAAACGGCATAGCGGCGGGGAGGCGAAGTTTCAGGAAGCTCTGCCAATAGGTGGCGGCATAGGTCTCCATCAGATCGCGCTGCATCGTTGTGGCTTCGCGCAGCCCTGCCACCGTGTTCACCAGCATCGGGAAGAACACCATCACTACGACGACCGCCGCCTTGGAATGCCAGTCGAACCCGAACCACATCACTAGAATGGGTGCGGTGCCCACGATCGGCAGCGCTGCAACGAAGTTGCCGACGGGAAGAAGCCCGAGGCGCAGGAAATCCCATCTATCCACGGCAATTGCCATGAGAAAGGCCGAACCGCAGCCGATGATGTAGCCGCTGAGTGCTCCCTTGATGATCGTTTGAACAAAGTCAGCCCAAAGTGTCGGCAAACTGTCCCAGAAACGGTCCCAGATGACCGATGGTGCGGGCAGGATGACCAAGGGCACTTCTAGTCCACGCACCACCAGTTCCCAGATGCCAATCACGGTCAGACCGAAGATCAGGGGCGCAAGAAACCGCACCATCCGTGTGTCAGAATAGGGTCCGCTGGCCAGACTGCTGTTCAACCACCAGCCCAATAACCAGACTGCGATTGCACCAAGAATAGGTATCATTGTGCCATCCCCATTCGTTTCAGGACGGTCCGCTCGATCAGCCCCAGCAACCCGACGAGACAGGCGGCGAGAATGGCCGCAGCGAACAGCGCCGACCAGATCTGTACCGTCTGGCCATAGTAGCTACCGGCCAGCAGCCGTGCACCCAACCCGGCAACAGCCCCGGTCGGCAGTTCTCCAACAATGGCCCCGACCAGCGAAGCAGCGACGCCAATTTTCAGCGATGTGAAGAGATAGGGCATCGAGGCCGGCAGGCGCAGTTTCCAAAACCCCTGCGAACGGCTGGCATTGTAGGTTCGCAGCAAATCCAACTGCATAGCATCCGGGCTGCGCAGCCCTTTTACCATGCCTACGACGACGGGGAAGAAACTCAGATACGCCGAAATGATCGCCTTCGGAATGATCCCCTGAACCCCAACAGAATACAGAACAACGATGATCATCGGAGCCAGCGCAATGATAGGAATGGTCTGGCTAACGATCGCCCAGGGCATCACCGACAGATCCATCACCCGACTGTGCACGATCCCGACCGCCAGTAGGATGCCCAACCCGGTTCCGATAGCAAAACCCAGCATCGTGGCGCTCAGCGTGACCCAGCCATGATAAATCAGAGAGCGTTTCGAGGTGATTTTTTTCTCAATCGTGGTTTCCCACAACTCAATCCCAACTTGATGGGGTGCAGGCAGACGGGGGCGGTCCTGCTCCCATGTGGCTGGGATTGCAAACGCGTTGTTCAAGGCCAGACCGATCTCACCCATGTCCCGGCGATCCTTGGCTGAAGGTGGCTGGACTTCAGCACCCACGCGCTCCTGTTCAGTCAGAACCCCTTTGATATTCATAGGAATACAGGCCGCGTACCAGACAACGACAATGGCGGCGATCACGGTGAGGACTGCAATGATCTGCTTCATGCGTGCCACTCCATCCGAATGACAGGCACCGTGTCAGGTGGCACCGGAGGCTCTCTTCCCGTCTCAACAAAGCCCTCGCGCCGATAAAACCGTTGCGCGTCGACATTTGGCACATGTGTGGTCAGCCAAAGATGGTCGCGCCCCTCCTTCGCCTTATCCAGCAATTGCTTGCCGATGCCCTGCCCAGTGCGCAAACAATACAGCGCACCAACCTTATGTTCGACCGGATCGACAGACATATAGCAATCAATCGGATCACCTGCGATCCAGATGTCCCTGTTCGGAAACGCCTCAAGGATCAGATCCGCCAGCTTTTCTTCTGGCAATTCCTCGGGTATCCAATCGGTCTGGGCGGCCCAGGTCGCGATGATGCGCGCGCAATCCCCCACATCTTCGCGGGATGCCCGTCTGATGCCTTTATCCGCCATCACACATCATCCCCATGACCCGCTCGCAATCCTTCTCGCACGCGGTGGGCGACTTCGATAAACTCGGGCGTATCACGGATATCCAAAGGCCGCTCTTTCGGCAGAGGGCTATCGATCACATCCGTGATCCGGCCGGGCCGAGGGCTCATTACCACGATTTTGGTGCTGAGATACACCGCTTCGGGGATCGAATGTGTCACGAAACCGATGGTCTTCTCGGTGCGCGCCCATAATGCCAGAAGCTGTTCGTTCAGATGGTCGCGCACAATCTCATCCAGCGCACCGAACGGTTCGTCCATCAGCAGAATATCCGCATCAAATGCCAAGGCCCGCGCAATACTGGCCCGCTGTTGCATCCCGCCCGAGAGCTGCCAGGGGAACTTACCGCCAAATCCATCAAGATCAACAAGTTCCAGAACCTTTCTAACGCGTTCCTCCTGCTCGGCAGAGGAATAGCCCATGATCTCAAGCGGCAGCTTGATGTTCTTTGCAATGGTCCGCCACGGGTAGAGCCCGGCCGCCTGAAACACATACCCATAAGCGCGCTTTCGCCGTGCTTCGTCAGGCGTCATGCCATTCACGGTCAGGGTCCCGCCGGTCGGTGTTTCCAGTGCTGCGATACAGCGCAGGAACGTCGTCTTGCCGCAGCCCGAGGGGCCGATAAAACTAACGAACTCGCCCTTGCCAATCGACAAGTTCACATCTTTCAGCGCATGAATAGGCCCATCATTCGTCTGAAATGTAAGATCCAGCTGCCTTGCCTCAATAACGGGCTGAGTAGTATTTTCTGTATTCATTCCATTGCCTTGAAGAAGCTCAGACCCGAGTCGCCAGAAAGGCGACCCAAGGGGTTTATACTCCCGTTGCCGGTATACCTGTCCGCTCAACAGGCCGGGGCGCTGTCAACTCTTTCCAGGTGCTCAGCGCCTTGTTCACATGGGTATTGGCCTCACGTGCCACGAACTTACCGTGCCCTTCCTGAGTCTGAATCTCGCCATCATGTACAGCCACCGCACCGCGGGTCAGCGTGAACCGAGGCAGCCCTCGCACCTCTTTGCCCTCGAAGACGTTGTAGTCGATCGACGACTGCTGCGTATCAGCCGAGATCACCTTGGCCTTATCCGGATCCCAAACCACCAGATCAGCATCCGCTCCCACGAGAACCGCGCCTTTTTTCGGATAACAATTCAATATCTTGGCGATGTTAGTTGAAGTAACAGCCACGAACTCATTCGGCGTCAATCGCCCGGTATTCACCCCATGCGTCCAAAGCATCGGCATCCGATCCTCCAGCCCTCCGGTCCCGTTCGGAATCTTGGTGAAATCCCCAACGCCATAGCGTTTCTGCTCGGTCGTAAAGGCACAGTGATCCGTGGCCACCACACTCAGTGTTCCGGACTGCAAACCGTTCCACAAGCTATCCTGATGCTGTTTGTTCCGGAACGGAGGGCTCATGACTCGCCGTGCTGCATGCTCCCAATCGTGATGGAAGTATTCGCTTTCATCCAACGTCAGGTGTTGGATCAAAGGTTCGCCCCAAACCCGTTTGCCCTGCATCTTGGCGCGTCGAATAGCCTCGTGCGCCTCCTCACAGGAAGTATGCACCACATAGAGCGGCACACCCGCCATATCCGCGATCATGATCGCGCGGTTGGTTGCCTCACCTTCCACCTGTGGCGGGCGGGAATAGGCATGCGCCTCTGGCCCGGTATTACCTTCTGCCAATAGCTTCGCACTCAGTTCTGCAACCACATCGCCATTCTCGGCATGAACCATCGCGGTGCCACCCAACTCGGCCAGACGCTTGAACGAAGCAAACAGCTCATCGTCGTTCACCATCAGCGCGCCTTTATAGGCCATGAAATGCTTGAACGTATTGATGCCACGCGTCTCGATGACGGTTTTGATGTCGTCAAACACCTGCTCGCCCCACCAGGTCACCGCCATATGGAACGAATAATCACAGTTCGCGCGCGTAGACTTGTTGTCCCAACGCTTCAGGGCGTCCAACAGGCTTTCGCCCGGATTAGGCAACGCGAAATCCACAACCATCGTGGTCCCGCCTGCCAGCGCTGCGCGCGTGCCGCTTTCGAAATCATCGCTGGAATAGGTTCCCATAAACGGCATTTCCAGATGCGTGTGCGGGTCAATCCCTCCGGGCATGACATAACAGCCCGATGCATCAAGTTCCTTATCACCTCGCAGGTCCGGCCCAATCTCAGTAATCACACCACCTTCGACCTTTACATCCGCCTTATAGGTCAGATCAGCGGTCACAACGGTTCCGTTCTTGATTACAGTGCTCATGTTAAACTCCCTGATGCGGTCTACGCCGCTTGCTTCATCTGGCTAAAAATACCCCGGGGGAGCCGCCCATCGGGCGACGGGGGCAGAGCCCCCTATTCCACAATCTCTGCTGTCTCAACGACCGCATGCAACAGAACATCCGCCCCGGCTGCAGCCCAATCCTTGCTGATCTCCTCAGCTTCATTATGGCTCAACCCATCAACGCATGGGCACATCACCATCGCCGTTGGCGCTACCCGGTTGATCCAGCAGGCATCATGCCCGGCGCCCGAGATGATATCCGTATGCGAATACCCCAACCGCTCAGCCGCATCGCGCACCGCCGCCACGCAACCTTCATCAAACTTCACCGGATCAAAACCGCCCACTTTCTCGAATTCGATCTGCAGCCCCATCTCTTCGACGATATCTTCAGCTGCGACTCGCAGACGGTTCTCCATATCAGTGATAACGTCCAACTCGGGCGAGCGAAAATCGACCGTGAACACTGCCTTTCCGGGGATCACATTGCGTGAGTTCGGATAGACATCGATATGCCCCGCCGCACCCACGGCATGAGGTGCATGCGACCATGCAATCTCGTCCACTTTCTCAAGAATACGCGCCATCGCCAGCCCGGCATTCTTGCGCATCGGCATCGGTGTAGACCCAGTATGCGCATCCTTGCCGGTCACGGTAACCTGGGTCCAGCTCAAACCCTGACCATGGGTTACAACGCCAATATCCTTACCTTCAGCTTCCAGAATCGGGCCTTGTTCAATGTGCAACTCAAAGAAAGCGTGCATCTTGCGCGCACCAACCTCTTCATCGCCGCGCCAACCGATGCGGTTCAGTTCATCTCCGAACTTCTTTCCTTCGGCATCCTCACGTGCATAAGCCCAGTCCTGAGTGTGCATTCCGGCAAACACCCCCGAAGACAACATCGCCGGGGCAAATCGCGTTCCTTCTTCGTTGGTCCAATTGGTGGCCACAATAGGGTGCTTGGTCTTGATGCCCAGGTCATTCAGCGTGCGAATGATCTCCAGCCCACCAAGCACGCCAAGAACGCCATCATACTTGCCACCTGTGGGCTGCGTATCCAAATGCGACCCTACATAAACCGGCAGAGCCTCGGGGTCCGCTCCCTCTCGTCGGGCAAACATATTGCCCATCTGGTCCAGCCCCATCGAGCAACCGGCATCCTCGCACCATTTCTGAAACAGCGCGCGCCCTTCGGCGTCCTCGTCCGTTAGCGTCTGACGGTTGTTGCCACCCGCGACGCCTGGGCCGATCTTGGCCATCTCCATCAGGCTGTCCCATAACCTGTCGCCATTGATCCTGAGATTCTGCGCCGGAGCTGCCATCATGTTCTTCCCTGTTGCTTGCGATTTGGCTCGCTTTTGGTGTCTTGATTTGACCATCTGGTCAAACTCACGCTATCACGGGTTCGACATCAGTCAAGAAATTGCAGTGGCCTGCCGGAATTTTCGACATAATTGACGCCCAACTGGCCGAAAAAAGGACAACAGGTGAACATGCCCAAAGACCGCGCCCCAACCCGGATTCAGCAAAAGAACCGAGCAGCGATTCTCGAGGCGGCCCTGAATGTGTTCTCAGCCCACGGTTTTCGCGGCGCAACCGTCGACCAAATTGCAGCTGAGGCGGGGCTAAGCAAGCCCAATCTGCTCTATTATTTTCCATCGAAAGAAGCGATCCATACAGCCCTGTTGTCGGGTCTGCTTGAAGTCTGGCTCGCTCCCCTGCACGCGTTGAATGAGGATGGCGACCCGCTGGAAGAAATACTGTCTTATATCCAACGCAAGCTTGAGATGAGCCGCGACCTGCCGCGCGAGAGCCGCCTCTTTGCCAATGAGCTTGTTCAGGGCGCGCCGCGCATTCATGAAGCTTTGTCCAGCGATCTCAAAAAACTGGTCGATGAAAAAACCACGATTCTGACAAGCTGGATGGCTCAGGGGAAAATTGCACGAGTCCATCCCTATCATCTGATTTTTTCGATCTGGGCGCTGACACAGCATTATGCGGATTTCGATGTTCAAGTCCGGGCAATTCTTGGGGAAGAAGACCCTTTCGAAGGCGCGGTTCCGTTCGTGGAAACGCTCTATCGAAAACTGCTTACACCTTAAGAGACGTTTAACCCTATTGAGAAAAGCTCGGAGCATGATGACGTATCGCTCAGATCCCGAGCCTTGGATCACCCAGCTTTTCTCGTCCCGATCTGCTCGAACGGGAGCTGTTGTGCGACGCTCAGTTGCTTGGGTCGAACGGGAGGTTGGTCACGCGGCTTTTCAGGCAGAAGTGAAACGGCGCGGATACCATTTGATCCGCACCGCCAATCAATATGTCATCATCTGCCACAACGGACCCATCGACATTCTGTTCTGAGTAAATTCGTCGAATTTTCTCCGCCAAGATTTTTCGACGAAAAATCTCTGACTACTCCGCCGCTTTCGCCATGGGGTTGTTGGGGTGTGTCGTCCAATTGGCATATTCAGGATCAACGACCTTGCCTGTGCGCGGATCAACCGCTCCGGCGGCCATCGGATCCATGGAAATACACCCCTCTACAGGGCACACATCCACGCAAAGATTGCAGGCCACACATTCCTCGTCGATAACCTCGAACACCCGATCCGCCGACATCGAAATCGCCTGATGGCTGGTGTCTTCACAGGCTGCAAAACAGCGACCGCATTTGATGCACTGATCCTGATCGATCTTCGCTTTGGCGATGTAGTTGAGGTTCAGATATTGCCAATCCGTCACATTGGGCACTGCGCGTCCGATCACTTCGTCGATATTGGCATAGCCTTTCTCATCCATCCATTCCGACAGGCCGGCCGTCAATTCATCGATGATTTTGAACCCATAGGTCATCGCTGCAGTGCAGACCTGAACATTGCCGCAACCCAGCGAGATAAACTCTGCTGCATCGCGCCAAGTGGTGACGCCACCGATGCCTGAGATCGGCAGCCCATGCGTGGCTTCGGCCCGCGCAATCTCGGACACCATCGACAACGCGATTGGTTTCACCGCCGGTCCGCAGTAGCCACCATGGCTGCCTTTACCGTCAATCGAGGGTTCGGGGCTGAAGGTGTCCAGATTGACGCTGGTGATCGAGTTGATCGTATTAATCAGCGATACCGCATCCGCGCCCCCATTCTTCGCCGCCGCCGCAGGTTTGCGGATATCCGTAATGTTCGGCGTTAGCTTCACGATAACTGGGCGGTCGTAATACTGTTTGCACCAACGGGTCACCATTTCGATGTATTCCGGCACCTGCCCGACGGCAGACCCCATACCCCGCTCGCTCATCCCGTGCGGACAGCCAAAATTCAGCTCGATCCCGTCCGCACCGGTTTCAGCCACACGCGGCAGAATGGCCTTCCAAGCAGCCTCCTCACAGGGCACCATGATCGAGGCGATCAGGGCGCGATCTGGATAATCCGCCTTTACGCGGGCCATTTCCTCAAGGTTCACCTCAAGCGGCCGATCTGTGATCAGTTCGATGTTGTTGAGTCCCAACAACCGGCGGTCCGCGCCATAAATCGCGCCATAGCGTGGGCCGTTCACATTCACGACCGGAGGCCCCTCGGCCCCCAAGGTCTTCCACACTACGCCGCCCCATCCGGCCTCGAAGGCGCGGCGAACATTGTACTCCTTATCCGTCGGTGGCGCGGAGGCCAGCCAATACGGGTTCGGGCTTGATATTCCAAGAAAGTTTGATGTTAAATCAGCCATTTATCCGGCCTCCCTGATGCAGCTCTGCATCTTTGTCTTTGAGTTTCACGCGCTCAGTGCAGCGTGGATATCCATCGCGGCATCGCGACCTTCGGCTACGGCGGTCACGGTCAGGTCTTCGCCTCCTGCCGCACAGTCTCCGCCAGCCCACACACCGGTCATTGAAGTGCGTCCCGCCCCCGTCACGGCAATCTTATTGCCATCCAGCGTTAGGCCTTCCGGCGCACCGTCAAGCGTCTGACCGATGGCCTTAAGAACCTGATCAGCCGGCACACGGACAGTTTCACCCGTTCCGGTCAGTCGACCATCATGGCTCGCAGTATACTCCAATTCGATCTCTGCTGCGGCACCATTTCCGTGAATGGCCACCGGCTGAACATTGCAGAGAATCCGAACACCATGCGACGCCGCCAAATCCTGTTCGTACCGGCTGGCACCCATCGCGTCGCGACCTCGGCGATAGGCGATGGTGACGTGCTCAGCGCCTAGCAGTTTCGATTTCACTGCCGCATCTACGGCAGTCATACCACCGCCAATCACAACGACATTGCGACCCACAGGTAGATCAACCAGATCGCTGGCCTGTCGCACATCCGAGATAAAGTCGACCGCCGGGCGCACCCCGTCTTTATCGACACCATCAGCCCGCAGTGCGTTCACCCCCGCAAGTCCTATTGACAGGAAAACAGCGTCATAGTTCTCCTGCAACCCTTCCAGAGAAACCGTCTCTCCCAGAATCGAACCGGTCTCGATCGCGATCCCGCCAATTTTAAGCAGCCAATCGACCTCGGCCTGTGCAAAATCATTGGTAGATTTATACGCCGCAATCCCGTATTCGTTCAGACCGCCTGGCTTGGGCTTGCCTTCGTGGATCACCACATCGTGCCCCAGCATCGCCAGACGATGCGCACAGGCCAGACCGGCGGGCCCTGCCCCAACCACGGCAATTGTCTTGCCGGTTGATGCGGCGCGCTCGAACGGATGCGCACCCGAGGCCATCACATCATCGGTTGCATAACGCTGCAGGCGTCCGATCTCGACCGGCTTGCCTTCTGCCGTCTCACGCACGCAAGCCTCTTCACACAAAGTTTCGGTCGGACAAACCCGGGCACACATGCCGCCCAGAATGTTCTGCTCCAGAATGGTCTGCCCTGCCGCCTGCGGTTGCCCGGCCTGAATCTGGCGAATGAACAACGGAATATCGATATCCGTAGGACAGGCCGTCACACATGGCGCGTCATAGCAGAAATAGCATCGATCGGCGGCCACAGCGGCCTCGTGCGGGGCCAGCGGCGGATGCAGATCGGTGAAATTCGAGGTCAGCTCATCGCTGGAAAGCCGCCCGGAGACGATCCCGGGTGCCATCTGGCCCTGTGCCATCACTCTACTCCCTGTAGATATGTTTGTTATGGACCCCAGCTTGCCACAATCTGATTTTTTATCAATTGGTAAAATTTGCCAAATGGTCAAAAAATGAAAAATCCGGGCGGAATGGCCCGGATTCAGTCAGAAATTGCCTATTTTGTTGGCAGCGGCGGCTCAGACCATCCCGCCCAGGTGGCCGGATTTGATCCAAACACGGGCTCCGCCCTCTCCTGCTACAGCAGCAAAGCGTGATCCAGGCGGCAAGCGCAACCAGTCCCAAGTGCCAAATTCTTCGCCCGCCTCGGCAAAGCCACCTTCGATAACAAAGACCTCAAACCCCTTATCGGCGTCCAATTCAATATGTTCGCCCGCGCCCCAGGTTTGCACCTGGACATCCTCATGCACATCCTTGAACAAATCGATATCTCCGCCCCCGTTGATCGAGCGCCGAACCTCGGTGCAGTCATTGGGGTCGAACTGATGCAATTTGACCAGAATAGTCGCGCCTTCGCTGGCCGAGGATGTATGGGAGGACGTCGGGGGATTGCGTACATAGCTGCCGACAGGGGAATCTCCGGTTTCATCCTGGAACACTCCGTCCAGCACCAGATATTCCTCACCACCGTCATGAGTATGCGATGAAAACGCGCTGCCGGGGGCAAAGCGCACGATGGTTGTGGCACGCGCCACTTCCTCGCCAATGCGGTCCAGCATCTTGCGTTCGACGCCAGCAACCGGTGACGCGACCCATTCGGTCTGATCAAAGTGAACGGCGACCCGCTGTGTGAAATCTGCATTGACCCGCATATGCAATCCCCCTGCGTTGCTGTCACATTAGATGGGAGCACGAGCCGGATTTGCAAACCGGTCATGTTTGGGGTTTTGACGCCCTTCACAGCTTGTTGTACTTCCGGTTGAGGCAGCGGCCGAATACCGGCCCGATCAGAAAGCGCAATACGATGCAGGCAAGCCCGGCGACATTTAACATCCTCATCATCGGGCAAAACAACCGGCTGCAATACGAGGCATTGCTTTTCGCCGCCTCGCTGCGCCACAGCTCATCAGGGTTCAAAGGTCGGCTGTTCGTGGGGGTGCCACAGCCCGGCCCTCTTTGGCCTCAGAACCCCAGCATTCAGGATGCCGAAGTTCTTGAAGCCCTGCAGCATCTGGGTGCCGAGATTCTGCCTTTTGAGTCTCATGCTTTTGGCTCGAGCTATCCCAATGGCAACAAGATCGAAGCTTTGCTGGCGATGCCAGAGGGTGAGCCCTTTGTCTTCTTCGACTCCGACACTCTGATCACCGGCGAAATTTCCGACGTCCCGTTCGATTTCGAACAGCCCGGCGCCTCACTTCGGGTCGAGGGAACATGGCCCAAACCCACGCTCTACGGCCCAGGATATGAGGGTATCTGGCGCGCACTGTATGACCGGTTCGGGCTGGATTTCGAAAGCTCTCTCGATCCCAGCCAGCCCGAGGGTTATTGGCGGCGCTACCTGTATTTTAACGCCGGTTATTTCTTCTACAAATGCCCCCGCCAATTTGGTGAGCGGTTTATGGGCTATGCCCGCACCATTCGCGACGAGGAAATCCCCGAACTGACCGGGCAAGTTCTGAACCCGTGGCTAGATCAGATCGCCTTGCCGCTGGTCATCCATTCCTTCGGTGGCGGACGGGATGCCCTGCCCGAGGGCCTGCTGGATGGTCGGATCAGCTGCCACTATCGCCTGTTCCCGATGCTCTACGCCCGCGAAAGCGATCATGTGGTCGAGATATTGGAAACCGTCGTGGCCCCGAACAAGATCAAAAAAGTGCTCAAAGGCTATGATCCACTGAAGAAGCTCGTGATACAGCGCAAGGGTGCGAAGATCCGGGCATTGTTCGACCGAAACAACCTGCCCGCACGCGAACAGGTCATTCGCAAAACGATCAAGTCCAAGGGGCTTTGGCTGCGGTGACGCGGACATTGTGCCGGGCGAGCCAATGTCCTAGAGATTCAGCAACACACATTCCAACAGGAGATTTCCTCGATGTCTGACGGACCCACCTACGGTTTTGACACGCTGCAAATTCACGCCGGGGCCCGCCCCGACCCTGCCACAGGCGCGCGCCAGACACCGATCTACCAGACCACGGCATATGTATTTCGCGACGCGGAACACGCCGCCGCGTTGTTCAACCTGCAGGAAGTGGGTTTTATCTATTCGCGACTGACCAACCCGACTGTTGCGGTGCTGCAGGAACGTGTGGCGACGCTTGAAGGCGGTGTCGGTGCGGTCTGCTGTTCCTCGGGACACGCAGCGCAGATCATGGCGCTGTTCCCGCTGATGGGGCCGGGCTGCAATGTTGTCGCCTCGACCCGCCTCTACGGTGGGACGGTGACGCAGTTTAGCCAGACGATCAAACGTTTCGGCTGGTCGGCCAAATTCGTTGATACCGATGATCTGGACGCTGTGAAGGCCGCTATCGACGAAAACACCCGTGCAGTATTCTGCGAATCCATCGCCAATCCCGGCGGCTATGTCACTGATATCCGTGCTCTGGCGGATTTAGCCGATGCAGCAGGCATTCCGCTGATCGTCGACAACACCTCTGCCACGCCCTACCTGTGCCGCCCGATTGAACAGGGCGCGACGCTGGTCGTGCACTCGACCACCAAGTACCTGACCGGAAACGGCACCGTGACCGGCGGCTGCATCGTGGATTCGGGCAAGTTCGACTGGTCGGCAAATGACAAGTTTCCTTCGCTCAGCGAACCCGAACCCGCCTATCACGGCCTGAAATTCCACGAGACCTTCGGCCCGCTCGCCTTTACATTCCACGGCATCGCGATCGGTCTACGCGATCTGGGCATGACGATGAACCCTCAGGCGGCGCATTACACACTGATGGGGATAGAAACGCTATCGCTACGGATGGAGCGCCATGTCGAAAACGCGCAGAAAATAGCAGCGTGGCTCGAGGCAGACGACCGTGTGGATTACGTGACATATGCTGGCCTGCCATCCTCGCCTTATAGCGACAGGGTAAAAAAGCACTACCCGCGCGGCGCGGGCGCCCTGTTCACCTTTGCGGTCAAGGGCGGCTATGACGCCTGCGTAAAGCTGGTGAACGCGCTTGAGATCTTCAGCCACGTGGCCAACCTTGGCGACGCACGGTCGCTGATCATC
The DNA here is from genome assembly GCF_056539785.1 of Ruegeria sp. B11. Taxonomy (NCBI): domain Bacteria; kingdom Pseudomonadati; phylum Pseudomonadota; class Alphaproteobacteria; order Rhodobacterales; family Roseobacteraceae; genus Ruegeria; species Ruegeria sp. B11. The sequence goes on along the minus strand of NZ_JBQFVO010000001.1, from coordinate 153,475 downwards.
CACTCGGCCTCGACCACACACCGTCAGTTGACGCCCGAGCAGCAGGAAGCTGCAGGCGCAGGCCCTGGAGTGGTGCGCGTGTCCATCGGGATCGAGGATGCAGACGATCTGATCGCTGATCTCGATCAGGCTCTGTCCAAAGCCAGCGCCTGATCCGATGACCGGGCACAACACAAATGAACTGGGTCAACCCATCGGCTTGTCGGTCGCGGGCGAGTTTCCTCGCCCCACCCCGCCTTACACACCGATGCAGGGCCGGTTCTGTTCCGTTGTGCCACTGGATGTAAACAGGCACGCGCCTGGCTTGTACCGGGCGTTTGCCAATGACATGGACGGCCACAATTGGACTTATCTGCCCTACGGCCCGTTCGACTCTGAGGCGGATTTCACCGCATGGGCGCAGTCAAACTGCATGGATGCGGACCCGATGTTCCATACGGTGCTCGACGCGGATGAGGTGCCCGTGGGGATGGCCTCGTATTTGCGGGTCGAACCAGCAGCGGGTGCGATCGAAGTGGGCCACATCCATTTCTCGCCTCTGCTGCAGCGTAAACCGCAATCGACCGAAGTGATGTATCTGATGATGCGCCGGGTATTCGATGAGCTTGGCTATCGCCGCTACGAATGGAAATGCGATGCGCTGAACGCTCCATCAAAGCGTGCAGCCGAACGTTTGGGTTTCACGTTCGAGGGCGTCTTCCGGCAGGCGACCCATTACAAAGGGCGCAACCGGGATACGGCGTGGTTTTCGATAATCGATAGCGAATGGCCGCGCATTCGGGCGGCCTTCGAGAACTGGCTTGCGCCGGGGAATTTCGATGCATCGGGCCAGCAGCGCCAACCGCTGCAAGCCCGGGTTGGATCGTAGATTACTCCGCGATTTCGAACTCCATCGCGATATTGACCGAAACGGAAATCTCTCCGCCTGCGACCGGCACGCCACCGGCGTCCGACATAGCCATCTCGCGCATCTGAGCCATCGGGCGAACACCTCCGCCGTGGTCGTTGATCGATAGGACGGGACCCAGCGTAACCCCGGACGCCTGCGCTAGTTGCTGCGCCTTCTCGGTCGCATCTGCCACAGCCTTGGCCCGTGCTTCAGCCTCAAGCGGTTTGGGCTCTTGCACGCCAAAGCTCAGACCGCCGAAATCATTCGCACCATCCTTGATGACCGCATCCATGATCTGGCCCAGATTATCCAGATCCCGTACGCGAACCGAAACGCGGTTGGACGCGGTGAACCCAGTGATCTTGGGTGGCTCATTGCTGGAATTGCTGCGCCCCGACCAGACCGGTGAAAGCGAAAGATCGCGCGTCTGAACATCGCGCGCCTCCAATCCCATTTCGTCCAGTCGTTTGAGGATCTGCGTCACCGCATCCGAGGTCGCCTGCATCGCTACCGATGCCTGCGCATCCTGATTGGTCACGCCCAGTGTTATCGTTGCCATATCGGGTGCAACCAGAGCCGTACCGGTCCCGCTGACCGAGATGCGACGTTCTTCCGCATGGGCGGGCAGAGTCGCGGTGGCAGCGGCCATGGCGGCCAAAAAAGCAAGTGTCTTCAAGATGATCCCTCCTTGATGCTTGCTCTCAAGATGGGTGGTCGGGCCCGTACACGGCAAGGGGGAAACGTGCCTTTTTCTTTCCCTCGGCGAGTTCCTGCTCTAATCTCGGCGGGCAGACATCTAAGCGTTTGCATAAAAGCCGACAATTATGGTTCATCGCGATTATGAAACCCGCCTTTGCGCTGTCATTTTCTGAAAACGGCATTTCCTTGCATCATCAGTCGGATGGAGACTGGTACTGCATTGGAACCGTTCCGTTAGATGCGTCGGATTTCGCGGACCAGATGCAGGCCCTTCGGGATCAAGGATTCGCGCTGGAAAATGACCTGAGTTGCAAGCTTGTGATTCCATCCGATCAGGTGCGCCGCTTGGTTGTCGACACCGATGGTTTGGACACCGATGCAGCGGCGAAAAAGGTCAAGGATACGTTGGCCGCAGCCACGCCCTATGAGCTATCAGAGCTGGCTTATGTCGCGGGCGACGTGGGGACTGAGACCCCGGTTGCCGCTGTGGCCCAGCAAACGCTGGACGAAGCCAGCGCATTTGCCACCGATCATGGCTTTATCCCCGAGGCATTCTGGGTCAGCGCAACCGGCAACGATGCTCTGGACGCGCCATTTCTGGAACTGCCGATCATTGTGGATGAGGACGCTGTGATTGCGGCCCCCAAACCCGTTGATACGCCGGACATACCGGTTCACGCCATCGCTGAAGATGCAGCCCCCCCTGCATTTGAGCCTGCTACCAAAGCACTGCCCTCGTCTGCCAAGACAGGAACGGATCTGAAACGCTTTGCAATTCCTGCGATCGCAGCGTCGGTTGTGGTTGGAATGTTGCTGGGTGTCTGGTCTTACAACAGCTCTGACCCCGAAATTGTCGAAGTGGCCGAGCCGTTAGAGCCCGAGCTGCAGCCAGAGCCAGAAATTGTGACGGCAGAACCGCAGACACAGCCCGAACCTCAGGAAACCGAGATCGCAAGCCTCCCACAAGAACCTGAAGTGGCAGAGGAAGAACCGGTGCTCACCCCCACGGACGAGGCCATTCTCGAAGCACTGAAGATTGAACCGGAGCCGGTCGAAGACATCGCTGATCTGCCAGAGAGCAGAACCGAGTTTCGTGAGTTTACCGGCACCGCCCCTGTTGAACCTTCAGATCTGGAGCCAGCGCCTGTGGCTGGCGTGGATAATCAATATCTCACATCGGTCGATCGCTCGGACCTGTCGACCGATTCCGTCGCACTACCCGAACTTGCCAGCCTGGACACAGATGCGTCTTTTGAGTCGATCTCTTTGCCAGGCCAAGCGGGGCAGCGGTTCAACCTGGATGAACGCGGACTTGTGACGCCAAGCGCCGAAGGCACGCTGAACCCGGCCGGCGTTATGGTTTATCTGGGTCGTCCCGCATCTGTGCCCCCCGACCCCCCAACCAGGTTCGAAACAGAACCCGTTGTCGTAGAAGAGGTCGATGAGAGACTCGCGGCGTTTCGCCCACGGCCACGCCCGGAAAATCTGGTGGATCAATTCGAACGCCAGCAACTTGGCGGTCGATCCCGGCAAGAACTGGCCTCGGTCCGGCCCAAGCTGCGGCCCAAGTCTCTGCAAACCCCTCCGCAGGTCGATGAAACCCCGACTGCGCTGGCTGTTGTACGGGTACCCCGTCCAAAAATCAGGCCTGCCAGCATCACGGCGCGCGCGACACGGCAACCTAGTTCTGGGAGTGCAGCGCTAGCCTCGACCGCAAATGTGGCCAGTAATGCCGATGAAGTTGGTTCGTTCCAGCCCAGAACGGTCAATCCCAAAATTCCGTCTTCCGCGTCAGTTGCGAGACAAGCAACCATCGACAACGCGATTAACCTGCGCAAGTTGAACCTAATCGGCGTGTACGGCACCCCGGCAAACCGCCGTGCTTTGGTCCGCCTGCCCAGCGGACGCTACAAAAAGCTGAAGGTGGGCGATCGCATCGACGGAGGTAATGTCATCGCCATCGGCGACAGCGAGTTGCGCTATCAGAAGCGCGGCAAGAACATCACGCTCAAGATGCCGCGCGGGTAAAGAAAATGCGCCATGTCGGTCAGACACGGCGCTCGGTTGATTTCATTGATTCATGTTTAGGCTGCCGAGATTTCACCCGACTCGATCTGCTCGCGTTCGATCGATTCAAACAGGGCTTTGAAATTGCCCTCACCAAACCCGTCATCCCCTTTACGCTGAATGAACTCAAAGAAGATCGGGCCAATGACTGTTTTCGAAAAGATCTGCAGCAGAATCTTGGTCTCACCGCCATCAACTACACCTTCGCCGTCGATCAGAATGCCGTGCTTCATCATCCGATGCTTGGGCTCATCATGGCCGGACACACGGTCGTAAGACATGTCATAATAGGCCTCGTTCGGACCGGGCATGAACTTCAGACCCTTCTCGGCAATGGCATCGGTCGAGGCGTAGATATCGTCGCTGCCCACCGCGATATGCTGGATGCCTTCGCCATTGTACTTCTTCAGGTAGGAGACGATCTGTCCGGTCTCTCCACGATCTTCATTGATCGGAATGCGGATGCGACCACAAGGTGAAGTCAACGCGCGACTGTAAAGCCCGGTGAACTTACCTTGAATGTCGAAAAAGCGGATTTCACGGAAGTTGAACAGGTCGCCATAGAATTTGAACCACTTGTCCATGTTGCCCTTGAACACGTTGTGGGTCAGGTGATCGAGATAGTAGAACCCATCGCCGCGCGGTTTTGACTGCTCCAGCCATTCAAATTCCTCGTTGTAGGGCGAGGTGTCATAATACTGATCGATGAAGTAGATCAGCGAACCACCAATGCCCTTAATCGCCGGAACGTTCATGGTCTTGTCTGCGCCATCATAAGGCTCAGCCCCTTTGGCGATCGCGTGCTCATAAGCCTTCTGAGCATCAACAACGCGCCAGCCCATGGCAGGGGCGCAGGGGCCGTGCTCGGCCACGAATTTGGCTGCAAAACTATCAGGATCCGCGTTCAGGATGTAGGTTACATCACCCTGTTGCCAAAGCTCGACCTTGGGGGTGTTGCGGTGATAGCCGACATAGTCGAAGCCCATTCGCGCAAACAGGTCTCGCAGCTCTTGCGGCTCGGGATGTGCGAATTCAACAAACTCAAACCCGTCGGTACCGGCTGGGTTTTCTTCGCTGATGACAGATTTCGGGGCGTTATGCGGGAAAGGACCCATGGCGCGTCTCCTCGGAAAACAGGAATTTCTTTGCTGATTCAAAAATACGCCTTAATGAGTGCTGTTTCTGCGCATTGTTTTCGTATAAACTAAGTTTAGATGCGTACTTTCCGCATATTGATTGCAAATCTTGAGGAAACGCCGCACGTGCTGGATCGGATTGATATCGGAATACTCGCAGCTTTGCAGCGCGACGCGCATCTGACGTCGCAGCAATTGGGTGATGTGCTGAATCTATCCGCCAGTCAGGCGGGCCGTCGCCGACAGCGCCTTGAGGCCGAGGGTTACATCACTGGGTACACCGCACGACTGGACCCGCTGAGGCTGGGGCTACAGGTTCAGGGGTTCATTCAGGTGCATCTGGGCACTCATGGCCCCGAACAATCCGCAGGCTTCGCCCGCATGGTCAACACCCGCCCCGAGATCACCAGCGCCTGGACGATGACAGGTGAGGCAGATTACCTGCTTCACGTCTATTGTGACGACTTATCCGCACTCAATACCTTGCTTCACGAAGTGATCCTGCCGCATCCTGCAGTTGCACGGGTGCAAAGCCAGATCGTGATGGACCAATTGAAACGCGACGCGCCGCTCCCGACCTGAGCGGATTTAAGAGGACAATAATGAACGAGTTCCTTTATCAGGCATCGATCTATCTGGCAGCTGCGGTGATCGCGGTGCCGCTTTCCGCCCGTCTGGGTCTGGGATCGGTGCTGGGTTATCTGGCCGCAGGCATCGCGATTGGTCCCATTTTGGGCCTTGTCGGGGCCGAGACGGAAAGCCTGCAGCATGTGGCCGAATTCGGCGTCGTGATGATGCTGTTCCTGATCGGGCTCGAGCTTGAGCCCCGTGCCTTGTGGGATATGCGGGACAAATTGTTAGGCTTGGGCGGGCTGCAGGTCGGCCTGTCGACCGCAGCAATCGCAGCTGTGGCGTTCTATGCGGGTCATCAATGGTCGGTAGCGCTGGCGGTTGGATTGACCTTGTCGCTTTCTTCCACGGCAATCGTGCTGCAGACCCTGTCCGAAAAGGGCCTGATGCAAACCAACGGAGGTCGAGCGACCTTCTCGGTCCTGCTGACGCAGGACATTGCCGTAATCCCGATCCTAGCTTTCCTGCCGCTGCTTGCCCTGCCCGCAAGTATCCACATCGAAGATGACGGCTCCATCAGCCGTGGCGTAGGCATAGCCAAAGACGCGGATTATCACGCCAAACTCTCGCTGGTCGAAGGTCTGCCCGGCTGGGCCGTTACGCTTGTCACCATTGGCGCCGTCGCGTTTGTCGTATTGGCCGGCATCTACCTGACCCGCCCACTGTTCCGTTTCATCCACGCCACCCACCTGCGCGAAATGTATACGGCACTGGCGCTAATGATCGTGGTCGGCATCTCGTTCCTGATGACCCTTGTGGGCCTGTCGCCCGCTCTTGGCGCGTTTCTGGCCGGAGTGGTTCTGGCCAGTTCGGAGTTCCGACACGAAATGGAAAGCGACCTTGAGCCGTTCAAGGGGCTGTTGCTGGGCCTGTTCTTCATCACCGTGGGCGCTGGGATCGATATCGGGTATTTCTTCGCCGACCCGTTTGACCTGATCGGTTTGGCCTTACTGGTCATACTGGCCAAGGGGATCATCCTGTTCATCGTCGGGCGCGCCTTCAAGCTGCGCGGGCGCGATCACTGGCTGTTCACGCTGGGTTTGGCCCAGGCCGGTGAATTCGGCTTTGTCTTGTTGGCGTTTTCTACGCAGCAGAACGTGATTCCGCCGGGCTTGTCGCAAAAACTGTTGATGATCATCGCGCTGACCATGTTGATCACACCGCTTCTGTTTATCGTCTACGACGTACTTTCGCGCTTTCTCGGCGAGAGCAATCCGCAGGTTGAACCCGATCAGATCGACGAAAAAGGCCCTGTCATCATCGCCGGGATCGGTCGCTTTGGGCAGATCGTCAACCGGCTGGTACAGGCAAGCGGGTTTAAAACAGTTGTTCTGGACCACGATATCGAAACGATCCAGCTGATGCGACGGTTCGGTGTCAGAGGCTTCCTTGGCGACCCCACTCGCCCCGAATTGCTGCGCGCTGCTGGAATCGAAAAGGCAGCGGTCCTTGTCGCGGCCATGGATGACTACAAACAGGTCACCCGTCTCGTCGGATATGCCCGCCGCCAGCGGCCCGATCTGCACATCATCGCCCGCGCCCGCGACCGCAACCATGTCTATGAACTGTATCAGGCAGGGGCCAACGATATTGTCCGCGAGATGTTCGACGGATCGCTACGCGCGGGCCGCTATGTATTGGAGAACATTGGCCTCAGTGAATACGAGGCCGCACAAGCTGAACAAACCTTTTATCACCACGACCGGGGATCGGTGCGCGAGCTTGCAGAACTGTGGATCCCCGGCATGCCCACAGCCGAAAACAAGAAATACATCGAGCGTGCGCGGCAACTGGAAAAAGATCTGGAAACCGCGCTGCTGGAACTGGCCGAGGAACACGCCAAGAAGTCGGCTTAACCGTCCGACACACCCGCTTCAGCGAATGTCGCCATGCCGGAATGGCAAGCAACCGCGCTTTTCAGAATGTTGATCGCCAACGCCCCGCCCGAGCCCTCGCCCAAGCGCAGGCCGAGGGTCAGCAATGGCTCCTTGCCGAGCTTGCCCAGCATCGCGGCATGCGCGCCCTCGGCGCTTTGGTGGCCCGCGATGGTGTGATCAAGCGTTGTTTCCGAAATCTGCGCCAGACAGGCTGCAGCTGCGGTGCAGATGAATCCATCCAGAATTACCGGTATCCGCAATACGCGCGCGGCGGCTATCGCACCCGCCATAGCCGCAATCTCGCGTCCGCCGAGGCACCTTAGAATATGAAGTCCATCGCCCTGACCATGCAGAGCGACGCCTTCCGCAACAACCCTGGTTTTGTTCGCCAGACCTGCATCATCCACACCGGTCCCGCGGCCAGTCCAGTCGGCAGCATCCCCGCCAAATAGCGCGCAAGCGATGGCGGCAGCCGGCGTGGTATTTCCGATCCCCATCTCTCCAACAACCAGCAGATCGGCCTGCGGATCAACCGCCTGCCATCCTGTGCGCAGTGCGCTTAGAAATTCCTCTTCGCTCATCGCGGGGGCTTGGGTAAAATCTGCGGTCGGACGGTCCAGCTCCAGCGCGTGCACGTCCATCTTCGCGCCCGCAGCCTTTGCCAACTGGTTGATCGCCGCGCCGCCATGTTCGAAATTCATGACCATCTGCACCGTCACTTCGGGCGGGAACGCCGAGACACCTTGAGCAGTTACGCCATGGTTGCCCGCAAACACGATGACCTGCGGCGCATCGATCTGAGGCCGCGCATCCCCGCGCCAACCTGCATACCAGATCGCCAGATCCTCAAGCCGCCCCAACGCGCCGGGCGGTTTGGTTAGTTGACCGTTGCGCTCTTCCGCGCCCTGCTTGGCAGCGGTGTCCGGACCGGGTGCGCCGGTCAGCGCATTGCGGAAACTGTTCAAGTCATTGAGTTCGGGCAGCATGGAAAGCCTCGTTGCATCAGAGTGGTTGTGTGTGTTTAACCAATGCTGGCAAAGCAACAAGACCCGGAAAGGCCTGGGAGTGACCAAAAACGACACCGCCCCGTTTTCCCTGTGGGATATCTCGCTGGCTCTGGTCCTTTTGACGCGCCTGCCCCTGCCACGCCTGCCCGATCAAGCGTTCACCCGCCAGTCGCGTGCGGCTTGGGCCTATCCCCTTGCCGGGCTTGTTGTGGGGGCGCTGGCTTGCGGCGTCGCCTGGATTGCAATCTGGGCGCAGCTGCCAACCCTTGCCACCGCCGCCCTGCTGGTCGCCACGTTGATCATCGCAACCGGAGCGATGCACGAAGACGGGCTAGCCGATACGGCCGACGGGCTTTGGGGCGGCTTCACAACCGAACGTCGACTGGAGATCATGAAGGACAGCCATATCGGCACTTACGGCGTACTGGCCCTGTTGCTGGGCCAACTGCTTCGAATTGCTGCTGTCATGGCACTGATCGGTGCGGGTCTGTTGACGGGCATATTGGCCGCCTGCCTGTTCTCACGCGCCATGATGCCCGTGCTGATGCGCGCGCTACCCAACGCTCGCAAATCGGGGCTGAGCCATTCGGTTGGTGCGCCCCCCTTGTCTGCGGTGCTGGCCAGTATCGTGTTGGCTATCGTCCTGTCGCTATTGCTGCTGGGTGGATCAGCCATCACGCCGATGCTCTGCGCCCTACTTGCAGCGGCTTTTGTCGCTCGCATCGCCAAGACCAAGATCGGTGGCCAAACCGGTGATATTCTGGGGGCCACGCAGCAGGTCTCGGAAATCATCTTCCTCCTGACGCTAACAGCCTCAATCTAAGACGCCCCACCGGTTTCAATGCGCAGCGTCGCGCCACAGTGTTTGCAATGCACAGCATCCGGATCGTGCCGGAACAGGCCGCAGCTTGGGCATTTGTAGCGCACTTTCTGCGGCATGAAGATCGCCTGCGCCAGACGGACAAACAACGCCACGCCAACAACCATGATGAAAACGGAAAACAGCTTTCCCGCTGGTGTGCCCAGCGTGATATCTCCGAACCCCGTTGTCGTCAGGGTCGCCATAGTGAAATAAAGCGCGTCGATATAGGGGGTCTGCGCATCTTCGGGGACGAAAAAGACCAGTACTGCAGTCGAGGTTGCAAAAACAAAGACCATCAGATTGATCGCCGCAATCACCGCGTCCTCGTGGGTTCGGAAGAAAGGACTATCTCGGCGCAAATCCCGCAGCAGATGATAGGAATGGATCAGCCGCAACGCGCGCAATATCCGAAGAAACGCGAGATTGCCGGTCAGGAACGGGTCAAGCAGCAGCGACACGATCACAACGATGTCTGCCATCGTGTAAATCTGGCGCAGCAGTTTCCAGCGGTCTTTGGAAATCCACATCCGCGCGCAGAAATCCATTAGGATGATCAGCCCGACACCCAAACTTGCCGCCGTCAGCCCAGGCCCATGCGGGATATTCGCCGTGGAGACAAAAAAGATGATCGAGGCGATATCGAACAGGATCAGCCCATAGCGAAACCAGACCGAGACCGGCTCGTGGCTGATGTAGAGAAACTTGACGGTTTGCTTCATCATGTCCCCGTATCTTCCTGCAGTTACAGAAAAATACCCGACACACACCACAAGACCAAGCGCCTAGTTGCGAAAAAGGGCCGCCCCGGATATCGGGACGACCCTTAAATTGGCTCGAACGCAATCAGGCTGCGCGTGAGGTCAGAACCTCATCGACCTGTTTGGCAGCCGAAATCTCATCGGCGCCAGAAACTGCGGCCACTTCGCGTGTCAGACGTTCCAGCGCGGCTTCGTACAGCTGACGCTCGGAATAACTCTGCTCGCGCTGGTCGTCGGTGCGGTGCAGGTCGCGGACCACTTCGGCGATCGAGATCAAGTCACCCGAGTTGATCTTTTGCTCGTATTCCTGCGCCCGGCGCGACCACATGGCGCGTTTGACCTTGGCTTTGCCCTTCAGCGTCTTCATTGCCTGACTGATCACATCCGGTGAGCTGAGCGACCGAAGCCCCGATTCAGTGACCTTGTTAGTCGGCACGCGCAGGGTCATTTTGTCTTTTTCAAAAGAAATCACGAACAGCTCAAGCGAGAAGCCTGCAACTTCCTGCTCTTCGATTGACACGATCTGACCTACGCCATGAGCCGGGTAGACGACATAATCGTTCGGGCGGAACTCAAGCTTTTTCGATTTCGACATTCATATTCATCCTTCATTACTGATCGGGATATGAGACGACAAAAGCACCACAGCCGAGGCCCTGCATGGCCCCGTCAGGCGGCTTATTTGTCATAAATTCAGAACTCCAAAGCGAGCATACTTACGGAGCACATCCCAATCACAGTCATCATTCGGTCCCAAGTATATCACAAATTTGCGACACTCAAAAGACCGCGCCAAGGTAAATGGGAAATTCCCTTTCTACCTCAAATAATTAATGCACAGATTGATGCCAAATGAACGGTAACCGGCTGCCGAATCGGTCAACCGCCCTCGCCGGGGGCTTCCGAGAAATATTTCTCCATCTTGCCTTCTTCGCCGTCGCGTTCCTCGGCCTCGGGCAAGGGGTCTTTTTTGGTCACGATCACCGGCCACATTTCCGAATATTTCCGGTTGAATTCGACCCACTGCTCCATCCCCGGCTCGGTGTCCGGGCGGATGGCGTCGGCGGGGCATTCGGGTTCGCAGACACCGCAGTCAATGCATTCGTCGGGGTGAATGACCAATGTGTTTTCACCTTCGTAGAAACAATCCACCGGACAAACCTCGACACAGTCGGTGTATTTGCAGCCAATACAGTTTTCGGTGACAACGTAGGTCATGTTGAATTTCCCGTTTGCGCTTTGGCGACTAGCTAATCCAGTCTGACCGCCGCTTCAAGGTCAGATCACCCCTTTGGGATGCGAGAAAGATCAAGCGCGCGTCTTTCTTTCTTGGTTGGACGACCTTTTCCCTCAAACGCAGGATTCTTGGGCGATACGTCCTGCTTTTCGGTCATATCAAAGTACAAAGCTTGCGCCTCGGGGGCCGGACCGCGACGCACGCCAAGCGCTTCGATACGTACAACCCGGACAATACGCCCCTGCGGAAAGGTCAGGACATCTCCGGGTGCCACGGCTTGCGCCGGTTTAAGCACCCGATTTCCGTTAAGACGCACACGGCCGCCGCTGACCTGTTTGGCGGCCAGGCTACGGGTCTTGAAGAACCGCGCCTGCCACAACCATTTGTCGATCCGCAGCTTGGCCTCGGCCATCGCGGATCAGTTGCCGTCCTTCAGACCCATCAACGCTGCCGCAAATGGGTTATCGGGATCGATTGCCTTTTCCTTTTTGGGTGGCCGTGACGAGAAGGTCTTGGCGCCCTGAGGCTTGCCCCCCTTCTTGCCATGCGGCTTGCCCTGAGGTTTACCACGCGGCTTGCCCTTGCCCTGCCCCTGCTCGCGACGCGGACCACGGTTTTGCTGACGTTGGCGCCCCCAAGTGAAGGTGTAGAACACCTCAATTTCGGGCTCATCCGAATTGGACTCTGCTGATTTCTCAGTGGCCGTAGCCTCTGCTGCCGCCTCGGTGCTTTCGGAGGCTTCGGCTGCCGTCTCGGCGGTTATACCGACGTCATCCGCTTCGGCATTTGCGGTCGGTGTCTCATCGACGACGGGTTGTTCCTCAGCTTCCGCCACAGGCTGCTCCGTGGGGACCGGTTTGGCCTTCTCACGTTCGCCGCGTTCGGCCTTGTAACCCAGTCCCTGCATCAGGTCTGCAAACTGTTCCAAGGTCATGCCGGTAATCGACAACATGTCGGGTTTGGCTTCGAACCCACCGCGGCTATCCTCGGACCGCAGCATGTCGGCCAGCCGTTCCAGCATATCGATCCGGATTGAGCGTTCGCCCGCATCGCGGTAGCCGCACATGGTGTCATAGCCCTGCGGCGCGTCCTTGGCGACCGGAACGGTAACCAGACCCGGAGGTGGTGCTTCGGGGAACTCCTGCAAGCCACCGGACAATGCCCAAAGTACCAGACGCAGGCGCGTTGGCGCGGGTTTCAGCAGCAGCGGCATGAAGATGGTGAATTGACCGAACCGGATGCCATGTTTACGCAGTGCACCACGGGCATCCTGATCCAGATCCTTGACCTCTTGCGCGACCTGCGCGCGCGGCAGAACGCCCAGCGCCTCGACCATGCGGAAGGCAAAACCTTTGGCCAGACCGCTCAGCTCCTCATCCCGCGACAGGTTCAGCAGCGGCTCGAACAGGGCTGCCACTTTGCGGTCGATGAAATGCTGCAGGCGGCGCTGAACCTTCTGTTCCACGTCCGGCCCGGCGGCCTCATCGACAAAAACCTCGACTACAGGCTTGAGAGGCTCGGCACCGGCAACAAGTTTGCCCACGGCATACTCGCCCCACATCAGGCCACCCTGATCGGTGAAATCAATTTCGGTATCGGGCGCATTGTAGAAGCGATCGGCACGCAGATGGAATTGCGGCGCGAGTGCCTGCAGAGAGGCTGACTTCAAGGCTTTCGCTTCAGTCCCCTGCGCGCTTTTGTCCGGGGTAAACCGGAACCCTTCCAGACGACCGACGAATTCGCCTTCGACGGTCACTTCACCCTTGTCATTTACTTCGGCCAAAAGGGCCTCCTTCTGTTTGAGCCGGCGCAGCAACACTGACGTGCGCCGGTCCACAAATCGCTGAGTCAAACGGTCGTGAAGAGCGTCCGACAGCCTGTCTTCTACAGTGCGCGTTTCCTCGCGCCAATGGGATTCGTCACGCACCCAACCGTTTCGTTGCGCAACATATGTCCAAGTGCGAATATATGCCAACCTTTTGGACAATGCATCAATGTCGCCATGGGTTTGGTCGATACGGCGGATTTGCCGCGCCATGAAATCATCGGGGATACTTCCGCGCTCATGCAGATGGCCATAGATCACCTCAAGCAGGCTGGCATGTTCGGCATGGCTGATGCCGCGAAAATCGGGGATTCTGCACACATCCCATAGCAATCGGATCGACGGTCCATCGCTGGCACGGGCAACAACTTCGGTGACTTGGGACAGAGATTTCAGGACGTTCAGATCGTCAGCTGGCCGCGCTTTGATCAGGTGCTCATTGTCTGGGCTGACCTCAAGCGAGTCGATTAGTGCGTCGATTGAGCCGAACCGCAAAGCGGCATTCCGCCAATTCAACTTTTTCATAGGCGTGAACCGGCTGTCCATAATGGCTTGGGCTACGCCCTCATCCAGCGGCGGAGCCTCGCCCGTCACACCAAACGTGCCATCCGACATTCCGCGCCCGGCCCGTCCTGCGATCTGGGCCAACTCGTTGGGGGCCAGAGGCCGCATTCGGCGGCCATCAAACTTGGTCAGAGATGAGAACGCCACATGGTTCACATCCAGGTTCAACCCCATACCGATGGCATCCGTAGCCACCAGATAATCAACCTCACCGTTTTGATAGAGGTCAACCTGCGCATTCCGCGTGCGAGGGCTGAGCGCCCCCATGACGACCGCAGCCCCGCCCTTTTGGCGACGAAGCAGCTCGGCGATGGCATAGACGTTATCGACCGAGAATCCGACGATCGCACTGCGCGCAGGCATTCGGCTGATCTTTTTCGAACCGGAATAGACCAGCTGAGACATCCGTTCACGCCGGATGAACTGCGCTTCGGGCACAAGGGCCGCGATGGGGCCGCGCATGGTGTCAGAGCCGAGAAACAGCGTTTCATTGGTGCCGCGCGACCGCAACAGGCGATCAGTAAAGACATGGCCGCGTTCGGGATCCACGCAAAGCTGAATTTCGTCAATCGCTACAAAATCAGTGCCCATGCCTTCTGGCATCGCCTCAACTGTACAGACCCAGTATTGGGTGCGCGGCGGTACGATCCGTTCCTCGCCTGTCACCAGCGCCACAACAGACGGACCGCGAATAGCGACAATCTTGTCATAGACCTCGCGCGCGAGCAGCCGCAGCGGCAGACCGATGACACCGGTCCGGTACCCCAGCATACGTTCAATCGCGTAGTGAGTTTTACCTGTGTTCGTCGGGCCAAGTACGGCCACGATTCGGGATGACCCGCTCACCTTTGCCCCCTGCGCCCTGAGACTTACAGCGCCTTGCCTTCAACCTGAGGCTTCAGCCGATTCACGGCATTGGTTACTTCTTCATGATGGGGATGTATAGACAGGGCACGTGAATAGGCCTCAAGCGCTTGTTCTGGCTTGCCCACGATCTCAAAAATGAGGCCAAGGCCGTAAATAGCGTCGTAGTTGTTCGGATTCAGGGTCAATGCCTGTTCAAGATCCGCCGCAGCCATGCCAAACATGTCAATGCCGAAGAAAACCGAAGCGCGCACATGCCAACCCTCGGCAAATTCGGGTGCGTGATCGGTAAGCGCCGTCAAATGATCAAGCGCGGCCTCGACATCCCCGTCATCCAGCGCTTCGCGTCCGCGTTCCAACAGCAAATCCGCTGAAGCCGAACCTGATTGTGACCACAGCGCCTGCAATTGCCGATCCAATCCGATGGCCTGTTCGGGCGTCGATTGTGCCAGTTGCTGCAACAGTGATGCCTCGTCCCGCGAATCCGCCTGCTGCGCGATGCAACTGGTGGAAAACGTGACTATGACGGCAAGTGCCGCGACGGTACGTTTGAGATTGGTGATTGCAATACCCATAACAATGGTCAGTGTAGCGTAGCGACCGGGGATGTCCATTCACGGCGCATGAACAATATGAGGAAGACCATGAGCGATATTCTGGAAAAAGCCGCGGCGGCATTGAATGAGAAACTGTCGGGCGGCGATTTCGATGCGTCAGCCAAATTTGCCATTGCCGATCTGGGTTCTATCATTCTGGATGCAAGCGGTGCGCGGGTAAGCGACGAAGATGCTGATGTGACCCTCAGCGCCGATGCGGACACCTTTGAACAGATTCTCAGCGGCGACCTGAACCCAACCGGTGCGTTCATGTCCGGCAAGCTGAGCGTTGACGGAGACATGGGTATTGCCATGAAACTCGCCTCGGTGCTGGCCTGATGGAGTTTTCGCCGGCCCCCTTATACGAAGACGTGGCCGGCGGCCCTGCCGATGGTGCGGCGCATTGGCTGATAACCGAAGATGGCAAACGTATCCGCGTGGCACATTGGCTGCCCGGAGGCGATGCGCGCGGCACGGTGATGCTGTTCCCCGGTCGCACGGAATACATCGAAAAATATGGTGATACCGCCAAGGAATTTGTGAACCGGGGCTTTGCAAGCCTCGCGGTCGATTGGCGCGGGCAAGGGCTTGCAGATCGCCTGCTGGATGATCCGCGGATCGGTCATGTCGAACAATTTACCGATTACCAGCACGACGTTCGCTCAATACTGAAACTGGCCGAAAAACTGGAGTTGCCCAAGCCTTGGTACGTCATAGGCCATTCCATGGGCGGGGCTATCGGGCTTCGCGCCGTTCTGGAGGGGGCTGATTTTGCGGCCTGCGCCTTTACGGGCCCGATGTGGGGGATTTTCTTTACAACAATCATGAAGCCGCTCAGCCAGCTAACTGCCTATTGGGGGCCACGCTTGGGCTTGGGCGAGAAAACACCGCCCACCACCACGCTGGAGAGCTATGTGGCCTCACAGCCCTTCGAAGGAAACGTGCTGACACGCGATCCGGCGATGTACCGAATGATGCAGGATCAGTTGGCCGCACACCCTGAACTTGCTTTGGGCGCACCGTCTACCATCTGGCTGCGCGAGGCGCTGGATGAATGCACCTGGCTGATGGAACAGACCGCGCCCGAGATCCCTGCCCTGACCTTCTTGGGCAGCCACGAACAGATCGTGGACCGCAAGGCCATTCGGGCACGTATGGCCAACTGGCCTAGCGGTACTCTGATCGAGATCCCCGACGGCGAACACGAAGTTCTGATGGAGGCACCCGAGGTGCGCGGGCCGGTCTTTGATCAACTTGCTGCACATTTCGCGGCAGCCGCGGCGAAACCAAAACCCGAGCCCTGTCATTAAGGTTTGACCAGACAGCTTGCTTGTGATCCGGACGTGCCGCGCCTAAATGTTTGCCAACGCAGTTTATTCGAGGTGTTCCATGCGCGACCTTCCCTTTCCCGTCCGTGATGCAAATGCAGGCGGCGGTGCCGATGATCTGGGCAATTTGCCGGAATGGGATCTGACGGACCTCTATGCCTCGGAAGATGCACCCGAACTGGCCCGCGATCTGGACTGGTTGGAGGGCGAATGTGCGTCCTTTGCCGCAGATTATGAGGGTAAGCTGGCCGAATTGGACGCAGCTGGACTACTGACCTGCGTGCTGCGCAACGAAAAGATCAACGCCATCGCCGGGCGGATCATGTCCTTTGCCGGATTGCGCTATTACCAACTGACCACCGACGCGGATCGCGCCAAGTTCCTGTCTGACATGCAGGAGAAGATCACCGTCTTCACCACGCCTCTGGTGTTCTTCACGCTGGAACTGAATCGCATCGACGATGACGCGCTGGCTGCTCATTTTGTCGCCAATGCCGATCTGGCGCGATACGAGCCCGTGTTCCGCCGTATCCGCGCGATGAAGCCTTATCAACTATCCGACGAGCTTGAGAAATTTCTGCACGATCTCGGCGTGGTCGGCGATGCATGGGAGCGCCTGTTCGACGAGACAATTGCGGGCCTGACCTTTACCGTTGATGGCGAAGAGTTGAATATCGAAGGTACGCTGAACCATTTGACCGAGCAGGATCGTGCCAAACGTGAAGCTGCCGCGCGCGAACTGGCCAGCGTTTTCCAAAGCAATATCAAAACCTTCGCGCGCGTGCACAATACGCAGGCCAAGGAAAAAGAAATCGTTGACCGCTGGCGCAACATGCCAACTGCTCAGACTGGTCGCCACCTGTCGAACGATGTCGAGCCCGAAGTGGTCGAAGCCCTGCGCGAGGCCGTTGTGGCCGCCTACCCCAAGCTGAGCCATCGTTACTACGAACTGAAACGCAAATGGCTTGGTCTGGACGTGATGCAAGTGTGGGACCGTAATGCTCCGTTGCCGATGGAGGACACCCGCATCGTCGATTGGTCCGAGGCCGAGAAGACGGTGATGGACGCCTATAACGCGTTTGATCCTCGGATGGGTGAGATCGCAGCTCCCTTCTTCTCGAAGGGTTGGATCGATGCGGCCGTGAAGCCCGGCAAAGCGCCTGGCGCCTTTGCGCATCCCACCGTGACCGAAGTTCATCCCTACGTGATGCTCAACTATCTGGGCAAACCGCGCGATGTGATGACCTTGGCGCATGAATTGGGCCACGGGGTGCATCAGGTATTGGCCGCCAATCAGGGCGAGATGCTTTCATCGACCCCACTGACCTTGGCCGAAACTGCTTCGGTCTTTGGTGAAATGCTGACCTTCCGCAAAATGCTGGATCAGGCCGAGACAGCGGAACAGCGCAAGGTGCTTCTGGCCGGTAAGGTCGAGGACATGATCAACACAGTCGTCCGCCAGATCGCCTTCTACGACTTCGAATGCAAACTGCACGCCGCCCGTCGTGAGGGCGAGCTGACACCAGACGACATCAACGCCCTTTGGATGAGCGTTCAGGCTGAAAGCCTTGGCCCCGCATTCGAATTCATGGACGGGTACGAGACCTTCTGGGCCTATATCCCGCACTTCGTCCACTCGCCGTTCTACGTCTATGCCTATGCCTTCGGTGATGGCCTCGTGAACGCGCTCTATTCGGTCTACGAAAGCGGTGCAGACGGGTTCGAGGACAAGTATTTCGAAATGCTGCGTGCCGGTGGCTCCAAGCACCATAAAGAGCTTCTGGCTCCGTTCGGACTGGACGCCAGCGACCCTGAGTTCTGGGACAAAGGCCTGTCGATGATCTCGGGATTTATTGACGAACTGGAAGCGATGGAAAGCTAAAGTTGAAAGGCAGCCTGTATGGCTGCCTCATTTCTCTTTGGCTGATTTCATCGTCGTCACGAAAATGGCCGTGACAATCAATACCGCGCCAACAATCGAAAGCGGTGTGATCGTTGCGCCCAGAAACAGTGCCGAGTTGACAAAGGTAAACACAACCGAGGCGGCGAATAGCAACGTCGCCGTCAAAGTCGACACGCGGGCGGCGGCCTCGTACCAAAGATAATAGGCAAGCGCGGTCGGCAAAACGCCCAGAAGGATCAAGAAGATCACGTCGTTAGCGGTCGGCATCTGAATAGAAAAAGCCGCCAGTGGCACCAGCAAAACGCCCGAACACAAAAAGATGCCAAACAGGAAGTTCAACCTTTCGGCAGTGGTCTCCGATGACTGCATCGCGCGGCTGCTGGAAATCAGGAACACCGCCCAGCTAAGTCCCGCCCCGATTTCCATCAGATCGCCCAGCAGGGGTTCTCCCCCGCCTTGAAAATCCCGATAGACGGTTAGAAACACACCGAGGATCGCCAGCAGGGTTGCCAATACATCAGTCCGGCCAACGGTGGTATCCGCGAAGAAATACAGAAATATCAACACGAAGAACGGCGCGGTATTCTCAAGCACCATCGCATTAGCAGCACCTGTATGTTCCAAACCTATGTGGAACAGGATATAGTTCACCACCGTCGACAACACCGCCAGCCGGAAGTTCCAATCCCTGTACTGGATTGAAACCCGTGCGCCCATCACCCGCAACATGCAGTAAATCGCAAAAGCAGCGATGAACAGGCGAGACACGGCAATCTGTAACCCGCCGAGATCGCTGGTCAGGTACCGCACGATGACACTGTGCGTACCCCATAGAAACGCGGCTAGGAACCCAAGAACCAACCCGTTTTGCAGTACTGATCTCTGCGGCTGATCCTTCACCGGGTGCTCCTCGCGTTATTTCAACTGACTGTCTTTCGAACCCCGCCGATTGATCCCGCCGCGGGTCTTGAAGCTGCTGTCACGCTCTTGCTGGCAATCCAGGCACAGCTTTACGCCGGGCAGAGCAAGGCGGCGTTTTTCGGGGATCGGTTCTTCGCATTCAGCACAATGGGTAAGGCTTTCGCCCACAGGTCGCTTTTGTGCCTGCATCCGCGCCAGTTCATCTGAAATCGAAGCTTCGATCTGTTCACTCACCGCGCCATCGCGCGCCCAGCCGCCCGCCATTTAGCCCTCCTGATCCGGTCGGGACAGGATACGCGAGACACCACAGGGGTGGCAAGCTAGAGCGAAACGGCGGCGTCAAAGACCTGATCGATAACCTCTTGTGTGCCCCTCACGAATTCCAACGAACAGGGATATTCAACCCCTTCGCGAACCGATCGGCAGAACGCTTCGACCTGCAATTGATAGTGGTTGTCCGCAGGAAACCGGGGCACCAGAACCTCAAGGCCCGGTCGGTGCAGTTCAACCCGCGCCTCGCCGAACACACGGGCATTGAACGGAGCGGTTAGACGGATCATGCCACCTTCTCCGTGAAACACCATTTCCTGATGTGGATGCATGCGTGTTGAGACGTAGGCGGAATAGGTAAATTCGGGAAACTGCGCGCGTATTTCGGTGAAAACATCCACGTCATTTTCCCACCGGATCGCACCGCTGACCGAGACCGGCTCTTGCCCAGTCGCAAACCGAGCGCTGCCGATGACATACACCCCGATGTCACGCAGCCCGCCCCCACCGGTTTCCGCACGGTTGCGGATGTTGCCCGTGTCCGCCCGGTTGTCATAGCTGAACGCCCCGGTGACATGGACCAGCCGGCCGATCGCTCCGTCCGCGATCAGTTTACGGGTCAGATGCCACTGAGGGTGATGCACGATCATATATGCTTCGGCAGCCAGCAAACCCGTCTGGTCCCTCTTTGCGATCAGAGCGTCAAACTCATCGGCCCGCATGGTCATCGGCTTTTCGCACAGCACATGCTTGCCCGCATCCAGCGCCTTCAGGCTCCATTCGACATGAAGATGGTTTGGCAGCGGGATGTACACCGCCTCAATCTCAGGATCGGCTAGCAATGCCTCATAGCTGTTGTAGACATTCAGATCAGGGCAATATCTGGCAAAGGGCTCGGCCTTGGCCGGATCCGAGGTCGCCAACCCCGCCAGCCGCGCGCCCTCTGCCGCATGGATGGCGGGCGCCATGTGTTGTCGTGCGAATCTGGCTGCACCCAGAACACCCCAATTGACCGGTTTATGCATGCGCGCCCCCTAAAAATTGATGTAACCCGCCCAGGGCGAGCTCAATGTAATTCAGTTCCTGATCTGTCTATCAAGCACCTGCCAATAAGTCAGTCCTTTCTCTATCTATTTGAAAATCATACGCCTCGGTAAATTTTTTGATGAGATTAAAAAACCCCGATAACCTTATACTTTATATCGATAATCTAAAATCGATCGGCGTCAAACCTGCCCTCGCAAATCAGTTTTGTTGATCCAGTCTGATACTGCCGCCGTAGCTCAAACATCGACTGAATCATGCTCGGATGGCGCTCTGGCAACATCTGGAGCAACGGCAAACAGGATGGGAGGCTTACTGAAATGCCAGCAACACATACGATTACAGGAACAGTGCTAAAAAGCGGTGATCCCGGAACGTTTGACAGCGACAATCAGGATTTCGACATTCTCCGCGAAGCGGTGATTGCAGCCGGGCTGGCGGAAACGCTGGACAATCCTGAGGCAGAACTGACCGTCTTTGCCCCAAATGACGCTGCCTTTATTACTCTGGCACAAACGCTTGGGTATAAAGGGGATGACGAGGCTGGAGCATTGGGCCACACCATCAAGGCGCTCACCCTGCTTGGCGGCGGAGACCCTATCCCTTTGCTAACCAACATTTTGAAGTATCACGTGGTCGATGGTGAGTTCGACAGCACCACAGTGGTCGGTCTAGGCGACGGGGCTGAAATCCAAACTTTGCTTGGGTCGTCAGTCGAACTGAACCTTGAAAGCGATCCTCCCAGCCTGGGCGATGCCGATCCGGGCATCGACGATCCCGGCTTGATCGCGTTCGACGTGGATGCGTCAAACGGTATCATTCACGTACTTGACGGCGTACTTCTACCCGTCTCGGTGTCGGGCATTCTGGGCAAAAAGAACACGGACTTTATCCTGGGTGACAGCAGCGATGAATTCATCTTTACCGGACGCGGCAAAGACTTTGTTCACGGTGATGGTGGCAATGACGTGATCAACACCGGCTCGGGCAATGATGTGGCGCTTGGCGGTGCCGGGAACGACATAATCTTCGGGGGGCGCGGAAAGGATATTCTGCGTGGCGATGAAGGCCATGACAAAATCTTCGGAGGTCGTGGGAAAGACATCATCGACGGCGGCGAAGGCAATGACAAACTCTTTGGTGGGCGCGGTAAGGATACGTTTGTATTCGATGAAGGCGACGGTCACGACTGGATTGTCGATTTCCGCGTCGGCAAGGACAAGATCGACCTGTCCGAATACGATGGCATCACCAGCTTTGAGGACATCGAAGACGATATCGACGGAAAGTTCTTCGGGACCAAGATCGAGTTGGACGACGGAGACAGCATCTATCTATCAGGCATCTGGGCAAGCCACCTGTCCGAGTCCGATTTCATTTTCGCATAACTAAAAAAATCAGCCCGCTCATATGGCGGGCTGATATCAGTCTGGGGTTAGTTTGAACCCAGCATACCTTTTTCGCGCGCAAGCTCTCGCATCTTCTTTTGCAGCTTCTCAAACGCGCGCACTTCAATCTGACGAATACGTTCACGGCTGACATTGTACTGCGTGCTCAGCTCTTCCAGCGTAACAGCCTGGTCCATCAGACGGCGCTGAGTCAGGATGTCTTTCTCGCGATCGTTCAGAACATCCAGCGCAGCAGCGAGCAATTCGCGCCGGGCTTCCAATTCATCGCGCGCCTCGTAGTCACCAGCCTGATCGGCATCTTCATCTTCCAGCCAATCCTGCCACTGCATGGTGCCTTCGCCTTCGGACCCCACGGTCGCGTTCAGCGAAGCATCGCCACCGGACATCCGACGGTTCATGCTGATCACTTCTTCCTCGGTCACTCCGAGGTCTTCTGCAATCTTGGCCACGTTTTCAGGACGCAGATCACCTTCTTCCAGCGCGCCAATGCGTGCCTTTGCTTTACGCAGGTTGAAGAACAGCTTTTTCTGCGCCGATGTTGTACCCAGTTTCACCATCGACCACGACCGAAGGACGTATTCCTGGATCGAAGCGCGGATCCACCACATGGCATAGGTCGCCAGCCGGAAGCCTTTTTCGGGGTCAAATTTCTTGACCGCCTGCATCAGGCCCACATTGGCTTCGGAAATCACCTCGGCCTGCGGCAAGCCATAGCCGCGATATCCCATGGCGATCTTGGCCGCCAAGCGCAGATGAGACGTGACCATTTTATGCGCGGCCTCGGTATCCTGTTCCTCGACCCAGCGCTTGGCCAGCATATATTCTTCCTCCGGCTCCAGCAGAGGAAACTTGCGAATCTCCTGCATATAGCGGTTCAGCCCACCCTCGGGTGTCGGCGCTGGAAGATTTGAGTAATTTGCCATTTATTTCTGCCCCTTGGACAAATGTTTAAGCCCTTAACATGGGATATGGGTACCAGACCCGATACATTCAAGAGGATCTGTTAACAGTCTGAGATTAACCCTATGTAAAGGAAAGCTGAAAAGGCCTTTTTCACAAGCCTTTGCAGTTTATTTCAGTGGTTTTCTGAGATTTTCCAGCAGGTCCGCCATATCCTGCGGCAGCGGGGCTTCAAAACGTAATGCCTGGCCCGAGACCGGGTGTTCGAAGCCTAACACTGCTGCGTGCAGAGCTTGGCGGGGGAAAGCCTGCACCGCCTCGGCGGTCTCGGGCGTGAATGCCCGCGCGGCCAGTTTGCGCTTTCCGCCGTAAACCGGGTCTCCGACAAGCCCGTGGCCGGCATGGGCCATATGGACACGGATTTGATGCGTTCGGCCCGTCTCAAGCCAGCATTCGATCAGAGAGAGGCTGCCCGGCGTTCCAAAAACCTCGACAATCCGTGCGCGCGTTACCGCATGGCGCCCACCGTGAAACAACACAGCCTGCTTTTGTCGATCGGTCTTGTGCCGTGCCAGCTGTGTCGTCAGACGCATGATGTTGCCCGGCTCAAAGCTGACACCCTTGATCCCGCGCAGACGTGGATCATTGGCATCAGGCACGCCATAGCAAATCGCGCGATAATAACGCTCGACACTATGCGCCTCGAACTGAGCGGCCAGCCCGTGATGCGCCGCATCTGACTTGGCCACCACCAGCAATCCGCTGGTCTCCTTATCGATCCGGTGCACGATGCCCGGACGCTTGACGCCGCCCACGCCTGAAAGATCATCACCACAGTGATGCAGCAACGCATTGACCAGCGTCCCGTTCGGCGAGCCCGGTGCCGGATGCACCACCATTCCCGCAGGTTTATTGATCACGATCAGATCGTCATCCTCATAGACGACCTCCAGCGGGATATCTTCGGGACCGATGTGGCTGTCCTCAGCCTCGGCCACGGTGATCCCGATCTGCGCACCTTCGGCAATCTTGGCTTTGGGGTCTTCGACTACCGCACCATCGACAGTCACGGCCCCTTCATTGATCAGTCGGGCCAGCCGGGTGCGCGACAGGTTCACTTCCGCTGGCACATCCCGCGCAAGCGCCTTATCAAGGCGGGGCGGCGGAGCGGCCGCGATATGAAACTCTATCAGGCGGGTGCCCATGACTGTCCCTTCCGAACCTCAGGAACCGCAGGAAACACCGCAGCTTCGACTGCTGCGGCGCATGGTCATGCTGTTGACCGCGGTAATGATTGGCGGGGTTCTAGTGACATTCGCCTTGATTGTCATCCGCCTATCGGACCGAACTCCGACTCTGCCGGATCAGATAGACCTGCCGGATGGTGCAAAGGCCCAGGCCGTGACCATCGGCAACAACTGGTATGCGATCGTGACCGACGACAATCGCATTCTGATCTTCGACAAGACGACCGGAAACCTGCGGCAAGAGGTTACGCTGAACTAGTTTCACGCCTGACCCGAAAGTCTATTCAGTTGATTGGTGAACCGCTTGTGGGGCGGATAAAGGTCGCGCGCTTTCTCAAGATAGGGACGCGCCTTGTTCTTGTTGCCGCGACGCATGTGAATCTGGCCCGCCATGCCCTGAATGACGACGGTGACTTCATCCAGATCGGCAGCTTTCAGAATGAACTTTTCACCCTGACCGGTCTTGCCCGTCCGCTCTAGCAAGCGCCCCATGGCAAACAGAAGAAACGGGCTTTCCGGGTCACAAGCTAGCGCCTCTGACATCGTTCGATGCGCAGCTAAGGTATCGCCTTCTGCTTCGTAAAGTTCGGCCAGCCGCTTTTGGTACAAGGCACTTTCCGGCACACCAGCTACGATCTGGCGGGTTTTATCAATGGCGTGGGCCCCGGACAATTCCCCCAGATGCCTCTGTAGTATCACCCTCGCGCCCAACAATCGCGGGTCGTCTGCTGGTACGTCGTGAACCTCATCGAGTGAGGTTGAAAGCGCTTCCAATCTTTGTTGGTGATCAAAGATACGACTTGCGCGTTGATCCAGCGCCAGCTCGGCCCAGTCCAAGAGTATGAAATCGAAGTTGCAAGGACGCCTGACGACAACCTTACGCTGAACCAGATACAGGTTATTGAACGGTGCAAACCGGCGTTGCCGAACGACCTTCTGCAACGACCAATCCACAGGCGGCATTAGCCTAAGCGCAAGTTGGGCGCGGTAGAGCATTCTGGACCCCAGCACCACAACATCCGGCCGTAAGGGTTTGGACCAGAACGCTTTAGCAAAGTGCAGCGTCGCCGCACCGCGCTTGCCCTGCATGCCAAGAACAGCGCCGCGCAACGCGCACAAAACAGAATAGTCTTCGGGCCAGAGATGCGGGTTCTGCAATCCCTCTTTGGCATGTGCCTCGCTTTCCTGCCACTTCGACAGGTAAAAACAGTTCAGGGATTGCAGAAGTGGCATAAAGGCGTTGTCGGCCCCGGCGTCCAGAATAGGTTTCGCACTATCATACGCCTCTTCGCAGCGATCCTGCGCTGACAGATGTTGCACCGCCTTTGAATAGATATGCGCCGCCTCTGAGGGATTCAGAAAGGCCGATGGCCCCTTCGCAACCCGTTCGATGAACCGCGCATTGGCCGCCTGCATCTCATCCTTGGACAATACATCGCGGAACACTTTACGCTGCTGCCCCGAAATCCGGGCTGCAGCCATTGAAAAGCCAGATATGTGTGGCGCGATCACCTGATCCGCCCGTGACATCGCAAAAAGCTCCAGAAAGTCCCGCTGCGCCCGGGTCAGAGCCAACAGATCAGCGATATCCGACATCTGCATGAGCTCCGGAAACCGTTGCTTGAAACGGCCTATCACCTCTGGCTGATCCGAAAACATGATCACCGTCTGGCCCTTGGATTTCTCCAGATGGGCCTCGTAAAACTCGTCAGGTTCGATCTTGGCGGGCCAGATCGAATGCTTCCATGGTAATCCGTTCAGGATTTCTCCGCGCCGAATGTGGTAAGCCGAAACCCCCTGCCCCGAGAGCTTCTGATCCGCGCGATCCATGATCTGACGAACCTCATCCACAAATCCAACGCTATGTATGAAATCGCGATAGCGGGGACGGATGGTTTCGATATCTTCCCACGGGAAGGCAAATATCTCGCTCGCTTCTTCGACCAGAACCGAACGGCCAGACGCCAAATGGTCGATCAGCCGCTCGGGTGATGGATCGTTTTGGAAGGCCCAAATTGGCAGAGCGGTCGCGCTTATCGTGTCGAACTCTGCCTGATCAAGGAAATGCGCATCCATCCAGTCTTTGGTGAATAACTCCTCGGGATGATCCAACTCCGGCGCATCGGCGCCTTGCGGGAACCAGTTCACCCGGTAGTCTGTCCCAAAGTCTTCGGCCAGACGGATACAGGTCAGGATCATCAGCAGGCGCGCGCCCAAACAATCCGTACGCTGACCAATGAAAACGCCACGCGTTTGGATCATTGCGCGATCCGGGTGGTCAATGCCCTGCCAACTATTCCAATTATCTGATACATACAGACATTCCCAAACCACGTTCGCCTAAGGTCTTACACAACCGCTACAGTTGAGGCGAGATGTGAAAAACGCGCTGTTTCGCAATTTGTTGCAACACGAGGTTAAGCAACCGCCGGACGGGCCTGCGACAAATCCGGAGAAATGCGAATGGCCTGCGAGATCAAGTTCAGGCACGCGATTGAGCGCTGGGAAATGATATCCGCCGGAATGCGTGTGGCCGCTGCCAAGGCGTCCGTCAGTGAAACGCCGACATCCGTTGTCAACACGCGCAGCGCGGTGGTCAGGTTCAGATCGGCCCCGGCCAGGGTTCCATCCGGTAAGGTCAGCCTGCTGTTTTCACGTTGGATGACACGCCCTTCCAGCTTGAATTCCTGCAGATCCGTTCCAGCAACGGCCATCGCGTCGCTCACCAGAAACAGATGCCCCGGCCCCTGTTTAGCTGCAAAGGCGGCGCGCATCGTCTGCGGGTGAACATGGATTGCATCCGCTATCAACCCGGCAGACATCGCACCGCTGGACAAGACTGCGCCAACCAGCCCCGGTTCGCGGTTGCCCAACTGACTCATCGCGTTAAACAAATGGGTGGCGCAGTGCGCGCCCGCCTGTGCGTAAGCCACGCAGGTCTGAAACTCGGCATCACTGTGCCCCAACGACACGATGACCCCCGCCTTGCTGAGCGTTTCGACCTGAGCAATCGTGACACTTTCAGGCGCAAGCGTAACCATCAATGCAGGCAACGCCCCTGCCGCTTCTATCAGCTGTGCAAGATCAGCGTCCTGCATCCGGCGGATCAGCCCGCCGTCATGCGCGCCCTTGCGTCGCACCGAGAGATGCGGCCCCTCAAGATGCAAGCCGACAATCCCCTGAACTCCGCGCTGAATGGCCTGAGAAGCAGCAGAAATGGCAGCCGTTGTCTTTTCGGGCGTGTCCGTGATCAGCGTCGGAAGGATCGACGTCGCGCCAAGCTTGCGATGAGCCGCCGCAATACGCTGTAATGTCTCGACCGATGGATCGTCGTTGAACATGACGCCTCCGCCGCCATTCACCTGCAAATCTACATAGCCGGGGCTTAAAATATCGCCCGACAGATCCTGAACCATCTCATCCGAAGGCAACTCGGCTTCGGGCAAAATACTGTCGAGCAGCCCGCCGACGAAACGGGCGGCGTGGCCGTCCTTCAGGGTTTTACCATCAAAGATAGGCCCGCCCGCGAAGGTGATCGTCGCATCGGTCATACCGTCTCCGTCACTTTCCGCAGGTGACGCGGTGCATCGGGATTGATGCCCCGGCGCGTGGCCACAGTTTCGACCATACCGTAGAACGAAGCGATTGAGGCTACCGGATCTGTCATCCAGTGCGTGGTGCGGACATGTGGTAGCCTCACGGCATCAGACACCTGATTGGTCGTTGCGAAGACTTTTGCGCCCTTGGCTGCGAGCGCATCGGCGACTTCGGCGATGTTGGCCTCAGCCGCGTCTCCGGACGAGAACGCAATCACCGGAAAGCCCTGATCCACGATCGAAACCGGGCCATGCAGAACTTCGGCCGAGGAATAGCTTTCCGCATGAATTTGGCAGGTTTCCTTGAATTTCAACGCCGCCTCATTCGAGATCGCCCAGGACATCCCCCGCCCCAGAGTGAACAGGGATTGTCCATCGACTGCCTCGACCACCGCGCTCCAATCGCAGGTGATCGCCCGCGATAAATCTTCCGGCAATTTGTGAATTGCAGCCAGCAAAGTGTCATCACCCTTTACCTCGGCCAACAGCCAAAGCCCGGCGACCAGAGAGGTGACGAAAGTCTTGGTGGCAGCCACGCTAAGCTCGGGGCCTGCAAGGATGGACAGAGCCGAGGTGGCGTTCTGGGCCAGTGCAGACGTGGTATCGTTCGTGATCGCCACCGAATACGCGCCGCCTTCTGTCAGGGACTTCGTCAGCTGTACGATGTCGGGGCTTTGACCCGATTGGGATACCGAAATACACAGCGCACCGGGGCATCGCATATCGACCCCGTAGATCGATTTCACGCTCGGCCCAACCGAGGCCATGGGCAGGCCCAGCAGCAGTTCCGAAGCGTATTTCAGAAAGCTGCAGGCATGGTCCGACGAACCTCGCGCAACCGAAATCAGGAAGCCGGGATCGTGCGCGCAGATCGCGCTTGCGGTCTTTGTAATCGCCGTGGCACCATCAGTGAGAAGCCGATCAACGGCAAAAGGTATCTCATTGATTTCCTGCCGCATTTGAGTTGTATCGCTGGACATGAGCCCCGCCTTTCAGGTTGACAGACGCAGCTCTGCTACGAAATCGTAGGCATCGCCGTGATAGATGGATCGGGTCAGTTCAGCAACGCGCCCGCTTTCTAGATACGAGGTCCGCTGAATGCGCAGTCCCGCCGTACCTTCAGCAACGTCCAGCAATCCAGCCTCGGTTGCTTCGAGATTGATGGCCGAGATTTTCTGGATCGCGCGCACCGGACGATTGCCTGAGTGTTCGAGAAAGGCATAGAGAGATCCGGTAACCTCAGTCGGGTTGGGCAATATATCCAGCGGCAACGCCGCGCGTTCCAGCGCCATCGGTCGCCCGCCAGCCGCGCGCAGACGATGAATGCGGGCGACCTGATCACTCGCCGATAGGCCCAGCGCCAGCATCTCATCAGGTGACGGCAGGAATATTCCGCGCTCCAACCAGGTTGAAGTCGTTTCAAAACCGCGCCTCTCCATGTCTTCGGTGAACGAGGTCAGGTGCGACAGCGACTGCTCAACCCGTGCAACCGCTTGACGCACGAATGACCCCGAGCCTTGCCGCTGTTCAATCGCACCTTTGCGCACAAGTTCCTGAATCGCCTTGCGGACCGTCACCCGCGACAGGTCCGTCAGCTCGGCAATCTCGCGCTCGGGCGGGAGTGAACTGTTCGGAGCCAGAATACCCTCTTCAATCCCCTGCTCCAGCCGCTGCCGCAGCTGTACGTATCGGGGACCGGCGGTCTGACCCAGCCAACCCTCGGGCCGCAAGAAGTCAGCAACGCTCATGTCGGGTCTCCTTTTGAAAGGCGTGGGCCAACGCGATGGCACCGGTCAACGGATCGCCCAGCGGGTCGGCCAATTCCTGTTGCATTGGCGCAGGCAGAAATTCCGCATATTGCGGGCCGATGCCGCCGGTCAGGCAGATCGAAAGGCCGGGCATCCAGCCCATCGCCAACATCTGATCCGCCAGATACTGTGCACTATCCTCCATGATCGACAGCGCAAGCGCATCTCCTTGCTTTGCGTGTTGCGTGACAACAGGCGCCAGCGCTCCGAACTCGGTAGGCGACATCTTGGAGGCGGTCCTGACAATCCCAGCAGCGCCATCAAAACGCGACAACAGGCTGTCCGCCAAATCAGACGCAGGCTTCAGAGCGTCCACACAGTCAAGCGTAAAGGCCAAAGCCCGCCGCCCAACCCATTGCGCCGAGGCCTGATCCCCGAGAACAGGTCCCCAGCCCCCGGCAAATGACCTGCGATCCCCATTCTGGACCGCCAGAAAAGAGCCCGTTCCGCAATGCGCTACGAAACCGTCTTTCGAACCCAACGCACCACGCAATGCGGCTGGCCTGTCATCTTCAATCAGAACATGGTCAAATGGCAGCTTTTCTGCCAGCCGATCAGCCAGCTCGCACCCCGTGATACCGGCCAGCCCCAAGTAGGCTGGCGCACGAGAAATTTGAGTTGCCTCTTGTCCGGCAAGTCGGGCCAAAGCAGCAATTCCGTGCATCAACTCAGCGCAGGCTGCGTCAAAATCGGTTGATACATTTGCCGCACCAACCTCGACACACTGAACCGCAGAGCCGTCTGAAACAGCAAGACGGCAGCGTGTTCCACCGCCATCAGCGGCCAGCACAATGGTATCAGAAGGGCGACTCATGGAGATACCTTTATAATACCTATTTCTAATTTTGAAGACCAAATTCCACAATAATGCAGTAATAGTTGTCTAAATCTTGAAAATAGTGGGTATAAAAATAAAATGGTAGACTAATGGTATCTAAAAGGTATGATATTCAAAATCTCGGGGGAGAATCACGTGACCAAGCCAGTTACCGAACAGCTACATCAAGACGCGATCGGACTTGACGCCCGACCGCTGACTGAGGTAGCCGAGCTGCTGGCCCGCTCGCAAGCCGACGCTGCCGCTGCCCCGCTTTCCTCGCTGCCCACCCTCTGCGCAGGCGCAAAAGCTATGGCGCAATCCATCCGATCGGGCGGGGTTTTGCGCTATTTGGCGGCAGGCTCTTCCGGCTTGATGGCCGCCTCGGATGCGCTGGAACTGGGGGGAACTTTTTCGATACCAGCCCGCCAGATTCGCATCCACATGGCAGGTGGATTGCCCTCAGGGGTAGAGATGCCGGGAGATGTCGAAGATGCCACCAACGGCCTTGCTCGTGAACTGGCCGATCTTTCTGCCAAAGACACCTTGATCACCGTCTCGGCCAGCGGAACCACACCGTACACAACCGCAGCAGCGCGGATCGCGCGGGACAGAGGCGCCACAGTTATCGGCATTGCCAATAACGGGGGCACCGAACTGTTGCAGCTTTCTGACCATCCAATCCTGCTTTCGACACCACCTGAACTGATCTCGGGCTCTACCCGCATGGGCGCTGGTACAGCGCAGAAAATCGCACTGAACATGCTTTCGACGCTGATGGCGATGGAGCTGGGGCATATTCAGGACGGCATGATGATCAATTTGCGTGCTGACAATGACAAGCTACGCGCCCGAGCCAACGGGATCGTCTGTCAGTTGACCGGCGTTTCCTCCGCTCAGGCTACAAAGGCGTTGACTGCGGCAGAGGGCAACCTCAAATGCGCGGCCCTTTTGGCTGTAGGCGCAGGGTCGCTGGACGCGGCGCAAGCAATGCTAAGCAACACCGACGATCACCTCCGCCCTGCGCTGGAGCGGATGAAACAAAACCAAGAAACCATCAACCTGGGAGATATCAAATGACACGCAAAGTTCTGAGCCTTGCCTTGATGAGCACGGCGCTGGTCACAAGCGCCTATGCGCAAGAGGCCACTTTGACCATCGAAAGTTGGCGAAACGACGATCTGGCGTTGTGGCAGGAAAAGATCATTCCGGCGTTCGAGGCCGAGAATCCCGGCATCAAAGTAATATTCTCGCCCTCTGCACCGGCAGAATACAATGCTGTCTTGAACTCGAAGCTCGAGGCCGGATCGGCTGGCGATCTGATTACCTGCCGTCCGTTTGATGCCTCGCTTGCGCTATACGAGTCGGGGCACCTGACCGATCTGTCTGATCTTGAGGCCATGGGAAATTTCTCGGACGTGGCCAAATCTGCGTGGCAAACCGATGACGGTTCGGCCAGTTTCTGCGTCCCGATGGCGTCAGTGATTCACGGCTTCATCTACAACAAAGATGCGTTCAATGAGTTGGGCATCGAAGTTCCAACTACCGAAGCTGAGTTCTTTGCCGCCCTCGATAAGATCAAGGAAGACGGTACCTATATCCCGATGGCGATGGGCACCAATGACCAGTGGGAAGCCGCAACGATGGGCTACAACAACATCGGCCCAAACTACTGGAAGGGTGAAGAAGGCCGTCAGGCGCTGATCAAGGGCGAGCAGAAGCTGACCGACCCCCAGTGGGTCGCCCCGTATGCGACACTGGCCAAGTGGGCCGACTATCTCGGCGACGGGTATGAAGCGCAAACCTATCCCGACAGCCAGAACCTGTTCACGCTGGGTCGTGCAGCGGTCTATCCAGCAGGCAGCTGGGAAATCTCGGGCTTCAACACGCAGGCCGATTTCGAAATGGGCGCCTTTAAGCCACCGGTCCAGAACGCGGGCGATACCTGCTATATTTCGGACCACACCGATATCGGCATCGGCATGAACGCGGCGAGCGAGAACCAGGAAGCTGCGCGCACCTTCCTGGCTTGGGTCGCAAGCCCGGAATTCGCCAGCATCTTCGGAAACGCCCTACCCGGCTTTTTCCCGCTGTCCAGCACTCCGGTCGAGTTGGAAGACCCACTGGCCAAGGAAATCGTCGGTTGGCGGGATGAGTGCGAAAGCACAATCCGCTCGACCTACCAAATCCTGTCGCGCGGCACACCGAACCTCGAAAACGAGACTTGGGGTGCATCCGTTGCAGCCATCAAGGGTGCCGAGACACCCGAAGCGCTGGGTCAGCAACTGCAAGACGGTCTGGCCAGCTGGTACGCACCGCATCAGTAACAACTAGGCCACTCACACCGGACGCGGCTACCGCGTCGCGTCCGGACCTTTCCCCCGGAGATTCCCATGCAGACCCGCCGCATACGCTGGCACATTGCCGTTTTCCTCGCCCCTGCGGTGCTGGTCTACACGGCAGTGATGATCTTCCCCTTGTTCAACACACTGCGCCTCGCACTGTTCTCCGAGGTTGATCAGACACGTATCTACGTGGGCTTTCAGAATTTCCGCACCCTGTTCTTCGATCCGATCTGGTCCGAGCAGTTCTGGAACGCTTTGGGCAACAACTTCTGGTTCTTCCTGATCCACATGCTGGTTCAGAACCCCATCGGCATCGCTTTGGCCGCGCTTCTGTCGCATCCACGCTTGCGGTTTGCCGCGCTCTATCGGTCCGCGATCTTCATTCCGACCATTCTGAGCTTTGTGATCGTCGGTTTCGCGTGGAAGCTGATATTGTCCCCGCTTTGGGGCATCGCACCTTCAATGCTGGACGCCATTGGTCTGAAGTCGCTGTTTGCACCATGGCTGGGCAAGGAAGAATACGCGCTGACGACACTGGCACTTGTCTCGGTCTGGCAATTCGTCGGCATCCCGATGATGTTGATCTACGCCGCCCTGCTGTCGATCCCTGAAGAGATCCTTGAAGCCGGAGAAATAGACGGCATCACCGGCGCTTCGGCGTTCTGGAAGATCAAGCTGCCGTTGATCATTCCCTCGATTGGCATCATCTCGATCCTGACATTCGTCGGCAATTTCAACGCGTTCGACCTGATCTACGTCTCGCAAGGTGCGCTGGCAGGGCCGGATTTCTCAACCGATATCCTAGGCACATTCATGTACCGCACCTTCTTTGGCTTCCAACTGCAACTGGGCGACCCGCATATGGGCTCCGCCATCGCTGGCGCCATGTTCGCGATCATCCTTGTGGGTGTCTGCATCTACCTCTTCGGCATCCAGACCCGGATGCGCCGGTATCAGCTGTGAGGGTGAACGCATGAACAAAGCACGCCATAACCCGCTGAACACGGCCGCCATGCACGGGGCGCTGATCCTCTACACGTTGATTGCCCTCTTCCCGGTCTTCGTGATCATCATCAACAGCTTCAAAACCCGACGCTCGATTTTCCGCGAGCCACTCGCCCTGCCCGATGCCGAAAGCTTCTCGCTGATCGGTTACCAGACGGTGATGAAACAAGGGGATTTCTTCCTTTATTTCCAGAACTCGCTGATCGTGACCGTGGTGTCGCTGGCCTTCGTTCTGCTATTTGGCGCCATGGCTGCCTTTGCCCTGAGCGAGTACAAGTTCAAAGGCAACACCCTGATGGGCCTCTATCTGGCCCTTGGGATCATGATCCCGATCCGCATCGGCACTGTTGCGATACTTGAGATGATGGTTGCCACCGGTTTGGTGAACACCCTCTGGGCGCTGATCCTTGTCTATACTGCACAAGGGCTGCCGCTAGCCGTGTTCATACTGTCCGAATTCATGCGACAGGTCTCAGACGACCTGAAGAACGCAGGCCGCGTCGATGGGCTGTCCGAATACACCATCTTCTTCCGGTTGGTTCTGCCGCTGGTCCGCCCCGCCATGGCAACGGTCGCCGTTTTCAACATGATCCCCATCTGGAACGACCTCTGGTTCCCGCTGATCCTCGCGCCCGCTGAGGAGACTAAAACCCTGACACTGGGCAGCCAGGTCTTCATCGGCCAGTTCGTCACTGACTGGAACGCAGTTCTGTCGGCACTCAGCATGGCAATCCTGCCGGTACTAGTGCTCTACGTCATCTTCTCGCGCCAGCTGATCCGCGGCATTACTTCAGGAGCAGTCAAATGACCAAAGTTCTGATCGCTGGCCTCGGCAATATGGGGCTGAGCCACGCTTTGGCCCACCATCATCACCCGGACGCGCAGATTGTTGGGTTGGTGAACCGATCCGGTCGCGTGGATCATCCAGATCTGTCGATCTATCCGGCCTATTCGGATTTTCACACCGCTCTGGCAGAGACCAAGCCCGATCTGGTGGTCGTGGCGACCTACTCCGACAGCCACGCCGATTTCGCCTGCGCGGCGATGGAGGCCGGGGCGCACGTATTTGTCGAAAAGCCGCTAGCGACCACTGTGGCAGATGCCAAGCGCGTTGTCGAAAAGGCCATTGAAACCGACCGCAAACTGGTGATCGGTTACATCCTGCGCCACCATCCTTCGTGGATGCGCCTGATCGCCGAGGCGCGCGACCTCGGCGGGCCGTATGTGTTCCGCCTGAACCTCAACCAACAAAGCAGCGGGGCCGAGTGGGAAACACACAAAGCTCTGATGCAGACCACCTCGCCCATCGTCGATTGCGGTGTGCATTATGTCGACGTGATGTGTCAGATCACTGACTCCGACCCCGTGCGAGTCCACGGCATGGGCCTGCGCCTAAGCGATGAGATCGCCGAAGACATGTACAACTACGGCCAGTTTCAGGTGGTCTTCGAGGATGGCTCGGTCGGCTGGTATGAGGCCGGTTGGGGCCCGATGATGTCCGAAACTGCGTTCTTCGTGAAAGACATCGTGTCGCCCAACGGCTCGGTCTCGATCACCGATGGAAACAAGGGCGCATCCGCCGATATCGACGGACACACCAAGGTTGGCGGCCTTCTGGTCCATCGCCCCGATGGCGACCAGACAATCGACATGCCCGATGAGCCCGACCATCAGCAGCTCTGCGATGCCGAACAAGCCTATATGCTGCGCGCCATCGCCGAGGACATCGACCTGACCCGCCATATGAACGACGCCATGCAATCGCTGGCCATCTGTCTAGCTGCCGATGAAAGCATCCGCACTGGCCAACCCATTTCGCTGAAAGAGGCACGCACATGACCGCCCTGACGCTGACAAACGTGAACAAGTCCTTCGGCACTGTCGAGGTACTGAAAGATATTAACATCGAAGTCGAAGACGGAGAATTCGTCGTCTTCGTCGGCCCCTCCGGCTGCGGCAAGTCCACCCTGCTACGCGTGATCGCGGGGCTGGAGGACGTGACCTCGGGCGAAGTGCGCATTGGCGGAGAGGTGATGAACCTAACGCCCCCCTCGAAACGCGGCATCGCGATGGTGTTCCAAAGCTATGCACTCTATCCCCACCTGAATGTGCGCAAGAACATGTCGCTGGCACTGAAACAGGAAGGCCAGAGCAAGCAGGTCATCGAAGAACGCGTCGCCAAGGCCAGCAAGATGCTGAACCTTGAGCCCTATATCGACCGTTACCCCTCAGAACTGTCAGGCGGCCAGCGCCAACGCGTCGCGATCGGTCGCGCCATTGTACGCGAACCCAAACTGTTCTTGTTCGACGAGCCCTTGTCCAATTTGGACGCTGCCCTGCGTATGAATACGCGACTGGAAATCGCCAACCTGCATCAGCAGCTCGATGCATCGATGATCTACGTCACCCACGACCAGACCGAGGCGATGACGCTCGCTGACAAGATCGTCGTCCTGCGCGACGGGCGCGTTGAACAGGTTGGCAGCCCGATGGAGCTATATAATAACCCCGCCAACCAGTTCGTCGCGGGTTTCCTTGGCGCTCCGTCGATGAATTTCTTCCCCGCCAGCGTAATCGGCGACAGCGCGGACACAACTTTGGGCATCCGCCCAGAGGACTTGTACTTATCCGACGAAGGCCCCCTGACCGCAAACGTGACCCATGTTGAGCATCTGGGTGGAGACACAAACGTGATCGCGATGATGCAAGACCACCAGATAACCGCGCGCCTGTTCGGCCAGCATCAGGTCAACGCTGGTGAATCCGTCCATTTCGGCTACGCCCAGGATCGAACCTACCGCTTCAACCAACAGGGCGCCCGTCTCACCTGACAATTTCGGGTAACGATTTCAGGATGTTGGTGCGGTCGAGAAGACTCGAACTTCCACGGGTGTTACCCCACAGCGACCTCAACGCTGCGCGTCTACCAATTCCGCCACGACCGCACTGCCAATGACTTGGTAGAGGGGCGTATAGACGCTGAGCCGCGCGATGTGAAGAGGCAAAAACACAGCCGATTGAAATCACGTGCTTTAGCCATATCTAACCGCGATACAATGCAATCTGGAGCAGCCCATGCCCTCGCCCGATCCCCGCCCTACCGTGCAGATTGATGTCGTCTCGGATGTGGTCTGTCCGTGGTGTATTGTCGGCTTTCGTCAACTCGATGCCGCACTGAAGCAAGAGAATGTGCTGGCCCGATTGCGCTGGCATCCGTTCGAACTGAACCCCAACATGGGGCCAGAGGGACAGAATCTGAGGGAGCATATTGCCGAGAAATATGGCTCGACGCCCGAACAAAGCCAGCAGGCGCGCGAGCGGTTGACTGCGTTGGGCACTGAACTTGGGTTCACCTTCAATTTCACTGATGACAGCAGAATCGTGAACACCTTTGCCGCGCATCAACTGCTTGACTGGGCGGAAACACAGGGGCGTCAGCATCCGCTGAAACTGACCCTGTTCGAAACCTATTTCACCAAGCAACAGGATGTCTCTGACGTCGAAGTGTTGATGGGCGCGGTCGAGACGGCCGGGCTCAACCCGGAGGCGGCGCGAACCGCACTTGAATCAGGTGCGCATGCCCAACCGGTGCGTGAAAAACAAGATTTCTGGACCAGCCGAGGCATCTCGGGCGTGCCTTCGATGGTGTTTGGAGGGAAATATCTGCTGACCGGCGCACAGGGCACGGACACTTATGCGCAGGTCCTGCAACGCTGCCTGGCCGAGGCCGCCTGACCCCTTCCCCCTACCCCGCAGACGGTCTAAGGAACGAGCATGGAATGGAAGACTACCGACGGGCTGATCGACTACGACGAGGCCACTGCCTTCATGGAGGCGCGCGTTGCCGCGATTGCAGCGGGTGAGGCGGACGAATGCATTTGGCTGTTGGAACACCCTCCGCTTTATACCGCTGGGACTTCTGCCAAGCGAGAAGATCTGACCGATCCGGATCGCTTTCCGGTCTATGAAAGCAAGCGCGGTGGACAGTACACCTATCACGGCCCCGGTCAGCGCGTTGTTTACGTCATGCTTGATGTGGGCAAACGCGGTCATGATGTGCGCCGCTTTGTGCAGCAGCTTGAGGCATGGGTGATTGCGGCTCTGGCCGAGTTCAATGTCATCGGTGAGATCCGCGACGGCCGCGTGGGCGTCTGGGTGCAACGGCAAGACAAGCCGCTGACGATCACCGGCCAGCCAGCCGAGGACAAGATCGCGGCCATCGGCATTCGCCTGCGGAAATGGATCAGCTTTCACGGCATCTCAATCAATGTCGAGCCGGACCTGTCACATTTCACCGGAATCGTGCCCTGCGGAATTCAGGAACACGGGGTGACCTCACTGGTCGATCTTGGGTTGCCGGTGACCATGGATGACGTCGATGTTGCGCTAAAAAAGACCTTTGATGAGGTCTTCGCCACCGAGGGCGCCTAGTTTATAGGTGATTCCACGTATTCGGATAGATCTGGCCAGAATACGCAAAAGACAATGCTAGTATTTGGGGCACTCTGTTTCGAAAATCATTCAGAAAATTCCTTTGAATGGCCTCAATTCGCCTCAAATTCAGGGATTCTTCACATCCTCTCCTTACAAACGCCATCTGACCACATAGTATGTAATGACCGTTCATGAGTGAGTGGTGTGTTAACCGGTGATCTCAGGGCTGCCCTGCGAAATCCGTGAAAGTGTTTGGTTACGAGTCTGCCGTTCCGACCCCATATCGGAACGGCAATTCTCGTTTTAGGCCCCTAAATCTGTTGATGCCCAAATCGGGTTGATCCGACGCAAGCGTGCCCGCTGGCTTCGATTTCAAGCGTAACATGACCAAGCCCAAACTTGTTCTGCAGAACCTGCTTGACCATCACCCGGATATCCTCGGCACTATCTTGTGCGTCGGGTTTGATGACCAGATGCGCCGACAGCGCGGGCTCACGCTCCTGCATGCTCCAAAGATGGATGTGGTGAACTCCTGCCACGCCCGATACGCCTTCAATGGCTGTGGCGACCTCTTCCGGATCCAATTCTGTTGGCGCGCCCAACATCAGAACGCGTATGGTTTCACCGATCTCGGATTTGACGTGCCAAAGGATGTAAAGTGAGATCATGATGGTGACCGCTGGGTCGACCCAAGTCCAGTTGAAGACAATTACAGCGGTACCTGCGACAATCACGGCGACGGACCCCAATGCATCGGCCACATTGTGCAGGAATGCCGCACGAATATTCATGCTGTCCTTGGACATGGAATAGGTCAGCATAGCGGTGACAAGGTCGACGACCAATGCGATCCCAGCGATCCAGACAACGATCCAGCCATTAACCGGCTCGGGCTCGACAAACCGCATTACGCCTTCGTACAGCAGATAGACCGACAGAACGATCAGTGTTGTGTAGTTAACCAGCGCCGCTACAACCTCGGCCCGGCCATACCCGAAACTCATACGCGCGTTCGCGGGTCGACGAGCGATCTTGCGGGCAAAGAATGCGATGACCAGCGCAATCGCATCTGACAGGTTGTGCAAGGCGTCCGCTATCAAGGCGAGCGACCCTGAAATAACCCCGCCCACAA
Organism: Ruegeria sp. B11; assembly: GCF_056539785.1. NCBI lineage: Bacteria > Pseudomonadati > Pseudomonadota > Alphaproteobacteria > Rhodobacterales > Roseobacteraceae > Ruegeria > Ruegeria sp. B11. The sequence continues at coordinate 114,305 of NZ_JBQFVO010000001.1, read as the reverse complement.
TCTGTGCCAGCGTCAAGAACATATTGACCGCGATGGCCCAGGCAACGCGCGCATCTCCAGCCTGCGGATCAACAGGCGCGTGGCTGTGCCCTTTGTGGGAATGCTGATGAGCCATTTTAGTGTGTCCTATTTACTGAATCACCATGCTACATAATTCCTCTAGTGACTAGAGGTTCAAGGGGGTGTTTTCGAAAATGAATGCAATCGGGGCTCCCTCATTTCGCACTGGATTCAAAGCACCTACGATCCGGTTCTGGACTTCTACCGCCGTTCGAACCTACTGCGGGTAATCGGCGCCGCTATGACGAAACCGCGCTGCGGCGGTTGCAATGCGTACGCCATGGCCAAGATCTGGCCACCCGCTGGCCCAATTAGAGGCTTTGCTCACACTCGAAAGTGCAAATGGAAAAACTTGAACCGGGCTAATGAAATCGCCGGACAGCAGCCTGATGTTTTACGAGTCCGGATCGCACGCATGAAATGAATGGAACAAGACTGATCCGTATTCCTCAGGTCTGCGACGGGCAGCGCTGTTACGCAAGTGTCGTGCTCCATGCGTTTGGTGATCACGACGCCTGCGACAGCTCGCTTCGAAGGTGGATCAGGTCAGTGCCGCGCGGATCTTGTCGGCGTGTTGAGCAATCAGGTCAAAATCGCCCATTTTTCCGGGCGGGCGTATCGAGACGCCCTCGTGGCGCGGCAATACATGCACATGAAGGTGAAATACCTCTTGCCCGCCTGCGGCCTCATTGAATTGCTGAACGGTGACGCCATCAGCGTCAAACGCTTCTTTCACAGCGTGAGCCATCTTCTGTACCGTCGCCATCACCGCTGCCAGTTGCTCGGGCGTTGCATCCAGCATGTTGCGACAGGAGGTTTTGGGGATCACCAACAAGTGCCCGTCCGCCCGGGGCATGATATCCATCAGCGCGACGGTGTCGTCGTCTTCATACACACGGTTTGACGGGATTTCTCCGCGCAGGATCTTGGCAAAGACATTTTCGGGATCATAAGCGGTCATTACAGGCCTCCGGTGTTGGACTTACCCGTTGTTCTGAGCCGCCGCTTGATGCGGGTCAAGCGGGTTTCCCCGTCACCACTTGTAATCGCGGACTGAATCCCCAAATCCCTCGCATCCGAGGTCAGATTATCGCGCAGCACAGTCTGCCCGCGACAATTAATCTTGATCCAGATCAAACTCGACCATTGAAGGTCGCCCCTTCGCAATCTAAAACCAGCAGGAATCCCGCGCGTTGGAGAGGTCCGACTGCGCGGTACAGTTGCAACAGGAGGCACCTAATGGCAGACGCAGCCATTCATGGTCACGAGCATGAAGATCAGCGCGGCTTTTTCACCCGCTGGTTCATGTCGACCAACCACAAGGACATCGGGATTCTCTACCTGGTCTTTTCGGCCCTTGCCGGTCTGATCTCGGTTCTGATGACTGTCTATATGCGGCTCGAACTGATGCACCCCGGTGTTCAGTATATGTGCCTCGAAGGTTTCATGGCCGATCCATGTACCCCCAACGGTCACCTCTGGAACGTGATGATCACCTATCACGGTGTTCTGATGATGTTCTTCGTGGTCATCCCTGCCCTGTTCGGCGGATTTGGAAACTATTTCATGCCGTTGCAGATCGGCGCGCCGGACATGGCGTTCCCGCGGATGAACAACCTGTCCTTCTGGCTGTATGTCGCTGGCACCTCGCTGGGCGTCGCCTCGCTGCTCAGCCCCGGTGGTAATGACCAGCTTGGTTCAGGTGTTGGCTGGGTTCTGTATCCACCGCTGTCGACGACCGAAGGCGGCATGTCCATGGACCTTGCGATCTTCGCCGTGCACGTATCGGGCGCCTCCTCGATCCTCGGCGCAATCAACATGATCACCACCTTCCTGAATATGCGTGCCCCGGGAATGACACTGTTCAAGGTGCCTCTGTTCAGCTGGTCGATCTTCGTCACTTCGTGGCTGATTCTGCTGTCGCTGCCGGTTCTGGCAGGCGCAATCACCATGCTGCTGATGGACCGCAACTTTGGCTTTACCTTCTTTGATCCGGCTGGTGGCGGTGATCCGATCCTGTATCAGCACATCCTTTGGTTCTTTGGCCACCCGGAAGTGTACATTGTGATCCTGCCCGGCTTTGGCATCATCAGCCACGTGATCGCGACCTTCGCGCGTAAACCAATCTTCGGCTACCTGCCGATGGTCTGGGCGATCATCGCGATCGGTGTGCTGGGCTTCGTTGTATGGGCGCACCACATGTACACCGTTGGCATGTCGCTGCGCCAGCAGGCCTACTTCATGCTGGCCACGATGGTCATCGCGGTTCCGACAGGCGTTAAGGTCTTCTCGTGGATCGCGACCATGTGGGGCGGCTCGATCGAGTTCAAAACCCCGATGCTGTTCGCCTTCGGCTTCCTGTTCCTGTTCACCGTTGGTGGTGTGACCGGCGTTGTTCTGTCGCAGGCCGGCGTGGACCGTGCCTATCACGACACCTACTACGTCGTTGCGCACTTCCACTACGTGATGAGCTTGGGTGCCGTCTTCGCGATCTTCGCTGGCGTGTACTTCTACTTTTCGAAGATGACGGGCCGTCAGTATTCCGAGTTCTGGGGCAAGGTTCACTTCTGGCTGTTCTTCATCGGCGCCAACCTGACCTTCTTCCCGCAGCACTTCCTGGGCCGTCAGGGCATGCCACGCCGCTATATCGACTACCCTGAAGCGTTTGCTCAGTGGAACTTCGTTTCGTCGATTGGTGCGTTCATCTCGTTCGCCTCGTTCCTGCTGTTCTTCGGCATCGTGATCTACGCCCTGCTGCGTGGTGCGAAAGAGACACGCCCGAACCCGTGGAACGAATACGCGGATACGTTGGAATGGACCCTGCCCACGCCGCCGCCTGAACACACGTTCGAGCAGCTGCCCAAGCAGGAAGACTGGGACAAGGGCCACGCGCACTAATCCCGCCATCCAAACCAAACTCAGCAAAGCCCCGCCCCGTGCGGGGCTTTGTGTTTTTTATGCCCCCAGTCCGCAACTTGCTGCACCCAACACGTAGACGCACCAAAGATCAGGCCGCTAGTATTTGCGAAAACAGCATAATCTAAGACGGGTGCGCGCCACATGATTCTCCATCACGGCATCACACTTCGGCAACTGGTCAAAGGCTCTGCCGGGTTCATTTGCATCGTCATGGCCTGGATACTCCTGCTTGAACTAGTAGATGAAGTAACTCCGCTTGAGTTGATCTCGAACTCCAGCCCACCGGTCACGATGCTGGGTTTGGCAGTGGCATTTTTTCTGGGTTTCAAGAACACCTCGGCCTATGGCCGCTGGGTCGAGGCCCGCAGGATTTGGGGGGACATCGTCAACGCCAGTCGCGATTGGGGCAATACGATCAGCAATCTGGTTCAGGCTGACGGCACGCCGCTTGCGCCCGAGATGCGCCGCGAGTTGCTGGAGCGTCATATCGCTTGGCTAAACATGCTGGCCTTTCAACTGCGCCAGCCCGCAACGCATGGACGTGCCCGCCGCCCGTGGATGTTCGGACACAAACCGGTCGTGGACAAAATCGCGCTGCATCAGGAACCCGAATGCTGGCGCGATACCCAACTGACGGCTGATTTGCCTCTGCTCGAAGGGAAATCCAACCGTGCCGCGTACCTGTTGTTTCTTCAGGGTGAGCGGCTTTCATCACTGGCGCAATCCGGCAAGATCGACCCCTATTGGCATGTGGCGCTGATGAACCGGCTAGCACGGTTTGCAGACGCGCAAGGCCAAAGCGAACGTATCAAGAATACCCCCTTCCCACGGCAGGTCGCCGAGGTCGGACGCATCTTCAGCTATATTTTTATCTTCATGTTACCGCTGGCGTTGAATGACCAACGCTCGATCACCGCTGGCATGGGCTACTCGGTAACAAAATCCGTTCTGCTTGACTGGGCAGTCTTTGCTCCGATCGGAGCGTTGGTTTGCTGGATTTTCTTCGTGACTGAACGGGTCAGCGCCTCGATGGAGGACCCGTTCGAAGGCGACGTAACCGATGTTCCGATCTCGTCCATCTGCCGCATGATCGAAATCGACCTGCGCCAGATGACTTCCTGCGGCACTGCCCCTCAGCCGACAGAACCCATCGATAAAGCGTTACTTTGACCATTTAAATTGGGCAAAGATCGAAAAAACCTCCGTTTTGCGGTATTCTGGTTGGCAAAGCCCCTTTTGACAGGAGCCTTGCTATGCCCGAGATCGACTTTTGGTATTCAATCGGCAGCACTTACAGTTTTCTGACCATCACGCGCCTGGATGGCTGGTGCGAAGAAAACGATGCGACGGTAACCTGGCGCCCCTTCAACGTGCGCACGGTGATGTCGGAACAGCAAAATATACCCTTCGCGGGCAAACCGGTGAAGTCGGCCTATATGTGGCGCGATATTGAGCGGCGCGCCGCGAAATATCACATCCACGCCAAACTTCCCGCCCCCTATCCAATTTCTGACCTGGCGCTGGCAAATCAGGTGGCTTTGCTGGGCATGCAGGACGGCTGGGGCGCCGGGTTCACGCAAAATCTTTATCGGATCTGGTTCGAGGACGGGATTGAGGCCGGTAGCGAAAGCGCCATTTCCGAAGCCCTGCTTCGGTGCCAACAAGATCCACGCCTGATGCTTGCCCGTGCCCGCAGCCCGGACGCTGTTGCAGCCTTGGAGGCCGAGACAAACAAGGCCATCAAACTGGGGGTTTTCGGCGCACCCAGCTTTGTTGTCCGCGACGAAGTGTTCTGGGGCGATGACCGGCTGGACGATGCCCTGTCGTGGGTCCGCGTCGGCCACGTTGTCTGACTGATTTTTGCTTCGACCTTGCGCCGGTCTGAGCTAGGTTCTCGCCATGCCTTATCAATGGACAGAAAACTCGGACGCTGAACAGGAACTGCGGCTTTGGCCGCACAACTCCTTGCCACCACGTGGCGCAATGACCGTCATCTTGTCGGTGTTCCTGTTCGGACTGATCCCGCTGCTGGCGATGTTGGGTTCGATCGTCCTGTGGGGTCTGCTGCCGTTCCTGCTGCTGACGGTTCTGGGTCTCTGGTTGGCAATCCAGACAAACTATCGCGCGCGCAGCGTGTTCGAGGTTCTGACCTTAGGCCAGACGCAAGCCCACCTTGTGCACCACCACCCAGACAAGGGCGATCAGGAATGGACCTGCAACCGCTATTGGGCCCGTCCTGAAATGCACACCAGCGGTGGTCCGGTACCCCATTACGTAACGCTGATCGGCGATGGGCGCGAAGTTGAGATCGGCGCGTTCCTGTCCGAGGACGAGCGGATCGCGCTGTTTGATGATCTGAGTCAGAAACTGCGCAAATCGACGTGACTAAGCGCCGTTCGAGTTAGCGCAAAGATGATCTTTGACCATCGGTCCTACTTTGCCGAAATCCATCTGACCGGTATAGCGCGACTTCAACTCGCCCATCACCTTGCCCATATCGCGGATTGAGCCCGCCCCAGTAGACGTGATGGCGGTCTGAATGGCCTTGCTAACCTCGTCGTCGTCCAGCTGTTTGGGCAGGAATTCCTCAATCACCTCAACCTCGCGCAGTTCCCGCTCGGCCAAATCAAGGCGTCCGCCCTCTTCGTAGGCGCGTGCGCTTTCCTTGCGCTGCTTGGTCATTTTACCCAGAATTTCAAGCACTTCGGCATCGCCGCAGCCTTTGGTCTCTTCATTGTCAGAGGCGCGCGAAGCAATATCACGATCCTTGATCGCCGCATTGATCAGGCGCAGTGTCGAAAGACGCTCGGCGGCTTTGTCTTTCATAGCTTGCTTCAGGGCAGAGTTCACCCGTGATCGCATATCCATATGGTCTGTCCATCCCCATGGCAAAGGAACCCTGACCATATCGAAACAAAAAGGTTGGTACAACAGTGGACATTAATTGTAACTCATTGATTTTTAACAATAGCCCAAAATTTGAACAGACTTGACCCTAGCGTATAACCCACTTAGTTATGCGCCCGTTTACCTTGCAGGAGAGTCGCGCCATGGCCCAGAACGCCCCGTCCAAGCCCACCGCATGTCTGGCGTTGGCCGATGGAACCCTGTTTTACGGTGTGGGCTTCGGCGCAACCGGTCAAACCGAGGCCGAGTTGTGTTTCAACACCGCCATGACGGGCTATCAAGAGATCATGACCGATCCTTCTTATGCGGGCCAGATCGTGACCTTCACTTTCCCGCATATCGGCAATGTCGGAGTGAATCCCGAAGATGACGAAACCGGCGACCCGGTGGCAGCCGGGATGGTGGTCAAATGGGACCCGACCGAGCCGTCGAATTGGCGCGCGACAGAAGAGCTAAAAAGCTGGTTAGCCCGCCGTGGTCGCATCGCAATCGGCGGCGTCGATACCCGCCGCCTGACCCGCGCGATCCGCCAGCAAGGCGCACCGCACGTGGCGCTAGCTCATGATCCCGAGGGAAACTTCGATATCGAAGCCCTGATTGCTGCAGCGCGTAGTTTTGCGGGTCTCGAAGGGATGGATCTGGCCAAAGAAGTCACCTGCGCCCAAAGCTATCGCTGGGATGAGATGCGTTGGGCTTGGCCCGATGGCTACCAGCGTCAGGAAGCTCCGATGCACAAGGTGGTCGCGATCGACTATGGTGCCAAGCGCAACATCTTGCGCTGCCTCGCCTCGGCGGGTTGCGACGTAACCGTATTGCCCGCCACCGCAACGGCTGCGGAGGTGCTGGCACACAAGCCGGACGGAGTGTTCCTGTCAAACGGACCCGGCGATCCGGCGGCTACCGGCGAATATGCTGTTCCGATGATAAAGGAAGTGCTGGATACAACAAATCTGCCCGTCTTTGGCATTTGCCTAGGCCATCAGATGCTGGCACTGGCGCTTGGCGGGCAGACGATCAAGATGAACCACGGCCACCATGGTGCCAATCATCCGGTCAAGGATATGGAAACAGGCAAGGTCGAGATCACCTCGATGAACCACGGCTTCGCCGTGGACGCGGAAACACTGCCCGATGGCGTAGTCGAAACGCATCGCTCTCTGTTTGACGGCTCGAACTGCGGCATCCGCATGACGGGTCGCCCGGTTTATTCGGTGCAGCATCATCCAGAAGCGTCACCCGGCCCGCAGGACAGTTTCTACCTGTTCGAACGCTTTGCCGCGGCGATGGCGGATCAAAAAGCACAAGCTTAAAGGCGAATTCAACAGCGTTAACCGTGTGTTAACTCTGACTAAGCAACCCTGCCGGATGTTACATGCGGCAGGGTTTCGTTATGGTCGAATTGAATCTCCAGCGTCAGACACTGGCGCAGCCTGTGCCCGGGCCGCATTCGCGCAAACCGCTCGGCACATGTCTCGTCGAACAAGGCATCATCACACCCGACCAGTTGGCGCGCGCCCTGCGGATGCAAGTATTCCAGAACGCGCCATTGGGGGAAATACTGGTCAGTGAAGGATGGGCCAGCCGTGCGCAGGTTCTCTCGGCGCTGTCTGACCAAACCGGCCTTCAGATCGCCGATCTTGCGCAGGTACCACCTGCCGCAGACCTCTGTTTGCTCGAACCGGTCGAGTTTTGGTTGGAGCACAATGTACTGCCCTGGATGCGTGTGGGGCCAATCCTGCTGATCGCTACAGCCAGGCCAGATACATTCGACGCAGTGGCAGACGCATTGAAGGGCCACGGTTACACGATCATCCCGGTTCTGGCAGGACCCGAGCAGATCGATGCCGCCATCGCCCGTCAATATGCTCAACCGCTGGCACAAGCTGCAGAAACTCGCGTTGAGGCGCGGCAAAGCTGCAGGAATTGGTCGGCCCAGACGCGCCGTGGGCCGATCATTGGATTTATCCTGTTCGCGGCACTCTGTGTTTGTTTCCCGATAGTTGGCCTCGGCCTTCTTTTGGGCTTTGCACTGCTGACCCTAGGACTGTTCTTGTCTCTCAGGCTCTCGGGGCTCATTGCTTATCTATGGCGAGAAAAATCTGAGCCAACAACAAAGACCTCTGAGTCACTTCGCCTACCCCGCGTCTCGATCCTTGTGCCGCTATATAAGGAACGCGAGATTGCCGATGACCTGATCGCCCGGCTGCGCCGCCTGACCTATCCCAAAGCGTTGCTGGATGTCATTTTGGTGCTGGAAGAGCGGGATGACGTAACCAATGAGGCGCTCAGGCAAATAGAACTGCCAACCTGGATGCGCGCCATTGTTGTGCCGGATCGGGGTGACCTGACCACCAAGCCCCGTGCGATGAACTATGCGCTGGATTTCTGCCGTGGAGAGATTTTGGGCGTTTGGGATGCCGAAGACGCGCCGCAATCCGATCAGATTGAAACCGTTGTCCGCCATTTCGCGAACGCCCCAAAGGAGGTGGTGTGCCTTCAAGGTATTCTAGACTACTACAATCCGCGCACCAATTGGCGGTCGCGCTGTTTTAGCATCGAATACAGCGGCTGGTTTCGCGTCGTCCTGAAAGGCATCGCGCGAATTGGTCTGGTCGTTCCGCTGGGCGGCACAACCTTCTTTTTTCGCCGCGACAAGCTGGTCGAACTGGGCGGTTGGGATGCCCATAATGTCACCGAAGATGCCGATCTGGGTGTCCGCCTAAGCCGTGCCGGATATCGGACCGAGATCGTCAGCACCACGACCTATGAAGAGGCGAACTTTCGCGCCTGGCCATGGGTCAAGCAGCGTTCGCGTTGGCTGAAGGGGTTCATGGTAACCTATCTGGTGCATATGCGCGCACCACGCCAATTGCTGCGCGATCTGGGGTTGCTGCGCTTTTTGGGCTTACAGGCCTTTTTTCTGGGAACACTGGGCCAATTCCTTCTGGCCCCGCTTTTGTGGGCGTTCTGGCCCATCTTTTTCGGGCTGCCCCACCTGTATCAACCAATCCTGACACCCGGTTTATTGACTGCCTGCGTGGTTCTGTTTCTCGTCGCCGAAGCCGCCAACCTATTGGTGGGTATCTGCGGTGTCATCGCAGGCAAACGCAGGTTCCTGCTACCCTGGGTGCCGACCATGGTGCTTTACTATCCGCTGGGCGTGTTGGCGGCCTACAAAGGCCTGTGGGAACTGGCGGTCAATCCGTTCTTCTGGGACAAGACCCAGCACGGCCATGCGGTCGAGGAACGTGAGGCCGCTATTTCTCGCGCCGGATCGCATCCTGTTTCAGCCGCGTCATGAAAGCGACCGAAATGTGATCCTGCAACGCCTTGGCCGCCGCGTCCTCGTCTCGCGCCGCAATCGCGTCCACGATGCCTTTGTGCTCGCTCTGCGCAATCTCGCCACGCCCTTCTGCGGCCAGCGATGTGGTCGCCATCAAGGCCATGGTCCGATGCACCAGATCAAGCTGCTGCACCAGATAGCGGTTATGCGAAGCCAGGTGAATCTGTTCGTGAAATCTCCGGTTGGCCCGCGACAGCGCAACAGGATCTCCGATCAACTCATTGTCGGCCACCACCATTTCCTGAAGGACCCGAATTTCCTCTTCGGTTGCGTGTTTTGCGGCCAGACGTGCGGCCAGCCCTTCCAATTCACGCCGGACAACATAAAGCTCGGCCATCTGGTTGTGGTCCAATGAGGCCACGATCAACGACCGCCCGTCCCGTTCCAGCAACGACTGCGTTTCCAGCCGCTGCAGCGCCTCGCGGATCGGAGTGCGCGAAACGCCAAACCGCTCGGCCAGTTCGCTTTCCACCAGCCGATCACCAGGCTTGTAGACACCGACGTCTATCGCTTCGAGAATAAGGCTATAGGCGTCCGTATTGGACTGTTTGGATTGGGGCATCGGCTGAATTGTCTCCTCGTTCGGACCTGTCTAGCCGCCACACGCCCCCCCGATCAAGTGCGGCATTGAAAACCGCAGCCCATCGCCCTAAACCCAAAGCATGGTCAAACCTGCCTTTTCCCATGTCACCCAATGGGTGTTCGATCTAGACAACACGCTTTACCCGCCGCATATGCGCCTGTTCGATCAGATCGAAGTGCTGATGACGGATTACGTCGTGCAAGCTATCGGCGTCGACCGCCCCGAGGCCGACCGGTTGCGTTCACATTACTGGCGCGAATACGGCACGACACTCGCGGGCCTGATGGCAGAGCACGATCTGGACCCCGATCCCTATCTGTACGCCGTGCATCAGGTGGACATGAGCCATATGGAACCCGATGTTGCGCTGGCGGAACATATCCGCGCTTTGCCCGGGCGACGCATTGTCTATACCAATGGATCTGCACCTTATGCCGAGCGCGTTCTGGCGGCACGCGGTCTGAATGGGCTGTTCGACGCGATCTATGGCGTAGAACACGCAGGCTATCGCCCCAAGCCGCAAAAAGCCGCGTTCGAGGCGATCTTTGCGCAGGATGGAATCGATACCGCGAAAGCCGCCATGTTCGAAGATGATCCACGCAATCTGGCCGCCCCGCACGAGATGGGGATGCGTACCGTGCACGTCGCGCCTGACCCGCACGAGGCTGACCATATTCACCATCACACCGATGATCTGACCGGGTTTCTGGGTCGCCTGCGATAGGCTGTCACACTGCGACGATCTGTTCGTTTCGCAGTTGCAGAATTGACCCCATATGCAGCTCAGCGACGAACAGAATCGGAGACCCCAATGACCGCGCTTGAGATGCCTCAGCGCCTGCCTCTTTGGCAGCGCCTTTTGTTTGCAATTCCCGTGTTTGGCTGGATGGCCCGGGACGCGGCCAATGCCGACGCTGAAGACCTTTATTATACAGCCGCGGCGCTGGTCAGCATGTGGGGCTGTTCCATCCTTCTGTTCGGCCTGCCGGGTCTTTACATTCCCGCCCTGATGCTGGTGCCGACGATGTTCCTTGTCCTGATTTTGATCTCTCGGGGATAAAGCACGAGACAGGATGTCACTTGGCGCCCTCCGCGCAACAGCACTAGTGTCTGCGGCAACGGAGACATACTCATGACTGACAGCTGTGACATCCTGATTTCCGGCGGCGGAATCGCCGGATTGACCGCCGCCGCCGCCTTTGGCGCTGCCGGGTTCGACGTAGTCTGCGTCGATCCCACCCCTCCGATCACCGAGCGGGACGTGGACGGATCGGATCTGCGTACCACCGCTTTTTTGCAGCCTGCCCATGGTCTGTTGGAACAATGCGGGCTTTGGGCCAAGCTGGATGCCCACGCCGCGCCCCTGCAGATCATGCGCATCGTGGATGCGGGTGGTGATGTGCCCGAACCGCGCGTCGTGCGTGATTTCAACGCCGCCGATATCTCGGACCAGCCATTCGGATGGAACCTGCCCAACTGGTTGCTGCGCCGCGAGATGGTAGCGCGACTAGCCGAACTGCCGAATGTCGATTTCCGCCCCGGCACCGGTACGGTCAGCCTGTTCACCCGCACCAATGAGGCACGGGTCGGCCTGAGCGACGGCACCCGCATCCGCTGCAAACTGGTAATCGCCGCCGACGGGCGCAGTTCACCAATGCGCGAAGCTGCCGGGATCAATGTTCATACCACGCGCTACGGCCAAAAGGCCCTCGCCTTCGCCGTCACACATCCTATCCCGCACGACAATGTCTCGACCGAGATTCACCGCTCGGGCGGGCCGTTCACTTTGGTGCCCCTGCCCGACTGGCAAGGCCAGCCGTCCTCGGCCATTGTCTGGATGGAACGTGGGCCACGTGCCGTTGAACTGCTAAACCTTGAATCCGACGCGTTCGAAGCCGCGATGACCGAACGCTCTTGCGGGCTGTTCGGACCGCTGAAATTGGCCTCACGCCGGACGATCTGGCCGATCATCAGCCAGTCGGCGGAACGGTTGTCGTGCGAACGCATCGCGCTGATGGCCGAGGCCGCGCATGTTGTGCCACCTATTGGTGCGCAGGGGCTGAACATGTCGTTGGGCGATCTGCGCTGCTTGCTGGAATTGACGCAAGCCCGGCCCGAGGGCTTAGGCGATGCGCAGATGTTGGATTCCTATCACAAGGCCCGCCATACCGAGATTGAACTGCGCGTCAAGGGCATCGACCTGCTGAACCGCGCCTCGATGATCGAAGCGCGTCCGCTGCGCGACGCACGAGCGATGGGGCTGAATGCGCTCTATTCCCTACCACCCGTGCGCAAGACGCTCATGCAAATGGGCCTCGGCGTCCGCTGAACCGCAGGGCGGGCTTCTGCCCGCCACGCTATTACAGCACCTGATCCAGAACCCTTTTCAGGCGCGCAATCGTGTCGTCAACATCATACAGCTTGTCCAAGCCAAACAGGCCAAGACGGAAGGTGCTGAACCCTTCGGGTTCGTCACATTGCAGCGGCACGCCCGCTGCGATCTGCATGCCCAGGGCCGCGAACTTCTTGCCGTTCTGCACTTCGGGGTCTGCTGTATAGCTGACCACCACACCCGGCGCGCCGAAACCTTCGGCAGCAACCGACATGACGCCCTTGTCCCTAAGATAGGCCCGGACACCATCACCCAGCGCCCATTGCGCCGCGCGCAGCTGTTCGAAGCCGTACGCGCGCGTCTCGGCCATTGTGTCGCGGAAGGAAAGCAGAGAATCCGTTGGCATGGTGGCGTGATAGGCATGACCGCCATTCTCGTAGACCTGCATGATCTGGCGCCACTTCTTCAAATCTATCGCGAAGCTATCGGATGAGGTCTCGGCCAGTCGTGCCTCGGCGCGTTCGGATAGCATGACAAGACCGGCGCATGGCGTTGCGCTCCACCCCTTCTGCGGAGCCGAGATCAGCACATCCACTCCGGTGGCCTTCATATCGACCCAGGCACAGCCCGAGGCGATGCAGTCCAGCACCATCAACGCCCCCACCTCATGCGCAGCAGCGGCCATCGCTGTCACATAATCATCAGGCAGAATCACTCCGGCCGAGGTCTCAACATGCGGCGCGAAGACAATACCCGGTCGTTTCTCATGGATTGTCGCCACAACTTCATCAATCGGGGCCGGAGCAAAAGGTGACGGGCTGGAATTGCCGGTTTCGCGCGCTTTGAGAACGGTGGTCGACGATGTCAGATCACCTGACTCGATGATCTGACTCCACCGATATGAAAACCACCCATTGCGTACGACAAGCACATCAGCATCCCGCGCAAACTGTCGCGCGACGGCTTCCATCCCATAGGTGCCTCCGCCGGGAATGACCGCAACGCCTTCAGCATTGTAAACTTCACGCAGCATTGCCGAAATATCGCGCATGACTTGCTGAAAACTTGCAGACATATGGTTCAGAGAACGGTCGGTAAAAACCACCGAGAACTCCTCCAGCCCGCCCGGGTCAACAGTATTCAGTAGTGCCGGCATGACGCATCCTTTCTATTGGGTCCTTTTTGTTCTGCCTTGTCTTGCGCGCTCGGTAAAGCGTCAAACGCGGCCTGAAGTTGACCCAAAGTAACCCACAGCCAAAAATTTCATTTTGAGTTTTTACATGCCACAATTAGCAGAAATGACGCCAACCAGAGTCAGGTCCCCTTTACACCCTAGCGTGTTTCTGAACAGATACACACACTTTGAACAAGAACGGATAATTTTACTCGTGACTGCGCAAAAGCGGATTAGTTTTCAAGTCGTTCGAGACGAGGTAAAGCGGCGGATTGAATCCCGCATATGGCCTCAGGGCTCGCTTTTACCCACCGAAACCCAATTAGCGGAAGAGTTCAATTGTGCCCGCGCCACGGTGAACCGGGCGCTGAGGGAGCTCGCCGAACAGGGCTTTGTCGAGCGCAAGCGCAAAAGCGGAACGCGGGTCAAGAAAGAACCACGCAAACAAGCCAAGCTTGAAATTTCACTTGCGAGACAAGCGGTTGAGAACCAAAACTCAGCCTATCGCTATGCTCTGGTGGAACGGAACGTGGTCTACAGCCCCGGCTGGTTGACCTCGCAACTGAATGTCGAACCGGACGCGCGCGTTCTGCACGTGATCTGCATGCACTATGCAGACAACCGCCCCTTCCAGCTTGAAGAACGCTGGATCAATATCGAAGCCGTACCCGAGGTCGAGCAAGCCGACCTCAACAAAAGTGGCCCACACGAATGGTTGTTGAATGCTGCCCCGTTCACCGAAGCTGAAATCGCCTTTTGCGCGATCTCGGCGGACAATCGTCTAGCTGATTTCATGGGCACAACCACTGGCACTTCGATGATTCAGCTGGAACGGACCACGTGGAAGGACGGGCAACCGATGACTTTCGCCCGCATGACCCATCATCCGGGGTTCCGCATCCGCACTAAATACTAACCGATCGGCCCGGGCAGGCGTTCCTCGCTCAGCAGTACATTGGCTTCGACCTCTCCGGCCCCTGGTAAGGTCATCACCCTCCGGCGCAGAACCCGTTCGAAGTCTGCCAGATCCCGCGCCACGACGCGCAAGCGATAATCATAAAGACCCAGCACATGCTCAACCGTCTGCACCTCGGGAATGGCGCTGACGGCACGTTCAAAATCTTCAAGGCTGACCTGCCCTTTTCGCGCAAGTTTCACGCCGAGAAAGACGGTCACTCCAAAACCCAGGGCCTCGGCATTCAGACGCAGCCGCCGCCCCTTGATCACGCCTGCTTCTTCCAGTCGACGAATACGCCGCCAGGTCGCAGGCTGCGATAAGCCAAAGCGGCGCCCCAGAGCCCCCGCGCTTTGGGTCGCGTCCTGCACCAGCGCGCGCAGAATTCTGCGGTCGATCTCATCCAGTTCGATCATACCGGCAACACCTCATCCCGTTTGACTCGGGCGATATGCATAAGGGCTTCGATATCGGCGATATGCGGTAGGGTCAGAATGCGATCGCGATAGACCTGTTGATAATGCGCCATATCTCGCGCCAACACCGATAGGCGCACATCCACCCGACCAAGGAAGGTCTGGATCTCGATCACCTCGGCCACGTTCCGCGCCGCCGCCGTGAATTCGTCGAACGCCCGTGCCTGCGTCTTGTCCAGCGTCATTCGCAAAGAGACCTCGACCGCATAGCCCAAGGCGGCCCAGTCGATAACGGCTTCCTGCCCCTCGATCACTCCTGCCGCCTGCATTTTTTCGATCCGGCGCCAGCAGACGCCCGAATTGATGCGGCATCGCTCAGCCAATTCTGCCGTTGTCAGGCTTGGCTCGGCCTGGAAGTGGCGCAGTATACGTCGATCAACATCATCAAGCATGATTTTTTCACATTTCCTTCAATAGAAGAATTATTCTTCATCTATTTGTCAAATACTCAATCCAAACCCTATCGCCAATAGCAATCACGCAAGATAGAAGCACATCAATCGAAACTGAAAGGACCGGCGAAATGCGCGTCTATTACGATCGCGATTGCGACATCAACCTGATCAAAGACAAAAAAGTGGCGATTCTGGGCTACGGCTCGCAAGGCCACGCCCACGCGCTGAACCTGCGCGACTCGGGCGCCAAGAACCTGGTCATCGCCCTGCGCGAAGGCTCCCCCTCGGCCAAGAAAGCCGAAGCGGAAGGCCTGCAGGTGATGGGCATCGCCGAAGCCGCAGCCTGGTGCGACGTTATTATGTTCACCATGCCTGACGAACTGCAGGCTGAGACGTACAAGAAATACGTCCACGACAACATCAAGCCGGGCGCTGCCATCGCGTTCGCCCACGGCCTGAATGTCCATTTTGGCCTGATCGAGCCGAAAGAAGGCGTGGACGTTATCATGATGGCCCCCAAAGGCCCCGGCCACACCGTGCGCGGCGAATACACCAAAGGCGGCGGCGTTCCTTGCCTCGTCGCGGTCGACAACGACGCGACCGGCAAAGCGCTGGAAATCGGCCTGTCATACTGCTCGGCCATCGGTGGCGGCCGTTCGGGCATCATCGAAACCAACTTCCGCGAGGAATGCGAAACCGACCTGTTCGGTGAGCAGGCTGTTCTGTGCGGCGGTCTGGTTGAACTGATCCGCTGCGGCTTTGAAACGCTGGTTGAGGCCGGCTACGCGCCCGAGATGGCATATTTCGAGTGTCTGCACGAAGTGAAGCTGATCGTTGACCTGATCTATGAAGGCGGCATCGCCAACATGGATTATTCGATCTCGAACACGGCTGAATATGGCCAGTACGTCACCGGCCCGCGTATTTTGAAATACGACGAGACCAAAGCGCGTATGAAAGAGGTTCTGAACGACATCCAGCAGGGTAAATTCGTCCGTGACTTCATGCTGGAGAACGCTGTAGGCCAACCGACCATCAAAGCGTCGCGCCGTGCGAACGATGAGCACATGATCGAGGAAACCGGTGCAAAACTGCGCGCCATGATGCCCTGGATCTCGGCTGGTAAAATGGTCGACAAAGAAAAGAACTAAGTCTGACAAATGTCAGCGAAAGGGCGGCCCCGGTGGCCGCCCTTTTCATTTGGTGACAGCATTTGCGTAGCATTCGCCCAGAACATAATCCCAGCCACTGTCGTAACCGGTGCGTTTGTCCGACGCCTCAGATGCCCAGACTTCCCAGCCCGAATGGGTCAGAGTGACCGTGGTATGCCCGGCTCCGTGGGCTGCGAACCGGACCTCAACCCGCGTGGGGCGGTCAGTGTTGGTGCCGGGGTGCCAGCTGAAGGCCAGGCGAGCCCCCTGTTCGAAGATCAACACCTTGCCCCAATCAGCGCGGGTGCCATCGAACATGGTTTCATAAACCGCACCGCCGACATGAGGTTCGATCACAACTGCCAGCGCAGGCTTGCCTTGCGCCGCTGAGACAGCGTGCCCATCCAATGGCCACCATTTGGCAATGCGATTTACAAAAACATCAAAGGCGTGCTCGGGCGCTGCGTTTACAACGATGGTCTTGATGATTGGTTCGATCATGCATCTCGTCCTTCGTTTACCTCGGCGGCGAAACTCTCCAACACGTCCGACCAGTATTGCTCGAGCCAGGCGCGCAGGTCGGCCAGCCCCTCGGGTCGGGCGGCATAGATGCGGCGCGTTCCCTCAGCCCTGCAAACGACAAGTCCGGCATCGGACAAGACCTTTAAATGTTGCGAGACCGCCGGGCGGCTTACGGGCAAATCCGCAGCCAGATCACCAACCGCCCTGGGGCGCTTGGCCACCGCCTCAAAAACCTGACGACGGGTCGAATCCCCTAAAGCCGAAAGCACTTCTTTGTAAGTCATAACTTACGGTAAGTTGAAACTTACCTAATGTCAATATCAGCGCGTGACACCGTCAGATTCGCGGGATAAGTGGATGGAATGGTTCAACAACCGACAAAACAGGATTGGAGCGGTGTTTTCACGCTGGGCCTCATCTGGGGCGGGACGTTCATGGTGGTTGCCATGGCGCTGGAAGGCTATGGACCGGTCACCGTGGCGACGTCGCGCACCACATTGGGTGCCGTTATGCTGCTGGTGCTGATGCGCCTCACCGGACGGCGTATTCCGAGTTTGACACCCGCCCTGCTGAGTTCGATTTTCTTCATCGGCATTCTGTCGACGGCGGTTCCTTTCATGCTGTTAAGCTGGGGGCAACAATTTGTCCCTTCGGCCTTTGCAGGTCTGTCGATGGCGGCGATTCCGCTGATGGTTCTGCCGCTGGCACATTTCTTTTCGGATGAGCCTATGAACCTACGGCGTCTGGTCGGCGTTTGCCTTGGCTTCTCTGGCGCGCTTGTGTTGATCGGGCCCGGTCTGGCGCAATTGGGTCAGGGTACGCAGCCACTGGCGCAAATGGCCTGCGTCACGGCAGCCTTGTGCTACGCCAGTTCGTCGATCCTGACCCGCCGCTGCCCTCCGATTGAACCGATGGCTCTGGCAGCCCTGACGCTGCTGGTTGGCGCAGTACTATTGATACCTATCATGCTGCTAACCGAGGGGCTTCCCTCGTGGCAGGGAACGCGCCCCAGTCTGGCCCTGATCGTTC
Source organism: Ruegeria sp. B11 (assembly GCF_056539785.1). NCBI lineage: Bacteria > Pseudomonadati > Pseudomonadota > Alphaproteobacteria > Rhodobacterales > Roseobacteraceae > Ruegeria > Ruegeria sp. B11. The sequence goes on along the minus strand of NZ_JBQFVO010000001.1, from coordinate 96,459 downwards.
TGGGCCTTGTCCCCACGGCCTTCGCCACCCTGCTGCGAGTATCCATCACCCGCAGCGCCGGGTCCGTCTTTCTGACGCTGGTGAACTATCAGGTGCCCGTTTGGTCGATGGTGTTCGGGGCCTGGATTCTATCCGAAGCCCTGCCGCTACGGTTCTATATCGCGCTTGCCATGATCCTAACCGGGCTGGCAATCAGCCAGTGGTTCACTCTGCAGAAAATGCTACTGGGGCGTTAACCCGTCGCCGCCTCAACCTCGGATACGATCCCATCGACCACTTGGGTCAGCAGTGTGGCATCCTCGCATTCCGCCATCACCCGGATCAGAGGTTCCGTGCCCGATTTGCGGATCAGCAAACGCCCCTGCCCGTTCAGACGCGCCTCAGCCTCGGAAATCGCGCTTTTGACGCTGGCCGCTTCCAGCGGGGCCTGCCCCGCGCTAAAGCGCACATTCTTCAGCAATTGCGGCACCGTCTCAAACTGGCGCGATAGGTCCGAGGCTTTCTTGCCGGATTGCACCATCTCTGCCAGAAAATGCAGCCCCGCCATCAGACCGTCGCCGGTTGTGGCATAATCGCTCATCACGATGTGACCTGACTGTTCGCCACCAAGATTGAAACCACCCTCGCGCATCCGTTCAACCACATAGCGGTCGCCAACGGCAGTCCGCTCCAGACGCAGCCCCTGCCCGGCCAGGTGCCGCTCCAACCCGAGGTTCGACATCACAGTGGCCACCAAGGCGCCGCCTTTCAACTGATCCGCGCGGGACCACGCGGTCGCCAACAGAGCCATCAACTGATCCCCATCGGCGACAGCGCCAGTTTCGTCGATCACAACGACGCGGTCGGCATCCCCATCCAGACAGATACCTACATCGGCGCCGTGTGAAACCACGGTTTCGGCCGCAACACGAGGCTGGGTTGAGCCACATCCGAGGTTGATGTTCTTGCCGTTCGGCGCGATGCCGACCGGGATCACATCTGCTCCCAACTCCCAAAGAACTTCCGGCGCAGTACGGTGCGCGGCACCGTTGGCGCAGTCGATCACAACCTTCAGCCCATCCAAGCGCAGATTGCGCGGCAGCGATGATTTCACACGCTCGCCATAACGGAACCGCGCATCGTCGACCCGACGCGCACGACCAATATTCTGCGCCTGTGCGGGGCTTACGCCTTCTTCGATCAGCCGCTCGATCTCAATCTCGGCCTGATCGGACAGCTTGAACCCGTCCGGCCCAAAGAATTTAATTCCATTGTCGATCGCCGGATTGTGGCTAGCCGAGATCATCACGCCCAGATCCGCGCGCATCGAGCGCGTCATCAACCCTACCGCAGGAGTCGGCACCGGCCCCAGCAGAAGCACGTTCATACCGGTCGAGGTCAAACCTGCCGTCAGCGCATTTTCCAGCATATAGCCCGACAGCCGCGTATCCTTGCCAATGACAACGCGATGTACGCCTGAGGCATCGCGGCGGAAATAACGCCCCACAGCCGCGCCAATCCGCAAAGCCATTTCCGCCGTCATAGGGTGCGTGTTGGCGGTGCCCCGCACCCCGTCGGTTCCAAACAGCTTGCGCATAAGTCGGTCTCCTGAAAATTCCTTTTGCCCGGATTACCGGACGGCGGCCCATAGACGCAAGGCCTGAGCCGTCTCGGCCACGTCATGTACCCGTACAATCTGCACGCCCTGTGATATTCCCGCCAGAGCTACCGCGATTGACCCCGGCGCGCGGGCATCCTTGCGCGGCTCTTTGCCGATCTGACCAATAAATCCCTTGCGCGAAACGCCCAAAAGGATTGGACAGCCCAGCCCGTGAAACAGGCTGAGATTGCGCAGAAGGGTCAGGTTGTGGTCCAGATTCTTGCCAAACCCGATGCCCGGATCGATGACAATCAAATCGCGGCTGAGCCCCAGTCCTTCAAGATGGGCGATTTGCCCCTCAAGGAAATCGTAAACATCCAGCAGAACATTGTCATAGTGCGGGTCATCCTGCATCGTGGTCGGATCACCCTGCATATGCATCACACAAACCGGAGCCTCAATCTGCGCGCAAAATGGTGCAAGTTTAGGATCGAAGGTAAATCCTGACACATCGTTGATCAGTCCCGCACCCGCCTGATGCGCTGCCTTGGCAACACCGGCCTTGCGAGTATCGATCGAGATCAACACATCCGTCTCGCCCCGAATTGCCTCAATCAAAGGGTGTGTGCGGGCAATCTCTTCGTCTTCAGGCACAAAATCAGCGCCCGGGCGCGTGGATTCGCCGCCAATGTCCAGAATACTTGCACCATGCGCTACCATGTCGGCGGCAGCGGTCCGAGCGGCCTCGACCGAGTTATGCAGCCCCCCATCCGAGAAGCTATCCGGCGTGGCATTCAGAATGCCCATGATCTGCGTTCGTGCCATATCAAGTCCGGCAATCGCTGGACGCGCGCAGGTCAGACGATCCAGCTGTTCCTTTGGGATTTCAACGGCATCGACGATCTGGGTGCTTTGCCCGCGCTCAATCCGCTCGGCCTGTGAGAACCACAGCACCTGCCCTGCCAGTGGCACCGCCCCGTCGACGCGCGTGCTCCCATGCTGGACCAATGGGCGGTAATAGACGGTCACAGTTGCGCCTGCTCCACCGGAACTGCGCGCAATGGCGTTTTGGGGGCTTCGGGCAGGTCTCCGCCAATAACCAGCATCTCGCTGGCTTCAAAGGTTGCAGCGAACCAAGCAGCCAGCGCCACCGCGTCAGACGGCGCGGCTGAGGGGCCATCGACCGCATCCAGAACAATTTTGGAGGGTGCCCAAACACAAATCTGGCCGTTTTTCATCGCCCAATCCAACTCGGTCCGCGTTGAAACGACCACGCAACGGTGATCGCGCGCAGCCAGAACCCAGGCGTTCTGTTCAATTGCCAACAAATCTATCCGGCGTTGGGTCATTGCGTGACCCGTCTGCGGCACATCCAGATCAGACGCCCCAACACACAGGATCAGCGGGCGCTGGCGATTCTCAAGTTGGTCGATCCAGCCGGTGAGATTACCTGATGAAATCGCTGCATTCGACAGAAAGACCAACCGTGGATGTGGCCGCTCTTCTTCGGTCACATCATGATGTACCGCATCCTTGCCGCGCACGATCTCGACGCCAAGCGCGCCGGGCCCACGATCCAGTTTTTCAATGCGAACAAAGGCTCTTACAGCCTGAGGTTCAAGCAGAATGCGCTCCGCCACGCGATCTGCCAGTGTCTCGAGCAAATTTAGTCGCTCAGCAGCCAGCTCGAACGCAATCGCTTCGGTTACACGGTCGTAAGACAGAATACGATCCACGTCATCATCGATGGGGTCTGTCAGCGGACGCACCTCGACCACGATGTTAAAGCAGATCCGTTGCGTGGTACCGCGTTCGGCCTGAAACGCACCGATCTCGACCTCAACGATGTGATCGCGCAGCGAAATGCGGTCCAGCGCACCGCGCGCGGCGGTAGCCTCGGACCGTTCGGACGGGTGCGCAAAGGCAAGACGGATTTCAGAGCTCATGCGGCGGACCTTTTCGGGCTCGGTGGACTGATGATCAGCCCACTTTAGGCGTTTCGCGGGCGTATAGCATCGCAGCAAACGCCTTTCCAGCTACGGAATGCGGCGTTACGTGACCCGGAACCAGCTCATCATACCCGATGCCGCATGGCCTAGCATGTGACAATGCAACAGCCAGTTGCCCGGATTGTCAGCTACCAACGCTACCTGCCGCACCTGCCCTCGCTCGACTAGAACAGTGTCGCGCCACGGCCCTAGTGTACCTTCCTGCAGGATAATGCGAAAATGGTGTCCATGCAGATGCATCGCATGTGGAAACGCCGTGTCATTTGCGAATTCAATCCGATGAACTGATCCCAATCGCGCATCCAGAAACGGATCATCTGGCCGCTCTGCATATCCGTTCAAAGCCCAGAATCGTCCAAGCTGAGCCAACTCGCGCCCCGACAGCTCGGAATCGCCCAATTTGGCGCTCTCCAGCCAGCGCATTGCACCCCCCTGCATCGTCATACGATGCAGAGGTGTATTCTGCAGTTCAATTTCGGGCATTCGGTTTGCTGGCAACGGTCTAACTTTTGCATCAGCAATACGCGATGCTACTCCGAACACATCAAATTTGACGAGTCCGTAAGCGCCATCCCGTTCTACACTCACAATACTTGCCGTCTGGCCGGATTCCGCTGAGACATCAACGATCAAGTCAACCCGCTGCGCAGGCGCCAAAGGAAAACTGCTCTCAACTCGCAATGGAACCTCAAGCGGCATACCGTCAAGCGCAACAATCCAGCCAGCAAGCCCGTCGAGCGCTACGTCGAATACCCGGGCATTCGCGGCATTGATCACCCGCAATCGCAATCGTTCAGACGCCTGCACCGGATAAGAAGGGTCAAACTCTCCGTTCACCGTTACAATGTTGCCCAGCCGACCCGCATGGCTCAAATCATGAGCATTGTCGAAATCGCTGGATATCTTTGCGCTCTCGGTGTCAAGGCGCCAATCGTCCAGCATTAAGGTCAGGTCCTGATCAACATCGGGTCCGCTGGCTTCTTCGACGATCAAAGGGCCATAAAGCCCACGCGCGACCTGCTCCATCGATTGGTTGTGCGCATGATACCAATAGGTTCCCGCATCCGGCACCACGAAATCATATTCAAAGTTGGAATCTGGCTGCACAACTTCCTGCGTCAGGCCGGGCACTCCATCCATCGCATTGTCGATCCGGATGCCATGCCAGTGAACGGTCGTTGGTTGCGGCAGCATGTTTACAAGCTTGCGGCGTACCCGAGCCCCCTGCGGAACACGGATTTCCGCGCCCGGAACACCGCCGCCATAACTCCAGACCGGAGTTTCCGGGTATCCCTGGGGCGCGATCTGCTGGAGGGAAGTCTGTGCCACCAGTTCGGTGGCAGATGCCATCGCCACGCGTGGTATCATCGACAAGGCCAGGGTCGATTGCAGAAACTGTCGGCGTGATATGGTCATTGCGAGCCTCCTGGCTCGCAACATAGTTGGTAAAACGCCTGTTGCCAGCACCCTTCCAGCGCTGGTGCGTCAATCAGTTGCTGGCCGTGCGATAATTGTGCTTGTAGAAGATATGCACGCCAATACGCGCCGTTTCTTTATAGACGCGGGACCAGGACGGGCGCACTGCCTTGGTGTGGTAGTGCGTGGCACCTGCGGTCATCTCTTCAGCTACACCATCGATTGCGGCACGGGCGACTTTCGAAACGCGATCATAAGCGCGTTTTTCGTTGATAATCTCTTTCTGCCCGTCACAGGTGTAGGTGAACTGGCACTGATATTTCTTGCCCGTTCCTTGCTTTATCACACCGCACAGTGAATCCGGAAAGCGACCGCTTTCAACACGGTTCAGGATAACTTCGGCCACAGCAAATTGGCCACGCACGCTTTCACCGCGGGCCTCGAAATACAGCGCTTCGGCAAGACAACGGAAATTTTCATCTCCGGTCGCCTTTGGCTGCTGGTCCAGCCAGGCTTTGGTGTAGGAGATTTCGACTTTTTCCGGCGCCTTACGCGGCTTAAACAGTTTCAGGTAATCGCGGAAGCTTTGTGCTGGCAACTCGTTACGTGTGACCAACTCAACAGATTTTGTATCGCCTTGCCTATCGGCAAAGGACAAACTCGGTAGCAAGGCTGCGGCCCCCACGGCAACAGCCACTATGTAGCGTCTCATCAGATAACCTCGCACAGGCACAAACGCGCCATACCCTCCCCCGGCGGGCGCGACGAGGCTAATACCCCAGACGAAGCGAGACGTCCAGTTCTGAAAAAAATGCAAGAGAAAAACCGCTCACGCCGCCAATTATTATCGACAGCGGAACGTTTCTTACGCCACTATTTCTAGGTAGGAGACAGTTAGTCAACCCCCAAGTTTGGACGAAATCGCCAGTTGAGCGGCAGACAGCCGAGCGACAGGAACCCGGAAAGGGGAACAGGACACATAGTCGAATCCAAGTGACCGGCAGATAGCGATTGATTCGGGGTTACCACCATGTTCGCCACAGACAGAAAGCGTAACGTCTGGTTGGGCTTGGCGCCCGCGCTCGGCCCCCAGCTTCAGCAATTCACCTACCCCATCTGCATCCAGAACGTGAAATGGATCTTCGCCAAACACGCCTTGGCGGACATATGCCGACATGAACCGCCCCGCGTCATCGCGCGACAATCCGTAGGTCATCTGGGTCAGGTCGTTTGTTCCAAAGCTTAGGAAAGCGGAATGCGGCGCAATCTCATTCGCGCGCAGACAGGCCCGAGGCGTTTCCACCATCACTCCCAATCGATAGTCGAACTCCTGCCCCTGCTCCGAGGCAACCTCTGCCGCTACAGTATCGATGCGTGTTTTGACCAGTTCAACCTCGCGCTTGGCCGAGACCAGCGGGATCATGACCTCGGGCACGACAGGGGCACCTTCTTTGCTGGCCTCAACCGTCGCCTCGAAGATCGCGCGCGCCTGCATGTCGTAGATTTCCGGAACGGTGACACCCAGACGAACCCCGCGCAATCCCAGCATCGGATTGTACTCGCTCATCGCCTCGACCCGACGTTCGACATCAGAGATCGGCAAATCCAGCGCCTCAGCCAGCTCGCGCTGACCAGTGCGCGTAGTGGGCAGAAACTCGTGCAAGGGCGGATCGAACAGGCGGATGCAGACCGGCTGCCCCTCCATAATCCGGAACAACTGCACAAAATCCTGCCGTTGCATCGGCAGCAACCGTTCCAGCACAGCGGCACGTCCAGACGGGGTCTGCGCAAAGATCATTTCGCGCATAACGGTCAGGCGGCCAGGATCGAAGAACATGTGTTCCGTTCGGCACAACCCGATCCCTTCTGCTTTGAAGTTTCGCGCAGTTTGCGCGTCAGCGGGTGTATCGGCGTTGGCGCGGATAGCGATGTCCCTCTCGGCATCGGCCCAGCTCATCAGGGTCTGAAAGCAATCATCCAGCGCCGCTTCAAGCATCTCGGGTTGTCCGGCCAGAACCTGACCCGAAGTCCCATCGATGGTCAGAATATCGCCTGTCTTGAACACACGCCCATCTGGTGCGCTTAGCAGCTTTTTCTTGGTCTGGAATCGCATCTCGGACGCGCCGACGATACACGGCAAACCCAGACCACGGCCAATCACCGCCGCATGGCTGGTGATCCCGCCCTTTTCGGTCAAAACAGCTACTGCGGCATGCATTCCGCGCACATCTTCGGGCGAGGTTTCACGGCGCACAAGAATACAGGGCTCCCCCCGCGCGGCGCTGGCCTGCGCTTCGGCAGCCGTAAAGACAATTCGACCGGTCGCTGCACCGGGGCTGGCCGCGATGGCTGTGGTCAGCACATCACGCTCGGCCTCAGGATGGACCTGCCGGTGCAGAAGTTCGTTCAGCGAATGCGGGTCGATCCGCATCACAGCCTCTTGCGGCGGAATGATCCCGTCTTCGGCCAAGCGCACCGCGATCCGCATCCCGGCCCGTGAACCACGCGGAACCCGCACGCCGTCCAGAATATGCACCTTGCCGTTCTGCACCACGAACTCAACCTGCATCTCTTCGCGCAGCTTTTCGCGCATTAACGCTGCGTGGGCCTTGAGATCGGCAAAAGCCTCGGGCGCCACATCTTCCAGCGATTGACCGCGTTCATCCTTTTCCAGATACAGCGCGGCGACACCTTCTCCCAGCGCATCGCGCCCCTGGCTCTGGCTCAGATAGCGACCCGTGATCTGGGGCATACCCGTCGCTGGATCGATCAGTTGCAATACGCCCGAACCACATTCGCCCTGCCCGACGCCCGGGATCATCTCTTGAATCACCAGACCCAAACCGGCATCCGCAGGTGCACCCTTGGCCTGCCTCAGCAGGCGAGCCGAGGTGCCGTCCCAGGCACGTGCCATCGAGCGCAAAACACCGATCAGCTGCTCTCCACGATCCTGCGGGAAGGCCTCGTCCGTCTCGTCTTCGTACGCCCGCAGGGACAAGCTCAGCCCTTCGCGCCCATCCGCATCGATGGTATCGAATACATCTGGGTCCAGACGCGCAATATGGAGCGCATAGCTCTGCACAAACCGCAGATAAAGCGCCGCCGCTGCATCTGCCCCCATTTCCGCAGACCGATCCAGATAGCGGGCATCATTCATGCCGATATTCAGTACCGCCCCCGGTCCGCCCCAGTCAGGGTCTTCCGAACTGGGCCGCACACATAGCAATGACTCGGCGTCGAACTGTTCCAGAATGGCCGCGATGTCCGGAATGTCACCCTTGGCAATTCGCTGCACCGCGTCAAAAGAAAGGGCCACGGTCCGCGGCACCGGCATGTCCAGCCGGACCAGTCGTTGCAGGCATTTCGCCCGGCCACCATGGGTATTGGCGGCAACGGGCGCTTTTGAAGTGATAAGCGTGGTATGCGGATTATTCTGCACTGCGGCACCTTTTGGTTTCACCGCAGCATAAGCCCCTGCGCCCTTGGCGCAAGGGCGTTATCCCTCGATACGCGTCAGATCAGCAACGCTAGAGCAGACCTTACGGATCTGGCTCAGCAGGTTCAGACGGTTGCGGCGCAGAATGTCATTATCGGTATTGACCTGCACGTCCTCAAAGAACGCATCCACCGGCCCGCGCAGTTCGGCCATTGCCGCCATCGCTGTCGGGAAATCCTCGGCCTTCAGCGCGGGATCGATCTTGGCCTCTGCCGCGTCAAGCGCTGCAAACAGTGCCTTTTCGCTGTCAGTTTCAGCAAACTTCACATCCGCGCCGTAAGAGTATTCGACTCCATCCTTCTCTTCCGCCTGAGACAGGATGTTGTTCGCACGCTTGAACCCCTGCACGAGGTTCTCTCCATCCTCGGTCGCAATCACCGCATTCAGAGCGCGGGCGCGTTTGACCAGCAGGTTGAGGTCGTCATTCCCCTCCATCGCGATACAAGCGTCGATGACATCATGGCGGATGCCTTCGTCTCGGAGGAAGACTTTGAGGCGGTCGTGGAAGAAAGAAAGAAGATCGTCAGACGCGTCAGGAACCTTTTTCTCAAGCTCAAGAAATGCTGCTGCGGGCGATCCTTCAAGCTTTTCTTTGACAGTCTGGAATGAAGCACCAAAGACACCATGTTTTGCGATTTCTTCCAGGAGATCGCGGATATTCGCTTCGGGCAAAGCCTCATTGATAGCGCGTTCTGATCGAACCAGTTGACTATCGAAAAAACGGTCCAACCGAAGACGCAGATCATTATTCACGATTAGTCGAATTACCCCTAACGCCGCACGACGCAAAGCAAACGGATCTTTCGAACCCGTGGGTTTCTCATCGATCGCCCAGAACCCGGTCAGCGTGTCCAGCTTGTCGGCTAGCGCCACTGTCACTGACAACGGTGCGGTCGGAACATCATCCGACGGCCCCAACGGCGAGTAATGTTCCTGCGCAACGGCGGCCACTGCGGCATCCTCGCCTGCCGCTTCGATGTAATACCGCCCCATAAGCCCTTGAAGTTCAGGGAATTCATAGACCATTTCGGAGTTCAGATCAGCCTTGGCCAAACGCGCGGCTTTCTCGGCCTGATCCGCATCCGCCCCGACCACAGGGGCCAGTTCTCGGGCCAGCGCGGCAATGCGGTCGATGCGTTCCGCCTGAGTGCCCAGCTTGTTGTGGAAAGTCACATTCTCCAACGCACGGGTCCATTGGGCGATGTCCGACTTGGCAACGCGCAGGTCGTTCTCCCAGAAGAATTTCGCATCGGCCAGACGGGCAGACAAAACCTTCTGGTTCCCCGCCAAAATGGTCGCGCCGTTATCGGCGGTCTCGCGATTGGCGACGGTAATGAAGCGCTCGATCCGCCCCGTCTTGGGGTTCTTCACAGAAAAGAACTTCTGATGCTCTTTCATCGAGGTCTGCAGTACCTCGGGCGGCAGCTCAAGAAACTCCTCGTCGATCTGCCCCATCAGCACAACGGGCCATTCAACCAGACCGGCAACCTCGGCCAGCAGCCCCTTGTCGTCGACGACTTCCAGACCTGCGGCGAAGGCCATGTTCTGGGCATCGTTCCAGATATGTTCGGCACGTTCTTCGGGCGACAGCACCACGAAGGCGCGTTTCAGCTTGGCGGCATAATCCTCGAACGAGGTCACCGTAAACCGGTTCGGGGCCATAAAACGATGGCCCTCAGTCGTATCACCGGACGTGATCCCTTCGATCGCAAGCGGCACGACCTGCGCACCTGCTTCATCGGTCAGGATGCACAGGATCGAGTGCAAGGGCCGTACCCACCGCATCGATCCAGCCCCCCAGCGCATGGATTTGGGCCAGGGGAAGTTTCGAATGGTAGCTTCTAAGACCTCGGCGATGATTTCAGCTGCTGGACGACCCGCCTTTTCAATGGTGGCGAAATACACTGCGCCTTTGGGCGTGTCGCGCTCTTCCAAATGGTCTCGGGTCAGTCCCGCGCCGCGTAGAAAGCCATCGATGGCTTTGTCAGGCGCGCCGACCTTTGGGCCTTTGCGTTCTTCGCGGATTGTCGGGCTTTCCGCCAGCAGGCCTTCAACCGCCAGCGTCAGGCGACGCGGCGTCGTCAGTGCAGCGGCAGAGGCATAGGTCAGACCGCCTTCGACCAGACCATCGGTGATCCGCTTTTTCAGGTCTTCACCGGCGCGGGTCTGCATGCGCGCGGGGATTTCCTCGGAAAACAGTTCGATCAGCAGGTCGGGCATTTTCGGTCCTTAGAAATTGACAATCGTCTGAATGACGATGGCATTGGCGATGTCCACAAAGAATGCGGATACAAGGGGCAGTACGATAAAGGCAATAGGCGACGGGCCATATCGCTTGGTTACAGCGGTCATATTTGCGATAGCTGTGGGGGTAGCACCCAGAGCGAACCCCCCGAACCCGGCGGCCAGAACGGCGGCGCGGTAATTCGATCCCATCAACGGAAACAGAACCCAGATCACGAACACCACGGCAAAGAGGGTCTGGGCGGTCATGATTACTGCTATCGCAAGGCCCAGTTCGGCAATGGTCCACAGTTGCAGGCTCATCAGCGACATCGCCAGAAATGCACCAAGCGCGAATTCCGAGATCAGCGCCAGCGAGGGCGTGCGTGAGACCGGCTTGGCATTCGGCGCGAACATGGCGCGGAGATTGGCAATCACGATCCCCATGATAAGGCAGGGCACAAACAACGGCAGTTTCAGCCCTGCGGCGCTGATTGCTTCGCTCAGGATCGCGCCTGAAATGATCGCGAGGTTGAGGTACAGCAGCACCCGCATGATTGTCAGATGATCAATCTCGGATTTCTGGTCGACCTCATTGGGCAAACCCACCGTATGCTCTTCCCCGGGTCGTTCGGGGCTGAGCTTGCGTCCTTCGATCAGCAGCCGCGCAATCGGCCCCCCGACCAAAGCGGCCAGCACGAGACCCAATGTGGCCACGGCCACCCCCAACTCGGTTGCGCCACTCAAACCGGTGGCGCCCGCAACTTCGGGGGCCCAGGCGATCGCAGTTCCGTGCCCCCCGATCAGCGCAGCAGACCCGAACAGCACCCCGGCTTGCGCCGGATAACCGAACATCGCGGCCCCCACTGCGCCGATCACGTTTTGCGCAACGATGGTCAGAAGCGTCAAAATCAGAAGCAAAAGCAAAGGCTTGCCGCCCGCGATCAAATCGGACAGACGGGCATTTAGACCAATCCCGGCAAAGAACAGAACCAATAGAAAGTCTCGTGCGGTCAAGCCAAAGGATAGCTCAATGCCGAAACCAAGATACAGCGCCAATACCACGAGCGAGGCCAGAAGGCCCCCGGTTACCGGCTCGGGGATGTTGAAGCTGCGCAATTGTGCGACACGGGCGTTGATCTCTGCCCCCAGCAGATAGACCGCAAAGCCCAGCGTTGCTGTCAGGAACTCCGGTATCTCAACGACCATCTGCATCAGCCCTCGGGCCTGGGTGGGCACTCCTCGCCCACAACCGTGCCGTCATAGGCTTTTTCACCGCAATTGTTCAGCGCATGCCAGACGTAGCCTTTGCCATCCTGTGTAATGGTAACGATCCGGTCGACACCATAATGGATGTTCTTGGTGCCCAAGAAAGCCTGTGCTTGACCCGATTTCAATACGTCGGCCAGCGCAACTGCGTCGTAGCAATCAAACCACCCTGGCGCGGTCAATGGCTCGGGGTTCTCGACAGGGATAAAATCCACCATTTGATCCGGCCTCAACTCGGTTTCGAAACAGGCCCGATACCGGATCGGAGAGCTGTTGGCGTCAATGGCCTTAAACCCAGTATAGGCGATGGCTTCGGGCGCTTCCGCCCCTTGCGCCAGCAGGACCACATCCTGGCCCGGGCGCGGTTCTACCTCATAATAGAACCCATAAACCTGCAGGTAATACATGCCAGCACCGGCCAGAACGCCAGAAATCAGAAGGATTAGCGCAACCAATTTTCCAGTCATCGTTTACGCCACCTCTTTCAAGTTCATAGAAAATAAGACAGGTTCCCAAGCAGTACGGTCAGAAACGAGGCTACTCGCATGGAAACCACTCTTGCCGTCGGATTCTTTGGCGCGCTTTTTGCAATCATGAATCCGATTACCAACTTGCCTGTGTTCCTGAGTGTTACGCAAGACCTGCCCGTTTCGGATCAACGCAAAGTGGCTGTGAAGACTGCGCTTTATTGCACGATCCTCGGTGGCGCCTTCGCTGCGATCGGCAGTCAAGCGCTTGGGCTCTTTGGCATCAGCGTCGATGACCTGCGCGTCGCCGGTGGCCTTGTTGTACTGATGATCGGCCTGAACATGCTGAACGGGAACGAGAGCAGCTCGCATCACGGAACCGACGGAGAAAAGAAATCCTATCCCGCGCCCGAGACCGTTGCGTTCTATCCCTTGGCTTTTCCCATTCTGGTCGGCCCCGGAACAATCACAACACTGATCCTTTATGCGCACCACATCAAAACCCCGGTCGAAACCGTTGTCTATGCAGGTGTATTTCTGTTCGTGGTGGCCTTGCTTTTGATCACGTTCTGGAACGCATCGGCGTTGGCTAAGCGGCTGTCGGACAATGCCCGAGTGATAATGAGCCGCTTCATGGGCATGATCCTTGCGGCTATCGCAATCAGCATGATCGCAGACGGCCTGAAGGCGTTGTTGCCCGGACTGGCCTAGGCGCTGCATCAAGCTTCGAACCCGGCAGCCTCGGTCTGCACGAACGCATCTGCGCATTGCTTGGCCAATGCGCGAACGCGGCCGATATAGGCCTGTCTTTCGGTAACCGAAATCACCCCGCGGGCGTCCAGCAAGTTGAAGATGTGGCTGGCCTTGATGCACTGATCATATGCGGGATGCGCCATGATGATGCGCTTGCCCGTCTTCGGGTCGTCATGTTCCTGCGCCAGAATGGTCGCGCATTCGGTTTCAGCCTCTTCGAAATGGCGCAGCAGGACCTCGGTATTAGCAATATCGAAGTTCCAGCGGGCGTATTCCTCTTCGGTCTGCTTGAAGATGTCGCCATAGGTCAGCGGGCTGGGCGACTGAGGATCGTTGAAGGGCATGTCCATCACATGGTCGATGCCCAGCACATACATGGCCAGACGTTCCAGACCATAGGTCAGCTCACCGGAAACCGGCGCACAGTCATGGCCGCCGACCTGCTGGAAATAGGTGAACTGGCTGACTTCCATGCCGTCACACCAGACCTCCCATCCCAGACCCCACGCACCCAGAGTGGGGCTTTCCCAGTCATCCTCGACAAAGCGGATGTCGTGCAGATCCATGTCGATGCCGATGGCCTCAAGGCTGCCCAGATACAGCTCTTGCAGATCCGGCGGGCTGGGTTTGATCAGCACCTGGTATTGATAGTAATGCTGCAACCGGTTCGGGTTTTCGCCATAACGTCCGTCTGTCGGGCGACGCGAGGGCTGAACGTAGGCCGCTGACCAAGCCTTGGACCCCAAAGCGCGCAACGTGGTTGCCGGATGGAACGTACCTGCGCCGACCTCCATGTCATAGGGCTGTAGGATCGCACAACCTTTCGACGCCCAATAGGACTGAAGCCTTAGGATAATCTCTTGAAATGAACGTGGTGCGCTATTGGGTTCGGTCATGACTATTCCCTTGGACGCCCAAGCGCCCGGTTCCGGTGGGTTCGGCCCTTCCTATGCAAGGCATCCAAGGGCGTCAACGGGCCAATCGGCCACTCTGTCGCTGAGCGGCCACACACAGAATTCCCCGTATTCCGGGCATGGCAATCGGACCGCGATTCCGCGTAATCTGCGCCAAAGTGAAAACACTGCAGAACACGGGCAGACAATGACACGCGTATTTACGGTTATTACATTCTTTATCCTCTTCGGCCTGCGCGCCGCTTTTGCCCAGCAAGATGCGGGCGTCTTTGTTCAGATCGAGGCGCAGCCGTCGCTGCGCGAGGCGCAGGAACGGGCGCAGGTCTATGCGAACGCGCTGCCCGATGTGAACGGGTTTCGGCTGAATTCTGGCTGGTATGCCATTGTTATCGGGCCCTATTTACGCGACGACGCCGAACAGGTGCTGCGCGTTTACAGGGCCGAGCGTCAGATCCCATCGGACAGTTTCATCGCCTTCTCCAGCGCGCTGGGGCAACAGTTCTGGCCCATCGGTGCCAACATCCTGAACCGCGGCGTCGTCACCGCCCCGATCCAGCCCGAGCCGCAGCCAGAGCAGCCCTTGGCCGGTCTTACCCTGCAGGACGCAGATGAAACCCGTTCGCAGGCTCTGCAAGGCGAACGCCTTTTGACCGCGCAAGAGCGCAGAGACCTGCAAACCGCGTTGCAGGCAGCCGGGTTCTACAATTCAACAATTGACGGAGCCTTTGGTCAGGGCACCCGCCGCTCGATGGGCGATTGGCAACGTTCCAACGGGTTCGACGCGACTGGCGTTCTGACCACGCTGCAGCGCAAAACCCTGATGGATGACTACAACGCTCCACTGATCAGCGTCGGGATGGTACGCTATTCCGACCCGCAAGCCGGGATCGAACTGGACATGCCAATAGGCGTCTTGGGCTTTGACCGTTACGAGGCACCCTTTGCCCATTTCAACCCCACTTCTGATCTGGACGCCAAGGCGCTGCTGATCTCGCAGGAAGGCTCTGCCGCAACCCTGCGGGCGCTCTATCAAGTGATGCAGTCGCTTGAAATCGTTCCTCTGGACGGTGAGCGCAGCCTGCGCGGCAACAGCTTCACGATTGAAGGGCGCGGAAATGGCATGACCTCGTTCACGCAAGCAGCTCTGAAAGACGGCAAGATCAAAGGTTTCACGCTGGTCTGGCCTGCCGGGGATGAGGCTCGCCGCGCCCGAGTTCTGGCCGCGATGCGCGCAAGCTTTGCCACGACCGATGCCGTACTGGATGCCGGTGCTGGAGCGGATGCTGACCAGCGCATCGATTTGATGTCAGGACTGCAAATCCGCAAACCGCGGCTATCGCGATCGGGCTTCTTCGCCGACGCTGATGGTACGGTTCTGACGGTCACCGAGGCCGCTGAAAGCTGCACCCGCATCACGCTGGACGGTGACCAAGAGGTTCAGCTGGCTTGGCAGGATGCCGACCTTGGTGTCGCTGTGCTGCGTCCTAGCAAGACCCTAGCCCCGATCAGTGTTGCCGAGTTCCGCGCGGGCGTTCCGCGTATTCAGTCTCAGGTCGCTGTTTCGGGCTTTTCTTACGAAGGCGCATTGGGTGCCCCTACTCTGACCTTTGGCGAAATCGCTGATATCCGCGGCCTGAATGGAGAAGATGGCGTCAAACGCCTTGCACTGTCCGCCCAGCCCGGCGACGCGGGAGGACCTGTTTTTGACGATAGCGGCAGCGTTGTTGGCATGTTGCTACCTGCCCCTTCCGATGGGCGTACCCTGCCCGACTCGGTCAGCCTTGCGGCGAATGTGGCACGTCTGACCGAAGTTCTGACCAAGGCGGGCATCTCAGGTCAGCCCGCGCAAGGCTCAGCCCAGATTTCACCCAACGAACTGAGCCGCAGAGCCAACGGAATGACCGTTCTGGTGCACTGCTGGGACTGAACAATCAGGTTCAGGGAAAGGCGCTGCACGAAGGTGCACGCCTTTTTTCATAGGTTTACAGGATATCCGGTGTGACCCGTATCAATGTGGGAACCTCGGCCTGAAAGGCGGCGCGCACTGCGTCCTGCATCTCATCCAGCGTCTTCGGTGCAGCTGACAGCGCCCCGAACGCCTCGGCCAGTTTGCAGAAATCCGGGTTTCGCGCGATCACCGCATTGGGCGCGATCTGTCCGCACACCATGCTCTCTTCAATCTCTTTGAGTTTACCATTGTCCCACAGAATGATGGGTAGCGGAAGGCCGAGTTCGACAGCCACCCCAAGTTCTTGCATTGTGTAGTGAAAACCATAGTCACCCGCGATGACCGCTGTGGGTTTGCCCCGCCGTGCTACTGCACCACCGATCCCGGCTGGCAGGGCGTAACCCAGCGTGCCAAATCCAGTCGGGTGGTGCCAATGATAAGGAAAGCCCATGTCCCAGACTTCTTTCGCGACATACGCGAATTGGGTCATGTCCGAATAAATCATCGTATCCAAGGGCATGGCCGCCCTGAGTGCATCGACCACGGGGACAATGCCCGGGCGCTCGGCATCTACCTCGGCCCGCCAGCGCGCGCGCGCCTCGCGCACCTCGTCCGCAGACCAACCAGCGGATGGTTTTACCTGATCGGACACTGCCCACAGCGCATGCGCAAAACTCTCACCATCTGCCTGCAGTTTGACAGCCGCACGATGGTGGTCTGACAGCACTTGCGGGTCCAGATCAACACGCACCATAGTTGCGTTGTGGCCCAGATCATGGCGCCACAGATCAACCTCGCCCAGTTCAGCACCGACAACAACGACAAGATCAGCCGAGGCAATTACTTTGGCGCTGCCCGGTCGTGGCAGCATCGATCCGAAATCCAGCGGATAATCGGACCCGGCCAGCCCGCGACCGGCATACGTCGTGAAGCACGCCGCCCCCAATTGGGTCAGGATCTGTCGCCAAAGGTTAGACCGGCACCCGCCGCCTAATATGAACAAAGGCCGCTGCGCGATATTCAGCAGCGACAGAACCGGTGCCACATCCGGTGGAACAGTCTGGTTGCGCAAGGCAGGCTGGTTTGGAAAAGGCGCAGGCGCTGCCTCGGCCTCCAATTGCGCGATGGGTACCTGAATGTGTTTCGGTCGCGGGCGCGACAGCTCAAACTCTTCGAAGGCGCGCTCGATCAGACCATAGGCAGCCTGGGCATTGTTCGCCTGACAGGACCAGTCTGTAACTGTCTCGGCCGCAGCGCGCTGATCCTTCATCTGATGCAATTGGCCACGCAGTGCTTGTGTCTCTTCGAGGCAAGAAGACAACACCAGCATCGGCACCGAATCCGAATAAGCCTGCCCCATCGGCGTCATGATGTTGCACAGGCCCGGTCCGGTGATCACATAGGCCACCCCCGGCTTGCCAGACGCGCGGGCATATCCATCGGCCATGAAACCGGCCCCCTGCTCGTGCCGGGCCAGAACATGCGTGATCCCGGCCTCTTCGATACCGCGATACATCTCCTGATTATGCACGCCCGGTATGCCAAAGATCACGTCAACGCCACGATCCTTAAGCATGTGCGAGATCTGCGCCCCAAGGGGTCGTTTCATTAGCCTCTCCAGAATTGAACGGTAAAGATTGCGTAGACAGCCAGCAGTTCAAGGCGTCCGACCAGCATCCCGATCGTCAGCAGCCACTTGGCACCGTCATTCAGCCCCGCAAAGTTGCCTGCTGGCCCGATCTGTTCCCCCAGTCCCGGCCCCACATTAGCCAGTGCCGTCGCGGCCCCCGATACCGAGGTGATAAAGTCCAACCCAGTCAGGGCCAGCGCCCACGACAGAACCCCCATCGATAGTGCAAAGAACATGAAGAAACTCATGACCGAGGTCAGCACGTCGCGACTGATCGGTCGTCCATCATAGCGCGGCACGAACACACCATGCGGCGAACGAATTCGGCTGAGCTGGGTTTTAATCGACGCAAACAGCAATTGATAGCGGAACACCTTGATCGAACACGCGGTGGACCCCGCGCAACCGCCAATCAATCCGATCAGGAAGAACAACATGACCGGAAAACTGCCCCAGCCCATATAGTCGACACTCGCGTACCCTGTGCCCGAAATGATCGATGTGATGTTGAACAGCGACTCGCGGAACGCCTGCTCCCAATGGTGCGGAAAGACCGAAGTCAGGAAGATCGACATAATCACAACCAGAACCACGATGGTTGCCAGAAACGCCCGAATCTGGCTGTCTTTCCACAACGAGCTTGTGTGACCATTGGCCAATTGCACATACCGCACAAATGGCAGCGCCGCGAGGATCATGAAGATGGCAGCGGCATATTCCAGAGGTCCCGAAAACCGGGCGAAAGAGCTGTCATAGTTTGAAAACCCGCCCGTCGCGATTGTGGTCATGGCATGTACGACGGCGTCAAAAAAGCTCATGCCGAAACCGGCATAGACCAATGCGCAGACCACCGTCAGAAATACGTAGATCAAGGAAATCTGCCCGGCGATCTCTTGCGCGCGGGGCAGAATTTTCCCCATGGTTTCAAACCCTTCCGAGCGGAAGATCTGCATCCCACCAACGCGCAGCTCGGGTAGGAACACCATCGCCACGACGATGATTCCGATGCCCCCCAACCATTGCAAAACGCCCCGCCAGAGCAACAAGCCCTGTGGCAATTCGTCGAGCCCCGAGATCACGGTTGAACCTGTGGTGGTCAGCCCCGACATCGCCTCGAAATAGGCATCGACGAAACGCAGTTCAGTTTCGCCGAACAGAAACGGAATTGCGCCAAAAACCGGCAACGCCACCCAGACACCCGAGGTCAGCAAAAAGGTCTGACGGATGGTCAGACCTTCGCCCACTCCGTTGGAACAACTCATCGCAAGAACACTGCCGGTCAGCAGTGTTATGACCGCGCTTTCAAAGAAAACATGCCACTCGCCCCGCCCCTCGATCATGTCGACAAGCATGGGCAGCAGCATGGTCGCCCCTAGAATGGCGACCAGCAGGCCAATCACATATCCGACCGGGCGAAGATCCATCATGACGGGCAGCGTTGGCGCGCCAGCCCGACGGTGTCAAGCAGATGATCCGTGTTAACTGTCGGATTTTATCTCAACGCCCGGCATCGCGGGTGGCTTCGACGGGGCGCGTGCACGACGCGGTGCCGGTTTGGCCTGCTCAGCCGACGCAGCTGCGGGTTTCTTCGTCGCAGGTTTTGCAGCGGCAGGTTTCGGAGCCGCTTTGGCCTGAGGCGCAGCTTTTGCCGGGGCGGGCTTGGCCGGGGCGGGCTTAGCTACCGCAGGTGCCTTGGGCGCCGCTTTTGCCGTGTTTGCTGATGCTTTCGGCGCTGCGGCTGCCGGTTGCGCCTTGGCTTGTGCTGAAGATTTGAACTCCGCAACCGGCTTGGCCGCCGTTGATACTGGCTTGGCCGCTTTCGAGGTGGGTTTCGCAGATACGTTGGCCTTCGCCGGTGCTGCTTTCACAGCCGTTTTGGCGGCCGGGGCCGCCTTGGGTGCAGCGGCCGCAACCTTAGGAGCCGCCGTTTTCGGCGCTGGTGCCGCCACAGGCTTAGCCGCCGCCTTCGGCTTTGGTGCTGCTTTGGGTTTCGGCGCCTCTTTAGGCTTTACTGCAACCTTGGCTTTTGCAGCCGGTCTGGCTGGCTTTCGCGTTGCTGGTGTCGCCACTTCGCGGGCAACCGGTGCGGGTGCCTCGGCTGTCTTCAGTCCGTGCAGAGGTGTCGTCGGCAGATCAAACGCCGCGCGGGTCATGATCTGCATGATCTCAATCTGACTGGCCATTGCGTAACCGGCCATCCGGATAGCTGCTGCCTGAAACTCAAGCGGTTGAGTAATCGGATTCATTGCATTTCTCTCCTGATAAAACCAAGGCAGCGGGAAATTGAGTAAAGGACCCCACCCGCCCCAATCGTCCGGGCGGATTTGCAGGTTGGCGGTCCAAGGCGTTGCACGTCCCGGCTTCCTTTCGGGCCGCGCCAACCGGTTTTTGCGGAGGCGCAGCAGCTGCACTCGGGGACAATGTAGCGCAATTCAGGGTGCAGATGCAGCAATTCCTGCTGCATTGCGGCAAAAAAGCGCCCATGCAGGATTTTTGACTGTTTTTCCAGCAGCTTCCGCAGGGTCAATCAGCCCACATGAAACAGCGTCGTGAACAAACGCGGGTCCAGGCTCGCGGATTCGAAGGTTGGACCTTCGGTCAGAATCGAGACCGCATCATGGCTGTGCAGGCTTTCCTGATGGCTGGCGATCACACGGAAATCGCCGACATGATGATCGGCCTGCAGCTCGGCGCAGAACAGACGCGCGGCATCTTCCACGAATATGGGATTGGCCGCGTTCAGTTCGGCAAAGGCCTGTTCATCTTCGCGCTTGACCATCACCTGAGTTTCGGTCGGCACAGCGCGGCGGCACAGCGCGATCAGATCTTCGAACCACAGACAATCGGCGTTGCAATCGATAACCACCGAAATCCGCGCCACCGAGCGCTGGGAATGCGGCGTCGCCAGCTGCCCGCGGGTTGCGCGCGCGTGTTCGCTCAGTTCCAATGAACAGGGGCATGTGGACGAATAGACATAGTCCAGATGCATAATCTTCAGACGTTCTCCGCCTTGATCGACCAGTTCCAGCGCGATGTCGTAATATTGGTATCCGGACAAGCCCGAACGCAGGCTCTCAATCCGATCGGGATAGGAAAACCGCATCTGTATGCGCGCATCCAAACTATCCAGATCAGTCAGATAGTCGTTCAGCGCTGCCTCCATCACCTCAAAACTAAAGGTGCGCTCGGCGTGCTTGTAGAAGGACCGCATGATCCGAGACATGTTGATGCCCTTCTTCTCGGCCTCAAGGCTGACAGACCCGGTGACCGAGGTCTCAAGTGTCAGCTCGGCACCGCTTTTGCGATGGAACCGGATCGGCAGGCGGAAATTCGAGATGCCGACATGCTGGATTTGCTGCTTCGAACCCCGGATCAGGCTGGATGGACCGTTTTGCAGATCCGGCAATGTGGCCTTGTAGGCTGCATCCGCCTCAAACTCGTGGGGATATTCGCGCGACAGGGCTGGATAGTTTGACGGCAACAGCCCCGGGACAAGCTGCGCAATGGCCGGGTCCAGTTGACTGATCTCGGCCGCCGAGGCTGATTTCGCCCATTCGCGCAGCACCTTGAGCGCCGCTGCGGCCTGATCGTGATCGGGTGTCTCGTTGATGTCGCGCGGATGAATGTTCATTGGCACGGATCCCTTGCTAGGCCGACGGTTATATACCACCGAGGTTTAATTACCAGTCCTGAACGATACGCGCGGAATAGCAGTCCGGATCGAAATTCGAGGCAAGAAATCGTCATTTTACAACCAAATGCGCCGGATCAGGCGGATCACATCCGCCTGATGGTGCATTCCCGGCGCAACACTAGCCCTGAGATACGTCTAGCGCGCGCTGGATATCCGCCAGCAAATCACCGGCATCCTCAAGCCCAACCGAAAGGCGGATCAGGCCCGGCGTGATACCCAACTCATCGCGTTGTTCGTCACTCAGACGCTGGTGCGTTGTGGTGGCCGGGTGCGTTGCGATCGACTTGGCATCGCCTAAATTATTCGAGATCACAGGGATCGTCAGCGCATTCAGGAACGCAAACGCTGCCGCTTTGCCGCCCTTGATGTCCAGCGATAGAACCGTACCGCCCTTGCCGCCCAGCTGCTCTTGCACCAACGCGTTTTGCGCATGGGTTCTCAGCCCGGGATACAGAGTCCGCTCCAGTGCAGAATGCCCTTCTAAAGCTTCTGCGATCGTTTGCGCGCTATCGGCTTGCGCGTTTACGCGCAGGGCCATGGTTTCAAGACCTTTGACCATGATCCAAGCGCTGAACGGGCTAAGCGCACCGCCGGTGTGCTTCATGTAAGGCTCGACCGTGCCACGGATGAATTCCTTGGTGCCGATGATCACGCCGCCCAGCGCCCGGCCCTGCCCGTCGATATGCTTGGTCGCCGAATAGACCACCACGTCGGCTCCCTGTTCGATCGCGCGCGAGAACACGGGTGTCGAGAACACGTTGTCCACGATTACAACCGCACCCACCGCATGGGCCAGCTTCGACACGGACGTGATGTCGATCACTTCAAGCGTCGGGTTCGACATGGATTCAAAAAACACTGCCTTGGTGTCAGGCCGGATCGCGGCCTCCCACGCGTCCAGATCGGTGCCGTCTACAAAGGTCACCTCAACGCCATAACGCGTCAGGATGTTTTCGAGGATATACAGACAGGACCCAAAAAGCGCCTTGGCTGAAACCACATGGTCGCCCGCCTGCAGCATCGAAGTCAGCGCACCGTTCACAGCGGCCATACCTGAAGCGGTGGCAAACGCATCCTCGCCGCCTTCCAAAGCTGCGATACGCTGCTCGAACATCGACACGGTGGGGTTGCCGTAGCGGGCATAGATGAACTCATCCGGGCCGCTTTCGATAAACCGGGCCTCGGCCTGCTCGGCGTTATCGTAGACAAACCCCTGCGTCAGAAAGATCGACTCAGAAACCTCATTGTACTGACTGCGACGGATGCCGCCATGGACGGCTTGGGTGCGTTTGTTCCAGCTCTCGCTCATCTCATTCCTTTCAGCCCCGCATTGGAGGCAAACAAAAAACCCCAGACGCGGCCAAGCGAAAGGGGTCTTTCATCCTGACCTTTTAGCGGTGTTGTTTAACGTGGCCCGCAATCCGGTAACAAATCGCCACATGAATGAAGATGCGTTTACGCCCCGCCCCGGAACACGTCAAGCCCGACTGATCACCGGTCACGCTTTCGTAACACAGCCACGCGCGCTCTTGCCGTTTGTGCAGAAAGCTTCATGATCGCCCAAATTCAAGGAGGCCCCATGATTGATCTCTATTTCTGGCCCACGCCCAACGGCTGGAAAGTGTCCATCGCGCTGGAAGAGATGGAGCTGCCCTACAAAACCCACTTAATCAACATCGGCAAGGGCGACCAGTTCGATCCCGAGTTTCTAAAGATCTCGCCCAATAACCGCATGCCCGCCATCGTCGACCCGGACGGCCCTGACGGCGCGCCTATTTCGGTGTTCGAAAGCGGCGCGATCCTGATGTACCTCGCCCGCAAGACCGGGCGATTCTACGGCAATACCGAACGTGACAGGATCGCAGTCGAGGAATGGCTGATGTGGCAAATGGGCGGCGTAGGCCCGATGGCCGGCCAAGCGCATCACTTCCTTAAATACGCTCCACATCTAGACCCGCCACAAGACCATTCCTATCCGAAAGACCGCTATCGCAGTGAGGTCGGGCGTCTCTACGGCGTGCTCGACCGCAGGCTGGCCGAAAACGAATACGTCGCCGGCGATTTCTACTCCATCGCCGACATGTCGATCTGGGGCTGGGCCAGCCTATGGGAAGGCCAGCAACAGGTGCTTGAGGACAAACCGCATTTCACCCGCTGGCTGGACATGATGAGCGCCCGACCCAGCGTGCAGGCAGGCCGAGCCTTACATGCAGAACTGCGCGGGGATCATCGGGACCGGCAGTCGCAGGGGGTATTGTTCAGGCGGTAATCGTTACCGAAAACCATCATCGGCATTTGACACACAACCTTCCAGGGTCGGGCCATATCCCGGTTGCTATTGTGTCGCTCGGTGATACGCTTCCGAAAAACACGCGGGCAGCCATGAGAATTGTTTTCGTCTTATTAATGATTTGGGCCAATACTGCATTTGGGCAAACTTATCCCGACTATCAAAGCACGACCGTCAACGACTTTGCCAATTTGCTCAGCCCGTTGGACGAGGAGGCACTTGCTGAGCAACTAGATGGGCTCAAACGCGAGACAGGGGTCGAAATGACCATCCTGACACTGCGCACTCAAGGCGACTATGCCGACGGTCTGACGCTCGAACAGTTTGCCACCGGGCTTTTTGACCACTGGGGGATCGGCGACGCTTCTCGAAACGATGGTGTGCTTGTGATGGTCTTACGGGATGACCGGGCTATGCGAATCGAGCTTGGCGCCGCCTATGGGCGCGACTGGGATCACGCCGCGGAACGCATTGTTGACACGCAATTCCTCCCGGCCTTCAAAGCAAACAATTATGCAATCGGGATCAAGGCCGGCACTACGGCTATCATAGATCAGATCATAAAGCCTTTTCGCACTGGCGAGGCCGCGCCCGCCAAGAAAACAAATGATGATCTAGGTCTCTGGATATTTGGCCTCTTTGCCATGATGATTATGATGCTCAAAGGCCGCAATTTCATAAGTGATGGTCTGGTACGACTTCGAACCTGCCCAAAATGTGGGAAACGCAGTCTGCGCCAGAGGCGACGCATCACGCTCTCCGCAAGTACAACGAGGGCCGGTTCGGGTATTCGCCGGATCGAATGCCTAAAATGCGATTACGCTGAAGAAACCAGCTACTATATCCCTCAGGTTTCCCAAAGCTCTGGCGGGGGCGGTTTCGGCGGCGGTCGATCTGGTTGCGGGGGCGCGTCCGGGCGCTGGTAGCACTCATCAGGCAAATTCGTTTTCTCAGTGTTTCCCTGCAATCGCGTCGCCAGGCACGCAAACTTAGCCTTACCAAAGCCGCAAAAATCCAAACACGGCATCCAGAGTCGCAATTGCCACTGGAATCACCTAATTCCCTTCACTAAGAAAGCTCTCGAACATCGCAAAAGGAAGACGCAAGCAATGGCAAAGATCACCTATGTCGAGCACAGCGGTACCGAACATACAGTCGACGTCGCCAACGGGCTGACGGTCATGGAAGGGGCCCGCGACAACAACATCCCCGGCATCGAGGCCGATTGCGGCGGCGCCTGCGCCTGCTCAACCTGCCACGTCTATATTCATCCTGACTGGGTCGAGAGAATCCCCGCCAAGGACGACATGGAAGAAGACATGCTGGACTTCGCCTATGAACCCGACCCGACCCGCTCGCGCCTGACCTGTCAGATCAAGGTCACCGACGCGCTGGATGGTCTGGTTGTGCAGATGCCCGAAAAGCAGATCTGATGCACCCTGATGCGCCGCGCCAGCCCAACCGCCTTTGGCACCGTCGGGCGCGCGGCGCTGTTCTGATGGTTTGCATTTGGCTAACGGGGAATATGCCCGCAGCCAGCGGCGAAACCAAAGTATCTGCTCGCTTCACGGAACCAACAACACGCTACGCCCATGGGGTGCTTGGCGACGCCATCGAATACGGTGCTTTGGAAATCGGCGTCGGTACAAGTCTTTCCTCGGCGGCGCGGCGAAAAGTCGATAGCTCCAAACGCTCGACCGTTACAATACGTCTGCCTGAAGACCGCGTATTCGAAGATCTTGCCCCACGCCTGGCCGATATCGATCAGGACGGGTTGCCCGAAGTCATCGTTGTAGAGACCCAGCAGCATACGGGTGCTCAACTGGCGATCTATGACGTCAATGGTCAAAAAATCGCCGCCACTCCCCATATCGGCACGCGCAACCGCTGGCTCGCCCCCATCGGTGCCGCCGATCTGGATGGTGATGGACATGTCGAGATCGCCTATGTCGACCGCCCACACCTTGCGAAAACTCTGCGCATCTGGCGTTACAAAGACGGTGAACTCATTGAAATCGCGACAATCCCTGGCCTTACCAATCACAGGATCGGTGAAGATTTTATTTCAGGCGGCCTGCGCCAATGCGAAACACACCCTGAGCTGATCCTCGCCAGCGCCGACTGGTCGCGGATCATAGGCGTCTCGTACAGCAAAGGCTGGCGACAAAAAGACCTCGGACCACTCAACAGTCTCAAAGATCTGGCCAACGCACTAAAGTGCTGATCCGATCTTCATCTGGCCATAAATACCTCGGGGAGCGCGAGGGGCTGGCCCCTCGCCCCGAAATCATCAAGCCGGGCGCAGCCCGACTACTGAGTTAAAGCGCGCGCCAGCCGATGTCGCGACGGAAGAACCCTTCAGGCCAATCAACACCTTCAACCATGTCATACGCCCGGTCGCGTGCGTCTTGCAGCGTTTCCCCACGCGCAGTCACATTCAGAACGCGGCCACCCGCGGCCTGAACCTTGCCTTCAGCCGCTTTTGTCCCCGCGTGGAATACCATGTTGCTACTATCCTCGGCCAGATCGCCCAGGCCGTTGATCACAGTGCCTTTTTCATAAGAACCAGGATACCCCTTTGCCGCCATCACGACCGTGATGGCGTGATCGTCGGCCCAGTTCACCCGCGTCTCAGACAAGCGACCCTCGGCCGCCGCGTGCATCAGGTCCATGGCCTGAGCGCCAAGGCGCATCATCAGTACCTGACATTCGGGATCTCCGAACCGCACGTTGTACTCCACTAATCTGGGCTGACCATCCCTGATCATCAAACCGGCGTAGAGCACACCCTGAAACGGAGTCCCGCGCCGCTTCATCTCGGCCACCGTCGGGCGCACGATCTGATCCATCGCAAGGGCCTCGATCTCGGCGCTCAGCACCGGGGCCGGAGAATAGGCGCCCATACCCCCTGTGTTCAGCCCGGTATCGCCCTCGCCGACGCGCTTGTGATCCTGCGCTGTGCCGATCGACAGGATATCCTCTCCGTCACAGAGCACGAACAGAGACGCCTCCTCGCCCTCCATGAACTCCTCGATCACCACTTCGGCCCCCGCGCCACCAAAGGCTCCGCCGAACATGTCGTCAATCGCGTCCAGGGCGGTTTGCTCGTCCATCGCAACGATCACGCCCTTCCCGGCAGCCAGCCCATCGGCCTTGACCACAATCGGGGCCTCCTGCGCACGGATGTATTCCTTGGCGGGCTCAGCCTCGGCGAACCGGGCATAAGCCGCCGTCGGCGCGCCGGATGCGTCACAGATTTCCTTGGTGAAACTTTTTGAGGCCTCCAACCGCGCCGCTTCTGCCGAGGGCCCGAAAACCAGCACACCCGCTTCGCGCAGCCGGTCAGCGACCCCTGCGGCCAAAGGCGCTTCGGGGCCAACGATCACGAAATCAATCGCGTTTTCCTCGGCAAAGTTGACCACAGCACCGCCATTCTCAATGTCCACCGCCGCGCACTCTGCGATCTGGGCGATCCCGGCATTCCCCGGCGCCACAATCAGGCGATCACATTTGGGGTTTTGCATCACCGCCCAAGCCAGACTGTGCTCGCGTCCACCGCTGCCGAGAATGAGGATATTCATGAAACGCTCCGATCTGCTTGGCCTTGCCTGCGCGGCGTTCTAAGCTGCGCAGAGATTTGACACAAGGCGCTGAAATGTCCGACCTGCTAGATGACCCGATTCCGGGTCAGAACACCCCCGAATACACTGTCTCGGACATCTCAGGCGAGGTGAAGCGCACGCTCGAGGGCACCTTTGGCCGAATCCGTGTGCGTGGAGAAGTGGGCCGCGTGTTCAAGGCCCGTTCGGGTCATCTGTATTACGACATAAAGGACGACCGGAACGTGCTGGCCTGCACAACTTGGAAAGGGCAGATTTCTGGTCTTTCAGTTGTTCCCGAAGAAGGCCTCGAGGTTGTCGTCACCGGGCGCCTGACAGCTTTTGGAGCCCAGTCGAAATACAACCTGAATGTCGATGAAGTCGCCGTCGCCGGGCAAGGCGCGCTGATGGCATTGCTGGAAAAGCGCAAAAAGCAGCTCGAATCCGAAGGCTTGTTTGCGGCTGAACGCAAGAAACCCCTGCCCTACTTGCCGCAGATCATCGGCGTTGTCACTTCGCCCTCCGGTGCGGTGATCCGAGACATCTTGCATCGGCTGCGTGATCGGTTCCCGCGCAAAGTACTGATCTGGCCCGTCGCGGTTCAGGGGGCAAACTGTGCCCCCGAAGTGACCCGCGCCATCGAAGGCTTCAATCAACTCACACCGGGCGGGGCCCTCCCGCGACCCGACCTGATTATCGTCGCGCGCGGCGGTGGGTCCATAGAAGACCTCTGGGGCTTCAACGAAGAAAGCGTCGCGCGCGCGACTGCAGCCTCAGAAATCCCGCTGATCTCGGCCGTCGGGCACGAGACGGACACCACCCTGATCGACTATGTCTCGGACCGCCGCGCGCCTACGCCAACCGCCGCTGCCGAACTTGCCGTACCGGTCCGCATGGAACTGCTGGCTTGGACCAACGAACAAGGGGCCCGCCTGTCGCGCGCCTCCACGGATGCCGTGCAACGCCGCAGCCAGCGTCTGCGCGACCTGTCCCGAGCCCTGCCCCGCCCCGATACACTGCTGGAAAGCCCGCGCCAAAGGCTCGACCAAATCTCGGAACGCCTGCCCAACGCGCTGATCCGGGGTGTTCAGAACCGCCGCGTCAAACTGCTCGACAGTGCGGCGCGTCTGCGCCCCTCGACCCTGCGCAGCTTTGTCGAAACCCGCCGCGATCGCTGGCGCAACCTGTCCTCACGCCTGTCACTGCGCCCGATCCAGCGCGAGCTGGAAACACGGCGCGACGCTCTGAATCGCCTATCCGAACGCCTGAACACCGGGCAATCCACGCGATTGGACCGCCTGCGCCAGCAGATGGACGCCACCGACCGCCTACGTGAAACGCTGAGCTACAAGGCGACGCTCGGGCGTGGCTACGCCGTCGTGCGCGCCGAAGGAGAGGTCATCACAACCAAAGCTCAAGCCTCCGGTCACGCTGTTCTTGAGATCGAATTCGCTGACGGTCGCCTCAGGACCGGGGCTGCGGGCAAGGCGCCACCCAAGAAATCCAAACAGGCACCTCCTGATCAGGGATCGTTGTTCTGACCGATGTTGACGATCTGGGGCCGTAAAACATCCTCGAACGTTCAGGCCCTAATGTGGTGCGTGGGTGAGCTTGGCCTAGAATACCAGCGTCACGATCTTGGCCATCGCTTCGGCGGGCTGGACACTGCAGCGTTTCGGGCACTGAACCCAAACAAAACCATCCCCGTCCTGCAAGATGGCGACAACCCACCGCTTTGGGAAACCGGCGCCATCCTGCGATATCTGGCCACCCAATATGGCGAACAGGCATTCTGGCCTTCAGATCCTACCCGGCGCGCCACGATCGACAAATGGGCCGAATGGGCGAAACTCAACGTGGCGATGGCGTTTACCGTTCCGGTGTTCTGGCAAATTGTGCGAACACCCGTTGAACAGCAGGACCAAACAGCGATCCATCGGGCCGTCAGCGATTTGGAAATCAAACTGGCAATCGCAGACAAGGAGCTGGACCAAAACACGTTCCTTGCGGGTGAGCATTTTACACTGGCGGATATACAGTTCGGCCACGTCCTTTACCGCTACTACGATATCGACATCGTCCGCGCACCGTTACCGCATTTGCGTCGATACTATGAACGGCTAACCGAAAGGCCCGCGTTTCAACTTCACGTCATGCTGGACTATGAAGACCTGCGACCATTTCAGACCCCTACATCCGGTCCGTAGCACAACATCTCTTCGCCAATATCCTCGGCCTCGTACAACTCGGTCGCTGTCGGATCGCCCTCGAATTGTGCGATCAAACCGCCCCCGGATTGCCAGAAAACCCAGCATTGCGGCGCCAGTTGATCCTCATAGA
Organism: Ruegeria sp. B11; assembly: GCF_056539785.1. Taxonomy (NCBI): domain Bacteria; kingdom Pseudomonadati; phylum Pseudomonadota; class Alphaproteobacteria; order Rhodobacterales; family Roseobacteraceae; genus Ruegeria; species Ruegeria sp. B11. The sequence goes on along the minus strand of NZ_JBQFVO010000001.1, from coordinate 66,832 downwards.
TGAAACAGATCTGATCTTCCTGCTCGTACCAAACTCCGTTCATGCAATTGCCATCCAGAAATGACCAGATGACTCGGCGGTCTGGCAGATACCGTTCGACTCCGTAGGCCTGCCCATCGAACCCGTAATACAAAGTCTTCCCACGCGTATACGCATCGAATTCAGGCCCTGTCAGAGGAGACTGTGCCGCAACGGGCTGAGCGAAAAGGGTCAGCAGAATCATGCAAGTTCGGATCATGGTCACACTGTGTCAGAAGCAACCCACAAGTGCCATTCAACCTTTCCACATCGTGGCGATCGGCAAGATAACTCCACGTCACGCCTTGATGCACCGCCGAGATCATGGCGATGATTGACTCAAAAACATCGGGGACGCACCATGACGACACTTCTTTTCTGGATTGCGGCGGCCTGCGCGCTGGCCTACCTGCCACTTACCGCGCGCCCGGCCGGCACCCTGCGTAGCATGCTGAAAACAGCATCGGTCGTGCTGCTGGCAGGCGTCGCCATACTGGCAAGCGCGCCATGGCTCCTGATCCTCGCCCTCACCTTCTGCGCGATAGGTGATGCCCTTCTGTCACGCGAAACCGACAGCACATTCATGGCAGGCATCGGTGCATTTGCTGCGGGGCATTTGGCCTATATCGCCTTATTTTTGACGAGCCCCAGCAGCAGCCCTGAACAGATCTTCGACCACCCCGCGATCTTCTGGTCCCTGATCATCCTGGGCATCGTTATGGCCACGCTGCTCACCCCCCGCGCCGGAGACCTCAAAATCCCCGTCCTCGCTTATATTCCAATCATCCTGGGCATGGGCATCACCGTTCTTGCCCTTCCCGAAACTGGAGCCTTACGCTGGGCCCTTCCCGCCGCGATGGCCTTCATCGCCTCGGACCTGGCGCTTGCGACTGAAAAGTTCCTGCTACCTGCCAATCACCCGACCCTGAAGCTTACGCCCTATCTGGTCTGGCCGCTTTACTGGGCTGCCCAAGCCGGGTTTCTGATCGCCTTCACCTGACCCTTTGCAACTGCCTTCAATCCACATTAGGTGAAGGGAACACCTGCGGAGATCAAAAATGGCGTTTTTCTCAAAGCTCAAGGACAAGCTGTTCAAATCCTCATCGCGCCTCGAAGAGGGGCTGGATGCAATTGTCGAGGATGGCGGCGAGGAAACCCCAAATCCTGATCCGGTGATCCCCGAACCAGAGCCCGAACCGCAACCGGTTCCCGAAGTACCTGAACCCACGCCCGCGCCCCAACCGGTCGAGCCTCCCGCTCCGATCCCGGCTGATCCCACACCGGCGCCTCCACCCCCAGAGGTTCCAGAATCCAAGGGCTTGATGGGTCGCCTGTTCGGCCGAAATGAATCCAAGACCGTTGTCCGCCGCACGCTGGACGACGACATGCTGGAGCAACTCGAAGAGCTTCTGATCGCCTCGGATATGGGCGTCGACACCGCCTTGCGCGTTACGTCCAACATGGCCGAGGGCCGCTTTGGCCGCAAACTCTCGACCCAGGAAATCAAACAGCTGCTGGCGCAGGAGGTTGCCCGCGTGATGGAACCCGTGGCCAAACCAATGCCGATCTACCCGAAACGCCCGCAAGTGGTGCTGGTTGTTGGCGTCAACGGTTCGGGCAAAACTACGACAATCGGCAAGCTTGCCAGCCAGTTCAAAGCCGCCGGCAAGAAAGTCGTCATCGCCGCCGGAGACACATTCCGCGCCGCCGCCGTCGAACAGTTGCAGGTCTGGGGTGACCGCGCAGGCGTGCCCGTACTGACGGCACCCGAAGGGTCCGACCCTGCCTCGCTCGCCTTCGATGCACTGACCAAGGCCCAGAACGAAGGTGCTGACCTTCTGATGATCGACACCGCAGGCCGCCTGCAAAACCGCGCCGACCTGATGGAAGAGCTGGCCAAAATCGTCCGCGTCATCCGCAAGGTTGACGACACCGCACCGCACAACACTCTGCTGGTGCTGGACGCCACCACCGGGCAAAACGCCCTCAGTCAGGTCGAAACCTTCCGCAAACTGGCTGATGTCTCGGGCCTCGTGATGACCAAACTGGACGGCACAGCCAAAGGCGGCGTGCTGGTCGCCCTCGCCGACAAGTTCGGCCTTCCGATCCACGCCATTGGTGTCGGTGAGCAAATCGACGACCTCGCCCCGTTTGATCCCGAAGAATTCGCCGCCGCCCTGACGGGCTTACAATCCTGATCCGCCCCTTCATCTGGCCGAAAATACCTTCGGGGGGCGTGGGGGGCAGACAGCCCCCCACTCTCTCCGCCCAAGCGAAAGCCCCGATTTGAGCGACTGGCTGATCTCCCTCGAAGGCACCGAAGCAGGCCACCAACTCGCCCTCGCGCTCGCGCTGATGGCGGCCTTCCTGCATGCGGTTTTCGGTGCACTGCAAAAAGGCCGCCACGACCCGTGGATGTCGCGCGGGGCGATCGATGCCTGCTACTGCCTTATGGCGATGCCATTCGCCTTCTTTATCGTGCCATGGCCCGAACCTTACATGTGGCCGATCTTTGGCGTCGTTTGGCTGATCCATATCGGCTATAAGGTGCTGCAGGCGATGGCCTACACCAAAGGCTCCTATACCGTTGTCTATCCGGTCGTGCGCGGTACTGGCCCGCTCTTCACCGTGATCGGAGCCTATCTTTTGTTCGGTGAAACCTTCTCGGCCATCCAATGGCTTGGAGTCGCGACGCTTCTTGCGGGTATCTTCGGCCTTGCCGCCTATAACCTGCGCTACCTTGAGACCAATCGAGATACGCTGCAAATCGCGCTGGTGCTGGCGGTCGTCACGGGCCTCTTCGTGGCGCTCTATACGACCTATGATGCCTACGGTATCCGCGCTACGGCCGATCCGTTCACCTTCCTAGCGTGGTTCTTCATGATCGACGGGGCCGCGATGCCGATCTATGCTGCGCTCAGATACCGCGCAATGATCCACCGCCCTGCGCTTGGACCTCTGATGCTTCGCGGGTTCGCGGGCGGCATCATCGCGCCGATGTCCTTCGGTGCCATCATGCTCGCCACGCGACTGGACAAGGTCGGAGAGGCGGCGGTCCTGCGCGAAACCTCCACCGTTTTCGCAGCACTCATCGGCTGGCTGGTGCTGAAAGAAACTGTCGGCCCCAGACGCATTGCGTTGATGGCATTGATTGCACTCGGCGCAGTAATAGTTGAAATGGGCGGGTAAGCAGCAGGTTGGAATCATGGCAGAGAAAAAAGACATCAACCCATTCCTCAAACAGGTACTGGAACTTGGCCCCCCACTGGCCTTCTTCTTCATCTACCTGCGCCTGCGTGATGACAATTTCGTGATCGGCGGCACCGAGTATTCTGGGTTCATCGTCGCCACCATCCTGTTCGTGCCGCTGATGCTGGCTGCCATGGGCATCCTCTGGTACCTGACTGGCAAACTCAGCCGGATGCAGATTTTCACCGCATTCATGGTGATTTTCTTCGGCGGCCTCACCGCGTGGTTCAATGACGAGCGGTTTTTCAAGATGAAAACAACGCTGGTCTATGGCTTCTTTTCCGCCATCCTCGGGATCGGGCTTTTGCAGGGGAAATCCTACCTGGCATATGTTCTGGACGAGATGCTACCCATGCAGCACGAGGGCTGGATGATCCTCACCCGGCGTCTGTGTGCCTGTTTCGCGGTACTGGCCGCAGCCAATGAATTGGTCTGGCGCACGATGTCAACGGACCTATGGGTCAAGATCGAAACCTTCGGCTTTCCCATTGCCTTGATGGCGTTTCTGATGATGCAGTTCAACCTGCTGCAAAGCTATATGGATGATCCCGACAAGCAATAACTGTTCTTGCCCAAGCGTAACAAGCTAACAAAATTTCTTGGCTTAAGCTTGAAGCTGTGAAAAGTTGGGTCACCACCCGCACCACTCAACCCCGGAGATCAGCGCCCGAATGATGGCATTTCCCAACAGTGGATTCCTGTCCGAAGCCTCTGAAGAGCTGCGCACCATGCTGGCAGCCCAGGCCACCGAAGTCACATTGGATCGGGGCGATGTCCTGTTCGAGCAGGACGATGAAGGCGATGCGCTCTATGCCATTCTTTCCGGTGCGCTCGAAGTGTCATTTCTTGCGTCGAGCGGGCGCAAGCTGTCTCTCAGCATGATGCGCCCAGGTGAGGTGTTCGGGGAAATCGCGTTGTTCGACAGCGGTCCCCGCACCGCAACCGTAACAGCAGCTGAGCCCTCCAAAGTCCTGCGCGTTCGCCAGAAAGACATGATGGCGCAGATCCGGGAACACCCTGACCTTGCGGTGGATCTGATCCGCTTGGCCGGTCTTCGCATGCGCTATATGGGCGCTCAATTGAACGAGCAGGTATTCCTGCCGATGCCGATCCGACTGGCGCGCAAGCTTTTGCACCTGGCAGGACAACAGGACAGCCCAACGGCACGTATCACGCTTTCGCAGAGCGAATTGGCCGAATTTGTCGGTGCGACGCGTGAGGCAGTGTCAAAGACCATTTCGACATGGAAACGCGACAATGTCGTCGAAGCTTCGCGCGGCGGGCTGCAGATCCACGACTTTGACGCGCTGCGGCAACTGGCCGAATCCGATTTAATCTAAATTTTCGGCACAGATGTGATCCGCTTCACATACGCAGCTTTAAGATTGCCCTAAGGTCAATCCCGTTACCGTAGGAGGTCGGTTTTATCATCCCCGATATCTGTCCACCGACCTCTCCCTGTACAGAGCCATATGCCTTCCCCGGCATATGGCTTTTTTCTTTACAAAGTATGAAAAAGGCCGGGAAAATATCCCGACCTTCTAATTTCAGATCTGTTCGCTGAGTTTATTATTCTAGGCTCAGCGCTACGAACCGGGGTTCCCCGCCCCGCCGCACCAGCAGCAACAGAGATTTGCGTCCTGCTTCACGCGCCTCATCCATCCGCGTCTCCAGATCAGTGATCGAAGTCACCTTCTGCTGCCCCGCCTCAGTGATAAGATCACCGGCGCGCAGACCCTTTTCAAAGGCTTCCGAGGATTCATCAACATTGGTCACCAACAATCCTTCGGCGTCGGCATCCAGACCCAATTCCTCGCGCTGGCTATCCCCCAGCGGAGCGATGGTCAGGCCAAGAATATCCTTGTCTTCCTCCGTCGGCGTTTCGGCTTCCGGCTCTTCGCCGTTCTCGGCACGTTCGGCGTCTTCGCGGCGGCCCAGCGTCACCAGCACGGTTTGGGTGCCTCCATCACGGTGCACGACCACACGCACGGATTTGCCAACGGTGGTCTCTCCCACCTGCCGCACAAGGCCGCGTGTATCCTCGACCTCGACGCCATCAAAGCTGATGATCACGTCTCCGGCCAGCAGGCCCGCTTCTTTTGCCGGGCCGTCCGGTACATCGCTGATCAACGCACCTCCGGGTTTGTCCAGCCCCATCGCCTCGGCCATATCCTCGGTCACGTCCTGAATGCGCACGCCCAGCCAACCGCGGCGGGTCTCCCCGAACTCACGCAGTTGATCAACGACCTTGATCACCACGTTAGAAGCCATCGAGAAACCAATCCCGATCGAGCCGCCATTGGGCGACAGGATCGCAGTATTTACGCCGATCACCTCGCCATTCATGTTGAACAGCGGCCCACCCGAGTTGCCCCGGTTGATCGCAGCATCGGTCTGGATGTAGTCATCATATGACCCGCTCAGTGCCCGATTCCGGGCCGAGATAATCCCTGCTGACACCGAAAAGCCTTGCCCCAGCGGGTTCCCCATCGCGATCACCCAATCGCCCACGCGGGCAATGTCGCTGTCACCGAACTGCACGTATTTCAGCGGCCCTTCCGCCTCGACTTTCAGCAGCGCGATGTCGGTCTTTTCGTCCCGGCCGATTACCTTGGCAACCAAATCTTTCGCGGGCTGGCCATCACCGGGAAAAAACTCGACCAATATCTCATCGGCTTCGGCAATCACGTGATTGTTGGTGACGATATAGCCGTCTTCCGAGATCACGAAGCCCGAGCCCAGCGCATTGCTGCGACGTGGACGATTTTCATTGTCCCCGCCATTGCGATCCTGAAACTCTCGGAAAAAGTCTTCGAATGGTGAGCCCTCAGGCACGATCCCTTGCGGGCCAGTCTGGCCTTCGATCAGTGTCGACGTGGTGATATTGACCACCGCAGGGCTAATCTGTTCAGCCAGCGGCGCCAGGCTATCACCCCGTGCCTGCGCGGACACAGATTGAGCCAAAACCAGCAGCACCCCCACTAAGGTCAGCCACATCAGCCGCATCTTCATAACAAAATCGTCCCGTCGGACGGACACACTGCGCGCCTTAGCCTGCACTTGGGGTCTCCTTGTTGACTAATTCTCTGTTGGCATCACCTGGATGCCCTTCTTTGCAACCAATGTAGTCAGTTTGTCCCGGCCCGCAACTCGGGATCGCGGGGAAATCACCGGTGCGTGAAACCATCGCATCAAAAACCGACCTGATATGCGCCCCACAGCAGCACCAGCCCACTGACCACACAAAGCAGCCCGACCAGCCGCCGCGCCTGTTCCGGCAACGCGCGCAGCGCCTCAAGCATGCGTTCTATAAGCGAAGGGGCCAGCGCATAGGCCAGCCCCTCGACAATCAGTACCAGCCCGAAGGCCAGAAGGATCATGCCCATCACTCAGCGGCCGCAGCTGCCGGTGCCCGACGCCCGGTCGGAGAAGCAAGGTAGTTGAAGAACTCCGAGTCCGGGCTCAGGATCAACGAGCTGTTGCTGCCTTGCAGGGCATTCTCATAGGCGGTCAGCGAACGGTAGAATTCAAAGAACTCCGGATCGGCACCATAGGCTTCGGCGAAGATCGCGTTGCGTTCGGCATCGGCCTCACCGCGAATGATCTCGGCCTCACGGTTGGCGTCGGAAACCAGTTCAACCACGGTCCGGTCGGCCTGCGCGCGCACACGCTGCGCGGCTTCGTTACCGCGGGCGCGTTCGTCGGTCGCTTCACGTTCACGTTCTGCCTTCATCCGGTCAAACGTCGCCTCAAGGTTGGCCTGCGGCAGATCGGTCGCCTTCAGACGCACATCGATTACGTTCACGCCCAGCGCACGTGCCTGTGCAATCGCGCTGTTGCGGATACGCAGCATCAGTGCGGCACGATCCGAACTCAGGATGTCACGGGACGAAACCGAACCCAGTACTTCGCGGGTTTCGGCGCGCAGAATGCGGTCCAGACGATCCTCGGCAACCGGGATACCGCCGACACCAACGGCCTGACGGAACTGTTCCAGATCAGAAATCCGGTAGCGTGCGAAGGCATCGACCACCAGACGACGATCGTCCAGAGGCGTCACTTCCAGCGGCTGAACGTCAATCGACAGGATACGGTCGTCATACCGCACCACTTCCTGAATCAGCGGGATTTTGAATGCCAGCCCCGGATCTTCCTTAACCGCAACAACGCGACCAAATTGCAGAACCAGAGCGCGTTCACGCTCGTCCACGATGAAGATCGAGGACAGAACACCGACAATCGCAAGAAAGATGATCGGCAGAATAAACGTTGTCTTACGCATCAGTTGCTCTCCCCTGCAGGGTTACGGCGCAACTCGTTGAGCGGCAGATAAGGCACAACGCCCTGCCCCGATCCTGTCGAGTTTTCATCCAGAATGATCTTGTCCACATCACCCAGCACCTGCTCCATGCGTTCCAGATACAGACGTTTGCGGGTCACATCAGGCGCTTTGGAATATTCCTCCAAAACCGCGCTAAAGCGGCTGGCTTCACCCTGTGCACCGTTGATCTGCTGGGCACGATAAGCTTCGGCCTCTTCCAGTACCTGCGCGGCTTCACCACGCGCTTCGGCCAGAACGCGGTTGGCATAAGCGTCAGCAACGTTCTGCAACCGGTCACGCTCCTGCGCGGCGGCCTGAACGTCGCGGAACGCGGCAATCACGTCCTGTGGCGGGTCGGCCTTGTCAAAGTTCACACGAACGATGTTCACACCCGAATCGTAGCTGTCCATAGTCTCCTGAATCAGCTCCTGCAGGCGATCAGCAATGATGCCACGATCCCGGTTCAGGATCGGGGCCAGCTCGCTTTGGGCAATAATCTCACGCATCGCCGATTCAGACACGGCGCGGATCGTCTGGCGCGGATCACGCAGGTTGAACAGGAATTTCGCCGGGTCGTTGATGTTCCAGACAACCTGATAGTCGATATCGACCACATTCTCGTCACCGGTCAGCATCAGACCATCGTCGCTGCCACGGGCACCGCCCATGTCTTCGTTCTGTTCGCGGGTCACCGGAATGACCTCGGCGGTCACAAACGGCCACGGGGCAAAGTTCAGGCCCGGGTTTCCGACCGCCGAGAATTCGCCCAGAAACAGCTCAACCGACTGTTCTTCCGGTTTGACGGTATAGAAGCTTGCCAAACCCCAAAGACCAGCCGCAACCAGCAGACCGATCGCAACAGTCCCTTTGGTAAACGCGGGGCCACCACCGCCGCCCGAACCATTCGTACCACGGCCACCGCCGCCACGACCGCCCATTAGGACGCGCAGCTGCTCCTGGCCTTTCTTCATCAGCTCATCGATCTCGGGGATCTGCGGGCCGTCACCTTCGGGGGGCTTGCGCCCATCCCCGTTATTACCCCGATTTCCTCCGCCTCCGGATGAGCCTCCGCCCCCCCAGGGGCCGCCGCTGTTGCCCGCCATATGTATCTTTTCCCTTGTGTTGGACCGTGTGATCACGGGTTCCCTTGTAACGTGTGTGCGCGCGCTTGCAAATCAAGCCGTGCGCACAGGTTGCCGCATTGTCACCAGTTCTTCGGCCATCACCGGATGAACTGCAACCGTACGGTCGAAATCTTCTTTGGTGGCACCCATCTTTACGGCAATTCCGGCAAGTTGGATCATCTCACCCGCGCCCGGCGCAACGATGTGACAGCCGAGGATTTTCCGCGTCTCTTGCGACACGATCAGCTTCATCAGCACGCGCTGTGTGCCTCCGGCAAACGCCTTCTGCATGGGCTTGAATGAGGTCGCATAAACCTCAATCGGTTCCTGTTCCGCAGCCGCTTCCTCGCTGAGGCCCACAGTACCCATTTCCGGCTGGGTAAAGATGGCGGTCGGGATCAGTTCGTGATCAACGGGCGTTGGGTTGCCTTTGAAGACGGTTTCGACAAAGGCCATGCCTTCGCGGATCGCCACAGGGGTCAGGTTCACCCGATCGGTTACATCACCAATGGCAAAGATCGAGGGCACGCCTGTCTGGCTGTACTCATCCACCACGATCTCACCTTTACGACCGCGCGCGACGCCCAAGGCCTCAAGCCCCAGATCATCCGCATTCGGCGCGCGACCCGTGGCATACATCACAACGTCGAACAGCTGCTCGGAGCCATTTGTGGCCTTCACCCAGATTTTGTCGCCTTGCTGTTTCATCTCAAGCACGTTGGTGCCCAGATGCAGGTCGATGCCGTTCTGGCACATCTCCTCACTGATCAGCCCGCGCGCCTCATCGTCAAAGCCCCGCAAAATCTGCGCCCCGCGATAGAACTGAGTCGTATTGACCCCCATCCCGTTCATGATCCCGGCAAATTCACAGGCGATATAGCCACCGCCAACGATCAGCATGGATTCGGGCAATTCATCCAGATGGAAAATTTCATTCGAGGTGATCGCAAGCTCTGATCCCGGGAACTCGGGTACAACCGGGCGACCGCCCGTTGCGACAAGAATATGCTTGGCCGTCTTGCGGGAACCATCAGCCAGTTCAACCGTATGCGGATCAACCACATGGGCGCGCTGGTCGAAACTTTCGACACCATTGTTCTTCAGGATATTGCGGTAGATGCCTTCCAACCGGTCGAGTTCTGCGTGCAGTTTGCCTTTGAACATGTTCCAGTTGAACGCACCGGGCTGCATGTCCCAGCCATAAGCCTGCGCGTCACCGATCGTATCAGCGAACTCACTGGCAAAAACCATCAGCTTCTTGGGTACACAGCCACGGATCACGCAGGTTCCGCCGTACCGATCCTCTTCCGCCAAGGCCACTTTGGCGCCGTTTTCACCCGCCGCCACCCGTGCCGCGCGAACTCCGCCCGAGCCGCCTCCGATGACGAACAGATCATAGTCAAAGCTCATGTACGAGTTCCTTTTATTCCGCGTGGCCAAAATTCACTGGATATCTGGGCGCAAATCCTGAACTGCCAACCCCTGACGCGGGAAATAGTGATTTTTCTTCTGCAGTTTATCGCGCCACTTGCCTGATCTTTAGTCCGCCAGATCGGAAAACAGGTTGTCCCCGCCGTCGCCCAGCATATCGGTCAGGACTGTACCCTCATTGATATCACGCAATTCGACCCGGCCATCGCCATAACCAATGACAACCTTGTCGCAAATATCAATGAACAGCCCATTTTCGACCACACCCGGGATCTGATTCATCACCAGTGCCAGTTGGCGGGCATTGCCGATCCGCTTGAGATGCAGGTCCAGAATGTGATTGCCCTCATCCGTAACCTTGGGTGCCTCACCGTTCATGCGCAAAGTGACCGAGGTGCCCAGCACATCCATAGTGTCCAGCGCCTCTTCAATCAGGGTGCGGGTGGTCTGCCAGCCGAACGGGATCACCTCGACCGGCAGAGGGAATGCGCCCAGCGTCTCAACCTCTTTGCCTGCATCCGCGATCACCACCATCTGATCGCTGGCTGTGGCCACAATCTTTTCCTGCAACAGCGCAGCACCACCGCCCTTGATCAGGTTGAACTCGCCATCAAACTCATCCGCGCCGTCGATTGTCAGGTCCAACCAGCCGGCCTGATCCAGCGAGACGACCTCGATCCCTTCTTCCCGCGCCAATTGCGCCGTCGCGGTCGATGTCGGAACGCCCTTGATTTTCAACCCTCCATCGCGCACCCGTTCACCCAGGCGGCGCACCAACCATGCGGCGGTCGAGCCTGTCCCCAATCCCACACGCATCCCGTCCTGAACAAGATCGGCGGCGCGACAGGCAGCAACGTATTTCGCTTTGTCGATGGGCGACAAATCTCTGGTCATGGCAGCTTCCCCCAAGAATACTGCCAGACTTATACGGAATGCCCCGCGCAACTGCGAGAGGCAAAACACTTCATACCTGTGCTAACATGTCGCTGAAATACGCGTTTCCGATAGGAAACGTCGCAATCAGCCTCTATTGTGATCGCCAGACCCCCTAGATAGTCGCCATGGAATCGCCATACCGCCTGCACTACGCCCCCGACAACGCCTCGCTGGTGATCCGGCTGGCGCTGGAAGAGATGGGCCTACCCTATGAGACCGTACTGGTCGATCGCGCCAGCGATGCACAGAATAGTGCGGCGTATCGGGCGTTGAATCCGAACGGGCTGATCCCGGTGCTGGAGACGCCCCAGGGTCCGATCTTCGAGACCGCCGCAATCCTGCTGTGGCTGGCTGATACGCATGGGCAATTGGCCCCGACACAGGTCAGCCCTGATCGGGCGGCATTCCTGAAGTGGCTGTTCTTCGCCTCTAATACCCTGCATGCCGATCTGCGAATGCTGTTCTATGCCGAGAAATACATCGCGGCAGATCAAGCCGATACACTACGCTCCGGCATCCGCCCGCGGCTGCGGCAGCACCTGAAACTGCTGGATGCTCAGGCCCAAAAAGCGCCCGACTGGTTCAGTGCTGATCACCCTTCAGTCCTGACGATATATGTCGCCTGCATGATGCGCTGGATGGCGCTTTATCCCGCTAAGGCGGACCGCAGCTGGTATCAACTCGCCGACACGCCTTATCTGCAAAAAATCCTGATGCAGCTAGAATCAAACCCGTCGACCCGCGCAGCTATTGCCGCCGAGGGGCTGGGGGTCACTCCCTTCACCTCGCCGACCTACGCCAACCCTCCAGAAGGCTCAGCTACCTGATATGTTTCTCTCTGTCTTCGATATGTTCAAAGTGGGCATCGGCCCATCTTCTTCCCACACCATGGGTCCGATGGTGGCCGCCGCACGGTTCCTTGACCTGATGCGCGCCTCACCGTTCGAGTTTTCGGGCCTGCGCGGCTCGTTGCACGGCTCGCTGGCCTTTACCGGCGTCGGCCACGCCACCGACCGCGCTACAATTCTGGGCCTCGCCGGGTTTGTGCCTGACACCTATGACAACGACAAGGCCGAAGCCACACTGGCAGCTATCGCAGAATCCCATACGGTGACACCCGAAGGCCTGCCGACGCTGAGCTTTGATCCCAAAGCCGATCTGATCTTCGACTACGACAACAATCTGCCCGGTCATGCCAATGGTATGATCCTGATGGCCACTGACGCACAAGGCGATGTCATCCTGCGTCAGGTCTACTACTCCATCGGTGGAGGATTTGTTCTTACGGAAGAGGAATTGGCCGAAGGCAAGGCAACTGACGAAGGTGCGCCTGTGCCCTTCCCATTCAAATCCGCCGCCGAAATGCTGCAAATGGCCAAAGACAACGGTAAAAGCATCGCTCAGATGAAGCGCGAAAATGAGATCGCGCGCGGTTGCGCGGATAGCTTTGCCAAAGGCACCGCGCGTCTTTGGCAGGTCATGAATGACTGCATCGAGCGTGGGCTAAAAACGGATGGCATCCTGCCCGGTGGTCTCAGCGTGCGCCGCCGCGCCAAAGGCATTCACGATGCCCTGCTGGCGGAACGCGGCATGAACCTGAATGCCCCGCATACGATCAACGACTGGATGAGCGTCTACGCCATGGCCGTGAACGAGGAAAACGCAGCCGGTGGGCAAGTTGTCACCGCCCCCACGAATGGCGCGGCGGGCGTGCTGCCATCAGTTCTGCGCTACTACCTCGATCACGTGCCCGGCGCGTCCGAAAGCCATGTCGAGGATTTCCTGCTGACCGCCGCCGCCATCGGTGGTCTGGTCAAGTTCAACGCTTCGATCTCGGGCGCTGAAGCGGGCTGTCAGGCCGAGGTTGGCAGCGCGTCAGCCATGGCTGCGGCAGGCATGTGCGCCGTGATGGGCGGTACGCCTGAGCAGGTTGAGAACGCCGCCGAGATCGCGTTGGAACATCACCTTGGCATGACCTGCGATCCGGTTGCGGGTCTTGTGCAGGTGCCTTGTATCGAGCGCAACGGCCTGGGTGCGATCAAGGCCGTCTCAGCCGCATCGCTGGCGCTTCGCGGCGACGGCAAGCACTTTATGCCATTGGACGCAGCCATTGAAACGATGCGTCAGACCGGCGAGGATATGCACGAGAAATACAAGGAAACATCTTTGGGCGGGTTGGCCGTCAACGTGCCGAACTGCTGATCTGACAGCAAGAACAAGTGGGGTGACATGCACGGACATTGCCTGTGCGGCAAGATTGGATACGAGGTTGACCCTCCGGTTCTGTCCTGTGTCACCTGCCATTGCGACAGCTGCCGTCGCCAATGCGCCGCTCCGATGACCACCTATTTCGGCGTGCGCGACGGCAATTGGCGCTGGACCGGTGAGCAGCCGAAACGCTTCAATTCCTCACCCGGAGTCGAGCGCAGTTTCTGCCCCCATTGCGGCACGCCGATATCCTTCCGGTCCACGGTGATGTCGGATGTGATGCACCTCTATGTGGCGACGCTGGAAAAACCCGAAGCACTCAGCCCAACCTTGCATGTCGCGCACGAGGAAAAGCTTAGCTGGCTGCAGCTTGGTGACGGCCTGCCCACCTGCATCGGCCCGGATTACACCAAAGTCCAACCCCTGCCCGACACCTGAGATCAGAGCTTCCCCCTGTGCCGCTAAAGCGCTAGCGTCGCGCACATGACTCAGGATCGTCCCGTTCTCGGCATCATATTGATGCTCGGTTTTTGCGTGCTCGCACCGCTGGGTGACGGGATGGCAAAGCTGTTGGGTGAAACCACAGCTTTGGGACTGCTGGTACTGGTGCGGTTTGCTGTTCAGGCGATGATCTTGATCCCACTGATCGCGATGACCGGCAAGCCATGGAAGATGACGCCGCGCGTTTTGCGCCTGACGATGATCCGCACCCTTCTGCACATCATTGGGATCGCAGCGATGTTCACAGCGCTGCAATATATGCCGCTGGCCGATACCGTGGCCATCGCCTTTGTAATGCCCTTCATCATGCTGCTTTTGGGCAAATACGTACTGGGCGAACAGGTCGGCCCCCGACGTCTGGTCGCCTGTGTCGTGGGATTCATCGGCACCTTGCTGGTCATCCAACCCAGCTTTGCACAAGTGGGCGCGCCCGCCTTGCTGCCCCTGATCGTTGCGGTGGTCTTCGCCCTGTTCATGTTGGTTACGCGGCAGATCGCCAAGGAAACAGACCCGGTTGCACTGCAGGCGGTATCGGGGGCCATGGCTACCGTCTTTTTGCTTCCGATTGTCCTGCTGGGTTCCCAGATCGGCCTGCCAGCAATGTCCCTGACCATGCCCACGGCCGAGACGCTCTGGCTGCTGCTGGGGATCGGTGTGCTGGGCACCGTGGCGCATCTGCTGATGACATGGTCTCTGCGCTATGCGCCGTCTGCGACTCTGGCCCCGATGCAATATCTAGAGATTCCGGTCGCCACCCTGATCGGCTGGCTGATCTTCCACGATCTGCCAAACGGGCTGGCCGCGCTAGGCATCGGCATCACCATCGCGGCCGGGCTCTACGTTATCCTGCACGAGCGGGCCAACGCTCGGTCCGGCCCGACTGAAACGCCTGCATGACCTGATCCAACGCCGCGCGCGGCAGGATCGTCAGCAACCCGGGTCCATTGACCTCAAGCGTTAGCGCTCCTAGCGCTCGGTTAGAGGTTCCGACCTGCCCGTCCGGTTCTAGCACCAGATCATCAATCGGCCATTCCAGCCCCTCGCTGCGCCCGGTCACCCGCCGCAGCGGAAACAATGAAACCGTGTCTCCTGCTGTGAGCTCCAGACTGATCCTGGGTGGCGCATGAAAGACAATTTCTCGTGCGCCCAACAGGACACAAGGCCGATCCTGCAACCGAACCAGAGTATTGAACGCCACCAACTGATGATCCACCCGCGCGCCCAGAAATCCTGCTGCCAGCACCACAGGCGCGTCCATATTGCGCAGCGCCTTGTCAAAATCGGTGCTGTTCTGCTCGGATATCTGGAACAACCGATCCTTGGGAATCCGGGCCAGATATTCTGCCGTAATCGAGTCCAAATCGCCGATCACTGCGTCCGGCATCCGTCCCGAATCAATCAACGCAGCCGCACCGCCATCCGCCGCAACGGCAGAATTGACGCGATTTAGCACCAGATTCACATCCTCTGAATAGATTTCGCCCCCACCAAACAGCCCGATTGGCCCGCCAGAGCGAACAATTGCCCCATTTTCCACAAGATTGACCATAATTTCCAGTTTTGGACATAATGAAACCACAAAATGATAGCTTCATGGCTAGAGTTTCGAGTCGGTTGCCCCTGCTGTGTCTGGTAATCGACCTGGTAGTTTGTAAAGGACATGCGTCTGATGGTACAGAACAACAAGGTACTCACCGTTTCATACGGCACCTTTTCGTGCACCCTCGAAGGCTTTGACGATTCATTTGAAACAATGAAGGCGATCGCCGAGTATTTCCGGGACCTTGCAGCGGATGACCGATACTTCGGATCGGAACCTCCTCAGCCTGACGCCGAGATGCTGACCCGGATCGCACAGCGGGACGCCGCACAGAAGGTTGAAGCCAGCCAGAACGAGACCGGCCTGTTGCTGCGCGCAACGGAAACCGCCCCGGTTGCAGCACCGACCCCCGCTGCAATTGCGCCAGCCACAGCACCTGAACCTGTTCAGCCTGTCGCGGATGTTGTTCCCCCTGCTCAGTCTGCTCCGCAATCCGAAGATGCTCCCGCCGCTGACAGCATCGCAGCCAAGCTGCAGCGAATCCGGGCTGTTGTTTCGCATTCCGATGCTGCCCCTGCCGGATACTCTGAAGACGAAGACGTCAGCTATCTGCAGCCCGTGAAGCCAAAGGTCGATGCAATTTCTGCCGCTTTTGAGTCCGGCGCGCTGAGCCCGACCGATCTGGAAGACACGGCCGCGGACGACGCTCCGGCAACGGCCCCGAAGGTCGAACAGCCTGCTGAACCTGAGCAAATGGCAACCATCGCTGAGCTGCCCGTTCAGGACGAAGAACCTATCGCACCTGCCACCAACGAGCAGGACGAAGTCGAACCAGCCCCGATCATCTCACCGGCGATCACTACCGAACTTGAAGACGAGGACGAAGCGCCCGAACAGCCGGCAGCCGATGTCACGGACAAGGACGTGTTGTTCTCGGACCTCGACGACGAATCTGAAACTGAAGACGAAGGCCCCTCAAACATCCTGAATGACC
Source organism: Ruegeria sp. B11 (assembly GCF_056539785.1). Lineage (NCBI taxonomy): Bacteria > Pseudomonadati > Pseudomonadota > Alphaproteobacteria > Rhodobacterales > Roseobacteraceae > Ruegeria > Ruegeria sp. B11. The sequence continues at coordinate 50,510 of NZ_JBQFVO010000001.1, read as the reverse complement.
AGGACAACACCGACGAAGATGAAACAACACCGGATCTTACCGGCCTCGCCCATGGCGTCATCTCGGCCGAGGATGAGGCGCTGCTGCTTGACGAAATGGCGCTGGTAGAATCCGAGCTGGCGGCAAACACGACGGCTGAGCTGCCCGATATGACGGGTCTGGATCAGGACGTCTCGCGCCTGATGGACGAAGCGGGCGCCCATATGGATGATCCTGCCACCAGCGGCCAGCGCGAAACATATTCTCACCTGCGCACTGCCGTTGCTGCAACCGAAGCAGACCGCGAAGATGGCGCAGACAAATCTCAGACACCCGAGGATGATTATCGCGGTGATCTGGCCTCGGTCGTCAATCCACGCCGACCCGAGATCGAGGTCACCAGTGAACGCCCCACCCCGGATGCTGCCGCACCATTGAAGCTGGTGGCTGAACAGCGGGTGGATACCGAAACGGCTGACACCGGCCCGGTGACACCGCGCCGTGTCACCTCTGCGGACGAGGAATCTGCAGATGAAGAAGGTGGTTTTGCCGCCTTTGCGCAAGAACAGGGTGCCCAATCACTACTCGACCTGCTGGAAGCTGCCGCGGCTTATTTGTCCTTCATCGAAGGTCAGGAACAGTTCTCGCGTCCACAGCTGATGAACAAAGTTCGCTCGCTCAAGCAGGACTCGTTCAACCGCGAAGAAAGCTTGCGCTCATTCGGTCAGTTGCTGCGGGACGGCAAGATCGAAAAGGCCGGAGGTGGCCGTTTCGCCGCCTCAACCCAAATCGGGTTCCGCCCGAACGACGACGAGCGTGCCGCTGGCTGACTCCAAGATTCCCCGATACCCCCTCGAGACAAAATTGGGCCAGAGGAAACTCTGGCCCTTTTTCGTTCCGTGGCTGGCAGCCAAAAAGCCAATCAAGTTCAGAAGTTGAACGCCAGCGCCACGTAAGGGCCGGTCAGGATCAGATCAATCACATCGCGCCCGTCTTCAAACTCAACATCCAGATGGCGATACCCGCCCGCAACGTTGATATTCTCACGCCACTTCCAACTAGCCTGCACCAGCGCTTCCCACTGGAATTCCGAGCCATAACCGAAGCCGCCGATATTGCCCATCGCTGTGAGGCTCCAGCGGTCATTCAGCGCGTAGTTATAGCGTGCGCCGATCAACGGGTCGGTCCAGCTTTGATCTGTGCTGAAGGTGCGATCCAGCACGGTGGTCGAAACATCCAGGTCCCAATGGCGCAGCCCGGCCAACGCTTCCAACCGTGACCGATCATCCTGATAGACCGCATAGCTGGCCGCCAGTGAGACCATCGTGCCCTCAAGATTCCAACTGGCTGCATCGTCAAACCGACCGACCGAGACATCGTCACCCAAATTGAGATAATTGAATTCACCACCAATGGTCCAACGCCCATTTCGGGCCTGACCAGCGATCAGGAACGCGCCCTTAAGAATGTCGAAGATCGAGGTATCCCCGTTCACCGGCGGGTTTGGTCCCACGTCCAGTGAGGTTCTGAATTCCGGCCCCCAGAAATAAGGCGCAATGGTATAGCGCCAATCATCGGCCTGAGCGCTGCTCGCGATACATGTTGTGGTAACCGCCGCTAATACCCGTTTTTTCATGCCCTGTCTGCCTCTGGTTGCCGCGAAAGAAAGTCGCAAACATCGTGCCACGCAGAAGACACCAAGACAATCGGGCGGCTTAGCTTTGATCTTGATCCGGGTCCTCTTTGCCCACCCCGCGGAAGACAAATTTGAACGGCAACGCCCAGACAATGCCAAGTGCGACATATACCAGAAGTTCCAGCCAGACCGGCGGGCGATCCAGCCAGTTCACGATTGTCACAACCGCAACGATATAGATGGGGAGCCCGATCAGCAGCAGCACCAATGACCACCGCCGACGTGCCTTATAGCTGAGGCCGGGTTTGTCGTTGCTGCTCATCAATCTGCAAACGGGTCGGTCACCAGAATGGTGTCCTCCCGCTCCGGGCTGGTGGACAAAAGGGCGACCGGACATTCGATCAATTCCTCGACGCGGCGCACGTATTTGATCGCGTTCGCAGGCAAGTCTGCCCAACTGCGCGCGCCTTCGGTGGATTCGCTCCAGCCCGGCATCTCTTCGTAAATCGGCGTGCAACGTGCTTGCTGGTCGGCGGCGGTCGGCAGATAGTCCAGACGATCGCCATCCAGCTCATATCCAACGCAGATTTTCAGCGTCTCGAACCCGTCCAGCACATCCAGCTTGGTCAGGGAGATGCCGTTCACGCCGCTGGTCGCGCAGGTTTGGCGTACCAGACAGGCATCGAACCAACCACAACGGCGTTTGCGCCCCGTCGTGGTGCCGAACTCATGCCCCCGTTCGCCCAGGCGCTGGCCATCTTCGTCGTCTAATTCGGTTGGAAAAGGCCCCTCACCCACGCGGGTCGTGTACGCCTTGACGATGCCCAAAACGAAGTCGATCGAACCCGGCCCAATCCCAACGCCTGTCGAGGCCTGGCCCGCAATCACATTCGACGATGTCACAAACGGATAGGTCCCGAAATCGATATCCAGCAGCGCACCCTGTGCGCCTTCGAACAGGATTCGCTTGCCTGCCTTGCGCTTCTCGTTCAGCACCTTCCATACGGGCGCGGCAAACGGCAGAATCTGTGGTGCGATCTCTTTCAGCTGCGCAATCAACGCGTCACGATCAATAGGTTCCAACCCCAAACCATTGCGCAGCGCATTGTGATGGACCAGAGCCCGATCGACCCGCAGCGCTAGCGTCGCATCATCAGCCAGATCAGCCACCCGGATCACACGCCGACCAACCTTGTCTTCATAGCATGGACCGATCCCGCGACCGGTCGTGCCGATCTTGGCCACCGAGTTCTGGCTTTCGCGCGCACGATCCAGCTCGCCATGGAACGGCAGGATGAGCGGGGTGTTCTCGGCAATCATCAGCGTCTCGGGCGTGATATCGACACCCTGCGCGCGGATCGTACCGATCTCTTTGATCAGGTGCCAAGGGTCCAAAACGACCCCATTGCCGATCACGCTCAGCTTTCCACCGCGTACGACGCCCGAAGGTAGCGCATGCAGTTTGTAAACCTCACCCTCAATGACCAGCGTGTGCCCGGCATTATGTCCACCCTGAAAACGCGCGATCACATCCGCTCGCTCACTGAGCCAGTCGACGATCTTGCCTTTTCCTTCGTCGCCCCACTGGGCGCCGACAACAACCACGTTGGCCATATCCGGTCCTTTTGCGCTGAATATTCAAACCCGGCTCATATAGCCGGGCACAGACGGCAGGGAAACCGATATTTCGCCGCAGATACAAATCGTGCCGCTCGCGATGCCTCCGGTGGAGGTGATTTTGGCCTGATGAAGAGCGGATCCCCTGCTTCATCTGGCCAAAAGTACCTCGGGGGAGTCGCCCGGACGGGCGGCGGGGGCAGCGCCCCCTCTGCTTTTAGCGCAATTGTACGGGATGACCGTGGGGTGTTGTCAGGTAAGCCTCTTCCCATGCATTGCGAAGATCCTGGACATCATCAGGGGGCGCTTCCCCCTGCTCAGCCAGCAGCGCCTCCAAGGTCTCCAACCAAGCGTGAAAGTAATCGTCCCCACCATCCAGATCTTTTTTGAGGCCGTTCCGTTTCAAAGTATTGGAAAACCGTTCCGCCCAGTCCGGCCAATCAAACCGGCCCGCTTCGTTCAAGGCCACTGTGACCGCAAAAACCTGCGCGTGCCAGGGCTCGGCAAAAATCGGCTCGGGGGCTGAGTGAGTGATACAATCGCTCATGCGGGCTCCAAATAAGACTGCCAGAGGTCCAGCACGACTTCATCCGCCGGGTGCTCAGGGTTTGCCCAAAGTTCTGAGGCGGGAAACACGACCGCATATAGCGGCTCGGGGGCTTCACCCAACCCATGGGCGTTGGAATCCGGCAGGACATGAGTGCCATGCAGCCTGAGGATGCGACCCGTTGCACCCGCGGCATAGATCGGCAACCGGGTGTGGCCGCCATCAACCAGTCGATTGGCGCTCTGGCCCAAGGTTCGGACGGCCTGTCCAGCCTGAAACCGAACTTCGACGTTCGACGGGCGATCTGCGGGTCCACCTTTGGCCAAAGCGCCTGCGACGGCGTCAGCCTTCAGGGTACGCTCAGTCAGAGGATGAACACCATCCCCGTCAACACCGCGCAAATCATCAAGCGTCAGGACACCCTTTTCGACCAGAAGATCAGCCAGACCGGACATCCATTTCTCATAGTAAGAAAACCGCGCGTAGTCCGTAGGAGACAACCTTTCCCGCGCGTGGCGTGAGACATCGATATTCCATTGCCCCAGAAACCCCGCAGCGAGCGTTACCGCCAGCGCCCGACCGTGCCAGTCTTCGGCAAACACCGGCGCGTCTTCGGGTTCCGGGTTCACCGGACCATCACCAAAGCGCCCTCCCATATCATGTACGCGCGTCATGACGGCACCTTGGGTAGCCCAGTGCCGATCATGCTGTCGCGGGTGACCAGCGCGGCCAGTTCATCCGCGTTCAATCCTTCTGTGCTCTCTGGGCGCATCGGCAGGACGAGGTAACGAATTTCGGCCGTCGAATCCCAGACGCGAACCGAAGTGCCTTCGGGCAAGGTAACGCCAAACTCAGACAGGACCTTGCGCGGCTCTCGCACGGCGCGGGCGCGGTAAGCGTCAGATTTGTACCAGCCCGGTGGAATTCCTAGCAGCGGCCACGGGTAACAGCTGCACAAGGTGCAGACGACCATGTTGTGCTGTTCAGGCGTGTTCTCGACGACCACCATATGCTCACCCTGACGACCGTAATAGCCCAGATCCGCCACGACTGATGTGGCGTCTGCCAGCAGCGCGGCTCTGAAATCGGGATCACTCCAAGCCTTGGCAACAACATGCGCGCCGTTCTGTGGACCTATCTTGTTCTGATAAGTATCGATGATTTCATCCAGCGCTGCAGGATCAATCAGACCCTTGCGGGTCAGAATCGTCTCAAGCGCTTTGACGCGCAGCGCGGGTTCGGGAGGCAACAGGGCGTGCGGGTGGTCGTGATCATCATGTGGCATGAGGCGCAGCCTGCGCGACAGAACAGCGCTCTGTCCAGTCTCTTTGGTGTGATATGAAACATCACCGCACGTGATGCCAACTCGTGACTTGCCCCCGCTGGCAAACTTGCATAAGTACCACGCGATACACGCCACGCTGTACAGGACCACCATGGAAAACGTCGTTCTCATCATCCACCTTCTTCTGGCCTTGGGCCTGATTGTCGTTGTGCTGATGCAACGTTCCGAAGGCGGCGGCCTTGGGATGGGTGGCGGTGGCGGCGGGGCCATGACGGGCCGCGCGGCAGCAACGGCGTTGGGCAAGCTGACATGGATCCTGGCCGCGTGCTTTATCGTCACCTCGATCACGCTGACGATTCTGGCGGCCCAGAAATCTTCTGGCAGCTCGGTGATTGACCGTTTGGGCGTGCCTGCCCCGGCCCCGGCTGAGGAAAGCGCTCCGGCAGTCCCATCGGCAGATGAATTGTTGCCGCCGGCGCAAGGCGACAATGCTCCGCTGATCCCGCAGGCGGCCGACTAAGCCACAAAACCTAGAAAGCCATAAGGGAACTGCAACAGCATCTTGCGGTTCTCTTGCGCTATGTGCGCGAATCCTTTATACGTGAAGTCCCGTGATGCAGCGGTTTTTTCGAACCGCCGGGCAGCTAATAATGACGTCTCACGGGAGCAGCCGAAAAACATGGCGCGTTTTATTTTCATCACTGGTGGTGTGGTTTCGTCCTTGGGCAAAGGACTGGCTTCGGCGGCGTTGGGATCGCTGTTGCAGGCCCGCGGATATTCGGTGCGTCTGCGCAAGCTGGACCCCTATCTAAACGTCGATCCGGGCACCATGTCGCCCTTCGAACATGGCGAAGTATTCGTCACCGATGACGGCGCTGAAACCGATCTGGACCTTGGTCATTACGAACGCTTCACCGGTGTGGCGGCACGCAAGACCGACTCGGTCAGCTCGGGGCGGATTTATTCCAATGTGCTGGAGAAAGAGCGCCGTGGAGATTACCTCGGCAAAACCATTCAGGTGATCCCGCACGTCACCAATGAGATCAAGGATTTCATCGCGATTGGCGAGGATGAAGTTGATTTCATGCTCTGTGAAATCGGCGGCACCGTAGGTGATATTGAGGGCCTGCCCTTCTTTGAAGCGATCCGCCAGTTCAGTCAGGACAAGCCGCGCGGTCAGTGTATCTTCATGCACCTGACGTTGCTGCCCTATATCAAAGCCTCGGGCGAGTTGAAAACCAAGCCGACCCAGCATTCGGTGAAAGAGTTGCGCTCGATCGGTCTAGCCCCCGACATTCTGGTCTGCCGGTCCGAGGGACCGATTCCAACCAAAGAACGCGAAAAGCTGGCCCTTTTCTGCAATGTCCGCCCTGACAGCGTGATTGCCGCACAAGACCTCAGCACCATCTACGACGCCCCGCTGGCCTATCACCGTGAAGGTCTGGATCAGGCGGTTCTGGACGCATTCCAGATCAGCCCGGCCCCCAAGCCCGATCTGGCCAAATGGGAAGACGTCAGCGACCGCATCCACAACGCCGAAGGCGAAGTGAAAGTAGCCATCGTCGGCAAATACACCCAGCTTGAAGATGCCTACAAGTCAATTGCCGAGGCCCTGACCCATGGCGGCATGGCCAACCGCGTCCGCGTCAAGATCGAGTGGGTCGATGCCGAGGTGTTTGACAACGAAGACGCCGCACCTCATCTGGAAGGCTTCCACGCCATCCTGGTCCCCGGCGGCTTTGGCGAGCGTGGGACAGAAGGCAAGATCAAGGCCGCTCAATATGCGCGTGAACACAAAGTGCCCTATCTGGGCATCTGTCTGGGCATGCAGATGGCCGTGATCGAAGCCGCACGCAACGCGGCGGGAATCACCGAAGCCGGGTCCGAGGAATTCGACCACGAGGCTGGCAAAAAGCGTTTTGAACCCGTTGTTTACCACCTGAAAGAATGGGTGCAGGGCAACCACAAGGTCGAACGCAAAGTCGGAGACGACAAGGGCGGCACCATGCGTTTGGGCGCCTATAATGCGGTTCTGGCCGAAGGCTCGAAGGTCGCGGAAGTCTATGGCAGCACCCAGATTGAGGAACGCCACCGTCACCGCTACGAGGTCGACATCAAATACCGCGACAAGCTGGAAAAGGCAGGCCTGAATTTCTCGGGCATGTCCCCGGATGGTCGCCTGCCGGAAATCGTCGAATGGTCGGATCACCCATGGTTTATTGGTGTTCAGTATCACCCGGAACTGAAATCCAAACCCTTCGACCCGCACCCCCTGTTCCGCGAATTCGTGCGCGCCGCGAAAGACACCTCGCGTCTGGTCTGATCACGGGCCGATAACAGATTTGTACCAGTCGGCGCGAAATATCTTTACGCGCCGGCGGTTTGCACGGTTAACTGCCGCCATAGCAGCGACAGGAGACCGGCCATGACCGATCAGATTACCCAAGCAGAAACATTTGCCGCCCTGCACAAGAAGGGTGATCCGGTCATCCTCTATAACATTTGGGACCCCGGCAGCGCCGTCGCTGTACGCGATGCAGGGGCCAAAGCGCTGGCAACTGGCAGTGCTCCGGTGGCAATGGCGCAGGGGTTTTCGGACGGCCAGAACATCCCGTTTGAGTTGGCGTTAGACAACGCTCGCCGCATTGTCGAGGCGGTTGATATACCGGTCACCATGGACCTCGAAGGCGCTTATGCCGAGGATACTTTTGGCATATCGGCCAATGTCAAACGAGCGCTGGAAACCGGAGTAATCGGCTTTAACTTCGAAGATCAGGTCGTTGGAACTAAAGATCTTTATGACATCGAAACACAGGCAGCGCGTGTCGCTGCGATGCGCGAAAGCTGTGACGTGGCCGGTGTTCCCGCCTTCATCAACGCCCGCACTGACATCTTCCTCAAAGCCGCTCCGGACACGCATGATCAAGCGATGCTGGATGACGCCATGGCCCGCGCGGCCGCCTACGCCGATGCCGGAGCCAGCGGGTTCTTCGCGCCGGGCCTGAAAGACGAATCCATGATCGGCCAGCTTTGCGCGGCCACCGACCTGCCGGTCAACATCATCGCCCTGCCCGGCACGCCTGACACGCCGACGCTGGCGAAACTCGGCGTGGCCCGGATCAGCTATGGCCCGGTTCCCTATCGGCAAATGACCGCTTGGTTACAGGATTCAGCACGCGCCGCGCTGCAATCCGGTGGATGATCCACTTTTAGGGGATTGCATTTCAACCTGTTCCTCCGCACCTTGCATCCGATACCAGCGGAGGACACCTTGTGGCCAAAGGATACTGGGTTGCCCATGTCGATGTAGACGACATTGAAACCTACAAATCTTACATTGCTGCCAATGCGGCCCCATTCGCCGATTACGGGGCCAAGTTTCTTGTACGCGGCGGCGAGAGGAGCGAGCCTGAAGGCAAGGCTCGCGCCCGCACAGTTGTCATCGAATTTCCCAGCTATGAACAGGCGCTGGCCTGCTATGAAAGCGATGCCTATCAAGCCGCCAAGGCCTTGCGCGATCCGGTTTCGACCGGCGATCTTGTGATTATTCAGGGCTATGAGGGCTAGCACCGCTTGGCGCGCCTCGAATTACGGAATATCCTGCCGATATGTTGAAAAAATTCTTCCAGGCCTTTCGGCCGCCGCAACATGACAAACTGCCCGATCCTGATGCCGAACTGGCCCTGGGGGCATTGCTGGTACGTGTCGCGCAGGCCGACCGCGACTACAAGCTGGAAGAGATCAGCCTGATCGACCGCATTCTTGCGCGACTTTACCAGCACAATGCGATCGAGGCCGCCAAGGTCCGCGCCACCTGCGAAAAATTGCACGCAGCTGCTCCGGAAACAGATACATTCGGCAAACTGATCCGCGAAACCACCGATCTTCAGGAACGCTTGGCCGCGCTTGACGCCCTGTGGGAGGTCGTGCTGGCCGATGGCAACTCGGACGAGGGCGAGGTCAAGATCGTCGAAGAAGCCCGCATTGCCATGGGCCTCAGCTTCAACGACAGCAAAGCGGCACGCGAGCGGATACAAAGCCGCTTGGAAGCGACCTAGGCTATCTCTATATAAACGCTTATGTTCAGTGATTTCCTATCCCGGCTCACGCAGCCGCAGCCCGACCCGCTTGTCGAAGATGATGCCCGTCTGGCCCTCACCGCCCTGTTGGTGCGTATCGCTCGGTCCGACAACGACTATGCCGATACCGAAATGGCCCGAATCGACCGCATCTCGGCCGAACGCTACGGCCTGTCGCCATTTGAGGCCGCAGCCCTGCGCGCCCGAGCCGAAGACCTTGAAGCCGAGGCGCCCGACACCGTCCGCTTTACTCGCGCCATCAAAGAGGCGATCGCCTATGACGACCGCCTGGCCGTTGTGCAGGCCATGTGGTCGGTCGCACTGGCGGATGGGCACCGCAGCGGTGAAGAGGATTCTCTGCTACGCCTTGTCGTCAGCCTGCTCGGCGTGAGCGATGTGGATTCGGCGCTTGCAAGACAAAAGGCGGCGAAGGTCTGATCAACCGGCAAGCCTTTGGGCGTTGTCAGCGCTATGAATCGCTGCCTTCAAGCTCATTCAGAAACTTGTAGTCTGTCGGCGGATCGTCACAGATGCCGGGCCCACACTCCAAAAGCGCCGAACCAGCGTTCGCGACGGCCAATGCCAAAATCAGGAAAAACGCTGTTTTGGCCAATGTACTTCCTCCGAAGCGTTCGGTTGCCCGAACGTCCGACGCAAGATCATACTGCTTCTCGAATACCAGCATGATTGCGGTGCCAAGGATGATCAAACCAAAGGCAACTCCCGCCCAGGTATAGAAGTGTAGGCCCAGAACCGGGGAGCCGTAGTGCCCTGTTCCGGGCACGATATGCAGCAGAATCTGCCGGATCGAAACACTGATCCCAAAGATCGCCGCCACCAGCACGATGCCATAGTTTCTGGCGCGCGTACCCCACAACAGGTTAAGAGCAAGCCCGAACCCAACGGCCACGAATCCCACGCGTTGGAGCAAACATAACGGACAGGGCAGTTCGTAAAGGACAAGCTGAAAGTAGAAGGCAAGCACCAGAACCAGGCAAACCGCCAGTGCACCAATCGCATTCAAGTTACGAGCAAATTCAGGTGACATTGGACGACCTCACAGTTGAATCGTTAAGGGGGTCGTGGCGTGAAACTTCAGCCAGTAGGCACTAGCCAAAAGCGTCAGCACGAACAATGCGTATGAAATTCTGACCAGCTTAAAGTATGCCAGCACCATCGTGCCGGCGAACAATGCAAATAATAGCGCGATCACAAGAAGCCCCTTACGTGAATTGAATTCGTATATTTCAATCTTTAACTCAAAACGAATTATTCCCAAATTCAAACAGTTTTGGTGATTGGATCAAGCCAGTTCAATAATTTTGGTTTCGCTGAGGATCACCTCGGTTGATCCGGAATCCTGTGACCTGAATCTCTGGGCCGCAATCAAGAGATTGATCTGGCTGACCTGTCGATAATGGTGCATCGAGTCACAGAATGCGCCCAACAAACTGACAGTTTAGACAGCGCGACCGCCCGATTTGGCAATTTCGCTGCGTGAACTTGTCAATTGCGCATTGCATTAGCCCGATTTTTCAGCCCTATTACCGCACCAACACCAATCATATCTGGACTGCCCGTGACAGACGCCGCTCCCGTCATTGAGATCAAGAACCTGCACAAAAGCTTTGGCCAACTCGAGGTGCTCAAGGGCGTGGACATCACCGCGCATCGCGGCGACGTCGTGTCGCTGATCGGATCATCCGGTTCGGGGAAGTCTACCCTGCTGCGCTGCTGCAATCTGTTGGAAGACAGCCAAGAGGGCGAGATTCTGTTCAAAGGCGAGCCCGTCCGTTGGACTGGCAGCCACAATCATCGCCGTCCCGCCGATCCCAAGCAGGTGCTGCGCATCCGCACAAATCTGTCGATGGTGTTCCAGCAGTTCAATCTGTGGGCCCATATGACCATCCTGCAGAATGTGATGGAGGCTCCGGTCACTGTCATGGGCCGCGACAAGGCCGAGGTCGAAGACAGCGCGCGCAAATATCTGGAGAAGGTCGGCATCGGCGACAAATGCGACGTTTATCCGGCGCAACTATCGGGCGGACAGCAACAACGCGCCGCAATCGCACGTGGGCTGTGCATGGAACCTCAGGCGCTGCTGTTTGACGAACCGACCTCAGCGCTCGATCCCGAACTGGAACAGGAAGTGATCAAAGTGATCAAGGATCTGGCCGCAGAAGGCCGCACCATGATCATCGTGACTCATGACATGAAGATGGCTGCGGATATCTCCAGCCACGTTGTGTTCCTGCATCAGGGCCTGATCGAAGAAGAGGGTTCAGCCGAAGACATTTTCACTGCCCCTGAATCCGAACGGCTTCAGGGCTTTCTCTCCGCCACTCAGGCGGCTTAACCAACGGACAGAACCAATAAAGGGGAGTAACTCATGAAAAACCTGATTCTGACCACCGCAGCGCTGGCGTTGACCGCCGGTATCGCAATGGCCGAAACTGTGCGCATGGGCACCGAGGGCGCCTACCCTCCGTACAACTTCATCAATGATGCTGGTGAGATCGATGGCTTCGAGCGTGAAGTCGGTGACGAGCTGTGCAAGCGCGCCGGTCTGGAGTGCGAATGGGTCAAGAATGACTGGGATTCGATTATTCCGAACCTGGTTTCGGGCAACTACGATACCATCATCGCCGGCATGTCGATCACTGACGAACGCGATGAGGTCATCGACTTCACCCAGAACTACTACCCGCCGACCGCCTCAGCTTACGTAGCTGCTTCAGATGGCGCTGACACGAAAGGTGGCATCGTCGCTGCACAGACCGCAACCATTCAGGCCGGTCACGTTGCTGAATCCGGCGCGACTCTGGTCGAATTCGCCACCCCCGAAGAAACCATCGCCGCCGTACGCAACGGCGAAGCGGATGCTGTGCTGGCGGACTATGACTTCTTGGTCCCGATTGTTGAGGAATCCGGTGGCGAGCTGGTCTTTGTCGGCGATCTTGTCCCGCTGGGCGGTGGCATCGGCATGGGCTTGCGCGAGAGCGACGCAGAACTGCGCGGCAAGTTCGATGACGCGATTTCTTCCATGAAGGCGGACGGCACGCTCAACGAGATGCTGGTCAAATGGTTTGGCGAAGGTATCGCTACATACAACACAGACGGCTCGGTCGTAACCAACTAAGCCCTCCGTCCAATTGTCCGGCGCGTGCGCGCGCCGGACCTGCCGGACCTGAGACCGGCCAGACGTTCGAAAGACGCCTTATGTTCTCCTACTGCGCTGATCCTGACACGCTGGGCACGTTCCGCTGGTTCTCGTGCTATCTGACCAATGGCGTCCACTGGTCGTTCTACCTTTCTTTCTTCAAGGTGCTGGGTCTGCTGGCCGTCACCGCCCCGGTCGCCCTGAGCTTCGGTTTTGCCGGCGCTATGGCAGCGCGATCGCATTTCCCGCCGCTTAGCTGGCTGGGTAAGGCCTATATCGCCATCGTGCGTGGCGTGCCTGATATCGCTTTCTTTCTGTTCTTCGTGATCGCTCTGGATCAGGGCTTTGAATGGCTGCGCCATAAAGTGCTCTGCCCCGAATGGACCGATCCGGTGCGGCAGGGCAACGACTTCATCGTCTGTCAGGCCGCCAAGCTGCCGCTGGGCACTGCACCCGAATGGGTGCATGAAACCTACGGCTTCTTCCTTGCCGTCGTCACATTCTCTATCGTGTTCGGCGCGTTTGCCGCCAACGTCCTGTTCGGCGGCATGCGCGCTGTACCACATGCCCAGCTTGAGACGGCCGCAGCCTACGGCATGACACGCCGCCAGACCTTTTGGCGTATCCTGGTGCCGCAAATGTGGGTCTACGCCCTACCCGGCCTATCGAACCTGTGGATGGTGCTGATCAAGGCCACGCCACTGCTGTTTCTGCTGGGCATCGAAGATATCGTCTATTGGGCGCGCGAGTTGGGCGGCACAAAAACATCCCGTTTTACCGATTACCCTCATGGCGACTGGCGCATGTGGTACTTCCTCGCCCTGCTGATCTTCTACCTCGGAATGACCCGCGTCTCGGAAATCGGGCTTGAAAAACTGATGCGCCGCCTGTCCCATGGTCAGGCCACATCGGGCGGAGAGCTTCTGCGCAAGGAGACCACCGCATGAGCTGCATCCAGACCATTCAAGATTACGGCCTCCGTTCGCTGGGCTTTGGGGAACGCCTGCTGCCCAAAGCCGATTTCACCCTCTGCGAGCACTTCACGCTGATCGGCTCGGGCATGATCTGGAATATCTATTTCGGGATCATGGCGATGGTCACGGGGTTCTTCCTCGCCACCGCGTTGGCCGTCGGCAAAGCCTCGTCGAATAAATGGCTGCGTAAACCGTCCGAGTGGTTCATCTTTTTGTTCCGCGGCTCGCCGCTGTTCATCCAGTTCTTCTTTGCCTATTTCTTCTTCCTTTCGCTGAAGAAGCCCTATCCGATGTTCGACGCCTTCACCTCGGCCTGGCTGGGGGCGCTGATCGTGCTGTTCCTGAATACTTCCGCCTATTCGGGTGAGATCTTCTATGGCGCCCTTCGTTCAATCCCCAAGGGCGATATCGAAGCCGCCGACGCCTATGGCATGTCCGGTTGGTCGCGCTTCCGACGTATCGTTTGGCCCACAATGCTGCGGCTGGCGTGGCCCGCCTATACGAACGAAGCGATCTTTGTCTTCCAGTCCACCACACTGGTCTTCTTCTCGGCCTTCCCGGCCTGGCAACAACGGGGCGACGCGCTCTACTACGCCAGCTACTTCGCGGACAAGACGTTCAACCCGTTCATCCCCTACCCGATTCTGGCGTTCTATTTCATCCTGCTGACGCTGGTCATCGTTTGGGGCTTCGGAAGGGTCAACAAACGCCTGAACCGCCACCTACCTGCCGAGCGGAAAGCCAAGATGCGCTTCCGACTAAATTTGGCGCGCTAAGCCCACTCCACCGGGTTCAGCCGGAACAGTTTCGAAAGCTGCTCATAGACCTCGGGCACCTCGTGCTTCAGCGCTTTCGGGCGCTCAAAGAACACTTCGACCGAGACGGCAAAGAACTCTTCATGCCCGGTTGCGCCATAGGGGTCGATAACCGTGTGCCGCCCGCTTTCAATCGCGTGAACATGCGCGTCATAGGCGGTCAGGAATACCTTTTCCCATTCGGCAAAGCTCTGCCCTTCACTCAGGATCGGTACGCCATTTGTACCCCCGGACAGATCATCGATCTGATGCGCAAATTCATGCAGCACTACGTTCTGCCCGTCGCGATCATCCAGAGCGCCCTGCTGGCTGTGTGCCCATGATAAAATGACCGGTCCGCGATCCCAGCTTTCCCCGGTCCGCACGATCTCTTTCTCGGACACGACATAGCCCGAGCGCCGCTGCTGCTTTGACTTGAACGCATTGGGATAGATCAGAATGGTCGTCAGATTGTCATACCAAATGTCGCTATTGATCACGAGCAAACAGGCCTGCGCCGCAATCGACAGCTCCATCTCCTCAGTCACTTCCAACCCGTCGCAGCCGTAGAAGCTCACTTGATCCAGAAACAGGTTCACCTTGCCATCCAAGTGGCTGCGCAGCCCGGCGGGCAGCCGCCGGATGATGGGAACTTGCTGATCAATGATGTCCCGTTGATCCGAGGTCAGACGCGTCGCCAACAGCGCCGCGCGGGCCTGTCTCTTGGACCAGACGTAATAGCCGACCCCGCCTGCGATCAGTAACACTATGGTAAGAAAGATGAACATATCTGAGACTATAGGTATCGCTACGCCCGGCACAATCGGGCACTTGAATGTTGTACAACTCGGAAGACAGCGGTCTCGACCACTGTACAAGTCGGTTGATTTTCAACATCGCGCCCCACCGCAAGCGACGCCTATTCGTAATTTGATCAAATTTCGTGACAAGACGCTAATCCTGATTTAAACCTCTCGTGACTAGACCACGGAGCCCCCTATGGACCTGAGCGCCCTGCATACATTCCGCGTCGCCGCCTGTGACCTCAACGGTCAGATGCGTGGCAAACGCGTGCCGCCCTCATACGGTGCCAAGTTGGACAAAGGCGCCGTGCGCATGCCGTTCTCTGCGCTCAATGTCGATCTCTGGGGCGCTGATATCGAAGGCAGCCCGCTTGTCTTCGAAAGCGGTGATGCAGATGGTGTGTTGCGCCCCACCGGGCGTGGTCCGGTTCCCATGCCCTGGCTTGATACACCCACCGCGCTGGTGCCCATGTGCCTGTACCACGATGACGGCAAGCCTTTTGCGGGCGATCCGAGACACGCGCTTTCTGCGGTTCTGGATCGATTTTCCGAACGGGGCTGGTCGGTCATCGCCGCCACAGAACTCGAGTTCACTCTGCTTGACGCCTCAGGCGACCAACCGCAGCCTCCGATCAACCCGGTCACGCGCCGCAGGCTGCGGGACGAAGCCGTTCTGTCGATGGCCGAAATGGATGCGTTTGATGCGTTCTTCACCGATCTCTACGATGGTTGCGCCGCTATGGGTATTCCCGCTCAGACTGCAATATCTGAAAGCGGGATCGGTCAGTTCGAGATCAATCTGAACCATCAGGACGCCATGCGCTGCGCCGATGATACGTGGCTTTTCAAGACCTTGGCGCGTGGCGTAGCCCGCAAGCATGGCTTCACAGCAACCTTCATGTCCAAGCCCTATGCCGAGGATGCGGGCAACGGAATGCATGTGCATTTCTCGGTCGTCGACGTCGATGGACGCAATGTCTTCGATAACGGAGGGGCCGAGGGAACCGTTGAACTGCGCTCGGCGGTTGCTGGATGTCTGACCGCGATGCCTGGCTCTACGCTGATCTTCGCTCCCCATGGCAATTCTTACACGCGCCTCGTGCCTGGTGCCCACGCACCCACCGGAGCAAGCTGGGCCTATGAAAACCGCACGGCTGCCCTGCGCATTCCGGGTGGTGCCCCTGCCGCCCGACGGATCGAACATCGCGTTGCTGGCGGTGACATCAACCCCTATCTCATGCTGGCCGCAGTTCTGGGCGCGGCAATGGTTGGGATCGAGGATGGCCTGCGACCGCCCAGCCCGATTTCGGGCAATGCCTATGAGTTGACCGATCTGCCGCAGCTGGCAGCCGACTGGCCGTCGGCCATCTCTGCTTTCGAAACTGACCCGGTAGTTGCGCGCATTTTCCCGGACGATCTGATCCGCAACCTGGTAATGACCAAACGGCAGGAAATTGCACGATTCGCGTCCCACCCCCCTGACGAGCACTGGCTCAGCTATCTTGAGAGCGTTTGAACCTCTTGCCCAGCTCGCTTCGCTTCGTTAGAATAAATTTGATCAAATTTGGTGAACTATGAAAATCGGCATCCTTGTAACCGGCCACCCACCCGATGAATTGCATGAACAATTTGGGGAATATGATGGCATGTTTCGCGCATTACTGGGTGGGAACGGCTTTGAATTCCAAACATACGCAGTGGTCGATGGTGAGTTTCCGGAAGACGCGCATCAGGCCGACGGGTGGATCATCACCGGATCTCGTCATGGCGCATACGAAGATCACGTTTGGATTCCCCCGCTTGAACAGCTGATCCGGGATATTCGGAAGACAGGGAACCCCTTGATTGGTGTCTGCTTTGGACATCAGATCATCGCGCAAGCGCTTGGTGGAAAAGTGGAAAAGTTTGATGGTGGCTGGGCTGTAGGACGCACGGAATACAGCTTTGGCGATCAGACCGTCACCTTGAATGCTTGGCATCAGGATCAAGTGACCAAACTGCCCGCAGGAGCGGTGGTCACCGGTACGAATGACTTTTGCCAAAACGCCATGGTCACCTATGGCGATACGATCTGGACCGTGCAGGCCCATCCTGAATATGGAAATGACTTCATACAGGGCTTGATGGAGACCCGAGGCAAAGGCGTGGTTCCCGATGCGTTGATGCAGGCGGCAGCGAACCGGAAAGACGCCCCGGATGATAATGCCAAAATCGGCCACCACATGGCAGAGTTCCTAAAGAAAGCGAGGGCCTGATGGCCGACTGGACAGATCAGCTGCCTGAGGCGGCGCGCACCTACTTTGAAGGCAAACGGCTGGATGAGGTTGAATGCATCATCTCTGACCTGCCCGGCATCGCCCGCGGCAAGGCGGTCCCGGCGTCAAAGTTTGCCAAGCAATCCTATTTTCACCTACCCGACAGCATTTTCTACCAGACCATCACAGGGGATTGGGGCGAAGCTGCAGGTGAGGACGGTTTCATTGAGCGGGACATGATCCTGAAACCCGACTTCTCAACTGCGTCGGCCGCTCCTTGGACGGGCGACTGGACCTTGCAGGTGATTCACGACGCGTTCGACCGAGATGGCGAGCCGATCCCTTTCAGCCCCCGCAATGTGCTCAAACGCGTTGTGAAGATGTATCACGACAAAGGTTGGAAGCCGGTTGTCGCCCCCGAGATGGAATTTTTTCTTGTCGCGCCGAATGTAGATCCCGCGCAAGGGATCAAGCCGATGATGGGCCGCTCGGGCCGACCTGCGGCGGCGCGGCAGGCTTATTCGATGACAGCGGTCGATGAATTCGGGCCGGTGATCGACGACATCTACGACTTTGCCGAATTTCAGGGGTTTGAGATCGACGGGATCACGCAAGAAGGCGGTGCCGGACAACTAGAGATCAACCTGCGTCATGGCGATCCGGTGAAGCTGGCGGACGAGGTATTTTACTTCAAACGTCTGATCCGCGAAGCCGCGTTGCGTCACAACTGCTTTGCTACGTTCATGGCAAAACCGATCGAAGATGAGCCGGGGTCGGCCATGCACATCCATCACTCGATCATCGAAAAAGAAACGGGACAGAACATCTTCTCCGGCCCACAAGGTGGCGAGACGGATGCGTTTTATCACTTCATCGCCGGCTTGCAGAACCACCTGCCTGCAGGGCTGGCGGTGATGGCGCCGTATGTGAATTCTTATCGCCGCTATGTCAAAGACCATGCGGCCCCGATTAATCTGGAGTGGGCACGCGACAATCGCACAACTGGCATTCGCGTACCTCTGTCCGGCCCCGAGGCGCGCCGGGTCGAAAACCGCATCGCAGGCATGGACTGCAACCCCTATCTGGGTATCGCATTGTCGTTGGCCTGTGGCTATTTGGGCCTGACTCAGCAAGAACGCCCACGCCGCCAATTCTATGGCGACGCCTATGAAGGCGACGGCGATATCCCTCAGATCATGGGTGAAGCTCTGGACCTGTTTGATGAAGCGACAGCCCTGCACGAAGTTCTGGGTCCCGAGTTCGCCCGTGTCTACGGCATCGTCAAACGTGCTGAGTACGAAGAGTTCCTGCAGGTCATTTCCCCGTGGGAACGCGAGCATCTGCTGATGAACGTCTAGGGCAAAGACGCGATGAACCTGCTCTATTCTAATGACCGCAAGGCGGAGTATCCGCCAAGCTGGTATGCCGCGACGGCGCACGCATTTGACCGCCACCCAGCGCTTGAAGGCGACCATACCGCAGACGTCTGCATTGTCGGAGGCGGATACACGGGCCTTTCGGCAGCATTGCACCTGGCTGAGGCTGGGTTCGATGTTGTCCTGCTGGAAGCTCATCGCGCGGGCTTTGGGGCTTCGGGTCGCAACGGAGGCCAACTGGGCAGCGCGCAGCGTTTGGATCAAGAGGATCTTGAACGGCTTGTCGGCGATGAAGATGCGTTAAAGCTTTGGGATCTGGCCGAAGAAGCCAAGGATCTGGTCAAATCTCTGATCTCAAAACATCAGATCGATTGCGACCTGAAGCCCGGCATTGCGGTTCTGGGCTTTAACAACTCGGAGCGCGCAGAGCTACATGATCACGCGGCGCATCTGTCGGGTAAATACAAATACGACCAAATCGAAACTTTAGATGCCGATGCCGCGCGCGGACTTTGCCCCTCACCAGCCTATGCGGGTGGGTATCTGGACAATGGTGCCGCGCACCTACACCCGTTGAACTACGCCCTCGGCCTTGCGCGTGCCGCTGTCAGAGCCGGGTTAAGACTGCATGAAGACACCGAAGTTCTTGGCATCGATCAGGGCGCTCGTGTTACTGTACGCACTGAAAAGGGCAAGATCACTGCCGATCACGTAATTCTGGCCTGCAACGGATACCTCGGAGATCTGAACCGGCAAGTTGCATCGCGCGTGATGCCAATCAACAATTTCATCGCGGCAACCGAACCTTTGGGCGCTGAAGTGCAAAAAGTTCTGGCCAAAGATATCGCCGTTGCTGACACCAAGTTCGTGATAAACTATTTCCGGCTAAGCGCCGATGGCAGGCTGCTGTTTGGGGGTGGCGAAAGTTATGGTTATCGTTTCCCCGAGGACATCGCCGCAAAAGTCCGCAAGCCGATGACCGAGATTTTTCCGCATCTGCGTGACGTCAAAATCGACTACGCATGGGGCGGAACGCTGGGCATCACCATGCGGCGCATGCCCTATTTGACCCGGGTTGCGCCAAATATCCTGTCCGCCTCGGGTTATTCTGGCCACGGCGTCGGCACCGCGACCCATGCGGGGCAACTCATGGCGTTGGCGATCCAGGGGCAGGCTGAGGGGTTCGATACCATGGCCCGCGTTCCTGCAGTGCCCTTCCCGGGTGGTCCTGCTTTGCGGACGCCGTTGCTGATACTGGCCATGACTTGGTATGCGCTGCGTGACAGGCTGGGTATCTGAACACATTCTTTACGACGATTTGGTGAAATCTCGCTGACGATGCGAATTGGGACTTGGCTTGCCTGCACATCGAATTTATATTTCCCAAAGATAAAATTCGGGAAATCCAAATATGACGCTTGTACCCAACGTTCATGAAGCCGAACCCATCCCCGCAGCCGCCCGAGACGCAATCGACGCCCTGATGAAGTCAGGCGATCTGTTTCGCTATACCGCACCTCAGGATGCGCCCGTTGCTCTTCTGGAAACAGAGTTTGCCGAACTGCTCGGCACAAAATACGCGCTGGCGGTCTCTTCCTGTTCTGCCGCGCTGTTTTTGTCGCTCAAGGCGCTTGGGCTGCCCCGCGATGCGCGGGTTCTGATCCCCGGATTTACCTTTGCCGCCGTGCCGTCATCGATTGTTCACGCGGATTGCATTCCGGTTCTGTGCGAGGTCGGGGACAATTATCGCGTCGATATGGCCGATTTCACGGCCAAGCTGGACAGCGTGCAGGCAGTGATCATCAGCCATATGCGCGGCCATACCTCGGACATGGACGCGATTATGGAGCTGTGTGAAGCGCGCGATATCCCGGTGATCGAAGACGCCGCCCACTCATTGGGCACAACCTGGCATGGGCGCAATATTGGCACCATCGGTAAGGTCGGCTGCTTCTCGTTCCAGTCCTATAAAATGATCAACGCAGGCGAAGGTGGCATTCTGGTCAGCGACGATGCGGATCTTGTGGCGCGCGCTGTTATCATGTCGGGCGCATACGAGCACAACTGGAAAAAGCACTCTGGCTCACCAGAGCTGGAACAGGCCTTTGCCAAATGGCAGAACCAGTTGCCACTGTATAACCTGCGCATGAGCAACCTCAGCGCCGCAGTCATTCGTCCGCAAATCCCCGAATTGGCACGCCGTGTCCGCGACGGGCTGGCAAACCATGACTATGTGGCTGATCGTCTGAACACATCGCCCTACATCGATGTCCCTGCCCCTCTGACACCCGAGCAGCGCGCACCGGATTCGATCCAATTCAATCTGGTTGACCTCAGCGACGATGAAATCCGCGCCTTTGCCGCCGCAGCCGAGGCACGCGGTGTCAAGGTGCAGGTCTTTGGCCTGAGTCAGGATAACGCTCGTGCCTTCTGGAACTGGCAGTTCCTACCCGAACAGTTCGACCTGCCACAGACCCGTGCGATGCTGATGAAGGCCTGCGATGTACGTCTGCCCGTGCGTTTGACGCGCGATGAACTGGACGTAATCTCGGACATCCTGCTGGCTTCTGTTGGCGAGGTTGTTGGCCCGGTGCCAGTCTACGGGACCTGATCGTCAGTACTATTGCAGATCAAGGTCATGAACTGAAAGTAACAATGCGTCGATCCCGTCAGGGGTTGGCGCGACGCGCGACAAAATCCCGGCAACGGCAAGCCCGGTTTCTGTTTGCATCAGAAACGGCGCACCGGAATCCCCCATCATGACGGGGCAGATCGCGCGCATCAGCCCTTGGCCGGCCTGTGCGGCATTGCAGCTATCGGTGCGACTGAGCACGTGGGGCCGCAATCCGGGATAGCCCGCGAACGAGCCCATCTGCGGGACAGTCCGGGAAATATCGAAAAAACCAACCTGCTCTCCAATTGGCTCGGCCAACTCCAACACGGCCCAATCCAGATCGGCGCGATTGTTGAATA
Organism: Ruegeria sp. B11; assembly: GCF_056539785.1. NCBI lineage: Bacteria > Pseudomonadati > Pseudomonadota > Alphaproteobacteria > Rhodobacterales > Roseobacteraceae > Ruegeria > Ruegeria sp. B11. Next base: position 29,032 of record NZ_JBQFVO010000001.1, on the reverse strand, counting down.
CACCGTCGCGCCCCTGTTCCGAATCCAGCCGATAGGCCAATACATTGGACACGGCGGCAGCCTCGCCGCGCTGATACCCTGCGGCAAACCGGATACTGGCCGGAGGAATCCAGCGGTTGCGCGCGCTGTTGTACAAGCAATGTGCCGCGGTCAAAACCAGCCGCTCAGACACCAGCACGCCGGTACAATGGGACCGCTGGCTGCGGCTGGCAAAATTGACCCGGCCAATGGCGCGCCAGGGCGGGGTCGTTGCATCCAGAATTTCGCGCGCGCGAATCTCATCGCAGCCCGCAGCCGTATCCCGACCCATTGTGCAGATAGGTTCCCACACGGATGTAAACTGGCCTTGGGCCTGTGCAGTCTGGGCCCAGATCAACGCGCCCAGAACAGACAGCCAGCGCATCGGTCAGGCTAGCTCAGCTTCGATAGTTTTTGTTGCAGCTCGGCAAGTTGCTTTTTGATGTCGTCCAAATCCTCTTTGGGTTCGGGCGATGTTTCTTGTTCATCATCCGGCCCCGACCAGTTCCCCGACAGACCACCGGTCATGGCTTTTAGAAAGGCCTTTTGCTGCGCTTGCATCGCCTCGAACCCCGGCATCTGGGACATCGGGTTCATGGCGCTCATGTTCTCCATCATCTTCGACTGGCTTTCGCGCAGCATCTCGAATGAGCTTTGCAGGAATTGCGGCATCATGCCCCCGCCCGGCACCATGTAGCTGCGCACCAGATCGTTCAGCACATTAATCGGCAAAACATTTTCGCCGCGGCTTTCGTGTTCGGCAATGATTTGAAGCAGATACTGACGGGTCAGGTCATCACCGGTTTTTAGGTCGATGATCTGAACCTCGCGGCCATCGCGTATGAAACCGGCTATATCTTCAAGCGTCACGTAATCGCTGGTCTCGGTGTTATACAGCCGACGGCTGGCATAGCGCTTGATCAGCAGCGGTTTGTCTTGTTCCGACACCCTGTACCCTCCCCAAGGATGATGCGTTGCAGCAGAGGTTATGCGACTGCAGAACAAAAAGAAAGGGCAGGTCAAGCGACCTGCCCGAAGCGATTACACCATTTGGGAGGAATGGGTGCTATATCGCAGCCTTACTTACTTGGCGGTTGCTGCTTTCTTTGCGGCAGCGGTCACCTCGTTGGTGGCTTTTTTGACGGCTGCGGTTGCATCTTCTGCAGCGTCTTTGCCAGCCGCCATCAGCAGCTCAACGGTTTCGGTCTGAACTTTTTTCGCGATTTCAGCGAAAGCAGCCAGGTTTTCAGCGGCAACTTCAGCCGACGCGCTTGCGAAGTCGGTTGCAGCTTTTGCGTAATCCGCAGGCTCGGTTTTTGCTTTCGACATCTCGGTCAGTTTGGCCAGGGTTTCTTTGGTCCATTTGTTCGAGATTTCAGCCGATTTCTCAGCTGCGTCCAGAGCAACACCCGACAGCTTTTCGTTCAGAGAAGCGGTCGATTTGAATGCGTCTTCCAGAGCGGTTGTGTCAACCGGGAACGCGCCCATCATGTCTTTCAGGGTCGCGGTAAAGTCTTGGGTCTTTGCCATTGTCCTAAATCCTTCTAGCCGTTCCGGGCCCACCCCGGTTCTCATCAGCTTGAAGGTAATATGATTGCTGCATTGCAGCATTGCAAGTTTTTTCTTGCTGCAATGCAGAAAAATTTGAGTTTCAAAATGATATCAGCGGTTTGCCTTGACCAAAACATAGGTACCCGGAGCCGGGCAAAGGCGTGGATGATCCGAATCGCCGGTATCGCGCGCGGGAACCTGCTTGCCTGATCGCTTCTTTAACCACGCTTCCCACATCGGCCACCACGAACCTTCGTGGAAGTCAGCTTCTTTCAGCCATGTATCAGCATCACACTTCAGCTCAGGATTGGTATAGTGACCATATTTTTTCTTACTGGGCGGGTTCACAATGCCCGCGATGTGACCGGACTCGGACACCACAAAGGTCTTCGACTTCGCGCCCATCTGCTGCACCCCGCGATAGCAATCCTTCCACGCGGCAATATGATCCGTCTCGCAGGTGATCGCCATCAAAGGCACATCGACATCCTTGATATGCAGCTTATGGCCAAGCAGTTCGAACCCGTCGTTGACGAAATCGTTGCTCTGACACAAACCGCGCAGATACTGGATCGCCATCCGACCTGGCAGATTGGCCCCGTCGCCGTTCCAGTACAACAGGTCAAACGCTGGCGGTGTTTCACCCATCATGTAGCTGCGGATCGCCGGAGTATAGATGAGATCTCTGGATCGCAGGAAAGACATCGTTCGCCCGATGATCCATGCCTTTAGAATACCATCCTTCGAGACCTGTTCTTCGATGCCATCCACAAAGTCATTTTGCAGGAACGGCGTGAACTCCCCCTGCTCACCAAAGTCTGTCAGGGTGGTGAAGAAGGTGGCAGATTTGATCGACTTGTCACCGCGCTGCTTCATCAGCGAAAGCGTCAGGCTAAGCGTCGTACCGGCGATGCAGTAACCCACTGCGTTGACCTGCTTGACCTTGCAGATTTTCTTCGCCTCTTCGATGGCGGTCAGGAACCCTTCCTGAATATAGTCCTCCATCCCAATATCGGCGTGCGAGCTATCGGCATTCACCCAGCTGACCACAAACAGGGTATAGCCCTGCTCGGTCACCCATTTGATCAGGCTGTTCTGAGCCTTTAGGTCCAAGATATAGAACTTGTTGATCCATGGCGGGAACAGAACGATCGGCGTTTCGTGCACCGTCTCGGTCACCGGTTTATACTGGATCAGTTCCATCATTCGGTTGCGATAGACGACGTCGCCGGGTGTTGTTGCGATATTCCCGCCAATCTCAAAGGCACTTTCGTCAGCAAGTCTGACAACCATTTCGCCGTCATTGGCCTCGAGGTCCGACACGAGGTTCTCCAGCCCCTGTATCAGGGACTGCCCTTCGGTCTCGATCGCCTTTTCCAGCGCATCGGGGTTGGTGGCCAGAAAATTCGTCGGTGCCATCATATCTATGATCTGTTGCGAGAAGTACTGCAGACGCTGCTTATCCTTGGTTTCCAGATCGTCAACCGATGCAACGGCCTGCGCGATCGCTTCGGCATTGGTTTGGTACTGCTGGCGAATGAGGCGAAAGTAGGGGTTGGTTTCCCACATTGGATTGGCAAACCGTTTATCTTTGGTAGCGGCTGGGGGTACATCCCCGTCGCTTTGGGTCATCGCTTTCTGCGCTTCCGCAAAGTTGAGAACCGATTTTCCCCAATACTCAATTTGCTGCTCTAACAGCTTTGTGGGGTTTTGAAACGCTTCAGCCCAATACGCAGTTGCTGCTTTTGCAAAAAGCTCTTGATTCGGGCCATCCAGAGCGGGGGTGTGCGGCGTTTTTCCGGCCATGACCTCGACCAGGCGTTTGGACAGTTCTTCTACTTTGTCCATATTTTCTTTAAGTCGTTCAATATGTTCTTCGGTCAGTTTTGGCGTCTGGTCTTCGGTAGTTGTCATTTTAACAATTCCCCCCTAGTCTCGCTGCTGTGCAGAATAACGTCGTTGGCGTCGGGGGGCAAAGCGGCGAATGGTCCGAATTCTCAGGCTGATACTCAGGAGGCACATTCGATGCGCTACATGATGACCTATGACCTGATGGAAACCATGCGTAACACCAACCAATGGCTTGGTGCAACCGCAAGCGCGATGGCATCCTACCCCCTGTTCTCGATGACACCCAACCCGGCCTTCAACTGGATGGCTGCATGGGGCGAAGTAACCGAGCGCACATTCCAGCGTATGGTCGTCAAGCCTGATTGGGGCATCCGCACCTTTACCTGCGAAGACGGCAAGGACCATCTGGTCGATATCACAACCGTGCTTGAGCGTCCTTTCGGCGACCTGATCCATTTCCGCGTTAATGGACGCAAAGAACAGCCGCGCAAGGTGCTGCTGGTTGCGCCGATGTCGGGGCATTACGCGACCCTGCTCCGCTCGACCGTCAAAAGCCTGCTTGTCAATTGTGAGGTCTACATCACCGATTGGCATAACGCGCGCGACATTCCCGTGTCCGAAGGCAAGTTCGATGTCGAGGATTACACGCTCTACCTTGTCGATTTTATGAAAGAGCTCGGCCCCGATACGCATGTTATTGCGGTTTGTCAGCCCGCACCGCTGACTCTGGCCGCAACCGCCTATCTGGCCGAGGTCGAGCCGAAGGCGCAGCCAAGTACCCTGACGCTGATCGGCGGTCCCGTCGACCCCGACGCAACTCCGACCGAAGTTACGGATTTTGGTCGCCGTGTTACGATGGGTCAGTTGGAAGAAACGATGATCCAGCGGGTTGGCTTTAAATACAAGGGCGTAGGCCGGATGGTGTATCCGGGCTTGCTACAACTGGCTTCGTTCATGTCAATGAATGCCGAACGTCACAGCAAGGCGTTCTCGGATCAGATCCAGCGCGTTATTCGTGACGAGGCATCCGACCACGATGCCCATAACCGGTTCTATGACGAATATCTGGCGGTGATGGACATGACTGCCGAGTTCTATCTTTCGACCGTTGAACGTGTCTTCAAAAACCGTGAGATCGCGCGCAACGAGTTCGTTGTAGCCGGCCACAAGGTAGATATCGGCAAGATCACTGATGTGGCTGTGAAATCGGTCGAAGGCACGAATGACGATATCTCAGCCCCCGGGCAATGCATTGCGGCGCTGGATTTATGCACGGGTCTGCCCGACAGCAAAAAGGCCAGCCATGTTGAACCCGGCGCGGGTCACTATGGCATTTTTGCGGGCCGCAGCTGGCGCGACAACATCCGTCCGCTAGTGATTGATTTCATGAATGAAAACAGCCGCAATCCCCGTCAACGAGCCGCCAATAGCAACAAAGTTGCATGAGCCGCGCAGCGGCAGGAGACCTTCCTTTCCGTTGCAATTGCGGTGCCCTTTCGGGGCGCATTACTGAACACGGCGTCGTATCCGGCACTCATGTCGTGTGTTTTTGCCATGACTGCCGCGCGGCTCAGCTTTATTTTGAACAGCCCGACCCTGCGCCCGACCCAGTCGAGGTGTTTCAGATGTCACCGGAAGACATCAAGATCGATGCAGGGGTCGAGCACTTGGCAGCTATGCAACTTAGCCCCAAGGGCATGTTGCGGTGGTATGCCAGATGCTGCAACGCGCCGCTGGCCACGACGCCGACAACTCCAAAATTTCCGTTCGCGGGTTTTATCGTCAAACGTATTCCCCACCCCAGCAGTTTGGGTCCCATTACTACGCGTGGATTTGTGCCAAGGGCTGACGGCAAGCAGTCTCATGAGAAAATCCGCTATGCCGCTGTGGGTCTGCTTAAACGCGTACTAAAATCGCGTCTGTCCGGGAGCTGGAAGAAAACGCCATTCTTTGACTCTGAAACCGGTCGGCCGGTGGTGCAACCAACTGTTCTGACCAAGAACCAGCGCGCGGTTTTCTACGACTAGGTCAGCCGCAGTGGTTTCCGGAGCCAATCCTGCAGCATCGCAATCACGGATTCGGGTGCTTCCAGTGTCGGATAGTGCCCGGCCTCATCAATCACGCGCAACTCTGCATCCGGAATGAGATCAGCCATGAAGGTATTCTTGCGGACCGGATTCTCCGCATCATGGGCACCGCAGATGATCAGCGTGGGCATCCTGATCCGGCGCAGCGTGCCTTGTTGGTCCGGACGGCGTTGCATGGTTCTTATCTGACGCACAAACACATCCGAGCCCAATTCCTCGGCCATCTGCAACACTTCGTTCAAAATCGGGATGCGTTGCGGACCGGGAGACAACATGTCCGAGCCGATCAGCTTGCGCATCACTTCGTCCAACCTCCCCGCCTGCGCGCCAACGATCAGGTCTTCGCGACTCGCCGCGATATGAGGTGTGTCGGCCTGCGCATCCGTCGCCAGCAAGGCCAGTCGTGTCACCCTCTCAGGTGCGCGCCGCACGATCTCAAGCGCGACGCCACCACCCAGACCAAACCCGCACAAAGCAAACCGGTGCGGCAGTTGATCCAGCAAGCCCGACGCGATTTCTTCGAACCGTTCACCGCCGGTGATCGGTGCGACCATAACTGCACGTTCACGCGACAGCGCGGTGATCTGCGCCTGAAACAACCGTGCATCGCACATCAATCCGGGTAGCAAAACCAACGGCTCGATCACCTCGGTGCCCTCCGCTCGTTGTTATTGTTTTGTTACAGGATGAGAGGTTTGCCAACAGCGGGCAAGCAAAACTTCACGGATAGCTGATCGCCCGAAACGGTGGGAAATCCGCATAGCGTTCCTGCCTTTGGCCCAGCGGTTCATCTGGCTCAGCCCCGGCCCGCAACAAGCAGCCGCGCGGGGCGATATAGCTGTCGATCCGCCGTACAGGCTTGGGCCGCCAAACCAGATTGAACGCGCTTAATTTGGGAAAAAACCAAATCTCGGAATAATCCAGATGGTCATGCATCCACCACGCCAGATCGCGCCAATCGCGCCCCTGCGCATAGCGGTCTGCAAACCACGGAATTACCACCGACGCCCCTGCTACACGTGCGTCACCTTCGCCCCAATCCCAAATGTGGCACTCCAACGGGTTGTCATTGCGGGCACAGTTCAACCTGTTCTCGTTCCCGAACCGGTTCAGAGATCGCGAGCGATAGCCCGAGCGCACCGCGATACGACCAAAGGTTTCTTCCAGCGGATCCAGCAGGGTCTCGCAAAACGCGCGCCCGGTCTCGATCGCAAGATCAGGGTTGTCGGGAATATTTTGCAATGCGTGAAAGTTCCCGATCTCGGAATATAGAAAATCACGCATGAAAAAATGCCGGGATAGTCGCACGCGACCCAACGTCTCAAGGCTCCACATACTGCCCGGTCTACGCATATTCAGCCCCCGCTTTGCCTCTGAATCCCCTGCTCTGACAGCCACTCCAATATGCCCGCGACCGCCGCGTCGGTCTGACCCGGTGACATCAGACGCCCCGCGACCACGTGTGAGGCCGGATCATCCCCGGGCCCCATTGTCACCAATGAAACCATCGCCTGACCACCCCAGGTCTTGGCCACCTCATGCATTTTATCCGGACGCACCACCTGATCATCATCAGAAAACCAGAACAGCGCCGGAACCCGCGCGCCCGAGAAGTCCAGCGCATTGACCGCATCTACAAGGGCAAACATCGGCACGACCGCCTCCCACGGATAAACAGTTGTCCAAAAGATGTTCTTCTCGGGATCAGTGCTTGAGACATCCCGGTCCTGTCCCATCAAAGGCGGCAGCCAATGCCGGGCCCACGGCAAGGATGGCACCCAGGAACCAGCCGAGTTTACGCCAAAGTTCGGCGACACCAAAACCAACGCAGCCACATCAGTGCTCAGTTCCGTATCCATCGCAGCCGCGGCGGCCAATGTCGCCCCCGTTGATGTTGCGATCACAATGACTTGCTCACCAACAGCCCTGGCGGCAGCCAACGCCTCGGCTGTATCCTGCATCCAGCCCGACGCTGTACCTTCGGCCATTGCGTCCCCATCGCGGCCATGCCCTTGAAGCCTTGTGTAGACAAGGTTGGCACCCAACGCGTCCGCAACGCGATCAGGTACTGGCCTGATCTCCTCGGACGTGGCGGAAAACCCATGAATGTAGAGCACCGCATAAGCTGTCCGCTGTTCAACAAAACCATCCTGCCAGACCACGCGCTTTTCAACACCTGGCACGATGTCATCATAGGCGGATTCGATACTTTCAAAGTAAACCTGAACGCCCTCGCCAAATTTGCGCGGATCGAAACGCGGATGCAGGTCCACTTGCTCGCGCGGGCCAAAGGCGTAGATCAACACACCAACCAGCGTCAAACCCACCAGCACCCGCCCCAAAACCCAGCCCAGGCGACGCATCAGGTGCCTTCCAGGACTTCTCGCAGAGCCTGCTCAATCAGCCCGAGGCATCGCTCATCCGAGAACCTGTGATCCGCATCTTTGACCAGCAGCAGTTGCATGTCTGGACCAGTGGCATGATCCAGCAGGCGCACTGCCGTATCGGTCGAGACGGCCGTATCTGCTGTCCCCTGCAGGAGACGCACAGGGAAAGGCAGATCAAGCGAAGCGCGCAAAACCAACCGCTGCCGCCCATCCTCAATCATCCGCTTGGTGATGACGTAGGGCTCCATGTAGTCCGATGGCAGTTCCACATGTCCAACCGTCTCTAGTTCAGATTTCTGCTCGTTCGAAAACGACGCCCAATACCCATCCTCGGTAAAATCCGGGGCCGCCGCAATTGTCACCATACCTGCGATCCGCTCGGGCATGACACGCGCCAGCAACAGCGCTTGCCACCCGCCCATCGACGATCCCACAACAACCAGCGGACCATCAGCTAACCGAGAAACTGCAGCCAGCGTATCCTCGTGCCAGTCCCCGATACACCCGTCAGTAAAGGCGCCCGAGCTTTCACCGTGCCCCGAATAGTCAAACCGAAGGAACCCCTGCCCGCGCGCGCGCGCCCACGCTTCCAGATGCACCGCCTTGGTGCCCTCCATATCTGATTTCAAGCCACCCAGAAAAACGATGGTCGGCCCGCGCCCATTACTCTTGTGATACGCCAGACGTCGTCCCTGAGCGGTTTCCAGAAATTCTGCCTCTGCCATGCTACCCTCTTTGCTTGTCCTTCCATCATGCATGTCACGCACCTCTCTGCAATTGCCCGATCCTTCTTCATCTGGCTAAAAATACCTCGGGGAGTGCGAGGGGCTGGCCCCTCGCTCCTGCCCTTGACACCTGTGTCCCCACCTGCCACATGAGCCGAGCATACATAACCCGCAACCGGGCGTTCAGTGGGCGCCAAACCGACGAGGAGAGCCGATATGGCCCTGGACTCACAGTCAGTCTCCCTTACCTTTCCCGATGGCAATTCCCGATCCTATGAAGCAGGCGTTACGCCCGCACAGGTCGCCGCCGACATCTCGACCTCGCTGGCGAAAAAAGCCATTTCTGCCACGGTGAATGGACAGCATTGGGACCTGCAATGGCCCATCGAAGCCGACGCGCAAATCGCTATTCACACCATGAAGGACGAGGCGCAAGCCAATGAGCTGATCCGACACGATCTGGCGCATGTCATGGCCCGCGCCGTGCAAGAGATTTGGCCCGCAACCAAGGTCACCATTGGCCCCGTCATCGAAAACGGCTGGTACTATGACTTTGACCGTGAGGAACCGTTTACGCCCGAAGATCTCGGCCTCATCGAGAAAAAGATGAAAGAGATCATCAACAAGCGTGACCCGGTGACCACCGAGGTCTGGGATCGCGATCGCGCGATCGAGTTCTACAAGGCCAATAATGAGCCCTATAAAGTTGAGCTGATCGAATCCATCCCGGGTGATGAACCACTGCGCATGTATTGGCACGGACACTGGCAGGATCTCTGCCGTGGCCCGCACTTGCAGCACACCGGTCAACTGCCGGGCGACGCGTTCAAGCTGATGTCAATCGCCGGGGCTTATTGGCGCGGCGACAGCGACCGCGCAATGCTACAGCGCATCTACGGCGTGGCCTTCACCGGCAAGGAAAAGCTTAAGGCTCATCTGCACATGTTGGAAGAAGCCGCCAAGCGCGACCACCGCAAGCTGGGTCGCGAGATGGATTTGTTCCACATGCAGGAAGAGGCCCCAGGGCAGATTTTCTGGCACCCTAATGGCTGGACCATCTACACTCTTCTGCAAGATTACATGCGTCGGCAACAGCGCAAAGGTGGCTACGTTGAGGTCAACACCCCTCAGGTCGTCGACCGCAAGCTGTGGGTAGCCTCGGGTCATTGGGACAAATACCAAGAGAACATGTTCATCGTCGAAGTGGACGAGGAACATGCACGGGAAAAGGCGGTCAACGCCCTGAAACCGATGAACTGCCCCTGCCACGTGCAGATTTTCAATCAGGGTCTCAAATCCTACCGCGACCTTCCTCTGCGCATGGCCGAGTTCGGATCGTGTAACCGGTACGAACCTTCAGGCGCGCTGCACGGCATCATGCGCGTACGCGGCTTTACCCAGGATGATGGCCATATCTTCTGCACCGAAGACCAGATCGAATCCGAGACCGCTGAATTCATTCGGTTCCTGTCCGGTATCTACAGAGACCTCGGGTTTGAGAACTTCTCGGTCAAATTCTCGGACCGGCCGGAAAAACGCTCAGGATCGGACGAAGTTTGGGACAAGGCTGAAGCCGCCCTGCTCAGCGCAACCCGCGCGGCTGGGATCGAGCCGGAACTCAACCCGGGTGAAGGGGCATTCTACGGCCCGAAACTCGAGTTTGTTCTGACCGATGCGATCGGGCGGGATTGGCAATGCGGCACGCATCAGGTGGACTTTGTTCTGCCCGAGCGACTGGACGCCACGTATATCGGCGCTGATGGTGGCAAACACCGCCCAGTTATGTTGCACCGCGCGACCTTGGGCTCGTTTGAACGTTTCATCGGCATTCTGATCGAAGAACACGCGGGCAAGCTGCCGTTCTGGCTGGCCCCGCGCCAGGTCGTTGTGGCCTCGATCACCTCCGAGGCCGATGAGTATGTGGCCGAAGTGGTCAGCACCCTTCGCGCAGCAGGCATCCGCGCCGAGGCGGATATTCGCAACGAGAAGATCAACTATAAAGTCCGCGAACATTCGGTTGGCAAAGTGCCGATCATTCTGGCCGTCGGTCACCGTGAAGTCGAAGATCGCACGGTCAGTGTCCGTCGCCTTGGCGAAAAACAGACGCAGGTCCAATCGCTTGAGGCTGTAACAAATGAGTTGAGCGTGGCTGCAACGCCCCCCGATCTGCTGTAACATTCGGCAGCAAACCGCTAGAAATCCGGCCCGGTGTTTTGGGCCGGATTGAAACAAATATCATTTTTCAATTCAAAAACAATTTGTTAACGTTCAAGGGTGCATGACGACCTTTGACGGGGTTGTGAGACACGGGCTCGTGAATTCAACTGCTGCCCCTGAACCATTACCTTGTCGTTGTCACAAGCAGACATACGCAGTCATTAACAAGGATTACCAAGATGTCGAACACTGCAAAAACACTGGTTATCGCAAGCGCAGTTGCTGCAGCCGTTTCCGGCGCGGCCACAACCGCAACAGCCCAGGCCAAAGAAAAGTGCTATGGCGTTTCTCTGGCAGGTCAGAACGACTGTGCAGCCGGCCCCGGCACAACTTGCGCGGGCACTTCGACCGTCGACTATCAGGGCAACGCATGGACCCTGGTTGACGCAGGCACCTGCGCCGACATCGAGCTGCCTAAAACAGCAGACGGTGCAGATCGCAAAGGCTCGCTTGAGCCGCTGGAGCGTGACCTGCCTGCATAAGGCTTTTCCGAATGAACCAGAAAGGGCGGGCAGGATCGCCCGCCCTTTCCACGTGATCAGGGGATTTGCAAATGTTGGACAATGCGCTCAGTTCGAACCGGCTGCCTGCAGCACCGGGCGTTGGTTACAAACCACAGCATTTCTCGCAGATTCTTGAACAGGCCAAGCCTGTGGCGTGGCTAGAGATTCATGCCGAAAACTATATGGGCGATGGTGGCAGACCTCTGGCACAACTGCGTCACCTGTCCGAACAATTCCCGATTTCAGTGCATGGTGTCGGGCTGTCGATCGGCGGCGAAACGCCACTTGACCCAGATCACCTGGACCGCCTGAAGCATCTTGTCGGCTGGTTGAACCCGGCCAGCTTTTCGGAGCATTTGGCATGGTCAACCCATGACAGCCACTTCCTGAACGATCTACTTCCTCTGCCCTATACTGATGCCACTCTGGACCGTGTTTGCGACCATATTGATCAGGTGCAAGAGGTGGTCGGGCGGCAAATGCTGTTAGAGAACCCCTCAAGCTATTTGGCTTTCGAGGAAAGCACATGGTCCGAACCTGATTTCTTGCGAGAAATCACCCGGCGCACCGGATGTGTGTTGCTGCTGGACGTGAACAACGTCTTTGTTTCAGCCACCAATCTGGATTTCTCACCGCAGGGCTATGTTGATGCCTACCCGTTGGACCAAGTAGGTGAGATTCACCTGGGCGGTCATGACGAAGACGAAGACGATCATGGGCATCCTTTGCTGATCGACAGCCACGGGCGCGAGGTCGTTGATCCGGTCTGGTCCCTGCTGGACTACGTTCTGGACAAATCCGGCCCCAAACCCCTGTTGATTGAATGGGACACCGATGTGCCAGACTGGCCGGTGTTACGGGCCGAAGCCGAGCGCGCGCAAAAAGCGCTGGATCGCGTGCCCGCATGAGCGTGTCGCAAACGACATTCCACATAGCACTGCTAGATGCCAACAAGCCCATTCCCGATGGGTTGCTGGACGCCGAGGCGCAGCCGGCCGGTCGTCGCTTCAGCGTCTATCGCAACAACGTCGCCGTCTCGCTGACCGAGGCGATGCATCAGGCCTTCCCGGTGATCACAAAACTGCTGGGACCCCAGAATATGGACGGGCTGGCTGGAATATTCTTGCGCCAGCACCCGCCGTCCTCACCCCTGATGATGTTTTATGGCGAGGAATTCCCAAAATTTCTGGAAGGAATGGAGCAGTTGTCGCATCTGGGCTACCTGCCGGATGTTGCCCGTCTGGAACTGGCGCTGCGTAGGGCTTACCACGCCGCTGATCGACAACCCATAGATGCCGAAGCGCTCAGCTTGCCACCGGAAGATTTGATGCAAGCCAAACTGACCCTCGCGCCGTCGGTGCAGGTGTTGCGTTCAAGCTGGCCCGTACATGCGATCTGGCTATATAACACCGAAGAAGGCGCGCCGAAACCTGAGGCGGGCGCTCAGGATACTTTGATCATGCGTCCCGAATACGACCCTGCCCCACACCCATTGCCACCCGGTGGTGCGGCATGGATCGCGCTGATTCAAGATGGCAAATCCATCGGTGAGGCATTTGAATCCACCATGGCCGAAACACCCGAATTTGATCTTGGAACCACTCTGGCACTGCTTTTGCAGGGCGGTGCAATAACTTCTGTGACTATCGAAAGGCTGGACACATGACTGCCCTGATCTCAACTTACAATAATGCGATGGAAAAAGCGGATCACGCGTCCGGTTGGCTGACACCAACCCTGGCTCGGGTGGTCTTTATCGCCGTGTTGTTCGTCTACTACTGGAACTCGGCCACGCTGAAAATCGACGGCTCAATCTTTTCGCCATCGGCCGGAGCCTTCGGTCAGATCTTTCCCAAAGCTGCAGAGGCGGTGCTGTATGATGTGACTCAGATGACCTTTTTCCAGCGGGTCGTCATCTTCTTTGGCACAGTGGCCGAATTTGTCCTGCCTGTGCTTTTGCTGGTCGGCCTGCTGACGCGCCTTGCCGCGCTTGGCATGATCGGATTTGTCTGGGTTCAAACACTGACCGATGTCACCGGACATGGCGTCAAACTGGGCGGCTTGTTCGACAACGCAATTACGTTGATGGATCAGCGCGTGATGTGGACATTCCTGCTGCTGGTGATTGTGATCAACGGCGCGGGTCCGCTGTCTCTGGATCGGTTACTACGCCTGAAGTGACCTAGAAATGTGCCTTGGGCTCGTCCGGTTTTCTTGCGGCGAGCCCAAGCAACCCTGCTACGCCTGCAAAGGCAATCGGGAACATGGTGAAAACGCCGAAGCCAAAGGCATAGTACATCCCAGCCGCAGAAATCAGCAGCAATAAACCCGCAATCAGCGCTCGAGAATGGGCCATCGCCCCGCCAACGATTGCCAACAAAGGCGCCACGATCGAAGCCGTCTGGATCAACTCGGGGTTCTCTACCTGCTCGGCAATGCCTTCGATCTCACCAAACTGGTCGATCAGTTCCACAAAGCCGTAGCCAAAAAAACCGACGATCATCCCGATCAGCCCGGCAATGACGCCTAAAATCATGGCAGCGTTTCGCATTCACAGGTCTCCGCTTGTTGCCCGTGTCACATAAGCAGTTCTTCAGGCAACACCAAGGGCCTGACGGGTTTCAGGCGTCCAGCCCAGATACATCTGACCATTGGATACTATCAGTGGGCGTTTCATCAGGGTCGGATGATCAGCCAACAGCGCGAGCACCGGTCGATTGCGTGTGTCATCATCCAATCCCCGCCAGGTTGTTGATCGCGTATTGAGCAAGGCTTTGCCGAAAGTCTCGTACGCCTCGGACAGCACATTTTCGGGAACCCCTTGTGCGCGGACATCAACGAAAACCGCATCTGGAAGCAGTTTCAATGCCTTACGGCACGTATCGCAAGTTTTTAACCCATATAGCTGCATTATCTAACTAATCCTGTAATCGCTGCAAATTTAGACAAACCCATCAGGCTGCCCCAGTTATTCTTGATTTTTTACTTCACCGTGTAATGTTGAAAAAGGCGAAACACGCGACCCGGGCTGTATCGTGAGGGCGAACAGTGACGTGTGGCGGTTTTGCCAGCCAAGGCCCCCACCAATTTGTGGGACAACTTGTAAGTAGAAGGAGACACGGGAAATGCCAACCGGCACCGTGAAATGGTTTAATACAACCAAAGGCTATGGTTTTATTGCGCCCGACGAAGGGGGCAAAGATGTGTTTGTTCATATCTCGGCCGTAGAACGATCCGGTCTGACCGGACTCGCTGACAATCAGAAAGTCTCGTACGAGTTGCAGGACGGACGTGACGGCCGCCAAATGGCTGCTGATTTGAAGCCGCTGTAAGGCACAGCCCGCCCCGGCGGGAAAGATAAAAGAAGGTTGACGGCCAATTTCAGGCCGTTAACCGCAAACCCTAGTGAACGCGCCCACCTTGGGACGTGCTCGGTTTTCTGTTGAATCAACCCTCTCGGATAACAGCCTCAAACTCACGCCATTCCCGTGCGGTCATGCCTGAGTTTTCCTGAGTGACATCTTCACCGCTGAGCATCCGACGCAAGCAGGTCACCATCTGCGCCGAGAGGTTGACTGCGCCAAGGCGGTAGTCCTCAAACGCGCGGTAGGCAAACGGTACCCAGTCGGCGACAATCTTGCACATGGTATCTGCGTAAACGCGGATTTCGTACTGCGCGTGCGGGTCGGCACGCAGACGCAAGAAGTGGAACAAGTTGTGCAAGTCCACCTTCCAATACCATTGCGTATAAATGTTGGCTGGAAGGTTCATCCGCGCCAGTTCACGCGCAAGCCCTTGCTGGCCGTCCTGACCGATCATCGCCTCGTAGTTGTCATAGCAGCGCGCACTGTCCGCTTTCAGTATCTCCAACACGCGCGCGGCCTCTTCGCCTTGCAATGTGTCTCCACGGCCCTGATTGTTAACCTCGGATTGCGCGGCGACATGTTCGGGTGCCGGGATATAGAACTCTCGATCCAGGATCGAATACCGCGCCGAATATTCGTTCACATTCGCCGTGCGGTGGCGGATCCACTGGCGGGCTACGAATACGGGCAGTTTGACGTGCAACTTGATCTCGCACATTTCAAACGGGGTCGAATGCCAGTGGCGCATCAGATAGCGGATCAGACCTTCATCATTTTGCACCGACTTGGTGCCTTTGCCGTAGGAAACACGCGCGGCCTGACAGATCGCAGCATCGTTGCCCATATAGTCGATAACGCGGACAAATCCGTGATCCAGAACCTGATGCGCCGTGTACAGATGATCTTCCATACCTTCGGCAACGACGCGGCGGGTCGGGCTCGACTGTGCGCGCTGAGCTTCGATCTCGGCCAGTTGGTCGGCAGACAGAGGCATGAAATTATCCTTTCCAGCAATGAGTCGCCGACCACTATATATCGGCAAGCTTGCCATCGGAACCGCGATATGTGCGGCGCATTGCGCTAAATCGGAATTGTGTCCGGCCAGCCCCTCGACATGGGATGAAGGCGCGCTAAGGTGCTTGGCATCACAACCAATGCAAGGAAAGTCGCGATGGGGCTGACATATCTCCACACCATGGTCCGCGTGAAGGATCTTGAGAAATCCATAGCGTTTTATGAACTATTGGGCCTGAAGGAAACGCGTCGTTATGAAAGCGAGGCTGCGCGGTTCACACTGGTATTCCTCGCCCCACCGGGACAAGAGGACGCGCCCATTGAACTTACATACAACTGGGATGGCGACGACGCACTGCCAAGCGACAGCCGCCATTTCGGGCACCTCGCCTATGGCGTCGACAACATTTACGAGACCTGCCAGCATCTTCAGGACAATGGCGTCGTGATCAACCGCCCGCCACGCGACGGGCGTATGGCGTTCGTTCGCTCGCCCGACAATGTCTCGATCGAGTTGCTGCAAAATGGTGAAGCGTTAGCCCCGGCAGAGCCTTGGTCTAGCATGGAAAGCACCGGCCACTGGTGATCCGCTGGCTGGGAGCGCTGGGGCTGGCTGTCACGGGCAGCCCCCTTTGGGCCGAGACCTGCCGCCTGGCGCTGGCGCTGGCCATGGACATCTCGACCTCGGTGGACGCGACCGAGGATGCGCTGCAACGACAGGGGCTGGCCAACGCATTGATTGCGCCCGAGGTGCAGGAGGCTTTCTTCCTTTCACCTCAACCGGTTGCATTAGCCGTCTATGAATGGTCCGGCAGTTTCAACCAGACATTGCTTTTGGATTGGACGATAATCGATACTCGGGCCAATTTGATCTCCGCCGCGCATCGGATCGGGACATCGAAGCGATCGGAAGACGAGTTTCCAACTGCGATGGGTCACGCACTGGCTTTTGGGGCGACCTTGCTGGAGAGCGCCCCGAATTGTCTGTTCCAAACCATCGATATCTCGGGCGATGGCAAGAACAACGATGGCTACGGGCCACAGATCGCTTACAAACACTTTCCGTTCGAAAACACGACCGTGAATGGTCTGGTGATCAATGCAGCTGATTTCGAAGGAGAAATCGACTTGATCCCGTTCTTTCAGAAAAATGTTCTACACGGACCCGGAGCTTTTCTTGAGATCGCCGCTGGGTTCGAAGATTTTGAGCGTGCCATGCGTCGCAAACTGGAACGGGAATTGAAAGGATTGGAACTTAGTGCGTTGCAACCGGATAATGCGAAATGATCCGCCTGTGTGTGACACTTCTTTGCCTGCTGGCCAACCCGCTTTCAGCGCAATGTCGACAGGCCTTGGCGTTGGGAATGGATGTCTCTGGTTCGGTCGACAGTCGTGAGTACAGGTTGCAACTTAGTGGCCTTGCGGCGGCGTTGCGCCATCCCGAGGTGGTTCAACTGATCCTTTCAAACCCGTCCACCTTTGTACGGATCGCTATCTACGAATGGAGCGAACCTGGCCACCAACGCCTCTTGCTTGGTTGGACAGATGTTCGCTCGACTGCTGATCTGCGTCGAATTCAGCAACATTTAGAAAGCACAACACGCTCATCAGCGCCGCAGGGAACGGCGGTCGGGTCGGCCATGTTGTACGGTGCTGAGATGTTGGAGAGCCAAAGCGATTGCTGGCGGCGAACACTGGATCTGTCCGGTGATGGTAAGCACAATCTCGGACATCACCCGCGGGACATAAAAGCCACTCTGCAAAACACTGATATTACAATCAATGCCCTTGTAATCGGTATCGACGACCCCAATCCAGGAGACACCCGCCAGGTAGAAATTGGGGAGCTATCTGCTTATTACCACGCGTGGGTCATCCGAGGCCCCGATGCTTTCGTCGAAGTCGCCCTTGGCTTCGAAGCCTATGAAGATGCGATGACACGTAAACTGATCCGTGAGCTTGAAGGTCTGTCGCTCTCCCAAACTCAGCCATCAAAGCTATCAGTAGATATACCGAATCTGATCGGTCCAATATCGTTCGACCCGACGCAGTGAACCGGTGATCTCTTCAATCCCATCGGTCCCGATCACGCCGCGGTTTTGCAGCCCTTCTGCATGGCGGGCGAACAGGTCTGACACGATATCGCGAATCTCACGCCCACGCGGCGTCAGGCGTACCCGTACCGAGCGGCGGTCAATCTCGCATCGTTGATGGTGCATATAGCCCATCTCGACCAGTTTCTTAAGATTGTAGCTGACATTGCTGCCTTGATAGTAACCACGGCTCTTCAACTCTCCGGCGGTTACTTCATGGTCGCCTATGTTGAACAACAGCAGAGCCTGCACCGCGTTGATCTCAAGTACGCCGACACGCTCGAATTCATCCTTGATAACGTCCAGAAGCAAGCGATGCAGACGCTCGACCAGCGCCAACGCCTCAAGATAGCTCGTCATGAACCCCTTGGTCCCGGGCGCGGTGACCTGTAACTCCATACTCATTCAATCCTCCGATTCATCGCGCTGTTTCTGAAAACATGACGCGAATTCCCGAAAAATCGGTTAAGCCTGATGATTGCTTATTTTTGAAAGGTTTGCGCGATATCCGCGATCAATTCGGCCAGCGGTTCCGGCGGGCTGGCCTGACCAGTGACCCATTGATAAAGGTCCTGATCATTTTCATGCAGCAAGGCATCGTATGTGTCCAATCCCGCCTCGTCCATCGAAGGCAGATTGCGATCGGCATATGCCGTCAGGATCAAATCCATCTCTTTGATGCCCCGCCGCATCGAACGCATTTTCATGCGCTTGATCCGGGTCTCGCGCGGCTCGGTCATTGATTGCGTTCCAATTTCAGACGCAGCGCTTTTTCGACGCGAGCCAGACGCTCGGAGTTGGCTCGCATCTCACCTCGGATCGTGCGTAGCTCTGCAACAAGATCGCGCAATTCCGAGTCCGTATCGCCATGCAGGCTTGTTTCGTCCATGCCGTCGCCCTCGCCCGTCAGAAGCCACATGATCGAGACATTCAGTAGCCCCGCCATCATCGACAGCTTGTTCGCGCGGGGTTCCGACAAATCATCTTCCCACGAGGTGATCGTGGCTTTTTTGACACCAAGCCTGCGGGCCAATTGGGTCTGCGTCATGCCTGCGGCTTCGCGTGCGCCAGCAACGCGATCCCCGAAGGTTGCGGTGTCCGGTCCGAACCAGTCTGTTTCGTCGTTCATCGGGGTCTCCAAAGGGTAAAACTCAATTGGCTTGATCGTTATTTCGGCGCACCCTATGACAGTCGGGCTGAACATACAAACCGAGGCCGACCATGAGTTTCCTGTCTGCGACACTGTCACGCGTAAAACCCTCGCCCACCATCGCGATGACGTCCAAAGCAGCCGAGCTGAAGGCCGCCGGGCGCGATGTGATCGGGCTGAGCGCAGGCGAGCCCGATTTCGACACGCCGCAGAACATCAAGGACGCCGCCGTGGCCGCCATCGCTGCGGGCAAGACCAAATACACTGCTCCGGACGGCATCCCCGAGCTAAAACAGGCGGTTTGCGCCAAGATGAAGCGTGACCACGGATTGGACTATACGCCCGCTCAGGTCTCGGTCGGGACCGGGGGTAAGCAGACGCTTTACAACGCGCTGATGGCTACGCTGAACGAGGGCGATGAGGTCCTCATCCCCGCGCCCTATTGGGTCAGCTACCCGGACATGGTGTTACTGGCCGGTGGCACACCAGTGATCGTCGAAACTTCGCTGCAGACCAATTTCAAACTGACAGCGGATCAACTGGAAGCCGCAATCACACCTAAAACGAAATGGTTCATCTTCAACTCACCCTCGAATCCCACCGGAGCGGGCTATAGCCGGGCTGAACTGAAAGAACTGACAGATGTCCTGATGCGGCATCCGCATGTTTGGGTGATGACCGATGATATGTATGAGCACCTGGCCTATGACGGGTTCGAGTTCTGCACGCCCGCACAGGTGGAACCGAGACTTTATGATCGGACGCTGACCTGCAATGGCGTCTCCAAAGCCTATGCCATGACCGGTTGGCGTATTGGCTATGCGGCAGGCCCGGTCGAGTTGATCGCCGCGATGCGCAAGGTGCAATCTCAATCAACTTCGAATCCCAGTTCGGTCAGCCAATGGGCAGCAGTCGAGGCTCTGAATGGAACTCAAGCATTCCTTGCGCCGAATAATGAGATCTTCAAACGCCGTCGCGATCTGGTCGTCGACATGCTCAGCCAAATCGACGGTATCTCGTGCCCGACACCCGAAGGCGCGTTCTACGTCTATCCATCAATCGCAGGCTTGATCGGGAAAACCACACCCGCGGGCACCGTGATAGATTCGGACGAAACCTTCGCAATCGCCCTGCTGGAAGAGGCCGACGTGGCGGTGGTGTTTGGCGCAGCTTTTGGTCTGTCGCCCAATTTCCGCGTCAGCTATGCGACCTCTGATGAAGCCCTGACTGAAGCCTGCACACGCATCCAACGTTTTTGCGCCGCGCTCACCTGATTCCGGAGTTTGTTATGTCCACAGCCCTGCCTGAATACTATTTCCGCGTGCGCGAAAATGGGGCAGCGGTGTTCAGGATCGACACGGAAAACCGCCATCGCCGGATCGAGATGGAACAGATCGCGGTCATCAACATCCGCAATGGCGAGGTCAAACCGCAGGGCCAGCGTGTACTAAGCGACGCCGACAACGATGAAATCGCGCGCTGGATGGAAGAGCGCAAAGCCCTGCTATCCCGCCGCGATATGGATGATATACACCGTGCGGTTGACTACCTGAATCTGACCACGCAATGGGCCCAGTCTAAAGCAACGGATGCGCAATTAGAGGACGTGACCGACCCATTGCTAATGGCAATGCACGACTTGCGGTCGGTACTTGTTCGAAAGAAATCCGACCGGATGAGCAAAGAATGATCCCCTAGGCGGGAACTTCTCCTACATCGCGCACCGACCTTAGCCAGAAGCGCGCCATCAACAATACGGCAGCACAAGCGAGGCCAATCACGAGGCCAAGCCAGACTCCGATCCCCTCCATACCTTGAACAAAGCCGAAATAGTACGAAGCGGGGATACCGATCACCCAATAGCTGAGTGCGGCCATCACCATCGGTATTTTTGCATCCTGCAAACCTCGCAACAGGCCTAGTGCGATGACCTGCGCCCCATCGACCAGCTGGAACAAAGCAGCCATCGCCAGCAGGCCAGTGCCGATTAGCAGGATCTGTGGCCGCTGCGGATCATCGGCCTCCATAAACAGCGAGATCAGGGGCTCAGCGCATGTCAGGAATAGAACAATCGTCAAGACCGACACGATCAACGACATCCCGGTCACCGTAATCGCGCCTTTCTCAAGATGCGCCCGATCCCGTCGACCCAACGCGTTGCCCGCCCGAATAGTTGCCACATTAGACAGGCCCAAATGAACCATGAACGTCGCCGAGGCGAGGTTTAACGCAATCCCGTGAGCTGCCAGCGGCACTGGACCCAACCAGCCCATCATGACAGCAGAGATCGCGAACAACGACACCTCCGCCAGTGTCGTCAGACCGATGGGAACGCCCAAACGCAGCACGCTCATGAACATCTCCCAATCCGGGCGCCAAAACCGCTGAAACAAGCTGTGTTCCGGCAACGCACGCACCGCATAGATCACGACCGCCACCAATGATACGATCTGCGTCACCACTGACGCGATAGCCGCACCAATCACCCCAAGTTCGGGCGCGCCCCAGTTTCCGAAGATCAGCGCATAGTTGGTCACGCCATTGACCACAGCTGCAACAATCGTGATCCACAGCACAATCTGCGTCCGCTCAAGTGCGGCCAAATAGGACTTCAGGACCATCACCAACAGCGCCGGGAACAAGCCCCACCCCGCGACCCGCAGGTATACTGACGCAGTTTCAGCAACTTGCGGCTCTTGCTTCAAAGCAATCAGGATCGGATGGGACCACCACAAAAGGGGCATCATCACCGTCGCATAGATCAGTGATAGCCACAGACCCATGCGAGTGGAGCGGCGAATGCTGGTCTCATTCTCCTCGGCGGCAGCGGTCGCCACCATTGGCATTACGGCCCACCCAAACCCGGCACCAAACAGGAACAGGACGAAGTAATAGCTGTTGGCCAGCGTCACGGCAGCCAACGCCTCGACCCCGTACCAGCCCAGCATGACTGTATCGGTCAAACCAATCGCATACTGTGCCAGATGCCCGCCAATCAATGGCAGGCCCAGCACCGCGATTGCGCGCAAATGGCCGGGATATGTCATCACCTTGTTCATTCCGCCAGCCTTAGGCTTGCGCGCTGCCCGAGACAAGAGCGGAACAAACTTATTTCATAATGAGACTAACGAGAACAAAGCGACGCAAGCCATCACCTTTGGTGCAACGGCTTTACAGTTTATCGATTTTCAGCCGATCTTCGCGTCAGGATGCAGCGCTGTCCCCAGAATATGGTCCGAGTTATGAATTACGTGATGCGCCTGCCCAACTATCAACGGATCAGGCTCACCAACGATCCTGAGGTCTTTGTCCGGGTAGTCCAGCGTCGACAGGAAATGCCGCATGCAGTTCAGACGCGCGCGTTTCTTGTCGTTGGATTTGACAATCGTCCAGGGCGCATCAGCGGTGTCGGTGTAGAAGAACATCGCCTCTTTCGCCTCGGTATAATCATCCCATTTGCTCAGGCTAGCCTTGTCAATCGGTGACAGTTTCCATTGCTTCAACGGATCAGTTTCACGACTCCCAAAGCGCCGCTGCTGTTCTTCCTGCGTGACCGAGAACCAGTACTTGTAAAGCTGAATGCCCGAGCGCACCAGCATCCGCTCCAACTCGGGCGTCTGCCGCATGAATTCCAGATACTCATTGGGTGAGCAGAAGCCCATCACCCGCTCGACGCCCGCACGGTTGTACCAGGACCGATCATAAAACACCATCTCGCCCACGGTGGGCAGCTGCTGCACATAACGCTGGTAATACCACTGCCCCTTCTCCTCATCCGTCGGCTTGTTCAATGCGACCACACGCGCCTGACGCGGGTTCAGATGCTCCATGAACCGCTTGATGGTCCCACCCTTGCCGGCGGCGTCGCGGCCCTCGAACAACAGCACAAACCGCTGCCCGGTCTCCTGCGCCCACAATTGAACCTTCAGCAACTCTGCCTGCAGCTCGGCCTTTTGCGCCTCGTAATCCTTGCGTGCCATTTTGCGGCCATAGGGGTACTTGCCGCTCTCGAAAGCTTGCCGGATTTTCTCGGATGTTGGTGCCGAGGCATCCGCCTTCAGGTCAGTTACAGCTTTGATCTGCGATGATTTTTGTTTGATCTGGGGTGCCGCATCCATACATGTTCTCCTCGGTTTCACTGTCGAGGAGATGCTTAGCCGATTGTCACATGGCGCGCTTTGATTGGTGTCAAATTGACATAGGTTTTATCGGGGCGTCAAAGAACAGGCCTATGCCCGTTCTTTACATGACCCCTAAATACATAGGGGAGCGGCCAGCCCCGCACTTACCGATGTCCCCAATCATCAGGATTGTCCGAGTTGTTCGGCGACAAGCCCAAAACGTCTCCGTCAGTCGAACACCCCAACCCCAAAACGGTTCTGTTCGCATAGGAGAAATACGAACACACCTGATTGATCTCAAGAATCTCGCCATCTTCCCACCCCGCCTCTCGCAGAGCGATCACATACGCCTCAGTCAGATCGCCGGGTGCCTCGGTCAGCTTGCGCGCATATCTCATCGCTTCGACCTGTGCCGCGTCCAGCGGGGCCGAGGCCGGATCACGCGCCTCAATCGCCGCACGGATCGCATTGCCGCGCACCTCATCATGCAGCAACCGCTGCAATCCGGAAAAGTGATGTTCTACGCAATATCCACACTTGTTCAGAGAGCTGACCCACACGCCCAACACCTCAAGAAACCACTTCGGTATCTTGTTGCCCGAGTGATGCAGTACGGCCTTATACATCGCCATATGGCCTTCCATCGAATGCGGCCGCAGACTGTGCGCCATCATGATATTGTCCACATTGTTGTCCGGCCCGGTGACCCGGTCATAAAGCCTCCTCAGCTTTCCCGTCGCCTCTTCGAATGGAATGGTTCTGATCCAGCTCAATTCTTCTGCTCCCTAATTTCTGCTTCCGGAACAAAGCCTAAACGGGATTTCGAAACATGACGAGACCTTGGAAAGCTCGCGGTTTAATATCAATCTGTTTTGCATCACTGATATATGCTGGGCAGCCACCCCTACTGTCTGCTACGTCCCTATTGAAACAACTTTCTGACCAAAGACTTTTCAACTGTGTGCCCTCTCATCTGTATTTTTGCCCTGTCTTGTTTTGGCTCTGCTATAGCTATGTTCAATCCAGCGTTCTCAGATTGGTTATTGCTGACAGGACCGTGCGCATTGGCAAGTTTGCTGCTGCTGTTCGGAAAAAGGCTACGCCGGCTCAAAACTTCAAAAAACTGGGCTGTCGTCGATGGATCAAATGTTTTGCACTGGAAAGGCGGTGTTCCTAATATCGCCACAGTGCGCGAGGTTGTCGACGAGTTGAAGACAAAGGGGCGGACACCGGGCGTCGTCTTTGATGCCAATGTAGGATACAAAATCTCAGATCGCTATATGAACGACAGTTCCCTTGCGGCTTTGCTTGGGTTGCCATGCAGCCACGTGATGGTTGCGCCGAAGGGTACTCCTGCCGACCCGCTAGTCCTTCAGGTAGCGCGGGATCTCGGCGCTGCTATCGTCACAAATGACCGGTTCCGTGATTGGGATGACGAATATTCGGATGTGCTTGAGAAAAGTTCTCTTGTTCGAGGTGGCTTTAAAGACAAAACTCTCTGGCTGTCATTGTAGTCTGTCATTGTAAACGCGCTGCAATACAGCGCTGAAATTCGCTCCGGTTCCGGTGACCCCGACAAACCGGATACAACACCTCGCGTCCCTCTTCCCCCGGACCACATCACCTGCCATAATGGGGGAAACTCAAAAACAAGAGCAGCACCCATGCCCGACGATCTGTTGACGCCAGAAGCGACCTCCACCTATGACGCCTCGTCCATCGAGGTGCTGGAAGGTCTGGAACCGGTCCGCAAACGCCCCGGCATGTATATTGGCGGCACCGATGAGCGTGCATTGCACCACATGGTGGCCGAAATCCTCGACAACTCGATGGACGAAGCGGTCGCGGGCCATGCCAACCGGATCGAGGTCGAGCTGCACGCAGATTACGCCCTGACCGTTCGTGACAACGGGCGCGGCATTCCGATCGACCCGCATCCCAAGTTCCCCGACAAGTCGGCACTTGAAGTGATCCTCTGTACCCTGCACGCAGGCGGTAAATTCTCGGGCAAGGCGTATCAGACTTCGGGCGGTCTGCACGGTGTGGGTGCATCGGTGGTGAATGCCCTGTCGGATTCGATGGTCGTGCAGGTGGCACGCGACAAACAGCTATTCGAACAACGCTTCTCGCGCGGTATCCCTCTAGGTCCGGTGGAAAAAGTAGGCGCAGCGCCCAACCGGCGCGGTACAACCGTCACGTTCCACGCCGACGCGGACATCTTCGGCCACCACAAATTCAAACCCGCGCGCCTATTCAAATCCATCCGCTCCAAGGCCTATCTGTTCTCGGGCGTCGAAATCCGCTGGAAATCTGCCATCGACGACGGCGAAACCCCGACCGAGGCCACCTTTCACTTCCCCGGCGGCCTGTCGGACTATCTGAAGGAGACGATGAACGGCTCGTCGACCTATGCCGAGCAGCCCTTTGCTGGCACCGTGGACTTTAACGAGAAGTTCGGCACCCCCGGCAAAGTCGAATGGGCGATCAACTGGACGCCTTCACGCGACGGGTTCATCCAGTCCTACTGTAACACTGTCCCCACCCCCGAAGGCGGCACACATGTCGCCGGTTTCTGGGCTGCGGTCCTCAAGGGGATCAAGGCCTATGGCGAGCTGATCAATAACAAGAAAGCAGGTCAGATCACCCGTGACGACCTGATCACCGGCGGCTGCGCGCTGGTGTCCTGCTTTATCTCGGAACCGGAATTCGTCGGCCAAACCAAAGACCGCCTCGCCACAGTCGAGGCGCAGCGGCTGGTCGAAAACTCGGTCCGCGACCATTTCGATAACTGGCTGGCGGCTGATACGAAATCCGCCGGGGCGATCCTCGACTTCCTCATCCTGAGGGCCGAAGAACGCCTGCGCCGACGGGCCGAGAAGGAAACACAACGCAAGTCCGCCACTAAGAAACTTCGTCTCCCCGGCAAGTTGGTGGACTGTAGTAGTTCAACACGGGACGGCACGGAATTATTCATCGTCGAGGGCGACTCGGCCGGTGGCTCCGCCAAGATGGGCCGTGACCGCAAAACACAGGCCCTGCTGCCCCTGCGCGGCAAGATTCTGAACGTGCTGGGCGCGGCCAGTTCCAAGCTGGGTACCAATGCCGAAATCAACGACCTGACCCAAGCGCTGGGTGTGGGGCTTGGCACCAAGTTCAATGTCGACGACCTGCGTTATGACAAGATTATCATCATGACCGACGCGGATGTGGACGGGGCGCATATCGCCTCGCTGCTGATGACGTTCTTCTTCACGCAGATGCGCCCGATGATCGACGCGGGCCACCTCTATCTGGCCTGCCCGCCCCTCTACCGCCTGACCCAAGGCGCCAAGCGCGTCTATTGTCTGGACGAGGCCGAGCGCGACGAATGGCTTGAAAAAGGTCTGGGCGGCAAAGGCAAGATCGACGTCTCACGCTTCAAAGGTCTGGGCGAAATGGACGCCAAGGACCTGAAAGAGACCACAATGGACCCGGCCTCGCGCAAGCTGATCCGCGTCACCATCGACGAGGACGAACCCGGCGAGACCGGCGACCTGGTCGAGCGCCTGATGGGCAAAAAACCCGAACTGCGGTTCCAGTATATTCAAGAGAACGCGCGGTTTGTGGAGGAGTTGGATGTTTGAGTGAACCCAAACGTCTTTACAATTTCACGGGCCCAGAACATGCCCTTGATAATGTTGTAAGGCGTCGCCTAAAGCTTTCCTTCCCCAATGAAGTGAATGATATCTTCGAGATGAAGCCATTCGACTTTGGCGACAATCGAAAAGCACGAATAGCATGGGGCAAGACTATCGATCAATTCTCGCAAGAACGAGGATTCATCTCGTTTAGCAGCGAGTGGTGCCTCCCAACTATGTGGGGCCATTACGCTCGGAATCATAAGGGGGTTTGCTTTGGGTTTGATGTCACAGGCGACGTTGTTCCTATGAATTACGTAGGCGACTTCATTCCATTTAATCCCGACGCCTTACTGAACTTTGACACTCTAGAGAAGTTCGTTGATCATGCTCGATTTACAAAAAGCGAGCATTGGGAATACGAGAATGAATGGAGGGCATACGTCGAACTGACGCCCAAAGAAAAGGATCTAAAGGCGCGTGGGGCGAACCTATTTTTCCATCCATTTGGGCAAGAGTTAAGGCTGCGTGAAATTATTTTCGGTGCCAATTCACTTCTAGATTTCGATCAGTTTGAAAGCGCCTTGAAGGGCTATGACGGCGTTGAAATAAAAAAAGCCAGAGCGTCCTTTAGGGGATTCAAAATTGTTGAGCAACTGTCTTTTAGCCACAGAAAATTGAGGTCGAGTTAGAGAGCACGCTAACCCCTAACCAGTAAAAATGTGGCCTTAGCAAAGTGCTTTTACCTGCAATCAGAGACATGACTGAAACCCTCGCACCCGCCCATGGGGAGGGTCGGGCGTGTGCTTGATGCTTTGCATCAAGCAACTGTTAGATTGCAAGGTGATCCCACCCCGCAGGCCGGGATTCAGCCCGGCACACCGCAACACCCTTGCCTAACCCGTTGATCTCGTTCACACTTACCCCCAACCCGTCATCCAAGAACGACCCCTGAGGTTCCGAGCGTCCAAGACCCAATTTAACCACGAACAATTTTCCGAACGGGAGGACGACATGAAAACACTTACCCTCGGGCTGGCCCTGACCCTGCTGGCCTCGGCGGCCCCCGCGCAGCAGATGCTCAGCACTGCATCGCCCATTCCAGACGGGGCCGAGACGCGGTTTTGCTACTATGACGGCATGGCCTATTCGCCAGACGCCTTCATCCTGCTGACCGGTGACAACACCGTAACCTCAACCATCAGCACGCGCGAGGAACGCTTGCTGCGGTGTCATCGCAATGACGATGGCTCTCTGACCTGGAAACCGCAGAGCACGTTTCAAACCAACAACTGACGTAGGATGGGTTTCCAACCCATCAAATCGGCGCGGGAGCGATGGGGTGAAACCCCATCCTACCCCAGCTTCTGATCCAGCCAGTCTGCAATCTGTTCGGCTGGCCGTTCCCAGCCCGGTTCCATGAACAGAAAATGCGCGTGGTTCTCGACGGGCAGAAAGGTCGCGCGATCTCCGTAGAGTTTCGCCAGCGCACGGCAGGTGTTGGGGTTCACGGCTCGATCCTCGGTGCCTGAAACGATCAGCACCGGGCAATCGACCTTGTCGATGTCCACCTTCATCGCGTGGTGGTCATCGAACATCCAGAAGAACATCTCGAACATCACCCGCCCGCTTTCGGGGCCGAGTTGGTCATACACCTCATGCTGCTGCGCCTCGGGCATCTTGTTGAGCGCAAAGGGGGCCATCAGGTCGAAATCGACCCGCATGGGCTGTTTCCAGAACGCCCCACCCTCCATCAACGCGCGCGGCACAGCGCGTTCGTCGTCGGTTTCCGGCAATGTGCCCCAAGCCGCGTTTGGGTTGATCAGGACAATTGCGCTGGCCACCCCCCGAGACGCCACCTTCTGCGCCACTACCCCCGCAATGGCATGGCCCAGTAGAACAGGTTTGCTCTCCAACCCCTGCACGAAGTCTGCAATGTCATTGGCGTAATCTAGGACGCTTGTGTCGGTGAGGCCGGGATCGGGATCTGCCTTGGGGTCGCCACCATGATAGCGTAGCGCGGGCGCATGCACCGTCCAGCCACGTGCACGAAAGAAGCCCGCATAATCCTCCATACACCACGGTCCGGCAAAAGCACCGTGGATCAGAACAATCTCTTTCGTCATGAAAATCTCCCTCACCTCCGACCAGTATGAGAGGTGAGGGATGGGTTCGGCAAGCCTGTCAGTGTGCTGCGTTGAAGAGCGTTGTCAGGTTTTCTTCGGTCAATTCGATCGGATTCCCTCCGCATGAGGGGTCGATGATAGCGCCTTGGACCAGTTCGGGGATGGCGGCTTTGGTGACGCCGAGGTCGGAGAGTTTGCGGGGGATGG